>NZ_ATAE01000038.1 GCF_000474275.2 Alkalihalophilus marmarensis DSM 21297
ACTTCATTTATATTTTAGATGTCTAACTCAGTAAATGAGAAACCCCACTTTTTTAAAAAGTGGGGTTTCTCAACAATCTGAAAACCACATCTATAGTAGATGTGGTTTCGTTTATATGGTTATTACATAGTGTCATCTTCTTGAGAATGTTCAATATCAAGGTCTGTTCCATCATCCCAAGTAATTGTTAACTCAAGGCTGTCATAGTTTGGATCTAGACCAAAACCTTGTACAACTGCATCAATGATTTCTTCTTCACTCATAGAGCTGTCTAGTTCCATTTCTTCAAATGTAGTTTCTAGTTCAGTATACGCTTCATCACCCTCTAATTGAGTGTCATTTACTGAATCATCAATTTCTGCACGTACTTCCTCTGGATCATGTTCATACGTTACATCATAGTTGTCGCCCATTTCATCATAGTTAACACTTAATTCAAACGTTGAGAAACCAAATGCAGTTGTTGCAGGCTCCTCATCTTCAGTCATGTCACCCATGTCTTCGCCCATATCATTATCTTCATCAGTGTCAGTGTCGTCACCCATTGTTGTATCATCGTCACCCATTGTGTCGTCAGTATCATCACCCATTGTGTTATCTTCCTCTTCTACCTGATCCTCTGGTGCTGGGTTGTCCACCTCTTGATCTGTGTTACAAGCTCCTAAAACGATCGTTGATGTAATAAATGCTCCTGCTAAGATTGTTTTTGCTTTTTTCATAGTAATTGTGCCTCCTAATTTGTTTAGTGTACTTATTGAGTAACCGTTATTCATAGAACTCAAACATTATTTTTAAAAAATAATTATGTGAGATTGTTAGACAATGTGTGAAAAATACACATTTGGTTAATTACTTCAAGAACGATCTAAAGAGAACTTTGGCCGCTATCGGTTTTTCCAACCGGCATAATATCAGCTAATATTTCTTTTGTTTCAGGCGATCCTAACGCATAAAGCTTCTCATATAAAACTCTTATCTCTTTTTGAGTGTGATCTTTTTCATTATCCGCTTTTCTTTCTTGAAACGGTCTTTCAAAAATCTGCTGCGGTTCAAAATCTTGATTACTGACCGATTCAAGCAAGGCGTGAATCTCATCCTTTTCATCAGGAGTTGCATAAATCTCATATTGAATAAGATTATCAGGGGTTTCTGTTTTAGTAATACTTAAAACTGGCATATCTACTGAAACAAAATAACGTTCACGTTCCACTATGATCCTCTCCTTTTAATTAAGTTGTATCTAATACTTCCTTACCCCATCTGAACTTATTTACACATAAAATAAGACCAAGCACTGTGGCTTGGTCTTATTCTTCACTTGTTGAACGATCTTTCGTCTTTTCTTTTTTTCGTTCCTCTTCTTCTTCATATTTAATCTCATCTAGCGGAAGATCATCTACAGGCATCACTGTTTGATCCCGCTCTTTTTGTTTGCTTCTATCTTCTTTAAAAGCTTTTGACTTATCATTTCTTTCTTTAAGAACTTTGTCTTTTTCTTTATTATCCAAGGTAATCCCTCCTCTTTAGTATAGGAGATTCCCTGTCATTCTTATCTTAAACCTTATTAATCTTTAAACAATTTCTTAGTTAAGTCATCAATTTTCTTTTTGAGATCTTCTGTTTCACCTTTTTCAATAGCAGCTTGAAAGGACACTACATCGCCTTCTTTTACTTCAGCCGGAAGAAGAGCTTTAGGAAAATCAAATGTCTGCCTGCCATATTCAATCACTGCAAATTCACCCTCAAACCGGTCAATGATACATCTTTTCGGGGCTGTTTTAGACATAGTAAGAGCACCTCCACCTCTATCGTATCAGACTTTCTTCCTCTTTCTTCTCTTTTTTCTATAAACATATTTATAATTAATCGAATATTTACATTCCTGTGCTACATTTTTTGTGAAGTGAAATTTTTATAAGAATGGAGTGATATGATGACGTTTGGCAAAACGACCTGGGTGAAAATAGCATTAGTATTTACTTTTATTCTCACCCTTATTTTATCCACAGGAACATCCATTGCAGGCGCGTCCTCAAACTTACAAGTACATTTTATTGATGTTGGTCAAGGGGATGCGATTTTAGTAAAGCTTCCAAATGGTGAACATATGCTGGTTGATGCCGGCGATAACCATTATGGTGAGACAGTCGTCAATTACATTCAAAACCAAAACATCGCCTCACTCGACTACGTTGTCGGGACTCACCCCCATGCAGACCATATCGGCGGATTAGATGATGTTATCAATCGTTTTTTGATTGGCGAAGTGTATTTGCCAAATGCTACTGCTACAACACAAACCTACTATGATGTGTTGACAGCGATTGATCAAAAAGGATTATCTATTACACGAGCAAGAGAAGGGTTAACTCTTCTCAACACAACTGTTGACGGGAAAAACCTTTCAATCTCTATGATTGCACCTATTAGAGATTCTTATAGTAATATAAATGATTACTCAGCTGTTATCCGCATCGTATATGGATCCACCTCTTTTCTTTTAACCGGAGATGCGGAACATTTATCTGAAAATGACATGCTTTCCTCCAATGCCCCTTTAGCTTCTTCTATATTAAAAGTCGGGCATCATGGGAGCAGCACTTCAACGACTGCATCCTTTTTAGACAGGGTAAATCCTAGTGCTGCAATCATTTCTGTCGGTGCCAACAACAGATACGGGCATCCAAACCAATCAACGATTGACCGCCTACAAGCACGAGGTATATCCATTTATCGAACGGATTTGAACGGTTCAATTGTATTTACAACATCAGGATCTGGATGGCTCGTCAATAAACAAGCCTGGTGGAGACCATAACATAACCATATAAGGAGGATTCTCATGATAAAAATACTAAGAACTAAGTTTCACCTTATCCTTGTACTAGCAGCACTTGCCGTATTCTCTGCACTTCCTCAAGTGGAGGCAACAACGTACGACTGGAATATCCATCAAAATTATATCGAATATAAACATACCGGGCAGACATTTAACCATAAATCATGCGGCCAGGTAAACAATGCTTCTCAAGGCCACTTTAGATTGCCTAACACAACTTCTTCTCAGTTGATTGCCTCATACCCTGTTGATCATAGAAGTGTGCAACTCGACTTCGGCTCATGTTCAACATATGGCATCACTCATATTTTAGCAAGACATGCACCAGAACATTTCATAGGAAACCCTACAACGGTACAATCCTTTTTTAACCCTGGACATTCGATTTCATTCTATGAATCCCTAATCTCTCAAATTATTAGTCAAAACCGTACACAAATTGCCAACAATGGTTTCACTAGCAACGGCACAGTCGTCTACGGTACAATCAATGGTACAAGCCAGCAAATTCGCCTAGTTATTAAAGGAGGAAAAGTCATTACTATGTATCCAAATGGCTGGGGGCTGGGAGAGCGAATGTATTAAACGGACGTCTAAACTGGAGGTATACGCTTGGTTCACATTCACACATATTTTATTTTAGACAAGCCTAAGAAAACTGAAACTGTAGAGCTTTCACATCTTACCAAAACTGAGATAGACGTAATAAAACATCAACCAGTGTTTCCGGGTTATATAGAGATAATCCACAATGATCAATTAATATTGGGCAAAAGATATCAAGACAGTGTTGACCACTTCTGGCTTAATTTGATTGACGGGTTAGAGAAGCTGAAAAGAACAGGGGCATATTCAATTGATTTCCTCTATCAGCCGTTAAGACTTCAGTTACTTATAAATGATACCAGGCTCTCTCTTTCTATTCTTCATGATGAAACATGTATAGAGAGCTGGGATCTACCTAAGGAGCAAGCTATTATTTCAATGCTTCATGCTGCTGAAGAATTTATGGCATTAATTAATCAAGATACGTTCACCTTATTCCAATCAGAAATCGGTTCTATACAACAAAAGCTGACCGATTTAAATACATTCTATAAGACATGAAGTAAAAAAGGCTTAAACACTCTTAAAGGGCTGTTTTAAGCCTTTCTTTGATCTTTTTAAATAAATTTAAAAAATAATCTGAAAATAAACTTGCATTCCCCTCTTCTGTTATAGTACAATGAATTCAACAAAACAAACGGAGGCGATTAATAATGACTTACAAAGCGATGATTACAAGAAGAACTGGTATGAAAGAGTGTACGGATTGTGGAAAGGTTATTAATCAAATCCAAGAGGCTTATTTCAATCAATGCGAGAAGTGCCTAAGACATGCAAACCACGATTAAACAACATACTGTTATATAACATTTAACAATTAAGTCTGATTCAATTTATTGAGTCAGACTTTTCACTGAGAATATTCAGCCAGGAGGAAAACATGGAAATTATTACGGCAGATTTATGTGATGAATTTAGAGAAAAAGTAAAAATAGCAGACCCCATTTTTAAGATGTTCGGCAAACGGAAATCTTTTTACGGCACTATACATACGGTTAAAGTGTATGAAGATAATGTCCTTGTAAAAAAAGCTCTCCAAACCATCCCCGAAGGCAGTGTTCTTGTCGTTGATGGCGGTGGTTCAACTCGCTGTGCCTTACTCGGAGATAATTTAGCTGATATCGCCGTTACACGGAAGCTCCCTGGAATTATCGTTTATGGCTGTATTCGAGACAGCGCGGAAATTAACCAAATGGATATTGGCGTAAGAGCCATTGCCACTCACCCTTTAAAAAGCATTAAGCAAGGCAAAGGGCTAGAGCAAGTTGCTGTTCAATTTGCAGGGATTAACTTTGAGCCGGGAGCTTATGTGTACGTTGATGAGGATGGGATATTAGTTTCAGAACAACCATTAGTATAACTATAAAAGAACAGCCCAAGCTTAGGCGCTCGGACTGTTCTTTTTACATCATTGGAGGAGTATCATGAATATACGGAGGAGCTGGATTTAAACTAGGCGCATCCGCAAATGGGTATGGTTCAGCAAAATATTGAAATTCACCTTCCCCGTCCATACTCGGACCGCTCGCCCAGCGTCCTTGTGCACTTTCTTCTCCCCTTGATAAATTGATAAATAAATGAGATACTTCTCGTTTCTCAAGCTCTCTTGGGAAAGTACTTGGAACAATGACACCTTCTTGAGCTTCTAGTTCACTAATAGCAGCGAGCCATTGATTTTGGTGCATTGTGTCCCTTGCAATTAAAAAGGAAAGCATATCCTTTACACCACGATCGTCTGTCTGTTCATACAATCTTACAGCTTGAAGTCTTCCTTGAGACTCAGCATTTAAATTCGCTCTAAAATCAGCTAATAAATTCCCACTTGCAATAGTATAACCGCCATTCCAAGGAACACCTGCACTATTTACCGGCATCGCACCGAGCCCTGAAACAATAGCATGCTGCGGATTCATACCACCTAATATTGCAGCGAGCATTGGATCTTGGGCAGCTTGTTCCTGCTGATCGACTGGAGCCCCTTCTAGGAGGTGAGCAATCATTGTCGTTAACATTTCAATATGTGCAAGCTCCTCTGTCCCCACATCCATCAGCATATCCCTGTACTTTTCATTCCCTCTTGTATTCCATCCTTGAAACAAATATTGAATGGCTACTGAAATTTCACCAAATTGTCCACCCAGTATCTCCTGAAGTTTCTTCGCATAAACTGGATCCGGTCGTTCTGGCTTCGCCCAATATTGCAGTTCCTTCACATGATAGAACATATCATTCCCCCCTCATCACACTATTTGAATGATATGTGTTTGACCGCTCATACAGAACACAGACAAACTTAGTTTATTTTGATTGATCAAAAAAATCATACACACTCATCAGCGACCTTTGTTGGTCTTTTGTTATATGACTTGCTATGATTAATTCAATCATACATAAACCAATGATAATGAACACACCTGCTACCATGTTTCATCCACTCCTTTTTAAACTGATACTAAAAAGGTAATGTATGAAACGCGTTACATAGCAAGTGCTTTTTCAAAAATTAAATTGAGGGGAGATTGCCCATGGCAACGATTCGAGAAATTGCAAAGATCGCGCAAGTGTCAGTAGCTACTGTTTCAAGAGTACTAAACGACCACCCTTATGTAAGTAAAGAGAAAAAAAGGGCTGTGCACCAAGCTATAAAAGAACTTAATTACTCTAGAAATTTAAAAGCTATCCAATTAGCAAATAAACACTCTAATCTTGTCGGGGTGGTCCTCCCCAAAATTGACCTTCCGTATTTCAGTGAAATTGTAGAAGGTCTTGCTGAGGAAGCTAGAAAACTCCACCTTCAATTAGTGCTTATTCAATCTAATTATGAAACCGAAAAAGAAAGAGAAGCTTTGGAGCTATTAAGGGGACATCTTATGGACGGAATTATATTTTGTTCACGTGCCATTTCACTTACTGAAGTAAGAACCTATCAAGAATATGGTCCGATCATCCTTTTAGAAGATACCGATCAAGATGATTTTTATTCAATAAGCATCCCTCATGATCAAGCGTTTAGTTATGGCTTAGAATATCTTCATTCTAAAGGGCATAAAAAAATGGCCATCGCGTTAAATCGAACGGATGGGATCAACAGCCAAAAAAGAATTCATTCCTATAAGAAAATGATGGAGCAAATAAAAGAACCTATCAGAAAAAATTGGATATTTGACCACTGCTTATCAATGGAAGATGGTGTTTCTATCGTTCAAAAATACTTGTTGCTAAAAGAAAAGCCGACTGCTATTTTAACCACAAATGATCAGCTTGCAGCGGGAGTCATTTTAGAAGCAGCAAAGCATCAGATAAACATTCCACAAGACTTGGCTGTGTTAAGTTTTGATAATCAAGACATTTCAAAAGTAATGGATATTTCTACTATAGGTATTCCTATCAAAGAAATGGGCAGTGAAGCATTGAAAGCACTTTATAAGATCAGAGAGGGTCTCCAACCAGTCAAAAAAAAGCGTGAACTCCCGTTTAAACTTATTGAGCGATTAACTGTTTGATGTTATGTAAATTCAACTTCCCGATGCGGACTATGTATGTAGCTCCCGAAATATACTACGCTTTCCGCGGAAGCTTCCGGACCGCCCGCGGAAAGCGAGTACCTGCAGCAGAGGTTAACACCTACTGTAAGGCGGACTTCTGAGTGACATTCTTTACTTCCAAAGTAGACCTTGCGTGAACATCATCCGCTAGATTAGAGCTGTTCATATCATGAGTCAAACACTGTGGTTATGTCCCAGTCTGTTTCCTTTATTTTTCACTGTATTTCTTGGTCCGCTCGAGTACACCGTCTTTTTTATAAACTTTTAATTGAATCTGCTTTTTCGCTAACAGCTCATCTCCATATTTCAGCGCTTCTTCTTTCGTTTCAAATGTCTTACTTGCCCTCTCTGCTCCTTCTTTCTTGATCGCCCATTGATCATTTTGATTTATTAATTGATAAATTTCATCGTTCTTTGTGTTCCCGATTTTCTCTGCTTCATCAATTGCAATAGGTATCGCTCTTCCTTCTTCATAACCATCTTCTACTAATGAATTAGCAATTTCAATTGCTTTTTCTTTCACTTCTTTGTTTAAATTCTTCATCGCATCTGGATAATCATTTTTGTTCCAAGGCATTGCACAGCCCCTCCATTCTTTTTGTCTTTTCTTTTTTCTATATGTACCCTAAACGCTCTTGAAATAATCAAGTATAAATCACTCTAAACAACAAATAGTAGATACGAAAGGAGTGAGCGTAATGCCACAAAACCTAAAAAATCTTATGTCCACTCAAGTATTTTCTGTCACACCAGAACAATCGATCCAAGAAGCAGCAGCTCTTATGAAAGAACATAATGTCGGATCCATCCCTGTTGTTGAAAATGGTCAAGTAGCAGGTATGATTACCGACCGTGACATCACTCTGCGTTCAACTGCGGAGGGTACTTCAACACATATTCCGGTACGCGAATGTATGACAAGCAACCTTACAGTAGGAACATCTACAATGGATGCACATGAAGCAGCTGCTTTAATGGCCCAGCACCAAATCCGCCGCCTGCCAGTTGTTGATAACGGGCAATTAGTTGGTATGGTTGCTCTTGGCGACTTAGCTGTTGAAAACACGCTTCAAAATGAAGCTGAAGAGGCTTTATCGGATATTTCACAGAGTAATGATATTCAAAATCAGTAGTCCTTAATTAAAAAGCTGCCCGAAAAGGTTTCTATACCTTTTTGGCAGCTTTTTGTTGATGTTATTTTTTTAGTGCCTCATAAACGTTTACAATTCCATGACCAAAATGTTGACGGCTTTTTCCTGTGCCAAAGTCTGCTGTTTGCTGTAATAAAGTACGAATCTGCGCTGGAGTCAATTCCGGATTCTCTGCTTTTACTAAAGCAAGTGAAGCAGCAACTTTAGGAGCAGCCATACTTGTACCAATCGCATATCCATATCCCCCAGGTACGGTTGAAAGAGCTCTTGCCTCCGTATCCCCGCCAGGTCCTGCAAGATCTACATTTCCATAGTTTGAGTAATAAGCTAATTCATCATGAATCGTAGAAGATGACACGCTAATAACCCATGGTATATCAGAGAATGTATCATGGAGAGGCCCTGACCATTGCGCTCCTTCTCCAGGAATCGTATACATTTTCTTCCCTAAATCAATGGCATTATTTCCATTAGCCCCTACAATCATCATGTCCTTGCTTTGTGCATATCTCACAGCACGTGAAGCTGAAAGGTGAAGAGTTCTTTGCTGCTCGTTATTCATCATGCTGTAAGTTCCAAGACTCAAGTTCGCAATATCTACGCCATCATCAGCAGCAGTAGTAATTCCTGCTAATATACTCGTCCAATTACTAACTCTATAAGAGGCCATGGCAAGTTCCGGACCAACTCCCATCACTCGACCATTAGCTGCAATCGTACCAGCCACATGCGTTCCATGCATGCCAGAGTAGGAGTTGTCTGCTGTTTCTGGAACGAATGATTTTGCAAATAATAGATTATCCTTAAGATCAGGGTGAGTCGTATCAACTCCAGAATCAATAATGCCTACTAAGACATCGTGGTTACCAGCATTCAATTTCCATGATTCTCCGTTATTAGTTACGCGTTTAATATCCCATTGGTACTCCTCATACAAATCAGCTTCACTCGCATTGACTCTCAATTGATTTATTTCGTACGCTCGCTCTAGTTCAACTTCTGGGGATCGCAGTTCTACATCCTCTGCAACAGCTGCAATTCCACCGTGATGTTGAGCCCATGCTTTAAATTCAGGATTTGAAGTACTCACATTGATTACTCCTATTTGCGGGACTTCCTGTAAAATATCTACTCCTAAATCAGCCATCTCTTCCACAATAGCCTTTGGAATTGTTTGTTGTGAGAATGTAATAATATAGTCCGTTTTTTCCTCAGCTAAGACTCCTGAGCCACCAAAAGCCAATAACCCTGTTAATGTTAATCCTGCAATCCATTTTTTCATCGTATTCCTCCTCGTATGTTTTTACCGCCTTTTAAATGTTCGGTTCTCTAAGTAATTTCCCTTCATCCAATTGTAAGATATTTGAAAATGAGTAATAAGCCCTTTAAATTTCATTAGTTCTTTATTACTTGAGTCATTTTAGCTAGTGATAGATTTAATATTACAGTTAAAATATTAGCAATAAAGAGTCCAAGGATGTTAAAGTTATTAGTTCAATGAACATCATGAAGAGCAATCTAATTACGAAGTAGGAGAATATGAAATACAGTAACAAAAAAAGGCGACCGCATTTGGTCGCCTTTCTTTTTTTATGGAGCATAGCGGGCTCGAACCGCTGACCTCTTCGCTGCCAGCGAAGCGCTCTCCCAGCTGAGCTAATGCCCCGTATGTAAGGTACTTGTTTTTATTATAGCAACTTTTTCTTTAATAGCAATTAATAATTTACATATTAAAAGAGGATTATTTTAACTATAAGTTGGCAATGTGAGTAAGAGCATCATGTTTTTGGGGGTAATATTATATGTTTACACTATCAGATGTTCCGATTCTTCTTGTCTCTTTGTTCATTCTCCTCCCGCTGATTACCATCATACATCAAGCCGGTCATGTATTTTTCGTCTGGCTTTTCGGTGGAAAAGTTACATTCGTTATAGGTGCCGGTAAAAAAATATTTTCTTTTGGCTCCATAGAAATTAGAAGAATTTATTTCTGGCATTCTTTTTTTCAATTCGAAGAACTTAAACATGATACGACATTCAGCCATTTGTTAGTATTTATTGGTGGCTCTTTGTTTAACTTCATAAGCATTCTCATCGTTAACGGCTTAATTTTAATGGACATTCTTGCACCACATATCTTCTTCTATAATTTTGTTTACTTTTCAATATACTATATTTTCTTCGCCTTATTTCCGGCTAGATATTCAGAAGACCATCCTAGTGATATGATGGCGATATACGATTTGTTGAAATATGGTAAAAGATGCGATCCTTTAGACTAAAAATGTCAAAATTAGAATTTTTTAGAATAAATATGTTTGAAAAATTTCTAACTTTGGTAAACAGGGAGTGTAACATCACTAAAATTTTTTAGGAGGATGATTTACATGGCTACAAACAATAACAATAATAATAACAACAATAACGGTAACACGATGAGTCGAGAGGAAGCAGGCCGTATGGGTGGAGAGAAAGTGAAACAAGAATACGGTAAAGAACATTTCCAAGAGATCGGTCAAAAGGGTGGAGAAAATTCAAATAACCAAAACTCCACATCATCAAATAATAGCAACAGTAATAACAATAACAGCACAACATCAAACAGCAATAACAATAGCAGCAACAGCAACAATAGCAATAACAATAGCAACAGCGGCAATAACAATAGTAACAACAGCAATAGTAATAGTAACAGCAATAACAATAGTAACAACAGCAATAACAATAGTAACAGCAATAACAATAATAACAGCGGCAATAGCAATAGCAATAACAGCAATAACAGCAATAACAGCAATAACAACAGCAACAACAGCAATAGCAATAACAATAGCAACAGCGGCAATAGCAATAGCAACGGCAATAACAACAGCAACAGCAACAACAGCCAGAATATGAGTTATGAAGAAGCTGGCCGTAAAGGTGGCGAAAAAGTTAAGCAAGAGTATGGTTCTGATCACTTCGCTGAAATCGGCAAAAAAGGGGGCCAACGTTCTAGTTAAGTAATTGGTCAGCTCGCATAGAAGCTCAAAAAGGAGTATTTCTCATTAGAAATACTCCTTTTTGTATGTTAAAAGATTAAATCTAACAGCCACCAGCCTAGTGCCCCAACTACGCCAACCACGAGAGAACTTATGACATTTTCTAACGTGAGTTTCTTGTGCTTTGTGACATCGAAGACAAGCCAGCCACAAAATATAGCAAATCCAAAAATAACAGCAGTTACCATATGTCCCTCTCCTCTTCATACATTCCACATTCATCTTAGCAGAGATACGATTGCTAGGACAAGAGAGTGGTTATACTGGTTACTATTAATTAAAAAGGGATCGGTGGTTGTCGACCATGTTAGAGTTAGTTGTTTTACGTGCTCTTGTAGGACGTATTCCGCTTGTCGCTCGATTAATATCCATCGTTTTTATTTTAGCCACTACGATTGGATTAATTATTCATTTTATCGAACCTGATGTGTTCCCTACTTGGTTTGATGCCGTATGGTGGGCGCTAGTCACTGTCTCTACAGTAGGCTACGGGGACTTTGTACCAGTAACAACAATCGGACGTGTTTTAGGAATTATTTTAATTTTTTCAGGAGTGGGGTTTATGACTCTGTTTGTCACCTCACTTGCCGCTAAAACGATCTCGACTGTAAACGCTTTTCGTGAAGGGATGTTAACATTTATGGGTGATGGGCACGTTATTATTATCGGATGGAACGAACGGAGCAGGCACGCAATTGAAAATTTGCAAAAAGTAAAACCTAAATCATCAATCGTATTAATTGATGATACGTTGCAGGAGCTGCCTCAAGGATTAAGACATATTCATTTTGTCAGAGGAAACAGCAGTGAGGATGCTACATTAAAACAGGCAAACATAGGGCTCGCAAGCAGCGTGCTTATTACTGCGCAGCATCAAGGAAGTGAGTTTTCATCGGATGCTCATTCAATTTTATCCACATTGGCTGTCAAATCTCAGCATCCAGAAGTGTATACGATTGTGGAAGTGTTAACAACTGAACAAATTGCTAACGCTAAAAGGGCTGGCGCGGATGAAATTGTGGAATCTACTACGTTGACAGGTTCAGTTCTGATAAACAGTCTGTTATACCATCACATGAGTGACGTACTAGACGACTTATTAACTTTTAATGAAAGAACTCAATTAACATTCAGCCCCATCGTGGAAGAACATGTAAACAAAACGTTTGCTGCTTTGTTAATCGAATTATACAACGGAGGAGATTTATTAATTGGAGTAAAACGTTCTGAGGAAGTTTTACTCCATCCGCCTCATGACACAGTGATACAGCAAGGTGATTTATTAATATTAATTAACAGGCTCCATGCTAGTACAATAAAGTAAGTTCAAGCTCTTGAACTAAGCTCCTTGCAACAGTCATGTATTTATTGTCTACTTTAGCGTCTTTATCTACTGGTTCTTGAAATTGGTTAAAGACGCTGTTGTATGTCATCGGAATCAACCCATTTAGAGGATCTGTATTATCATCAAGTCCTTTTTGAAATTTATGACTTAAAAGAAATGGCTGCCCTAATGAAACACTTACTCCTCTTTCCCCTAGCTCTCCGTCCACCGGCTTAAAAGGCAGCCGCAAAAATGTATACCCTACCTCTTCATCAATTTTATAATCAAAATATCCTTGATCATAATCCCAGCCGCCTCCTATAACATAGCCAAGCGGTTTCAGTTTTTCTTCTAATACTTGAAGTTTAAATTCTTTACCTTCTACAGCAGATTGTAAAGCAATCATTCACCCCACCCTTTCTTATAAATAATGTACACCTAGTATGTGCTTTGACCGAAAGAAAAATGAGCAAACAAAAAAGATCACGCAAAAGCGTGATCTCAACTATCTTTATTTAAGGCGTTTTTCTAGCTCAGCTTTTTCTTTTTCAAAGCCTGGCTTCCCAAGAAGAGCGAACATGTTCTTCTTATATGCTTCTACTCCTGGCTGGTCAAACGGGTTGACCCCAAGTAAGTAGCCGCTGATGCCGCATGCTTTTTCAAAGAAATAAATTAAATAACCGAAATGGTATTCGTTTAGTTCCGGGATATTGATAATTAAGTTTGGCACTCCGCCATCAGTATGAGCAAGCATTGTCCCTTCAAAGGCTTTCTTGTTCACAAAATCCATCGTTTCGCCTGCAAGGTAGTTCAAGCCATCAAGATCATTATCAGCTTCCTCAATCTTAATCTCTTCCCGTACCTTCCCTACATTCAATACTGTTTCAAATAAGTCACGACGGCCGTCTTGGACATATTGCCCCATTGAGTGCAGGTCTGTTGAAAAGTCAACAGAAGCAGGGAAAATTCCTTTTCCGTCTTTTCCTTCACTTTCTCCGTAAAGCTGCTTCCACCATTCTGATACATAGTGAAGAGATGGTTCATAATTCACCATCAGTTCAATCGTTTTTCCTTTGTTGTAAAACGCATTACGTACAGCAGCATATTGATATGCTTGATTTTCTTTAAGGTCTGGATTAGAAAGATCAGCACTTGCATCAGCAGCACCTTTCATCAGTGCTTCAATATCAAGACCACTCACAGCAATTGGCAGAAGTCCTACTGCAGTAAGTACAGAGAAACGCCCCCCAACATCGTCAGGAATGATAAAGGACTCATATCCCTCTTCATTTGCAAGAGTTTTTAGAGCACCTTTTTCACGGTCAGTTGTTGCATAAATACGACGACGCGCTTCTTCTTGTCCGTATTTCTTTTCTAAAAATTCACGAAAAATACGGAAAGCAATAGCTGGCTCTGTCGTTGTCCCTGATTTTGAAATAACATTCACAGACACATCTTTACCTTCAAGCAAAGCAAATAAATCTTTTACATACGTTGAAGAAATATTGTTTCCAACAAAGAATACTTGCGGCGCTTTACGTTCTTCTTTTGACAATACATTATAAAAAGAATGATTCAATGCTTCAATCGTTGCACGTGCTCCTAGGTATGAGCCCCCAATTCCAACGACAAGAAGTACGTCGGAATCATTTTTAATTTTTCCAGCCGCTGCTTGAATGCGTGAAAATTCCTCACGATCGTACGCTGTTGGCAGGTCAATCCAACCTAAAAAATCATTTCCTGCACCTGTTCCGTTATGTAGAGCTTCATGTGCTGCAGTTACAGCATCTTGCATGTTATCAATTTCATGTTGTCCAAAAAAAGACAGTGCTTTTGAATAATCGAATTGAATTTTTTCCATGAAGGTGATGCCTCCTTAATCATTTACGTTCATATCACTATTCACTTTAACCGAATGCCTGTATAAGAATCAAGTTCATCTGACAATGTAAGCGGAACCAGTGGAAAATTAATTAATACTTAAAGACAAAAGACTTGGAAAGAAGAATGTTAAAGTGGAATTTAGGAAGCACACCGCTCCAAAAATATACTTCGCTTTCCGTGGGAAGCTGGTGAGCCTCCTCGAGCTTCGCCCTGCGGGGTCTCACCGTTGCTTTGGATCCCACTGGAGTCTACGTATATTTCTTCCGCTAAGGAATTGCTTCGTTCAAAAAACCCCTTAAATACAATCTTCAGTCCAAGTCTATCTTCACCTTATAGTGCTTCTGTTAAAATCTTTTTCACATCGTCTTTATTTAATTTTCTAAAGTTGCCGAATTCGCCGTTTTCAGCTGCAATTCCAGCCATGCGTTCAATTTGTGATTCGTCGATATCATAATCAGCTAAGCGGTTTGGTGCACCAAGCTCCGTCCAGAAAGCTGATAACTTATCAATTCCTTCAAGTGCAATTTCACGATCAGTTTTGCCTTCTGGATCAACTCCGAGTACTCTAGTCGCAAGCTGTACGTGCCGCTCGATTCTCTCATCAAGACTATTGCGCATCCAGTGAGGGAAAATAATCGCTAATCCGCCTGCATGCGGGATATCATACACTGCCGACACAGCATGTTCAATATTATGTGTCGCCCAGTCTCCTCTTAGCCCCATTTGAGTAATGCCGTTTAGAGCCATCGTTCCACAGTAAAGAATTGTTTCGCGGTGTTCAATATTATTAAGGTCAGATAGCAGCTTCGGCGCTGTTTCCATAACTGTTAACAAAATGGATTCCATAATACGATCTTGAAGCTGTGTATTCTCAGCATGATGGAAATACGCTTCAATTACATGGCTCATCATATCAACCATGCCATAAATCGTTTGGTCTTCTGGGACAGATAATGTATTTTTCGGATCTAAAATAGAGAATGCTGGGAATGAAAACGGACTTCCCCAGCCGACTTTCTGGCTAGTTTCCCAATTCGTAATAACGGACCCTGCATTCATTTCTGAACCAGTCGCAGCAAGAGTTAAAATGGTTCCAAATGGAAGTGCTGAACTTGGCGTATCTTTTTTCGTGATGACATCCCAGATATCTCCCTCGTACTTTGCACCGACAGCGATCGCCTTTGTTGCATCAATAACACTTCCGCCACCTACAGCTAAAATAAACTCAATATCATGTTCACGGCACAACTCAATACCTTTGTGAACCGTCGTTAAACGCGGGTTCGGTTCAACACCTGCAAGTTCCGTCACTTCGGCATTGATCTCACTTAATTGACTGATGACGTGATCGTACAAACCGTTTCGTTTAATACTGCCTCCGCCATAAACCACTAATACTTTCTTGCCATAACGCTTTACTTCATTGGCTAATTCTTCATTCTGGCCTTTACCGAAAACTAATTTAGTTGGATTTTTAAAAACAAATGGATTCATATGTATTCCTCCTTGATAGGGATTTACCTATTATTATCAACAAATACCGTGACATATGTAAAGGAAACAGACTTCAAATCCCATTTCCCATAAATTAACACTGTCTCCTAACAATAGGCAACGGTATAAGTGAATAATTGTCCACTGACATCCTCATTCTAAAAGGGAAGCACACCCTCACATCGATGGTTGTGCAAATCCTTAATAGCAGGAGGTGAATGGTGTGAGTGGTATTCAACGTACAGCGCTTGTTTTAGCGATTATCGGCGCAATTAACTGGGGGCTGATCGGATTTTTCCGTTTTGACCTTGTCGCGGCAATCTTTGGCGGACAAGCTGCAGGCCTATCTCGTTTAATTTACGCGCTTGTTGGTCTAGCTGGTCTTTATTGTATTTCAATTCTGTTCAAGCCTGATGAGGAACTTGAACGCGTACCAGAAACAGAACGATAAAAATGGCTTAAGCATCTCAAATCTTGATTTGAGGTGCTTCTTTTAATTCCTACGCCTCACTATATTCTCCAATAGATGATGCTTTCCTCCCCATATATAAAATAAAAAAGCATCCAGTATAACCGGATGCTTCGGTGGCAAGAATTACTTCTTAGCGCGCTTGTTAAGATCAGCTTGAATTTCGTTAGATTGCTTTAACCATTCTTTAAGCTTATCTTCAAGTGTGTTGAAACCTTGTTGAGGTTTGTTTTGTTGTTGTGGCTTACGTCCGCCTTGACCGCCGCCAGTGTTACGAGGCTTAGCTGGACGAGCTGGGCGCTCAGGAGCTTCTTGTGTAGCACGGATAGAAAGTGAAATCTTACCAGAATTTTCTTCTACGTTCATGATTTTCACTTTAACTTCATCGCCTACAGAAAGAACATCATTGATATCTTTAACGAAACCGTGAGCTACCTCCGAAATGTGTACTAAGCCTTGTTTTTGCTCGTCAATTGCTACGAACGCACCAAAAGGCTTGATTCCTGTTACTTTACCTTCTACAATACTGCCTACTTCATAATTTGACATCTACATACATCTCCTAACTATTTATTAACCTTTTAATATTAACATAGGATGCGACTTTACGCAAAACATCGTTTAAAAAGTTTTTATTTTACATCTTTGCTTATCTTAACAGGTTTATATAGAAACGTAAAACAAGAAATGAGACAACACCTTATAAGCCATCTGACGACATGTCAGATGGCTTATGGATTAATTAACGTTTACCTGTTTTGGGCTTTTCCGAAGTTAATACTCCGCCTGCAATAAATCGTTCATCAAGCTCAATTCCAAGCTCTCTTTTGTACTTTTCAACCTTATATTCATCTTTGCGTTCAATGAAAGTAACGACCTTGCCTTCTTTGCCCATTCTACCTGTACGTCCTGCTCGGTGAAGATAACTATCAGGACTTGCAGGAGGATCTAATTGAATGATATGGGTCACATCATCAACATCAAGTCCTCTAGCCGCTATATCTGTAGCTACTAAAATGTGAATGTCACCTTTGCGGAATTGATTTAGAGCCTTCTCACGTTCTTGCTTCGTACTGTCTGAAGAAAGTGAAGCAGCTTTAATTTTCCGGTATACGAGCTTTTCTGTGGTTTCAGCTAATTTTTCAAGCTGATTAACAAATACAATCCCTTTTTCAATTTTTTCAGCATGGATCAGCTTTCTAGCCATATCGACTCGCTCTCTTGCTTCCACGCGAATGAGCAAATGCTCAATATGATCGACCAACAGGCCTCCCTCGGCTTCCATCTCGACTGTAAAAGGTGCAAATGAAGCGATCATATCAGCAAAGTCATCGGGTAACGTCGCGGATACGAATAAGAACTGACGATCACGGCCGGCACGCTTTGCAATTTCCGTAAAAGCATCCCATGAAGATTTCTCTCCTAGCATGCGATCTGCTTCATCAACTGCAACGACTTTTAACTCATGCAATTTCAATTTCTTCATGTCTACAAGTTCCAGCACACGGCCTGGTGTCCCAACGGCAAGCTGCGGCTTTTTCTTTTTTAGACGCTCTAATTGACGTTTAACATTCGCACCACCTATAAATGAACCAATTTCAATCGGTGCCTCTTTCGTTAGTTCACGTGCTACCTCAACAATTTGCATCGCAAGCTCTTGAGTTGGGGCAAGAATTAATACTTGCAGCCCTTTTTCCTTGCTGTTAATTTTTGCTAGAGCCGGCAGAAGGAAAGCAAGTGTTTTCCCTGTTCCTGTCTGCGAGCGTGCGATAATGGATTGACCTTGGAGTGCTTCTGGAATCATTTTCGCTTGGATATCAGTTGGTTCGCTTACTCCCATTTTCGATAATGCTTCCTGATACATTGACGGCAAGCCGTCGATTTCAAACGTACCTCTCATAGTTAAGCCTCTTTCTTTTTGTTTATTTTTCTGTGCGCGTTAATTGTTTAACATCCGCATCAGTCAATTTGTTTAATTGATTTAAAAATGCTTGTTGAAAAGAACCGATACCTTGTTCGTTCGTTTCAGCAAATGCACGTTCACTTGCAATTCCGTAATAAGCGGCTGCTTCCCTGCAAGCATTCGGAATATCGTCTTTTGATACCGAGATAAACGCAGCTACTACTGCACCAAGCAGGCAGCCTGTCCCAACAACTTTAGTCAGCCATGGATGACCGTTGTAAACCGTTTGGACATGAACCCCGTCACTTATCACATCCACTTCTCCTGTCACAACTGCTACACAAGAAAACTGTTTTGCTGCAAGCTTAGCAAGTTCTATCGTATCACCTTCCATCGCTCCGTCAACACCTTTTACAGAAGCTTCTACTCCTACAAGAGATGCAACTTCCCCAGCATTTCCACGAAGAACGGTAATATCTACTTCTTTTAAGATCTTAAGACTCGCTTCTGTTCGAAACGACGTCGCCCCTGCTCCAACCGGATCTAATACGACCGGAACTCCAGCTTGATTTGCTGCCTTTCCAGCTATGATCATTGCTTCTACTTCTTCTGTTGATAGTGTTCCTATGTTTAATAATAGGCCGCCTGCCACCTGGGCTAGGTCGGCTGCTTCTTCTTTTGCATACGCCATAACAGGAGAAGCACCGAGTGCGAGTAATCCGTTAGCAGTAAAGTTTGTAACCACCACATTTGTCATACAGTGAATAAGCGGGTTTTCAGTTTTAATTCGTTCTAACAGCATGTCATTACTTCCCTTCGATAAATAGTTGAGTTTGAGAAAATCTTACCTTTTTTTATTTATGAAAACAAATTTAATATTTTTTTAGTTTGAGACGTTTAAAGTGTGCCCGATTGGTCATACTAGGTATTACAATCGTATTCCCCCATAATTGAGGCAAGAGCGCCATGCTCTTGCCTCCTTTTTTTATGTCAAAGAGCTGCTCCTCTAAAAGTGAGGAGCAGCTCTTCTGATGTAGATACGTTGCATTGGCTAGTGGAACGGTGCAATTACACTCTGAAAAGATACAATTCCGCTGTGCCTTGACGCAATTAGTTGAGAAAGACGCAAATAAACCTTTAACCGACGCAATTGCGCGAGTAAGGAGCGCAATCAGCTTTGTAACAGAGGCATAAACATCCTGAAACCTTACCATTGCTCAAGACCTCACCTATTACACAACTTCTATCAGCTTAAAACTGTTTTAAAAACCGGCCGATCCGCTCAACCGACTGTTCGAGATTTTCCATAGACGTTGCATAGGAGCAACGAATATGCCCCTCGCCGCCTTCACCGAAAACATGTCCAGGAACAACAGCGACTCGCTCTTCTAGCAAAAGCTTTTCTGCAAACTGTTCAGATGTTAGGCCTGTTTTTTCAATCGACGGGAAAGCATAGAAGGCACCGCCTGGCGTGTGACATTCCAATCCAATTTCAGAAAAAGATTTAACAAAATAATTACGACGCTGCTTATAGGACTGCTTCATGCGGTATACATCATCCATACCGGTCTTCAGTGCCTCTAGCGCACCGTACTGTGCCATCGTCGGTGCACACATAAGGCTGTATTGGTGGATTTTCAGCATTGCACTAAGCAAGTCTTTTGGGGCACATACAAAGCCAAGACGCCATCCTGTCATGGCAAATGCTTTTGAAAACCCGGAAATGATGACCGTTCTCTCTTTCATTCCTTCTAGACTTGAGAAGGCTACATGCTCTTCGTCATAGGTCAACTCGGCATAGATCTCATCTGAGAATACTAATAGATCATGGCGTTCAGCCAGCTCGGCAATCTCTTTTAATTCTTCCTGATTCATTGTAGAGCCAGTTGGGTTATTTGGGAAACAGAGCATCATAGCTTTCGTTCGGTCTGTGATGGCAGCTTCAATTTGAGCAGCGGTCACTTTAAAATCAGTATCAATATTCGTCCCTACTGCCACAGGCACCCCGCCTGCCATCGATACTAAAGGCGCATACGATACGAAACTCGGCTCGACTACAATGACTTCATCGCCTTCATCTACTATTGCTCTCATCCCGACATCGATGGCTTCACTTGCCCCTACAGTTACCAAAATCTCTGATTCAGGATCGTAATCCACAGAGAAGCGAGAAGTCATATAATTAGAGATTGCTTCTCTTAATTCAATGATGCCCGCATTGGCTGAGTAAGCAGTGAAACCGCGCTCCATCGAAGAAATACTTGCTTCACGTACGTTCCAGGGTGTCACAAAATCAGGCTCCCCAACACCAAGTGAAATGATATTATCCATACTTGATGCAAGGTCGAAAAATCGTCTTATGCCTGATGGCTGGATGGATTGCACTTTTTTAGATAAACGTTTGTTTACTTGTTTGGTTGTCATGGTGCCACCACAATTCGGCGATCTTCTTCTCCTTCTCCAAAGACCACGCCATCATGTTTATATTTCTTCAGCTGAAAATGTGTTGTTGTGGATAAAACAGAATCTACAGTTGAAAGCTTCTCTGAAACAAAGCGTGCAATCTCAGACATCGTTTTCCCTTCAATAACTACCGATAAATCATACGCACCAGACATTAAGTACAAAGCTTTCACTTCAGGAAAACGATAAATCCGCTCCGCTACTTGATCAAAACCTACTCCGCGCTGGGGAGTCACCTTAACATCGATCATCGCCGTGACCCCTTCATTTTGATCCACTTTGCTCCAGTCAATTACCGCAGAGTAGCTTAAAATAATGTGATCATCCTCAAGCTTCTTCAAGAGCCCCTTTACTTCTTCTTCAGAAGCGTCTACCATTTTAGCTAAGGTCGGTATGGAAACACGGCCATTTTCTTCTATAATATGCAAAATATCAATTGCTTTACTCTCCATCTCTCTCTATCTCCTTTCGCTTATAGCGCATGGATTGGTTCAATTTTGTTTATCATAACATATTAGCTATTTTTCGATACGTTTTTCACATAAAATTCTGAATAAATCTACACAAAGGAGTGCTTGTTAAATGGAACTATCTAATTCATCAAATAACCGAACAGCTCTTTTAATTATAGATATGATCAGCGACTTTGAATTTGAGGATTCGGAGCTGTTAATCAAACATGCTATGCCTGTTGCGAAAAATATTGCAGCTCTTAAAAAGAGAGCAAACGAAGCTCATATTCCTGTCATTTACGTCAATGATAATTACGGAAAATGGCAATCTGATTTCAGACATTTAGTTGCTCACTGCCTTGAACACGATGTAAAGGGCCGTCCTATTGTTGAAATCCTCCATCCTGACGAAGAGAAGGATTATTTCGTCTTAAAGCCTAAGTTCTCAGGCTTTTTTGCAACACCTCTAAATCTACTATTGGAACATTTAAATGTGGATACCCTTATCCTAACTGGAGTTGCGGGTAATATGTGTGTACTCTTTACAGCTAATGATGCTTATATGCATGACTACAAAATATATGTACCAAGCGATTGCTCTGGATCTAATACAGCAGAAGCGAATACGGAAGCCCTTCATCTGATGCAGAATGTGGCGAAAGCAGATATTACACCGTCTGTCGATTTGGATTTGCCGCTTAAATAGGATTATTTTTAGATAAAAAAGAAAGCCTGCCATTATTTAATGACAGGCTTTCTCCATTTTTATTTCGACTCCCATTTCTCATTAAAAATAAGACTTTCCAGCTCGCGGCGTTTCTCCCAGCCGGAGGATTGTAGAATTGGTTTGTCTGGATAGTTGTCGGTATATCCAATGGACAATAGAGCAATTGGCTCAATATGAGGCGGGATGTTAAGAATATCGCGAATATCATTCTTTTTATAAAAGCTTACCCACCCTAGAGCAAGACCTTCTGCGGTTGCGGCAAGCCACATGTTCTGAATCGCACAAGCAGTTGAGAGAATATCCGTCTCTGGAATAGAGTTACGGCCAAGTACGTGAGAGCCGCCTCGAGTCGGGTCACATGTCACGCAAATCGTCACAGGCGCTTGCTTTAATCCCTCAATTTTAAGTGATAAGAATTTTTGATGGCGATCATCTTTATTCTCATAATGAATAGCCAGCGCACGACGCTCTTTATCAGCCGCCCAAGCAAGCTTTTCTTTCACTTCATCACTTTGTACAACAACAAAATTCCACGGCTGCATAAAGCCAACAGACGGACCTTGGTGTCCAGCCTCAATGATCCGTTGAATTTTCTCCTCTTCTACTGGAGCAGACAAGAATGTTCTTACGTCACGGCGAGTTGCTATTACTTTATAAATTGAATCTTTTTCTTCTTGGTTAAACATTTCATTTATATCCTTATTAGACTTATCATTATTAGACACGATAAAACTCCCCCTTGCTTTCTATATTTCCACAAATAATCATTACTTCTATTCTATGATCAAATGGATCTTTGAGCTAGCTTTTTTTATTCAAAATGAAAACCCTCGCATTACATGCGAGAGTTATTATCTAACCGGTAAACAATGGCTTCATATGGTCTAAGTTTAATTTCATCACTTGCTGGCAGCTCGTTTGCGTAATTACTAATGACCACTTCTGCTGCCTTTCTATTTCCTAAATCAAACGTTGTCTCTTCACCGTAAAAATTACAGATGACAATAAGTTGGTCGCCGTTTAACTCCCTTTCATAGGCAAATACAGACGGATGATCGGCATCAAGCAATTGATACTTTCCATAAACAATGACTTCATGCTGTCTTCTTAATTGGATCAGCTTCTTGTAATAGTGGAAAATAGAATCCTTGTCTTCTAATGCCTGCTCCACATTTATGTTTTGATAATTTGGGTTTACGTCGATCCAAGGCGTGCCTGTTGTAAATCCAGCCTTTTCTTCAGCACTCCACTGCATTGGCGTACGTGCATTGTCACGGCTTTTCACATATATGGCTGGCATTATATCCACAGGCCTCATCCCTTTTTCTTCAACCATTTCGCGGTAATGATTCAGCGTTTCAATATCACGATAGTCTTCAATCGAATCAAAATGGATATTGGTCATGCCAATCTCTTCGCCTTGATAGATGTACGGCGTCCCTTTCATCATATGAAGGAGTGTCGCAAGCATCGTTGCAGACTCTCTGTGATAGTGTGTGTCATCCCCAAAACGAGAGACAGTTCGGGGCTGATCATGGTTGCTCCAATATAAGCTGTTCCACCCAGAATTCGCTAACTCCTCTTGCCATTTGGAAAGATTATTTTTCAAATCACGTAATTCCAGTTCCTTCAATTCCCACTTTGGTCTGCCCTTATGTTTATCAAGGCCCATATGTTCAAACTGAAAGACCATATTTAACTCTTGACGCTCGACCGCTGTATATTTAATTGCTTCTTCAGGAGTGACTTTCGGACATTCTCCAACTGTCATAATATCGTACTTAGATAATACTTCCTCATTCATTTCACGTAAGTAATCATGAACCCCTGGCAGATTAAATTGATACGCCTCAGCTTCAGCGTCCCCTTTTTGATACGCATCATAACTTGGCAGAATTTCTTTTTTGGAGATCATATTTATGACATCCATTCGAAAACCATCCACACCCTTATCAAGCCAAAAACGCATCATCTCATATACATCTTGACGCACCTGTTCATTTTCCCAATTTAGATCAGGCTGCTTTCTTGAGAACATATGCAAGAAATACTCATCTGTCTTTTTATCATATTCCCACGCTGAACCGCCGAAAGAGGCAATCCAATCAGTCGGGGGTTCATCCCCTTTTCCCGGCCGCCAAATATAGTAATCACGGTAAGGGTTGTCTTTAGATGAACGAGATTCTGCAAACCAGTGATGCTCATCAGATGTGTGATTTACGACTAAATCCATGACAAGCTTAATACCGCGTTTATGCATTTCATCTAATAATTGATCCCAGTCTTCCATTGTCCCGAAGTCATCCATAATTGCTTTGTAGTCACTAATATCATAGCCGTTATCATCATTAGGCGATTCATATACCGGTGAAAGCCAGACAACATTAATCCCGAGTTCAGTTAGATAATCAAGCTTCGAAATGATTCCTTTAATATCTCCTATTCCGTCCCCGTTGCTGTCATAAAAGCTGCGCGGATAGATTTGATAAACGACACTTTCTTTCCACCATTGTTTGTCCATTTCTGCACCTGCTTTTTGTTTATTCTAGATTAGTATGTATTTCATCCTGCCATTTTATCGATTATTGCTAACAGATTCAACCGGCACGAAAAAGAGCATGAGGTTCTCCCCATGCTCTTCATCACTTAAGCAAATACTTCACGCAAGCTTGCTTTATCCTGTTCTAACCAGTATTCCATCAGTTTCTTTGCACCTTTTAGATCATGAAGCTTCGCTTGTCCGCACTGCTTCTCAGTCGCAGCCGGGACCTCATCAAGTTCAATAGAATACTTCATCGTTTTCTCAAGAACATCAATAATCTCATCAACCGAAGGCGCCCCGCTCATAATTAAGTAGAAACCTGTTTGACAGCCCATTGGTGAGAGGTCAATCACATCAAAATGGTCATAGTCTTCGGCAAAGCGGCGAACATTCAGCGCAAGTAAATGCTCCATCGTATGGATGACATTAGGCTTCATCGCTTGCTTATTAGGCTGAAAAAAACGGATATCAAATTTATTAATTTCCCCGTCAGTTCCTACATCATGACGCCCGCAATGTCTGACAAAAGGTGCTTTTACAATCGTATGGTCTAACTCAAAACTCTCTACAGTCGGCACACTGATCACTCCTTGTTAATTGCTTTAATCTAGCAGTTGACTACAGTATAACGAATGAAGAGTGAGAAGTCTAAACATTTACGAGAATTTTCAGATTATATGACTATTGTTTCCGTTCCTTTGTGATCGTCTGTTTGATTTGTAATTCATTACGATCAACAAACTCACTAACCTCTTGTTCAAATGAATGCGGCTTAAAACGATGAATTTTCATCTGCTGACCTGACTTGCCCGTAACAATGAAAATGACTTTCGATCCTGCAATAATTTGATGGACATTTGTAATCTCCATTGCTTGCAATTGTTTCGTCCGAACCTTCATACCAGCTACTTTTATTATCATTACAAGTCTATCTTCTTCTACCGTTAGATGATAACGAGTGGTTAATGCTAGAAAGCTTACAGCCATCGCTGCATAAGCAAAGTACTGAGTATTACCTTCTAGAGCATACGCATAAGTCATCGCCATAAAAAATAGAATCGTCCAGAGAATCTTGGGTTCTTCTGCTATAAATGTCTTCATTCCTTATCCGTCATCCCTTTACTGTGTACAAACGTCATAACAGCAAATAAAATAAAGCTTACCACTAGGACTGTTCCGCCGATAATATAGAATAATAACTGCACGATCTCTGGTATAAAGTCTGGCTTCATGTAGTAAATGTACATGCCTGCTGTCAGTCCAAAAGCACCAATAAATGCAGTCCATACTTGGGCAGCGGCTAATTTAGACTGCTTTGGGATAGGGTATACCCGGTAAAAAATTGCAAAAGCAAACAGCGAAAGCCAGCCGACTACTAAAATATGAGCATGAATCGCTCTTAACATCATCGACCCTGCTCCGGCCATATGTGAACCCATAAACGTTCCGATCAACGCATAAATGGCAGATGTTCTTAATAAAAACTTTGTACGGCTCATTAATCTTCTCCCCTTTTAATTGAATGTCGAGTGAATAAATGATCTGAAGGTCAATCATCATTACCAACTTCTTATTATACAATAGTTTGAGCGGGTAATAAGCAAGGGAATAATGAATACTAATTGAACGAATAATGTTCACTGTACAAAAGCTTGTCCTAATCAGTTACAGAGAGGATTAATCAATGAAAAAGAACTCGTTTATGAAGCATTTTATGGAACAATTAAAAACGGATCCCATCCCAGATTGGTCAGCTACATTTGCCTATTACTTCATGTTATCTATTTTCCCATTGCTGATTTTTATGATCGCCCTTTTGCCATACTTTCAATTAAATATTGATCAAGTGTATCAAATCTTATATGATTATGTGCCAAGCGATTTAGCCGATTTGTTTGGGAATACGATTCTTGAAGTGATCAGCCACCCTCAAGGCGGTTTAGTCTCATTTGGGGTAATCGCAGCCATGTGGTCAGCATCAAATGGAGTAAATGCCCTCATTCGCGCTGTAAACCGCGCTTATGGCATTGAGGAAACAAGGAATTTCCTGTCACTGCGATTGCTTTCGATCCTGCTTACGTTATGCATGATTTTTGTGGTGGTAACGACCCTCCTTTTGCCGGTGTTTGGTAAATTAATTATTAATGGAATGGAATACTTGTTTGCCGTACCACCCGAGACCGCTGAATTCTTAAACGTATTAAGGTGGATTATAGGGATCGGGCTTATGACTCTTGTTCTTATGTTTTTATATTGGGCAGCACCAAATGTAAAATTGAAGTTTAAACAAGTCATAATTGGGGCATTAAGTGCTACTATAGGGTGGCAAATCATCTCTCTGCTTTTTTCCTATTACGTGACTAACTTTGGTAACTACTCAGCAACCTATGGAAGTTTAGGCGGAGTCATTATCCTAATGCTTTGGTTTTTCTTAACCGGTCTGATTATCATCGTCGGCGGAGAGATCAATGCGACAATTTTTCACCAAAAACGGGCGAAAGCAGAGAATTTATAGCCATTTCACTAAATTCATGTATAAAAGTCTGAAAACGGTCAATGCTTGTATCAGATTGGCAGGACGAAGATATTTAAAGGAGTTGGGAATAATGAATAAAACAGAACTTATTAATGAAGTTGCTGAACGTACGCAATTATCTAAAAAAGATGCAGGGAACGCAGTAAATGAAGTATTTGATGTGATTTCAGAAACAATGTCAAAAGGCGAGACCGTTCAATTGATCGGTTTTGGAAACTTTGAAGTGCGTGAACGTGCTGCAAGAAAAGGGCGCAATCCGCAAACTGGTGAAGAAATTGATATTCCTGCAACAAAAACACCGGCATTCAAAGCTGGTAAACAACTGAAAGATGCTGTTAAGTAATTAATGTAAATAAAAAGCATGAACCCAATTAGGTTCATGCTTTTATTTTATGCTTCGGTTTGATATGGATTTTCATTTTCTACTGGCTTCTCATACGTTACATACGTATTCGCAATCATATCGTGAATACTACGTTTATCTTTACGTAAGCCGACCATAAATGCCGATACAACATAGGCAATCCCTAGTGTAATCACATACACAAAACCTGCTACGAGCACGCGAAGAAGCATCGTACCGAATCCAACGTTGCTGCCGTCCATTCTCACAATACGAATTCCGCATACCTTCTTCCCTAACGTATAGCCGTACCATAAGACAGGAAGAATCAACAGATAGGCTAACTGAACAACCGAATCAAAAATTAACTGCCCATCCTCATTAAAATTCAAAGCCATTGAAATGATAAATGTAACAAGTCCTAATAACAATCCATCTAAAATAGAAGCTCCAAAACGGATCCAAAATCCCGCGGGTTGTTTCACCATATAGACTTCCCCTTTCTTCTCTTACCTCTTTTATTATTCATAAGTACGTTAACCATATGATAAACATTAGTCAAACATTTTCCATTATATCACTATTCACTCTCCCAAACTATCACAAACATTGTTAACAAGACGTTTAATCTAGTTGACAAAAAACAATGTTCAGATTATTCTAATGTTAACTAATTACTAACATGAGGTGAACATATGTCAAGTCGTAAACGCTATTTTTCTACTATTGAACTGGTCCTTATCCCAATGTTTGCAGCCTTAATGGCGATCGGCGCAAACGTTACATCCTTCTTAGTGATTGGCGGGGTACCCATCACGCTGCAGACACTGTTTGCGACATTAGCCGGTGCTCTCTTAGGCTCAAGACGCGGTGCTCTAGCTATGATGATTTATGTCCTGATTGGACTAGCTGGCTTCCCTGTTTTCGCCCAATTTCGCGGAGGCTTAGGTTCTCTTGTCAGCCCTACGTTTGGATTTTTATTATCTTTTATCATTCTAGCTTTTGTCGTTGGTAAAATCATTGAGAGAAGCAGCAAGAAATCCGTTTCAACATTTATGGTTGCATGCTTTGTGGGTCTTACGATAAATTATGTTCTCGGAACGAATTATATGTACTTCGCTTATCAATTTATTGCAGACCTAGATGCGATCACTTACGGAATGGCTTGGTCATGGATGGTTGCACCTCTTGTAAAAGACATCATTTTTACAATTTTCGCAGCTGTTCTTGCTTCTCGCATTTATCACACGGTTAATAAAAATGCGAATCCCCTTCAACGAAAGCTAGCTTCATAAAGCGAAGACCCCCTCAAGTTCGTTTGAGGGGGTCTCTTCTGCTTATAAAATCATTGCCGCTGCAAATCCAAAGATTAATAGCGGAATATTAAAGTGAAGGAATGTCGGTACGCATGTATCCCAAATGTGGTTATGCTGTCCATCAGCATTTAAACCAGCCGTTGGTCCAAGCGTACTATCTGATGCAGGCGCTCCGGCATCACCCAATGCCCCAGCTGTACCAATTAAAGCAATAATCGCCATTGGACTGAAACCTACTGCCATACCAAGCGGTACAAACAGAGTTGCAATAATAGGGACCGTTGAGAATGAAGAACCGATTCCCATTGTGATGAATAATCCAACCACCAACATAAGAATAGCAGCAACAGCTTTACTATCTCCAAGGATCCCTGAAACTTGATCCACTAATAGCTCAACATGACCGGTTTCACGAATAACCGCTGCAAACCCTGATGCGGCAAGCATGACAAACCCAATGAATGCCATCATCTTCATACCATTTGTAACAACATCATCAGCTTCTCTCCATTTCAGAACGCCGCTGACTAATAAAATCACAATACCAGCTAATCCAGCAATAATCATAGACTCTGTTACTTGCTGAACGACTAAGGTAGCCACAACAGCGATAATGGCTGCTGTAATCGACCATGTAGTATAAGGGGTTTGTTCTGAAGCCTCCCCAATAATCGGACGGTCTTCATACACACGACGTTTACGGTATGTTACAAATACCGCTACAATCAGCCCTAGAACAAGCCCTGCAGTTGGGATAGCCATAGCCACCGGAATATCGCCAAGCTCGATCGCTAAACCGCTCTTCGCCATATTATCCGCTACAATTCCGTGAAAGATCGCACCGAAGCCATAAGGCAGGAATATATAAGGTGCTGTTAAACCAAATGTCATGATTGCAGCAATGGCCCGGCGATCTACTCCTAGACGATTAAGCACTTTTAAGATCGGCGGGATTAAAATCGGAATAAACGCAATATGTATTGGAATCACGTTTTGAGAGAAACAAGAAATGACAAGAATAGAAAAGAAAATAAGTGCTTTAGATAATATCTGTTTCTCTGTATCTCCATTACGTCCCACAAGCTTAATTACTGTGTTGACCATCATATCAGGAAGACCTGTTCTTGCAATAGCGACTGCAAACGCTCCAAGTAAAGCATAACTTAATGCAACAGTGGCACTTCCTCCTAACCCATCACTAAATACTGCCACCGTCTGCTCAAGTCCAAGTCCGCCTACAAATCCACCTACAAGTGCTCCAATGATTAAGGCAAGCACCACGTGTACACGTACCAAACTAAGTACAAGCATCACGATGACTGCGAGTAATACAGCATTCATCGAAATCAACTCCTAATCCTTTATCTTATTAAATCACTAATGAACTAAAACATACATATACACTATCATTCTACGAACCTCATTGTCAATGACTTTCTTTCGTGTGATAAAGGACTAAAGAAAAAAACACTTGGCTCTTTATCCAAGTGTTGTTAGTAACGTAATTTCAGCAATATATCTTTAATTTCCTCGTCTTTCATAATTGTCTCTTTATACCGTTTTGTAATTTTCGTCAAAGCCACATCATGATAGAAAAATTCCGTGAAGAATTTTACTAAAGGCGGTGATTGGGTACGGATCGCTTGCCAGCTCGACTCTTCAATCCCTGCAAAGAGCATTTCTCTTTGATCGACAATTAAAATCCTGCTGCGTTCTAGCGTATTATGATGCTGATCAGGAATAAGAGTGGACACAGCTTTAATACTTGTCTCAATCTCTCCAATCGCATGAATATGAATGTCGAGCCCTTGTCGATCTTTCTCTTCTAGTATTGGAAGAAATTGATTCAGGTCATCGCCCCATGCAGATAGATAAATCGAACGCTCTGCGCCTTCCGTTAGTTCCTTGATTAAGGATTGAATCGATTGGTTTTCCTTCAAGCTCCAAATACGGTCATCAAGCGGTACATCTTCCACTTCAATCTTTTTAAGTTGTTCAATATTCTCCTCAAAATCTGCTTTTAATTTTTCAATAACTGATTCTAAAGGAAGCGCTGTATATAAGCGTTTCTTCTCAACTGTAGCTTCTAGAATCATTCCTTTATCTGAGAGACGCTGAAGAACCTCATATACTTTTGACCTTGGAACACTTGAGCGCTTCACGATCGCCGTAGCATCTAACGGCTGGTTCACTGTGATAAGTGACGTATACACTTGGCTTTCATATTGTGTAAATCCAAATTGTTGAAGCATGCTGCATTCTCCTTTATTTATCCTTGTCTTAATCATAGCACAGGAAACATAATCATAAAATTTCTCCTTGTGCCATCCACCTTTTAATGTTACCCTTCTAGTGGTAACTAATTAAAGAGGTGTTTTTATGGATAAACGAGTTTATTTATTAACGATTGTTTCTTTTATCGTAGGTTTAGTAGAACTTATATTGGGAGGCATCCTAGATCTCGTTGCATTTGATCTTGGAGTAACACTAGGTCAAGTCGGGATGCTCATTTCTATTTTCTCATTAGTCTTTGCTGTCTTTGGACCGATCTTATTGACGGCGACAGCTAAAATGGAAAGAAAGAAACTGACGCTAATTGCTTTGGTCGTGTTTTTCTTTGCCAATCTTTTAGCTGTATTAAGTTCTGGGTATGCGATGCTTTTAGTGGCACGGATCATCTCTGCCATGAGCGGGGCTCTTTTAATTGCTCTATGTGTCACGATCGCCTCAAACATCGTGTCTGAAGAGTTTAGAGCACGTGCGATTGGGATTGTTTTCATGGGAATTAGTGCATCACTCGTACTTGGAGTTCCTGCTGGTCTTATGCTTGGAAATGCATTTGGCTGGAGAGCACCATTTATCATGATTACGGCCTTAACTGCTCTCTCGTTTATCGGTGTTTATTTCTTAATGGACAAAATCGAGCCAAAACCAGCGCTATCGATTAAAAAGCAATTGCAAACATTAAAAAATAGAAAGATTTTACTCATACAGTTAACATCGTTTCTATTCTTAGCTGGTCATTTAACGCTTTATGCGTACCTGACTCCATTTTTACGTATGACGATGGGAATGGACGGGACTTGGATTAGTATGATGTATTTAATCTTCGGTGTGGCAGCAATCATCGGGGGCGGTGTTGGCGGAATGCTTGCTGACCGTTTTGGGACAAAGCCTACGATTGTGGGGGTAATCATTGTTTTTGCTGTTTCTATTTTCACAATTCCATACACAACATCAATTCTGCCGCTGTTCTTAGTTGTGATGGTCGTTTGGAGCATGTTAAGCTGGGCGATTACTCCAGCAATTCAAAGCTACTTAATTGAAACAGCCCCAAAAACATCTGACATTCAACAAAGTTTGAACAACTCTGCTCTTCACTTTGGAATTGCTGCAGGTTCAATGATCGGCGGTATTGTGATTGAGCAGTCAACGGTAGAAATGAACGCAACAGTCGGAGGCGTATTCGTTCTCTTCTCGTTAGGGGTGGTGATCATGTCAATGACAAAACGAAAAGAAAAAGCTTTATCAACTGCTGCATAAGTATTTAATTAGATGCGACTTATCTAGGACGCTCCTGAACTATACTACGCTTTCGCGGTGAGCTAGTGAGCTTCCTCGGGCTATGGTCCTGTGGGATCTCACTCCTGCTCTAGTCACCGCAGAAGTCCCGTATAATTCATCCGCTAGTTAGCACATCGTTCGTTTCTCAGCATGTTAATCATTCTATTTATTAAAGATATATTTTGTTGAAATAAGAAAGACGACTTAGTCATTTTTGAAATGACAAGTCGTCTTTTTGTTGCAAGAACACTCCATTTTCTACACGCTCCGTTGATTGGAGCGTGAATGTCTTTAGTTGCTCCCTCATTAATAGCAGCACAATGCTTGGGAATGTAATGTGTAACAAGTGGTAGCTCAGTCCGATATTCATTTGAACTTTGCGCGCCATAAATTAAATCCTCCAAATAACATCCTCCAAAAATATAACTTAGCGGATGAAATATGTGGAGACACCTATGAGTAGTAAAGCAAAGCTGAGACCCCACAAGGCATAAGCCCGAGGAGGCTCAGCAGCTTCCCATGGAAAGCGAAGTATAGTTCAGGAGCGGCACATAGAGCGCACCTGCACTATTCAAATTCCCATAAGTTACTTTAATTTTGTCCCAGCCTCTTATTCATTAGATTGCTTTTAGTGTATTTGCCCCTTTTGCAGTAATAAAACCCTGAACATTGATTGTTTTTGGCATTAAGGGGTGACGTTCGATAAGGTCTATATTTTTCTTAATGACTTCTTGCATATCTTCAGGTCCGGTTAACCAAGAGATGATATCCTTTTCCACCACTCTAATGTAATCAAGTGTGTGGAGTGTGTTCCCGGAAACCCCTGCTTCCTCCAGTTTCAATAGGAGTTCCTCTCTGTGGATCTTACTCTCTTTGTCTCCTTCTACCCCAATGACATATACATCTTCAACATTTTCATAATATGCCGCCATGAGAATACTGCGAATGATGCAGCCATAAGACTGAGAAATAAAACTGCCATATGAGTTAATAAAGAGCAATTCATCTAACGGCTTCTTTAACACGGAGGAAAGCCACAATGACTGATTTCCTTCTAGACTAGTGATAATTAATGTCTTTTTATTTGCTGTTTTCTTTTCCATTTGTTTTACCCCCTATATTAGATAGCATATTGTTCAAATTTCATATATTTATTGCATCCACTTTGCTAATTCAAAGTAGAGCGGTATTCCAACAATTAAGTTAAAAGGAAATGTAATTCCTAATGCCAGCCCTAGATAGATCGATGGGTTTGCTTTTGGAACGGATGTTTTCAGAGCTGCTGGAGCAGCTATATAAGAAGCACTTCCGGCCAACACTCCCATTAACGTAGCTCCTCCAAGTGAGAGGCCTGCTACTGTACCTGCCAAAACTCCTAAAAGTCCAAATAAAACGGGTGCGATGAGTCCAAAGATTAAAAGTTTCCAACCAAATTCTTTTACTTCTTTAATGCGTTCACCCGCAACCAAGCCCATATTCAATAAAAATAAGATCAGTACACTGCTATATAAATCCATAAATAATGGCTTGATCATTGGAATGGCACGCTCCCCTAAAAACAGACCGATAAGAAGACTGCCTAATAATAGAAGAATGCTTTTGCCGAAAATACTTTCTCTCAGAACTTCTTTATCAAATAAATGAGAAGTGGAGACAATACCTAAACTTCGCTGAGAAACAGGTGCTATTTGTTTATTTTTTTCAACCAGCTTTAGGAGAACAAGCGAGACTAATATAGCTGGGCTTTCCATTAATACCACTAAAGCATTCATGAACCCTTCATAAGATGTACCAACCTTATCTAAAAAGGAGATGGCTGCCCCGTATGTAACAATACTTACTGAACCATACGTAGCAGCTAATCCAATTGAATTATCTAAATCTAAATGAATGAGCCGCAATAAGATGAGGATTAATACAGGGATAATTGTTCCCAAGAATAAAACGGCCGCTATTGGTGCTAACACATCTTGAATAGAATAACGAGATAGCTCTATTCCTCCTTTTATCCCGATTGCTATCAGAAGGTATATACTTAATGCTTCACTTAGCGCAGGCGGGAACTTTAAGTCTGATTTACATATAGCTGCAATAATGCCTAATACAAAAAACAACACGACAGGCGATAATAAATTCTCCAACATAATTTCTTGCATCATCTTCCTCCTTTTAATTAATCAAAAAAACCGACAACTACAGGATTTAATCCTGATCATTGTCGGTTTATCTTCAACTACCTTCTCGGTTTTTGAACGATCTCCCACCTATTTACTTTGCTGCTTTCTTTTCCAGGTTAGCTGTAAGCTTAAAAACCATAATTCTCTCACCTGTAGTGGTGCTGACATCAGTGTGAAAACTTTTCACTTCTTCACCAGTAATGGAAGAGATAATGTCAATTAATCCATCTTTTCCCGACTCAATTAAATCGGCTCTTATTCTCTTAATCGAGAGCATACCCTCTTTCGTTTTACTTAACGAGTGCTCTGCTGGCGTTAAAACTCCGAGTAAATTAACGATAATCATATCTCGCAAAATGTCTGTTTTCACAGATACAGACCCTCTCCCAAGATAGTCTTTTTCCCACTGTGTTAACACCTTGCTTATTTCAGCTTCCATGCTTCCTTTTGTTTTAGAAACCATTTTTCTCTCTCCTCTGCAAACAAAAAACGGTATATTCCCCAATAGAGTCCCCTCCCATTAAGAAATATACCGATTTATACCTATTTTTCCTTCTCTCAAACAAGCTGCTTCTTCATTCAGCCAATATTTATTAACTGCCTGCTAAAGCCTCTCTTCTAATCGAAGTTAAAACAAAAATCTCTCGGTTATTAAGTTAAATTCATCTTACGGTTTTCATTGTCTTGTGTCAATCATTTTTTTAATAATTAGTTTTTTAATTTTGCTTTATTCTTAAGATATTTTATTACATTATCTAGCGCTTTATTTAAGAACATTTCAACTGTCGAATCTGTCTTCCATCCAATATGCGGGGTAAGTATCACATTATCTAGTTCGGTAAGCGGATGGGCTGCCTTAAGCGGCTCTTGGGTAAATACGTCAAGGCCTGCTCCCGCTATTTGTTTCTCCTCTAAAGCTTGAACGAGCGCTTCTTCATCAACAATTTCTCCGCGCGATGTATTAATAAAGAACGCATTTCTTTTCATCATTTTAAAATGCTCGGCTTTGATTAGATTCCTTGTTTCTGGGACCAATCTCACATGCACTGAAAAAAAGTCTGATTGAGAAAACAATTGCTCTAACTCTACATATTCAACATCATGTAGAAGGGCTCTTTCCTCTGTTAAACGAGGACCCCAAGCGATTACTCTCATGCCAAATGCTTTTGCAATACCTGCTACTCCAGCACCGATCTTGCCTAAACCGATCAAACCTAACGTCTTGCCAGCTAATCCTATGCCCATAGCAATCGGCCATTTATTTTGTTTTAACCCTTGATCAAGTGGAAGGATTTGTCTAGCATGAGCAATCATTAATCCAAATACAAGCTCCGTCACAGCTTGAGATCCTCCTGGTGTAGTGAGAATCTCGATTCCTTGCTCCTCTGCTGCCTCTTTGTCAATATGAGCTATACCAGAGCCAGTTTGAGCAATCAGTTTAAGGTTTGGCAGTCTGAGAAGAAGCTCTCGTGTAAAGTGGGTGCGTTCTCGAATCGGGATTATGATATCTGCATTTCTGATACGGTTTACTAATTCATCTCCCTCTGCCTGATCATAAAAGATTTCTACTTTTACATTTGCTAAAGAAAGCTGTTCAAAAGATATTCGATCAGTGGTGCGCTCATAATCGTCTAATATAACAAGCTTCATCATGTCTCCTACTTTCTATTTCTTCATGTGAACTATTTCCATAACAGACTCGTAATTTCCTCCTAAATAAAAAAGAAGCTATCTCCATTATGAGACAGCTTCTAGTTATTAAAAAATGAAAGATAAGATCATTCCGCCTATTGCACCTGTTAATACGATAATCCACGGTGCCCATTTGTAATAGACAAGCATCGTAAATAATAACGCAGCGAATGCAAAATCAACAGCTGATAAAATGGAGCTTGTAAAGATCGGGTGATAAAATGCTGAGATTAAGATCCCGACTACAGCCGCATTTACTCCCATTAATGCTCCTCTCACTTTATCATGACGGCGCAGCGCATCCCAAAAAGGAAGAGCTCCTAAAATTAATAGAAAAGCCGGCAAGAATATAGCAGCAGTCGCAAGCAGTCCGCCCTGCCATCCGTTTATCACAGCTCCCAGGTAAGCAGCAAATGTAAATAAAGGACCTGGTACGGCTTGTGCTGCCCCGTACCCTGCAAGAAAGGCTTCTTCACTTACCCAGCCAGCGGGCACAAATTCACGCTCTAACAGCGGCAAGACAACATGACCACCGCCGAAAACAAGGGAGCCTGCACGATAAAAGCTATCAAACATCGCTACCCAGTTGTAAGCTGTCATCTCTCTTACGATAGGAAGAAGAATTAACAGTCCAAAAAATATAGTTAAACAAACTGAGGCAAAACGCTTGCTGATCGGAAAGTTCATTTTCACCTGGTCTACGTTATCATGGTTCTTATACAGCATGTACCCGGCCATTGCTGCTAGCAGGATGACTCCCACTTGTGTAAACGCTGTTTGCCACAAAAGCGTCCCCATCAAGGCTGCTAAAGCAATCGTTTTTCGTTTCACATCGGGCGTTAAATTTTTAGCCATCCCTAAAATTGCGTGAGCCACAACCACGACAGCAACAATCTTCAATCCGTGAATCCATCCAGCATCGCCTGCATCAAACGTTTGAACAAGCAGGGCAAACACGATTAAAGCAATAACAGAAGGCAGCGTAAATCCGATAAATGAAACGATTCCTCCTATTACTCCTGCTCGCATCACACCGATCCCTATGCCAACCTGACTGCTGGCGGGGCCCGGTAAAAACTGCGCCAGTGCTACAAGGTCTGCATAGCTTGACTCGTCCATCCACTTACGCTTTCGCACATATTCTTGATGAAAATATCCTAAGTGCGCAACAGGACCGCCAAATGATGTAAGACCCAGTCTTGTAGAAATAATTAAAAGTTCAATGAGTGTTTTAAAGCCTATTTCTTTTTTTTGTGCCATCTTTGTCTCCTCTAGTTGATCTATCCTTCCTTTAATGTATCATTACACAGGCCAGTTCTCAATTTCACCAAGAAACCTTTACATAGACTTAACAATGTCGATTTTTTTACTCCTTGCTTCCTTCCATTGTCTGTCTATATGGAGGATGGTACGATGAAACTATTATTGTTACATAAAGGAAGGAAAACACTCATGGTTCTACGTAAAGTTCTAGTCGCTATTCTTACTAGCTTCTTTGTTATTCTCTTCGGGTCTACCTACATCAGCTCTTGGGACATGTTTCAAACGTTTTATGAAGCCTGGTTTTTTGTTTCTTTATTCGCTCTAACGGGAATTCTCTTTTATCTGCTGCCTGTATCCGTGCTTGCCGAGTTTATTAGCCGTAAATACACGAATTCCATTGTGCGAGGAGGCATTTCCCTTGCTATTCATATCGCGCTCGTTGCTTTATTTGGGTTATGGGAAGCAAATTTAGGGTATATTGCCGTCTTCGCAGCATTTGGCTTTTTCGTGATTGATGAATTGACGAGAAGCTTCTATGACATACCTGTGATGAAAAAGCTGATTGTCTTCTTAACCATCGCAGCAGGACTTATTACAGTCGGCTTGATGATTATTGGGTTTATAAGCACCCCCGCCAGTTAAAAACATAGCAAAAGCTGTCCCGCTTATCGCAGGACAGCTTTTGTTCGTATAGGAAAGGACGCAATAATGTTATATGTTGAGATCATACTGGCTCATATTGACGCATATCCCGTCTAAAGCGGCTCAATTACTTGTGATTGGCGCAATGGAGGCGGATATGAACGCAATAAGGCGATGATTGCACGCAATTGAATTTGTCTCTGACGCATAAACGGTCGGAAAAGATACAATTACTGTTCAACCAGAGTCGAACCAATCAGATTCGCATCCTCAGCACATACCAGGCCAATCCTTCCTATTTGTTATTATTCATGCTCAGCAATTTCTTCTAATAGAAGGTCGAACATTTCGCGGCCTTCATCACCAATGATTTCATCGCGGAAGAAGTCACGAATTGGCAGCTGCAGCTCACGGAACTCTGCACGCTCTTCTTCAGTCAGCTCAATCACTTCTGTTGGGTTATCCGTATCATTGACAATCGAATCAAGCAGCTCTTCGTTTAGCTGGTCTTGAATTTCAAATCCACGATCACGCATTTCTTCTACCGTCTCATCTAATGCTGTGCGGATATCTTCAGGCAGATCATTGTAGATACCAGGGTTAATCGTAACCATTGCTACATACGTGTTATGGTTTGAGATTGTCATATGATCTTGAACCTCGTGGAAGGACGCATCCTCGATAAAGAAAATTGGATTTTCCTGTCCGTCCACTACTCCGCGATCAAGCGATACATAAAGCTCTGACCAGCTAAGCGGAGATGGGTCAGCGCCATATGCTCCATATGTTTCAAGCATTAAAGGTGAACTTTGTGTACGCATTTTAAAGCCGTTAAAGTCATCAGGTGTACGTAATTCACGGTTCCCTGTCCACTGCATTGCCCCTTCTGACATAAATGCAAGCGGCTTAAGGTTTTGCGCTTCATATAATTCGACTAAATGTGTGTTTAACGCTTCGCTTGTATTTAAGATTTCTTGAGTCACTTCTTGGTCATCTGGGAACAAGAATTGCAATGAGAACACTTGCCCTTCAGCTACTAAGCCGCCAGTAAAACCTGGAGAAATGATCCCCATTTCAAACATCCCTTGCTGGACGCCTTCAACTTGGTCAACTTCACTACCTAATGAACCGAAATCATATACATCAATATTTACTTGGCCATCTGTCTTTTCATTTAAAAGCTCAGCAAATTCTTGTGCGTACTCATATTGTACCTGTCCTTCTGTTTCCTCTACGACAAAGCGCCAGTCATACGTTTCCCCGCCGCTAGCTCCGTTATCGCCTTCTGTTGAAGCATCGTCACTTCCACATGCTGCAAGACCTACTGCAAGTGCTGCTGCCATTGCGCCTGTTAGTACTTTTCTCTTTTTAAAAAACATCGAATACCCCCTGTTTTTAATCTATTAAACCTATTGAAACAAATTCTATTTTGAAAGGATCATCACATAAACCTAAGAAGGAAGAGTGATATATCCTCAAATAGTATAATCAGCACGGATGCGATCAAAAGCATAATAATATATGGCGGAGTCCCTCTGATAACATCTAAATACGACTTATTAAAGACGGCACTCGCCGTAAAGATATCCACTCCAAATGGCGGGGTCGCTGAACCTAGCGCCGCTTGGAACGTAATCACTACTCCAAGATGAACAGGATCGACACCGGCTTGAACGGCAACCGGATAGAAGATCGGAGTTAAAATTAAAATGACGACGATTGGATCGACAAACATACAGCCGATAAAGAAGAAGATCGCCACAATTAATAACACTTGAAGTGCAGTCGGGTCAGCTGGAATAACTGTTTCTGTTAATAGTCTTGGAATTCTCGCGTATGAAATCAACCAAGAAAAAGCCTGACCTGCTGCTACTAAGATAAAGACTGCTGCTGTTACGAGTCCAGTGGATAAAGCAATTTTTGGAATATCAAACACTTTGATCGAACGGAATATAAGCACTTCTAAAATCAATGCATATAAAACTGAAATCCCTGCTGCCTCCGTTGGACTGAAATAACCGAAATAAATACCCCCGACAATGATGACTGGGAACCCGAGCGGAAACAATGCACGCACTGTCGTTTTCCCGCGGTCTCTCCAGCTCATTTTTTCTCCGAGTGGAATATTGAATATTTTCGCATGTATGTAGCTGTAAATAGCGAACATTAAGAAGATTAAGACACCCGGACCTATACCTGCGATAAACAAGTCGCCAACAGATACATTCGGTGCTGCTAGTGCGTATATAATCATCCCAATACTTGGCGGAATCAATAACGCCACATCACTTGCATTAATAATTAAAGCGATGGCACTGGAATCTTTGTAACCTACTGATAATAGCCGCTTTCTCATTGGTTTACCGATTGCTACAACTGTTGCTTGAGTAGAACCTGAAATCGATCCAAAAAGTGTACAAGCGGCTGCCGTTGTTATGGCATACCCTCCTCGAACATGTCCGACAAAGGAACCAACAAAATCTAATAGCCGTTTCGATGTTTTTCCTGTAGACATAATGTCTGCTGCAAAGATAAACAACGGAACCGCTAATAGCACATAAGAGGAAATACCCTCCATCATTTGTTGTACCAGAAAAATCGGATCAACATTCGGCATGAAAAAGAGGATGACAACAACAGAAGCTGCAAGCATTGGGATCATCATCGGAAACCCAAGTGCCAGCAAAACGATCATAACTGTTAACATTGTTGCTACCATGTACGTTCCTCACAATCTATTTTGTTTTTGATTACGAGTAATCTTTTTTATCTTGTGCTAAGTACACATCTTTTTCTTTTATATTAATCCACATATTACGTAAAAACTGGATGCCTCCTAATGTAAAGCCGATTGGTAAAAAGATTGCCATCATATATACAGGCATTTGCATGGATGTCGTCACACGCCCAGTTCCGTGAACAGATAAGAAATACCCGTATGAATAATAGGCTAAGATAAAAAGAATAACTGCTGTAACGGCAGGAATGAAAATCGCGAGTCCTTTTCTAATAGGATACGGAGCTAGATCAAAAAATGCTGACATGCTGATATGGCGGCCTTTTCTAGCAGCGTAGCTGATGCCGATAAACGTTGCGATAATTACAGCCATTTGACTTACTTCATTGGCAAAGGACCAGCTGCTCCCGAAGATTGAACGGCTTAAAACATTTCCTACAACCATAACGGCAATAATGATAATGGAATAACTAAGAATATATTCTTCTAGCTTCATCAACCCGTAATCAAGCTTTCGAATGACGTTCAAGCACAATTTCCCCCTTTCTAAATAAGTATTTAAACAAGTTAAATCAGCGTGTGAAAAAATGAAAAAGAATAAAAAAGAATCACTTACTAAAAATCATACTGGAAAGAAGTTTCCACCACAAACGTGATATCTACGTATATTTCCAGATGTCATAGGATGAGACAGTCTCTCGAAAGGTCACCGGTATGATCTGTCTATATACTAGCCACATCGCTCAAATATTCAGAATTTCAGAACTTCACACAGGAATTTAGTCCCATAAATATACATACATCTCATATCTTTTCTTAAAGTTCTTATCCCTGCATAAAAAAAGAGCACCCATCATGCAGGTGCTCCAAAACGATCTTATTCAATTTCTTCACGATTCATAGCAAGCTGTGCTAACGTTCTAGCCATCACTCCGGTGCCTCCGAGCGGGCAAAGGTTATTTGGCTTTGAATTCCAAGCAGTACCTGCAATATCAAGGTGAACCCAAGGAGTGTCTCCCGCAAATTCACCGATAAACAAACCTGCTGTAATGCTGCCGGCTAAGCGACCCGGTGCGTTATTCAAATCAGCTACGTCACTTGTTTTCAGCATATCACGATACGGCTTGTAGCTTGGCAGACGCCAGATCCACTCACCTGTTTCAACAGATGCTTCTAACACTTCTTCCATAAAGCTCTCATTATTAGTAACTGCCCCCGTCGTACAATCTCCTAGTGCAATTAATACCGCCCCTGTAAGAGTCGCTACATCTACTAAATTCGTGGCTCCTAATTGCTTAGCATAAGCTACTCCATCTGCTAGAATTAAGCGTCCTTCTGCATCGGTATTACGAACCTCGATCGTTTTGCCATCCATTGCCCGGATAACATCGCCTGGCTTCAGTGCAGAACCGTTTAACATATTCTCAGAAGAAGGAATGACAGCTAGCACATTTACATCCGGCTTCATTTCACCGATAATGTCCATCGCGCCTAAAACAGCTGCAGCTCCTCCCATATCCATTTTCATTTGATGCATATTTTCACGAGGCTTAATTGAAATACCACCTGAATCAAACGTTAAGCCTTTTCCAACAAAGCCTAACACATCATCCCATGTATCTTTCGCTTGATATTTTAAGACGATCATTTTAGGCGGTTCATCGCTTCCTTTTGCTACCGCAAGAAGCGCGCCCATGCCAAGTTTCTCCATGTCTTCTTTCTCAAGCACATCGTATTCAAAACCATGCTGGTCCGCTAACTCCTTTGCTTCCTTAGCAAGTTCAGTTGGGGTAAGCAGGTTACCTGGAATGTTAATGAGTTTACGCGCACGGTTTGTCCCTTTTCCGTAAGCAAAGCCGCAATCAGCTGCTTCCACTAACCCTTCTGTTCCTGAAGCCGCATAGAATGTTACTTCTTCAATAGACACATCCACTTCATTTGTTTTTTCTTTATAATCCGCTACTTGGTATGTACTTAATGCTAATGATTCTCCTGCTAACACTGCCAAATCCTCCAGCTCGGCAGCCTCTGAGCGAAAACTATCAAGATCAATAGCAATGTTCTTTAAGCGGTCACTTCCCGCTTTCTTCCCTGCAGCAGCAAATACTTCACGCAGACCTTCAGCGTCCAATTCTTCTTCTTTGCCAAGTCCAACAATATAAATAACATCACACTCAAGCTTTTGCAATGTATAAAGTGGTGTAACTTTACCTCGCTTTGTTGAGATCTTCTTATTTTTCTTTAATGTTGTTATTTGACCATCTAAAAGTTCGTCCACTTCTTGAGCCGTATTCGTTGATTGTTTCTTTTCAAATAACCCGATAATAAGGGCATCATGCTTTGCCGCTTGATCGTAAGATTGCTGTATATTAAACATCTTTAAAACCCCTTTCAGCTTTTCATTTTGATAATGTCCACCTTAAGTATACACGATCTTCAAAATATTTCGATATTCGAAGCATAACTTTCTATGTTCAGAACAGAACGAAATGGGTATTGTATGATATAATGGAAATCAATTTGACTAGACAGCTACGTAGATTCTCATGATCAAATAAGCAGCAAATTGCTTATCTTACATGTGAATTCGTACTATCATAGATTCTACTTATTCGACTCATTGACTTATTCGACTCAATAGAAAGGAAGAACGTGTACATGGAGATTTTTCATAATTTTCCGCTTTGGGCAGCTTTATTTGCCATCTTCTTTGCTCAATTCGTTAAAATCCCTCTTGCTTTCCTCCCTACGAGAAAGCTTGATTGGACATTGTTTACAAGTACAGGGGGTATGCCAAGTTCTCACTCGGCTGCAGTTACGGCTATTTCTACGGCCGTAGCGATTGAGCACGGGATGGACTCAACAATCTTTGCCGTTGCAGCAATCTTTGGGATTATTGTTATGTTTGATGCAACAGGGGTGAGAAGACATGCTGGTTATCACGCAACCGTTTTAAACCAGCTGGTCACGGACTTTAATAAATTAGTTTCAGAAGTGAAGTCTTGGCCTAAAAAAGAAGAAATCGAAAAGCGTAAAGAATTAAAAGAATTATTAGGTCACCAACCAATTGAAGTATTCTTTGGAGGCCTGCTCGGTATTATTCTAACGTTAATCCTGCATGCCTTGATTCATTAAGTTAGATCAAAATTAAACAGTAAGAGGTTTGGACATGTAATGTTTAGCTGAGAAGCGTATAAATGTTGAATTAGTCTCTCCTAACAATGGTTGTTAATTTCCGCTGCAGGTACTTGCTTTCCGCGGGCGGTCCGGGAGCCTCCTCATCACTCCGCTCTTGCGGGGTCTCCCATGGCCACGCACTTCCCGCAGGAGTCAAGCACCTTCCGCTCCAATCAACAGAGCGAATAGGGAGTTGAGCTGATCCTCAACAAAATCATTCCACGTCATTTATACAAAAAGCAATGGCTTAGCGGATGAAATATACGTAGACTCCTGTGGGTGCTAGAGCAGGAGTGAGATCCCACAGGGCATTAGCCCGAGGAAGCTCACTAGCTCCCCACGGAAAGCGAAGTATATTTCAGAAGCGGGGCAGATACACCCTGCACCATTTTGTTAGCATGTGACTTCTCAATCAACACGCTCGATTTGTCCGAGCCTCTTTTTTATACCTTTAACTATTTTTCTGCTGCAAAAGGAGGTTCATTTATGAGAATTGTATCTATTTGTCCTAGTAACACAGAGCTTGCTGCATACTTAGGGTTAGAAGATCAGTTGGTTGGAGTGGACGATTACTCTGATTGGCCACAGTCCATAACAACTCTCCCTCGCCTTGGCCCTGATTTATCCATCGATATGGATAAGCTTGAAGCTTTGCAGCCTGACCTTGTCCTCGCTTCCCTTAGCGTTCCGGGAATGGAGAAAAATATTAAAGAGCTTGTGCAACGAGACATTCCGCATGTTGTCTATAATCCACAGTCTCTTGATGATATCGCTTCCGACCTTATCGACCTTGGCAAACGCACTGGGCGTGAAGAATATGCAGACCATGTTGTCTCCCTCTATCAATCGATGATTTCCGATTACAAAAGCATTGCATTACAAGTAGAAAAACAAACGCTCTATTGGGAATGGTGGCCAAAACCTGTTTTTACTCCAGGAAGAACAAATTGGCTGACTGAAATCAGTTCATTAAGCGGGGGAGAAAATGCATTTATAGATAAAGAGGAAGCAAGCGTTCAGACAGATTGGGAAGACGTATACAATCGAAACCCAGACCATATCTGTCTTGCATGGGTAGGTGTTCAAACAAATAAGGTGAAGCCGGAACTGCTATTGAAACGGCCTGACTGGCCAGAGCTACCAGCAGTAGCTGAAAATCGGGTCCATGTTCTGCCTGAGCCCCTCTACTGCAGACCCTCTCCAAGGCTTTTGCTTGGACTTAAAAAGCTTGCGGCAATCCTTCACCCTGAACATTTTCCAGCGGATGACGATGTTGACCCTCTGCTTCAACAAGCATAAAAAACAGGAGCTGACCTCGGGTCAGCTCCTGTTTTTTCATAGGCGCAATATTGTTTTGAATCGACACTATTGTAATTGGCATAGACGCATAAAGCGGTTGAAACGACGCAATAACACCAGATAAACGCAATAAAGCTGGCAAACGGCACAATATCCGTAAACATCAGCGCAATAAGCTCTTTAACTAACGCCATAACTCTTATGAAAAAATACAATAACCATTTTAGGCTTCGTCAGTAATTACTTATTCATAAGACTTTTCATTTCTAAATACTTGTACAGCCTCATCTTCATTTAAAGCCATTAATTCCTCATGAGTTAACTTTCCGTCTCCTCGCTCAATTACATACACATCCAATTCGCGCTTGCCCCACTTATTAAATACCTCATCAACGGAGTCATAATATAGATCAATAATATGCCCCTTGATTGCTGATCCAGTATCAGCTACCACACCGTATCCATAACCTGGAATGTAGAGGATTGATCCGATTGGGAAAACGCTTGGATCTGCGGCAATCGTTGAATAGAGGTCCCTATGAACCTGCACCCCTGAATATGTAATACCATAACTAGGGTGTCCAGGATTTTTTCCCGTTGATTCATACCCTGCTGTATATCCTGTCGCCACGACTCTTACGCTAGGATAACGTGTCCAGTCAACAGCCTCTTCAAGTGTCACAGGTGCAGCCTCTAACTCAGTAGACATCGATTTTTCCTCAATCTGCATCGTTGGAATAGCTCGCTTAAAGAAAGCTGTCGCCTTTTCCATATGCTGAACTGCCGTTCGTTTAAGTTCATCATTTGTATGAGCAGCTTGTTCGCCTACCCACCGGCCAAGCTCCTGTGCCCCTACTCCTGAAAATGTTTGAAAGGTTGTAAAAAATGCTGCTAAAAATAACGTTGTCATGACCAGCCTGCGGCCAGCTTGTTTCCACGTATTCATAATCTCCTCCTCTCTTTGAGTCATCTTGTCCCAAAGAGAGGCATTCTATTCATCTAGCCGTAAATTGTAAGAGTAGTGTAGTAAATTCCCTGCTTAGTCTTTCGTTTTTAAGTCTTCCATTTTAAAATGCTGAAGCTTAGCGTTAAGCTTCTCACTTACATCTGTAAGGTATTCTGCTGTGTTTGTAATTTCTTCGGTTGAGCGGAGCTGTTCATTTGTTGAAGCAGAGATTTCCTCGCTTCCTGCAGCGGTCTCCTCGGTAACAGCACTAATCTCTTCTACAATTTCAAGAACCTTACTTGCTTTTTGTTTCGTTTCATTGGTTGTGTGAACGAGTGAATGTAATTGGGCTGACATAGCGCTAGCCCCTTTCTCAATATCTTGAAAGACGGCGGTTGTGGATTGTAAGACACTAGACTGCTCCGCTTGCAGATGTTCACCATTTTTCACTGCTTCATGCGCCGCACTCATCTGCTTGGTTAGGGCATTGGTCATCGTAAAAATCTTTTTTGTTGCTTCTCTGGACTGTTCTGCTAGCTTTCTAACCTCATCAGCTACTACCGCAAATCCCTTACCTGCTTCACCAGCTCTAGCTGCTTCAATGGCTGCATTTAAGGCGAGTAAATTTGTTTGATCTGATATGCCTGATACTAGCTCGGCCATTTCTTCAATGGAATGAATATGATCTGTTAACGAACCGACTGATGCGACCATCTGATTTGTCGCCTTTTTGTTTTCAGCTGAGATGCTCTCTTGTGCTTGTATCGCTTTTTCTCCATCTAGCACAGCAGCCGCTACTTGCTCCCCAAACTCACTAGCTGCTTCAATTGCTTCCACATTTTTATCAAATGCTGCGTCCATTTCCTCAACAAAAACGACCGTGTCTTGAAGATTTTCAGATACTTTAGCCGCTCCGCTGGCTAGCTCCTCCGTTGAGATCATAACCTGCTGACTCGTTTCTACTAACTGCGTGGTATCTTGATTGACTTTCCCGCTGTAGGACAGCACTTCATTGCTTGTGAGACGAATCGAGTGCAAAAGCTCCTTTAATTGTTCTACCATTTGAGAGAAAGATGTAGTTAAGCGTCCGATCTCATCATTGGTTTTTACCCGTTCAGGTTCGACCGTCAAATCACCTGATGCGACTTGTTCAGCTTGAATAGAGATCTTTTGCAGCGGAATCGTAATCGACCTTCTCGTCCAAAAGCTGATTACAAGAGATAAGGCAAACAATAATACCGCACTGATCATTGTCGTCCAAATTAATCTCTGCATAGCTGCTTCAGAATCGCCCATCAGCTGATTATATTGATTAGTCGTTTGCACATTTAATCGATGTAAATCATTTAACACCCCAAGGGCACGAACAGACTGCCTCATCACTTCAGTCGCATTACCTGTTTCTAATGCTTCTGCTGCTGCCTGTGATAACTCATCAAACTTTCCTCTAGCCGAGTTAAAGACTTGCTCACTTGGATCTCCTTTTAAAGCTGTCTCTAATGAGTCAAACCTTTCATTCATTGTCTGTAAATGAAGGGCTGCTGCTTGTCTATTCTGCTCTGTTTGGCTGTATGCATAGTAATTTAAACTCTGCTGGCCTGTCACGACTGATGCATCTAAGCGCTGCACATCAATTAATACATGGGCATAATCACGATTTGTTGATTGGAGATTGATCATGCCGAGAACAATGTAGGCAATCAACAAAACAGAAAGCCCTAAAATAGAAACGACAGGTACTAGAAGCTTATGTTTTAGTTTCATTGTGCTCCCTCCCTCATTTCTGAAATAACTACCTCACCATTAATGATTGCTTCGTTGATTTCTTCGATTTTACTTATGTAGGCTTCCTCATTTACGAGTCTAAACGGGGCTAAGCCAACACCTGCTTCCGCTAAACCGAAAACAACCTCCTCATCAAGATGTTGATCAGCATAAGCAACAACCGATTGATAGACTGCTTGATCTATGAATTTCATCATCGATGTCATGACTGAATCCTCAGCTATCACGTATTGATCACTATCTACTCCGATACTTAATACCCCTCTATCTTGGGCGGTTTGAAGGACACCGACCCCAGTTAAACCTGCAGCAGCATATAATACATCTGCGTCTTGATCGATCATGCGACTTGCAAGTGTGGTTCCAATCTCAGGTGCCCCGAAGTCATTTGCAAACTCAATCAACACCTCAATATCTTCTTGCACATAACGAGCACCTTGTTCGTACCCTGCAGCAAATTTATTAATAAGAGGTACATCGGCTCCACCGACAAAGCCAATCACTCCGCTGTCAGAAGCCATTGCTGCCGCTGCGCCTGCAAGAAAGCTTCCTTCATGTTCTTTAAAGGAAACGGATGCTATATTCTCTTTATCAGACATGTCATCAATTAAGAGAAATTGCTGGTCTGGGTGTTTATCAGCTGTCTCTTCCAGTGCATCCTTCACCATAAAACCAAGGCCAATAATAAGATCAAAGTCCTCATTTACTAGTTCTGTGAGACCTTGCTCATACGACCCAGCAGCCTCTAATTCCCGGTAATCAAACATGATGCCAAGCTCTTCCCGCGCTCTAATCAAACCGTTAAAGGCAGCATCACTAAATGACTGATCTCCCAGTCCGACGTCTGACAACATTATTCCAACTCTCATCTCTGTTTCGACCTCTTGTTGCACCGCTTCATTTTGGCAGCCAACAAGAAGAAGCCCTGCTATAGCAAAAGCTGTGATTACTATCTTTTTAAAAAACATATAAAGCCCCCACTCTTAAAAAATCTAGGTTAAATGACCTACTCCTCTTTATATAACGGTTAAAATCCTCTTAAATTGAAGTCATTTAAAATATAGTCAATTTTCAGATATAAATACATTAAAAAAAGCCCTCCTTTTTTCAAAGGAAGACTTCACTTTAGAACATTTGATAGCCACGTACACGAAGCATTTTTATCACAACACCTGCAATAATAGCTCCGGCAAATCCACTCACTAAAATTAAAATATCTACCAGCTTTAATGCGACAAATGTTTGACCAAGATCGGCAAATGAAGCAGCTGGTGATGTAAAGTAATCAAAGAAACCGACATTATCAATAATTAAAATAACGATAACCGGATAAGCAACAGCCATAATCCAGGTTGAACGTAAAACCATATTTAACAAGAAGCCGATCCCAAAAAATAAGATGAGGAACAGCACCATTGATATTAATAATTGTGGTAAGCTCACAACTTGCACCCCCGTATCATAGATAGTTTACTGAATACATGGCAGGTGCGTCAACTATCCATCCCTTATCTTTTGTGGCAATATCCGCACAACTATTCAAATAATCCCTTAAAGAAGTACACATACTTTTAAAGAGAGTCAACTACAAAGGATGTGTAAAAGTGGAACTAACCAAAGAACTGTTCATTCTTATCATTCGTATTATCACGATTATTCCGTTGTTATTATTTATCACCTTAAAGATGGGCAGGCGTTCGATTGCAGAGCTGCCCGTATTTGATTTCCTCATCATTATCACACTTGGTGCTGTAGTTGGTGCAGACCTTGCTGACCCTGATATTGACCATCTGCATACCGCTGCTGCTGTCGTTTTCATTGGAATTTTTCAAATCATTGTTGCTACTCTTAAAATATCTAATCGAACGTTTGGAAAGATGCTCACCTTTGAGCCAGCGGTAGTCATTTATAATGGCATCTTCTTAATCGAAAATCTAAAGCAGATCCGATATTCCATTGATAATGTGCTAATGATGCTGCGGGAAAATGATGTATTTGATGTAAGCGAGGTAGAGCTAGCAATTATTGAGGCAAACGGTACCTTAACCGTGCATAAAAAAGCCGATAAAAAGCCTTTGACTCGTGCAGATGCTAATGTGGCTGCATCTCACTCAGAGCTTGCTCTTCCTGTCATTATTGATGGCTATTTGTATAAAGATGTCATTACTCACTTAGAAGTGAGTGAGGAATGGGTGTATCAACAATTAGAAGAGCTCGGAGTCCCTAGAATAGAAGATGTATTCTTTGCTTCTCTTAATAAAGATCATACATTCCATGTGTCTTTGCGGCAAAATCAGCTATCTCTATTAAAAGAAGCACCTCCGCTTTATCATTAAAAAGAAGCAGACTGTTCAAAGGAACAGCCTGCTTCTTTACGTATTATTGCTTTTTATGACTCTTACCATGGCCTCCGCAATGCTCGCATGTTTCACTGCCGCCTAGTAATAACTGAAAATAACCTACACCGTTGCAATATGGACATGTTCCGTTCTCTGTATACTTTAATGAGCGCTTCATTCTCTACACCCCTTTTATCTTTATAGATTGTTTAATTATATTATCAGAATATTTATATAATTAAAACTTCAATTTAAGAACTTCCTCGCTCATGTAAGCGCAAACAAAAAATATTCTCTCTAGAATGCTTACGCTTAAGTAAAATTACTCTCTTTTTCAAAAAATAAAAAACAAGTGCGCACTTGGAGTGCACACTTGCGTTCAATAAATTTGGTTCTTACAATGGGTTTTTCCCTTTTTTCAATACAAGTCCAGGTCCGCCTAATAAGAATAGGTAGCGGTTATCAATCATCTTTTTCATGAAATTAGCTTGAGCACCAAATAATTTACGAGTACCAACAACTCCGATTGCTTCCTTGCCGCCTAGAGATGCTACTGTACCTTTAATGTCTGGCTTGAATGTCTTAAGTGAAGATCCGCCTTTCATTAACAGCTTAATGTTCTCTGCACATGTTTCAGCCATTTGCATAGCGATTTGAGCTGTTGGAGGGTAAGGACGGTTAATCTCTTCGTTAATTAGAAGAGCACAGTCACCAATGATAAATACATCATCATGACCAGGAGCACGAAGATCTGGCTCTACTTTAATACGTCCGCGCATTGCTTCGAATCCAGACTTCTCGATCACAGAGCTTCCACGTACGCCTGTTGCCCAAACAACGGTCTCAGCTTTGATTTCATCTCCACTAGCAAGCGTAACGCCAGTCTCTGTTACTTCTTTGATCGGGCAGTTGATTTTGAACTCTACTCCACGAGCTTCAAGAAGGTTCATTGCATACTCAACAAGCTCAGGGTCGAATCCTGGAAGCGCTGTTGGAGCTGCTTCAATCACGTACATTTTCACTTTTTCACGAGGAATGTCATAGTGTTTGCAAAGCTCTGGAACACGCTCTGAAAGCTCTCCAATGAACTCGATTCCTGTGAATCCAGCACCAGCAACGATGAATGTTAAAAGTTCATCACGCTTCTCTGTCATGTTGTTGTATCTAGCAAATTGATACTCAATATGCTCTTTTACTTCACGTGCGCCATTTACAGTCCATTTGCTGAATGCATGCTCGTGTACACCTGGCACGCCGAATGTTTCTGCTTCAGAACCGAGTCCAACTACAAGATAGTCATAGTCAAGTTCCCCATTTTCAAGGATCACTTTTTTAGCGTCTGTTTTGATTTCAACAACAGAGTCTTTTACAAACTTGATCTTGTTAAGATCTAGAACACTTTTGATCTCCATACGAGTACGTTCAGGAGAAAGTGTACCAGCAGCTGGCTCATGCAGCCATGTTGTTTGGTAATGATAATCGTGCTTGTTCACCAATGTAATATTGGCTTCGTTGTGTCCTAGCTGCTTTGACAAACGAGTCGCTGTAATCATTCCGCCGTAACCAGCACCCAAAAGGACGATACTTGGCTTTTTCAAACTAATCACTTCCATTTTCTTATTTTTTACTTGCCTTTATTATACAATAAACGATGACATTGTGATTAATTTCACGAACTAAATTATAACGAACGAATAATAAGTAAGATGAATGTCGCAAAATATTCACAAATACAATTCCTATCATATTGGTTTTTTCGCTAATTTTCAACTGCATTTTTACTTTTCTTTGTTTTTCCATATTACGAAGAAAGCGTTTTTACATTTAAACATAAGATGTTCTAATCTAAGCAATTTATTCAAGCGGATTGTGCGATTGAATAATGTACGATTTAATTAAGAATGATGGGACCCGTCTTCTTTCTTTTTATAAGTGGATATGCATATAATGGGATTGTAGAGACAAACTTTTTCGGGGGTGGCAAGAAACGATGACAAACGAAGATCAAATGTATGACATTACAATTATTGGTGGTGGACCTACAGGGCTGTTTGCTGCTTTTTATGCTGGAATGAGACAAGCAAAAGTGAAAATCATTGAAAGCATGCCTCAATTAGGCGGTCAATTATCTGCCTTATATCCGGAAAAGTACATATATGATGTGGCCGGATTTCCAAAGGTGAAGGCGCAAGATCTTGTTGATGGACTTACAAAGCAGGCTGAGCAATTTAATCCCACTGTTGCACTTGAACAGTCTGTGACCCAGGTCGAGAAGCAAGAAGATGAGACATTTAGGATCACAACGGATAAAGAAACACATTTTTCAAAAGCCATTATTATTACTGCAGGCGTAGGTGCCTTCCAGCCTCGTCGCCTTGAAGTGGACGGCGCAAAAGAATACGAAGGAAAGAATCTTCATTATTTCATTAACGATTTATCAAGCTTCACTGGTAAAAAGGTGCTCGTATGCGGCGGCGGTGATTCAGCTCTTGACTGGTCGCTTATGCTTGAGCCGCTTGCAAAAGAAGTCACATTAATTCACCGACGGGATAAGTTCCGTGCTCATGAACATAGTGTTGAGCTTCTGCATCAATCAAACGTAAATGTGATGACACCTTTTGAAATTAAAGAACTCCATGGAGATGGAAAAGCTATTAACCAAGTCACGCTTCAAGAAATTAAAGGTGACCGCAAAGAAACATTAGATGTAGACGCAGTAATCGTAAACTTTGGGTTTGTTTCTTCTTTAGGACCAATTAAGCAGTGGGGCCTTGAGATTGAAAAGAATTCCATCGTCGTCAACTCTAAAATGGAAACGAATATTAAAGGAATTTATTCGGCTGGGGATGTTTGTACGTATGACGGCAAAGTTAAACTTATCGCCACAGGATTTGGAGAGGCACCGACAGCTGTTAATAATGCCAAAGCCTATATTGATCCTGATGCTAAATTACATCCAGGACATAGCACGAGCTTATTTTAATAAGAAAATGCCTTAGCGATATCCGCTAAGGCATTTTACATGTTTAACAATCTTCTGGCGTTCCGGCATTAGCTGCTGTACGGAATGATGAACCACACCCACAGTTTGCGATCGCATTAGGGTTATCAATAGTAAATCCGCCGCCCATCATGTTTTGTTTATAATCAATCACAACACCTTTAATAATAGGTGCACTTTCATTGTCGATTAATACAGGCAGCCCGCTGATCTCAAGTTTTGTGTCATCTTCAGTTTTTTCTGTATCAAAACCCATTCCATATGACAAGCCGCTGCAGCCTCCACCTTTAACACCGACACGAAGCATAAGACCGTCTTGACCTTCTGCTTTCATCATTTCTTTAATCTGGCTTACTGCCGCTTCCGTTAATGTAATCATTTTATCACTCCTATTAACGATTGCTCTCAGTATACCTTTTGTTCTCTTGAACCTCAAGAGACATGCGCTCATCATCTGCTCAAAATTCGAACGTTTCTCTTAAAGGTTGATTTTTTTCTTGATTATTGTTATGCATCATCGCAAGATTATGGGCACGATCTAATTCCTGGCTATAATCTAGTACGAGTGGGTGAGACATACCATGTTTAGCTGCTGCATGTATCATTTTTTCACGTAAAGATTCAATTTTTTCAAGACAGGCATCATATGTTAATGCTGTAGTCATTGTCATTCACCCCTCTAAATAGATGTATATATAAGACAGAAAATTTTAGTATAGTATAGTAGTAGTTCACAGTCGTCCGTACATCTAAATTTGTATATTACTTACATTTTAATTAATTACCGTAAGTAAATCAACTATGAAACAACTAAATATAGATGATTTTCATTGTTTTTTACAATTTCTACACTAGATATTCAATATCCTTCCTCTTTTCCAAAAACGTTCACTTTGTTTTCATTATCTTTATCTGATAGTATAATAGTGATTATCGTACAAACATTTTGCCACATACTTTTTATAAGGTTTTCTACCTTTTACTTAGAGTTACGAAAAATATGCACCGAACGTCTCTTTAGACGGAATGGAGGATAAGGACATGACAACAATCCTTACAGATACAAAACTACAAGGAATTGCAGAGAAAGTTCAGCACGGTGAGCGATTATCTATTGAAGACGGCCTATATTTATATGATACGCCTGACCTTCTAGGGATCGCCCAACTTGCTAATCAAGTAAACTACAAGAAAAACGGAGACAACGTTTATTTTATTCAGAACATGTACATCAACCCTACGAATGTATGTGAAGCGAATTGCGGTTTCTGTGGGTTTAAGCGCAAGCCTGGTGAAGAGGGAGCTTATACGATGGACAGCGAAGCCCTTCAAAAATATGTAGAAGAGCGCTGGAATGATAACATCCGTGAATTCCATATTGTTGGAGGGCACAACCATGAAGTGCCGTTTGATTATTATCTTGATACAATCCGTACATTAAAAAAACATTATCCTAATGTGACTGTAAAAGCGTATACAGGTGCTGAGATTGAGTTCTTCTCACGTATTTCAGGATTATCGATGAAAGAAGTACTTGAAGAATTAATTAAAGCAGGTCTTGATACCCTTCCTGGCGGCGGAGCGGAGATTTTAACTGAGCGTTACCGCTTAAAAATGAGCCCTGATAAAGCTTCAACTGACCAATGGCTCGAAGCTCATGAAACAGCTCACAATCTTGGACTTAAAACACACGCTACGATGCTTTATGGTTCGATTGAATCGAAAGAAGAGCGTCTTATCCATATGGATCGTCTGCGTCAGCTTCAAGACCGTACAAATGGATATATGGTATTTATCCCGCTTGCGATGCAGCCTCGCAGCGTAAATGCTGGTCTAAAGCGCCGTACTTCTGCTTACGATGATATGAGAACTCTTGCGATCAGCAGACTTATGTTAGATAACTTTGATCATATTAAAGCATACTGGATTAACATCGGTGTGCAGCTGACTCAAATGGCATTGACATTCGGCTCAAGTGATATTCACGGTACACTTATTGAGGAGCGTATCTCTCACTCTGTAGGAGCCCTCACTTCTCAAGGGATTACGCGTGATGAATTAATCCACTTAATTAAGAGTGCAAATAAAGTTCCAGTTGAACGTGACACCTTCTATAACGTCATCAAAACTTACTAAACATAAAGAAAGCCGTTCCATAAAAGGAACGGCTTTTTGTTAATTAAAAATTTGGTTGATTGATTGTTTTAAAACGTCAGCAGACTTATTAAATTGCTTCTGTTCAGTCTCTGTTAAATTTAATTCTACCAGTTCTCTAATTCCGTTAGAGTTGATAATGGCCGGCACACCGATACACACATCTTTTTGGCCGTATTCACCATCAAGCAAAGCCGAGACTGGAAGCACTGCATTCTCGTTTTTTATGATGGCTTTTGTAATTCTAGCGAGCCCCATCGCAATACCGTAATACGTAGAGCCCTTTTTTTGAATAATGTCGTAGGCGGCATCCCGTACGCCGACAAATAACTGTTCAAGCTCTTCGCTGTTTGGTTTATTTGGATCTTGATAATCTTTGAGCGGCTTCCCACCTATTGTTACATGGCTGTAAACAGGAAGAGAAGAATCGCCATGCTCTCCTAATATGTAGGCATGTACATTCCTAGCATCGACTTCAAATTTATCTGCCAATGCATAACGAAATCTCGCTGTATCTAGAACTGTTCCAGAGCCGATTATTCGGTGAGCTGGGAGACCCGAATACTTCCATGTGGCATAAGTAAGCACATCGACCGGGTTTGTCGCAATCAAAAAGATTCCTTTGAACCCTGATTTCATTACAGACTCTGTGATCACTTTAAAAATCTTTGCATTCTTTTCAAGCAGGTCTAATCTTGTTTCTCCAGGACCTTGGTTAGCTCCAGCACAATTTACGACAAGATCAGCATCCTTGCAATCCTCGTAGGTTCCAGCCCATATATTCATTGGAGAAGAAAACGGCATGCCGTGAAGAAGATCAATCGCATCTCCTTCCGCTTTTCCGTGATTTAGATCGATGATTACTAAATCTCTGACAAATCCTTGATTTAGTAAAGCAAAGGCGTAACTTGCTCCAACAGAACCTGCCCCTATTAAAACTACCTTCATGCTTTTCAACTCATTAATCATGTCATACCTCCTCGTAAATATCCCTTAACTCCCCCTTAGTCTATGTTAAAAAATGTCTAAAATCTACCACTTCATATAAATAGTTACGTCTAACTTGTGAAACATTTCACAAACATAAATGTAAAAAAGGAGCCTTCTTGGATATGGGGTGTCAAATCGTAACCGAATTGACACCTAACTTAGATGACCAAGAAGGACTCGATAAATATTTTAAATAAAACCAGAAACTAAATCAAGTCATAACAGACAACTTATTTACGTTCAAATACACCTTCACAAATAACTTCAGCTGCACCGGTCATTAACACATCTCCTGACTCGGTCCATTCAATCTCAAGGTCTCCCCCGAGCAGATGCACCGTTACAGATTCCCCTTTATTAGAATGTCCATTCAGGATTGATGCAACGACTGCAGCACATGCTCCCGTCCCGCAAGCCTGCGTAATTCCTGAGCCTCTCTCCCACACACGAAAATGGAGCTCTAACTCGCTAACAACCTCTACAAATTCTACATTTACCCATTCCGGAAAACGTTCATCTTTTTCAATAATCGGCCCTAATGTATCAACTGGTGCTTGGTTAATATCTTCTACAAAAAACACTCCATGCGGATTCCCCATTGACACAGCTGTAAGCTCAAGCTTCGTTTCAGCGACTTCGAACGGCTCTGCTACTATTTTATCCGTTGATGGACCTAGCATCGGAAGACTCTCTCTAGTTAGACGAGGCTTGCCCATATTGACCGTCACCGTATGAACGCGCTCTCCTTCTGTATGGACTGTTGCCGTAACAAGCCCGCCTAATGTTTCAATTTGGAATGTTTGATCTTTAACATATCCATGTTCATAAGCAAATTTTGCCACACAGCGAAGGCCGTTACCACAATTTTTTGCTTCTGACCCGTCATTATTAAATACTCTCATTTTCACAGGCGCAACGTTTGAAGGGCATACCAGGATCATCCCGTCAGAACCAATTCCTTTATTTTTGTCAGCAACTTCTACAGCTAATCGAGCCAATTGCTCTTCTTCTAATGTTTCTTTAAATAAATCTACGTAAATATAGCTGTTTCCAAGGCCATGCATTTTCGTGAATTTCATCTAGATCCCTCGCTCATTTATTTACTGGTTATTTTCTTAATGGCTCATCTGCCCAAAAATAATCGTCGTCTGCTTCTAATATCGTAATTTTACTACGGCAGCACGGCATAATTAAGATCGTTTTGACACCTTCTATAGCTTGCTTATAATCACGAGGCTTCATATGGGTCAAGACTTGCTCTTCCTCACAGAACGGACAAGAGCTCACATAAATGTCCTCAAATTGCCGCTCATATGGCAATGTATGTTGAAAAGGTATCACATCCATATTCCACACCTACTCTCTTCTCTTCAATTGGTCGTGTTCTTTTGTTCGCTGTTCGTTATATAGATTCAGCTCCAGACGTACAAAAGAAGCTTCTAGATTGTCTAGAAGCTGACTATTAAAACATAGGATTTTCCTCTAAATACGTGTAGATATTTTCTACAAGCTCTTCATTTGTTTCACCAGAAATATATTCTCCATTTACAAGCGCAAAAGGTGTGACAGCACAACTGCCGCAATTTCCTAGACATCCGTATTCAATAATATCTAGATTAGGGTCACGCTCTAGCTCTTCCATCGCCTTTTGAGTGCCGCTTGCAAGATTACTTAAACAAAATTCGATAATAGGACGCATCACTTTCACCTCAAATTTCTTGTCTATAATCCTACTCGGATGCGAACTATAAGTCAATGATATACGTTTATATTCTATTTATAATATGAAGGAAGATTTTAACGCCTAATTTTAATGTATTTAATATTGTCTTCGTCTAAAAAAATTCACAAATTTGTTGTTATTTATTGTATAACTCGTTATAATCAAAACTGACCAGGGTCATTTTTAAGGAGCGACGACATGAGTGAGAGAGCAAAGAAAACACAAACGAAAAAAAGAATTGAACAAGCAGCCAGAGAACTATTTCTTGAAAAAGGTTTCTCTCATACGACTGTCTTAGAGATCACAAAGGCAGCTAATGTCGCAAAAGGTACGTTCTTTAATTATTTTCCTACTAAAGAATCCATTATGCAATCGCTTGCAACCGAACGGATACAAGCTGCGCTTCCATACATTGAACAGCCTAATCTGAGGACTCTTCCTCTCGGGGTGCGTATTCGCTCTTATCTTCAATTTATTTTAAGTGATTATGACATTCACCCTGCATTAACCATTCAAATTTGGAAGCATGTGATCGAGGATGAACAGCTGCTTCTCCCACATTGGGAAACCCTGTTATCTCAAGCAGAAGAATCAGGTTATATTCGTTCTTCTATTCCTATTAAAACGTGGTCCCACATTATAAACAGCCATGTTTCGTATGGTTTACAAACGTTTGCGAAAGAACCTACAAAAGCTCAGTTACTTTCTAAAATTATGGACCTGATCCATGCCAGTTTAGAATCTATTACAGAGCAAAGGAGATACTCACTTATGAAAAAACTTGTTGTTTTAGGTGCAGGCTATGGCGGTATGCGTATTTTACAGCGCCTCTTACCGAATGATCTGCCAAATGACGTTGAGATTACACTGATTGATCGACTGCCTTATCACTGTCTGAAAACGGAATACTATGCTCTTGCAGCAGGAACAGCAGCAGATCATCATCTGCGCGTTCAATTTCCAGAAGATTCTCGTCTGAACATTAAATACGAAACGATTACCGAAATCCATTTAAACGATAAAACTGTTGAATTAAGCAACGGAGAGTTTGTTCCTTATGACCAGTTAATTATCGGTCTTGGCTGTGAAGATAAATACCACGGTGTGCCAGGCGCTAAGGAGCACACATACGGTATTCAAACGATGGAAGCAACAAGACGCACGTATGAAGCCCTCAACAATATCCGCCCGCAAGGTGTCGTATCAATTGTCGGCGCTGGCTTAAGCGGTGTAGAGCTCGCTAGTGAACTTCGTGAAAGCCGTCCTGATCTAACAATTAAATTATTTGACCGTGGCGAGATCATTCTATCTATGTTCCCTCGCCGCTTAAGTACGTATGTCCAAAATTGGTTTATTGACCACGGCGTAGAAGTGATTAATAAATCGAATATCACAAAAGTAGAAGAAGGTGCTCTTTACAACCATGATGGACGAATCGACAGCGATGCTGTGATTTGGACTGCCGGTATTCAGCCCGTAGACGTGGTTCGCAATTTAGATGTCGAAAAAGATAAGCAAGGACGAGTCGTTTTAACTCCTCAGCACTTCCTTCCAACAGACGAAAATGTCTTTGTTGTAGGGGACTGTGCGAGCCTTCCGCATGCACCAAGCGCACAGCTTGCGGAAGGACAAGCAGAACAGATTGTAACGATCTTAAAGAAGCAATGGAACAACGAACCGCTTCCTGAGGAACTCCCGCGCATCAAGTTAAAAGGAGTACTCGGATCATTAGGTAAAAAGCATGGCTTCGGACTAATGGGCGAACGCACCCTGCTAGGCCGAGTGCCACGCGTCCTAAAAAGCGGCGTCCTCTGGATGTACAAACACCACTCAGGGTCATAAGAAAAGTGGAGGCGAGTGGGCTGGCTTGCAGAAATATGAGGGGCAGGGATATGAAGTCGCTCTTTGACTTCATTCGATGCACCGTTATTTCCCGCAAGGCAACGAGCCGGAACTAGACATTAAGAAAGGTGGAAGGGTTCGTTTAGGTATGAGGAGGATGGAGCTTTGGCAATGAGAAGCGCTTTTTGCTTCGTTTGACAAAGTGAAGCCACCGATTACCTGAACCCTGCAGCTAGACAAGAAAAACGGAAGGGCATGTTCTGGCATTCGAAAACTTAGGGGAAGCAAAAAGAGGCGCTTTTTGACTTCGTTTGGTTCACAAAAGTTTCTCGAAGGACAATGCCCTGAAGCTAGACACGAAAAAGCTGTCCCATTTATGCGGACAGCTTTTTCCTGTTTACCAATTAACGCATATACGCTTTGAAATAAATCAATTTCTTTAAACTTAGACGCATAAAAAAGGTTGAAAAGACGCAAATAGCTTTGATTGGCGCAATTAAGCAGACTAGCGACGCAATAACATTGCGGACCTGCACAATTAGCTTTTCAACCGACGCATAAACGCCTTACAAGGACGCAATTAAACACCAAGACACGGACCACCCTTATCGACTCGCTTCAATCTTCTCATAGATAGTCTTCAAACGCGGATTTCCTTCCCCTACTACTTCATCGTTAAATACAATAAGCGGATAAAAATATTCATCCTCTAAAATAGCATTAACGTAAGACTGATGCTCTTCACCGTAGGTTCCGTGGATATCTACATAGTCCACTTTCACATTCTCCTGTTCATACTTTCTTGACAGAGCCGCTTCTAGCCACTCTTTGGTCTCATATGCAGTGGGTAAATTAATGCAGCTGGCACATTTCTCTTCTGCTCCGTACACGACAAGTCTAATTTCGCTCATAACAGCACCCCTCTTCGTTTACCTATCCTAACCATATCTGTACTTTTAGCATATAGGAAACGATAGCGAAAGATCAATCTCTTACTTTAAGGAATGGCCTCCATCGGCAATCAAGTTATGGCCGATCACATAGGAAGCATCTTCTGAGGCAAGAAAATAAATAATGGAGGCGATCTCATCTGGAACTGCCCCATACCCTCTTGGGTGCTTTTCGCTAACCTTTTTAAATGAGCATTTTCCTCCATACAGCCAATGAGCGAGCGGGGTATCTACAAGTCCAGGTGATATGGTATTAATTCTTATTCCCTGCTTAGCGTAGCGAGCGGCTAATGATTTTGTTAACGAAATGAGGGCCGCTTTTGATGAATTATAAGCAGCTAGTGCAGGGGGATATGTAGTAGATCCCATAGCAGAAGCTACATTAATAATCGCTGCTCCTTTTTTTCGATCCATCTGTTTCAACCCATGTTTCATCATCAAAAAAGCAGCTTTCACGTTTGTGTTAAACAACTCGTCCCATTCATCTTCCTGGATTTTCTCAATCATCCCTGCAGCTGGCTGAACCACTCCTGCATTGTTAACGAGCACATCAATCGATCGAAATGTCATAGAAAGCTCTGCGTACAATCTCTCCACTTCATTTTCACTCTTAATATCGGCTTGAAAAAAATCGACATGTCCCTTGTACTCACATCGATCAATTTCACTAATAAAGAACGAGCCTTTTTCATAAGATTTACTGACAGCAATCACATGATCTCCTTCTTTAGCAAAGCGATGAACGGCTGCTTTTCCGATTCCAGAGGTAGCTCCTGTTATTAACACCGCTCTCATCATCATCCCCTCCACAAAATATGTACTTTAATTATACATAACTTATACAAAATATGCATGTTTTTCTTAGAGATGGTTGTGGTTCGTTTTACAAAAAATATTCAGCCCATATTTAAATGATCATGGCAGATTCATGGATTTTTTTCGTGCTGGCTATTATAATATAGATAGAAAGGGGTTGTTAATAATGGCAACAAGTACTGAAATGGTTGAGCAAGTACAGGAAGTATTAGATAAGCTTCGTCCTTTCTTGCTTCGTGATGGCGGGGACGTTGAACTTGTAGAAGTTGAAGATGGTATCGTTAAAGTTCGTCTTCTTGGTGCATGCGGTTCTTGCCCAAGTTCAACAATTACGCTAAAAGCAGGAATTGAACGCGCTCTTCTTGAAGAAGTTCCTGGCGTAAAAGAAATCGAGCAAGTATTTTAATGTAAGCTATTCGTATTGAGTAAGATCGATACTGCTTCATAATAAAAAGCCCGCAGCTGCGGGCTTTTTTCATTTACATAAAATAATCATCGTAAGAGGCTTCTGCTTCTTCATAGGAAGAAAAAATAGCATCGTCTTCTTCAATGGGATGGTAATAATCAAATAAGACAAGAGACATCTGGCCTGGATTCATTGGATCTAGGGCAATCGTTGCCTCTTGAATAGAGGAGACAGTCGGCGTGTGAGGATTCCTATAGATCACATATACCGACTGCCCTTCATGTAATTGATTCATATCAAGCATAGCGGACACTCCTTTTCATGGCTGATGATTATGGTTTGCCCGACTATGCTTGAACTATTCATATGAAAATGTTTAGGCTGGAACTTAGATTAAGCTTCTCGTAAATAGCTCGGAACCTTGACACAGACCCCGTGCTTAGCAGGGGCTAAAACATCAATTTCAAAGTCTGGGAAACGTTTCGAGAGTACTTCTTTCACTGCTTCCCCGCGATTTAGAGGGGCTAAGCAGAAAATTGTTGGACCAGCACCGCTTAATGCTGCACCATATGCATCCGTATCCTCGCGCACGACATCAATCACATCTTGCAGGTGCGGGACCAGCTCTCCTCGGTATGGATGATGAAAGATGTCTGCACTCATCATCTCTCCAGCTAAGCTGAAATTGCCCTGAAGAAGCGCAGCGACTAACACATTAGCTACCCCGCTCCCTCTGACAGCTTTTTTGTACGGAAGGGATTCAGGCAGCACCCCACGAGCTTTTTTCGTTAACAGCTCGTGCTTTGGAATGACAACGACTAGATCAACTTCAGGCACTCCTCCATACAGAACATGCGTCGCTTCCTCTGTGTGAGTGCCGATAATAAGTCCTCCATATACAGAGGCTGCTACATTATCAGGGTGACCCTCCCAAAGACTCGACAGGCGCACTTTCTCTTCAGGAGATAGAACATTATTCATTTGTTGATTAGCAAGCTCTATTCCAGCTACAATCGCAGCAGCACTGCTTCCTAGACCTCTTGTTAACGGAATATCGCTTGTCATCTCGACTTCACAAGGGGTGAGCATATAGCCGTATGTATCAGCTACTTGTTTTGCCACTTTGTAAATAAGGTTCTCTTCATCAGTTGGAACGCCTTTGAGATCCGGTGATTCAGAATAAAACGACCAAGCATCTGCGGGTTTTGCGACTAACGTTAAATATCGATCAACCGCAAGTCCTACAGAATCAAATCCAGGGCCTAGGTTTGCCGTGCTGCCAGGAACCGTAATCATAAAAGGTTCAACGCTCACAGCTTAACCCCTCCTTTAATATGAGATAAGAATGCATCCTTTTCATTAGGAAGAACCGTTGGTTTAACAGCTACTGTATCCATTGCTGTGCTTGGATCTTTTAAGCCGTTTCCTGTTAACACACATACAATCTTTGAGCCTTTCTTTAATTCACCTGAAGCAAGCTGCTTTTTCACACCTGCTAATGAAGCGCAAGATGCCGGTTCAGCAAATACCCCTTCACGCTTAGCTAAAAGTTGATACGCCTCTAAAATTTCTTCATCTGTTACATAATCAATGGCTCCATTTGAATCATTAGCTGCAGTTACCGCTTGAGACCAGCTGGCAGGATTTCCGATACGAATGGCTGTAGCAACGGTTTCAGGCTCTTCAATAACTTCATCACGAACAATCGCGGCTGCTCCCTCTGCCTCAAACCCACGCATTTCAGGAAGGCCCGTACCTTTCTTTTCGTGGTATTCGTTAAACCCTTTCCAGTACGCTGTAATATTTCCGGCATTTCCTACAGGGATTGCAAGTACATCCGGCGCTTGCCCAAGTGCATCACATACTTCAAATGCAGCCGTTTTCTGCCCTTCAATTCGATAAGGGTTTACCGAGTTTACCAGCGTAATCGGCTCCGTTTCACTGATTGCACGAACAATTTCAAGCGCATGATCAAAGTTTCCTTTAATCTCGATGACTTCAGCCCCGTACATGACAGCTTGTGCTAATTTACCAAGAGCAATTTTGCCTTCAGGGATAACGACAATACATCTCATGCCAAGACGCGCACCGTAAGCCGCAGCCGCTGCTGACGTATTTCCTGTTGAAGCACAAATAATTGTGTCACTGCCTTCTTCCTTTGCTTTCGCAACAGCCATGACCATTCCGCGATCTTTAAAAGAACCAGTCGGGTTTGCCCCTTCTACCTTAACGTATAGCTCCACTCCCCATTCCTTTGACAGATTTTCAAGAGGGATCAAAGGAGTATTTCCTTCTTTTAACGTTAACATTGGCGTTTTGTCATTTACTGGTAAAAATTCTTTATATTCATGAAGTAACCCATTCCATTTGCTCATTATTTATTGTCCTCCCTCAACACGGTAGCTGCTCTCTACGTTTTCTACAACCTCAAGCGCTTGTAAACGTTCATATAATTCCCGATAATTCTCTTTGCTTGTATGATGCGTAATAACAATAACTTCAGCTTCTTCTCCCCCATCTAGCGGAAGCTGCAGAAGCTTCTCAAAGCTGACTTCATATTCTGCAAATAACGAAGTAATAGCAGAGAATGTACCTGCTTTATCTGTCACTCTCATTCGTAAGAAATACTTAGAATCAATTTCCTTATCTTCTTTAAGTACCTTCTCATGAAGCGGCGCATGAACGGTATGACCATTCACTCCTAAGCGCATGTTCTTCATCACTGTCACTAAATCTGAAACCACTGCTGTTGCTGTCGGCAGCGAGCCAGCACCTGGGCCATAGAACATTGTCTCTCCAACTGCTTCTCCGTAAACATAAACAGCATTGTATTCATTATTTACAGCAGCTAGCGGATGGTCATTTGGCAGAAGTGTGGGTCCTACACTTACTTCAATTCGGTCATCATCACGCTTAGCGATACCGATTAATTTCATTGTATAACCAAGCTGTTCACAGTAATGAAGGTCGCGATCCGTTACTTGTGAAATCCCTTTGACTGAGACATCTTCAAGACTAACATCCATCGAGAACCCTAAAGTAGAAAGAATTGCCATCTTTCTTGCAGCATCTAATCCTTCCACATCAGAAGTCGGATCACTTTCTGCAAAACCTAATTCCTGTGCTTGAGCTAACACATCTAAGTATTGGCTTCCTTCTTGCGACATCTTTGTTAAGATATAGTTTGTTGTCCCATTCACAATCCCCATCATCTTTGTAATCCGATCAGCCGCTAAGCCGTCAGCTAAGCTTCTCAAAATAGGAATTCCTCCAGCTACACTTGCCTCATAAAACAGGTCACAGCCGTTTTCTGAAGCGAGATGCAAAAGCTCTGCTCCGTACAGTGCCATTAAATCTTTATTTGCAGTTACGACATGCTTTTTATTTTTTAGGGCATTGGCAAGATGTTCTTTCGTATCTTCAACACCGCCCATCACTTCAATCACCACATCAATCTCTGGGTCGCAGCATACTTCCGCAGGGTCTGTTGTCAGCCAGTTTTCCTCAACTTCAACTCCACGTTTCTTATCTATATCACGAACAAGCACCTTGGCCACATTTACAGCGCATCCTACTTGATGCTTTAATTCCTGCTGATGCTGTTTAATAATCGAAATAACCCCTGTTCCTACCGTTCCAAGTCCTAATAACCCTACATTGATGCCTTGTTTCATTTCTGCTCCACTCCAATCCAAACTATACGATCTGTTTCTCTGTTTTGTTCCTCTAAAAAGAACATTTGTATTTGTATAAAGGACATTATAAGATGAATTTCCATTTAAAACAAGGGGTATTTTGTAAATGTTCAAACAATTTCAATATATCATACCACATTATCCATTTATCGCCCTCAATTAAATACACGCACTAAAAAAACCGCCTATAAAAAGGCGGCTTCCTTTGCATTTGACTATAACCATTCTACATTTGGAGTTCTTGAGGAGGTTTTAGGAATCCGTATCATCTCTGAAAATTGCTTTAAAAATTGTTCGTTTTCTCCTTCTTGTTCAATTAAGGAGAAAAACACCTGACCATGCTCTTGTTTATCCTCATTTATTTGGGCCCGGTAGTAGTTCTCAATCGACTCAAAATAATGTACAGGGAAAAGCAGCCGAGCATAGGTTAATCTCCAAGCATACGTGCTTAAAGGTTCATATTGCTCATAGCCTTCAATAAATGAATGCACATCTTCCCAATTATTATTACGGCTTAGCGCCTGATCGTAGCGCTTTTGTCTAATCCACTCTGCGATATCTCGGCAAGGATGATCATATACAAATTCTGTCGGTCGTTTTATGATGCCGCCTCGTGTAGATGTCACAAGCCATGTTTGATCTGTAAATCGTCTATGACATACCGTCCCTTGCTCCTTGTCATGAGTAGGATCATCAAGCCTTGCATCGACCGCATATTGAATCGCATTTTCTGTAAGACCCATATAATATGGGTAAGAGTACAAAAATGCCTCATCAACATAGGATCTTGGCTGCTCATAACTAATCTGTTGATACCAGCCCTCAAGCTGCTCAAGTCTCTTCTCCCATAACTTATGCCACTGTCCAAAATAGTCATGCGATTTCCTCGTTTGAGGCATTTGCTTTCCGTAATAATGAATCGTAGCTAAGTGACCGCCAATGTCATAACTAGATTCTAAGTGGAGGCCTCCATTTCGCTCAGGTTCAGGCATTTCAAATAAATAAACTTCCTGCCCGTCAATCAGTCCGACATTTCCGTTTGATTTCGTTTTTTGCAAAGTGAGCATAGAAGCATCGCCAATCGAACGGTAATATTCAGCATAATCAAGCATTTCTTGTTCTTTTGAAGCACAATCTTCTTTTGGAAAGAATACATACGACTTCCCGCCGGCTTCAAATCCTTCAAAGTCTCCTAAAGCAAAACGCGAGTCACAATAAAGCCCGTACTGATCATATACATTGCGCTCAAACACACTTTTCCCCTCCTTGCCATACATACCTTTTATCTAGTCTATGACCCATCTGCATAAAATGTGTTCAACTCCCGTAGACTAGTAATAATCATTTTGTCTCCACACCAAGTGTTGATAAGGTGAACCGAACGCTGGAGGGGATTTTATGTCTGAGAAAAAACCACAACCTATTGATGAAGTTGAAAAAAGAGCTCGTGAAGCACTTGAAGAGCGCGGCGTAACGATTAACGACATTGCCGATCTTGTCTATTTTCTTCAGGAAAAATACCATCCCAATTTAGAGATGGATGACTGCATTCATAACGTCAATCGAGTGATCCGCAAACGCGAAATTCAAAATGCGATATTAACAGGAATTCAATTAGATGTATTAACAGAGCAAAATAAGCTCGAAGAACCGCTTCAAGGGATTATTGCAAGAGATGAAGGGTTATATGGGGTCGATGAAATTATTGCATTGTCTATCGTAAATGTGTACGGCTCAATCGGATTTACAAATTATGGCTATATCGATAAACAAAAGCCTGGGATTTTAAAGAAATTAAATGACAAGTCAAGTGGGGAGTGTCACACGTTTCTAGATGATATTGTAGGTGCGATTGCAGCAGCTGCTTCAAGCCGCCTCGCTCACCGTGCTGCAAATGTAGAGTAAGGTGCTAAGGGATGGATTAAAATATGCTTCCTAGTTTACTACACCAGATCAACATACCCTAGATTCGGCTGCCACTTAAGTGATTAGTCGGATCTATTACATATGCCTGCAAATTGTCCCCCGAGGATAATTTTCCAGTATTTTGCTCCGTTTGTTCGAAATATCGCTAAAGTTGTTCGAAAAAATATAAAAGTTATTTGAAATAACTGCGACTTTATTCAAATAACCGAAAAAATTGTTCAAAAAAACCAACCGGCAGGGGATTACCCACTAAAAAGGCTCATGCACATGCATGAACCTCTTAAACAAACGTTTAATTAAACTGCCATTCAGATAATGACGGTAAAACATACGTCGGTTTATCGTCAACATCTTTTAAATGCTCCTCTTTGCTTACTCCCGTTAGTACCATAAGTGTATCAACATCGGCATTGATTCCGGCTAGAATATCCGTGTCATAATTATCACCAATCATCAGTGCCTCTTCTTTTTTAACCCCTATCTTCTCAAGTGCCTGTTCGATCATGATCGGCTCAGGCTTTCCAATAAAGGTCGGTTTCACTCCAGTAGAAGTCGTAATCACTGATATAAGTGAGCCGGCACCAGGCATTAACCCTTTTTCAGTTGGTAAGGCACGATCTCCATTTGTTGCAATAAACGCAGCACCACTTCGAACAGCCAGTGCTGCTTTTGCTAACTTTTCATATGTAATTTCTCGATCTAATCCCATCACAACATAGTCGGGGTCCACATCAACCAATTCATGTCCCTCATCAAGAAGACTTTGCTTTAGTCCATTTTCTCCTACCATTAAAACTTTTGCATTCAGCTTAAGGTCTTTAATCACACCAGCTGCAGCCATACTTGTCGTGAAAATATGTTCACTTGTCGCAGGAACCCCCATATTCTGTAATATCCCTGCTGCTTCTCTTGGAGTTTTTGTAGAATTGTTTGTCACAAATAAATAAGGATAACCCATTTGTTCTATTCTTTTCACAAAATCAATGGCTTCAGGAATCGGTTCAGTGCCTCGGTACATTGTTCCGTCTAAATCAATTAGAAATCCTTTATATGCTTTCATTTTCTACTCCTTATAAGAAACAACCACCTTTAGGCAAGGTGGCTGTCGTGTTATTTTTTACTTTTCTCTTTTAGAACGTACACACAGCCCGCCGTATCCATCTTAGCCATGCACTCTTCCCTTTCGATCTCATCCGTATCAAGCAGAGACTTAAACAGTTTCTGTTCACAGTTGCACGCAACAGGATAAGCCGTTGCGACTTGCGCGATCGGGCAGTTGTATTCTACAAACCGATATGTTCCATCATCCTGCTTCTCAACCTCAACCATATACCCGCTCTCATTTTGAATACGAGCAAGTGTCTCAACACGCTCTTCAAAACTGCCTGTTACAGCAGTGCTGTATTTATCAAGCAGTCGTTCGCGGCGCTGTTCAAATAACTTTTCAATCATTTCCGTCCCACTTAATTGTTCGAGGTCTTGTAAAAATTCAAGCGAGAGATTGCCGTAATTCCTTGGGAAGCTCTCTTCTCCTTTAAGGGTTAAAGAATATTTATGTGTAGGGCGGCCCATCGGCTGTCTTTCAAGCCTTGATTCGATCAGCCCTTCTTTTTCTAATCCTTGTAGGTGTCTGCGCACCGCCATCTCTGTAATTTCTAATTGCTCAGCTATTTCTGAGACGGTTAGCTGCTGGCTTTTTTTTAACATCACTAAGATGACTTGCCTTGTGGAGTTGGTATTATTATTCACGACCATCACCATCCTTCACCTCATTGTAAGCGATGTGTGGTCAATTGTAAATTTATGTGTCAATTTAAAACTATTCTTACATTGACCTTGAACACTTACCTGAATTATTAATTCTGTTCAGGCAAAAACGCAGAAACAGGACCAAGCTCCTCGACTAAATAGCGTCTAACATGGCTTGAGAAAGACTCTAGAGCCTTTCTTTCTGTTTGAATGACAGCTTGTACATCTTCATGCTTAATTTGTATGTAGTCTGTTACAAGCGGCTTTCTTAAACTGACCACTTTTTTTAGGGCAGCCGCATCTTCTTCTTGGAGCACTTTTTCATCAAAAAGGATTTCTACAATGTCTTCATAGCTCCCAGGATCACGCATGATAAAGCCATCAATCATACTATTTCCAACATCAATAATTGATTCAATGACAACCGTTGCAAACCGCTCATAAGCAAGCTTATCCTTTACGGTTTCAAGTGGTTGATTCTCCTCAAATTCTGTTAACAATTGATCCATATATGTAAGGGTATCTTCAATTTTTTCACGATTCACAAAATACATAGGAACACCTTCTTTTTTTGAATTAGTATAACACATTAAACGTTTTTTTTAGATAAAGTTAAACACATCAAAAGAAATGATTTATTCTTTACGGCGTTTTTGTTATGATAAAGAACGTAAATGATTCGACAAGGACCTGATTGATTGTCGAACAAATGAAAAGTAGTGAATGCTACACACATTATGCTACTACAAAAAAATTAAGCTACACAAAACTTTTTTACTCAAATGGAGGAGAAACAACTTGGATCGTGAACTAGCCTTAGAAATCGTCCGTGTAACGGAAGCAGCAGCCCTAGCTTCATCTCAATGGATGGGCCGCGGGAAGAAAAATGAAGCAGATGATGCTGCAACGAGTGCCATGCGCACAATGTTTGATTCAGTAAACTGCAGAGGTACTGTTGTCATTGGTGAAGGAGAACTTGATGAGGCACCAATGCTCTATATTGGCGAAGAAGTCGGCAGTGGGCATGGTCCTGAAGTTGACATCGCGGTTGACCCGCTTGAAGGAACAAACATCGTAGCAAAAGGACACCCTAATGCGATGGCTGTTATTGCGGTAGCGGATAAAGGAACGCTGCTTCACGCACCAGATATGTATATGGAAAAGATCGCAGTCGGACCTCTTGCCGCTGGACTTGTCCGTCTTGATGACCCTATTGAAAAAACAATTGATATTGTGGCTAAAATGACAAATAAACGAGTTCGTGATGTAACAGTGATTATCCAAGAGCGTGAGCGTCATGCTGAATTAATTGAACGCGTTCGCCAAAAGGGTGCTCGTGTTAAATTATTTGGTGACGGTGACGTTGGTGCTTCTATTGCCACTGCCTTGCCGCAAACGGGTATTGATTTGTTTGTTGGAACAGGCGGAGCTCCAGAAGGTGTTATTTCTGCTGCTGCGCTAAAAGCTTTAGGCGGTGACATGCAGGCTCGTCTTGTACCAATGAATGATGAAGAATTTGAACGCTGCAAAAAAATGGGGCTAGAAGATCCTCGTCAAGTATTACAATTAGACGATCTTGTTCGCGGTGATGATGCTATTTTTGCTGCAACGGGAGTATCTTCTGGTGAATTAGTTGAAGGCGTACGCTTTTTAGGCGGAGACCTTGCTGAAACTGACTCCATTGTTATGCGTGCTAAGACAAGAACAGTCCGCTACATTAAAACACATCACCATCTTGACCATAAACCTCATTTAGTGATGAACGACTAAGTATCGCATCCCCTCTTGTGGCATGATATGATAAAAAAAACAATGTTACTTGGGGGGCAAGAAGAATGTCTGAGCGCTTTTATTTATATGATGACACAGAAGAAACAAGGACCAGATTTGTAAGCTTTATGGGTGAGTCACAACGTTTTGACTTAGCCATCATCACCTCTTCCCGCTATTACGGGAAAAAGCTGGTTCTAGATGTATTATCTAATCGGTTTGCCATTATTGGTACAGACGATTTAGAAGAGCCTGGCTATCTTGAGCACGCTTATCAAATCAGTGAAGAAGAAGCTGGCGAATTACGTTCGTTTTTATATGAAGTCATTTAATAGTAAAAACCATCTCTTCCGGTAAAACTAACGGCAGGAGGTGGTTTTTTTATGCCAGATTCACGTGATAAAGAAACGGAAGATTACACTGACTTCTCAAACGTCGAAACGATGCGCAATTTCATTTTGCCAGAAATTACTCCAGAAGGCCCTTACGGCTCATCAATCAATAAGGATAAACCTGTTGAAAATAAAAGCACCCCTTGGAAGCCTGGGCAGCGTTATTACAGCGCTTTCAATTATGAGTTTAAATCTTTGCACCAAAACCTTCCGCGTAAATATCCAGGACATCACCCAACTCATGATGATCCTGATAAAAACGAAGAACCACCTTACACGACCACTTAAACAAAGAGCCCTTTAAAAGGGCTCTCCCCTATTCTTCACTTAATGCCGCTGCCTCTTCTGCAGGTACAGGCTGTTTTTCTTTTTCCCTATCCTTTTCTTTCGTTTCCTTCACTTTCTTAAGCACGAAATAAGCGCAGCCAAAATTACAATACTCGTATAAATAATCAGGAAGAGTACTGATCTTCGTATCAAAGGTCGACTTTTTATGGCGGTCTTCAAAAAAGCCGCGTAAACGCAATTGGCTGTAACCCCAATCACCAACAATATAATCGTATTTATTTAACACATCACTGTAACGTGCCTTAAAGGCTTCTTCATTCCAGCCCTCTTTTATGTCTTCTATAACTTCATACTGCATTCCTTGAATGCGAACCACTGGGCTCACCTCACTTTTCATACCCTTATTATACCACACCCGAGCCTCCCTACAGTAACCTTTGTGGCATCATTTTCTATCAGTAAAAACATTTCTTTTTGGTCATTCTTAAAGTAGAGGGGGAATGAACATCATGATAAAAAAATCAATGGTGATCTCTGGTGTCGCAGCTTTAATGCTTATGACCGGCTGCCAGATGAATGATGTGGGGCAACAATCGATGCAGCGTACAGCTAATCCGAATTACGGCCCTATGCAAACGAATCATGGCTATTATCCAATGGGAATGGGTCAGCAAACTCAAAATAATGACTACAACCATTATGGGTACACAAGATATCAAAAACAACAGGTAGAAGCAAACGGCAGACAACAATCAACACCTATGTTTGACCGGACAGAGCTTTCTGATACGGTAACAAGAATGGTCTTAACGAACGAAACGGTGAGCGAGGCCGCAACGCTTGTTACAGATAAGTACGTATTAGTTGCCTATGACTGCGATACGAACGACCGCGATTACGTAGCGGACCAAGTAAAACGCAGTGCGATTTCTGTAGTTCCGCGTTACTATGAAGTCTATATTACAGATGATCATAGTCATTTCGAAGACATTGAACGCTTCCAAGATGGCTCCACAACAGCTGGAAATTTAGACGGAACGCTTAAACAAACGATCCAAGAAATGCGCCAATCTCCACAAGGTGCCTACAACGAGGACACCGACAACAACATGAATGTCATGGAAAAGAAACAACAGAAATTAAAGGATTAAAGGAAAGGCGGAGGCGAGTGGGCTGGCATGCGGAAATATAAGGGGCAGCGATATGAAGACGCCTTTTGTCTTCATTCGATGCACCGTTATTTCCCGCAAGGCAACGAGCCGAAGCTAGACATCTTGAAAAGCGGAAGGGTTCGTTTAGGTATGAGGTGGGTGGAGCTTTGACAATGAGAAGCGCTTTTTGCTTCGTTTGGCCAAGTGAAGCCACCGATTACCTGAACCCTGCAGCTAGACACGAAAAGCGGAGGCGACTGTTTAGGCATGCGGTAAAATAAGGGGAAGAGAAGATTGTATATATTCAAGCCTTTTATGCGTCAATGTATATGGCCATTGCGCTCCTCTCTCGCCTTATTGCGTTACTTGCCGGCTTTATTGCGCCGATGTAGTTTAATTGCGCCTAATCAAACGTTATATGCGTCTGTAGCAAGCGTATATGTATCACTTCGGCTAATAATAGCGCCAGCCTTTACTCCAAACCCAAAATAGAGCAGCTCCCTAACTCAGGAGCTGCTCTATTTTTATTGCTGGCTTTTTTCAATCGCTTGGCCAAGATCGCCTAAAATGTCTTCAATCGCTTCTGTTCCGATTGAAAGACGAATCATTCCAGGTGTCACTCCTGCTGCGAGCTGTTCTTCTTCAGTTAATTGCTGATGAGTTGTACTAGCAGGGTGAATAATTAATGATTTTGAATCCCCTACATTGGCTAAGTGAGAGAACAAATCAACAGAATGAATAAGCTTCTTCCCAGCCTCTACTCCGCCTTTTAATCCAAATGTTAAAATAGCTCCCTGCCCTTTTGGCAAATATTTTTGAGCGAGGTCATAGGAGGAATGAGATTCTAACCCAGAGTATGAAACCCAGTCAACTGACTGATGCGCCTCAAGAAATCTTGCTGTCTCCAACGCATTCTCACTATGCTGCTTCATTCGCAAATGAAGGGTTTCTAGCCCTTGCAGAAGTAAAAATGAGTTGAACGGTGCAATAGATGCCCCTAAGTCCCGAAGAAGCTGTACTCGAGCTTTTATAATATAGGCAATTGGACCAACGGCTTCTGTGTAGACAACCCCGTTATAACTTGGATCAGGCGTCGTAAGCCCAGGATACTTATCTGTTTTTGTCCAATCAAACTTTCCACTGTCTACGATCACCCCGCCAATTGAAGTACCATGGCCACCGATAAATTTTGTGGCAGAATGAACAACAATATCCGCTCCATGCTTAATTGGCTGCAGTAAGTAAGGACTTGGGAAGGTATTATCGACTATGAGAGGAAGATTGTGCTCATGAGCAATATGAGCCACTGCCTCAATATCTAGCACATCTCCTTTTGGATTCCCTACCGTCTCTGCATAGATGGCTTTTGTTTTATCAGTGATAGCTGCTTTAAAGTTAGCAGGATCAGTTGGGTCAACAAAATGAACCTTGATGCCAAGCTTCGGTAATGTTGTTGAAAATAAATTATATGTACCCCCGTATAAACTGGCTGCTGACACAATTTCATCTCCAGCCTCAGCAATATTTAAAATAGAGTACGTAATTGCAGCCTGTCCTGAAGCAGTCGCAAGAGCCGCTGCCCCGCCTTCAAGTGCGGCTACTCTTTTTTCAAATACATCGGTAGTCGGGTTCATTAAGCGTGTATAAATATTACCAAATTCACTTAGCGAGAATAAATTTGCAGCATGATCTGTGTCTTTAAATCCATAAGAGGTTGTTTGGTAAAGCGGAACCGCGCGTGAAAACGTGGTTGGATCAATCTCTTGTCCCGCATGAATAGCTAATGTTTCCGGCCTGAAATGATTCTCTTCACTCATCTGTATTCCCCCATTGACTTCGTCTTTTTAATAGTAGCACGTATTGCTTCAATAATATTCACACTATTCCGACTTGTCAAGAGAGAATACATGGCGGTTTCTGACTTATTATTTGACTGCTTCTCATTGTTTATTGCGCCTATTCCACTTTTTATTGCGTCGATGCAGTTACTGATTGTTCTTATTACCATCTTTATTGCGTCAATTGAATTGAATTGCATCAGTCTGAACGTTATTTATATTCCTTTTAAATATAATTGTCACTAGTTTCCTTAGAATTGCGCCAATTTCTCCCCGGCACGCCCTCGCCCCTATCCACTGGCAATCAAATAAAAAAGAGCGCCACGGCGCTCTTTCCTCATTAATTATGTGTTTTTGCTACTTTGTTCGCTTCTTCTCTTACCTGTGCTTCGTTTACCTGCTCATCGGCATGGTATGAAGAGCGTACAAGCGGACCAGATTCACAGTGGCTGAAGCCTTTTTCAAGAGCAATCTCTTTAAATTCAGCAAATTCTTCTGGTGTGTAATACTTTTGTACTTTTAAATGCTTTTTCGTCGGTTGAAGGTATTGTCCAATAGTCATGATATCCACGTTGTTGGCACGAAGATCCTCCATTGTTTCAATAATCTCTTCTCTTGTTTCACCAAGGCCGATCATCAGGCTTGATTTTGTAGGGATATCTGGGTTCATTTCTTTAGCGCGGCGCAAGAACTCTAATGTACGGTCATACGTTGCACGTGCGCGAACTCTTGGCGACAGGCGGCGAACCGTTTCAATATTATGGTTCATAATATTCGGTTTCGCATCCATTAACGTCTTCAGGCTATCAAAATTACCTAACATATCAGATGGCAGTACTTCAATCGTACAGAATGGATTTTTACGGCGTACGGCACGAACCGTTTCAGCAAACACAGCCGCCCCTCCGTCTTTTAAATCATCGCGTGCGACAGCTGTAATAACAGCATGCTTTAATCCCATCATTTCTACAGAATCTGCTACACGTTCTGGCTCTTGCAGGTCAAGTTCATTAGGAAGACCTGTTTTAACGGCACAGAAACGGCAGGCACGTGTACATACATCCCCTAAGATCATAAATGTAGCCGTCTTACGAACAGCCCAGCATTCATGGATATTGGGACAACGCGCTTCTTCACAGACTGTATGTAGATTTTTCTCGCGCATCATCTTCTTTAGACCAGTGTAAGTCTCATTTGTGTTTAATTTTATTTTCAGCCACTCCGGCTTACGTAAATGTTCTTCTTTCTTTGCCATGCTATTCACTCCATCCGCTTTCCCATATTCTGCATACGAAAATCGACAAACCTCGCTGCATTTATCTTTCTATACTTTATCATGATTATTCCCAAATGACCAAACTATCGCTCGAAATTTCCATTGATTCACTCATATTTTTCTCTAAAAACTTTGCACACTAGAGAAGAAGAGAATTCCTAGAGGAGGGAATAAAGTGAAACGAGCTAAACGGTTTTTACAAATACTTATGCTGACCTTATTTATAATCAGTTCTGCTCCGCAGATTACTTTAGCAAATACGACCGAAGAAATGTCACAAGAAGAAATATTCAATGCACGGATGGAGCTGTATCAAAAAATGGAGGCCATTACCCAAGTCCCGTGGCATTATTTAGCTGCAGTTGATACGTATGAGCGTGGACTGCGCCGTGCTCAGCGTGACCGGCCGAGGGAAGAAGGATTTATTTCTATCTTTTATGATCCGGAAATATGGGCAGGTCCGATCAATCCAAATAAAGAAGACACAGACCCGTTATCCATTAGTTTATTTAATGGAATAGGGCTAGATGGAAATGGTGATGGCGTCGCAAGTCCTACAGACGATGAAGATGTTCTATACACATTTGCTCATTACTTAGAACAATACGGATTTGACGAAGATGACTTTAGAATTGCCCTATGGGATTATTACCAGCGCGAGCAGTCTGTTTCTATTATCCACGGTCATGCAGCTGTGTATGAGCATTTTGGAACACTTGACTTAGATGATCATGCGTTTCCTATCCCTCTCAATTATAATTACAGCTACAAAAACACATGGGGGGACCGCAGAGGTTGGGGCGGAAGGCGGATCCATGAAGGAACGGATATTTTCGCCGGCTATAATGTGCCTGTGCGTGCTACAGCTTACGGTAAAGTAGAAGTGAAAGGCTGGAATATGTACGGCGGCTGGCGCATCGGTATTCGGGATTTAGATAATATCTATCATTACTACGCTCATTTAAGCGGCTTTGAGAAAGGAATTGAAGAAGGAAGCATTGTGTCTCCTGGCGATGTGGTTGGTTACTGTGGAAGCTCGGGTTACGGTAAGCCCGGCACCCAAGGCAAATTCCCGCCGCATCTTCATTACGGTATGTATAGAGATAACGGCTTTACTGAGTGGTCATTTGATCCATTCCCTTCATTAAAACAATGGGAGCGTAAAGCGTATCAAGACCGCAAAAAGAAGAAATAAGGAGCCAGCTTATGCTGACTCCTTGTTTTTTTTACTTTTTAAGAAGAAGCTTTTTTCTGCTTTGCTACTCTAACTGCATTTGCAATACTTAGAGCCATGCCGCCCCAAATAATCAACATGCCGACAAGCATCATAACAATTGCGCCTGTACTCATTATAGCTCAGCTCCTTTATCATTTGAGTCTGCCGGAACATCAAGATCGTTCTTCTGCCATTTGAATGCCGCAAAGACGAATCCAATGACAACCGCTCCGATTGCTACTACCCAGCCCCAGCTCACAACAAGCGATGTTGGATAGTCTTCGTAATTAGATGTGATATTTGTAATCGTATTTTGAATCGCCATGTAACCAAGGACAATCGGCGTGATAATGCTTAAGCATACTTTCCACCATAAGCCTGTTTTAAAGTCAGATACACCGTTTGCATGACTTTGTAATTCAGGAAGCTTACGGATGAACCATGATACGGCAATAACAGATACAAGACCGGCTAATGCTACACCAAATTGGTTAATGAAGTAATCTGCTGTATCTAGGAAGAACAACCCGCCTTGTGTCGCAAAAAGCAATGAAATCAAGGCTGATAATCCGCCCCCAAACGCAACGGCTTTTGTACGAGATACTTTAAACTTATCTTGAATCCCCGCTACAAATGTTTCCACAATTGAGATAAGTGAAGATAAACCTGCAAGCACTAAAGATCCGAAGAATAAGACTCCGAAAAATGCATTCATGCCAGGGAATGTATTAATGATCTCTGGGAAGACCACAAAGGCTAGCCCAATCCCTGCACTTGCTACTTCATCAACGCCGACACCAGATGCTGTCGCCATGAAACCTAATGCTGCGAAAACCCCGATACCTGCTAATAACTCAAAGCTCGAGTTACTAAAGCCTGTAATAAAGGCATTGTTGTTAATATCTGATTTCTTCCCAAGATAACTTGAGTAGGTAATCATGATCGCAAATGCAATCGATAAACTAAAGAAAATTTGCCCGTAAGCTGCAACCCATACACCAGGGGACATGATTTCACTCCAGTTTGGTGCAAAGAATGCATCTAAACCAACCATTGCTCCTTCAAGCGTTAACGCGCGAATAACAATTAATAAGAACATGACAAGCAACGTCGGGATAAAGATGCGGTTGGCCATTTCAATACCGCGTTTAACCCCTTTAAATAATACGCCGAGCGTTACGGCCCATACAACTAATAACGGAATGAATACACCAGGTACAAGGGAACCAACTTCACCTAACGCACCGCCTGATAAGTCAATACGCTGCAAGTACTCTCCCATTAAGAATCCGCCGGTATCTTCTCCCCAGCTTTGATTGAAAGCAAAATACGTGTAGGCAATCGCCCAAGCAATAATAACTGCATAGTAAGTGGAAATAACAAAGGCAATCGCTACCTGCCACCAGCCGATCCATTCGGCTTTTTTGTTTAACCTAGCATATGAAAGCGGTGCAGAGCCACGATACTTGTGACCTAATGTAAACTCCATAATAAGTAGCGGAATTCCCGCTGTTAATAGTGCAAAAAGATAAGGTAAAAAGAATGCCCCCCCACCATTTTCATACGCTACATAAGGGAAACGCCAAATGTTACCCAAACCGACTGCTGAACCGATCGCTGCTAAAATAAATCCTGCTCGTGTTCCCCATTGCTCTCTAGCCATCGTCGATAACTCCTCTCTGTTGTGAACTAAGTTCCTTAAATTGTATTCAAAAGATTCTGTAAATAGTAGCCGCACTAAAAATATTTTTCATCAAAATTATTTGACAATTATTTCGACAAGTCTATTTAGCGCATCAACGTGTAGTAGTATCCGTTTTTGTAACCCCTCCATTTTTTAGAGTTATCTGACTATTCACTTTTTGATTATAATGATTTGCTTGGTGTTTGTCAAAATATTTTTAAGAAAATTGTCACATTTTTCGAAGGTTCTCTCAAAATTTGTATAGTAATTAGGCAATATGATCCAAAAAAGGCTTCTGCTTGGAAGCAGAAACCTTTTCTTTAGGACTCGATCGGTGTTGATAACTTTTTCAATATAAGAACTGTGATTACTAATAATACAAGAGCTGTCACAAGCGTTAAGATGACACTTCCTGTTCCACCTAGTACTAGGTAGGAAATCAATGTAATAACGGCTGCCACAATCGCATACGGAAGCTGCGTCACCACGTGGTCAATATGATGACTTCCTGCTCCTGTAGAAGATAGGATTGTCGTATCTGAAATTGGTGAACAGTGATCTCCAAAGATCGCACCTGCAAGAACGGCTGCAAGCATAGGAAGCATCATTGTGATATCAATAACAGCAGCCATCTCTCCGGCAATCGGAAGAAGCAGCCCAAATGTACCCCATGATGTACCCGTTGAAAATGCTGCAAATCCAGCAATTAAGAAAAGGATTGCAGGTAAGAACATTGGGTGAATATTACCATCTACAAGAGAAGCTAGATATTGACCTGTTCCTAAGTCGCCGATGATTGAAATAATCGTCCATGCAAATAGTAAAATATAGATCGCTGGAAGCATCGATTTAATCCCGGCCCAAACCGTTGCACCAAGGTCACTTGCTTCGGTTTTCTTAACAATATTAAGCACAAGAGCCACTGCAAAACCGATGATACCACCATATAATAATGATGATGCTACATCAGTATTTTCAAATGTAGAAAGAATCGTTGCGGCACCTTCTGATGCTTGAATACCTGTAATAATCATAAAAGCAACTGTTCCTAAAACTAAGGCAACAATCGGCCATACAAGATCGCCGACACGGCCTTTATCACTAACTTTAAGGTCTTCTTGATCTCCTGGAATTGCACCAGAATCAGGGTCAACAAGCTCACCAGTTTTCAATGCACGTTCTTCATGTACTCTCATAGCTCCAAAATCAAGCTTAAAGAATACAACCGCTAGAACCAGTCCGATAGCAACTAGTGCATAAATGTTCATCGGAACCATCAGCATAAACGCTTGTAAGCCTTCATACTGCGTCAAACCATGTGTAGCTAAAATGCCGGCAATAATCGTAATGATGTATGCTCCCCAGCTTGATACCGGTGCAATAACACACATAGGTGCTGCTGTAGAGTCAACCAAGTAAGCAAGCTTTGCACGAGATACACGGTGACGGTCTGTTAACGGTCTAGACACGTTACCTACTGTTAAACTGTTGAAATAATCATCAATAAAGATAATAATCCCTAACATGACTGTTACAAGCTGCGCGCCAACACGAGTTTTGACGCGCTTTAATGCCCATTCTCCAAACGCACGGCTCCCTCCAGAACGAGTAACGAGCGCCGCCATCATACCAAGCAGTAATAGGAAAAAGATAATATAAAGTTCCCAATCATTAATAGCGCCGTCTACGACAAAGATTGCCGCAACAATTGATACAATTTCAGCTACACTATCAACAGGATTATACCCGTTTAACATTAGTGCACCGACGATAATACCGACACCAAGTGACAATAGCACGCGTCTAGTTAAGATAACCATCGCAAGTGCTAGTATCGGTGGCAGCAGCGATAAAATTGAACCTTCCATTTTGGTCCATCCCCCTTTTTTGAGTTTGTTGATACAGGGATGCAGCCTATACTCAGAATAAAAGAGTATAAAAAAAGCCGATAATGGCTACCCATTATCGGCTTAATAAGCACAGGTATCCCCATCACAACAGTAGTTCTCCACAGTCTATGGACTGTGACAGTGTTACACTTATTCAATGCAACCCCAGCAGAAAAGGTCTGACTCCTCTTTTCCACTTCGGCAAATGATCCTTTTCACACTTCTCTACGTTGTCATCCTCCAAGTGTGTACTTATCTGCATTCGCGCCTCTACCCCACCATGTTGATGAGGCAACTTCATATTAAGTTTGCCGAATTATCTTATCATAGTTTTACAAGGTTGACAATGTTAATTATCGCCACCGCCTAAGGAATTACCTGGTGCTGGTATAATCATGCTGCCGCCGTTCCCGCCGTAGTATTCAGGAACTTCTCCTTGAATGTTAATGAGACCAACTGGAATTGTCGTCTTAATCGCTTCTGTATTCGTGGCAAAAGGAATGACAATCTTTACATCAACCACGACATCAAAATTGACCGACATCGTCGTATTATTAATGCCTGTGTTAAATGTTTTTAAATTTAAATCCGTTTTCACATCCCCAATCGCTGAGAAACGAACAGGGACTTGCGGTCCTAGATGAGCAAGTAAGGCATTATTTGTTGCCTGCCCTAGCGGAATCGTATAAATAATTCCCCCGTCTGAGGTGACAGCCTCTTCATTATCAAACGAAACATCAAACGCCTCGCCTTGTTCAACCGCCTTTAAATGGCGCTGTACGCGGTTTGTTGCTTCTGAGAGAATACGGTTGTACATTTGCGTATTAAATTGAATCGTATTATCAGCATCCCGAATAAACAGCTCTTCTTGATTAAGATCTGATGCGATCTTTTTAGATACCGCATCGTTTATCGCTTTTGTTGCAATGACTCTCGTTTCTGTTGTGGCAATATGAACAAGTGTCGGTCTGATTCCTTTCTCAATGATCCAAAGGCCTTGGACGGTTAAAATAACAAAGATTAAAAAGGATAAGAGCAGTACATAGCGAAATGGCAAGGGACCTTTCCGGGGTCTCGATCGTTTGCCGAATCTCATGTTGAAAACCCCCTTTGCAAAAACTATATGCAGCAAAGGGGGACAAATTGACTTCTATTTAATTATGCTTGATTACTTTTTACGCTCATACGTACAAAAAGTATGAGGATAGCGGTTTTTCTCATCGACTGTACCTGCCTCATCGGATACCTTCTCCCACTCGCTTTCTTTTATTTCTGGGAAGTAAGTGTCTCCTTTAAAGGTTTCGTCAATGTGAGTAATGTAGAGCCGGTCCGTATCATTCCAAAACAGCTTGAATAATTCGGCCCCACCGATAATGAAACATTCCTCTTCTTGTTTGGCGATGTCTAATACTTCTTCTAATTGATGAACGACCTCACAGCCCTCTGCGTTGAAATCTTTATTTCTCGTTAAGATCACATTTCTGCGCTTTGGAAGAGGCCGGCCGATCGATTCATACGTTTTACGCCCCATTACAATGGTATGCCCTGAAGTCACTCTCTTAAAATGAGCTAAATCAGCAGGCAGATGCCAAGGAAGATCGTTATTTGCTCCGATTGTACGCTTGTTATCCATCGCTACAATGTAGGAAATCATACCGATACCTCGCCTTTAATATGCGGATGCGGATCATAATCTGTTAACTCAAAGTCTTCAATTGTAAAGTCAAAGATCGATTTCACTACTTTATTGATTTTCATTTTAGGAAGTGCTCTTGGTTCTCTTGTTAACTGAAGCTTTACTTGCTCAACATGGTTCGAATAGATGTGAGCATCTCCAAATGTGTGAACAAACTCACCTGGCTCAAGATCTGTTACTTGTGCAATCATCATCGTCAACAGTGCATAAGAGGCAATATTAAAAGGCACGCCTAAGAAAATATCGGCACTGCGCTGATATAACTGACAGGAAAGCTTGCCATCATTTACGTAAAATTGGAACAAACAGTGGCAAGGAGCAAGCGCCATTTCATCAATTTCTGCTGGATTCCAGGCACTGACAATCAGCCTTCTAGAATCCGGATTATGTTTAATTTGTTCGATCAACTCAGAGATTTGATCAACTACTTTGCCATTTGCGCCTTCCCATGAACGCCATTGCTTACCATAAACAGGTCCTAGATCGCCATTTTCGTCGGCCCATTCATTCCAGATTCGAACGTTATTTTCTTTAAGGTATCCAATATTGGTATCACCTTTTAAGAACCACAATAATTCATGGATGATCGAACGAAGGTGAAGCTTTTTCGTCGTTATTGCCGGAAATCCTTCCGATAGATCAAATCGCATCTGATAGCCGAACGTACTAATCGTGCCAGTCCCCGTACGATCTGATTTTGTTTCACCATTTTTTAGAACATGCTCACATAAAGCAAGATATTGATCCATTTATGTTCAACTCCTTTATTTTACGGTTGCAAGTGTTGCTTCTGTTTCCACGATGGTCACATCTAAAAATTCCATTAGATCAATGTCGTAATAATGTTTAATTCGCTGCCCATTTTCGTTAAATACCCGTACTACAGGGCGGGTGCTCATTTGTTTGTTCTGTTTGACCACAATCGCCATACGAGCGTCACTTAATTTTACCGTGAGTCCGATTGGGTAAATCGAAATGGTTTCACGAAACGTTTCAACAAGCTTTTTATCGAAAATCTGCCCTGCCCCGGAATAAAGCAGTTCAAGCCCTTCATGAGGCAGCATCGGCTTTCTATAAACTCGATGAGAAGTGACCGCATCAAATACATCAGCAATGCCAATAATTTTAGCATACTGATGAATGTGTTCGCCTTTTAACCCACGCGGATACCCGCTTCCATCTATGCGCTCGTGATGCTGCAGTGCACAGTGAGCTGCTAAAAGCGGGATATTCGGTACTCCCCGCAGCATATCATAGCCTGCCATCGCATGCGTCTTGATGATTTCATATTCATCATCATTTAATCGGCCTGGTTTATTTAAAACCTCAATCGGAACGGACACTTTACCGACGTCATGCAGTAAGGCACCGACCCCGATTTCATTTAATTTCTTCGATGAATAACCGAGCTTCATCGCAAGACCTAACGTATAAACCGTCACATTTAACGAGTGAGTAAATATGTAGTTGTCATGCACATAAGCTTCCTGCAGCATAGCAAGCGCATCTTGATTTTCTTTAATGTCTTTTAAAAGGGTATCAATAATTGATGTAAAGCTCTTGCTGAGATGGTCCAAATTAATCGTTTTATTCAGCTTTGTTTCCACACTTATCGCTTTGAACTCTTCTTTAATCGTTTGAACCGCCTTGTGCCTAGTATCCTCACGAATCACCGATTCAATGACAACATCTTCTGTGATCTCATCTTCTATGTAGATATAATAGATCCCCATATCAACAAGGCGGGCTTTTAGACGATCTGTCAGGGCAACTCCTTTAAAAAGCAAGATCTGGCCGCTGTCATTATAAATATCCCGGCCGAGCGTTGCTCCAGACTCTACATGCTTAACAGAAACTAACCTCATACTAGTTCACCTTGATTCTTGTGTATTTAACACGCAACTATAACAAAGTGTACCGCAAGCCTGCCTATTTGTGAACAACCTCTCTGTGACAAAAACAAAAAGCCCTTGATCGGCTGCCTTTTGTCAGCGGCCGCCAGAGGGCTTTCTTTTATGAATCGTATTTCATTTTCAATAAAGCCTCTTTCCCTGTCGTTCCCACGGTAATTCCAAGCTCTTCGGCTTCAAGCGTTACTGACTCAAGAGGAGCCTCTAGCAGCTGTTCAATTGTTCGCACACCTACTGCCCTTCCCGCTACAATTTTACGCTCTTTCAGCTTATCGTTTAACAACCCTACATCAAGCGCTCCGCACATAATATAGCCGACATCATTTGTGACAGCCATAAAATTGGTTTTCGGCAGCTTTAAAGTGACCGCTATAAACGTCTCGCCTTCGATAGTAATAGGTGTCATTTCAAGCATTTTACCCCACTCCTTTTTCAAATCCAGTCATCCGTTTTCCTTATTACGATATGACCTTTCAAAGGAATGGGTGAGCATCAGTTATGCCCAAATTTGTCCTAGCTTCCAACTAAGAATGTCCCGCAAAAGCTCTGGCATATAGTAGGTTTTCTTTTTAGCATCAGCAATGGCCGGATAGAGGTGGCCAAACGTATACATATCAAGCGTTGCAATTGTATAGGTTTGGTTAAGATCAAGCGGCTTGCCTAAAATAAGGATCTCAGTCACTTGTTCATTTTTATCAAGCTCCACTTCAATCCCAGTAAAAATCATCCGTCCTAATACTTTGCCTCGAAAGCCAAATCCCTTTAAAGCCAATGTTCTCATCTCTGTACTAAAAGAGCGGATAATTGTGCTTCTAAGGGCTGCTCCCGTTAATTCAACAACACAGGGATTAATCGGATGCGGACACGATCTATGGACATCCTGCATCGTCACAGGGCCTTCTGTAAATGTTTCAAGAAGAACGCCTGCATTCATCATTCCAATCTCTTCTTTGCACCATTCAGTCAGCGCATCACAAAGGATTTGCGAGGCTTCTGATTCTTCTTGCCATGAAACAGGCAATACTCTAGGAAGATTAGCAATATGTTTGGCTAAGGCTGTTTCTGAGTCTTGATTTAATTGATCCAACAAAGCAAGCGTCGCATCATCTTCTTCCAATAATGAAGCCGGATCAATCAATTCAGCCTCATCGGCTGCGACGGTTTTTGTTTTAAGGTCGACATCAATCGTTACTTTTCCAAGATACGCACCGTGCTTGCCAGCTTGTGCAATTAACGTGCCGTAACGTCGTTTCCCTTTTTCAAGAACATGATGAGTATGTGCCCCTAAGATCACATCAATTCCTTCAACTACTTCAGCCAGTTCCTCATCACGAAACAAGCCTAAGTGCGATAAGACAATGACAACATCTACCTTGTCTCTTACTTCCTCTACACACTGTTTAATCGCCTGAATCGGTGGAGTGATTTTCCAGTCCAGCTGATGATAAAATTGCTTAAAAGGAGCAGTAGCCCCGATCAGAGCAATTTTCACCCCATTTTTCGTTTGGTGGATAGCATAAGGCTTTGTCCAGCTCGGCCGATTGCCTTCAGCAGTAAATAAATTGCTGATTAACACCTTAAATTGTGCATTCGTATATAAAGAATCAAGCTCGTCATGTGAAAACGTGATCCCTTCATTATTACCGATGGTTGCATACTCCACCCCTGCCTCATTTAAAAGAGATACATTCCCAGCACCGCTTGTCGCTTCTGTAATCGGATGACTTCTATCTGCATGGTCGCCTAAATCGACATATAAACTGTTAGGATCCTTATGCTGCTTTATGTAGGCAACAAGCTTGGCCCACGTATCAAAACCGCTATGAATATCATTTGTATGATAAATCGTAATTCTCTCTACTGACATCGCTTCCTCCTCCCTATGCTCCTGTAATCCCTTGATAAATCAATCGTATAGCGGCAATGATTAAAAAGATACGAAACGCTATTAACAACGCATTACTGGATAATCGTTTATTAATTGCAGCCCCAGCTATTCCCCCAAGGTAGGCTCCAGGAATTAACGCAAGAGCATACAACCAGTTCACATTACCAAGCACAATATGTGAAACCGAGCTTGTTATCGCTGAAAGCAAAATCATAAACATCGACGTCGCCACTGCCATATGAGGAGGAAAATGAAATAACATAATCATCGCCGGCACCATTAACGAACCGCCGCCAATACCGAAAAGGCCCGATAGCATACCAACAACAAACGAAATCGAGATCGCAACAGCCGGCCGATAGCCATATTCAAATGACTCACCAAGATCGTTTACATATGTACGCTTAACCCCTTTTTCAGATAACGGGATCGGCTTTAAATATGGCCTTATGATTAATACAATCGCAACCACAATCATAAATAAGCCAAAATAAATTAAAAATGGCTCCACTTCAAGGTAACGGTTTAACCAGACTCCAACAAGTGCACCCGGGCCGCTTCCAAGAAAAAAGAGCAGACCGCTCTTATAATCAACTTTCTTCTGTTTAATATACGCAAGAGTTGATGATAAGCCTGTAAAAATCATAATTAACAGCGAGGTTCCAACCGCTGTTTGAGGGGTGATCCCTGCTAATATACCGACTGTGGAACTTAATAATAACAGGGCCGGCACGACAATAATTCCCCCGCCAAGCCCGAGTAAGCTTCCAAACGTACCTGCAACAAGCCCAACAATAACGAGCAATATCCACTCCATAAAAGGAACCTTCCTTTATTCTGTCTTTAATTAATTTTACTATATTATTCCGAAAATAAGTCCAATTGTCTAGGGGCAAGGCCTGTGTATTCAATATCAAGCATCGAGATCATCTCTTGTGCGTTCCCTGCTGCATCCCCGCCAGAATTATTATTAAAAATCATATAGATCGTCTTCGATTCTTTTTCAAGCTGGGAGAGATTCTTTTGCCATTCTTTTAACTCGTGTTCCTTATACTGATACAAGTACCGAACATCGCGCCACTTGCCGTTGCCTGGATCATTCCAGCCATGTCGGTTGCGGCCATGCATGCGAATTAATGTTGCTTCTTTATTTGTCGCCTGCAATACAGCAGGGATAGAGCCTACGCCTGCTTGCGGCTCATCACAAATGCTGTGAATCCAATTTTCTTCTTTCATAAAGGAAAGAGTTCTCTCTTTCATATCTGAGGTAAACCATGTCTGATTCCGAAATTCGAGTGCACATGGAATATCCTTTAACTGCTCTTTTACATAACGTAAATACGCCACATGCTCTTTCTTACAATCAAACCAAGGAGGAAACTGACATAAGACCATTGCAAGCTTCCCTGCTCGCTGGAGCGGCTCAAGCGATGCTCTAAAGGCCGCAAACATTTCTTCTCGCGATTCAAACGGCTCTGAGCTTTTCTGATGACCCGTCATGCCTTGATAGGCTTTTACGACAAATTTAAAAGAAGACGGTGTCACTCTTACCCATTTCTCCATGTTGCGAAGGGGCTGAACTGCATAAAAAGAAGAGTCTAATTCCACAACAGGAAAGAAACTAGCATACGTTTCAAGCTTTTGATTGCTAGGGGTCCCTTCATATAAGTCATCATGGTCTCCCCATCCAGCTAATCCAATGTAGATCAATGAACTCACCTTCCTTTTGAAGAAGATCGATATGGGTGCTGCGAGCTGTGTGGCTGTGCAGCTGTTTGGCGCGTTACATTTGCGTCACTTCAGGCATTTATTGCGCCGGCATCTGAGTTATATGCGCGGGTTAAAACAATAATTGTATTCGTCTAGATGATAATTGCGTCACTCTGCCGGAGAATCGCGCCTATTCAGCTTGCTATTGCGTCGGTTCACCGCATAATTGCGCCGGTTGCCGCCTGCCCAGACTGCCACCTGCCCTATTATGTAGAAAAGAAAAGCGAATCCATGATGGATTCGCTTTTCACTACGTGCATAGCACGTATCATTCATTATCCAATCCTTAACCGATCGAACCTTCCATCTCGAACTTGATTAATTGTAGGTATTATAACAAATTATAACACTAAGCGATAGGATTTAAATAAAGGTTTTGTGACTTCTGCTTCTTTATCGAATTATATAAGCTTTTATAGAGTAGGCACAAATACAAGGAGGTATAAATCCGTCTTTGTTTGTGTATAACTCCTTTATTCAGTCTGACAATAAACCATCAATTTAGGTTTCGTTCTAGGAACATCATAAACCTTCGATTCGACTTTAATATCTTTCTTCTTCTTTTCACAATGATTATCCTTCCTGATCAGATCCTTCGCGTACTCCGAAAAATTCCCTTTTGCTTCTGCTATCTTATAAAGTTCCAATTCACCGAACTTGAACGTTACTTGCTTTTTTTATGTAACCACCCAATAGAAGGAACTCCAAAAGCAACAGTTGAACCAATACCCACAAGCAGCTGCATTAGCATAGGCATTAATTGAACTAAGATATATGAGAGCTTGCCGCATTTCTTCTTTCAAACTTTCAATAGCGCATTCTTTAAGATATCTAATTAACCCTTCCACTTGTCCCCCTCCTAAATCTCATTTAAAAGACTCATAGAAAGACTTTCTTCCCTTCGAATATAAATTAAATTACACTAGAAACGTTTTAATCTTTATGTATCGTCCTTTTATGAGTTTATAGGCATATCCTTCACCATCGTTTATCATTCCACTTGCTAACTTTCTTCTTACCGAATCCCTTTTCAGGATGTTCTTTATTATGACAACTCAAGCACAAGGTTTCTAAGTTGTCTAAGACAAGAGCAAGTTTAAGATAGTGTTCGATCTCGTACTTGTGATGGACGTTTAGTTCTATGCTCTTACGTTCACCAGTAACCTTCCTAGAATCAACGTGAACCCTTCCTTGCCATTTGCATTCCTGACATTCATAGTTATCTCGCTTCAATGCTTCCTGCCTTAATAATTCCTAGGCGCTTGATTTGTAGAACGCCCTCTTTTGTTCAAGGCTCTTGTATGCCATTTCATCACCTTCTTTTTGTTTAGAAGTTTAAGAGAAAAAAGGACATTATCTTTTATTTCTTTTCTTTTGTGTACTTATTACATACATTAATTACACTTGATTGAATGTATATAATTATATAGAAAAACAACTCCTTTTATTGGATAATGTAGGACGTGAAAGGGGGAGTGTTTATGTTTGAAGAGACGCTCCCCAGATCAAAGGAACGCCTCTCAACAATACTCGCTCGAATTTAAAAGAGTATTTCGGATCGACTAAGGTCTCCCTTAATCAATTTCCAAATAATATAAATTTACTATGTTTTAAGGCAAAAAATACTTTTAATGAATATTTCTTTTTAAATTTAATTTACGTTATGCTTTTTCAGAAACTTATTTATAAACCATTTATTCTAATGATAATTATGCACCTTTTGATAGTGAAAAAAGTTTACTAAGAAAAAACGATATCCTAACATTATGGATATATCATACTTTTTAATCATTGAATAACTGGGATATTATTGTAATAATGTTTATTGCGGGAAAACACATTGAATTTTAATTTTAAATAAGGAGTGTTACATCTATGGAATCCAAAGCGAAATTTTTGATCGGCCTAGTATTAGCCATTTCTATTATTTTTATAGGTTTAGTAGTGTATGGCATTAATTTATTTTTCAAATCATAAAACCTATTGATTTTTTTCATTTAATAGTCTATGATATTTTTTTGTAATATATTACAAAAGAAGTTAATTAATAGGAGGAATTATGAAAATTTTCAAGCTCTCAATTATTTATGTGTCCATCTTAGCAATGTTATTCACTTCAATGGGATCTGTTAGTGCAGATACAAGTTCTTCATTTGAAGATTACACAAGTCAAGAAATTAAAGAAGCTTCTAAAATTCTATTAGATGATGATTATCTAAGTTTATTTCAACAAACATTCTTAGAAGCCGTTTATGAGAAAAACGGAAAATTTCACTTTGATATAAAGATTGCTCAAGAATTAAGTATGACAAAGGAACAAGCAAAGAATCTTAATGATTTAGTAACAAAATCCTTCTCTTATAGCGAAGTACAAGATATGTATACATACTTAGAGAATACTGAAACTTTGACATTAGGGTTAATTGGAACCGAAGAAGAAGCATTTACGATTATGAATGTTTTTACGGATAGATTAGCTAAAATTTTCTACGCTGCAATTGTTGTTTATGTGGGTACACAAATCGCTAATCAGGTAATAGCAGATTTATACAGACTTGGTGCTATTGGTATGTGTAGAAAATGGGAGAGTAATAAACATGTAAAAACAGCTTGTGAAGCATTAGGATATTTGTAGTATAAAAAGGAGAATGTTAATTAGCAATTAGCTAATTAACATTCTCCTTTTAAATATCCTTAGTTCCAGCAATATTTAAGATTAAGGCCAACTTATAAAATGCTTTCCAACGGATTTTATTATAGTAAGTAGAGCTGATTGGTGGATTGAATTTAAAAGCATAGACATTGTGATCTGTTAAATAATCCGAGTCGGCTGTCATATAACGTTCCTCAATTAATGTACGCTCCATTGGTGGCAATCTCCTAACAGCTCTTTCAACACGATCACAGAAGGTCTTTCTCTTCTCTTGCTGTTCTGCATTATAGAGAGCAATCTGAGCAGTTTGATCACTCGTTTCATTTCGCAACACATGACCTTGAAATATTAGAAAAGGTCCTTCAATAAAATTAAAATTCCAGTTAAAGAAAAGGCAGCAATAGAAAAGAACGTAAAATATCTTTCTTTAGATGAACTTAATACCTTATTACGCTATATGGAACAGTATAAATATCAACGATTAAAAGAATATCGTCTTTATTTCATGCTTATATACTTCCTAAGTCAGACTGGATTGAGAATTAGAAGCTCTAGCTTTGAAATGGGAAAATATCGAAGGTAACAAACTCATTGTGGACAAGCAGACAAGTAGAGGGAATAACAATAAAGTCATAATCACTTTTTTGAAAAATTCATCAAGCTATAGAGAAATTCAGTTAAATGAGGAATTAGTTCGAGAGCTAAAGAAATTTAAATTAGTTCAAAATGAAATGTCCCTCAAACACCCTTCTTACAAAATGAATAAAGAAGGCTAACATCGATTATAAGGGTACTCATGGCTTTAGACACACACATGCGGTTTTGTTATTAGAAGCCGGGGGGCTAGTATAAAGTGTGTATCTAAACGATTAGGACACAAATCCATAAAAACTACTGCAGATACTTATTTAGATATCACTCAAAAAAATAGAAGAAGGCGAACTTAAAAAGTTCGCCTCCTACACAAAAAGAAAATATTGAAGTTGATACGAGTAGGCACATAGTAGGCACGCGCTAATTCTCGTATCAACTATCCTCTTGAAAAAACCCCATGTTATAAGGTTTTCCTACAATTAACCGATCGAACCTTCCATCTCGAACTTGATCAGACGGTTCATTTCAACGGCATATTCCATTGGAAGTTCTTTTGTAAATGGCTCGATGAAGCCCATTACGATCATTTCTGTTGCTTCTTGCTCAGAAATACCGCGGCTCATCAGGTAGAAGAGTTGATCTTCAGATACCTTTGATACCGTAGCTTCATGCTCAAGTGTGATGTTGTTATTTAAGATCTCATTGTATGGAATCGTATCAGAAGTTGATTCGTTATCCATGATAAGCGTATCACACTCGATTTTTGATTTAGACCCTTCAGAGCGGCGTCCGAAGTGACAGATACCACGGTACGTTACTTTACCGCCGTGTTTAGAGATTGATTTTGAAACGATTGTTGATGAACAGTTTGGCGCTAAGTGGTGAACTTTTGCACCCGCATCTTGGTGTTGTCCTTTACCCGCAATAGCGATTGAAAGGATCGTACCTTTTGCACCTTCACCGCGCATTACAACAGCTGGATACTTCATCGTTAATTTAGAACCGATGTTACCATCAACCCATTCCATTGTTGCACCAGCATCTGCTACCGCACGCTTAGTTACTAGATTGAAGATATTAGGCGCCCAGTTTTGGATCGTTGTGTAACGGCAGTATGCGTTCTTTTTAACGATGATTTCAACAACCGCACTATGAAGTGAGTTTGTTGAGTAAACAGGTGCTGTACAACCTTCAACATAGTGTACAGAGCTGTCTTCATCAGCAATGATCAACGTACGCTCGAATTGACCCATGTTCTCTGAGTTGATACGGAAGTACGCTTGAAGAGGCGTATCCGTTTTAACACCTTTTGGCACGTAGATAAATGAACCACCAGACCATACAGCAGAATTTAATGCTGCAAATTTGTTATCAGATGGAGGGATAATTGTACCGAAGTGCTCTTTAAAGATCTCTTCGTGTTCACGAAGTGCTGTATCTGTATCTGTGAAAAGAATACCTAGCTCAGTTAAATCTTCTTTCATGTTGTGGTAAACAACTTCAGATTCATACTGTGCAGATACACCTGCAAGATATTTTTGCTCAGCTTCTGGAATTCCAAGCTTATCAAATGTGTTTTTGATTTCTTCAGGAACTTCATCCCAAGATTTCTCAGACTTCTCAGACGGCTTTACGTAGTACGTAATTTCGTCAAAGTTAAGTTCAGATAAATCTCCGCCCCACTGAGGCATAGGCATTTTATAGAATTGTTCTAATGACTTCAAACGGAAATCAAGCATCCATTGCGGCTCTTTTTTCATACGTGAAATTTCTTCTACGATCTCACGAGTTAAACCACGCTTTGAACGGAAGATGGATACGTCACGATCCGAGAACCCGTATTTGTATTCACCGATATCAGGCATTTTTTTAGCCATGTCGGAAACCCTCCTTAGATAGTTGCTTACCCCTTTTTGCAAAAGGCTAAGCCGTTATTCTTTTTCGTTTAGGCCCTTCTCCATTGCTTTCCATGCAAGAGTTGCACATTTAATTCGCGCTGGGAACTTTGAAACCCCTTGAAGAGCTTCAATATCACCTAAATCAAAACGATCTTCATCGTATTCTTTGCCAAGCATCATGTTTGAGAAAATCTCAGACATTGCGATGGCTTCTTCTGCTGTTAATCCTTTAACAGCTTGAGTCATCATCGATGCAGAAGCAAGGCTGATTGAACAGCCTTCTCCTACAAACTTCGCTTCAGAAATACGATCGTCCTCTAACTTCATTTGAATCTGTATACGATCTCCACATGTCGGGTTGTTCATGTTGACTGTCAGTGTGTCACCATCAAACTCACCACGGTTACGCGGGTTTTTATAATGATCCATAATCACCTGACGATACAAGGTATCAAGGTTATTAAAAGACATCTCCGAAGTACTCCTTTGTTTTTACTAAGCTCTCTGCAAGGGTATCAATATCTTCTTTTGTATTGTAAATATAGAAGCTTGCACGAGCCGTTGCAGTTACATCCAGCCATTTCATAAGCGGCTGAGCACAGTGATGACCTGCGCGAACAGCAATTCCTTCCGCATCTAGAACAGTTGCAACATCATGCGGGTGTACATCATCTAAATTAAAAGTAACAAGTCCTGCACGATGTTTTGGTCCATAAATAGTCATGCCATCTACTTCTGACAAGCGCTCAAGTGCGTACTCTGCTAGTTCATGTTCATGCTTTTCTATTTCATCAAGACCGATCTCAGTTAGAAAATCAATCGCAGCACCGAGGCCGATCGCTCCTGCAATAATCGGAGTCCCGCCTTCAAACTTCCAAGGCAGCTCTTTCCAAGTTGATTCTTGCAGTCCAACGAAGTCGATCATTTCTCCGCCAAATTCAATCGGTTCCATATTGTTTAAAAGCTCTTTTTTACCATACAATGCTCCGATTCCAGTCGGTGCACCCATCTTGTGACCAGAAAATGCGAAGAAGTCACAGTCAAGATCACGCACATCAACTTTCATATGAGGAGCACTTTGCGCCCCGTCAACAACCATGATAGCCCCGTTGCGATGGGCAATCTCAGCAATTTCTTTTACTGGATTGATCGTTCCAAGTACGTTTGATACTTGCATGATCGATACTATTTTTGTTTTCTCGCTGATCGTTTCCTCTACATCTTTAAGATCAATGGTTCCGTCAGCTTGAAGAGGTAAATACGTTAACGTAGCACCTGTTGCACGAGCCACTTGCTGCCAAGGAATGATGTTGCTGTGATGCTCCATCGGGGTAATGACAATTTCATCTCCAGCCGATAAATTGCTTCTCGCATAACTTCCGGCAACAAGGTTCAGAGCTGTTGTTGTTCCTCTAGTAAAGATAATTTCTTCAGCGGAGGAAGCATTAATAAACGAACGAACCTTCTCACGTGCTCCTTCATATTCATCTGTCGCCATCGTACCTAGTGTATGCACACCACGGTGTACATTAGAATTATAACGACGATAATAATCATCAAGCTTTTCAATGACAGACAACGGCTTTTGAGAAGTCGCTGCACTGTCAAGGTACACGAGAGGGTGGCCGTTTACGTTTTGGTCAAGAATCGGAAATTGCTTCTTGATCTCAGCTACATTCATTACAGAACTTTCCTTTCAATTGCTTCGCGCAATTGCTCTTTCACTGACTCGATCGGCAGTTGTGACACAACAGGAGCTAAGAAACCGTGAATAACGAGTCTTTCTGCTTCCTTACGCGGAATACCGCGGCTCATTAGATAGAACATTTGAAGCGGATCAATACGGCCTACAGAAGCTGCGTGACCTGCCGTTACATCATCTTCATCAATTAGAAGAATTGGGTTGGCATCTCCACGAGCTTTTTCACTTAGCATAAGAACGCGCTCAGTCTGTTCACCGTTTGATTTTGTTGCACCATGCTCAATCTTCGTAATACCGTTAAAGATTGCTGTTGCAGCATCACGCATAACACCATGCTTTAAGATATATCCTTCAGAATGCTTTCCGTGATGGAAGATCTGTGTTGTAAAGTTTTGTTTTTGGCTGCCGCGACCGATTGTTACAGTCTTAGTGTCAGCCCAAGAACCGTCACCTACAAGATGAGTCGTGTTCTCTGATACGGTATTTCCGTCGTTCATTTGACCAAGTGCCCACTCAAGACGAGCATCGCGCTCAACGTGTCCACGACGTACTACATAGGTTGTTACATTGCTTGAAAGATTATCAACTGCACCGAACGCTACTTTTGCGCCTTGTGCTGCATAAACCTCTGCCACAATATTAGCTACCGCCTCATCTTCTGATAACGAAACATAGTTTTCAACGTATGTTACTGAACTATTCTCTTCTGCTACGACGATGACGTGGTTGTATAAACCAGCATCCTTTGCACCAAATGCATATACAGCTTGAAGCGGTACTTCTACATCTACATTACGAGGCACATAGATGAACGTACCGCCGTTTAATAATGCAGCGTGAAGAGCTGTTAGACGGTTTTCATCCATTTGAACAGCTTCACCGAAAAGATATTTCTTCACTAGATCTTCATGCTTTTCTAGTGCAGTAGCAAGATCTGTGAAAATAACGCCTTTATCTGTCAGCTCTTTTGAGACCTTCTTATAAACCGTAGAACCGTCTTGCTGTGCTAGAAGGTTATCTACTTTATCTTCATCGCCAACTAAGTTACGGATTCCTTCAGCAAGTGCTGCTACATTGTCCGCTGCTTTTACTTCAGCAAGATTGTAGTTAGCTGCTGTGAAATTCCATTTATCGATTTTTGTTTTATCAGGTTTAGGGAGCTCAAGCGTATCGAATAGCTCTGCTCCTTTTAAACGGATGTCTTTAAGCCATGCCGGCTCATTGCGTCCATCCGAGAATGCTTGAATCTGTTCTTTGTCGAACGTTACTTTTGTCTCGATTGACATACATACCCACCCTTTACTGTTGATTCGCTCATTTGCTTCTTTTCTTGCTGTGCAAATCATGCACTGCAGATAAAACTAGACTGACTTAAGCTTCTTGGTTTACGCGCTCGTCTTCAATGCCAAGTTCTTCTTTAATCCAGTCGTAACCTTCTGCCTCAAGACGTTCAGCTAATTCAGAACCACCAGATTTCACGATACGGCCTTGCATCATAACGTGTACTTTATCAGGCTTGATGTAGTCAAGAAGACGTTGGTAGTGAGTGATGATTAGACATCCAAACTCAGAACCACGCATTGCATTAACACCTTTTGATACGACTTTAAGTGCATCGATATCTAGACCTGAATCGATCTCATCAAGGATTGCAAGCTTCGGCTCAAGCATCATTAATTGAAGAATCTCGTTACGCTTCTTCTCACCGCCAGAGAATCCTTCATTTAAGTAACGCTGTGCAAACTGTTGATCCATTTCAAGAAGATCCATTTTCTCATCTAATTTACGGATGAATTTCATTAAAGAAATCTCATCACCTTCTTCGCGGCCTGCATTAATAGCAGAACGTAAGAAGTCCGCGTTTGTAATTCCGCTGATCTCAGATGGATATTGCATCGCTAGGAATAGACCTGCTTGTGCACGCTCGTCTACTTCCATTTCAAGCACATCTTCACCGTTCATTGTTACAGATCCGCTTGTGATTTCATATTTCGGATGACCCATGATTGCAGAAGCTAAAGTTGATTTACCTGTACCATTTGGTCCCATGATTGCGTGGATTTCTCCACCGTTAATTTCAATACTGAAGTCTTTAAGAATTTCCTTTCCTTCAATTGAAACGTGTAAGTTCTCGATTTTTAAGAATGGTGCTGACATCTTTATGACCTCCAATTTATCTTGCTTATAACAAGCAGTGTGATTTCGATGATTAAATCGAATTATTCTCAATCTATTCTCATTACAATCTTATAACAAATCCAACATAAGTTCAAGGTAACGAGACTAGTATGTACAATTGCGTTTCACGCAACATTCTTCATTATAATATAGATTGGTTCATACACAAAGGGAGCGGCGCCAGTTATGGGCCACTCCCTTATGTCATTTTATTCTATCCTAACAGAACTTATAGATGGTGTTGATTGAATTCCCTTACCATTTCATTGCAGCGTTTGTATTCTTTATCACGAGCTCTCTCAATTTCCATTCTTTTATCGAGGCTTCGGTTGTATTCCTCATAACCTACTCCATGTGCAGAATGCATTGCCTTTTCCATATCACTCGTATACGCAGCGTCTAATGACTGGATAATGAATCAATCCCTTCTCTTTTGATACATGTATCTTAACATGAACGCTTTAATTGACCAAAGCGCAAAAAAGAGGCTGAGGTTCCTTTACAGGTTATCAGATCACCTATGCCATTGTCAGAAAACTTACCAACACGATAACTCTTATTTCCACCGTTTTTCGACTTGACCCAATATTTGAAAAATTTACTGCTGCATCTGACTGCCTTTGCCGCTAAGATCGGTCATTGCTTCTTGGACAAGAGTGACAGCCTGGCTCATCGCTGCCCCGCCGCCGAATGCTGCTGTAACGCCCACTGCTTCTAAAATTTCATCTTCAGTACAGCCTTGGTCGAGGCATCCTTTTGTATGATAAATAATACAATACTCATCTTGTGAAAATACACTAATACCAAGTGCGATCATTTGCTTTTCTTTTTGAGAAAGCTTGCCTTTTGCAAAACATGCTTCTGTGAACGCATTATATTTCTTAGCAATATCAGGCATCTTCTCTGTGAAGTGTCCTAATCCTTCTTTATATTCAAGTAGTGCCATCTCAACTGCACTTTGGTTCTGCTGTTGCTGCTGTTCCATCATTCATCCCTCCTAAAATTGAATCCACTTCAAAGGTAGTATTCGATTTCAGGAATTCATTTATACAAAAAAGAACGCCATTTAGGCGCTCTTTATCTGTTTTTCATCTTATTCTTCAGTTAAAGGAATAACAGCTCCATTATACTCTTCGTTGATGAAGTTTTGGATCTCTTCAGATTGAAGAACTTCTAAAAGCTTTTGTACTTCTGGACGCTCTTCATCTTCTGCACGAACAACGATCAGGTTAGGTTGAAGTACATCTTCTTCTTCAAATGCAATTCCGTATTGCTCAATATCTACTCCGCCCTCAAGAGCGTAGTTTGTGTTGATGACAACAGCATCACCCTCGCCGCTTTCAAATGAAGGAGCAAGCATACGAGCTTCTACTTGAGTTGAACCAAATTGTAAGTTCTTCGGATTAGATGAAATATCATCGATTGTTGCTAATTGACCTTCTTCAACATCTAGCTCAATTAAGCCTGCACGCTCAAAGATCGGCAGAATACGGCCGTGGTCACTGATTGAATCACTCATAATAATTGACGCGCCTTCAGGAAGCTCATCAAGGCTTGAATATTCTTTAGAGTACACACCGATTGGTTCTGCATGGACTGCACCAACGCTGACAAAGTCATAGTCGTTCTCATCAATTTGCATTGCTAAATAACCAGGCGTTTGGAAATAGTTCACATCGATGTCGCCATCACGTAACGCTTGGTTTGGCAAGATGTAATCTTGGAAAACTTGGACTTGAAGGTCAATGCCTTCTTCAGCAAGCAATTCCTGTGCTGCTTCAAGGATTTCTGCATGCGGTACAGCAGAAGCACCGACTGTTAATGTCGTTGTTTCACCTTCAGCACCCTCACCAGCTTCGTTATCTGTTGTTTCTTCCTCTGCACCGCCGCATGCCACTAATGATACAGACAATGCTGCAGCTGCTACTACGCTTAAAAACTTTTTCATCTCTCTTTTCCCCCTACCGTTTATCTGTTTTATTTGTAAAATAATCACCAATCCACTGGATCACAAAAACGACCAATAGAATTGCGATTGTTGCTACCAAAGTAATCTCGCTGTTATTGCGCTGGAATCCTTCTAGGTACGCGAAATGGCCCAGACCGCCTGCACCAATGACCCCTGCCATCGCTGTATAGCTGACAAGTGCAATCGCTGTAACGGTGATTCCAGAAATAAGTGCTGGCAAGGATTCAGGAATTAAAACTTTCCGAATGATTGTCCAGTTGCTCGCTCCCATTGATTGTGACGCTTCAATAACCCCTTTATCGATCTCACGCAGGGCAATCTCCACCATACGCGCATAGAACGGGGCAGCTCCAATGATTAATGCAGGAAGCGCTGCATTTGCCCCAAGCATCGAACCTGTCAGGGCCCTTGTAAATGGAATTAATAAAACAATTAATATGATAAATGGGATTGATCTAAAAATATTAACGATAAAGCTTGCCACCACGTTAACAAGATAATTCTCCCATAGATTCCCTTTGGCTGTCAGATAAAGAACTAATCCTAAAATGAGTCCAAGTACAAATGTAGCAAAGACAGAAATAGACGTCATATAGAGCGTTTCAAGCGTCGCATCCCATAAGCGGTCCCATTTCACATCAGCTAGAAATTGATCATTCATACGTGATCACCTCCACTTCCACTTTCTTGCTGCGGATAAAGGCAATCGCGCGCTCGACTTCATCAGTCTCTCCGTTTAAAGCAACAAATAACGTCCCGTATGACCCTTCTTGGATCTTCGTGATCTTTCCTTGCACAATATTTACTTCAATATCAAATGAGCGAATCAGCTGCGTAATTAATGGGCTTTCCGCCTCTTCACCGACGAAGGTTAACTGAACAATTTTACCTTCAGGGTGATCTGCGAGTAATTGCTTAATCGCATCTGTCGTTTCTTCAGGCTCTGTAATTTGCTTAACAAATTCCTTCGTCATCTCTTCTTTTGGCTTACGGAATACTTCTAGCACCGGTCCCTGCTCAACTACTTTACCGGCTTCCATCACAGCCACTTGATGACAAATTTTACGAATGACGTGCATTTCATGTGTGATCAGCACGATCGTTAAGCCTAACTTTTGATTAATATCAACGAGCAAGTCCAAAATCGAATCTGTCGTCTTAGGATCTAGTGCGGATGTTGCTTCATCACATAACAGCACCTTAGGATTGTTAGCAAGCGCACGTGCAATACCGACACGCTGTTTTTGTCCGCCGCTCAATTGCGATGGATAGCTGTCTCCGCGTCCTTTAAGCCCTACTAGCTCAATTAACTCATTCACTCGTTGTTCACGTTTGGCTTTTGGCACACCTGCAATTTCAAGAGGAAACGCGATATTATCTCGCACCGTACGCGACCAAAGCAAATTAAAATGCTGGAAAATCATCCCGATTTCTTGACGGGCTTTTCTTAATTCTTTTGTTGAGAGTGCTGAAAGCTTTTTGCCAGCTACAACAACCTCTCCTTCTGTTGGACGTTCAAGCATATTTAACATACGAATTAACGTACTTTTACCTGCGCCGCTATATCCAATCACACCGAATATCTCACCCTCGCCGATATTTAAATCAACGCCATCGACGGCATGAACGGTGCCATTCTTCGTTTCAAATCGTTTACGAATCGATCGAAGTGAAATCATTAATTACTCCCTACTTTCTCTATAAATCCCAAACCACGTTTTAAGCTTTACTGAAGTTATTTAGTAAAGCATGAAAGGATGAGGATCTCCTAACTCTAACGTACGACAAACTCATACACAATAAAAAAGCCCTTCTGTTTATGATGAACAGAAAGGCGTAAATTCATTATCCCTTCTCTCATCTACCAAAGCTCATGCTTTGCAGGAATTAGCACCTTCTAGGTCAACATATGACTTAGTGGTTGCTGGGTTTCATCGGGCCAGTCCCTCCACCTCTCGCGATAAGAGATATAAAGTTGTTGTCGTTCGCTTTTACATGAATGCATCATAGCACGCGGGTTTTTTAGCTGTCAACGATTTTATGCCGAAACATTTGAAGAAGATATTTCCGCTTCTTTTTTCTCCCTAAATACTAGAAAAAAATAGACCGAACCGATGAGATACAGGCTTGCTGTGATCGTGAATACATACGCATACCCGTAGTAGGAACCATGAATCATTACAAGGGTAGTTGAAACAGGACCCATTACCGCCCAGCCAAGCTGGAACACCATCTGGCCCACTGAGTTAGCAAGACCTTTCATCGAGTCATCTACCTTCCGCATCATCAATGCCATCTGGATTGGATTCCCTGCATTCATTAATGCCTGCCTAAATAAGAAACCTATAACAGCAACCCACAATATTTCTGTGTAGGCAGTTAATAGAAGAAACGGCAAGGAGGACAGCTGCAAAATGACCACCGCTTTTACTTCACCCACTCTTCGCACGACACTTGGACCGATCATTAGCGCAATCGCCGTCATTGCCTGGCCTAAAGAGAGAATAATACCGACAACCGAATAACTTACATCAAAGCGGTCGGTAAAATAGAGATTCAGGTAAGGGATAACGAGACCAGATCCAAAGCCAATCAATAAGTTAGCTACAGCGAAAAGTCCGATCACTTTCAGACTGGAACGATGTGTCGTAAATAACTTCCCTAGAGAGCTTGCTCCTGTTTTCTCTTTGCGGACTTTTTGTTCCTCACGAATCTTTAAAATTGGAATTAACGCTATAAAAAATAATGCTGCCCCAAACAACAAGGTGATTCGTACACTTGTTAACATGGCGAGGCCAAATACATTATGAAATAAATCAGACATCGTCCCGCCTAATGTGTTTCCGATTACGTTTGCTACCATAATAAGAGCAAAGTTAAAGCTGAACAGGTGCACCCGTTCTTTTTCAGATGAATTTTCCGCAAGGAGTGGAATAGAAGAAACTTGGATAAACGCCATAAAAAGTCCTGTCATAAAAGCAGTTGCTAATAGAAGTGTTTCAGCTGTCAGCACCCCTCTTAGTAAAAGACTGACGGCTGCAAAAACGGCTCCAAACAAGATGACTTTCTTTCGGCCGATCTTATCACTCAACAAGCCAGCAGGCAAAAGTGCAATCGCACTAGCCATAGCCTGCATCGCAATGACTCTGCCGTTGACTTGATCAACATAGCCTAACTCACGTATATAATAATTATAAATAACCATAAAAATCCCCATCCCAATATTAGCTAGGACAGAGGCTAAAAGAAACAAACGCACATTTCGATTATATGATTTAAGCTGTCTTGACCAGTCTCCCATAAGACGCGCCATATCGACCATCACCTTTTCATTATTTCGATCCCCTAAATATAATAGTCGATTTCACCCAAAATAAAAAGCCTTTCGTCAAAGTTTTCAGACGAAAAGCTTACATCATCTAACACCAGTTCTTCTAACACCAGCCCTCTTCACAGCTGTCTACATAGGAAGTCACTTGGTTAGGGTCGGTCTGTTCATATCTATATACTTTATCCTCTTCAAATACATATCCAGCACTCATAATATGCTGCAAGCCCGCTTCTGTTTCCGTTACTTGTCCGATGCGAGCATCATCCACATACAGGTTCATATGGCCGTTTTCATACTTTCCTTTTACCTTGCTTGTCACATCCACTTTTACTAAATCCATACCGTTTCCCCTCCAAATGTATGGTGTAGCTATAGTGTATGCCGCACGGTGTGTTCTACTCAAGGAAAAAGAAAGAGAAGGAGGCAGGTTCCTCCTTCTCTAAAATGATTAATCTTCGCTGATCATTTCTGCATACTCAGAATCGTTCATCAGCTTGTCCACTTCATTTGAATCCTTAGGCTCAACAACGATCATCCATGCTTTTTCATACGGTGATTCGTTTACAAATTCAGGGGAATCATCAAGATCTTCGTTGATTTCAACGACTTTCCCGCTAATTGGTGCATATAGTTCAGAAACAGTCTTAACTGATTCTACACTACCGAAAGGCTCGTTTGCTTCGATGTCGTCTCCAACTTCAGGAAGCTCAACGAAAACGATATCTCCTAGTTCTGATTGAGCGAAGTCTGTAATTCCGATACGTACTTTATCGTCTTCAACTTTCACCCACTCATGCTCTTCTGAATACTTTAATTCCTTTGGTACATTTGCACTCATGTGATAATCCCTCCATCAATTTGGTACATACTCACTCTATTATACCTTTTTTGCCATATAAACTAAATGCTTAGTCGAAAGATTTTGTCTTAATGTGTCATGATCAACGTGATTTTGTATAGGATTATTTCCATGTTTGCTCAAATTGCTCTTCTTTAAAGCCTACCGTGACAAGATTGCCGTCCGTTGTAATCGGGCGCTTAATCAGCATGCCATCAGAAGCAAGCAGCTCAAGTTTCTCCTCATCACTCATATCTGCCAGCTTATCTTTTAAGCCAAGCTCACGATATTTTTGACCGCTTGTGTTAAAAAATTTCTTAAGCTCAAGTCCGCTTTTTTTATAAAATGATTCAAGCTCTTCTTTAGAAGGAGGTGATTCTACAATATGTACTTCGTTTAATTCAACTCCATTTTCTTCGAGCCACTTCTTCGCTTTACGGCATGTCCCGCATTTCGGATAATGATAAAACGTTACTAACATAAAAAAACTCCTCTCCTGCTTGGATACTTTACGTCATTATTGCTTATTTTTTCTATTTCTACAACTGTTACGCTCATGATCATCTATATCACTTTCCCACATTTGCTGAATGGCTGCTTGAGTTGTATCTTCTGTAAGATCCGTCGCAAACTCCTCTACTCCAGTTAATGGTCCTGTATACTCAATCTTCGGCTGCTTTTTCATCGTAATCCCTTCCCTTGTTGTTAAATTTGATTATAGGATGCTACGAATGAGCCGAAACGATTCTGGAAGTTTAGAGGGGGCTGATAGTACCGAATGGGGGCAAGTACTGAAAGCTCACGGCGGCAATTGCGTCGGTGCGGCGTTGATTTGCGCTGGTCTGAGCGTTTATAGCGCTGCTCAGAGTGATATATGCGTCGGTGCAGCGGTGTATTGCGTCAGTTGCTCTTTATTGCGCCGGTTCAGGTACTGATTGCGTCATTCTGAAGAACAATTGTATCTACCTTCGTCATAATTGCGCCTGTCTGCATCGATCCGCCGGTCTGCATCGTGTCTCTTTTGCCTGGGACTCCGCTCTTTCCACTCTGGTCCGAGCACTTCCCGCACTAACGACAAAAAAGCCCGCTTCCAGGGCTTTTTTGTACTAGAGAGGAGAATGCTTCATAAGAAAGGAGTTATATAATTTTTGGGGCGGTTAAGCCCCAAAATTGGTTAACGTAATTGGACTAACAGTCGTAACTATTAAACAACGTAGCGTTCTTCTTTAAGAACTTCCGCTGCAATTTCACGCTTAATGCTTACTACATTAATTGGCGTGTGGCGCGTTAATTTGCGCAGGATGGAAAGCATCGTACGAAGAGTATCTCCGCTTTCCATAGTTACTAATGATTCTTTCGCATGAGCTTCAATGCGGTTGAATGCTTCTTGGCAATACACTTGTGTCATGCGAAGCTTTTGAGCTGCTTTTTCTTCGCCAGACTTATTCATTTGCTTTTCTGTACGTAAGATCACAGACTCCATAGAGAAGACTTCGCTTACGATATCAGCCACATTTGAAAGAAGCTCTTGCTCGTGCTGAAGCTTTTGTTGATACTTCTGAGCTCCGGTACCAGCTACCATTAAGAAGATTTTCTTAGCCATGCCAAGCAAGTATTTCTCTTGTTCAAGAGGCGAGTCACCGATTTCTTGCGGCATCATCATCATTAACTCTTCTTGAAGCGCTGTTGCTTTTTGAAGAAGAGGAAGCTCGCCTTTCATAGCTTTACGCATGATCGTACCTGGTACAAGAAGACGGTTAATTTCATTTGTACCTTCAAAGATACGGTTAATACGAGAATCACGATAAATGCGCTCTACTTCGTATTCAGCCATGAAGCCGTAACCGCCGTGGATTTGAACAGCCTCATCGGCTACATAATCAAGCGTTTCAGAACCTGATACTTTATTTAAAGAACACTCAATCGCATATTCAGCAATTGCATTAGCAACGGCACGGCCGTCTTTTTGCTCTTCATCAGATAGTCCGCCAAGACGTTCTTCAAATAATCCGCCCGTACGATAGATGGAGCTTTCAGCAGCATATGTTGCTGTTGCCATGTTTGCAAGCTTTTCTTGGATTAAAGTGAATTTCCCAATTGGTGTTTTAAATTGCTTACGCTCGTTTGCATATTTAGCTGCAAGCTCTAACGCACGCTTTGAGCTTCCTACACAGCCTACTCCAAGCTTGTAACGACCCACGTTTAGGATATTGAAGGCAATGACATGGCCCTTGCCGATCTCACCAAGTACGTTTTCTTTTGGAACTAGTGCATCTTCTAGGATGAGTGTTCTAGTAGAAGATCCTTTGATCCCCATTTTCTTTTCTTCTGGACCAGTTGAAACGCCTTCGTAGTCTTTTTCTACGATAAATGCTGTGAACTGCTCACCGTCGATTTTTGCATAAACAACGAAGACATCAGCAAAGGCAGAGTTTGTAATCCATTGTTTTTCCCCATTTAATACATAGTGCGTTCCTGCTTCGTTTAGAACAGCAGTTGTTTTCGCACCTAGAGCATCAGAACCTGAGCTTGGCTCTGTTAGTGCATAAGCAGCAATGGTTTCACCGCTTGCCAGGCCAGGAAGGTACTTTGATTTTTGCTCGTGATTTCCAAAAAATACGATTGGAAGTGACCCGATTCCAACGTGTGCGCCGTGGCTTAATCCAAATGCACCGCCGCGAACAAATTTCTCAGAGATTAGAGATGAACTGATCTTATCAAGTCCTAAACCGCCGTATTCTTCAGGTACATCAGCACCAAGAAGTCCGATCTCACCAGCTTGCTTTAAAAGCCTTACTGTGTGCTCAAATTCGTGGTTTTCGATCTTTTCAAGATGAGGTACGACTTCTTTCACCGCAAACTCTTCCGTTGTACGGCCGATCATAATCTGCTCATCTGTAAAGTCCTCTGGAGTAAAGACCTTATCTGCCTCAATATCCTCTACTAAGAAGCTCCCGCCTTTTACGACACGTTCTGCTGTGTTACTCATCATAATTCCTCCCTTAATATATGTGATCTAATAATTGTCACCTATTAATTAACCAATTAATTCAAACACACCAGCAGCACCCATACCGCCGCCAATACACATCGTTACAACACCAAACTGCTCGCCGCGGCGCTTCATTTCATGCATCAATGACAGCGTCAGCTTTGTACCAGAGCATCCAAGCGGATGGCCAAGAGCAATGGCTCCTCCGTTGACATTCACCTTATTTGTATCAAGCTCTAAATGACGAATAACTTGAAGTGATTGAGATGCGAATGCTTCATTTAATTCAAATAATCCAATATCAGAAATGTCTAAACCTGCTAGTTTAAGAGCTTTAGGAATCGCTTCTACCGGGCCGATCCCCATAATTTCAGGAGCAACACCTGCAACAGCAAAACTTCTAAACTTAAGCAGCGGCTGCAGGCCGCTTGCTTCTGCTTCTTCACGGTCCATAAGAAGAACCGACGCTGCGCCATCACTCATTTGTGACGAGTTCCCAGCTGTTACAGACCCTTTTGGATGGAAAGCCGGACGAAGTTTCGCAAGACCTTCAAGCGTTGTATCAAGACGAACACCTTCATCTGTATCAAATACAACCTTTTTCTCTTTTAATTTATTGTCAGGTCCAACTGCACGAAGCGTAACATCGACTGGTACAATTTCATCAGCAAAACGATTCGCTTCAATCGCAGCCGCTGCTCGCTTATGACTCTCTACAGCGAAAGCATCCTGATCTTCGCGGCTGATGCCAAAACGATTCGCTACTTCTTCAGCTGTATAGCCCATACCCATGTAATACTCAGGCTGTTCTTCAACAAGCGTAGGGTTAGGAGCAATGACATGCCCGCCCATTGGGATCATACTCATTGATTCTGCACCGCCTGCAATGATCGCTTTTGAGTGGCCCAGCATAATGCGCTCAGCCCCGTAAGCAATACTTTGCAAACCTGATGAACAGTAACGGTTTATCGTAATAGCTGGTACTGTGTTAGGAAGTCCCGCAAGAGCAGAGATGCTTCTTGCGACGTTCATTCCTTGCTCTGCTTCTGGCATTGAGCAGCCAATAATCACATCATCTATTTGTGCTGGATCAAATCCTTCTGCACGTCTTAATGTTTCTTTTATCGTAAGAGCACCAAGATCATCGGGTCTCACATTTGCTAAAGTTCCACGCTTTGCTTTTCCGACTGGCGTACGAGCGCCAGCAACGATTACTGCTTCTCTCATTATCGTATCCCTCCTACCTGTTTGAATTAGTTACGTAACGGCTTTCCTTTTGTCAGCATGTATTGCATACGTTGTTGTGATTTCGGCTCACCAACAAGACTCAAGAACGCCTCACGCTCTAAATCAAGCAAGTATTGCTCATCCACAAGTGTTCCTTTAGGGACGCGGCCGCCCGCTAAGACGAATGCAAGCTTCTCGGCAATCTTTAAGTCGTGATCAGAAATCATGCCGCCAAACTTCATTGTTTTTGCTCCAAGCAACAGTGTCGCATAGCCTGTTTCACCAACTACAGGAATCTTCTTACGCTCTGGCGGACGATAGCCAGACTCTTCTAAGTGAATGACTTGCTGTTTCGCACGGTGAATGACGTGTTCCCCATTCATTACAACCCCGTCGCGTTCACTTAAGAAGCCATTTTCACGCGCTTCATGAGCCGATGTTGCCACTTTTGCCATGGCAATCGTTTCAAATGTTTTATTTGCGATTGCTTGAAGGTCAATTTGTGCTCCTTGCGGCAGGCTTTCAAGGTTGCGAAGGTACAATTCTTTGTTTCCTCCGCCGCCAGGAATGAGGCCGACGCCGACTTCAACAAGTCCCATATACGTTTCATGAGCTGCTTGAATGCTTGCAGAAGGCAGGCAGATCTCTGCTCCGCCGCCAAGCGTCATTCCAAACGGTCCTGTGACAACAGGCTTTGCTGAATAACGTACATTGGCCATCGCTTGCTGGAACTGACGGATAACTAAATCAATCTCAAAGAAATTATCATCTTGTGCTTCCATTAAGATCATCATTAAGTTCGCACCGACACAGAAGTTCTTTCCTTGGTTTGAGATCACAAGCCCTTTAAAGTTCTTTTCTACTTCTTCAATAGACTTATTAACCATTTGAATCACATCAAGGCCGATGGAATTGTTCGGTGAGTGGAATTCAAGCAATGCTACATCATCACCGATATCAATAAGTGATGCACCGCTGTTTTTCATTACCACATTGTCTGGCTTTAATGATTTCAGATGGATGTTTTTAGGGTTTGATTCCACACCCTTATATTCACCCTGGTGGAAGTAGCTTGATCCTTTATAGAATGTTTCGTTTCCTGTCTCAAGCATTTCCTTTACCCAGCCAGGAACCGTTTCGCCTTCTGCTTCCATACGTTCAACAGACTTGGCCACACCGATCGCATCCCACATTTCAAATGGACCAAGCTCCCAGCCGAAGCCCCAGCGCATTGCTTCATCAACAGCTTTAATGTCATTTGCAATCTCATATGCTTTTTCAGCAGAGTATAATAAGGTTGGCTTCACTAAGTTCCAGATCAACTGTCCTGCACGATCATCTGCATAAGCAAGCACCTTTAACTTATCACCAGGCTTTTTCGCTTGTTTTGCTTGTTCTACAGAGGCTGCACGAAGCTTTTTACGCTCTTGGTATTCAAGCGTTACTGGATTAAGTTCTAAAATTTCTTTCCCCTTCTCCGTACGCTTTTGTACAAAGAAGCCTTGGCCGCTCTTGCTTCCGAGCATGCCTTTTTCAGCCATTTCCTTCATAAATGCAGGCGGGTCAAATACGTCTTTTTCCGCACCCTCCACTTCGTCAAACACATTTTTAGCAACGTGTAAGAATGTATCTAGTCCAACGACATCTAATGTACGGAACGTCGCACTCTTCGGACGGCCGATTAAAGGTCCTGTTACAGAGTCAATCTCTCCAACAGAGTACTCCCCTTTAAGCATTTCATTAGCTGTTACTAAAAGTCCGTAAGTTCCGATACGGTTTGCGATAAAGTTAGGTGTATCTTTACACTCAACCACACCTTTACCAAGTGTATCTTCAGCAAACGCTTTCACAAATGACAGTACGTCTGGATTTGTTTTCTCTGTTGGAATCACCTCTAAAAGCTTTAAGTAGCGAGGCGGGTTAAAGAAGTGCGTTCCAAGGAAATGTGCTTGGAAATCTTCTGAACGGCCTTCTGCCATTGCTTCAATGGAGATTCCGGATGTATTAGAAGTGACGATTGTACCAGGTGTACGAACCGCATCCACTTTTTCAAATAACTGACGTTTAATATCTAAGTTCTCAACGACTACTTCAATAATCCAATCAACCTCGCTAAGACGCGCTAGGTCATCTTCTAAGTTGCCTGGCTCAATGTATGTAGCAAGTGATTTAGTTGCAAGCGGAGCTGGTTTTTGTTTAGCCAGACGCTTAATTGACTCTGTACTGATACGATTACGAACGGCTTTGCTCTCAAGCGTTAAGCCCTTTGCTTCCTCTTGTGGTGTTAACTCTCTTGGAACAATGTCTAATAATAATGATGGGATTCCGATATTTGCAAGGTGAGCAGCAATTCCAGAGCCCATAACTCCCGATCCAATGACAGCTGCTTTTTTAATTTGTCTACCCATTGTTCTCCCCCTTAATCGTTAGTTCTGATTGATCCATTAGGATAAATGATTTGTCCAAGCCTTACCTTATATATGATTGCTGTTGATTTCATATGCAGGAAACCTACCGAATGAATACTCATTCATTATTTCCTCAAAAAAAAGGCAACGAGCAATTTGTCGTAACTTCTATCTTTATAATAAATGAATTGTCGTTCAGTTGCAATACATAATTCTGAAAATTATCATCTTTCTTATTGTTTGATCAAATATTATTAATTAAATGTTTGTTTAATGCCTTTATATTTATGGCTCCCCACCTCATATTTCCATTGTTTTGTAAACTGTCCTAGTTGTTCATAGCATATATCTCGCCCTGTTCCCTAACACTAAAGCTGTATCAAAAAGCTTGGTACGCAAGATTTTCTATGATCAAAAGGAGGTTTTCCTTATGCAACAACAACCAACACCACAACAGCAAGCTATGCAACAAGGAAACATGTCTCAATCACAAACGGGGCAAATGCAGTATCCTGAACCGCCGCAAGTGATTACAACAAAAGACTCTCTATATTTAAATGATATGCTTTCGTGGAATTTACTTGCCGCAAAAAAAGCCCATTTTTTTGCTGAGCAATGTCAGGACCAAGAGATTAAGCAAGCACTTGAGAAAGCTGGTATGATGCATCAGCAGCACTATGAGAAAATCTTAACGCATTTGCAGCCGACTCAAGCTCAATCAACTATTCCAATGCAGTAAGCTTTAGCATCAGTTAATTAGCATTAAGTTAATTAGGAGGAATCTCATATGAATCAACAGCAACAGCAACAACAACAGCAAAACAAAATTAAAAATCCAGAGCTTCAAGTTCCTAAAAATACGCAAATGTCTGAGCGTGATTTCATTAACGATCAGCTTGCAACAGAAAAATACATGACGTCTTCTTACAGCATTGCTTTAAACGAAGCAAGCCACGCTGCTTTGTATCAGGACTTAGCCGGCATTTGCCAGCAAACGCAAGACTGTCAGCGCGATTTGTATAATGTGATGTTCCGAAAAGGATTCTATGCGCTAGAAGCTGCTGAAGCACAGAAAATGCAGCAAAGCTATCAACAATTCCAAGGCTACACAAACCAGCTTCCTTATGGAAATGGCAGCGGCAATCCTTCGATGAACTAAAAAAATAGAGCTGCCTTATAGCGGGCAGCTCATTTTTATTGGAATGACGCAATGACTCTGTGAAGCGATACAATTATGCTTTCAATTGACGCATTTTTCTTTGGAATGGGCGCAATTACAATGAATTGACGCAATTTAGTCATTAAGCGACGCAATCACTCGATGAACAAACGCAATCAGCTCACTTACTGACGCATAAACGTCCAGAAAATATACAATTACTTCATCCTTGAGTTGCGCCTGCACTCCAAATAAAGCCGTTTATCATGCTTCTATTTCTGCTTTAATCTGTGTAACCAATGGGTGGTCTGCAGATAATGATGTCACCTCAATAATGGTCTCTGTCACACCTTTTTCCTTCAGCATGCTCTGAATCTTAACGCTCTCTTCATCTGAAGGAACATCAAATTGAAATGCTGCGGCTGCCACTTTAACCAGATGAGGCGCCTTAATCCCACGATTATAAAGCTGCACAAGCGGCCCAATCAGCCTGTCAGAAGCACTTAGCTTTCGTAGGGGATTTCTTCCAACTCGCTCAACAGGATCTGACAGATGTACATTTTCAAATCGGTTGATGATTTTTTCGCGGTATTCCTTTAGTTCTGCTCCATCAAATTGATACTTCTCTTCTAAGAGACGGCTCGTTTCTTTCAATACTTCCTCTAGTTCCTTACGAATCGATTGATCTGCCACCGCCTCTGCAATCGAAGGAATTCCTTGTGCAAATCCTACATACGCCAGGCAGGCATGGCCGGTATTCACTGTATACAGCTTTCGCTCAATATAAGGATTGAGTTCTTCTACATAGTTCACCCCTTGAAGACGCTCTCCTGTCTTCATGCCTTTTGCAGCCACAACCCATTCAAAGAAAGGCTCTACAAGTACATTTAATCCGTCTCTCGTTTGATTAGGAACAATTCGGTCTACAGCGGCATCGGGGAATCCAACGTTCGCTAAGATTGCTTCTTTTGCTTTATTGTCTTTCATCTCATCTAAGACATGTCCTTTTAACGTCGTTGATGCACCAATCGCATTTTCACACGCAATGACATCGACTGCACCAGCTCCTGCTTCCACTCGCTTTAATAACCCTTTTGCAAGAATCGGTGCGATCAGCGGAAGAATATTAACTCCAGCAGACACCGTAATTAAATCAGCTTTTGCTAACGTATCTATGACCTCATCTGCTTGGGTTTGACTGTTCAACCCGTAAACATTTTTGATAAGGACCGTTTCTTCTTTTTCCTGAGCTAAACGAATGTAATACGATTTTTGCTCGTTTAACTGGTCAATTAAAGGCTGGGCGACATCAACAAAGTAAATGTCATAGCCATTTTTATGGAGTACTTCTCCAATAAAGCCTCGTCCAATATTTCCGGCTCCAAAGTGTACAGCAAGCATATTACTCAACCTCGTTGAAGAAGCTCATTAATTCTTCTTTTGAACCTGCATTTAAAATCTGCTGTAGTGTATCCTCTTCAGAGCATGTGATTGCAATATTTGATAGGATTGATAAGTGTTCATCCCCTTTACCTGCAATACCAATGACAAGCTTTACTTCGTTTCCATCCCAATCAATCGGCTGGTCTAGGAGCATAATCGTAATACCTGATTCGATCACTTCTTTTTTCGCATCTTCTGTTCCGTGCGGGATCGCTAAGAAGTTCCCCATATAAGTTGATGTCAGCTCTTCACGCTCCATCATTTTGTTTATATACTCTGCGTTGACATAGCCGTTTTTATGAAGAAGCCCCCCCACAGTCTGAATCGCATCCTCCTTCGTTTGCACATTCTCACCGTGTAAAATATTCTCTAGTTGTAATACTGCTTTAGCCATGTTTGATACACTCCTATTTTTGTAATTTAGTAATTAAATACTCTTTCAGTTTTTTCTCAAGCAAGGTAAAAATCTCTTGCTCATCACCCGTTTCAAATTGACGGATGGATTCGCTGCTTTCTATGACAAGAGCACTAATGAAACTCATTAATTCAAGCCCTTCTCTATTCCATTCCAGCGGGGCGAGCATCAATAAAATCCGTTTCACTTCAGTGTCTTCATTGTCCATTCCACGTAAAAGCATCGATTCTTCTAGCTCATGTACAGTAAACGTCGCAATGTCTACGGCATCACTTCGGGTGTGGAATAGAGCAAGCGTTGTTCCTGGAATGGCAAGGCCTCCTAGCTCTTCCCTTTTCATTAACGCATCTGCAACTAATTCGCTATTACGAACAAGTGAGCTGTCTTCCTGGTCTTTCGCTAATTGAATAATTAACTCATTCAGTGACTCACACACAGGCCAACTCTTTAATTTGAAATGAGATAACACTGAATTAATCAAGGAACTGAGCTGCTCGATATAACCGAGTTCACTCAAAACCGTTTCTTTCGCCCATTTGTTATCAGAAGCGCTCTCAGCATCTATTTGATGTTCCATCTTGCTTACCTCTTTTGCGTCAGCAGCCTGTTCTTTCGTCTTATTGTTTGGGTTCCAATTGTATGAATGGATATACTGACGGATCCGGTCCACTTCTTTTTTAGATAAAAATGGATTAACGAGAAAATAAGGATCAATTGACATTAAGGGAACCGTTGAGATAACCACTGTATGGTCAGGAATCTGATCCTGGGTAATATCAAATGCTGACATATGCGTAATCCCCTGAATTTCTGGGATCTCTTTTTCAAGCCTTGTTGCTAAAAGCTTAGATGTCCCAATGCCGCTTGAACAAATGACAATCGCTTTTATCACAGCTTTCTTTTTCGACCGTTCAATGGCTGATCCAAAATGCATCACAAGATACCCAATCTCTTCATCTGGAAATGACCACGTCGGAAAAATTTCGACTACACATTCTTTGATCGTATTAAATAAAGGCGCGTAACCTTCTTTAATAGCAGGAAGCATCGAATTATAAATTTTCATTCCTTGCTCCATACGAAACAATGCAGGTTTTAAATGGCTGATCAACCCTTCTAACAATGAGTGATCATTGGTTAACGCGACTCCTGTGCGAACACCAACTGCTTCGATTAATTTCTTCGCCCGCATCGCAATATCAAGTGACGTTTCCTGAAAAAAGAAGCTGCCATCATCCCCTTGCTTAGCTCCGAGTAAATGCATCGCTACATAAGCGACCTCTATTTGAGGAATATCGATGGAAAAGGTTTCTTCGAGCTTTTTAACTAACCGTTTAGCTGCTTCATATTCCTTTGTTTTTAACACTTTTTCAAATCCCTCGGAATGCTTTTCAATTTTCTCGCCACGCTTGATACGATCAACTGCTAAGCTTAAATGAACAGCTAAACCAACATAGGAGACATCTGCAATCGGCTCCCCATCTCTCCGAAGCTCATGCAGCGTTTCCAGCACTTTTAAAATGACGTTTAGATCAATTAAATAAAGAAGCTTTTCAGACGCTTGTTCCCCAAGTTCACTTTTTAAGCGGTAAGACTCCAGGATAGACACCAGCTCTTCCTCGCTCACTTTGTCTGTAATCAACCGTCTGAGCGCCATTCTTTTTTTAGGTTCATCCCCTTGTATTTCAATCCCGTAACTGCGCTTGCGCACCATTTCAAGATCAAATGACTGCAGCCAATCATTGATTTTATTTAAATCATTGCTGATCGTAGCTATCGTTACACCAATTTCTTTGGCTAACGTAAACAGCTTCACCGGCTCTCGTTCTTGCAGGAGAATAGATAGGAGCAGCTGCTGCCGCTCCCAAGGTGTATACTCATTAGGCTCAGATTCTGTAATGAGCTCTTTTAACTCTATCTTTTTAGTATCTCTTCCGGTGAGCTTTAACCCAACACCCGACTGCCTTTCTAACGTCAGTTCATATTGAGTTAACATCTGCTCAATCCCTTGTATATCTCGATGGATCGTTCGTGTGCTGACATTTAATCGGTCGGCTATTTCCTTAATCGTGATGCCTTGTTCGGCTTCGATTAAATACTGAATGATATGTCTTTCCCTTGCTGACAAATACATTGAATCACCCCCGTTCATCCGGCGAGTTTTTTATTCGTCACCCTTTAATTCATTGACAATCTCATCGTACTTTGCACCATTCATAAAGTTTTCAACTGAAATATGCGTTTTATTCGGCTGCTTTTGTTTTGCGCGATCCGTTAAATCTTTATGAGTAATAATTAAATCAGCATCATCTGGAATCTGATTAATTGCTTTATTTGTTACTTCAATTGAGAGCCCTGCTTTGTTCACTTTATTTCGCAAGATCGAGGCTCCCATCGCACTTGATCCCATACCGGCATCACATGCAAAGATGATCTTATTAATCTTGCTTGGGTCAAGTTTTCCTGCTTGATCAGCAGTTGTTGTTACTTCTTCTGTTGTTTCAGATGTTGATTCAGCTGTTAAAGCACCGCTGACACTGCTTTTCTTGCCCTTCATATCTTCCATTTTTGACGTTGCTTCTTCTAAACCATCTTCGTCATCTTTTGAACTTTTTAAAATAAGAGATGCGACAGCAAACGAAACAGCTGTTGCCACAATGACACCTAACAGCACTCCTAAATGATCCCCGCGAGGCGTCATCAGCATGTAAGCAATAATACTTCCCGGTGATGGTACGGCTACTAATCCTACGTTAAACAGCATGAATGTGAATACACCGCTCGCACCGCCGGCGATGGCTGCTAATAAAAGCATCGGCTTCATTAAGATGTACGGGAAGTAGATTTCGTGAATCCCCCCAAAGAAGTGAATCACTGCCGCTCCACCAGAAGAATACTTCGCTGCTCCTCTTCCAAACACTAAGAAGGCAAGTAAAATCCCAAGACCAGGACCAGGGTTAGACTCTAGCATAAATAGAATTGATTTCCCTGTTTCTGTGGCTTCTTGAATACCTAATGGCCCAAGGATACCGTGGTTAATGGCATTGTTTAAAAATAATACTTTCGCTGGTTCAACAAAAATACTCGCAATCGGGAGCATTCCAGCATCTACAATGACACGTACACCTGCTGCTAAAATACCATTAAAGGCTAAGACAATTGGACCTACCCCAAGATAAGCAAGCAGTGTGAGAAATAACCCGACAAATCCAGCCGTAAAGTTATTGACCAGCATTTCAAATCCAGAGCGTACTTTTCCTTCAAATAATTGATCGACCTTCTTAATCGCATATCCGCCAAGCGGCCCCATAATCATCGCACCGATAAACATCGGAATATCTGCACCGACGATCACACCCATGGCAGCTGTTGCTCCGACTACCCCTCCACGTGCGTCATAGACCATCTTACCCCCTGTAAACGCAATCAATAATGGAAGTAAATATATAATCATTGGATCAACCAGCTGAACTAAATTTTCATTAGGCATCCATCCGGTTTCTATAAATAGGGCTGTAATAATCCCCCAAGCAATAAATGCTCCTATATTAGGCATAATCATGCCGCTTAAATAACTGCCAAATCGCTGAATCTTTGCTTTTACACCAGCGTTTTTTCTTTGTTCGTTTGGCATGTTCATTCCTCCCCCAAAAAGTAATAAATCTTATACTCTAATAGTAAAGCGCTCTCATAGGCTTCTCAACACTATCTAAATGCAATTTCGTCAATGTCCTTAGTGACAAAATTAAAAACATCTTTTGGAAAACACCATCAGTATTATTTATTTAATCTTATTATTGACAAATATTTGTAACCGTAATATGGTTAGTTACATAAGTAATGAACCAAGGAGGTAATGATGGAGCGATTCGATGACTCACGGCCCATCTTTTTGCAAATCGCTGAAAAGATCGCTGATAACATTATCCATGATGAACTAGCAGAAGGCGCTCAAGTTCCTTCTACAAATCAATTTGCTAAACATTATCAAATTAATCCTGCCACAGCCGCAAAAGGGATCAATCTTTTAGTAGAGCAAGGAATATTATTTAAACGAAGGGGTGTAGGTATGTTTGTTGCAGAAGGTGCCAGAGAGAAACTGCTTGAGGAACGCAGGCAAAAGTTCAGTAATGACTTTATTACCCCGCTGCTTCATGAGGCAGAAAAACTCCAGTTATCAAAAGAGGCTATTATTGAGATGATCAACAAGGGAGGAAAATAAATGAGCACGAATATCGTATTAAATGACGTGTCTAAGAGGATAAAGAAAGAAACCATCATTGACTCTATTTCATGTACGTTTGAAGAGAACCGGATTTATGGACTGCTTGGTCGAAATGGTGCAGGAAAAACAACATTGATGAAATTGATGACTGGTCAGTCCCTTCCTTCCGCGGGCTCCATCCTTATTGACGGGGAGACACCATTTGATAACCCTGCTATTCAATCAAAAATCTGTTTTATAAAAGAGAGCGGTAATTTTAAGGCTGCGATGAAAGTGAAAGATGTATTGAAGATTGCTCCGGCCTACTTTCCAAACCTTGACCGAGAGGCCGCTATGGAGTATATCCAAACCTTTAATCTGCCGTTAAATAAAAATGTATCTCAATTATCAAAAGGTATGACTTCAGCTCTTGGAATTTCTATCGGTATTGCAAGCAGAGCCCCTCTCACAATCTTTGATGAACCGTATATCGGTATGGATGCAGCAGCAAGACAAACCTTCTATGATTTGCTGCTCGATGATTACACCATTCACCCAAGAACGATCATACTCTCCACTCACTTAATCGATGAAGTAAGCAATTTGTTTCAAGATATCCACCTAATCAATCATGGACGGCTTGCTTTAACAGAAAGCGTAGAGGCATTAAAGGAAAAGACGTATGTCCTGCGTGGATCTAAAGAAGCAATCGCCCCGCTTCTTAATGAGGTTAAACTATTGAGTGAGTCGTCTTTTATCGGCGAATACTCAGCTACTGTATATGACCCTGATCTAGTGCTTGACGCGCTGCCGCCATCGATCGAGAAAAAGACACTGACCCTCCAGCAATCTATGGTCATGCTTACGGACGGAAAAAAGGAGGCAAGAATATGAGACAATTTACTGCACAAAGTACGATGATTATGTCTGATTTAAAAAAGAGCTTCATCACCTTCTGGGCGATTTTGACAGGGTTTGTTCTCTTCTTCCTTTTACTCGTGTTATTTCTTGGAATTCCTAATATGATTGTGATGACAAATGCACCAATGTATGTGTTCCTTGCTATTTTTGGCTACAGATTATTAAGCAGCGGGGATTTTGAACATGCGATTCACTTAGGAACGACTAGAAAGGCATTTGTTTTCAATGTGACGATTTTCACTTTGCTGCTTAGTCTTGTATTCTCTCTCATTAATCAACTCTACATTTTCTTTATCGATCTAATTCAATCGTTTCTTATTCAAAGTGAAATTACGTTTTTCACGTGGGATTCCGTTCTTTCTTCCGGTAATGGATTTTGGGTAAATCTAGTGGCTGATGGATTAATTATGAGTATGCTTGGAATGCTTTTATTCTTCCTTGCCTCCTTACAAGTGAGGTTTGGTCAATGGGCTATGCTGTCTGTTGTAGCAGCTTCCGTGCTCTTATTATTTATCCCGGCGATTCATACACCAATCATTGATTGGATGATCACTTTACCAAACAGCGGTACGTTTATAACAGAATTTCTTGTTATGCTTGCACTAACTTTTGTTTTAGGAGTCATAAGCTATTTCAGTCTATCAAAAGCTTCCATCTAAAAACTTTTCCATATCAAAGACGATTCTCCATCATAGGAGGATCGTCTTATTTTCGGTTAAAATGTTTAGGATCTTTCTATATGGGAACAGACTACTGTACACCAAAATTTGGATCAGGAGGTTTTATAAAATGAACGAAAACAAAATTGAGAGTGAAGTTCAACAATCTATTCCTGAAGAAAAAGAAGAGATCCTGCAAAACTTTGAGCAGTTTAAGGATTACTTAGGTGACAAAGTAGCAAAAGGTGAAAAATTAGGCATGAGCGAAGAGACACTGGCAAAATATGCTGAAAAAGTCGGCGATTACCTCGCTGCAAAAGAAGACCCTAGAAACCGTGAAGAAAAGCTTCTTCAAGAACTATGGCAATTAGGTGATCAAGAACAGCGTCATCATCTAGCACATATGCTTGTACGATTGGCACAATCTACAAACTAATATAAAGGCTGTCCTCTAGCGGGCAGCCTTTTTAGTTTGACCTCAGACAGTGCCCCAATGTAAGCCCGATTAAATCCCTCATTTATTCGACACAATCCCACCAAATTTTCCCTATCCAAGAGGAAAATAGATGCGTATAATTAGGTAGAAATCACTACAGTACGGATGTGAAAATTTTGATCCAATCGATACTAGCTAATATTTCCCTTTTATTATTTATGCACCTATGTATTCAGAGCCTCTATTTTAAAGAGAAAAATATTACAAAACTAAAGTTTGAAAAGTCATTTATGCAGGTCTTGATAACTTCAAGTGCAATCATCGCGATGTTTTATATGCCTATCTTTATAGATGAGTTCAGGTTTGACTTGCGTACCATCCCGATAACGATACTAGCCATCATTCACGGTCCTTTGCTCGCTATTCCAACGCTGATCATCACCTCTATTTGGCGCTTCGCAGTTATAGGAGGACCCGGGGCTGTGCCGGGAGTTATTTTCGGATTAATGATTCCAACGTTTATCGCATTAGGAGTGTTTCACCTAAAAAAAGGACCGTTAACGTATATGAAAGGTTTCTTCTTATACACTTTATTTTGGTTAATTTGTGATCTGCCGATTATTTTCTTTGTTCCAAACGGTCTTGAAGCATTTCAGGATTTTTGGCTCATCCGCTTCGTTTCATTTCATTTAGGCGCATTTACGTTGTTTTACTTTATTACACTTAGCTACCGAAATCTTGAGCTTATGGATAAGCTTAAACATTATGCCGATCATGACCCGTTGACAGGTCTTTATAATGTAAGGAAGTTTTCTGAGATGATTCGCGAGAAAAAGTCGGCAGGCTCTTCATATATTGCTATGCTCGATATTGACCATTTTAAAAGTATTAACGATTCGAATGGACACCCAAGCGGTGATAAAGTGTTAAAAGACCTTGCTACAATTCTTACGTTATATTCATCAAACCATTTGCTTTGTGCAAGGTATGGCGGAGAAGAATTTATTCTGTGTATCGAAGCTTCTTCTATTAGAGATGCCTATGTGGCCGCAGATCTTATTAGAGAGAAAGTAGAGTCTTTTCCTTTTCAGAACATTGAAGGGGAGAAAATCGGCAGGGTAACCATCTCGGTCGGTATAGCCCGCCTAGAGGCTCCTGATCAGTTAAATGAAGCCATTGAAGCTGCAGATAGACAGCTTTATACCGCTAAAACAGAAGGACGAAACCGGGTAAACATTAAAAAAGGACATTCTCATACTGCGAGCAGTTAACCGCATATTTCTATGATGATCTGCACACCCTAACCTTCAGTTAAAGGAGGGGTATAGATGAACTCACTACGCGCACAAGAGATTGCCGCATCACCAGTAATGGCAAACGTCATGTACAATGAACAGGCTGTGTATATTCAACATGTTGATGAAGGCGCACAAATGGCTAGAATTTATCCGCTGAACGAGCCGAATAATGAGCAGGACGTACCATTATCACAGCTGGTAGAGCAGTAAGAACTGATAGCAAGCCGCCTATCATTAGGTGTTATCTCGGCTCCTAGGCACTCGTTTCCTGCGGGCAGCCTCGGAGTCTTTTATCAATAGAGTGAGAATATAGTTAAACAATTTCATCATTAAAAACACCTGTTCATTGATCTTTGCAAACGAAGCCCTAGACACCAGCTTTTTTTACGTTGAACTGAATTATAACAAAATCAATCCACTTGATAATTACCAAAGCAATAACTTAGCGGATGAAATATACGTAGACTTCTGCAGGGACTAGAGCAGGGGTGAGATCCCACAGGGCAAAGCCCGAGGAAGCTCACTAGCTCCCCGCGAAAAGCGAAGTATATGTCAGGAGCGGCGAGCTTAGTATGCATAGAAAATATTTCAAATAAGAAAACCATAGGGAGATTTTAGTCTCCCTATGGTTTTCTTCTTATTATTTATCTGTTTGCTTTTTTTTCAAATACTCCGCACGTATTTTTTCGAGTCGCTGCTTTTTATCCAATTTAGCAGGCTTCTGTTTTTCATGAAACTTTGTTACAGTTGCCTTACCTTTAGAATCCAATTGATATTTTCCCACTTTGTTCACCTACTTTTCTTGTCTTTAAAGAGAATCTATTCAACAAATATAGTATACCTTATTTTACTGAGTAAACCTTATTACCTTATCATGTACCGCTGTCTTTGTATATATTAATAATCCCCATGAAGTAAGCTTATTCAACAAGAAAAAGACGACATTTCATTTCAATCAATGAATCGTCGTCTTCTTCATTAACCTATATACACTAACTTGCTGGCCGTTCTGCTTCGTCCATCCATTCGTCTCCTTCAACCGCGCGGGAAACAAGCATACTAGATACGGCATCCCCTGAAGCATTAACCATCGTTGCAGGCGGATCAACCAACGTACCGAGAATTGCTAAAATAGGGAGAGCCTCCATCGGAAAACCATACATCGTAATGATCAGCATTTCCCCAATAAATCCACCGCCAGGCACCCCGCTCATCACAGTCCCTACTAACAGAGAGATACCAATCGCAATAGCGAACGTTTGAAAGCTTAGAAAATCCATTTGAAAAATCCCAAACAAGAAAGCAATTTTTAATATTGCCGCTAAGGCGGAGCCATCCATATGGATTGATGCACCTAGCGGAATGACGACATCTCGTACATCTTTATGTACACCCATCTTTTCTGTCGCTTGCAAGTTGGCTGGAATGGTCGCTACACTGCTTCCCGTCGATAAAGCGGTCACTGCAGGCGTTAAAATATTCTTCCAAAACACCTTCACTCCTGACTTCCCTCCGGCAATAAAAGCATATAACGTAAATCCAATCAGGAAATAGAGAATCGCAACCGGATAATAGACGATCATTGCTTTTGCATAGCTCCCTAAAAGTTCTGGCCCGAATACCCCTACTAATGAAGCGAAATAAGCGCCGAGACCAATTGGAGCATAATACATAATAATGCCGACAAGCTTGCGCATCACTTGGGCGCCGCTATTTAAAAACTGTGCAAAAATACGTCCCTCGCTTCCGGCAAGATTTGTTGCAAACCCTACTAATACACTCATAATAATTAATGCGAGCATACTCGTTCTTGAGAAAATATCCACAAAGTCAGGAACTGTCACAGCTTGGACAATTTGAGCGCCTAGACTAAGCGACTCATTGATTTCTTCTGGAGTTTCAAATTGAATCGACACACCAGCTGCTGGCGGCGACAGAGTGACCGCTGCGATCATGACGATTGAGGCGATAATGCCCGTTACAATAAAGACGACCATCATCCACGTCATAATTTTGCCAAGCCTCTTTAAGTTTGACATATTGGCAATCACCGCACTAATCGAGAAAAAGACGAGCGGTACAACAATCGTGAACATGAGATTTAAGAAAATATCACCTAAAGGCTTCAACACTTCTGCTCGTTCACCTAATAAAACACCTAAAATACTACCTATAATAATGGCTGCTATTAAAAATAAAGGAAAACGATATGCTTTCAATCTAGTCAGCTCCTTTCCTATTTATAGTAAGTCATTTCTTTCCAAATGAATAGATCCATAGGTCTCGAGAAAGAGATTATGTCCCAAAAAACAGGAGCACTCCCCGTTATGGGACTGGCTCCTGTTAGCTTGAATAGACGCAATATCGATCTGAGGTTATACAATTGTATTCTCCATTGACGCATACCAGGATTCAAAAGGCGCATTTACCTCGCATTGACGCAATTATTGAAGCGAATGACACATATATTTGATAGATCAGAGCAATCGACTCTCTCACTCGCGCATAAAGAGTTTGAAACAATAGAATTCCTAAAGCCTCGTCAGGACTTGAGCACTCTATTCCCTTTTTATTTCCCTAATTGCCTTGTATTCTTCTCAATCTCTCCGCTCAAATCAGACAATGCTTTTGCAATGGAATGTAGGCTTTGAACAGACGCTAATTGCTGCTCTGCTGCTCCAGCAATGCTCTCATTACTAGCAAGTGCTTCTTCGGTGAGCAGAGTCATCGCTGTCATTGCCTCTTGTACTTCAGCCGCTTGTGTATCAATCTTAGATGCTATATCCGTCGCAGCTTGTACCTGAGACTTAACTTGAACAGTGGCTTGAACAATACCGTCAAGCAAGCTGTTAGTGCGAGTCATGCTTTCCTTACCCTTTTCTACTTCTGCATAACTCGTTTTCGTTAATTGACCTAACTGTGCTGTTTCCTCTTGCATCGCTCGACTTAATTGACTGATCTCTTGGGCAGATTGTTCCGTTTGTTTTGAGAGCTTGCGAACTTCATCAGCCACCACAGCAAATCCTCTGCCATGCTCACCTGCTCTTGCCGCTTCAATAGAAGCGTTGAGTGCCAGCATATTTGTCTGACTCGAGATGTCTGTAATTGATTTGACGATGGAACCTATTTTTTCACTTTGATTCTCAAGCTTCTCCATCGAGCCAGCCATCCGCTTAACCGTTTCATACACTTCACTTATTTGCTCTGCAGCCGTACTTACCGATTGCTGACCGCCTTTGGCGAGCTTCGCTGTCTCAAGTGATGATTGATTTGTTGATTCTACACTAGTAAGAATATGTTGAATGCCGTTCGTTACATCCCAAAGCATTTGAGAGCTTTCTTTTGCTTGCTCTAATTGCCTGCTGGCCCCTTGCGAAATTTCCTGCACAGAACAAGCGATTTCTTGGCTCGCACGCTCAGACTCTTTTGAACCTGACTGCAGTTCATCCATTGTATGTAAAAGCTGCTTGGACGTTGATTTTAGGGCTGCAATCACTTGATCAGCACGCGCTTGATGACGCGCACTCTCTCTTTGAAGCTCATTTGTATGTTTTCTTCTCATATAGATTAATAAGATGGATGCTCCGCTGGTAAGAATGAGGGAGATCGCGTGAATCATCAGCAATGAGAAATGATAATCATCTGTTCCGCAAATTAACCTTGGAAAAAAGAAATAGCCTGCAAAATGCTGAATCGCAAAAATAGCAGTGCTGATAAGAATGTATTTAATTGAGTCTAAAAAGATAAGAAATGCTAAAACCATAAAGATGGAAAAATGATATTCAACCAGTCCGTCTCCCCCGGCTACGATTGAAACACTTGCAAATGTTAAGGTAAGTGTCAGCCATAAGCCTATCGAACGATTGGTAGGCTTACGTAAATAGAGAATGACAGCAATTATTAAAAAAATCAAAGGAAGTACGAAGAATACATTTTGAAGGACCTGCATCCCTCCAGTGATTGGTGGTACTCCTTTAATCAGCAGATATGTATGGAGAAAACCAAACTGGCGGTGAAGAAGGTGAATGATAATAGAAAGTCCAGCAAAAATAGAAGTAATGATTAACATAAATGTATAACGGTTATTCAATGACTTTCCTCCTATTAAATAGCATGAAAATAAGTGGCACGTTTCAGTATATAGACATAAAGTACGAAAGAGCAAGGAAAATCATCTTAAGTTCAAGGTAATTCGTTCGACATTTCACCAACTAATTCACTCAACCTAATCGGAGTGATCACAAAAAAATAAACACCAAAAAACTGCACCTCACATGCTAAATTGAACATGTAAGGTGCAGTTCATTTTTATGATGAGCGTTTTGCCATCTGAGATTCTCTTTGAAGGTCTACAGGAATAACTGCATCTGTTAGCTCTTTGTCTAGCTCATTGCGGTAGGTGGTTAATTCCTCTTTAGACCAGCCAAGTTCAGACTTCATATAAGCAAGAACCGGTTCTTTCCACGTACGTACCCACTGAATATCAAAGAATAGCGCTCCTGTGCGGCGAATAAAGAAATCTACAGGCTTCACTGTCATCTCATCATTCATGGCATACTTTAATTTCACATATACATAGAGACTGAGCTTAGTCTCTTCTTCACTCTTGTAGTCTTTTGCATAAGAGAAGAGCTTATCAACATTAGAGCCGTACATGCCAGCAAGCTTTTTACCTTCTTCATACGTAAAACCATATCCTGTTGCTTCCTCTGCTTTTTTAGCAATGAATGGCTCAAGACCAATAGATCCGCCTACATCTCCGCCTGAGATCGGAAATTTCTTTGTCCCACACGTACTGAACACTTTATATTGATCTTCTTTGAAGCGCTTGGCAATTAAATTTACAACAGATTCCGCCATTTTACGGTACCCGGTTAATTTACCGCCAGCCATTGTTAGAAGACCGCTCTCTCCTTCCCAAATCTCATCTTTACGAGAAATTTCAGATGGATCTTTTCCTTTTTCATAAATGAGCGGACGAACTCCTGCCCAGCTGGACTCTACATCCTCTTCTTTCACCGTGACATCAGGGAACATGTAGTGAATGGCGTTTAAAATATACTCACGATCCTCAGAAGTCATCTTAGGGCTTGCCGTCTCTTGATCAAAGAACGTATCCGTTGTTCCGACATATGTTTTTCCATCACGAGGAATCGCAAACACCATACGGCCGTCCGGAGTATCAAAATAGATCGCTTGGCGCAGCGGGAACACGGATTGATCAATGACTAAGTGAACCCCTTTTGTTAGACGCAGCTGCTTATTGGTTTCAGAGTAATCCTTTTTAATAATTTGATCGACCCAAGGACCTCCGGCATTGACCACTTTTCTAGCATTAATTTGATACGTTTTTTCTGTCAGGCGATCTGATACCACAGCACCCGATACTTTCTTATTTTCATCATATAAGAAGTCTTCTGCTTTCGTGTAGTTAATAATATCCGCACCGTGCTCAGCTGCTGCTTTTATAACCTCAATTGTTAAGCGTGCATCATCTGTTCTGTATTCTACGTAATATCCCCCGCCTGTTAAGCCGTCCTTTTTCACAAGCGGTTCTCTATTTGCTGTTTCTTCAGCTGAGAGCATTTTTCTGCGCTCTGACTTCTTGACTCCAGCTAACATGTCATAAACAAACAACCCAAGGGAAGCACTGTTCTTTCCGAATGTTCCGCCCTTATGCATCGGCAGCATCATCCATTCAGGAGTTGTTACATGTGGTCCATTCTCATAAACGATCGCTCGTTCTTTACCAACTTCAGCTACCATCCCGACTTGAAATTGCTTTAAATAACGCAGGCCGCCGTGAACAAGTTTTGTTGAACGGCTAGATGTACCTGCTGCAAAATCTTGCATTTCCACAAGGGCTACTTTCATTCCACGCAAGGTTGCATCTAGAGCGATTCCTGCTCCAGTAATCCCCCCGCCGATAATTAATACATCATATTGCTCTTTTTCCATTTGTTTAAATTGATCTGATCTAGTCCGTGCTGAGAAATGTGTGCTCATGATCCTCTCAACCTCCACTTTTTATTTTTGTATACAAAAAAGACACGAAGAAACGACAACAAGCATAATAACAAGTTCGTTATTACGCACATTGGTTCTCCGTGTCTCCTACCGTCTATTAACTTAACTTCATCATAACATAGTTTATTCTATTTGGACAGCGAGATGCTTTTGGTGAAAAAAGAAACTGTGGCAAAACCAGCTTGAAAATAACGTATGCTAGAGGAGATTTGCCGTTCTTAAACTATACTCCTTTGAGTTAGTGCTTTTTTCGGGGAGTTAGAGGAAGTTCGTCATGGCACCGTTTAGTTCAAGTGAATAAAAAAAAGGCAGTGCAGGCGTAAACTCGCCGCTCCTGAAATATGCTTCGCTTTCCGCGGTGAGCTGCTGAGCTTCCTCGGGCTTTAGCCCTGTGGGAAATCTGATTTCTGAATTCCAATTAAAGCTAATAATATTCTTCTATAGGGACACGATAAGACAAACGAAACTTTATAGGTTGGTGGCAGGAAGAATGAAGGTATTATCTATGATTCAGCCATGGGCATGTCTTTTTGTCCTTCGGGAGAATGAATTTGAAACAAGGTCATGGAAAACAAATTATCGCGGGCCGCTGGCCATTCATACAAGTAAAAAAATAGATAAGGCTGTCTGCAAACATGTGGCCATCCGTTCGCTGCTTGGTAAGCATGGATATACAGAAGAAACCCTTCCAACCGGAATGATCATTGCTGTAGGCCGGCTTGAAAATTGTTTGAAGATAACTGAAGAAAATCAGACATCAGCAGTCCTGGAAAATGGACAAATTGTATCAGGAAATGATTATTTTTTAGGGGATTTTAATGTGGGAGGATACGCTTGGGATGTTCAAGACATAAAGATCTTAAATAAACGTATTCCAGCAAAAGGCAAGCTTGGGTTATGGGAAACGGATTTATTATGAAAAGCAATGGAGGTAATCAGTATTTCACTTGTCCTTAAGAATAACGGATTAATTTTTTTCTATACTGAGGACTTTAATCAAGAGGGAGAATTAGTGCTCAATGGATTTTATAAAGGTTTTCCGTCAAGTAAAGCGAGAAGTTTGTGGGAGGGTTTATATTGAAGTTTAAAATAACTCCAAGCAAAGCCCTCGAATGTTTGCATAAAAAATAATTCCTCTTTCTCTTTCAAATCTTCAGTAACAATTGTAAAGTCGTTAATTAATTTTAATAGTGGGATCTCAATATAAAAACATTCTTTATCATAACCAATTGGTTGTTTTTCGACTTTTGAACAATCATAATAACCTGAATCTAATACTTCGAAATCGCAAAAAACTAATATTACCTCATTTGTTTCCCTTTCATTACAAATGGATTAGAGTGTGATCTTTTGCTATTTCAATACATTCTAGAACGATATACCTTTTGCTAACAGCACAAGCAATTAGATCATTAGAAATGACCTCTTTTTTTATTCAATATGGTTTTCTTGTTTAATTTGATCTATTCTCTTTTTTCCCCATTCATACATCATCTCGACGATTGGTAATAATGTCATCCCTAGTTCAGTCATTGAATATTCTACTTTCGGAGGAATTTCTGGAAATACTTCTCTATGAACAATTCCATCTTCCATCAGTTCACGTAATTGATTTGTTAATATCTTATGGGATATTTTTGGAAAAAGCCTTTGAAGTTCGCTGAAGCGATGTGGTCCTTCTACACCTAAATGCCACAAAATAACAACTTTCCATTTCCCACTAATAATCGATATGGTAAGTTCCTTTTCACAATGATAATCATGATTTATTATTCTCTCTTTTATCTCTTCTCTTAGTTTGTCCGACATACAGCTAACTCCCCTTAATATAATAAGTAACCTTTTGGTAACCTCCGCACAAAAAAGTGCATTCTTCACAATGTAGAAAACCTTAAGTAGAATGAAGTAAGTCTTAAAGACAAATCTTTACCTATTTTAGGCGACAAACATTTATGAGTAAAACAACGTTATTAATTATATCATCAGAACTATTTTATCAAACTCATTTTACTTAATTAATATGTTTAGTTTATACACTTTATTTAGTCTAAAATAAAACTATCTCATCAAAAGGAGCGAAAAACATGCAAACGATCGCAGGAAAAGTCGCATTAATTACAGGGGCAGGACGTGGAATTGGCCGTGCAACAGCAGTTGCTTTTGCGCAAGAAGGTATTCACGTAGGTCTTGTTGGGCGGACGCTTGAAAACTTACAACAAGTAGCCGAGGAACTTAAACAATATGATGTAAAGGTAGCAATTGCTCCTGCAAATGTAGCGGATTTAGATTCAATTACCACAGCTGTTAAATCCATTCGTGATGAGCTTGGTGCAATCGATGTTTTAGTAAACAATGCCGGCATTTCAAAATTCGGCAGCTTCATGGACTTAACTCCTGAAGAATGGACAAATATTATTGATGTCAACGTAAAGGGTGTATACTACACAACACGTGCGGTATTACCGGAAATGATAGAGCGTAACAAAGGCGACATCATTAATATCTCTTCCACAGCAGGTCAAAAAGGAGCGCCAATTACAAGTGCATATACAGCTTCAAAAGCTGCAGTTATTGGACTGAGTGAGTCATTAATGCTTGAAGTTCGAAAGAAAAATATTCGTGTTACAACCTTAACTCCAAGTACGGTTGCAACAGATATGGCTATTGAGCTAAATTTAACAGACGGTAATCCAGAAAAAGTGATGCAAGCAGAAGATTTAGCAGACTTGATGGTAGCCCAGCTAAAACTTCATCCACGCGTTTTATTAAAAAATGCTGGACTTTGGTCGACGAACCCTTAATAGAACTATTCGAAATATCAAGGCGCTATCCAATATATTTTGGATGGCGTCTTCCATTTTTTTGAAAATAATAATAAATTAATTAGGATAGTTTATATAAACAAGTCCAATATTTCAAGTTTCTAATGAATAGGCTCTTCATCATATTTAATAGTTTGACTGTTGGCACAAATAATAATTTTACTACGTAAATGATTTAGATCCTGTTCTATTAACGGATCACTAGTCAAGTCCATCTTTCACCTCTTCATGGATCCACATACTTTTTATACTAGACACCCTCTTTTAGATGCAACATGGAAGAAAAAAAGGCCACCCACTACTTCAATAAACTGGTGGATGGCGTTTTACTAAGTCTACATTATTAATTTTCCTTTTCCAAATTGTTCGCTATATAATCTTTACCCCATTCATACATCGAATCAAGAATCGGAATCAAACTTCTTCCTTGTTCTGTAAGTGAGTATTCCACTTTTGGTGGAACAACAGGATATACTTCGCGATGTACGATCAAATGGTCTTCAAGTTCACGTAATTGATTAACAAGCATCCGTTGTGTAATTCCCGGCATAAGGTTTTTTAATTCACCAAAGCGTTTGGTTCCTTCTTTACCTAAATGCCATAGCACCAACATTTTCCACTTACCACCAATGATAGAAAGTGTCAGTTCCTTTTCGCAATTAAACACTTTTTCCCCCAAATTAGGCATCTACTTCCCCTCCTTTCCTTTAGATTTATTAATTTACGCAATCTCATCCCGCTATGTATTATGAAGTGAAAGATTTCTTGATTTAATCACCACTAGAAACTCATTTGAAAACTCATTCACTCCAATACAAGTGTTGGATAAAGTCCGGAAATAAATACGTCTTGTCTTTCCAAGTGATCGAGAATCTCTCCTTGTAGAAAGCTTAAGATAATCTCAAAATGTTTATCTTAGCCCCTCAAACAGCAAAACTCTTGCAGGTGAAGCGTCTGTACCCATTAATTTTAATGGTGCCGCTACCATAAAGTATTGTCCTTGCTCAATTTCCTTTAAGCGAAGGCCTTCTATTATGATGATGTTATTTGCAAATAACGTCTTATGTGTTGGATGCCCTTCTTGACTTCTTTCAATTCCAAGTGAATCGATTCCAACCCCTCGAATACCTAATTCAGAAAGATATTCGGCACCATCTTGTGCGAGAAAAATAAAATCGAAATTAAATGTTTCCTCAAATGAATTTTTCGTTTTCAATAAAACAAAATCGCCCTTTTGAATGTGAAACCCTTCTAAGTCAACTTTTGAAACGCTATTTTCCACTTCAGTTAAGTCCAATACTTTACACTGTCCTACTAGGTTGTCTAATGGAATCGTTTCAAACGTATCACCATCAGTGACCATGTGTAGAGGGGCATCGATATGTGTTCCTGTATGCACATCCAAATCCAGCCGTGTTTCTGTAACATATCCATTTGTGATTGTATTTAATTTAGGTTGTTTTTCCGGTTTGTTCTTGTACACGGTCATTCCTTCATTAATTGCACCTGTTACGTCATACATTTTCATATTTAATCAACCCTTCTACTGTTCAATGTATTTTTTAGTTATAAACCTATCCTCGCATGTTATTTGTGAAGTTGTCTAGTGAAACTGCTTTAGGCTCTGTAGATATAAAACAAGGAAGTGAGAGTATTCGGCTCTTGAACAAATTGAAAATAAACCTGAGTCTACATAAATTTCAGACTCAGGTTTATTTGTAACTCTATTCTAAATTAGCATGCCTACCGTACATCACATCGGATTTTAATCCTTTTTTATCCATGAATCTCAATATCACCGCATCATAAAACAGAAGAAGCGATTGCTCAAATAGTGATCCCATCGGTTGAATCGATTTTCCACTGGTGCCTTCCGCTTTTGCTTGAGCAGGTATTTCAATTTGAATGTCTGCCAAATTCCCAATGGTAGAATCAGGATTTATCGTAACAGCTACTACTGTTGCGCCAATACCTTTAGCTTTCTTCGTCATAGCTGCCATGCTGCCAGTCTCACCGGAGCCAGAACCAACAATAAAGATATCACTCGGTTCTAGATTTGGAGTTACTGTTTCTCCTACCACATACGCATCAAGTCCTACATGCATCATGCGCATAACAAATGCCTTAGCCATGAAGCCAGAACGTCCTCCACCTGCAACAAATATCTTTTTTGCACGTAAAATACCATCCACTACTTTTTCGGCCTCTTCCCCATTAATGAGATCTAAGGTTTGCTGTAGTTCGGAAATTATTTCTTTTGTGTAGGCAGTTGTGTTCATTTTACGCCATCACACTTTTTTTGATAAGCTCTTGAATTTTTGCTGCTTCTGCTTTTTTGTCTTCTTTACTTGTGATTCCACCACCCACAATGATAAGGTCTGGTTGTGCTTTAATTACTTCTGGTAATGTCTCAAGTTTGATTCCGCCTGCAATGGCAGTTTTCGCATTTTTCACAACGCTTTTAATTGCGCGGAGGTCTTCAAATGAATCTTTTCCTTCCGCTTGCAAATCATAACCTGTGTGTACACAGATATAATCAGGACCAAGTAAATCAAGCTCTGCTGCACGTGTTTTGATGTCTTTTACAGCAATCATATCTACCAAGATTTTTTTATCTAATTTCTTCGCTGCTTCAACTGCACCTTTGATTGATGAGTCTTCTGCTTGGGCAAGAATTGTAACAATATCCGCACCTGCAGCAGCGGCATTAGATACTTCATAACCTGCAGCATCCATGATTTTAACATCAGCAAGAACTTCTAAGTTAGGGAATGCAGCTTTTACTTCTTCCACAGCTTTTAGACCTTCTTTATTGATAACAGGAGTTCCGATTTCAACAATATCGATATACTCCTCTACTTCGTTAATAACTTCGATGGCTTGTGGAATGTTAACTAAATCTAACGCTAATTGTAATTTCATGTATTTAGTACTCCTTGTATTCGTATTTTTGGTACAAACTTAGTGTAATTTCTGCAATCACCTTTGTGAAGTACGCACTTTAAAATTACATACTAACAAAAAGTATACTGTGGACATTCTTCACAAATATAATGGAGTGCTATGAATTTATAGAAATGTCTTCTTCTCACCTCCTATATCCAATCATGGGATATAGTCACTTGGGAACGACGTGGAATCATAGGAAGAACCCGAAAAGCTACTTCGCTTTCTTTACCTATAAAAATTAAGTTAAGTTAAACGATACGGTTAAATATTTTCGTTTACTAATATATTCTCCACAATTGCCACATTCGTTATAGTAGGCAGGCAAGGATACTTTTCTTTTCTTTTGAATTTTCAAAATGATATAGTGTTGTACCTAACAGGGCGGAAGCACCCAGTTAGAACCCTATTAATTTGAATGTTTCAAATCTGTCAATTTCGTTTCGTTAGTGGATTCTTGCGTATCCCTCCCCCATATGCTCAAACAAAAGTATACTTTTATACACTATTTGTCTTATAAGTGCGTACTTACATAAATTGAATGCAGTCAGTATACTGAGAGCTATTGCGATTCTCATTCATTGTTTAAACAAAATGCTCATTGTAAAGGTTGGGGAGGATATTGAATATGAATTACGGTAATTCCTCAGTAGAATTTGATGTAAAAGATCAATTAATCGGCTTCCAAGAAGAATGGTTCATGCAAGACATGACATTTATATTATTTGGAGCAACAGGAGACTTAGCACAAAGAAAATTATTTCCTGCTTTATATAATTTATACCTTGATGGTAAATTACCCGATACCATTTCTATAATTGGTTTAGGCAGAAACTATTGTTCAAACGAAGACTTTCAATCCAAAGTGGAAAGAGCTCTTCAAGCATACTCCAGAAGAGCTGTACAACCTTCTGGTCTGCAAGATTTTTTATTCAAATTTCGGTACTGTGCATTTGATGCGACCGTCAAAGAATCCTATCACCACTTGCACGAAATCATTGAGAACAGAGAACAGGAGCTAGGTATTCCGCAAAACCGACTCTTCTATTTGTCTGTTGGACCAAGTCTGGTTGATGTTATTACGTCAAATCTTAATTCAAGTGGTATTTGCCAAACTAAAGGATGGAAGCGACTCATCGTTGAAAAACCATTTGGAAGTGATCTAGAGACGGCAAGACAATTAAATAAAAACTTGAGCAAAACATTTAGTGAAGATGAAATCTACAGAATTGATCACTATCTAGGAAAACCAATGGTCCAAAATCTGGAAACCTTAGTTTTGGCCAATCCTGCTCTGAAATCATTACTAGATCATAACCAAATTTCGAATGTCCAAATAACAGCAAGTGAAACGGTTGGGGTCGAAACTCGCGCCGATTATTACGATAAAGCAGGAGCCATTCGTGATATGGTTCAGAACCATCTTCTTCAGTTAGTGATGATGACAGCCATTTACCTCCCAGAGAAAATAACGTCAAATGAAATTCGTGTTAAAAAGATGGAAATTGTCGACTCTCTTCGTCCAGTCTTAAAAGAAAATGCATACAAGCATGTTGTCCGCGGTCAGTACGCGTCTGGAGAGGTGCAAGGCACTCCATTAGTTGGCTATAAAGAAGAGCCCGGTGTTGATGTTTCCTCAAAAACTGATACTTATTTCGCGGCTCGCTTATATATTGATAATCCATCTTGGAGTGGGATCCCCTTTTATATACGCACGGGGAAAAGAATGGATCAGAAGTCTACACGGATTGTCATTGAGTTTAAGAATAAAATGACAGATTCAGATGTGCTACAAGGTATCACTCCAAATCTATTGATCTTCGAGATCAGTCCAAACGAAAGTATTTCTTTACGGGTGAACATGAAAGATCCTTCTAGTAATCGTTTTGAACCTGTTTGGATTAACTTCTCAACCAATTCGGAAAGTCTGCCGGAAGCATATGAACTTCTTCTATTTGATGCAATGGTCGGTAATTCTACCTTCTTCTCCCATTGGAAAGAAGTCGAATTATCGTGGGAGTGGATCCAACCGTTATTAGAAGCATATCAAGAGAATCTGTTACCTTTACATTCCTATCCTGCAGGTTCAACTGGTCCAGAAGAAGCAAATCAGCTATTTCAATCCAATCCATTTAAGTGGTGGTAGAAAAAAATAATAACTGGTGTGGAAGCTTACAAACAGAATATGTTTGTGTTATTTGACAAAGATGGTTTTGAAAAAGAAAAAGAGGAACTAGAAAATCGACTATCCATATTAGATTAAACAATATAAAGGAATGAGGTAAGAACATGATGAAACAACAAATCGGTGTTATTGGTTTAGGCGTGATGGGTTTGAATCTTGCGCTGAATATGGAAAGCAAAGGTTTTTCGGTCTCAGTCTATGATTATTGGACAGATCGAACAGAGGAATTATCAAAGAATGAAGCGAAAGATCTAAATATTCACGGTACTTACAGCATTGTGGACTTCGTTACTTCTTTAGAAACCCCACGTAAAATATTATTGATGGTTAAGGCAGGAGATACAACTGATTCGGTCATTGATTCTCTTATCCCTCACCTAGAACAAGGCGATATTATTATGGATGGCGGAAATTCATTTTTTGAAGACACGAATAGACGTACAGCAAACTTAAAAGAATTAGGTATACATTTCATCGGTTCCGGAATTTCGGGCGGGGAAGAAGGAGCTCGTAAAGGTCCATCAATTATGCCTGGCGGGTCGAAAGAAGCTTATGAACAAGTTGAGCCAATTCTTAATGCCATTTCAGCGAAAGTAGATGGAACTCCGTGTAGTACCTACATGGGACCTGATGGAGCAGGCCATTATGTGAAAATGGTACATAATGGAATCGAATATGGGGATATGCAACTAATCTCTGAAGCGTACTTCATTATGAAACAAGCCCTTGGTCTATCAGCTCAGGAGTTGCATGAAATATTTTCTGAGTGGAACAAAGGAGAACTTGATAGCTACCTTATTGAAATCACTGCGGATATTTTCACTAAGATTGATGAAGAAACCGGAAATCCACTCGTCGATCACATTTTAGATGTTGCTGGTCAAAAAGGGACAGGAAAATGGACAAGTCAAAATGCACTGGATTTGGGTGTTTCTCTTCCAATCGTTACAGAGTCCGTATTTGCTAGATTTATTTCTTCTGTTAAGGAAGAACGAGTTGCAGCAAGCAAAATACTTAAAGGTCCTGAGTCGAAAAAGCATTCAGGGAATTCTAAAGAATTGATTGAAGCGATTCGTAAAGCTTTATACATGAGTAAAATTTGTTCATATGCCCAAGGTTTTGCACAAATGCGTGCGGCATCCGAGGAGTATGGTTGGAATATTCCTTACGGGGATGTAGCTATGATCTTCCGTGGAGGTTGTATCATTCGTGCACAGTTCTTGCAAAAGATAAAAGAAGCTTTTGACCAGAATAGCGACTTGCCTAACCTACTAGTTAATCCGTACTTCCGAGAAATCGTAGGAGAATATCAGAGCTCGCTTCGCGAAGTACTAGGCTTAGCAATTCAACAAGGTATACCAACGCCTGCTTTCTCAAGTGCATTAGCTTACTATGATAGCTATCGTACGGAGACATTGCCAGCCAATCTTATCCAAGCACAACGGGATTATTTTGGTGCACATACGTATGAGCGTATAGATAAAGATGGCGTGTTTCATACTGATTGGTCAGCCAAATAATATAACAATTAAAAGCATCTGTTGCTTATTAGAAAGATTGTACCGCCACCCAAAAGTTAGAGTAAATCTATAACTTTTGGGTGTTCTTTTATGACTAAACATAGTGAAGAACGTAAAGTAAGGTTAGACAAAGAGTATATTCTAAACTTCCTCTTCACTCCTCTTAAACCTAATTCGTTGACTTTCATTATCGTTGTAACTATAATGATTACATCGAGAGGGTGACTTGTATGAAAAAATTTAGCAGCCGTTATTCCATTGCTGTACATATTTTATCGTTAATTGCATTAAGTCCATCTTCATGTACTTCCGATTTCATTGCTGAAAGCGTCAATACGAACCCTGTCATTATTCGCCGTATTATTGGCATGTTGAAGAAAGCTGGGTTGGTCTATGTACGTGCCGGTGCAGGGGGTACCTATTTACAAAAAGGACTTGATGAGATTACTTTACTTGATGTATATAAAGCAGTTGAAGTTGCAGATAATGAAGATATTTTCAATTTTCATGATGAAACCAATCCACAGTGTCCAGTAGGCGCAAATATTGAGTCTGTTTTTCGGACAAAGATGTTGCAAGCACAATCTGCAATGGAGCACGAATTGGCTCAAGTTACACTCAAACACTTGGTGTCTGAACTAAAAGAGAAAACCGGCTCTATTTAGAGCTATTTTTTTCATATTAGTTGTAACGTTATTGGTTACACTAAAACCTCTTGAAATAATCTGCAAATAGAAGGGTAGGAATTTTATATGTCTATCGTTATTACTGGTGCAACAGGTCATTATGGAAACCGTGTCATTCAAGAACTATTAAAAACTATTCCTGCAAGTGAAATTATCGCTAGCGTTCGCAATGTAGAAAAAGCTGATGCCCTTGCCGAACTGGGTGTAGAAGTTCGTCATGGCGATTACATGGACTACGAGTCAATGAAAACATCCTTTAAAGATGCTTCAAAGGTTCTTTTTGTTTCAGGACCGGATTCAGATAATACTCTTCGTATTCGTCAACATGCAAATGTCGTCCAAGCTGCACGAGATGCTGGTGTAAAACACATAGCTTACACAAGTTATGCATTTGGTGAAACATCCCAAATCGATCTTGCACATGTCCATATGGCAACAGAATATGCAATTCGTTCAACTGGCGTACCCTATACATTCTTGCGTAATTCACTTTATTCAGATGTATTCATTGATGAAAGCTTAGCTGGCTCAGTAGCAACTGGTGAATTAGTAACAAACACAGGCGACGGCAAGCTAAATGCCGTAAGCCGTGAAGATCTTGCACTAGCTGCTGCTGCTGTATTAACGGGAGAAGGACATGAAAATAAATCATACAACCTTGTCAACCCATCACCTTGGACTTTCGATGAGCTATCAGAAGTTGTTTCAGAGGTTTCAGGTAAACAAGTTTCACATAAAAAGGTATCTTTTGATCAAATGAAAGATTATCTTGGCAATGTTGGATTACCTGCACCAGTAGTTGAACTAATTGCAGGTATTTACCAGACCATTGCAGCTGGGGAAACGAGTAAAACTTCAAATGATTTAACAAATCTTATCGGACAACCAACTCAATTGAAAAAATTGGTTCAGCAAGCATTGAAAGCGTAAATTTAAGAATAAATTAGGTCCTTTTCGAAAATAAAACATCTTGTTGCCAATAAAAAACACTCGATGGTTTAGTAAGAAGACTTGCTATTGAGCCTATCACTAATGCGCGTAAATGTTGTATCACTTGGTATTGTAAATACACCGATATACGCAAGAAGGCATGTTCACAGGAATGCTGAACAACTTCCCGTGAACATGCCTTGCACAAGCTGAAAACATCGCTCAATCTTACGTTCACTTAACAAAAAAATGGATTTACAACAGGATCTGTTATTGTGATGATGGTGGTGCACAGTTAATTTAATTAATATGATAGCATTCCTTTTTGAGGAATGCTTTTTTTCGCAAAACCTTCCCTCTGTTTGCTACTGTGTTTTTTTCTTATAACAAGTGAGTAAGATAGGCTTATTCCTTCAATATTGCCTTTCTACGGGAAAGTAGCCCATATACACAATCTTCTCCGGCACCCGGCTTTTATTGTATATCGCGTAATTAACAGCATTATTAGCATAAAAAATATAAGGAGAATAAAGACTTATGGACAGCAGCCAAATGGTAAGCTGAAACCTATGTTAGTTTAGTATATAAAACTAATAAGATGTTGGTATATTAACAAAAAATAAGCGTACCAAAGCATTGCGAATTGGCACGCTATTTCTATTACTGTTTTTTTCTACCCCAAAAATAAAACCGTTAGTTTTTATGCCATTCTCTGATTTTATTAAGAGAATGCTTCTAAGCCAAAGACAAAATGAGCGACCAGAAACACAATAATCATTAACACAATTCCTACCAAAAGTCCTGTAAACGGTTCTTTAATATCATTATTCATGATTTCATCTCCTCTAATGTGCGAGTTGTTTATAACTTGTGAATAACATTAGAGTGAGCAAAAAAAGTACTTTGATATTTGATCGTCATGAGTAGGCTCTTTATCTTAAGTAAAGGAATAGATGACTTCAGGTAAAACTGGAGATGAGCTGAAATACTGTCTGCACAAGCCAAGACATAAGCCTTTAAAACATAGCCTGTATATTCAATGGTTGGTCCAGAGCTCAGTCCTCCCAGCTTTTCTAGCTCTTCTAGTTCATGGGTAATGTATGCAGGATGATCGTGATGATCTTCTAGTAAGAGTACATGGCTGTAAGAACTCACAATAGCTGATAACAAAAAACTTACGATAAGTAACCCTTTGCCCATCCAACACACACCTCCCCTACCTAATTTTTAATTCGTCTCTGTGGATAATCGTACTATAATCTAGTTTTTTCCTTTTGTCTATTGAATATGTGAATAAGAAGTGGATAACATCAGCTTCTCATGATAAATAGACTTTTCGTACACAAAACAACCCGATCACCTGGTGCAGTGATCGGGTTGACGGTATAAGTATGGTGGAGACGGTGGGAATCGAACCCACGTCCAGAAACAACGACACTTATGCTTCTACGAGTGTAGTTACTGTATTAGCATTTCGCCAATTCTTCTGCCCAGTAACAGGCGTCCGAACGGCTAGTCTGATCAATCTCTTCCTTCGCTCACAGACGGAGAGCAACCGGCGTAGCCCACTTAGAGTGAGTTCCAGTACCTACCACATGGGCGATGGAGGGTGGAACCGCAGAGTGCTATTAGGCAGCTACTGCGAAGTTGTTGTTTTCTTTGCCAGTTATAGGCTTTGGCGTTTTAACGAGGCCGACCCCCTCGACTCGCAACATAAGCACGACCTATCCCTGTCGAATCCTAAACGTCCCCATGCTGTAAAAAATATGTGGGATCTCTTCGTGTTACCGAAGCCATCCGTTGTAATCAAAAGCCCAGAACATCTGTGCTCTGGACTTCTTATTATAGCATCCCTTACTTTTTCTTGCAACTGGAAGTGTTACCCTCTCATCCGGTCCTTTAATGCACGTTCTACTTCACGTTTGGCATCCTTACGCTTAAGCGTTTCACGTTTATCAAAATTCTTCTTACCTTTAGCAAGGCCGATTAAAATCTTGGCATAGCCGTTTTTAATATAGACCTTTAAAGGAACAAGTGAGTAACCTTGCTGCTTAGTTAAACCAATTAACTGATTGATTTGCTTTTTGTGAAGCAGCAGCTTGCGGGCACGTTCTGGTTCATGATTGTAACGGTTTCCTTGTTCATACTCGCTGATATGAGCGTTATGAAGGTATACTTCCCCGTTTTTAATCCGCGCAAACGAGTCTTTTAAATTCATACGGCCGGCACGCATCGATTTAATCTCAGTTCCTTGCAGTACCATACCTGCTTCATATGTTTCTTCAATGAAATAATCATGTCTTGCTTTTTTATTTTGGGCAATTACTTTTCCTTCTGTTCCAGCCATTGTCCGACACCTCGTCATTCTTCATTCTTTCATCTTAGCAAATAGAAGCGGAATGCGTCAATCAGCGCATGTGGAGTCTTCTCTGTAATAAAAGGAAAGGCTGCCTACTTGGATAGACAGCCTGCATGAGTGTTAACGCTTTTTCTTACGTCCTTTTTTACGCTTCACACTTGGCGCATTCTCATAAAAAGCACGTTTCTTTTTCTTCTTACTAGAACCATTACCGCCCTCGCTTAAATTAAGCCCTTTGCTGTTTCCTTTTTTACTGCGTCCGCCTCGTCTACGGTCGCCTTCTTCGCCGCCTTGACCTGCGCGTTTTTTTCGTTTACCACCTTCAATGACTTTCGGACGGCTGCGCCCTTCACGCGGTTTACGCGGCTTCATGCCTACTACTTCAAAATCAATTGAAGCTTCATCGACATTGACATTAATCACTCGAACTTCAATTTCATCTCCAATACGGAAGACTTGTCCGGTACGCTCACCAATCATCGCATATTGCTTCTCATCATAGTGATAGTAATCATCTGTTAAGTAGCTGACATGCACAAGACCTTCAATTGTGTTCTCAAGCTCTACAAACAAGCCAAAGTTGGTTACGCCGCTGATCATGCCAGGGAACGTTTCACCAATTTTATCTTCCATATATTGAGCTTTCTTCACACTGTCCGTATCGCGTTCTGCCTCTACTGCACGACGCTCCATTTCCGATGCGTGGCGAGTAAGATCTGGCAGTTTTTCACGCCAATGCTCTTGCGTCTCGGCATCGACATTACCCTTGATTAAATACGTACGAATTAATCTGTGGACAAGTAGATCCGGGTAACGACGGATTGGAGATGTGAAATGTGTGTAGAACTCTGTTGATAACCCAAAGTGGCCTAAGCTGTTCGGGTCATATTTTGCTTGCTGCATCGAACGAAGCATAACCGTACTGATCACCGTTTCCTCAGGCTCGCCTCGAACTTCTTCTAAAAGCTTCTGCAGCGCACGTGGATGAACCGTGTTGGCATTTCCGCGTACGACATAGCCGAAGTTTGTAATAAACTCTAAGAATTTAGTGAGCTTTTCAGCATCCGGGTCTTCGTGAATACGATAAACAAACGGCAGCTTCAGCCAGTGGAAATGCTCAGCAATCGTTTCATTCGCTGCCAGCATAAATTCTTCAATTAAGCGCTCAGCTACAGAACGAGAACGAAGCACGACATCATTTGCTTTGCCTTCTTCATCCACAAGAACCTTTGCTTCTTTAAAATCAAAATCAATGGCTCCGCGCTCAAAGCGTTTATTGCGAAGAATAGCCGCTAGCTTCTCCATTGCTTCAAAATTTGGAACAAGGGACTCATAGCGAGCTTTTACTTCTTCATCATTATCCACTAGAATCTTATTCACATCTGAATAAGTCATTCGTTCAGTCGTTTTAATCACACTTTGGAAAATCTCGTGGTTAACCACTTGTCCATCAGGCGTGATTTCCATCTCACACGATAATGTTAAACGGTCCACTTGTGGATTCAAACTACAGATTCCATTTGAAAGACGGTGTGGAATCATTGGAATAACTCGATCTACTAAATACACACTTGTTGCCCGGTCAGCCGCTTCCTTATCAATAGGCGATCCTTCTGTGACATAGTGGCTGACATCAGCAATATGAACACCAAGTAAGAAGTTGCCGTTACCAAGCTGCTTTACATGAACTGCATCATCTAGATCTTTTGCATCAGCCCCGTCAATCGTGACGATCACTTCATCTCGAAGGTCACGGCGGCCCTCGATATCTTTCGGATCGATTTCATCACTAATTGAGTTGGCATGCTGAAGCACTTCATCGGTAAATTCAAGCGGAATGCCATGCTTATAAATAATAGAGAGAATGTCCATCCCTGGATCATTTTTATGACCAAGAATCTTCGTTACTTCCCCTTCTGCACTCATTCTGCCTTCAGGGTACTTTGTAATCGATACGACGACTTTATGGCCGTCAACAGCACCTTTATTTGCAGTGCTCGGAATTAAAATATCATTTGGAATACGCTTGTCATCAGCTACAACCATTCCGTATGAATCATGATCTAAGTACGTCCCCACTACATCGGTGACACCACGCTCTAAAATACGGACAACCTTTCCTTCAGGCCTGTCTCCTCTTGAATGCTGGTGCAAACGGACAAGTACCGTATCACCATTCATCGCACTTTCAAGGTCTGCTTGAGATACATACACATCTTTCTCTCCCTCAATATCAGGGATAATAAAGGCGAACCCTTTCGCATGTCCTTGTACACGGCCTCTGACAAGATTCATTTTTTCCGGAACCCCGTAACGGTCGCTTCTTGTACGAACGACAAGACCACGGGCCTCCATTTCATTTAATGATTTCACTAGCTCTTTAAAGTTCTCGCTACCTTCTACTTGAAAAACCTCTTCAAGCTCAGCTACAGAAACGGGCTTCTCGGCTTCGTCGCGAAAGTAGGTCAACAGTTGCTGGATTTGTTCTTCATTCATTTTATAATCTCCTTTCGGTACAAACAGCCCCGCCTGTTCTGTTCTATACAGTCCAGTCTAATCCTTCTAAAAATTGAAGAATATCTTCATGAAGCTGTTCTTTTTCTTTATCTAATGTAATAACATGGCCTGATTCCTCATACCATTTTAATGATTTTTCATCTGATTCGATTTGATCATGGATGATATTTGCACTCTCGGTGTCAATCATCTCATCATTTCTAGCCTGCACCACGAAAGTTGGAGAATAAATATGATCGAGATGATTGTGAACATCTTGAATTAACTTACGAAGGGCACTTAGCGTTCCCATCGGTTTAAATGCTTCCATCTCTTGATTGATCACATCATCTGACTTTTGTTCACGCTTTTTATACTCACGGGCATAGGCAAGAACGCCTTTATACATCGCATCCTCTGTTTTTGGGCGAACGGGCGCGCACATTGGCACAATACCCTTTACAGGTAAAGTGTACCCGATTTTCAGGGAGAATACCCCGCCAAGAGAAAGCCCGCACACCGCAATTTCCTCATGGCCTTTTTCTTTTAGGTAGTTATAGCCTGCCTCTACATCTTCCCACCAATCTTCAGGACCTGTATGAACAAGCTCTTCAGGGGGGACTCCGTGACCCTTGTATAAAGGGGCATGGCATGTGTACCCTTCTTTTTGTAAGTGGCGTCCGATCATTCTCACATCGGCCGTTGTTCCTGTGAAACCATGCAACAGAAGAACCGCACGGTCTCCTCCTTCAAATGTAAATGGCTTAGGTGCTACTACTTTCATGTTCGTCTTCCTCTCTTGATTTAAATGAATCTATATCGGTTCCGTCAAATAAAAATTCTTCAATTACTTCAATTAATACGTCACGTTCAAAGCCGTGGCAGATCATATGATTCGACTTCTCTAAAAAGCGAAGCTCCTTCTCCTCTGAGGTAATCATATCGAATAAATACTGCGCACTTTTTTTGGGGACCACACCGTCTTTTCCCCCTTGAATAATTAGAGTGGGAATATTTACTTTAGCTAAATACGGCCGGATCAGTTTCACTGCCTGCATAAATTGAAAAACCGCAGCCATGGGGGTTTCAAGAACTTTTTTACGGTATAAGTTATAAGTGAAATCATCCTTTAACTCACCGCGAAACTGCATTCGTACAGCTTCTTTCAAATCTTGCAACAGCTGCATTGGATTCAAGTAATAAGCTGCGGCACTAAGGAGCACCAGCTTTGATACAGGATATTTAGAAGCTATATAACAGGCTAACATACCGCCCATTGAAAAACCAATCACATACACTTTTTCACAGCGGTCTAATAATTCTTTGACCGCCACTTCAGCCATGTACACCCACTCTTTATACGTAACGTCTTTTAAATTGCCGCTAGGTCCGTGTCCAGGAAGCGTTGGGGCGTAGACAAGCCACCCTAGTTTTTGCAAATGAGAGGCCACAGGCTCCACTTCCCACGGTTCACCGGTAAAGCCATGCAAACAGAGGCATCCGATCATCTCTCTCACCCTTCTCTGCTGTTACTATGATTGTACCCGATTGATATGTTTTACAATCTTCTTTTCCATACATTCTCTATATCTTTATGCTGCCCTAACAAAAGAAGCAGCAGGTATCGCACCCGCTGCTTAGTAATTACATGAAATATGCGACGGCAATTGTTAAGACAAAGAACAATACCGCAAGAACAACTGTCGCTCGGCTTAACACTGCATCAATTCCACGCGCTTTTTGCTTACCTACTAATTGTTCTGCTCCACCAGAGATTGCACCAGATAAACCAGCACTACGTCCAGATTGAAGTAGAACAACCGCAATTAACGCGATTGAGACGATAATTAATAAAACAAAAGCAACCGTTTGCACCCCTTCTACACCTCCAAGCACAATATGCGCTTCTATAACTTTACCACAAATAAGAGTGTTGTAACAACATAAATTACAGAATCACCTGCCATAGTTATTGATCTCCACTGCAGGTACAGGCTTTGTGCGGACAGTCCGGGAGTTTCTGCAACGCTCATCTCTTGTTGGAGAAATACTGGCCATGCACTTGGAGCTATACAAAACACCTCCCTGCAGTAGTGGTTTATCTCCGCTGAAGGTACTCGCTTTCCGCGGGCAGCCCGGGAGCCTTCTCATCCCCTTCAATTGTAACAGACATAAGTACACTGAAAAATGAGTCCCCTTGCATTAATTGTTGATCTCCACTGCAGGCACACGCTTTCCGCGGGCGGTCCGGAAGCCTCCTCGGGCTTACGCCCTGTGGGGTCTTCCCTGGCCACGCACA
>NZ_ATAE01000039.1 GCF_000474275.2 Alkalihalophilus marmarensis DSM 21297
GCGGTCCGGAAGCCTCCTCGGGCTTACGCCCTGTGGGGTCTTCCCTGGCCACGCACATCCCGCAGGAGTCGGTGCCTTCCGCTCCAATCAACAGAGCGAGGATGTCGTATAGTTGCTCCCATTATAAGCAGATGTTCAGTGATCTTAGCAAATGAACACGCGGATGTCTGTCTTTTTTAATTTGAATTGAACCTGAACGATAACTAAATCACTTTACATAATATCCTATAAGGCAATAACGTAGCGGATGAAATATATGGAGACTCCTATGGGAACTAAAGCAAAGCTGAGACCCCGGAGGTCTTAGACCGAGGAGGCTCAGCAGCTTCCCATGGAAAGCGAAATATATTTCAAGAGCGGTGACTATGCTATAACCCTTGTTTAAGGCACTTTAAGTTGGATCATCTTTGAAGCTAAAAATAAAACACCCCACTACCTTCTTCAACAAAGCAATAACCCAGCGGATGAAATATGCGTAGACTCCTGCGTGAGGTAAAGCAGGGCTGAGACCCCACAGGGCCTAGACCGAGGAGGCTCAGCAGCTTCACGCGGAAAGCGCAGTATATTTCAGGAGCGGCGACTTTGCTATAACCCATGTTTAAGGTACTTGTTTTTCAAGATTGGTAAGTAATCTCCAAAAGAAAAAGAAGCGCATCGTCATGCGCTTCTCTCTCATACATTTATTACTTCTTTAAGTTGTAGAATGCACTGCGGCCGCCGTATTGAGCAACGTTAGCCAGCTCGTCTTCGATGCGTAGAAGTTGGTTGTACTTCGCTACGCGGTCTGTACGAGAAGGTGCACCTGTTTTGATTTGTCCAGCATTTGTCGCAACAGCGATGTCAGCGATTGTAGCATCTTCTGTTTCACCAGAACGGTGAGAGATAACTGCTGTGTAACCAGCACGCTTCGCCATTTCGATTGCTTCAAACGTTTCAGTAAGTGTACCAATTTGGTTCACTTTGATTAGGATTGAGTTACCAATTCCTTTTTCAATACCTTCAGAAAGCTTTGTTGTGTTTGTAACGAATAGATCGTCACCAACAAGCTGTACTTTACCGCCAAGACGATCTGTTAACAGCTTGAAGCCATCCCAGTCGTTTTCGTCTAAGCCATCTTCAATTGAGATGATTGGGTATTTAGATACAAGCTCTTCATAGAATGAAACCATTTCTTCTGAAGAAAGAACTTTACCTTCGCCAGAAAGATGGTATTTACCGTCCTCTTTGTTGTAGATTTCAGAAGCAGCAACGTCCATTGCAAGAACAACTTCTTCACCTGGCTTGTAACCAGCTTTTTCGATTGCTTCAATGATTGTTGAAAGTGCTTCTTCATTTGAAGATAAGTTAGGAGCGAATCCACCCTCATCACCTACAGCTGTGTTGTAGCCTTTGCCTTTAAGAACAGCTTTTAGGTTATGGAAAATTTCAGCACCCATACGTAGTGCTTCTTTGAAGTTTTCAGCACCGATTGGCATAACCATGAATTCTTGAATATCAACGTTGTTATCAGCGTGCTCACCACCGTTGATGATGTTCATCATTGGAACAGGAAGCTGCTTCGCGTTGAATCCGCCAAGGTATACGTATAAAGGTACACCTAATGCTTCAGCAGCAGCATGAGCTACAGCCATAGATACACCAAGAATTGCGTTAGCGCCTAATTTAGATTTGTTTTCTGTACCATCAAGCTCGATCATTAATTGGTCGATACCAAGTTGATCTAGAGCGTCAAAGCCAATAAGTTCAGGAGCAATAACGTCATTTACGTTATCAACTGCTTGAATAACTCCTTTACCCATGTAGCGCTCGCCGCCATCACGTAATTCAACTGCTTCATATTCACCAGTAGACGCACCGCTTGGTACAAGCGCACGGCCCATCGCACCAGACTCAAGATATACTTCTACTTCTACTGTAGGATTACCACGTGAGTCAAGGACTTCGCGTGCGTAAACATCTGTAATCATTGTCATAATGTAGTCACTCCTTAAAATTTAAAATAGTTTCTTTCCAGTCATTTCGTTTGGCTGAGAGCCGCCTAAGAGGGCAAGTACTGTAGGAGCTAAATCAGCTAAAATTCCATCTTCACGTAATGTGAGACCTTCTTGTGTCACAATAACAGGCACTCGGTTTGTAGTGTGCGCAGTCATTGGCTTATTATCAAGCGTTGTGACTTCATCGGCATTACCGTGGTCCGCAGTAATGACAGCCGCTCCGCCTTTAGCAATGATTGCATCGACTATTTTACCTAAGCACTCATCCACCGTTTCTACAGCCTTAATTGTCGGTTCAAGCATGCCTGAGTGTCCGACCATATCAGGGTTTGCAAAGTTAAGGATGATCGCATCGTGCTTGTCTGCTTCAATATCTGCTAAGAGTGCGTCCGTTACTTCATAAGCACTCATTTCAGGTTGAAGATCATACGTTGCCACTTTAGGAGAATCAATTAAAATACGTTCTTCTCCTTCAAATGGCTCCTCACGTCCGCCGCTGAAGAAAAACGTCACATGTGGATATTTCTCTGTTTCGGCGATACGTAATTGTTTGTAGTTTTGTTGTGCTAATACCTCACCTAATGTGTTATCTAGGTTTGTTGGTTTAAACGCCACATAACCGTCGACTGTCTCACTAAAGTGCGTCATACACACATAGTGAACGCCTGTTGGGTGAGCTGGTCCACGCTCAAACCCACGGAAGTCTTCGTTTGTAAAAACTTGTGACATTTGAATCGCACGATCCGGACGGAAATTGAAGAAAATCACCGCGTCATCATCTTGTACCGTACCCACTGGTGTACCGTCTTCATTCGTCATCACAGATGGAATGACGAACTCATCATGGATTCCGTTTTCATAACTGTCTTTTAACAGCTCAATCGGATCTTGATAAGCTGGTCCTTCGCCATAAACCATTGCGCGGTATGACTTTTCAACACGATCCCAGCGACGGTCACGGTCCATCGCATAATAACGCCCGTGCAGGCTGGCAAGTTGGCCTGTTCCGAGCTCGGTTAATTTCTTCTCAAGCGCTTCAATGTAAATTTCGGCTGATGTTGGTCCGACATCACGTCCGTCTAAGAATCCGTGAACGTACACTTTCTCTACTTGTTCACGTTTTGCTAGTTCAAGAAGGGCAAATAGATGATCGATATGACTGTGAATACCACCATCTGATAATAACCCATAAACATGAAGTGCGCTATTCTTTCTCTTCACATGCTTGATTGCTTCGTGGAAGGTCGCGTTTTCAAAGAAATCTCCTTCACGAATAGAAAGGTTCACACGAGTTAAACTTTGATACACAATACGGCCAGCACCAATGTTTAAGTGGCCTACTTCTGAGTTCCCCATTTGTCCCTCAGGTAATCCAACTGCCTCACCAGCTGCCTCAAGTGTCGCATGCGGGTACTTGTCCCAATAACGATCAAAGTTTGGTTTTTTTGCTTGTGCCACTGCATTTCCTAACACTTCATCGCGCATGGCGAATCCATCAAGGATAATGAGTGCTACTGGCTTCTTGCTCATTTACCTGCCTCCAAAAGCTCAAGAAATGATTTTGGCTCAAGGCTAGCTCCGCCAACAAGTGCCCCGTCAATATCAGCTTGCGCCATGTACTCTGCAATATTTGCAGGCTTCACGCTGCCGCCGTATTGAATACGTACTGCATTTGCAGCATCCTCTGAGAAGTTAGATGCTACTACTTTACGGATGTATGCACATACTTCGTTTGCATCTGCTGCTGAAGAAGATTTGCCTGTTCCGATTGCCCAGATTGGCTCATAAGCAATAACAGTTTCTTTTACTTGATCTTCTGTGAGGCCGCTAAGACCTTTTTCTACTTGCTCGCGAACAACATCATTTGTTTTTCCAGCTTCACGCTCTGCGTCTGTTTCACCGCAGCACATGATTGGCACTAAATTGTGTTTGAACGCAGCATGTACTTTTTTATTAACTGTTTCATCTGTTTCAGCAAACATTTCACGACGCTCAGAGTGACCAATGATCACATAAGCTACGTTCATGTCTTGAAGGGCAACAGGGCTGATTTCGCCTGTAAATGCGCCACTCTCTTCAAAGTGTACATTTTGTGCTCCTACTTTAAGGTCTGTGCCGTTTGTCTCAGATACGAGACTTTCAAGAAATAAAGCAGGTGAGCATACTACTGCATCTACTTCACTGTTAGCAGGAACGTTTGATTTTACTTCTTGGACAAATTGTTTTGCTTCGCCAAGCGTTTTATTCATTTTCCAGTTACCTGCGATAATTGGCTTACGCATGTGAACCACCTCGTCCTCGTATTATTTTTCGTTTAATGCAACGACGCCCGGAAGTTGTTTTCCTTCCATGAACTCAAGGGATGCTCCGCCGCCAGTAGAAATGTGACTCATCTTATCTGCTAAGTCAAATTTCTCAACAGCTGCAGCAGAATCTCCGCCGCCGATTACTGAATAAGCATCACTTGTTGCAAGAGCATCAGCTACTGCCTTTGTTCCATTTGCAAATACGCTTAATTCAAATACTCCCATTGGTCCATTCCAGATCACAAGCTTCGATTCCTCGATTACGCTGCGATATGTATCACGTGTTTTCGGTCCGATATCTAGCGCTTCCCAATCAGCTGGAATCGAATCAATATCTACTACCTCTGTATTTGCCTCTTCTGAGAAATCATCAGCGACAACCACATCTTCTGGCATGTAGAATTTCACGCCTTTTTCTTTCGCCTTATCCATAAATGACTGAGCCAAGTCAATCTTATCTTCTTCTAGAAGCGACTTCCCTACTTCATGACCTTGAGCTTTGACGAATGTATAAGCAAGGCCTCCGCCAATGATTAAGTTGTCTACTTTTTCTAGAAGATTATCAATCACACCGATCTTATCTTTTACTTTCGCACCGCCAATAATCGCTGTGAAAGGACGCTCAGGATTAGATAATGCTTTGCCAAGTACATCAAGTTCTTTTTCCATAAGAAGGCCGGCAACTGCAGGAATGTGTTTCGCAATTCCTTCTGTTGAAGCGTGAGCACGGTGAGCTGCGCCAAAAGCATCATTCACATACACATCAGCCAGGCTTGCAAATGCCTTAGCTAGTTCTGGATCATTTTTCTCCTCACCAGCATAGAAACGAACATTCTCAAGCAATAACACATCACCATCTTGCAGGCTGTTTGCAGCGGCTTCCGCTTCTGCACCATGCGCTTCGTCTACTTTTTTGACATCTTTACCAAGAAGCTCTCCAAGACGAGCAGCAACTGGTGTTAAACGAAGTTCTTCTACTACCTCGCCTTTAGGACGGCCAAGGTGGCTTGCAAGAATTACTTTTGCCCCTTTTTCTACTAAGAACTCAATCGTAGGAAGTGCTGCACGAATACGAGTCTCATCAGTGATTTCGCCATCTTTCATCGGAACATTAAAGTCCACACGGCAAAATACCTTTTTTCCCTTAAGATCAATGTCGCGAACGGTTTTTTTGTTCATCAGATCGGACCTCCAGTCACATTCTACTCTCTATACTTGACAGCGGAAAGGGGAGTTAGTACTCATACTCTCCTCCCCCATTGCTATCTTATTTGATTATAGTCCTTGTTTAGCGATGTATTCAACAAGATCTACAACACGGTGTGAATAACCTGATTCGTTGTCATACCAAGAGATGACTTTAACCATGTTGCCTTCCATAACCATTGTTGATAATGCATCAATTGTAGAAGAAGCTGGGTTACCGTTGTAGTCACCAGATACAAGCGGCTCTTCGCTGTATGCTAGAACTCCGTTTAAAGCACCAACTGACGCTTCTTTGAATGCTGCATTTACATCTTCAGCTGTTACTTCTTGATCAAGTTCAGCTACAAGGTCAACTAATGATACGTTTGGTGTAGGAACACGCATAGCACCACCGTTTAATTTCCCTTTAAGTTCAGGTAATACTAATGCAACTGCTTTAGCAGCACCTGTTGTTGTAGGAATGATGTTCTCTGCTGCCGCACGAGCACGACGATAGTCTTTGTGCGGAAGGTCAAGAATTTGCTGATCATTTGTATATGAGTGAACTGTTGTCATCATACCGCGGCGGATACCGAATTTGTCGTTAAGAACTTTTGCAAATGGTGCAAGACAGTTTGTTGTACAAGATGCGTTAGAGATAACGTGGTGGCTTCCTGCATCGTACTTGTCTTCGTTAACACCCATAACAACTGTGATATCTTCATCAGATGCAGGAGCTGAGATGATTACTTTCTTAGCGCCAGCTTCGATGTGCTTCGCTGCATCTTCACGCTTAGTGAAGAAGCCAGTTGATTCTACTACTACTTCTACTCCACGATCGCCCCAAGCAAGCTCAGCTGGGTTACGCTCAGCAGATACGTTGATTTCTTTTCCGTTTACAACTAATGCGTTGTCTTTCACTTCGATTTCTACATCAAGTACACCGTGTACTGAATCATACTTTAGAAGGTGTGCAAGCATGTTTGCATCTGTAAGGTCATTGATTGCTACAACCTCAACGTTCGGATTATTTAATGCTGCACGGAATACGTTACGTCCAATACGACCAAAACCGTTAATACCAATTTTTGTTGCCATGATAAAATTCCTCCTAGTAGTAAGTAAGTTTTTGATAAGAAATACTAAAGTAACTAGCATCCTATCTATATCAAAAAGGGCGTTACCCTTTTATCTACCATCATTATGTTTACTCGATTATGCTTTACTCAATTTCAAGCAATCGTCTTGCTGCAGACTCATCTGTAATCAGCACATCGCTTGGGCGGTATTTCATGTAAGCAGAGATGGCCTCTGCCTTAGATTCTCCCCCAGCAACGCTTATCACATACTTGTTATCTAACTCATCAAGCTGCAGGCCGATTGTACGCTGTTTGTGAATAATGTCACCTTCACGGTTAAAGTAGTAGCCAAATGCTTCTGCTACCGCTTGTTCCCGCTCAATCTTCTCGATAAACGTGCTCTTAGATCCTCGGCGTGACGCCATTGTATTGGCTTCACCTATTCCGTGAATAACCACACGGGCTGATTTAATCAGCTTTAGGATATCCCCGATTGAAGGCTCTAATACAAGAGAAGAATAAGCTTCTTCACTTAGTTGGTCAGGAACGTGAAGCAGCCTGTACTGAGCCCCTGCTCTAGTTGCAAGCTCGGCGCTGATTGTATTGGCTTGATTTTCTACGTTCTCACCTAATCCACCGCGTGCCGGCACAAACGTGACATCTCGCATTCCTGCATCAGGCGTCATCATTTCAGCAACAGCGGCTAGTGTGGTTCCTCCCATTACAGCAATAACATCGCTTGGTTCGCGTTTGGCTTTCAGCTCAGCCACACTTGCACGTCCAAGTTCATGCTTTACCCAATGGTCTTCATCACTATTTCCAGCGACAACTAATACCTTTTTCACACCAAGCTTATACTCTACTTGCTCTTCAAGATTTCTAAGACCAAGCAATTCTTTCATTACATCTTCCAGCTGGTAAAAAAGCGCCTCTCCAGAAGGTGTAACCGTCATTCCTGATGTGGCAAAGTGAACGAGTCCTTGGTCTTTTAAAAACGTCACTTCTGTTCTCAGCACTCGCTCTGACATTTGCAGATTTGTGGATAAGCTTCTTCTACCAATCGGCTGCATCAAACGAATGTACTGGAGAATTTTGAAACGTTTTACCATAACATCGAGCAAGTCTGGTAATAATTTTTGCTGAATATCTAATAATACTCGCATCACACAAAACTCCTCATTCGTTACTCACATAAAATTCCTATCGGGTTATTTTGTGTCCCGCGCAGTCATTTTACGTCCCGATATGGGTAAAAAAAGATCAAATCCTTATCTTCACGTTCATTTTAACAAGGATATGATCTTGTTACAAGCGATATTTACCCAATTATCTGAAGTAAACGTTTTCTTATTTTTTCTTTTGATAATTGCCCGTAATCAATTTCTTCGATGCCTTCTTCTGTTTGCACCGCTGCAACTGGAATCATCAGTTGATAATTCAACAGCAGGTCATCGTCTTTATAAATATCCACTACCGATAACTCAAAAGGAAGCTCTTCTTTTAGTTCTTGAAGCATCTGCTCCCCTTTATCACAAAGCGGGCATTGCTCTTTCGAATACATTACTACTTGTAGCATGCGTCACTATTCATCTCCTATTCATACCTCTTGCGCTTTGAGGAAGACAGAATCCCAAGCTCATCTCTGTATTTCGCAATCGCACGGCGAGATACAGTAATTCCTTTTTCACTCTCAAGCCATGTGACAATTTTTTGGTCTGATAATGGCTTTTGCTTCGATTCACCTGCAATCAGCTCTTTGATCAACTCTTTGATTGATTGACTGGAGGTCGATTCTCCGAAGCCGTTCTTCACACTTGATGTAAAGAATGCTTTCAGCTCATACAGCCCGCGCGGTGTCTGCGCGTATTTATGAGTGGTTGCACGGCTGACAGTGGACTCATGCATATCAATTTCTTCAGCAATATCCTTTAGTGTCAGCGGCTTCAATACCCCGCTTTTTGATTCAAAGAAATCGCGCTGATGACGGACAATCGCTTCGGCTACTTTTTTAATCGTCTGTTGACGCTGTTCAATACTTTTTAGAAGCCATTGAATCTGTTGATACTTTTGCTTAGCATATTCAGTCACTTCCGCTTGATTCGAACGATGCAGAAGCTGTTCATAATCACGGTTAAGCCTGATTGGCGGCAAGGAGTCATCTATTAACTGCACGACTAACTCACCATTCTTCCATGTAATTGAAAGATCCGGTATCAAATAATTCGTAGGCTCCCCTGAGTACTGGGTGCCCGGACGCGGATCTAGTGTTTGAATTAAGTCGTACACATCTTGGATATCACTCATTGTCACATCTAATTCAGCCGCAAGAGTCTTCCATTTTTTAGAGGCAAGATCCTCCATATGCCGAGAAACAATGATTTCAGCCAATGGCGCTTTATTTGAAAGATGCTTGAGCTGCAGGAGAAGACATTCCGAAAGAGATCTAGCACCTACCCCGGCAGGTTCAAAGCTTTGCAAAATACGCAAAACATCTTCTCCCTCTTCTGTCGAGATCGCTAAATCACTGCACACCTCTTCAAACGGGCGGCAAAAGTAGCCGTCTTCTCTCAAGCTGAAAATAAAATAATGAAGCTGACGCTCAAGTTCTTCCGATAAAGCAATCTCCCCAGCTTGGGAAACTAAGTGCTCACTCAAACTTTTATGGTCAACAAGGGCATAGTCAATAGGCGATGCCTCGTCTTCACTCTTTCTAGTGCTACCGGACCTCGGTGCCGGTGCCCCTATATATGAAGATTCGCTCCCCGCTTGCATAGAAGCTTGATCTTGTAAGTCAATTAATGGATTCTCAAGTGCCTGTTCATGTATGAAGGCGGACAAGTCTGTTGTGGAGTACTGCAACAAATTAATCGCCTGGCGCAGCTGCTGCGTCATAATTAATGTTGTTGTCTGCTGTTGAAAAAGACCAAACTGCATAAACTTCCTCCTTCCTTCCGTAAAAGTATCATACCATAAAAACCAGATATGTGAGACGCGTTGTAAGCGCTTACTAAAATAGTATGAATACAAATAAAAATCAGACCAACTAAAGCCATTATACTACAGAAAAGTTAAGACGTCTCGTTTATGAGCGACTAGTCTTGATGGCCGTCAATTAGAAGTCCGGGCTTGACTTCGTTTGACGGACGGAAAGAACCTCGAGCGAATAGACGTCGAAACTAGACAAGAAAAGTGAATTTGGCTCGTTAAGGTATGAAGGTGGTGGAGCTTTGGCAATGAGAAGTCCGCTCTTGACTTCGTTTGACAAAGTGAAGCATCCGAATACCTGAGCCAATGAGCTAGACAAGAAAAGTGGAGATGAGTGTTCTGGTATGTAGAAAAATTAGAGGAAACAATATGAAGTCGCTCTTTGACTTCTTTTAAGACCAGCCAAAAGCATTCCACGTTTGAACTACTTTAAATTCGGCTATGATGTAAGAAGGGTTTAAGCACCAACATAGGGAATAGTATGTAATAGAGGAGGCAAAACATTTGACCTTCTTTGACCTATTAGGTATGATGTACATATATTTAAAAAGCCGTTCGTACATAAGAAACTGTTTACCAAACGGCGGCAAGACAGCTAGAATCAGCCTAATGATTTTAGAACAATCCATTATAAGGAGGAACTGATTATGAACTTAATTCCTACAGTTATTGAGCAGACAAACCGAGGTGAGCGTGCTTATGACATCTACTCTCGCCTACTTAAAGATCGTATCATCATGCTTGGTAGTGCAATTGATGACAACGTAGCAAACTCTATTGTTGCTCAACTTTTATTCCTACAAGCAGAAGATCCAGAAAAAGATATTTCTCTTTATATTAACAGCCCAGGTGGTTCGATCACAGCTGGTATGGCGATCTATGATACGATGAACTTTATCAAGCCAAAAGTATCAACTATTTGTATCGGTATGGCAGCTTCTATGGGGGCATTCCTTCTTGCTGCTGGTGAGCCTGGCAAACGTCTTGCTCTTCCAAACAGTGAAGTTATGATTCACCAACCGCTTGGCGGAACACGCGGGCAAGCTTCTGATATCGAAATCCATGCTCGCCGCATTATTGAAATGCGCGAAACATTAAACAAAATTCTTGCTGAGCGTACAGGTCAACCATTAGAAGTAATCGCACGCGACACAGACCGTGATAACTTTATGACTGCCTCAAGAGCAAAAGAATACGGCTTAATTGACGAAGTCATTTCTTCACCAAAAAAATAAGCACAACAAGAAAACCACCCGGCATTTTAAAATGTACCCTATAGAGTAGACACTTAAAAAAAGTCTACCTATAGGGTACTTTTTTGTATAATAAATAACATTACTAC
>NZ_ATAE01000040.1 GCF_000474275.2 Alkalihalophilus marmarensis DSM 21297
GACCCCTGTTCAGTACAGAGATCATCTTATTAAGGCTGCCTAGGCTTTTTAAAAATGTCCTTTACAAAGGGTACACTTTATTTTGTCAGGTGGTTTTCTTGTTGTGGCTAACATCAGTACGTGCAGAACGAACGATCACGAACATTTGTGTTGAGGGAGGCACACGCTTTCCGTGGGCGGGTCCGGGAGCATTCTCATCTTTGCACTCGTGCGGAGTGGAGTCTTGTTTTGCACGTATATAAGGCAACTGAAAAGACATCCCCCCTGCCATAGTTGTTGATTTCCGCTGCAGGCACACGCTTTCCGCGGGCGGCCCGGGAGCTTCCTCGTCGCTACGGCTCCTGTGGGATCTCCCTGGTCACGCGCATCCCGCAGGAGTCGGTGCCTTCCGCTCCAATCAACCGAGAGAGAAGGTTGGATAGTGCTCCCTCATCGAACGTGTTCTTTGCTCAGTGGTTTAGTAAACGAAGAGCGGTTTATAATTTGAACTGAGCCTAACTAAATCGCTCCACATAATAATTACAAAAAGCAGTAACCCAGCGGATGAAATATGTGTAGACTCCTGCGGTGCCTAGAGCAGGGCTGAGATCCCGCAGGGCACAAGCCCGAGGAAGCTCAGCAGCTCACCGCGGAAAGCGAAGCATATTTCAGCAGCGACGACTTTGCTATAACCCTTGTTTGAGGCACTTTATCTTGTATATGTTCGGTGTTTTCACTTGAACTGAGCTGTGACTTCACCCAACTCATACATATTTCTAAGAGTAAATTACCCAGTGAAGCATATTTCAGCAGCGGCTAGCTCACGCCTATCCAACATGTGTGTTTTTCATTTTCAAAAAACCTTCCCAAACAAAAAAACGGCCCTGCATCAGGCCGCCTTTCTTAAGCTTCTTTCTCTACATAGGCAGCTAGTGCTTCTAACGCTTCTGCCTCATCATGTCCCTCAGTAATAAGAGTAATCGTAGTCCCCTGGCTCAAAGCAAGGCTCATAAGACCCATAATACTCTTCGCATTCACTTTCTTTTCACCCTTTTGAATAAATACATCAGATGAAAAACGATTCGCCTCTTGAACAAATAGAGCTGCCGGTCTTGCTTGCAAACCGGTTTTTAGTTTAACTTGTACTTCTTTTTCTGCCATCTGTGTCCCTCCTCTACTGTTTTTCGCTCTAGTCTTACATTTTTAATTCCACCGATTGCCCAGAGCGAATACGTTCAGCCAGTTGGTCAATTTTCCGGAGACGATGATTGATGCCTGATTTACTAACGACACCGCTCTCCACCATTTCCCCAAGCTCTTTCAATGTAACATCTTGGTGTTTCATTCGAAGTTCTGCGATTTCACGTAATTTCGGCGGGAGCTGCTCAAGGCCGATCTCACGTTCCACCAGCCGGATATTCTCCACTTGCCTTAAAGCTGCACCTACCGTCTTATTTAAGTTAGCGGTTTCGCAGTTTACAAGACGGTTTACAGAATTACGCATATCTTTCATAATACGCACGTCCTCAAAATAAAGAAGAGCTTGATGTGCGCCGATGATGTTTAAGAACTCCGTAATTTTTTCGCTCTCTTTCATATACGTGATGAACCCCTTCTTACGTTCCAATGTTTTTGCATTTAGATCGTATTCGTTCATCAATTCACATAAAGATTGATTATGTTCCTCATAGAGAGAAAAAACCTCTAAATGATAAGATGAGGTTTCTGGGTGATTAATTGAGCCCCCTGCTAAAAACGCCCCTCTTAAGTATGCTCTCTTACAGCATGATGTCTTCACTATTTCTTGTGAGATCGTGCGGATAAACGAAAACCCTTCTCCAAGGATTCCAAGGAGCTCAAGCAATCGTTTTGCCTCATGAGAGATTCGAACAAGATAGACGTTATTTTTCTTTAAGCGCATCTTTTTTCGAACGAGAAGCTCCACAAAAATCTCTGGATATAACTTTTTAATTAAAGTGTAAATCCGACGAGCAATCGCTGCGTTCTCAGTGGTCACATCAAGCCCAAGCTGCTTGTTTCCAAGTGACATCGATCCATTCATACGGATTAAAGCGGAAAGTTCTGCTTTAGCACAACAATCCTCTTGCTCAAACTGGGTTAGTTCTTTTTTTGTAGTGGCTGCGAAGGACATTACGTTCACTCCTTTCAGCCGTGCAGCACGCATGTATGACCCGCTTTTACTAATTGATCGTTTGCAAAACCACACGCCAATATTCTAGTAACCTTTTACGCCATTTACCTTTTATCTATTACATCTATCAATGCCTTAGATACTTTAATCGCATCATGTCTCAGCATTTTCTCATACTCCACAACAAAATGATCACAGATTATGCCAACACCCATTGATTGAAGCCGGTCTGTATCTACAGTAACAGGGACAGCATGTTCTTTTGAATAATGCTTCCTCACTTCATCAGATACAGGTGACCCATGAACGAGGATTTCATCTATCATACCTTTTCCGCAATGAGAAAACAACGCATCGAGGTGTTCGGATGCTGTATAGCCGTCAGTCTCTCCGCTTTGTGTCATCACATTGCAGATATATACCTTTTTTGCTTCTGACTCTGAAACAGCTTCACTGATCCCTGGAACGAGCAGATTTGGCAGGACACTTGTATATAAGCTTCCTGGTCCAAGTACGATAAGGTCTGCCTCTTGAATAGCTTTAACACTTTCATAAAGCGGACTAATATCTGCTGGTGTTAAAAAGACTCGTTTAATTCGTTTTTTGGAAAGCGGTATTTTAGACTCCCCTGTTACCACGGTACCATCCTCCATCTCACCATGTAAGACGACACTGCGATTAGCAGCAGGAAATACTTTTCCACGTACATTTAGGACTTTGCTGAGCTCTGCTATCCCTTTTGCAAAATCTCCAGTGAGAGAAGTCATTCCTGCTAGCAGCAAGTTGCCTAAGGAATGTCCTGATAAGCCATTCCCATTTTGAAAACGATGCTGAAATAACTCTTCTACTAATGGCTCTACTTCAGCAAGGGCGACGAGAACGTTACGAACATCTCCTGGAGGCGGAATATCAAGCTCTTGTCTCAAACGCCCTGAGCTGCCCCCATCATCGGCCACTGTTACAACCGCCGTGATCGAAACAGGAAATGTTTTTAACCCTCGAAGCAATACAGATAGTCCTGTTCCTCCGCCGATTACAACAATTTTCTTTTGCTTCACGTTGTTTTTTCCTTCCCCTTTTCAATATCTCTATGACTCACATGCATGACATACTCATTTGAGAATGCCTCACCAAAGTATTCCGCTAAAGTAACCGAACGGTGCTTTCCGCCAGTACATCCAATTCCGATGACAACCTGGCTCTTACCTTCTCGTTTATACTGAGGAAGCATATACGTCAGCAAGTCACGAAGCTTTTCAATAAATGTCTGTGTTTCACTCCACTTTAATACATAAGATGAAACCTCTTCATTTAATCCTGTTTGAGGTCTTAGATGATCGACATAATGAGGATTAGGCAGGAATCTCACATCAAAAACAAGGTCGGCATCAATCGGGATTCCGTATTTAAAGCCAAACGACATGATATTGATTGAGAATGGATGACGGTCCGTCGTTTTAAAGCGCTGGATAATTCTCTCACGCAGCTGGATTGGCTTCATCTCTGTTGTATCAATAATCTGCTGGGCGCGGCCTTTTAACTCTTCAAGCAATTCACGTTCTTTTTTAATTCCATCTAGCGGAAGTCCGCCTTTAGCTAATGGATGAGACCTTCTCGTTTCTTTGTAGCGTTGTACGAGCTTGGCATCCTTTGCATCTAAGAACAAAATTTGCATTTTAAGCTGGATGTTTTCTTCAATGCTGATCGCATCAATTGCCTCAAATAAATGATCAAAAAATGCTTTCCCGCGAAGGTCGATAACGAGTGCGACTTTATTCATCGTCCCGTTTGAGCCTTTTAAGAGATCAACAAATTTTGGAATTAAAGCAGGGGGCAAATTATCCACACAGAAATACCCTAAGTCTTCAAAACTTTGGACAGCCACAGTTTTTCCTGCCCCAGACATTCCTGTGATGATTACGATTTGTATTTCTTCTTGATTGGTCATAGCCTATCACCTGCTCTTAGATTTAGTTCATTCTTATTAAAAATAACCTTATTTATGTTTAATTTATCTTTCAGCTTATCTTTACTTAGATTGATCAGGATCTGATGGATCAGGATCTAATCGATAAGATAGCAATTTAAAATCGGGTGTATAATGAAACGTTCCATACATCAGTCCGTCGTGTTCTAACACGTGACGGAATAATTGTTTATCTCCTTCAGCCATAGGCAGGGATGTAATCTGATCTAGCGGCTGCCATTTTAAAGATCCTTCTGGTGATTCCTCAAGCTGTTCACCTTCATACTGTGTTGCTTGAAATGTAAACATCATCCACTCAGATTGAATCTTGTCATCTTCAATAATGACCATTGAAAAAACGGCACGCAGCTTCGCATCTTTCACAAGAAATCCTGTTTCTTCACGGAACTCTCTTGTCACTGCTTCTTTAATGGATTCACCAGACTCCATTTTCCCTCCTGGTGCCACCCACCATCCTCTACGTGGCTTCTGTAACAATAACGCTTGATCTCCATTTACTAGTACACAGTTTGTAACCCTTTGCAACAGCTTCACCTCAGTTCTACTACTCCTTAATATTATACATTCATTTTGATAACGTCACAATTACTTGGATTAGGGAAAATTTGCATGGGGAGTTGATTTTGTCGAATCATTTCAAAATAGACAAAAAAAGGGCACGGACGGTGTGTCCGTGCAAATTATATAAAAAAGGGGGTCAATTACTTATTTATATCATACCCCATATATATTTCATCCTTGTTACAAACTCATTAAGACCGAATTACGTTTTTTTCTGCAGTTTTTTGAATTATTTTGTCTCTTCTGCGAGACTTTCTAGATAATGTTGCACATTTTGTGCGGCTAAGCTGCCATCGCCTGTTGCTGTGACGATTTGACGAAGAGATTTTTCACGAATATCACCTGCTGCATAAATGCCAGGTACTTTCGTTTCCATTTCTTCATTTGTAACAACATATCCTTCCTCATTTAAGATGCCAAGGTTTTTCACACTCGCATTTAACGGAAGCATACCGATGTAGATGAATACACCATCTGTCTTGAAATCTTTTGTTTCGCCTGTTTCTGTGTTCTCAATTGTGACACTGCCTACTTTTCCGCCCTCTTCATTGATCTCGTTTACCACATGATTCCAAATAAATTCGATCTTATCATTGTTAAACGCACGATCTTGAAGAATTTTTTGAGCACGAAGCTGATCACGGCGGTGAATGACTGTCACTTTAGAAGCAAAACGAGTTAAGTACACAGCCTCTTCAACAGCCGAGTCTCCTCCGCCGACAACGACAAGCTCTTTCCCTTTAAAGAAAGCTCCATCACAAACGGCACAGTATGAAACCCCGCGGCCGCTAAGCTCTTTTTCACCTGGAATGCCAAGCTTTTTATATTCTGCACCCGTTGCAACAATGATAGAACGCGCCTTGTATTCTTTACTGCCTGCTTTGACGACCTTATAATTACCTTCATCGATAATCTCTTTTACATCGCCATAGCCATATTCAGCGCCGAACTTCTTCGCATGCTCAAACATTTTTGTTGAAAGCTCAGGCCCTAAAATATGGTCAAAGCCGGGATAATTTTCGACATCTTCTGTATTAGCCATCTGACCGCCAGGAACTCCGCGCTCAAGCATAATCGTGCTTAAGTTGGCACGAGATGTATAAACAGCTGCAGTCATTCCGGCAGGACCTGCTCCTGCGATAATGACATCATACACTTTTTCTTCACTCATCCTAATCCACTCCTTCAATCACTGCTGTAAATTGATTTCTACCCTTATCCTAATCAAGAGACATATAAGTGTCTACTTATATGCTCAAACAACACAAATTCTTTACAATTACCACAGGTGGTATTCTACATCGCGCGCCAAAAGGGTGCCTTGCTCTACTTTTTCAAGAATTTCTGCCGCAGCTTTATTCCCTAGCTTTCCCGCTCTGCGCCAGTAAAATAAGGCCTTTTCATACTGGTCTGTGTGATAGTACGCCACAGCTAAGCAATGGAACAGATCGGGTTCCCGTTCTAAAATGAAGGGCTCTACACGCATAATCCGTCCGATGACCTGCTCGTAATGTCCGACTGCTGCCAGCACTTGTGCTACCTTCATATGATGTTCGATATCAAGCGGATAAATGCGTTTAATCGCATCAATAAAAGGTGCTGCAGACAACTCATCCTCTTTTATCGTATAAAATACTGCTAAATTACAAAGGGCGAATAAATTCCCCTCATCTTCTTGTAACACATTTCTGCTTAGTTCAAACGCCGAATCATCGCCTAACCGAAAAAGTGCTTCAGCTAAATGATTATGCGCCGACCAGCAAGCAGGGTGCTCCGTAATAATGTCTTGCAAAATAGGAAGCGCTTCTTCTGGTTTCCCGTCTCTAAGAAGCGTACGGGCACGGCCATGCTCAATAATATATTCATCAGATGACAAATCAAACGACTCCCAATCTTCTTCGTCGTCCGCATCAGCCTCTGCTTCATTTTGCTCTACTTGCATTAAATCCAACAAATCGCCTGCGTCTTTAAAGAATTCCCCGCCAGGAGTTAATACCATGTAACGCTTTGCGGCCTCTTCAGCCTTTTCAAATAATCCAAGATAGGCATAGTTGTTAGCCATGAAAAAATAACATTCAGATTGATCCTCACCATGGTTCGTTAAGACCATCTCTAAAATGTCATTCGATCTCTCATACTGGCCGATTTCTGAGAGAACTGCCGCTAATTGAACATGAAAAACCGGCTCTTGATCCGTCAGCTTAACAGCACGTTCAAATAATTTCACTGCTCGCTTCAGATGGTTTTTACGATAAGCAATAATGCCTCTATGAAAGAAATAATCGCCGCTGCGATAAAACGGAACCACATTTCGGTTTTCTTGCTCATTTTCAGGTGTTAAGTTCATGAAGTTTAATTCCCCCAAGTTCTCATTCATACACCCAAGTATACAATAAACGAGGAGAAGTAGGAATGTGAAATAAATAATCTATTAAGTAGAAATTCTCTTCGCCCTGTCCACTAAAGAAAACTCAGGAACATATCAGCATGCTCCTGAGTTATTATACAATGTTAAGCCGCATTCGCCACATCACCTTGAATGCCTTGGCCGCCATTTCGTTTATTGTTAATGAACCCTTTCATATAAGGGATTACCCAGCGGTCGCCGCCGTATCTGCCTGCATTCGCTCCTGCTGCCAAGATGAATATGGTAAATAAGATCATCCACGGATTAGAAGAAATCGTTCCGGCAAATGAGAAGGCAAAGTTCATCATAATCCCGAAGAAGGCTGCTGCCGTTGTAAATACCCCGAAGATCAACCCAAGGCCGACAAACAATTCTCCCCATGCCACCATGAAGCTGAACAGCTCTGCATTAGGAACAGCAAACCCTTCAATAAAAGCATGGTATGTTGGATATTGCTCAAGCACAGCGGGATTATTCACAACTCCCATTAAATATCCCTCAGCACTAAATCCTCCCGTTACTTTACCAAAACCGGCTGTCACCCACATCCAGCCAATATATAATCGAATCAAAGTTAGAGTTCCTGCTGCATAGCGGTTCGTCCGTAAAAAATTCATAAACATTGTTCATCTTCTCCTCTTGTTTTCATTTTACGTGTTCTTCAAGTTAGCAAATTAATTTGTGAAACATTTCACATGATAGATTAAAAAATTTTGGTTTGGTTTAGTGATCACTAACTTCCTTACACTCATATTATACTACGATTAGTTTGTGAAGTTAATCACATAGTATTGTTTTCTGTGACCAGTTTGTGAAATATTGAGCAAATTTTATATAAAAAGAGACCTATCCACATGTGAATAAGTCTCTGTCTCTTATGATTTAGGCTTATGGCGTTCTTCAAGCACTGATAACACTTCGTCTAATGGAAGCTTTTGTTCTCTTAACAACACCAGAACATGATAAAGGAGATCTGCAACTTCCCATTTTAATTCTTCTGGGTCACGGTTTTTCGCCGCAATAATCACTTCGCCCGCTTCTTCACCAACTTTTTTCAGGATTTTATCTACACCTTTTTCAAACAAGTATGTAGTGTAAGCTCCTTCTGGCATCTCCGCCTCACGCTCAGCAATGACACGCTCAAGCTCATCAAGAATCGCAAATCGTGTAGGATTAGTACGGATATTCTCGCCAAAAAGCGAATCGCTGAAGCATGTGTAATTTCCTTTATGGCATGCCGGACCTGCCGGTGTGACGAGCACTACAAGGGCATCAGCATCACAGTCATAACGCATATCGACAATCTGCTGCGTGTTGCCAGAAGTTGCGCCTTTATGCCACAGTTCTTCTCTAGAACGGCTGTAAAACCATGTTTCTCGTGTTTCTAGAGATTTCTGCAGAGATTCTTCGTTCATATAAGCTAATGTCAGCACTTCTTTACTTGTTGCATCTTGAACGATCGCCGGCACTAGTCCGCGTTCATCAAATTTGATTTTTTCTACACTCATCGAACGAGCACCCCTTCCTCTCTCAAGTATGTTTTTACTTCTTCCACAGACGTTTCTTTGTAATGGAATATCGACGCTGCGAGTGCGGCATCCGCGTTGGCTTCTTTAAACACATCGGCAAAGTCTTCTTTTTTGCCAGCACCGCCTGAAGCAATAACCGGTACGCTGACCACTTCATTTACCGCTTTTGTTAAAGCAAGATCAAATCCAGTCTTAGCCCCGTCCTGGTCCATGCTTGTAAGCAGAATTTCACCTGCACCTAAACGCGTCGCTTCTTTCGCCCAATCACGCACTTCCCACTCCGTTGCTTGACGGCCGCCATGGGTATAAATTCTCCATGAGCCAAGCTCTTCGTCATATTTCGCATCAATCGCCACGACAATACATTGCGAGCCAAAAAAGTCCGCTCCCTCACGAATCAGTTCTGGGCGTTTTACTGCTGCTGTATTCAGTGATACCTTATCAGCACCGGCCCGCAGCACTCGCTTCATATCTTCTAGCGTATTAATCCCGCCGCCGACGGTAAATGGAATCGCAAGTTTTCCAGCTACTTCTTCAACGACTTCCACCATCGTTTCACGGCCTTCATGCGAGGCGGATATATCTAAAAATACGAGCTCATCTGCACCCTGCTCATCATAAAAGGCAGCCAGTTCAACTGGATCCCCTGCATCACGGAGGTCCACAAATTGAACGCCTTTGACCACACGTCCTTCTTTCACATCCAAGCATGGAATCATTCGTTTTGTAAGCACGTGTTTCACTCTCCTTTTAATGCATCTTTGAGGGTAAATTGATTCGTATACAAAGCCTTACCGACAATGGCTCCGCCGATCTCACTCGGGTGTTCGCGAAGTTCTTTTAAGTCAGCCAAGTTGCTGACGCCGCCTGAAGCAATTACTTCTTTCCCTGTCGCCTCAGCCATTTTGGCAATCGCTTCTGTATTCGGGCCGGACAGCATCCCATCACGTGAAATGTCAGTGAAAATAAACACTTCTGCTCCGTGACGTGCGAGCTCATTGGCAAGATCAACTGCCTGAACAGATGAGGTTTCAAGCCAGCCGTCTGTCGCCACATAGCCATCGCGCGCATCTAGACCAATCGCAATTTTTTCACCGCCGTATGTAGAAAGCATTCCTTTAGTAAAAGCAGGATTATTGACTGCGACACTCCCTAAAATGACACGATCAACCCCGCGCTCTAAATAATAAGCAATATCTTCAGCCGTGCGAATCCCGCCGCCGACTTGAACGGACACATTAAGTTCCTTCGCTACTTTCACAGCATGCTCATGGTTAATGCGAGTCTTCGCCTTCGCCCCGTCTAAGTCGACCATATGAATCCACTTTGCTCCTGCTTCCGCAAATGATTTAGCCATCTCAAACGGTGAATCACCGTACACCGTCTCTTGATTGTAATCACCTTGAACAAGTCGCACACATTTCCCATCACGCATATCAATTGCTGGATAGATCTCAAATTTAGCCACGTGCAATCGCTCCTCTCTCTACATAAGCCCCGTAATTTTTCAGGATTGCCATTCCGACCGTGCTGCTTTTCTCCGGGTGAAATTGTGTTCCTAATACATTCTCACGGCCAACAACGGCAGGAACAACTCTTCCGTAATCACTTGTAGCAAGGAGTACATTCTTATCGTCTGTTTTCACAACATAGGAATGAACAAAATACACATGTCCTTCTTCTACCCCGTGAAGCAGCAAGCTTTCTTTATGAAACTTCAGCTTATTCCAGCCCATATGCGGTACTTTATACGTCTGGCCCGAATCATTCACCCCGCTGAAGCGTTCAACACGTCCAGGGAGCAAGCCAAGCCCTGATGTCAGCCCATGCTCCTCACTGCTTTCAAATAACAGCTGCATTCCAAGACAGATACCAAGCAGCGGTTTGCCCTCATTTGCCCAGTTGCGCAAAAACAGCGCGAGACCTGTTTCGTTTAAAATACTCATCGCATCACGAAACGCCCCAACACCCGGGAGGATCAGCCCGTCTGCTTTTTCCAGCTCAGCCGGGTCCGCTGATAGAAAATAAGGCATGTCCATACGCTCTAATGCTTTACTTACACTATGTAAATTCCCCATGCCATAATCGACAATGCCAATCATCTACAACATTCCTTTCGTGGATGGAACTCCTTTAACACGCTCATCAATCGTGGTTGCTTCATCTAAGGCACGCGCCAAGGCTTTAAAGATTGCCTCAATAATGTGGTGAGTATTCTGTCCGTAATGAACAATGACATGAAGATTCATTCTAGCTTCAAGTGCGAGTTTCCATAAAAACTCATGCACAAGCTCCGTATCAAATGTACCGACCTTCTGGCTCGGGAACTCGGCACGGAATTCAAGATGCGGGCGGTTGCTTAAGTCCACTACGACTTGGGCAAGCGTTTCATCCATTGGAACAAAGGCACTGCCATAACGCTTAATTCCTTTTTTATCGCCTAGAGCATCTTTTAAAGCCGTTCCTAGACAGATTCCGATATCCTCCGTTGTGTGGTGATCATCCACCTCAATATCACCTTTCGCATCCACTGTTAAATTGAAGTGACCGTGCTTTGTGAATAAATCGAGCATATGAGTAAGAAAAGGTACACCCGTTTCGAGTTCAGAAACACCTTCCCCGTCAATGGTAAAGTCTAAAACGATATTTGTTTCACCGGTGTGTCTTTCAAGTCTCGCCTGTCTCATCTATTCATCCTCCAACCTAATATCAATTGCTCTAGCATGTGCTTCTAATCCTTCTAATCTAGCAAGGGCAGAAATACTCGCTCCATTTTGCTTTAGCGCCTGCTTGCTGTAGCTGATGATGCTTGATTTTTTCACGAAATCATCCACGCATAACGGGCTTGAGAAACGCGCAGTGCCGTTCGTCGGCAGAACATGATTCGGTCCTGCAAAATAATCTCCAACAGGCTCTGAGCTGTATGGTCCGACAAAGATTGCCCCAGCATGGCGGATCCGTCCGACAAGCGCCATCGCATCTTCTGTTAAAAGTTCAAGATGTTCTGGGGCTAACTCATTCGTTACATCCACAGCTTCATCTAAATCTTTCGTCACATAGACCGCCCCGTAATCGCGAATCGATGCTGCTGCAATCTCACGCTTCGGCAGTGTTTCAAGCTGCTTCTCTACGGCAGTTTTTACTGCTTCCGCGAGGTCGCTTGAAGGCGTTACTAATACGGCCGATGCTCTCTCGTCATGCTCTGCTTGGCTCAACAGATCCGCTGCAATGTATTGCGCATTCGCATTCGCATCGGCTAAGACGACAATTTCACTCGGTCCTGCAATCATATCAATATCCACTCGTCCAAATACCGCGCGTTTTGCCAAAGCGACAAAGATATTGCCTGGTCCTGTGATTTTATCGACAGCTTGGATCGTCTCTGTTCCGTAAGCGAGAGCGGCAATGGCCTGAGCGCCTCCTACTTTATAAATAGAGGTAACACCAAGCTCTTTCGCTGTAACGAGGACACTTGCCGGGATTGTGCCTTCTTTTTGCGGGGGAGTAACGATTGATATTCTTCCTACGCCCGCTGCCTGCGCCGGGATCACGTTCATCATGATCGAGGACGGATAAGCTGCCTTGCCGCCTGGCACATATAAGCCGACAGCATCAAGCGGCGTGACTTTCTGGCCAAGGATCGTTCCGTCTTCTTTTGTCGTCATCCATGACTGCTGCACCTGCCGCTGGTGAAAATCACGGATATTCTCAATTGCCTCTCGAATAGCTTTTAAGACGCCTGGATCCAGCTGTTCATATGCCGCAAGAAATTCTGACTCTTCAACAAGAAGTGCGTCAAGCTGCGCCCCGTCAAACTTCTCGGTATATGAGAACAAGGCTTGATCACCGCGTTTTCTCACCTCTTCAATAATCGCATCGACAGCCTCTCGCTGCTCGCTCGTACCAGCATCCAAGTCTCTTTTTAAACTGACTGAATCAGTGACTTCTATAATTCTCATGCTTCCACACCATCCACAACACCTGACAAACGTTCAACCATACGGTCAATCTGCTCATCTTTCATCCGGTAGCTGACTGGGTTGACGATTAAACGAGAGGTAATCGGCACAATTGTTTCAAACTCAACCAGACCGTTTTCTTTCAGGGTGCGTCCAGTCGAGACAATGTCGACAATGCGATCTGCCAGGCCGATAAGCGGTGCAAGCTCAATCGAACCATTCAGCTTAATCATCTCAACCTGCTCGCCTTGCTCTTTAAAATACTGTGCCGCAAGATTAGGATACTTTGAGGCTACTTTAGGGTTAATGTCTTTTTTCTCATACCCCGGAAGTCCTGCCACAGCTAAATAGCACTCGCTGATTTTCAAATCAAGCACCTCGTACACATCACGTTCTTCTTCAATCATGACATCTTTTCCAGCTACCCCAATATCAGCTACCCCGTGCTCCACATACGTCGGTACATCCATCGGCTTTGCTAGAATGAAGCGCAGGTTTTCTTCTTCGACATCTATTATTAATTTTCTTGAATCATCAAATTCCTCTGGGAGGCGGTAGCCTGCTTTACGTAATAACTCAACCGCCTCTTCAAAAATACGTCCTTTTGGCATTGCCACTGTTAACACTTCGCTCATTCTACTCGCCTCCTTTTTTAGACTTTCCAATGCAATAGATTACATCATCATACTGCTCGCTCATTTGATCGACATCGCCAACACCAGAGAGATCTTGCAGGACAACAGAAATCCCTTCTTCACGCTTCTGGCGTGCCAACTCTGTTGCTTCCGTGCGGCGTTCCTTACTGAAAATCACACATACATTTTCCTTAGCAGGTGCTGTTTTTCCGATCGCTTCCGTTAATAAGTCTAAACGCACACCAAACCCTGTTGCAGGCGCTGGACGGTTAAACTTTTCAAGCAGCTGATCATAACGGCCGCCGCTGCTTAACGGCACCCCAAGATCACCGCCGTAGCCTTCAAATACAACTCCCGTATAATAGCTCAGGTGCAACACAAGATTTAGGTCAAGCTTCACATACGAATCAATACCGTAACTCTCAAGCACGCCCCATAACTGTGTTAATTCATTAAGGGCGCGTTCTCCTTGTTCTGTTTGAATCAATTGACGTGCTTGATCAAGCGCCTCTTTGCCGCCGCGCAGCTTAAGCAATTTTAAGAGACGGTCTTTATCAATCGACGACAGGCTGAGCTCTTTAACATGCTCCTTGAAGCCGACGTAATTCTTCTCATACAGATAACGGCGGAGAACAAGCGCTCGTTCCTCATTTCCGACGACATCTAAGAGCAAGGCATCGACATAGCCGACATGCCCAATCGCTACTTTAAAGTTATCAAGACCGGCACGCTTTAAGCTTGCGATCATTAAAGCAATCACTTCACCGTCAGCACTGACCGTCCCATCTCCAATCAGCTCGACACCAACTTGTTCAAATTCAGCCGGCTTGCCGCCTTCATGCTGTTGGGCACGGTAGACATTTGATTGATAGTTGAGACGCACTGGGAATGTTGCTTCCTTTAAACTTGATGCAACAAGTCTTGCAATCGGTGCAGTCATATCTGGACGAAGCACAAGGGTATGTCCTTTTGAATCCAGTAATTTAAAGAGCTGCTGATCTAAAATCGCAGAAGCATCTCCAACCGTATCGTAAAATTCAAGTGTTGGGGTATCAATTGTTTGATAGCCCCATAATGACATTTCTGTTGTCAGCTGATCGCGAATCAACTTTTTCGTTCGATAAAGAGCAGGTAAGGTATCTCTCATTCCAATCGGCTTTTCAAACATAAATGGCTTCGACATCACGTTCCACTCCTTGTTTTCTCTATTTATAATGTGAGTCAGCTTAAGCGGCTGCCTCATACCAGTTCGTTTCGTTTTTACTTTAGTTCGCTAATATACTACCGAAATAAAGAATTTATATGTAGTCTACACGACGATAACCATACCGTCAACTGAAAAGACTGATTTTTTTGAGATTATAAAGTAATAGAAGCTGGGGCTTCCGCGGGACAGTGAGGCCGATTGGCGCAATTATAGCTCGAACGAATACAATAACGTCTGAGACCGACGCAATAATCCATCCAACCCGCGCAATTACATCCAATAGGCGCAATTAAGCCTTGAAGCGGCGCAATTACTTGAGCAAGCGACACTATTACCATTTGAAAAGACGCGATTACGTCTCCAACCGACGCAATCTCCCTCTCCACCGCATAATCCCTTGCTCCGCACAAACCAATGACTTTTCCATTCTGCTTAGTATTCGACTTTTTCTCCTATAAATCCTCTAGAACAGAAAAACCGCTCCAGCACATTATCTGCGCTGAAGCGGTTCTAGACTCGTTCTTTTATCATTTGCATCGGGTTGCCGCCGACAAATGCGCCGGCTGGTACATCACGGTGGACAAGTGTTCCAGCTGAGATGACAGCCCCGTCACCAATCGTTACACCTGGAAGAATTGTCGTATTCGCACCGATCATCACTTCATCGCCGATCACGACATCTCCAAGCCGATACTCTTTAATCAAATATTCATGGGCAAGAATCGTGGTATTATAGCCGATAATCGTATTGCGCCCAATCGAGATACGTTCTGGGAACATAACATCCATCATCACCATCAAGGCGACCGCCGTCTCAGGTCCGACTTTCATTCTGAGAAACGTACGGTACAGCCAATTTTTCACCTTTAGAAAAGGAGTGTAGCGGGCAATTTGGATGACAATAAAATTTTTAACAACTTTAAAAAACGGAACTGTGCGGTAAATATGCCATAAGGAATTTGCGGTTTTCACCGGATAGCTCTCAGTTTTTCGACTCACTATCTCGCCTCCACGATATCTAGCAGATCACTCATTTCTGCTAAAATGTAGTCCGGCTCTAAGGCGCGCATCGCTTCTTCCCCTTTGATTGACCAGCTGACCGCAGCTGTTGGGATCCCCATATTTTTGCCGGCATGAATGTCATGAGGACTATCGCCAATCATCATCGCGCCTTCTTTTGTGACACCAAGGGCATTCAATGCTTTTTCAAGCGGCTCTGTGTGCGGTTTCGCATTTTCAACATCATCAAGACCAATAACAACATCGAAAAATTGATCGAGCTTCATCAGCTTCAGCCCCATCAAGGCCGTTTTGCGGATTTTGGTTGTCACGATCGCTAGGTTATAGCCTTTTTCGTGAAGTTCCTTAATGGTCTCATAAACGCCCGCGTATTCTTTGACTAGCTCATCGTGGAAGGAATGGTTATGCGTACGGTACACGTCAACCATTTCCTCATAACGCTCAGGGTCCACTTTTCTGAAGCTGTCAATTAACGGCGGGCCGATAAAATTGATTACCTGCTCACGAGTGTACTCTCCAGGCTTAAACTGTTCAAGTGTATGCAAGAATGAAGCAATAATTAAATCATTGGTATTAATTAATGTTCCATCCAAATCAAATAATAGTGTTTTGATACCTGTTTCAGTGTTTGTATTAATGTTCATAGGTCGTCGCTTCCTTTCGATTTACCTGTTGATCTTTTTCAAGCCTGTTCCAGATGAAGGCTACTGCCATCGTGAGAACAATTGCCGTGACAAGACGGATAATTAACAGCGGCCAAATAGGGATGCCAAGCGGGATAAAGATCAACGTATCTTCAACTACCGCGTGACAGGCCACGAGAAAAATAAAAACTAAGTACAAATCTTTCTTCGAGACATTGTCCTCTTTCACCGCTTGAATCATCACCCCGGCCCCGTAGGCCAAGCCAAATGCCAAACCTGAAGCGAGTGTAGTGGATGTATTTTCACGAATGCCAAGCAGCCGCGTAAAAGGCGCCATCCAGCGTGACATCACTTGCAGCCAATTCATTTCTTTTGCAATCTGCACAAAAATCATTAACGGAATGACAATCATAGCAAGCTGCAGGATACCAAGTGTCGCACTTTCCACGCCAGACCAGGCAATTCCTAGCCATGTTGTCGGCTCAGCACTTGGAGTCGTTGAGACAAATCCATACTGTGCCTGCTCGCCTCCTCCGCTCCAAAAAAGATTGATCATAAAAGCGGAAAATAAAGCAAGCCCGACGCGCACCGCTAAGACGACGCTCATTCTGATACCAACTTTGGTCGCAACCGCTGACTCTACAAAAAGATTGTGAGAGAAAGAGAGCATAACAGCGAGGATAAACACTTCTTTCACTGTTAAATCAAGCGTCAAAATGGCTCCAATCCCTGCGTACAGATTTAACACATTTCCAAGAACGAGCGGAATCGCTGCTTCCCCAGGAAGACCAATAAACCTCATTAACGGTGCAAGCCAATCAGCCAGCCATCCTAGCAGCGGTGTATAGCCTAGTATCGTCACAATTAACGTAATCGGAAAAATGATTTTCCCAAGTGTCCACGTCGTTTTGAGCCCGACTAAGAAACCTCTTTTCAGCATGTGCTCTCTCCCCCTCCAACTCCTTATTTACTTCTTCTTTTTCTTTGTTTTTTTAGAAGAAGCTTTTGCTTTTGTTTCTGGCAGTGCAGGATCTAAGTATCGTTTTGTACCAGGCTGTTTTCTACGGTAAATCCATAGAATAACGGCTCCAAGGACTAATACAATTGAAATGACCTGAGCTGTTTTTAACACGCCAAAAATAAGTAAAAAATCTAAACGAATAATCTCGATAAAGAAACGCCCTACCGAATACCAAATCACATACGTAAAGAAAATTTCCCCTTGTTTCAAGTTCACTCTGCGTAAGTATAAAAGCAAGGCTACCCCAAGCAGATTCCAGATCGATTCATAAAGGAAAGTCGGATGATAGTACGTGCCGTTAATGTACATTTGGTTAATAATGAATTCAGGCAGCATAAGCCCTTCTAGAAACTCACGCGTCACTGGTCCGCCGTATACTTCCTGGTTCATAAAGTTGCCCCAGCGGCCGATCGCCTGACCTAATAAAATACTTGGTGCGGCTACGTCAACGAGCTGCCAAAAGGAAAGATTATGTCTTTTTGTGAACACATAGGCCGTTAAGACCCCTCCAATAAGAGCTCCGTGAATCGCAATTCCGCCTTCCCATATGTAGAAAACACGAATTGGATCGTCTGCAAACTGTTCCCACCTAAAGGTCACATAGTATATACGAGCTGAAATTATTGAAATTGGAATCGCAAACAGCAAGAGGTCAGCGAAAGTTTCCTTAGGCATTCCTAAGCGAACGGATTCTCTTGAAGCTAAGATGTAGCCAAGAAATACCCCAAGCCCAATAATGACACCATACCAATAAATCGTAAATGGACCAATATCTAAAAAGATCCGACTAAGCGGTTCAATCGATTCTTCCATTTAAAACATCCTCTCTATCTCTTGTTTTATTCGTTTTAGTTGAATTCGTCACGGTCTCCTTCTTCTATTACATCCGTTAAACGTTCAGAAAATTCTTCCGCCGCGTTAAAACCAAGGCGTTTTAAACGGAAGTTCATCGCTGCAACTTCAATAATAACAGCAAGGTTACGACCTGGACGTACAGGCACCGTCAGCTTTTGAATTTCTGAGTCCATGATTTTCATCGTCTCTTCTTCTAGCCCTAAGCGATCATAGGCTTTCTTTTGATCCCAGAGCTCAAGATGAATACATAACACAATTCGTTTATACGGACGAACGGCCCCGGCACCGAATAATGTCATCACATTAATAATGCCTAGCCCGCGAATTTCTAATAAATGCTGAATCAACTCAGGAGAACGGCCGACCAGTGTATCTTCATTTTCCTGGCGAATTTCTACCGAATCATCCGCTACTAATCTGTGTCCACGGCGAACTAAGTCTAGAGCTGTTTCACTTTTACCCACGCCGCTGTTTCCTGTAATCAACACACCAATCCCATAAATGTCGACCAACACCCCGTGTACAGCTGTCATTGGTGAGAGCTTACTTTCAAGATAGTTTGTCAATTTACTGCTCAAACGTGTTGTTGTCTGCTTCGAGCGCATAACAGGAACGCCGTTTTGCTCAGCAGCTTCGAGTAGCGCACGAGGAGCCTCGTTCCCACGTGAAATAATAATTCCAGGTGTATCGTATGTACATAATTTAAGCATCCGCTCTTGTTGAACTTCTTTTGTCAGCTGCTCAAAGAACGTGAGCTCCGTTCTACCTAACAGCTGAAGACGTTTTGCCGGGTAATACGTGAAAAAGCCTGCCATTTCCATACCAGGACGCGATATATCACTCGTTGTAATCGGACGGTAGATTCCTTCCTCACCCGCTAATAACTCTAATTGAAATTGTTCTAGTAAATCATTTGCTGTTACTTTAGCCATGCTATTCCCACCTCGTCACTTTCCCACATTTAAGCCGATTTAAAATCTCTAATCCAGTTTTAAAACCTATTTTCCATTTTATCATGTTTTAAGGAGCAAGACGAACATGAGAAGCACTGCTCATTTCTTTCACTAGAAAAAGGCCTGACCTTTAGAGGCCAGACCTTTTTGTCAATTAATTACGGAGCGGCTTAACGACAAACGTTTGGATTAAAGCGATTAGAATAGAAGCAAGCAGCGCCATGCCAAATCCATTAATCACAAACGCATCACCCATAAGGGCCGCTGTCAACATTAAAGTTAGCGCACTAACCACAAACAAGAATAACCCTAATGTCAAAATGGTAATCGGGAGTGTCAACACGACCAAGACTGGTTTAACAATTGCGTTCACAATCGAAAGCAGTACACTGGCGACTATGGCAGCCCAAAATCCAGCAAGCTCAAAGCCGTCAAAGACATATGCAATGAGTAATAAAATGACAGCATTTATAACAAGACCTATGATCCATCTCATTGATTAACGCACATCCTCTTCATTAGGGATTAGGAAGATGGCGATAAAGTAAGCAAGGAGAAGCGGAAAACCGACTGACAAGAAGAAAAGTACGATAAAGATAATTCGTACAATCGTTGAATCAATGCCAAAGTATTTCGCAAGTCCTCCACATACACCAGCTAATTTGCGATCATATTGTGTTCTGACTAATTTTTTCATCTCTTATCACCTCATTTTCTGGACGGCTTCACGTGTATTTAACTTAGCGGTCTTTTACCAAAATAGAGCCTGTATAGGTCACAGCATTCACTTTCACTCGTGGTGAGGACTGCTGGTTCCCTACAAAGCTTGTGCTTTTTTGGGCAAATTCTTTCTTCTCATCTAAAATTTCATGGTTGGCTAAGTCCATTGTAAAGCCGCCCACATTCGTTTTCAGCTTACCTTCAACGCGGATATCTTCCGGTACATATAAATGAATGCTGCCGGTCGTCGCTTTAAGGTCAGCATATCCGGACTCATTCAAAGCATCTAGTTTGTATGTGATGCCACCGTTAACTGTCTCCGCATCCACATCTTGCGCCTTTCCAGATAACGAGATGCTTCCATTGACCGTTTTCACATCAACAAGATCAGACTCTTGATGCTCGAGTTCAATAGCACCATTTACTGTTTCTGCCATAATCTTTTTCGCTTTGATGGATTTAAAAGAAATCGCTCCATTTAACGTATTTACATCAAATGTATCGACATGAATCTGTTCCCCTTTTATTTGACCGTTAAACGTATAGAGCTTCAGGTGTTCAAATGTCGTTTTAGGAACATAAACAGTCGCTTGCACTTTCATTGATTTTACTTTGGTATGGAATAATACTTTTTGCTCGTTCACGCGGAAAGTCGCTTCCTGCAAGAACACACGACGTGCCTCCTCGGAATCTTTCACGCGGTAAACACGTGCCTGACATTCAATTCGAACATCTGGCTCTTCCCAAGGAACAAAGGTAATCGACCCGTTTTCAAGTGAAATGTCCACATTAGCAGGTGCTAGGTCACGATGTTGGAAAATGTGGTCCACCACAACAGAAGACCCAAAGTTAAAGTCTAGATCAAAGTCTTTAATTTTCTGGAGTGCCGTGTCAATGAAGCTTGCAAATCGATTTTCAGCAGAAGAGGATTGACGGTTGCGTTTCTTATACTCTTCTCCCTCATCCCAATTCACATCTGTTGATAGAGAAGCTGGCTCAGCACGCCTTGGTTCAGGTTCCGCCTTCGTATCCATCGCTTCTAAAAGCTTAATGCCCTCTTCAGCTGTAATTTTACCATCCTCGATCATCTTCAAAATCATTTTCCGCTCTTCCATCGTTAAAGCCTCCTTAATCAATGTAGCTCATGTCAGATTTTCTATAATACTTAGTAGAAAAGGTACGCACTAAAAGCACGCACCTTTTCTGTTGTCATCTTCTATTGTATTACGGATGAGCCTGCGATCATGTTTCAAATCTTTTAGCTTTTTTGTAACTCTTTTTCTTCCATTTGATCTTTCATTTGATCTTCCATCCGTTTACGATCACGTTCTAGTATCGGCTTTAAATAGCGGCCGGTATAAGAAGCTTTTGTTTCAGCCACTTGCTCTGGTGTCCCTTCAGCGACAATCTGCCCGCCTTTGTCCCCGCCTTCAGGGCCAAGATCAATAATATGGTCCACCGTTTTGATCACATCTAAATTATGTTCAATAACAAGGACTGTATCCCCATTATCGACAAGTCGCTGCAACACTTTTAATAAACGGTCAATATCATCCACATGAAGACCAGTGGTTGGTTCATCTAAAATATATAATGTTCTGCCAGTTGCACGACGGTGAAGCTGAGAAGCAAGTTTCACACGCTGCGCTTCCCCTCCTGATAAAGTCGTTGCCGGCTGGCCAAGTTTAATGTAGCCAAGCCCAACATCGACTAAGGTCTGCACCTTGCGTTTAATTTTCGGGATGTTAGCGAAAAAGTCTACACTCTCTTCCACCGTCATTTCAAGCACATCAGAAATGGTCTTTCCTTTGTACTTAATTTCAAGTGTTTCACGGTTATAGCGTTTTCCTTCACACACTTCACAAGGCACATATACATCAGGCAGGAAATGCATCTCAATTTTAATAATCCCATCCCCGCGGCAAGCCTCACAGCGGCCGCCTTTCACATTAAAGCTGAAGCGGCCTTTCTTATATCCGCGCACTTTTGCCTCGTTTGTCATCGCAAACACATCGCGGATATCATCAAACACTCCCGTATACGTGGCCGGATTTGAACGAGGTGTACGGCCGATCGGCGACTGGTCAATATCAATAACTTTATCAATTTCATCGATACCAGCAATTTCTTTATGTTTCCCTGGCTTGTCCTTCGCACGATGAAGCTTTTGAGCCAACGATTTATACACAATCTCGTTAATAAGGGTACTTTTTCCTGAGCCTGAAACGCCTGTTACGGCCATAAATAGCCCGAGAGGAAATGTAACCGAAACATTTTTCAAGTTATTTTCGCTTGCTTTTTTCACAGTAAATGAGCGCCCGTCAGAATTTCTGCGTTCTGTTGGCAGCGGAATAAATTTTTCACCGGATAAATACTGGCCTGTAAGTGACTCTTTATCTTTCATAATCTCTTCTGGCGTCCCTTGTGCCGTAATCTGACCGCCGTGAACGCCTGCACCTGGACCAATATCAATAATATAGTCAGCTGCCATCATCGTATCCTCATCATGCTCAACCACAATCAGGGTGTTTCCAAGATTCCGCATATGTTCAAGCGTTTGAATTAAGCGGTCATTATCACGTTGATGAAGACCAATCGACGGTTCATCAAGAATGTAGAGAACACCCATTAATGATGATCCAATTTGGGTAGCCAGACGAATACGCTGCGCCTCACCGCCTGATAAAGTCCCCGCTGCACGCGATAGAGATAAATAGTCGAGCCCAACATTAATTAAAAAGCCGATACGGTCATTAATTTCTTTTAGAATAAGGCGAGCAATTGCATAATCCTTCTCACTCAGTTCTAGGTTTTCAAAAAACTCTTTTGCTTCTTTTACTGAAAGAGAGGAAACTTCACCAATATGTGTTCCATTAATCTTTACAGCTAGAGCTTCCTTCTTTAAACGGTAGCCCTTACAGCTAGGACAATGCTTATGCGTCATATACGTTTCCATTTGATCACGGATATAATCAGAGCTTGTCTCATGATAGCGGCGTGAAATATTGTTCGCTACCCCTTCAAAAACAATCTCATTTTCTCTCACTTGTCCGAATTCATTTTCATAACGGAAGAAGATCTTCTCTCGTCCGCTTCCATGGAGCACCTTATCAAATAAAGCTTCAGGTATCTGTTCCACCGGCTGATCAAGATCAATGCCGTAGTGATCTGCCGCTGCAGCCAGGAGCTGCGGATAATACTGTGAACTCGTCGGCTCCCAGGCTGCAATCGCATGCTCACGAAGTGTTTTTGATCTGTCAGGGACCACAAGCTCTAAGTCCACTTCAAGCTTTGAACCAAGTCCATCACATGTTGGACACGCGCCGTATGGACTGTTAAACGAGAACATCCGCGGCTCAAGTTCTGAGATCGAAAAGCCGCACTCAGGGCATGCATGATGCTGACTGAAGAGCAGCTCTTCTTCACCAATTACATCAACAAGTACACGTCCGTCTGCTAATTGCAGCGCCGTTTCAAGTGAGTCAGCTAAACGAGTATGAATACCCTCTTTGATCACAATTCGGTCAATAACGACTTCAATGCTGTGCTTTTTATTCTTTTCCAGCTCAATTTCCTCGGCTGCTTCACGCATCTCTCCGTTAACACGCACACGGACAAAGCCTTGTTTCTTAATGTCTTCAAGCACCTTCACATGCGTTCCTTTTCGTCCTGATACGAGCGGTGCTAGAATTTGCATTTTCGTCCGCTCTGGATATTCAATAAGGCGGTCCACCATTTGCTGAATCGTCTGCGAGGAGATTTCAATCCCGTGCTTCGGACAAACTGGTTTTCCGATACGTGCATATAAAAGCCGCAGATAATCATGGATTTCTGTTACCGTACCAACAGTAGACCGTGGGTTGCGGCTTGTTGTTTTCTGATCAATTGAGATAGCTGGTGAAAGGCCTTCAATTGCATCAACATCAGGTTTATCCATCTGCCCTAAAAATTGACGAGCATAGGCAGAAAGGGATTCAACATATCTTCTTTGCCCTTCTGCATAAATCGTATCAAAGGCAAGCGAAGATTTACCTGAGCCTGATAAGCCTGTTAATACGACAAGCTTGTCGCGCGGAATCGTCACGTCAATATTTTTTAAATTATGTGAGCGAGCTCCTTTTACGACGATTTCTTCTAATGCCATCCTGTTCACCCTTCCGCTTTTAGCTCTAATAGTAAATCACGAAGCTCTGCCGCACGCTCGAAGTTTAATTCGCGGGCAGCATCCTTCATTTCTTTTTCCATTCGTTCGATCATCGCTTCTTTATCTTTCTTACTTAGTTTCGTCTTCGGTGCGGCTGTTGTTTCGCCGTCTTCATCCGATACAATTGTTGCCTGGATCACCTCTGGAATTTTCTTTTGAATCGTTTTAGGGGTGATGCCATGCTTTTCATTATATTCTTCTTGAATGCTGCGGCGTCTTGCCGTTTCATCAATGGCGATCTGCATCGATTTAGTCATCTTATCTGCATACATAATGACATGACCATTAGAGTTACGAGCAGCACGTCCAATCGTTTGAATTAATGAACGTTCTGCACGCAAGAACCCTTCCTTATCAGCATCTAGTATCGCAACAAGAGACACCTCAGGAATATCAAGCCCTTCACGCAGCAAGTTAATGCCGACTAACACATCAAACGTCCCCATCCGCAGCTGACGAATAATCTCAATTCTCTCAAGCGTTTTGATTTCAGAATGAAGATAACGTACTTTGATGCCGATCTCTTTTAAGTAATCAGTTAAATCCTCGGACATTTTCTTCGTCAGTGTCGTGACAAGCACTCTTTCATTCTTCTCGACTCTTGCATTAATTTCGCCGATCATATCGTCAATCTGGCCTTCGATCGGGCGCACGTCAATGGTTGGGTCGAGTAAGCCTGTCGGACGGATAATCTGCTCAACCATTTTCGGTGTGTGTTCAAGCTCATACGGACCCGGTGTTGCTGAAACATAGACGCTTTGTGAAACCTTCTTTTCAAATTCATCGAATTTTAAAGGCCGGTTATCTAGCGCTGAAGGCAGACGGAATCCGTGATTAACGAGTACTTCTTTTCGAGCCCTGTCTCCGTTATACATTCCCCGAACTTGCGGAAGTGTAACATGGGACTCATCAACAATCAGCAAAAAGTCTTCAGGGAAGAAGTCAAGCAGCGTGTAAGGAGTAGCTCCTGCTTCGCGCAATGTTAAGTGACGTGAATAATTCTCAATGCCTGAACAAAAACCCATTTCAGCCATCATCTCTAAATCATAGCGCGTTCGCTGTTCAAGACGCTGTGCTTCTAGAAGCTTCCCTTCCTCATGCATTTTCTTCAGCTGTTCTTCAAGTTCTACTTCGATATTAGCAATCGCTTTTTTAAGCTTTGCTTCACGGGTAACGAAGTGGGATGCTGGGAAAATGGCTACATGATTTCGCTCGCCTTTGATTTCACCTGTCAGCGCATCTACTTCTGTCATCCGATCAATTTCATCACCAAAAAACTCCACACGAATACATTGTTCATCACGAGATGCCGGAAAAATTTCTACGACATCGCCGCGAACTCGGAACGTACCACGCGTGAAATTGACATCATTTCGGTCATATTGAATGTCTACTAAATTACGCAATAAGGCATTACGGTCCATTTCCATTCCAGTTCTAAGAGACACGACTAAGTCGCGGTACTCCTCAGGCGAACCTAAGCCGTAAATACAAGAGACACTGGCAATAATGATGACGTCTTTCCTCTCAAAAAGCGCACTTGTAGCCGAGTGTCTAAGTTTATCTATTTCTTCATTTATACTTGCATCTTTTTCAATATACGTATCAGAACTAGGGACGTAAGCTTCTGGCTGGTAATAATCATAGTAGCTGACAAAATACTCTACAGCATTGTTTGGGAAGAACTCTTTAAACTCACTATAAAGCTGGCCTGCAAGAGTTTTATTATGGGCGATAATTAATGTGGGCTTGTTTACTTCTTGTATAACATTAGACATCGTAAATGTCTTACCTGTACCTGTTGCACCAAGCAAAGTCTGATGCTTTTTTCCTTCTTTTATCCCTGCTACAATCTCTTTAATCGCAGCAGGCTGATCGCCATCTGGTTGATAAGGCGAGTTAAGTTCAAATGTCTGATCCACCAAAAAACCTCCTCACGAACCTATGATCTCTTAGCAATAGTATATCACAACCAGCTAGGTTAAAAGCAAATAATAAGAACGTACGTCCTCATTTATTTTCCTTAAATTTGAAACTGTGTGGTATTTAAATAAAGAAAAAGAGCCGATTTCTCGACTCTCTGCTACATACCTGGACGTTTGATTAATACTTTTTTAGCGATAAGGACGCCTGCTGCAAAGGAAGGTATGGCGATCAGCAAAAGCCACCAAGGTTTATCATACACACTGATGACAGACAGAATGACCATCCATGTGACAATACTTGCTCCGACCAAACTAAAGGTTACTCTTGTGGTGATGACCATTAGCAAGAACGGGGCGAACAATGCTAATAATATTTCTGACATGCGTTATACGATTTCTCCTTTACTTTATCTCAAGCTTAAACCACCGAATCTTGCAATTGATAGTCTTGCTTTACTAATAATACACCTAGCTGATGATGTTCTCCGTCATAAAGGGCACCTTGCGTAAATCGAACTTCCCCAGAATGATCAAGCACATCTAATTTACAGAAGGCAGCAGCATTAAGCTGAAGCGCCTCATAGAAACTGTTCTCATCATGGACGGTCTGACCATTCACTTTAACTATTGTCTCTCCTACTTGCAGCTTCATTTTGGTTGCAGGACTATTTGGGATCACCCCTAAAATGACGCAGCCTTTATCCCTTGAGCCGTAAAATGATGGACCTGCCTCATCACGAGCCTTGGCAAGCATCCATAATACTTCCCGTAAAATGATCGCAAGGGAAGCAGCCAGTACTGCTACAAACGGATACCAATAACTCGCTGCTGCAAGAATGCCTAAAAACACCCCAAGCCCTGCCACTCGCATGCCCATCATCTTAATAGGCTCTTTCGGAAGAGCGGAACGAACACGCTGGCCAAACCCTACTAGTACAGGGAACAGGATCGGCTGAAAGCTTGTCTCACCTAAAGAGAATACCGGCCAATACTCAAAGCCAGGAATGATTCCTGTCGGTACAAAGAAGAAGACCGGAACAATCCATAATCGTTTAGCCTCTTGAAATCCTACCCATTTACCGCGTTTACTTCGTTCAACACCAGGCGATGTATACACATCTCCATTACGGTAAATAAGGAGTCCTTCCCCAATTACTAACAGAGCAAGAATAACAGCTATATAATGCAGCGGGAAGCCGCTCAGAAAAGCAGCGATATTTTGCAGCATAATAACCTCAGTAAATACGGGTGCAAACGCCACAGCTAAAAGTGTCAGGCCTATAATATAAGAAGGTGACATCCACCTGACTGATGTAGTTAACACCATCACAATCGAAGCCGCAATCATCACAAATACCACTTCCATTGTGATCACAATTCCAATTCCAAGCGTTGCGGCTGAAATAAGGAGTCCAATCAATAGTGCAGGCAAGAACGGAATGACAAAGTCAGCAATCTTATCTGTCACTCGCGTATGAAACGCTACCCGTTCTTTTTGAACGCGGCGATGCGCAATTAAAAATATCACAAATAATCCTATGTACAAGATGGGGTTGGCGAAAAATGAGCCAATCGTAAGTCCCAAGCTTTTCAGAATGTCGATCATCATACATCTAACGCCTCCAGAACTCTTTCTCTCTATTCTACATTATATAAGGGGAAAAGAGATAAAGGATCTATGAGAAATTGTGATTTTTGATAATTTCCTACATAGGAGAGGGTGAACAGCTCCCCCTGACAGCATTTGTTGATCTCTGCTGCAAGCACACGCTTTCCATGGGCAGACGATATCTTCCCTGTCGTTGCACTCATCTGAAGTCTTGTTTTTCAACTACATAATGCAACTAAAAAAACATCCCCCTGCAGTAGTTGTTGACCTCCGCTGCAGGCAATCGCTTTCCGCGGGCGGCCCGGGAGCTTCCTCGTCGCTACGTTCTGTTGGATCTCCCTGGTCACGCACCTAAAGCTACTAAAGCGCCCTACCTGCAATAATTGTTGATTTCCGCTGCAGGCAATCGCTTTCCGCGGGCGGTCCGGGAGCCTCCTCATCGTTTCACTCTTGTGGGGTCTCCCATGGCCACGCACTTCCCGCAGGAGTCGATTGCCTTCCGCTCCAATCAACGGAGCGAGGAGGTTATATAGTGCTCCTATTTAAACAACTGATCAATCATCTTAGAAAATAAACCAATGGATGTATGCCCTTTTATAAATTGAACCGAACTACAACTAAATGGCCCCACATAAGGATTACTCAATGGAATAACCTAGCGGATGAAATATGCGAAGACTCCTGCGGTGCCTAGAGCAGGGCTGAGATCCCACAGGGCTTTAGCCCGAGGAAGCTCAGTAGCTCACCGCGGAAAGCGAAGCATATTTCAGGAGCGGTGAGTACCCTATAATCCATGGTTGAGTTACTTGAAGTTAAATAAACTAGCTATAACTACAACGCTTCACATAATAATTTTATAAAGCAATAGCCCGAGGAAGCTCACTAGCTCCACACGGAAAGCGAAGCATATTTCAGGAGCGGCGAGTCCGCTAATACCCATGTTTATTACATACAAAAGGCCCTTATCCGAACTTTTCAATAAGAAAAGCTCGCGATAAGAGCCCGGTTAGAGACTTCGTTTCACCCCCGCCTCTTCGTAATTAATTCGCTTGTTTAATAATCAACTCAATCGCTGTTTGCAGCTGCTTGTCATTAGACTCATCGCGGACTTCATCAACAATGAGCTGCTGCAATGTGCCTGCTGTATCTTCGTCAATATCACCAGTCTCACTCAGACCTTGAGCTTTTTGGAAGGCACGAACAGCTTGCTCCGTTTGTTCATCATAATATCCATCTGTGCGGCCAGGCTCATGACCAAGTCCTTTAAGCATTGTTTGAGCACTGCGGATCTGTTCGTTCATCATATCAAGTGTCAGTGTCTCATCTCCTGTGAGCGGTGCCGAATAGAAATAATCTGGCTGCTTCACTTCAACAGTAGGTTCGACCCCCTCACCATTGATATCATTCCCAGCCGATGTCAGCCATTTGAATAAGGAGAGCTTCAATTCACTTCCATCACCGAGTTGAATCGTTTGCTGGACCGTTCCTTTTCCAAATGTCGTCTCACCAACTACATCGTAATCACCGGCTTCAATTAAAGCAGCTGATAAAATCTCTGATGCTGATGCGCTTGAGCGGTCTGTTAAACCGACAATCGGATACGGCTTTCTCTCATCTAATGAAGATACGTAACGAACACGCTCTCCTGCACGATCTTGAATTTGAACAATTGGTTCTCCACCAGGAATAATCAACTTACCGATTTTTTCCACGCTATCTAAGTAGCCGCCCGGATTTCCGCGAACATCAATTAATAGTCCATCAATACCTTGTGCTTCTAATTCCGCCAAACCCTCTTCAAAACGTTCAGCTGTATCAACAGAGAACGAGGTAATGTCAAGCATTCCGATCGTTTTTCCGTCACGCTCAATCGTGCTGACTCTTACTGTTTCAATCGGAATATCATCTCGTACAACCGGAATCGTTAAAAATTCGCTTGCTCCTGCACGGTCTACTGTCAGCGTTACAGTTGTTCCTTTTTCTCCGCGGATCTTCAACACAGCTTCATAAAGTGATAAACCGTCCGTTGACTCGCCGTCAATTTCAATAATTTTATCGTTCGGCTGAAGACCTGCTTGTTCTGCCGGTGACTCACGGAACGGGGCAACAATTGTCACCGTGCCGTCTGTCATGCTCACCTCTGCTCCGATCCCTTCAAAGCTCGAACCTAATGACTCGACAAATTGGTTTGCCGTTTCCTGATCCATATACACTGAATAAGGGTCATCTAACGTATCAAGCATTCCTTCAATGGCCCCTTGAATCAACTCTTCTTCACTCACATCTTCTACATATTGCTCTTGAATAATGGCGAGTGTCTTCGCAATCTTCTCAAGTGATTCAATATCCTCTAGCTGAACCTCTTCTGCAGGCTGATTATCTGGATCAGTTGTTGATGCCCTTTCATTTCCTTCTAATGCAAATGAGCCTGTAAATAAAAAGATACTTCCTAAGCCGATCGCCACTACAGCGACTAGTATGAGAAGCAATTTCTTGCTATTCATCCTCACCACTCCCACTTGATCTCAAACCACAAGGGCCGATTGATTATCTTATTTGTTACGATCTTTCAAAACATTTCAAGAAAAAACGCATAGATTGAGCGGTATGCGTGCATTTATTTCCCCGAACACTCTTTCATGTGCAACAAAAGGCATTACACGCGCATGTGCAATGCCCTACTTTACCTTCATCTTATGTGTGGCTTGTACGTTTTATGTCGCTTCTATCTAATACTTCCATTTTAAACAAGGATGTTTCGTAAGTCAAAAGAGGATGAGTGTTTATAGTATGAAAGATTATGAAAAAAACCTCGCAGTACGAGACTGCGAGGTTTACGTTAGGATTAACGTGGAATATATTTTAATGGATCAACAGAGTTTGATTTAGAAGCATTCCAGCCGCCTTCATGTACTTCAAAGTGTAGATGCGGTCCGAATGAGCGACCTGTATTACCCATCATACCAAGGCGCTGACCTTTTGATACACGGTCTCCATTACTCACTTCACGATTCTCAAGGTGAGCATAAAGAGTTGTAATTTGCTGTCCGTTCACCATGTGAGAGATTAAAACAGTGTTACCGTAACTTGAAGAGTAGTAAGATTGAACAACTTGTCCATCTGCTACTGCTACGATTGGAACATCACCTGTACGCCCGTTCTTACCAATATCAATACCATGGTGCATACGGCCTCCGAATGTCGCACGTGGTCCGTATGTTGAAGTAATTGTCCCTGTTGCTGGACGCATAAACCCAGAGTTTGTTACTGCTGGTGCACTATGCTGTGTGTTGTTGCTTGCATTTGAGTTTGAACTTGAACTTGAATTTGAATTTGAACTTGATCCAGAACTTCTTGAAGTCGATTGCTGGCTTGCAGCCGCTGCTGCTGCAGCTTCTTCTGCTTTACGCTTTTCTTCTTCTTGACGTTTACGCTCTTGTTCTGCTTCATATTCTGCAAGCTGCTGTTCTAGTGCTGCTTGTTGCTGTTTTAGGATTTCATTTTCATTATCTAAGTTACCAAGATCGGTATGAAGCTCGCCTTCTTTTTGCTCAAGCTGACCGAGAAGACGATCTTTTTCTTGACGTTGTGCTTCAAGTTCAGCACTTAACTCTTCAAGCTCGATTAGCTGCTGCTCTAAATTAACAAGCTCGCTTTCAACGGTCTCTTTCGCTTCTTCAAGAGCTAAGTGATCTTCCATATGTGCTTCTAGGATACTACGGTCTTGCTGTGCAATAACCGTTAACGCACTGACACGATCAAGGAAATCACCGAAATCTTTAGACCCTAAGATCACTTCTAAATAGTCAATAGATCCGCCAGATTGATACATTGAACGAGCACGATCCTTTAATAGTTCATCACGTTCTGCGATGCGCTCTTCTAAAATAGCAATCTCTCCTTGAAGTTCTTCAATATGAGCACGTGTTTCTTCAATTTCTCCACGCTTTTCACGAATCTTTTGGTTTGTTTCAGACATCTGCTCATCAATTTCCTGCATTTCAGCATTCACTGACTCGAGTTCTGCCTCAATTTTCTCTAATTCCGCTTCCGTCTGAGTTGCTTTTTCTGAGTTTTGCTGCTGCTCACGTTGAACATCAGAGATTTGTTGTTTAAGTTCACTGTTGGCATGGGCTACATCCATTTTCGGCGAAAATCCAAACGAACTGAATGTAAGTATTGCGGCTGCTGCGACTAATCCGATTCTTCTCCTCATTCGACCTTGCTCCTCCTCATATGTAAGGCAGCAGCAAGAAGCTGCTACCTTTTATTACATTTATTTAGACTTTTAAAAACTTACGAACTGACATTACGCTTCCCCATACACCAATAAACGCTCCGATTCCGACTAAAAGAGCAGCGATTTGCCATATATACGGGAATGGCGTTAACAGTGAGAAAAATAACGTTTCAAACTGTGATCCATACGCAGAGTAAAGATAGGAATAACCAAAGCCTAATACGACAATCGGAATTAAGGAACCAACAACACCTAACAGCAGACCTTCTACAAAGAAAGGCCAGCGGATAAAGCCGTTTGTTGCCCCTACTAGTTTCATAATTTGGATCTCTCGTTTACGTGCGATAATCGTAATTTTAATCGTGTTCGCAATTAAGAACATCGCTGTAAACATCATCCCGACAATGAGAATGACGCCGATGGTCCTAGCAAGATCTGTAAAAGCGAACAAGCGCTCAACAAAATCTTGTCCATAATTCGTTGACTCTACATAAGGCATTTCATCTATTTGCTGAGAAATAGATTCTGTTAATTGCGGACTCGCTGCTCTGACAATGAATGCATCATTAAGCGGGTTTTCCTCTCGAATCGATTCAAAAGCGCTTCCTGCTTCATTTAAACTGTCTATCAACTGATCGAGACCTTCATCCTTACTTAAGAAGGTTACACTCTCCACATTTGGGGTGTTTTCTATTTGAGTCCTTAATTCCTCTTGTTGTTCAGGTGTTGCCGTTAATTCAATATACGCTCTAATTTCTACATCATCTTCTACACTGCTTGCAAAATTATTGGCATTTAAAATTAAAAGTAAGAACGCTCCTACAACAAGCAGCATGACCGTTACAGCACTAATCGATGCAAACGTCATCCAGCCGTTTCGTCCAAGGTTTTTCGTTCCTTCTTTTACATGACGTCCGAGGGTTCTAAACTTCATAGCCGTAGTCCCCCCTTATCTGATCACGCACTACCCGTCCATTTTCAATCGCTATAACACGTTTTTTGATCGTGTTTACGATATCCTTGTTATGAGTAGCCATCACAACGGTTGTACCGCGGTGATTGATATCTTCTAAGATGTCCATAATTTCCCATGCTGTATCAGGATCAAGGTTCCCTGTAGGCTCGTCTGCAATAAGAACTTCCGGCTGGTTAACAATCGCACGTGCAATCGCTGCACGTTGCTGCTCCCCTCCAGATAATTCATCAGGCAGAGCTCTTGCTTTATGTTTAAGGCGAACGATATCTAATACATCCATCACCTTGCGCTTAATGACTGATGGATCTTCTTCAATAACCTCAAGAGCAAACGCAACATTTTCATAGACTGTAAGACTTGAAAGAAGTTTAAAGTCTTGAAACACTACACCAATTCTGCGGCGCAGATGTGGGATTTGCTTCTCTTTTAAGGTAGACAAGTTCGTCTTATCAATAAATATGTCGCCTCTTGTCGGGCGTTCTTCTCGGTACATCATTTTGATGAATGTTGATTTACCAGCACCGCTGGGTCCAACCACATAAACGAATTCACCTTTTTCAATTATTATGTTTATGCCATTAATTGCGGAAACATTGTTTGGATACATTTTCCAAACATCTTTCATTTCGATCAAACCTAATCACTTCCTTGCGTTCAGTCTCTCATGTTGTCTGTTAACCTTCATGATTCCTACGAACGCTGCTTTCATAAGCAACATAATACGGCGCTAGACGCCTGTACTTTTTGTAGAATACGGGCCTTTCTTGTCGGCTCGCTTACCCATTATACCATTTATTAAAACTTGTGCATGTTCATTTATATTACATTTTCGTTTCAACAGATAGCATAATTGTAAAAAAGGATGAGAGGTTTAACGCATTTTTGTCAAAAAAAGATCTACCCTCATCATGAGAGTAGATCTTATTGCTTATTGAGCTTCAAGCCATGCAGCTAGATTTGCTGCATCTTCATCTTCTAAGTTTTGAGCAGGCATTGCACCTTGCCCGTTATGAATGATGTCTTCGATTTCAGCAGCTGACAAGCCCGTTCCTTCTAGACCAGGACCAGATGCTCCTTGAAGATCGCCGCCGTGACATGCAATACAGCTTTGCTCATATGTAGCACGAGCTGATTCTGCATCGTAATCACCAGCTGTTGCATCATCTGCAGGCTCATCTGCTGGAGCTTCATCTACTGCTGGAGACTCCTCGTCAACTGGTGGAGCTGCTTCATCTCCGCCGCCACATGCTGTAAGAGCAACGACTACGCCAAGAGCTAATAAAAACTTTTTCATCTGTGTTTCCTCCTTTTTGTTAGAACTAATTGGATAGATTTGGGTAGAAACCCATCACACATTATTATAGCCGATTTATTACCCCTTACGCTCGCTTGAATCCTTCCCCAAGCACCTCTGTGGCATTCGTAACAATGACAAACGCTTTTGGATCAACGGCTCGGACAATTTGTTTCAATTTTGTGACCTCCTGCTGATTGACCACACACATCAGCACAGGACGTTCAGCATCCGTATAGCCGCCATGTCCGCTAAGCTTCGTCACGCCGCGATCGACATCTTTTAAAATGCTTTGGCGAACTTCCTCTTGATGATCAGAGATAATAAGAGCTACCTTTGCATATCCTACCCCCATTTGCACTAAATCAATCGTTTTTCCTGTAACAAATAATGCAATTAAGGCATAAAGTGCTAATTCCAGACTAAAAACGACAGCTGAAGTCGCTACAATCAGGCCGTCAATCACAAATACACATAAGCCGAGCGATACTCCAGTGTACTTATTGAAAATTTGAGCTGCAAGATCTGTTCCGCCTGTACTCGCATTCGCACGGAATACCGTCCCGAGTCCTAAACCGACTCCAATCCCGCCAAATAAAGCTCCGAGTAATGGGTCTTCAATCCCAACTGACCAATCTCTTGAAATAAAAACGACAAACGGCAAGAAAATCGTCCCGACTAACGTTTTTATACCGTATTTAAAGCCGCCAAGCATCAGCACCCCTAAAATAAATAAAGGAATATTAAACGCCCATAACGTATAAGCCGGCTCAAAACCGACCGTATACGTCAGCAGCGTACTAATCCCGCTTACTCCGCCTGATGCGATCTTATTAGGTAGTAAAAATAAGTTAAATGCCAATGCCACGATTGCTGATCCAACTAAAATATACGTATAATCAATCATTCCTTGCATTAAACGGCTGCGTGGCTCAGGCCGTCTTCTTGTGTTCACCATGCTTGTCCCACTCTCTTTTCTTCGTAGTATGTCCTAAATCCTTCGGTAGTATAGCACCACGGCCTCGCGCTGTAAACGCGAGCTCGTTAATGCGGTGAAGGGGTTGTGGGGATGCTTGCGCGGGACTGAGCATCAACAGAATGACCTCTAGATTGAGCGCTCAGTTGATACAATAAATCAGACACAGACGCAATTCCTGCCAACACTGACGCTATAATCTCCTCAAATGGCGCAATTACAAGTTAATTGCGTCAGTCCAATCTATAATTGCGCGAGTCATAAAGACTATTGTGCTGCTTTTTCGTTTTAAGCGTCGCTTAAAGCAATAAATGCGCCACTCTGCTCGCTCTCTCCCTCTTCCCCCACCGCACAAAAAAAGACTGTTCCTAATAGAACAGTCTTCCCTGCTAGCATTACATCTTCAAAGATGAACGTAAATATGCATTGATAAATCCGTCTAAATCGCCGTCCATGACTGCGTTTGTGTTTCCGATCTCGAAGCTTGTTCGGTGGTCTTTTACAAGACTGTATGGATGGAACACATACGAACGGATCTGGCTCCCCCAGCCGATTTCTTTTTGCTCCCCGCGGATTTCGGCAAGCTCTTGCTGCTGCTTTTCAATCTCTAATTGATAAAGCTTAGCCTTTAACATTTTCATTGCTTGATCACGGTTTTTAATCTGTGAACGTTCGCTTTGACATGTAACGACTGTGTTTGTCGGCAAGTGAGTGATACGGATGGCCGAGTCTGTTGTATTAATATGCTGACCGCCGGCGCCGCTTGCACGGTACGTATCAACTTTTAAGTCCTCGGTGCGGATATCAATTTCCACATTATCATCAAGCTCCGGCATCACTTCACAAGAAACAAAAGATGTGTGACGGCGTCCTGATGAATCAAACGGAGAAATACGAACGAGGCGGTGAACCCCTTTTTCCGCTTTTAAGTAGCCATATGCGTTATGGCCTTTAATAAGGAGGGTTACACTTTTCACCCCAGCCTCATCACCTGGCAGGTAATCCATTGTTTCAACTTTAAAGCCGCGCTGTTCGGACCAGCGAGTGTACATACGAAGGAGCATAGATGCCCAGTCTTGTGACTCTGTACCGCCAGCACCTGGGTGCAGCTCAAGAATTGCATTATTTTTATCATATGGCTCACTTAAAAGAAGCTGTAGTTCAAAGTCATTTAGACGAGAGATTAACTCTTTTACTCCTGCCTCAAGTTCTTTTTCAAGCTCTTCATCAGCTTCTTCTTTCACAAGCTCATAGGAGACTTCAAGGTTCTCATACTCTTCTTCCAGCTCTAAAAAAACATTTACTTGTTCTTTTAAGCCATTTGACTCGTTGATTACGGTCTGTGCAGCCTCTTGATCATCCCAGAAGTCCGGGGCAGTCATAAACTCATCAAGCTCAGCCATGCGCTCTTGCTTTGCTTCTAAGTCAAAGAGACCCCCTAAAGTCTGTTAATCGTTTGGCCATTGCTGCTAGTTCTTGCTTCACTTCTACTAATTCCATACGCTCACCTCATTGATTATTTCCCTACATAAATTTATTGCCGAAAAGGCTAAAGGAGCCCGCATAAGCGGGGCTCCATTCAAACCTATATTATGCGTTAGAGCTGTTATTTCCCCGCTCCGCAGCAGTTTTTGTATTTCTTGCCGCTTCCGCAAATGCACGCGTCGTTACGTCCGATCGTTTCGCCTTTACGGATTGGCTTCTTTTTCTTTGGTTCTTGTTTAGATGTATCTTGATGAACTGCTTTTCCTTCAGCTACTTTTTGACGCTCAAGGTTCTGCTGTACTTGCGCCTTCATGATGTACATTGAGATTTCCTCTTCAATAGAAGCAATCATCGCCTCAAACATTTCGAAACCTTCGAAGCGGTATTCACGCAACGGATCGTTCTGCCCGTATGCACGCAGGTGAATCCCTTGGCGCAGCTGATCCATTTGATCAATATGGTTCATCCATTTACGGTCAACCGTGCGGAGCATAATAACTTTCTCGAACTCACGCATATGTTCAGGTGTGAACTGCTCTTCTTTTTCATTGTAGCGAGCAATCACTTTCTCCGTAATAGCCTCAACCATTTCCTCTGAATCTAAGCCTTTAATGTCTTTCTCTTCAAGCTCGCCCTCTTGAAGAAGGTTTGCATTCATATAGTTGACGATCGCCATAAGATCCCAATCCTCTGGCACTTCATTCTCAGGTGTGTGCAGACGGACTGTGCGATCAATGACATCCTTAATCATTGTCTCCACAATTTTACGCAGGTTGTCAGACTCAAGTACTTCCATACGTTGCTTGTAAATGATCTCACGCTGCTCACGCATTACATCGTCATATTGAAGGATTTGCTTACGAGCATCGAAGTTGTTACCCTCTACTCGTTTTTGAGCCGTTTCAACCGCACGTGAAACGAGACGGCTTTCGATCGGCTGATCCTCTTCCATGCCAAGACGCTCCATCATAGAACGCATATTATCAGATCCGAAGCGGCGCATTAATTCATCTTCCATTGATAAATAGAATTGAGATGAACCAGGGTCCCCTTGACGACCGGCACGACCACGAAGCTGGTTATCAATACGACGACTCTCATGGCGTTCTGTACCTAAAACATGAAGACCGCCAAGCTCGCGTACACCTTCGCCTAGTTTAATATCTGTACCACGGCCGGCCATGTTCGTTGCGATCGTTACTGCACCTTGTTGACCTGCACCTTCAATAATTTCAGCCTCACGCTCATGGTTTTTCGCATTTAATACATGATGCGGTACACGGCGTTTATTTAACAGCTTTGAAACAAGTTCAGATGTCTCAACGCTTACCGTACCAACCAGTACAGGTTGTCCCTTTTTATGGATTTCTTCAATTTCATTAACAACCGCTCTAAACTTCGATTCCATCGTCTTATAGATAAGGTCCGGCTTATCAATACGGGCGATTGGTTTGTTGGTTGGAATCACCATAACGTCCATGCCGTAAATATTCCGGAATTCTTCTTCTTCCGTCTTGGCTGTACCAGTCATACCGGCAAGCTTCTCATACATACGGAAGTAGTTTTGGAATGTAATTGAAGCAAGTGTCATGCTCTCGCGCTGGATCTGCATGCCTTCTTTTGCTTCAATCGCTTGGTGAAGACCATCACTGTAGCGGCGGCCTTTCATCAGACGGCCTGTGAATTGGTCAACAATCACCACTTCACCGTCTTCCACCACATAGTCCCCATCACGTTGCATAACGACATGTGCTTTTAATGATTGATTTAAATGGTGGTTTAACTGAACATGCTGCTGATCATATAAGTTCTCGATTCCAAACGCACGCTCTGCTTTTGAAACCCCTTCTTCTGTCAGCTGAACAGCTTTTGTTTTCTCATCAAACGTGTAATCTTCTTCTGCCTTTAACACGCGGATAAATGAGTTTGCCTGCGTGTACAGCTGGGTTGAACGTTCAACCGAACCAGAAATAATTAACGGTGTTCTTGCTTCATCGACTAAGATGGAGTCAACCTCATCGACAAGGGCAAAGTGAAGCGGACGCTGTACCATCTGCTCTTTATATAGCACCATATTGTCACGGAGATAATCAAAGCCAAGCTCATTGTTCGTGCTGTACGTAATATCCGCACGGTACGCTTCTGCTTTTTCTTCTTTTGTAAGACCCGATTCATTCAGTCCGACAGTCAGTCCTAAGAAACGGTATAACTCACCCATCGTTTCGCAGTCACGGCGAGCTAAGTATTCATTGACGGTCACAACATGAACGCCTTTTCCTGTTAACGCATTTAAATAAACAGGGAGTGTTCCAACTAATGTTTTACCTTCACCTGTTTTCATTTCTGATATATTTCCTTGATGCAGTGCAATACCGCCTAATAGCTGGACGCGGTAAGGTGTCATTCCAAGGACACGTGTTGAAGCTTCGCGAACGGTTGCGAAGGCTTCTGGTAATAAGTCATCTAGTTTTTCGCCTTTTTCAAGACGCTCTTTAAATTCAAACGTTTTCTTTTGAAGACCATCATCTGATAGCTTTTTCATATCATCGGCCAGCGCATCAATTTGGTCCACGATCTTTTCGTTTTTCTTTACTTGACGCTGACTTGGATCACCGATGACTTTTTTAAGTAGTCCTAGCATTGAATTCGCCCTCTCTTCATTCAGCTCATAACAACAACTTTCTATGAACGTGAAGCTTTATCTCGCATATGCTCAATTTTAACAGGTTAAATCTGCCCTTACAAGGTAATTACCGCTCCGGGGCTTAGAAGATGTCGACACGAACCCGCCTTACAGTCAGTGAATCGACAGCACGACTCGTGGATCAAGTAAAACTTATTAAATAGTGGGAGATCTTCTGAACCTTAGCCTTTCTTGTTATTCAACAAGCCTTTACATGCAACTCTTTTCCCTAGTTAATAGGAAGAAACTCATTTTCTTAAGGACTTTCATTTGATATAGTAGAAAGAAAATGTAAAAAAATGAGGAAATTCTGATGAAGAACCCGCTTAGCTATTTTAAAAAGGAGAGACCGTATCAACTTCGAACACTTATCATCTTGTTAGTATCGATTGTGGTCGTTAGTGCCCTGCTGTTAACCGGCCTTCTCGTTGCCTACGATACCGCCCAGCGTAGCGAGAGGACTCTTGAAGAGAAAGCACGGACGATCGCCGCGACGATCGGACAAACGCCAGATGTTATTTACGGGTTGCGCAACGGGGATCAAGATGGTTCTGTACAAGCCTTTACAAAAGAGGTTCAAGACCTGACAGATGTACATTATATTGTCGTCATGGACATGAACAGTATTCGGCTTTCACACCCAAATGAAGAATTAATAGGTGAGAGATTTGTCGGCGGTGATGAGGACCGTGCCTTACAAGGCGAATCCTATACGTCAGTTGCTGAAGGAACATTAGGAGAGTCAATGCGTGCCTTCGTACCCGTCTATGACGGAGATGAACAGATCGGCGTTGTCTCTACCGGTATTTTGCAAAGCCAGATCCGCTCAACGATTATTGAAGGTCAAACAAGCATCATTTACGGGCTTATTCTCGGTTTGTTAGCTGGCTTAATCGGGGCCCTGTTTTTAGCGCAAAAGATTAAAAATGTCTTAAATGGGCTTGAACCTAGTGAAATTTCACAGCTGCTTAAAGAACGCGAGGCGATGCTTGCTTCTGTTCGGGAAGGAATTATTGCGATTGATGAAAAAGGTGTGATCGTCGTTGCAAACCGTGCGGCTCTCAGCATGTTTGAACGTGCCGGGCTTAAGGGTAATCCATTAGGACAGCATGTCGCATCCTACATGCCAAACTCCCGACTGCATGAGGTATTAGTGCATAAAGAGATGAAATTAGACCAAGCAGAAAAGCTGAATAAGCTCGATATAGTCATTAATCATGTCCCTGTTAAGACGTCCGGCCGATTAGTCGGCGCCCTAGCTACCTTCCGTGATAAAACAGAACTGACAATGATGCTAGAGCAATTATCCGGTGCTAAAACATACGCTGAGACTCTGCGCAGCCACACCCATGAATTTATGAATAAACTCCATGTCATCTCGGCGATGGTTTATACCGAGTCCTATGATGAATTGCAATCTTACATTCAAACAATCTCTGACTTCTATCAAAAGGATGTCGGCTGGATCTCAGACTACGTGAAGGACCCAGTCTTAGCCGGCTACCTTCTAAACAAATTAAGTTTCCTAGAAGAACAAGGCGTCGAAGTTGATTTATGCGGTGAGATGCCGTGGCCATCGATTAGACAAGCTGAGGTGCTGGATTCTCTCATTACCGTCATCGGCAACTCACTGGATAACGCCTATGAAGCGATTAAAGAACAAGATGTGCAGGAACTATATATTGACGTTTCATATTCAGAGGATGGTTACTTAGAATGGACAGTAGAAGATAACGGGCCGGGGCTTGATGAGGACCATCCAAGAAATTGGCTGGAGAAAAAGCAAACGACCAAAAGCGGCGACCGCGGCTACGGCATGTATCTAATTAATGAAGCAATCCGCCGTACAAACGGAGAGCTAGAAATTGATTCACAGAAAGGAGAAGGAATGACGTTTAAGGCACGCATTCCCTACACCAACCATGATACGAGTACTCATTATTGAAGATGACCCGATGGTAGCTAAGTTTAATGCGATCTTCGTTGAAAGAATTCCAGAGTTTAAGCTTGTTGGTGTCGCACGCGGCATTGAGGAGGGCTGGACGTATTTAAACGAGGAAGCTGTTGATTTAATTTTACTAGATGTATATATGACAAATGAGAACGGGCTGGACCTATTAATGGAACTGCGACGCGAGAATCATCCGGTTGATGTGATCGTCGTCTCCTCCGCCAATGACCGCGGCTCAATTCAAACTGCCCTCCGCTTCGGTGCGGTAGACTATTTAATTAAGCCGTTTGAGTTTGATCGTTTTCAAGATGCGCTCTTGCGCTATAAGCAGACCTTTCAAGATATGAAAAAAGAAGCCATCCAGCAAGAAGAGGTTGACCGTTTATTTTTAACAAAAGGAAATTCAAATAAAAATGTCCCAAAAGCTGATCTCCCCTTGCCAAAAGGAATCACAAAAGAAACGTACATACGCGTGCTGCGAGAAATTAATAAGCATAGCGACTGGTTTTCTACCAATGATCTAGTAGACGCAACAGGCATCTCACGCGTATCTTTGCGTAAGTACCTGCAATATTTAACAAACTCAGATATTCTCCTGTTCGATGTCGATTATCAGCGCACAGGCCGCCCGCTGCATCAATATAAGCTGACCAACCAAGGATATGATTATATTGTGAGTGTATTAAAGGAAGGGAAATAAGCGGAAACTGCCGTGTTTGCGGCAGTTTTTTGGTTTGGTGCGGTGTTTTATACAGGGGACTGAGCGCTCAGCAGGGGGATTTTTCAGCAAATTTGTTGTCTTTTTTAGCAAAGCCGTCATTTATTCTAGCCAACCAGGTGACTTTTCTAGCAAATATTCCAATTATTCCAGCAAATGCTAACAAATACTGGAACACACCTACACTCCCTCACTTTCTTTAGTTACAAAACCCTGCATAATAGTTTCTAAAACTATACGATAAGACTCAAATGATTCAGAATATAAAGAAAGAAACCGCTTTCAAGAGAGGGAGGCTTTAAACATGAAAAGTATGGTAGCGAATGTTTGGAACGGCCTGTGGCACTCACACCGTCAAACGAAAAAACTACTCAATGTCTTTTCCTATCAAAAAGGATCAGCTGCAAAAGCTGCAAATGCAAGCGCCACAAGCTCACGTGAAGGGCAGTCAATGCAGCCGGGTTATAATGATAACGAACCAAAAAAATCCTATTCAAAAGCACAAATGATCGGCCTTGTCCTAGGTCCGGCACTCTTTTTACTTACTATCTTATTCTTCTCACCAGAAGGATTAAGCTTTGAAGCAAGAGCTGTTCTTGCAATTACGTTATGGGTAGCGACATGGTGGATCACCGAGGCGATTCCAATTCCGGCAACGTCGATCCTGCCGATATTTTTACTGCCGATTACCGGCGCACTTGATGGGGGTACCGTAACCTCTGCTTACGGTGACGATATCATTTTCTTATTCCTAGGTGGTTTCTTTATTGCTACGGCGATGGAAAAATGGAACCTGCATAAGCGTATGGCTCTAGCGATTATCGCATTTATTGGAACGAGCACACAGCGTATTTTACTTGGATTTATGATTGCAACAGCATTTTTATCAATGTGGGTATCAAATACGGCAGCCGTTATGATGATGGTGCCGATGGGACTTGCTATTACGGCTCAAGTAGCAGCTGCTCTTAAAGGAAAGCCTGAGGAGCGCGACTTGCCGAAATTTGAAAAAGCGCTGATCTTCGGTGTAGGTTATGCCGGAACGATCGGTGGTCTTGGTACGTTAATCGGGACGCCGCCAAATATTATTTTAGCTGCACAAGCACAGCAATTATTTGATGTTGAAATTTCATTTGCACGATGGATGTTAGTCGGGGTTCCTGTTGTTATTCTTCTATTAGTCATTGCGTGGATGTATCTTGGCCGCATGGCATTTAAGATGAGCATTAAAGGCCTTCCTGGAGGCAAAAACTTAATTCAAAACGAACGCTCGAAGCTTGGAAAAACGTCATTTGAAGAAAAAGCAGTGGCTGCTGTCTTCACCTTTGCCGCATTCATGTGGATCTCCCGTGAATTCATCTGGGTCGATCTTGTTCCTGAATTACGTGATGGTATGATTGCCGTATTAGCCGCTGTTATGCTGTTTGTCATTCCAACTTCACGTAAATTTGGTTCTCGTATTTTAGAATGGAAAGATTCTCGTGACATTCCTTGGGGCGTGCTGCTTCTATTCGGGGGCGGTCTGGCGATTGCTGCTGGATTTAGAGAAACAGGCTTATCTGATTGGATGGGTACGCAGCTGACAGTGCTTGACGGTTTACACCTAATCGTCATGATCGCTGCCACAGCTCTATTCGTTCTATTCTTAACAGAGATCACATCAAACACAGCAACAGCGACAATGATCATTCCAGTTGTTGCGTCGCTTGCCCTAGCGTTAAATATTCACCCATTTGCCCTTATGATTCCTTGTGCGATGGCTGCTAACTGTGCATTCATGCTTCCAGTTGGTACACCGCCAAATGCAATCATTTTCGGTACAGGTAAATTAAAAATCATCGAGATGGTACGAGTCGGGTTCTTAATTAACTTGATTGCTGCCTTCCTTATCGTCCTTGCCGTGTACTTCATGGTGCCGCTATTCTGGGGCATTGATCTAAATGTAGTACCAGCTGGATTCAGCTTATAAGTATAAAGAGGAAATCACCTTTTCTAGGTGATTTCCTCTTTTTTTCATTTAGACATCCTTCCAACTTGGCACCCCTTGCATATCGTGGTCATAAAGAAGGAGGTCATCAAATGTATAGAAATCAACGAAGTATCAATTGGGGGGTGGACTCGGCCGCAGCTGTCACACAAGAGCTGTATGAGTGCGTCACCTCCTCGTACGGACAGCCTGACTTTTGGGGCCGCTACCTAACCACGATTGAAAATGTATGCGACGGTCTGACTCCTGAAGAGATACACTTTATCCGCGATCAAGGGATGAAGATTATGCCGATCTATAACAATTTCAGTGAAGCAGTCGGTGAACGTGCCGGGGCAGTGGCCGCACGTAATGCGATCTTCCAAGCAAGACGGCTCGGCATTTTAGAAGGCAGCTTCATTTTCGCTACTATTGAAAACTTCTTCAATGTAGATCCAGCATGGCTGATTGCTTGGTCCGATGCGTTTTATACGAGTCCTTACCGCCCAGGCTTTTTAGGCGATCCGGTAGAAGGCGGCTTTAATGAAGCGTATTGCAATGCGTCTGAGGCAAGCGAGAGCATCCGCCAGCAAGCAGTCATCTTTAGTGCGGAACCAGAGCCCGGCACAACGCCTAAAAACCGTATTCCGCGCTATAATCCGGCACGACCGAGTTGTGATGCCAATGTGTGGGCATGGCAATACGGCCGTGACTCAGAAAATTGTCCAATTGATACCGTCTTAATGGAAACAAGGCTGTACGAGGCCCTTGGGTAGAGACTGACGCTATCATCCCTCACCCCATACACAAAACAAAGGAGCACAGCTGGTGGCTGCACTCCTTTTTCACGTTATTTTAAGCTTCTGGCTCGATTAAGCCGTACTTGCCATCTTTACGACGGTAGACAACGCTTGTATCGCCATTTACTGCATTTGAGAAGACGAAGAAATTATGGCCTAGCATATCCATTTGTAAAATCGCTTCTTCTGCATCCATAGGCTTTAAGTTAAAGCGCTTTTTACGAACCACTTGAATTTCATCTTCATCCGGCTCGACTTCTTCCTGCTCAAGAGGCTCTAACTCATTCTTGAACATATATTTTAAGCTTCCTTCTTGACGGAACTTACGGTTTACTTTTGTTTTGTGCTTACGAATTTGTCTTTCAAGCTTTTCAATCACATTATCAATAGCAGCATACATGTCGGTATGAGTTTCCTCACCACGTAGTAAGAGCTGCGGCATTGGGATTGTAATCTCAATAATATGCTGGTTATTTAACACCTGCATGCGTACATTGACATCCGCTACAGGGGTAGTGTCAAAATAACGCTCGAGCTTCCCAACCTTTTTCTCAACATAGTCGCGTAATGCTGGAGTTACTTCGATGTTTTCGCCACGAATATTATAATTCATAAAGAACTCCTCCTTTTCTATGTACTTAATATTCTACATACCCTTCATCTATTCCTTCTTAAACCTTTAAAAAGATTTAATAATGTGACAACATTCTACATCAGGCGTTCATAAGGTGTTCACATAACACAAGCGTTCCACCACTCCAATGGCGCAGAAGCCTTTCTAGGTAAGAGATTGCCACATCTATAACATTTCCAAAAACGATCGAGACACACGTTCCAAAACTTCCCTCATTCGACAAAAGTAAATGAAACTGCAGGGATAATCTATCTTGAAAAAGTAAAAACCCATCCCGAAACCGGAATGGGTTGTATCGTTATAGCTATAGTTCATTTCCTGCCCAGGAATGTGAATTAAAGCTTAACTACGTTTGCAGCTTGAGGTCCGCGAGCACCTTCAACAATTTCAAACTCAACGTCTTGACCTTCGTCTAGAGACTTGAATCCTTCAGAATTGATAGCTGAGAAGTGTACGAATACGTCGTCTCCATCTTCACGCTCGATAAAACCGAAACCTTTTTCTGCATTAAACCATTTTACTTTTCCTTGCATGTTTTCACATTCCCTTCGTAACTTAATTCACGTGGAATAATTTCCACACTTTTACTATAGCAGCGTCAGATTCTGTTGTCAAACGGTTTCATCTTGAATTTACAGAAAAAATAGTAAATTTATAAAGTGCAATACTAAAATAGTTGTAAACGTTTGCTTTTTAGGTTTCATTTTACCTACATTAGGGAATAATTCACTGTCTCTATTATGTCCTTTCTCTTATCCTTTTCATGAGCAAAAAGAATGATTTCCCTTCTTTTTACCAATTGATTATAAGAATGACCTATCATCAATTGGTACTCTCTGGTAAAATGAAACATGACATATGGAGCAACAATATAAAGGGGATGAACAAATGAAAAAAATGAAATGGCTAGGTGCTGGTATTGCCGCTATGATGATCATGACAGGTTGTAATGAAAGCTCTACAACAGAGATTGATGAACCAGAAGAAGTGGAAGCGGCTGAACCAGCTGAGGGAGAGGAACCTGCTGAAGAGCCGGCAGCTGAAGAAACAGCGCCTGCTGAAGAAGAAGAAGTCAGTGAGGAGCTTACAGTAGAAGATGTTTTAGCTAAATCAATTGAAGCAATGAACGGTGTTGAAAGCTTCTCTACAGAGATGGAAGTCGATCAAGAAACGACTCTAGGTGAGGACGAGACCATTGCAACGAAAATGACAATGAAAATGGATGCAACACAAAATCCATTTGCCCTCTATCAAGAAACGTCTATGCAAGTTCCTGATTTTGATGAAGGCGACTTAATGGCGAAAGTATACTTTACTGAAGACGGCGCATATATGAATGACGGTATGGAAGATGTCTGGTTCAAGTATCCAGATGACTTCACACAAGATTTGCTTGCCCTTCAAGAAATGCAAATACAGCCTGAAGAGCAGCTTGAGATCTTAAAAAGCTATTCTGAGAATTTAACGATGACAGAGGATGGCGATCACTACGTTATTACAGTGGAAGGTTCAGATCAGACGATTGATCAAATGGCTGACCAGCTGAATATGATGTTTGGCGAAAACTTAGGCGAAGGTTTCGGTGAGTTAACATCAATGATGGATATTACTCAATTAGATTACACGCTTCACATCAATAAAGAAACATTCTATCAAGAAGCAATCGATATGATGATGGAATTCTCAATGGAAGCTGAAGGCGAGAAAATCTCGATGATTCAGCATTCAACAGGAACATTCTCAAACTTCAACGAAATTGAAAACATTGAAGTTCCACAAGAAATCATTGACTCTGCAGAAGAATTAGACCTTGATTTCGGCGGCTTTGAAGACTTTGATGAGACAGAGTTTGAGCTAGAGGAAGAAGAAACAGAATAACATTGATTGTGAGCAGCGTATCTTCATGCGCTGCTTTTTATTGCATAGAAAGCAAATCTTTTTGTATAATAGACCTAACAGAACAAAACGAAAAAAGCAGGGTGCGGCAAACACCCTGCAAACGCAACTACATGTCGCTAATGGAGCGACTGACCATCAGGTTATTGCACAGAAATAGCACACCTTACTGGCAGGCAGGGTGGCTATTTCTTTTTGTTTAACTCCACGACGATCGTGATCACTAAGCCGAGTACCGAAACGAGCACAACAATCATTTGTGCCGATAAACTAAGCGCCTCGTATGTCGTAATAAGCATCACCCCCTTTCATAAAGGGAGTTCAGCCGCCACCTTGCTTATGCAGTTGCTCCTCTTAGTATACCAAGCATGCACCCCTCTTTTCACCACAAAAAAAGCACAAGCTCCCAAATAAGGAACTTATGCTCATGTTATACTCCCCGTTTATCAAAAAACACACCATCCGTTGTTGGTCCATCGTAAGGATTTTCGTATTTTTTATGGGTCTGTTTTTTCACTTTTAACTCAGAAAGATTGGCCTGGATCTCCGCTTGGATCACTTCAAGCCGCGCATTCAGCTTCGTATTCAGCTTTATCAGCTCATCTCCAAGCTTCTTTTCACCAGCTGTCAGATTCTCTCGCTCAATTTGCTCAATCAATGCCGCGCGATACTCAAGCTCGAGATCAATAATCGCAATAAATTGATCCCTTGCATCATCCTCTTTAGGAAGAGGCTTTTTTGCATGCTCATACAAAGATTGTGTGGCAATATACAGTTCTTTTACGACAGACATTATGCCTTGCCGCCCGCCCCGTGACGCTGCTTGCGATCAAGCTGGATCACTTCTTTCCATGTATCGCGAAACTCAACAACGAGCCCTTCTGCTTCTGTTAACGCATTGGCATCGTTTTTCACGTTTGCTTCGATCAGACGGTTCAAAATAAAATCATACATCCGCATCATATTCTGCCCGACTTCATTATCTGTTTTTAATGTCACCATTAACTCACGAATAATATTTTGTGCTTTCGTCGAGTTCAGATTGCGTTTTTCTAAATCATTTTCTTCCATTGCCAGACGTGTCTGCTTAATAAATTTCAAGCAGCCATTATATAACATTAACGTTAACTCCCCGGGGGAAGCTGTTTTCATCGCATTTTGTTTGTAAGCCGATTGCATTGCTGTTGCCATAACAAGTCACCCTTTCCACTTCAATCATTGTGGTGATTTCACATTATTTATATCGGCTTTTATTCGTCATTGTTAAACACTAAATTCGTTGATCGACAATTAATCCCGCATGTTTTAACATCGAGGCGACCATATCAAGAAATTGTTCAGGTGGAATTTCTTTGACGACTTCATCTGTCTCAAGATCAACCACTTGCACATACATCCGGTCTAAGTCTTCATGAACATTAAATTTCACCGACGTCTGATTCGTCTTTAACAACTCATTCATGCTCTCAACCTGATCCTCCAGCAGATCCTTCGAATAATGATTCCGTCTTTCTTCTCTTACATGTTCAATCCCTTTTTGAATCAACTCACCTGGTGTGTTCTCGATTGTTTTTGCAGATTTCTTAGATAGGTCAATAAGCTGTGATGACGTTGAATGTTGAATCTCCATAAGGCACCTCCGCGGCACGACGCTTTTTTCTTTTTTATCGGTACATTTCGCGTCCCGTTTAAGCATTTGCCATAAAAAAGAAGCTGCTCTGTCACCAGAGTCAGCTTCCTCCCATCTTCTATTCAATAAATACATACACCTGCTCGCCCTCGATCTCCACGTCGTATCGGTTCACACAGCCTTGATCCGGCGCCTGGACCTGGCCGTCGCGGACGTTCACCTTCCAATCATGCAGCGGGCAAAAGACATGTTCACCGCTGACAATCCCTTCTGAAAGGGGCCCTCCTTTATGGGGACATTTATTCTCGACCGCATGAACGGTGTGGTCTTCTTGTTTAAACAAAGCAAGCTCAATGCCTTCTACCTTCACTCGTTTTCCGATCCCGACTGAGAGCTCTTGAATTGTGGCTACCAATACCTTTCTTACGCTGTTTACTGTACTCATAGGTCTCCTCCTTAGGACATCGTCACATGCGTTTTTTGATATTCTTTTTGCTTCTCTTCATTTTCAACGATTTCTTTCCACGGATCTTTTCCAGTCGATAAAGCAATCTCCAAGCGCTCGATTAAAGCATTTCGCCCTTCAACATCTTCTAAGACAACCTGCTTCATATGATCAAGTCCGACTCGCTCTACAAAATGAGAGGTACGCTCGAGGTAGCGGGCATGTTCGCGGTAATATTGCAGGAAGGCACTGATCGTATCAATGATCTCCTCTTTCGTTTTCACTTTACAGAACAAGTCGCCCCCTCGCAGGTCGACCCCGCCATTGCCGCCGACAAAAAGCTCCCAAGCTCCTTCGACGCCGACAACGCCAAAGTCTTTGATGCCTGATTCAGCACAGTTTCTCGGACAGGCTGAGACTGCCATTTTCACTTTATGAGGGGTGTTGATGTACTCAAATTTCTTCTCAAGCTCAATGCCAAGACCGATTGAATCCTGCGTACCGAAACGGCAGAACTGCTCGCCGACACAGGTTTTTACGGTACGAAGAGCTTTCGCATAGGCCGAACCAGACCTCATGCCAAGATCACTCCACACTTTTGGCAGATCTTCTTTTTCTACGCCAAACAAATCGATGCGCTGCCCTCCTGTTACTTTTAACAGAGGAACGCTGTACTTATCTGCCACATCAGCAATTTTGCGAAGCTGGTCGGCATTCGTCACACCGCCGTACATTCTCGGCACAACCGTAAACGTCCCATTATGATTGATGTTGGCATGAACACGCTCATTAACAAAACGAGAGGATGGATCATCAGCATTTTTAATCGGATCAACCATTTGCAGATAATAGTTAATCGCCGGACGACACTTCGAACAGCCTTCATCCGATTCCCAGCCAAGTACATTCATCACTTCCCGAGGGTGAGATAATCCAAGCTCGCGGATCTCAGATACCACTTCCTCATGGGTATATTCCGTACAGCCGCACATCGGCTCTTTCACATTTCCCACTTCTTCACCCGTCGTTAACTCCAATAGGTCAGCAACCAACGGCTTACATCCTCCGCAGGATCTGCCGGCATTTGTGCACTGCTTCACCTGCTCCACAGACTGCAAGCCAAGATCTGTAATCGCGGTACAAATCTCACCTTTTGAGACGCCGTTACAGCCGCAGATCGTTTCTCCGTCTGCCATCGCAACGACTGGACTCACTTTTGAATCCGAGGAAGACTCAGACGGCAGAATCGCCACTTTGCTCATTTGAGAAATGTCTTCTCCGCTCCTCATCATATTTAACAGCCGCGGGGAATCCCCGGTATCACCGAACAGGACGGCCCCGACTACTTTATTGTCTTGAACGACGACCTTCTTATAAATGCCTTCAAACTCATCATGCACACGGATTGCTTTTGTTTTCTCATTATCTTGAAATACCCCTGCTGAGAACACATCGACTCCTGACACTTTTAACTGGGTATATACAATCGACCCCTTGTAGCCTGGTTCTGATGCAGCATCTGTTGAACAAAGATGGGCAGCAAGCACTTTTCCTTGTTCATAAAGCGGCGCAACCAAGCCGTACGCAATTCCGCGGTGCTCGGCACACTCCCCGACCGCATATACATTTTCAGCACTTGTCTGCATATAGTCATTAACGAGAATGGCTCGTTCTGTCTTAAGGCCGCTTTTCTTCCCTAATTCAATATTCGGCTTGATACCGACAGCCATAACGACAAGGTCTGTTTTCAGGCTTGAGCCGTCTGTAAACCGCACCTCCTCTACACGATCTCTGCCGAGGATCTGCTCAGTATTTTTCTTTAAATGGAACCTCATCCCTTGCGCTTCGAGTTCTTCTTTCAGCATTCGTCCCGCTGGCTCATCAAGCTGCCTCTCCATCAGGAAATCACCGATATGAATGACGTCTACTTCCATATTTAAGTTTAAGAGACCACGTGCGGCTTCAAGTCCAAGCAAGCCCCCGCCGATTACAACAGCCCTTTTATAGTTTTTCGACGTCTCAATCATCGTTTCACAGTCTTTAATATTACGAAACGCAATCACGCCTTCTTTATCCGCACCCGGCAGCGGCAGCATGAACGCATTAGAACCTGTTGCCATGATCAACTTGTCATAGCTCTGGACTATTCCTTTCTCGCTGTAAACGACTTGCTTTTTCGTATCGACTTTCTTCACGGAATCTCCTGTATGCAGCGTGATATGATTTTCCGCATACCATTCATATGAATTTAAGACAATATCATCCACACTCGCATCCCCTTGCAGCACAGATGACAGCATAATGCGGTTGTAGTTTGGATGAGGCTCTTCGCCAAAGACCGTAATATCAAAACGGTCTGGATCTTTCTTCAATACTTCCTCAATTGTTCGTATTCCTGCCATCCCATTCCCAATCAGAACTAGTTTCTCTCGCATCAAGCTAAACCTCTCCTTTTTAAGATCTATTTACAGGGTCTGTTTAATAAAATCTATTTAATAGAAGCTACTTTCTGGTTGACGACAACTTCTTTCTGATCTGCTTTCTCTTTTGACTTCAACGGATTAATCATCCAATACAAGGCTCCGACAAACAGCGCCCCGCCTACGATGTTTCCAAGCGTGACAGGTATTAAATTATGGACAAATCCAGCGATGGTAATCGTCTCTGGATGAGGGTGAACAAGCGCTAACCCGAGTACGGTCATATTGGCGATGCTGTGCTCATAGCCTGAGGCGATAAATGCAAACAACATCCAAAAAATTAAAATCAGCTTAGCAGCGTCATTTTTCGTGCGAAGTGCTGTCCAAATCGCTAAACAGACGAGCCAGTTACAAAGAATACCGCGGAAAAATAACTCACTCGTGCTCAAATTCATCTTGTTTGCCGCAGCTGTCATCAATAGGTGATCCCCGCCAATTCCAGAAAAAATACCTGAAGCTAAAATTAACAAACATAGAGCGATTGCCCCGATAAAATTGCCTAAGTAACACCAAAACCAGTTCGTGAGCGTATCTTTCCACGTCGTGTGACCCGATAAGGTGCTGACCGTGTAGACCATATTATTACCGGTAAAAAGTTCCGCTCCCGCAAAGATTACAAGTGTAAGAGCGACGCCAAAGGATAACCCCATCACAAGCGAAGTCACTGGCATCGACATTTCAGCCAGCGGCGCCCCGACAGACATAATCAACACAATTCCAAGACCGACATAGGCACCCGCTAAACTAGCAGAAATTAAATAACGAAAACGACTTGCCTCAAGCTGTTTCTTCTTTGAAAGTGCCATCCCATTCAGCGTCTCTAACGTATCTTTGAACATGTAAACGATCCTTTCTTTCCCTATAAGGGCTTAATCAGCTTCCTTTGGCCAAGACGACGTTGTCTGCTAGTGCTAAAGTGATCTCCTTTGGTGTACTTTTCTCATCTAATACGTGATCTGCGATAAGACCAATTTCCGCGAGACGTTTACTTGCTGCAGGCCCCATGCATATTACACGAAGCTTATTCGACCACTCCGCTGTACTTTGGCCAGTCAGTTTAAAAAAGGCAATAAGCTTTTGCGCTTCGTTCTCGTTTGTGATTATGAGGGTATTCACATGGCCTTCTTCCATTAAACGAGATAAGGCCGTTACTTCTCCGTTTGTCACGCGTTGTGCTGTATTCACCCACTTTGTTGCTTGGAGCGGAAAAGATTGATCCAGTTCGATCTCACTGCCAATCACAAGCGCCCTCTTCCACTCATGGGTGCTCACCCAATCTTGTACGAGATGCCCTGCATTTCTTAAGGCTGTTTTCGTCTCATCATCTTTTGCGTAAAAACAAGCCTTCAGAGTACGTAAGCCCATTTCACGTTCACCAATCTCCATTAAAAATGCTTGAACAGCTTTAGGAGAATAAAAGACGATTTCCTCATAGTGCTCAATATCTTCAAACACTTCATTATCTAAACAGGTTGAATATTCAGTTAATTTAGGGTGTTCGTAGACATCTGCTCCTAGTTTGCGTAGATGCTGTGCCGCTTCTTTCTCTTCTACTGTTGAAGTTGGCATTAAGATTCCTTTTCCATGAAGCATTCTGTTATCAAACCAATTTAACTTCAAACGCAGCTTGACCACTTCCCCAACAACAATAATCGCTGGATTTTGAATTTGGCCTTCTACGAGATTTGCAATAGTTGCTAATGTACCGGTAATTGTCTGCTGTCGGCTGTAAGTTCCCCACTGACTGACCATCACCGGAGTATCAGCCTTTTTTCCATTACTGATTAACTCACTTGCAATCGTTCGGATATGTTTCACTCCCATATAGAACACGATCGTACTAACGCTTTCAGCAAGCGACTTCCACTCCACATCCGGCTTGCCGTCACTCGTTTTCGTATGTCCGGTCACCACCGCGAATGATCCGGAATGCTCCCTATGTGTAATCGGCACGCCTGCATACATGGTCGCTGCAATACCAGCTGTAATCCCTGGTATAATCTCATAAGGGACATGATTATCGGCTAACAATTCAGCCTCTTCCCCAACTCTGCCAAACACAGCAGGATCTCCGCCTTTTAGACGAACAACCTTCTTTCCTTTTCGCGCATGAATTAATAGCTCTTTTTGAATATCTTCTTGATGAAGTGTGTGCTTGCACGGCTGTTTCCCGCAATAGATCAGCTTGGCACTCTCTTTCGTTTCCGCTAACAATACAGGGTTAACCAACCGATCATACACCACGACATCCGCTTCCCTTAACGCCCGAAGTCCCTTTAATGTGAGTAACTCCTTATCCCCCGGACCTGCTCCAACGAAATAAACGATTCCTCTGTTCATGTCGACTAACCCCTTTCTCAGTTATCACTATAAAGGAAAATCTTGTCGGATTGGTCAGATATGTCATGTTATCTGACATGGAAATTTGGATGGAAATGGATATAAATACTCGCAGCTCCTGCCACCCCTGCGATACAGCCGAAAATAAAAAAGAACCCTGTCTGATTGACTAACGGGCTCAGTTTTTGGTGGGAAACGTTAATTCATAGGTTAAATAGCGTTACATTTAACATTGAAATAGCAAAGTAATTAACACTACAATTAGCATACTAAAACGCACAGATAAAGCCATTATTAATTTTCTTTAAGTTTCAATAAATAATGAGTATACCCTTTTAAAGCATCATCTGTTTTTCCAAAGGATATAGTTTCATTGGCAACAAATATATTGTTTTTTGTTATATAAAACGTAGGATTTGACAATATCCCATCATTTACATACATAATATAATGCTCAATTTCGTTAACATCTAATGCTTTTTTAATATCACCATAGTCAAATATAGAACTCAGTCCCTCGAAATTCTCCAGATTTTCTCTGGCTAAGTCATCATAATATTTATCACCGTAGTCCTTTAGGGTGATAATTTCAAAACCTTCTGATGGATTTTCTCCAAATGTTCCTGAAGTTTCATAGAAATAACTCTCTCCTATTGAAAACTCTACATCTGTGAAAATTTCTGTTACTGCTTTTAAGTCATTTTGATATTGTTCTTCACTTATTGCAGACGATTTGTGCATATATGCTACTTCATCAAATGTGTATTCTCCATAAAAATCAGCTATATTTACAGACGCATTATCTATAGATTTATTAGAAGACGTACACCCTATTAAAACTAAAAAAGTGATACTTTGCAAAATAATTATGATTGTAATCTTTTTATTCATTCTTTTCTCCTTTCTTTTATACTTAGCATACTATCCCTTAAGTTAAGTCATCTTCCCCCTCTTCCTCCATCCTCTTTAAGCTAAAGAAGACCAGCTAATGAACTGGTCTTCACAAAAGGTTTATTGATTTCCATATAACTGGGCAAATAATGATTCTGCTTGCGCATTCGCTTGCTGCATCGCTTTTTCCATTGCCGTAAACTGGCGCCAGTAACGGTCTTCTACTTGCTGAAGACGACGTTCGAAATTGGTAATTCGGGTATTAATTGATTCAATTTCACGCCCTAAGGTGAACTGATGGTTCGCAACCTTACCGCCCATTCCCCCAGCACGGCCTGAAATGCTATCAATCCCGCTTGTCAGCGTCTCACGCATGCGGCGGATGATCCCTTTCTCACCTGATGTAGGGCCATCGGAGTTAAAGATTGCAGCTACACCAGCAGGGTCCCTTTCGATTGCTTGTCGCAGTCGGTCTTCATTAATTTCAAGTTTCCCGCGGTCATTATAATCACGAGAGGTTGTTATTCCAATCGCTGAGAGCTGATTATAATCCGAACCTAGGTTATTTGAGACCATCCCGTAAATATCCGTACGCATCCGGTCCATTACACTTTGGATCATCCGGTCATTCCGCAACATCCCGCTTTGCGCACGTTCATCCCAACGCTCCGCTTCCTTTTCGCTGATCGCGTCACGCTCTTCATCCGTAAGCGGCTTGTAATCACGGTAACGCTCTTCAGTCAGCTTGCCATTTACAAAATCAAGAAGCTCGTTGTATTGATCAACGAATCCTTTAATCGTGTCGAATACTTTATCTGTATCGGTGCTGACGTTTAGGGAGACTTCTTCATTCCCTACTGTTTCACCTCTGAGTGTGATGGTTACTCCGTCGATGGTGAAGGTGTTAGTTTGACGTTGTGTCTCCATACCATTTATGGTGAAGACGGCGTTTTTGGCTGCTTGCCCATTCGTAAGAACATTTTCACCTTCTTCATTAACTTCGTAGCTTTCTTTAAGCTTCAATACATCTTTAAAGAAACCCTCTCCAAAGATCATCTCTTGTCCGCCGTTTTTATTATTAATTCCGGTTTCTTTTCTTGTAGCTGCTACGCCATCCGTATGCTCGTCATAAAACATACTGACGCCTACATTTGATCTATTGACCTTTTGAAATATTTGACTTAATGTCTCTGAATCTTTGATAACAAAAGTATCTTTTATTGCATTACCTTCACGATCAAATGTAGTGATTGAGGAAGTAGTATAATTAGCCGTCTCACTATTCTCAATATATGTCACTGATACTTGGGCTCCAGCTGGTAAACCATTGGCAAATGTTAGTGTCCCTGTACCGTAATCAACTTTTACTTCATCAGCCCCGGGATCACCAGTAGTTGTTTTATACTCTTTCCCATTTACTTTGACTACTGTATCACCAACTGCATCAGTATTTAAATTGGAATTCCCATTAGCAAATGAGACAGTATTGGAAGATGAAGAAACTCTGATTGTTTCTGTTTTAGCCAAACCGGATTTCCATACATCTTTTGTCAATTCACCATCTACATACGTTTCTGGTATTTGGCCTTTTATTGCCTGATTTGTTATAATTTTCGCGCCTTCAGTAATCGAACCGGAGCTGAACCTTGACTCCGATCGTGCTAGACTATCAATGTTTGATAACCGCAGCGAGACGTTACCTGCATTAGGGCTGGCTGTAGCCGTCACTAGGCTGCTATTTGTACTTGTCGCCCTCTTCGCACTTAAATTCGCACTCGTTAAAATAAACTGATCGACCATTTTATTTCGAAACTCATTAAACTTCCGGTTCACTTCGCGGTACGCATCCATCTGCCATTCAACGACCTGGCGCTGCTTCACCATATTATCTACAGGCATACGCTCGGCCCGCATTAAGTCACGCATGATTTGCTCGGTATCCATACCCGAGGCTAAACCACCCATCCTCATTTCACTTCACTCCTCGTCACTGCACATTGTTACTTTTTATATCGGATATGTATTTGTATTTGTTAAGCCTTATTAATGAAGTGTCTCAGGAGCAGCTTTCCTTTGTAACTCTATTACTTCATTTCGCAACTGTTGAAACTGTTCGTTAAGAGATTCCCATTCCAATTGTGAAAGCCCTGAGTCCAGTGAAGCCTCTGCCAGTTCTCTCATTTCAATTAACTTTCTCTCAATTGCTTCTAGTAATTGAGCTTGCTCCCTGCTCCACTCTAGCTGCTGCTGCAAAAACACAATCTGTTCTTTTGTTTCTTCATTCATATGTCATCCCACCTTATAAAAGAAAAGAGCAACCACTCTGGTTACTCTTACAAACTCAAATCAATCGAACTCCCTAAATGCGGCTGAGTTGCTTGCTGAATCGCTCTGGCATCAGCTGAACTCATTAACTTCTGCAGCGCTTCACCTTGCTGCTCGGCATTTCCCATCGCCTTTTTCATCACAGCCATCGAAGCCTGCTGCTGCACCTGGCCTTGATTAAGAGCCATTGAAAGTAATGCGATATCCATCTAAACCCTCCTATCCTATTACGAAACCAAATACTTAGAAAAAGCCGTTGAACACCCCGCTTCCACTTTTTTCAGCTGAGGAAGCATGTTAAACTGAACCACTTCCTTCGCACGTCCGAATTCCTTCTTCTCATAATGAGTTAACACAAGCTCCAAACTCTCACGAACTTTACCAAGCTGCGCGCTGATCGCTTCACCCTCAACTTCTTCAACCACAGGCGTAATCGAACGCTCAATGGCAGCATACGCCTTCATAATATCTTCAAACAAAATAATCGCCTTCTCAAATCGGCCTTCATTTAATAGAAGCTGAAGATGACTGGCTCCCTCTACCATTGTGTTAACTAACTCCACCGACTGCTCCATCACATCATGGTATTTTTCCATTGGTATCACTACTTCCCTAATAAGTTTCTATTATTAGTATCGGTGAGTGAAGGGGAAAGTTGAGAAAAATAAAAAATTCCAACGAGATGCGAGAGTTTAAATTTGTTATTCATTTAGACGACAAGATCTATTAAAGCTTCGGGCGATGACAAGTACTGTTTG
>NZ_ATAE01000041.1 GCF_000474275.2 Alkalihalophilus marmarensis DSM 21297
ATGACAAGTACTGTTTGCTAAAGATGGTTATTTTTTATCGATGCTATACATAGTTAATTACTCTACAGTAGTAAACAGCACCTTAAACTTGTAATCTATCGACAAAATCTAACAATCTTCGGGTGGTGACAGGCACTATTCACCCAGGAGATCGTCTGACTAATCTAACAATCAAACGCTTAATCAATTTAGTTGAGTGGGGACTGGCACCAATATCTATTTCACTTATTAATTCTGCTTCATCAAACATTTTTTAGCTTTAGTTATTACAGAATTTGCAAAATTTAAAACTTCATCTTCTGTCCATGCTAGATTTTCCGTTCTAACTTTCACATACAGTAAACCGTTCTTCATTTCATATTTATTATGAACTACTTTATTTCTTGCAAGGCGAAGTGTTTCAAAGTCGTAACTACCTTTGAACCAGTCAATCATTTCTTCTTTTGAGTTAAATGGGTATAGTTTAGTTAATTTATCCATTCTATTTTTTATACATTTCTCAATGTATTCTTGTTTAGACTTCTTCTTGTTTTTATTGTTAATTAATACTAGATGAAAAAGCTCCCCATATACTTTTTGAGCAAAAACAAATATTGCAGGGATAACACTAGAACGATACTTAATAACTGCTTCCTGTTGGTCCTTCAATGAAAAAGTATCATACACCTCTACTTTAATTAAACCTTCATCAATTACCACACTAGGATTTTCATCTCTTGGTAGCGCTAACATTTTTTCTAAGAGCCATATATCAGTAGAGCACAACTCACAAAACTGCTTAAAATTTTTATTCATACACACACTCCTAATACCTAATTAAAAAGGAGACCCCAGCCTAAGCTAGAGCCTCCCTCATTCTAAGGTTTAGTGGTTTGCCTAACCAACGTTCTGCAAACCAACTAACCAACTTTATTATTATCCAAGTAACTGTAAAACAGCTTGTGGAGCTTGGTTTGCTTGTGCAAGCATTGCTTGAGAAGCTTGAGAAAGAATGTTATTCTTAGTCATTTCCATTACCTCACGAGCCATGTCAACGTCACGGATACGAGATTCAGCTGCTTGTAGGTTCTCAGCAGAATTATCTAAGTTTGAGATAGTGTGCTCTAATCGATTTTGGAATGCACCAAGATTAGATCTTTGAGCTGAAACTTGCTCAATAGCGTTATTAATAGTAGTAATTGCAGCACTTGCAGATTCTGCTGTAGTTAGGTCTAATGCATCTCCATCAGAGTTACGAACACCTAAAGCTTCAGCACGCATATCATCAATACCTACTAAAATATTTTGACCGCTATTAGCTCCAATTTGGAATGAAAGAGAATTAGAGGATACAGTTTGTGCCTCTTTAGCTGCTACAAAACTAATAGTTACACTCTCCCCAACCGCCATATCTGTAAGACCTGTAATCCCTACATCCTCACCTGAGACACCTGTTATATTAGCTGCTGCTTGAGTCAGATCATCTAAACCTGCACCAATATTAGCTGGATCATCTACTTTAAATTGTGGTTCCCCATCTTCATTATTAATTCGAGTAATTGTGATAGTTCCAGTTTTTGTATAATCTTCATCTGTAGCTAAGGTAACTGCTATATCACCTTTACTGTTGTTTTGAATAGTAACAGATCCTGCTTCCGCTGCTTTTAGACCTTCTTTATCGCCATTAAGTAGCTTTTGTGTATTGAATTCCGTAGTATTACCAATACGGTCAATTTCATTAGTTAATTGTTCTACTTCTTTCTGAATTTCATTACGATCTGCTTCAGTATTAGTATCGTTAGAAGCTTGAACAGCTAATTCACGCATACGTTGTAAGATAGAGTGTGTTTCTTGAAGTGCACCCTCTGCTGTTTGAATTAATGAAATACCATCTTGTGCGTTACGAGAAGCTTGATCTAAACCACGGATTTGTCCACGCATTTTCTCAGAGATCGCTAGACCGGCTGCGTCATCACCTGCACGGTTGATACGAAGACCAGAAGCTAGTTTCTCCATTGAGTTTTGTGCGCCTGATTGGTTTACACCCATCTGACGGTACGTGTTTAATGCTGGGATATTATTATTAATAATCATGTAAAATTCCTCCTTGAATGTATGTCCGCCCACGTCCTTGTGGTTGGATCGTAATTTTGAGCCGTAGGACTTTGTTATCGGCCGCTAACTAGGTCCTCGTGCTTACATCTTATATATCGGATAGATTACATGTAAGTTAAATAGTTTTTGCATTTATTTTTGCTTCTTTTTGACGGAGTTGTGTCTCTTGGTTGGTCTTGATGATGTGCTTGATAATGTCTACTTTCGTTTTGACATTAAACTTTTTCTTAATCAAGGCAATATTGTTATTCACAGTATGATAGGAAATGCATACACTTTCGGCAATCTGAGTTGTTGTTTTCCCCTTATATAAGTGAAAAATGATTGCTTTTTCTGTTGCGTTTAATTGATGGTAAGAGGTTAAATCCAGTGGCATTGAGTAATCTCGTTTATAGGTTTGATTGACCTGCATTAACAGCATTGATTGAAGAGGTAAGGCTACATACGGGTAATAATTTAATGAATTCATAAAATCTGTTTCTAAACTCATCTTATTTGTCGTGATCACACTTGCTTCATGAAAGCTTAAGATGTCTCTAACTAACTCTTTTTCTTCCTCTCTCAACACCCAGACAAATTGCTGATTATTATCTTCAAGGATCTCGATCCGCCTCAAATTTTTTAATACTTCACGTATTCGTTCTCTGTCGGCAAAAAAGTGAGCATGGATTTGATATTTTTCTGACTCTTGTGTCAATTTAACTTTTAAAATAGGAAAGACTGCGGGATCCGTCGTTAGGATCGTCACAGCCTTCCTTTTCGTGTTTTTTCTCACTTTCTTGCCCCCCTCCACTCACCTTTTTCTGTTAAATCTATTTCCTTTGGATCTGTAAATTTATTTATAAAAAGATTTGAGGTAGCCGTCGTTACAATATCTCCTTCTACTTCAATGTAAGGAAAAATCGGTGTTTCAATTGGAATAAACTTTATGACCCCTTGTCTTCCGTCACTTAACTCTACAAAGCTGCCTATAGATGATTGCATAATATGGTAGATAAACGTCATCGTCTTTTTAGGATCCAGTTTTCCAAAGGCATCGGTCTGCAGCTGGATTAATGCTTCGTAAAAAGATAACGCATGTCGATACGAACGATCGGAAGTCATCGCATGGAAACAATCAACAATGGCAATGATCTTGGCATACGGATGAATCTCCTCTGACTTTTTACCAGCTGGATATCCAGAACCGTCCTCTCTCTCATGGTGTTCTAATGCCACCCGCAGTGCATCTTCTTCAAACCCCTGTTCTCGCAACATCGTGTAACCGAACGTCGTATGGTGCTTCATAATGGCAAATTCATTTTGTGTAAGCTTATCTGTCTTATTTAATATCTCACTTGGTATTCGTGTTTTCCCTATATCGTGCAGTAAGCCGCAAAAAGCGATACGGTTCACTTTACTGTCACTATAACCCAGCCATGTCGCGAGCTTTGCAGCGAGCATGGAAACAGCAATGTTATGGCGGTACGTGTAGTCATCATGACTTTTCATACTAAGCATCAAGACTTGAATATCGATGTCATTCGCAAGCTTTGTTAAAGTCGGGATCACATCACTCTCTACAATCTTCAGCCTGCTCTGATCTTCTCCAAACCGGTCAAAATCACTTTTGAATTGATTGACCTGCTTATTCACATGATCATAGAAAGCTTGTCTCGGCTCTTGTAAAACGTCCATATAGGAAGAAATGGAGATATTAAAGCGAGACAAACGCCTTACTTCCTTATGAGTAAGCACGGATCCCTTCTTTAACAGTAATCCATGGTTGGGTGAATGAATGTCTTCTATTAATTTATAACCAATATATAAGTCGTTTCTCTCAAGCATCCCCATGCATCTCCTTGTCTAGTGAATAACACCATTAGAAAATCATGCTTGTATAGAACAGCGGTATGTATAGCCTATTATTTTTCCAAATATATACTCACAAAATAATAGTACATTATTACTATTTTGTCTATTATTTTTTATAAAAAAACGTTTGATCTATAATAGACCAAACGCTTTTCTAATCTCTTATTTTTTATTTTGCTTAACAAAGTGGGTAATAATTTCTACTTTCGACTTTACATTAAGCTTTCTCTTAATCTTTACGATATTATTATTAATTGTATGAACTGAGTTATACGTCTGTTCTGCGATCTGCTCGGCTGTTTTTCCTTGCAGCAGATAATAGATAATGTCTTTTTCGGTTTGGTTAAATTCTTTATAGGATGCTAGACTCAGGGTTAAATCTTCTATTTTTCTTGGCTTATTGTTTCGGTAAACAGTTTCTAGAATATCCTTTTGAAATGGCAGGTCCAAGCATGGGTAGTGCTTTATCGCTTGATTCATAGATTTTATGAGGCAGCTGCTTTCTTTTGCAATAATACTTGCTTGTCCGTATGACAAAATATCTTTTGCGAGCCTTTGGTCTTCCTCACCAATGATCCATATGTATTTACTTTGCTGACTGCTGTACTTCTTTGTTTCTTTTTGCTGAAGCTCTAAACACGCTCGGATCTCTTCATGATTATTCATTACATGAAAGGTTAGCTCGGCTTCTTGATACTTAATCAGACCTTTTATTATTTTCGATTGTAAGGAAGCATCAGTCATGATGAAGGTGATGGACTCTTTCTGTGTTGTGGTATGCATGTAAATCCTCCCTCTTTTGCTGACTTAATCTATATATTCGACAAATTAATTCGACATACCTGTCAGATTTTCGCATTATAAAGAATATATCATAAAAGAATCTTTAGCACCAGTAATAATTACCTACAAACAAAAACCTTCTCCATTTTTTGGAGAAAGTTGTTTGTCTAATTAAGCTTCATTTTTAATAAAGCCCTTCAGTCCTTCTAAGGAAACAGTTCGCACAGCTTCATTATTTTCTTTCTGAATCTCTAAATAAACTTCTTTGCGGTGAATCTCAATATTCCTCGGTGCTTCAATTCCAAGCTTAATTTGATCTCCGTCAACAGCAAGGATCTTAACTTCAATTTCATCTCCAATTTGAATCGCTTCTTTTAACTTCCGTGTCAGGACGAGCATTTACGCTTCTCCTTTCACTGGCTGCTTAAAGATTTGAGCTTTCGTGAGGTAGTCTGTGTTGCTTAGTAAAAGCTGCTTTCCTTTTTGTTTGGCAGCATTAATAATAACAGGCGCTTGCAAATTAGCCGTTGTCTCTTCAAACGGTTCTTTCACTGTCAGCATTACGAATGTCGCCACTTCTTCCTCTGATTGAATATCTAGCTGCTCAATTGTTGAGTCCGGGAGCTTCACCTGATAGCCCGGCACAAATTGAAATGGATTAATGACAATAAAGGCTACCTCTCGCGTCGTTGTTGATTGCAGCACATAAAATGGGGTCCCTTCTTCAAATGGAAGCAGAATAAAAGACTTTTCTTCTTCAAATGCCGGAATTCCCTTTTCAAAGCGGATCACTCGGCTCTCTTCTATTTCAATGGTCCCTGTATATTTAGTTTCAATCTTCAAATCTATCACACCTTTTGTCGATTTCTTCCTTTATGATAGCATGTCTTCTACCTATCTCGACTTTGTTTAACAAGATTCTTAAAAATAATTAAAAACTTTTTAGAAACTTGAAGGAATTTACAAAGTTATGTAGAAAATTACATTATACCTAGGTAAATAGTCCGTCATTTACCTAGGTACCTACCCCATACGACTGGTTGAACCGTTTGGGTAACCAAGCGGCAGCCTGCCTCACTTTCTTCAATATGCCTTCTCAAACGTTACGTATTTCCAATTTAAATGACTTATTAAGGATTCTTTATGAATAGGTGTAGTGTGTTCATTCCTTTATTTTGGTGTGTTTAAATGGAGGTATGTAAGGTTTGGCGGAGACATGCTGCGGAGCGCGAGGCAAGTCGTTCGTTACAGGTGTGGAGTTCTGTTCAAAAGCAGTGCCCCGAACAGCATTGACAGACCTGGCGAGAGACTGCAATCCTCTGCAGCTCTCTTGCGAACTGTCGTCCTATAAGCTTGAATCAATGGCAGCTCCAACGGCTTGAAAGGAGATGCTATTTTTTTGTTTTATATACGTTTCGGTCTGCCATTTCGGCATGTGGATGTCAGGCTCTCTACGGTTCACTTTAATATCAGTTTGATGATTAGGCACGCGGAAGCTAACCTGCGCTGGCTCAAAATGAATCTTCGTACTCGAGACAGATCTAGGCATATTCACTAATTGAAGCTGCCCTTGCGACTTTTCACTGTTCGCTTTAGCCAATCTAGACAATGCCCCATATCCATTCTCTATTTTCATCATTTGATCGCCTTGCTGACGCTTTTTAGCTATATGTTCCGCAACTTGATTAGTAGCACTCTGATAGAACTCATTAGCAAGCCTTAATGGCGTCTTTAAATTTGCCTCAGCAAAAGCTTGTGTTTGATCAATATGTAACTCAGAAGCCTTGGTGCTGATCTCAATGATTCCTGTATGAGTCTGTCTAATTTGCAGGTCAGCGTTGTGCTGCTTTATTTGAGGGTGCGGCCTGTTAGATTTCATACCGATATAAACATCGGTCGATTGAATCGCTATATGAGGAACTCTCAAAAAGTACACACCCTCTCTATCTTAACGCAAGAAGTCTATAAGCGACGGTTGAATAACACGTGCCCCTACTGCAAGTGCAGCACGGTGGACGCTTTCTTGAGTGGTCAGATCAATAATAACTCTCTCAAGGTCGACATCCTCGTTATCAGACATGATTCGTTTGGCAAACACATTTTGTTCCATGAGACGGTTTTCGATCATTTCGACGCGATTAATTCTAGCACCAAGCTCTGCACGTTCAGAGACAATATTATCGATATGACCAAACATATCGTCAATATATCCAGTAAGCTCAGTTCCATCAATGCTCGGATTTTCTAACGCTTTCTCAAGCCTGATAATGTCCCCGAATAACCCTGTACTAAACACACTAGACGCATTAATATTCACTGGGATCGTGACACCTTTCATCAGCTCAATTTCCACTGATTGAGTGTTAGCTGACACAGACGTTTTATGAGAAATGATCACATCTTCTTCACGCAGTGTTTTAGTTAACGGGCCAGGTTGTACATTATCTTCTGAACCCGGTGCAGGCTTTGGAGCAGGTTCTGAGAATACAGCATTGCCGTCTTTAGGGATAATTAATTGAAACGCCTTTTCGTTAAAGTCATCTTTATCAAACTCGTCCTCACCCGGCTTGGTAAGCTTATCCATCTGCCTTGTATCTAAGAAAATCAGCTCGTCATTGTCAGAAGTTCCTACATATTGAAAGGTTCGCCCCCCATATGTGAGGTTGAAATCATTAATATTATTTGCCGGTTCAATTTCACTTGGGTCGTTACTAAACAAAAGAGAACGCTCAAGATCCATTCCGTCCATATTAACAATCGGTGCCTTCGTTGTATTTGTTCCATTAAATATAAATTTAGTGCTATTTTTCGTATTGGCTAATGATTGAATATGTTCGCGAAGCTGTTTAATTTCTTTTGTAATATTCGCCCGTTGAGTTCCCTCGTACGTATCATTAGCAGCTTGTGTTGCAAGCTCTCGAATACGCTGTACGGCTTGCGTCGCCTCATCTAATGCGGAATCAGCCGCATCCATCCAGCTGTATACCTCTCTTAGATTACGCTGAAATTGCTCAACCTCGTTTACCTGCGACCGATAGCGCATACCTTTCATCGCAATAACCGGGTCTTGAGAGGCTTTTGTGATACGTTTTCCTGTAGATAATTGATCTTGCAGAGTCGCTAAACGATTATATCCTTGATTAATATGCTTCAACGAATTGGTTGAGAGCATCATTTGAGTTACGCGCATGAACGTCTACCTCCTATCGTCCGACGACGCCCATGCCGTTGATAATGCGGTCGAGCATCTCGTCTACCATTGTAATATTACGTGCCGCTGCATTGTAGGCATGCTGGAATTGAATCATCATCGTCATTTCTTCATCAAGAGAAACATTACTAACAGCCTGACGGTTAAATTCGACATTACTTCTCAAACCTTCAGAGCTTCCAAGCATTCGACCCGCTTCTTGAGTCTTCACGGCCATACCACCAATTACCCCTTGATAAAAGCTCATGATATTCGCTGTTTGTGACTTGCCATCTTCAAAGAAAGTAAGCAGCGTATTTTTCATGTTAGAAAGACGAAGCGCATTAGAGCCATCCCCTGCGAAGGCTTTGTCCATGCCGGAGATGAAACTAGCATCATCACCCAATATCTCTCTAAGTTCCTCATAGTTCGCTTCGCTTTTCGGATTCTTATTTATTAACTCTAGGTATCTAACACGCACATCATCTTTTAATGCTGCTGTATTCACACTTGCTGCCGCAATATTATCTGTACTTTCCTTAATATTATTTGCAACAGCTAGGGAGGCTGCTGGATTATTTGCGTTGAACTCAAAGAACTTTTCACCAAGCTTAACTTCACCATTTAAAGCAGGCAGCGTAAAACCAATGCTATGAATCTCGTTGACTTCCTTAGCAAACTGCTTCGCAAGCTCGTTCAGATTAGCAAGCATCTCTGGGTACAGGCCTTTATTCTCGTCGTAACCAAAGGCTTCTACTAATGCTTTTAGTTCACCTCGCGGGAGAACACTATAACCTATCTGAGCGGTTTTATCTTCATCACCGAGAGTCTCTTTTTCGACGTCATCAGGATGAACTAAATTAAACGTTGAGAACACTCCATTATCCATTTCCGCTTTCTCATGGAACAACAAAAGCGCATTTCCATCTGTTCCGTCTACAAGCTTAATAGGTTCACCATCATCATCAGTCACACCTTTTATAATGACTGTTACAGCCCCTTCTGCTACAGGGTTTGGTTTTCCTCCGCTTGGTTCACGCTTCACTTCAATGTCAATGATTTGCGATAACTGATCAAGAATCCGATCTTGCTCATCATAGAGATCATTCGGGACATATCCGTGAGGCTCTGCTGAACGAATTTGCTGATTGACGTCATTTAATTGACTCAATAAAGAGTTCATCCCTTTAATTGTAACGTCAATTTCCGCTTTGTAATCATCTTGAACAGTAGACAGAGAACTATGGAGATAGTTAAATGTGTTCGCGATCTCTTCTGCACGGCTTCTAGCCACAACTCTTGCTCCTGTATCTTCAGGATCCCCGCTCAAATCCTGCATCGCACCCCAAAACTGATCAATCAATGACGCCAACCCTTGCTCTGATGGCTCATTTAATATATCTTCCATTCGTGTAAGTGCCTCATACTTTGTTCCATAATAGCCAACCTTATTATTCTCATTTCTAAATTGCACATCAAGAAAATGCTCACGTACACGTTGAATAGACCCTGCTTTTACTCCGGTACCTAAATGCCCTGGCAGCATCGGACGATTCATTCCCACGTTTGGATAAGGCTCTGTCTGTGTGAAATTAACACGCTGGCGCGTATAGCCAGGTGTGTTCGCGTTGGCAATATTATGACCGGTTGTATGCAAAGCGTACTGCTGGGTCATCATCGCACGTCTTGCTGTTTCTAATCCGTGAAAAGTTGATTTCATTTCTGCTCCTCCACTTACTTAAGCTTTCGAATCAAAGGCAGAGCGGCTGTAAAGCTCTGTTTGTTCTTGTTTATCTGTTGGGTGTTGATAATGCACATCCTCTGATTGCGGCACCATGAGATCAAGGGAAAGGTTAACAAAACGCAAGGATTCTTCGATCAGCTCTTTGTTTTGCTCGTTCTGCTCCGAAAGCCTGCTTACTTCCTTTAGCAATGCTTGCTGCAGTCTCTCGATCATGAGACGGTCTTCACCCTCTGTATAGGTGAGCAATGTTTGAACCGTCGCGTCTTCTCTGCCCTCTCCCTTATGCCTCATTAACTCCCCGGCTGCCCTTGCCCGCTTGGCATCTGCCGCTTGTACAGCACGAATCAGCTTAGTTTCCTCACGAACAACCTGGCTGAGAGCATTCATGTCATTGGCTTTAATCGCACCCGGCTTCTGCAGTGCTTTCTTATTTAGTTCTTGATGAAGCTTTAACAGCTCCGCTAATGCTTGGATCACCAATTGTGCTGACATGATACTCACCTGTCCTCTTATTTATCGTTCCAGAACTCATACATTTTCTTCGCTACAGCTTCTGGATTCACTTTGTATTCCCCAGCTTCGATCTGCTTTTTAAGTGCCTCTACTTTTTCTTCGCGCGCTTTTTCAATCGGGTTCCCTTTTTGCATCTCTAATGCTTCTGTCGAAATTTCAAGCTTATCTAATTTCTTTTTTGCAGCTTGAAGTTTTTCCGATGCATCTACTTGTTTTCTATACGGATTTTGCTGGATGGATTGGTATGGATTAATCTTCATCGTTTTCCCTCCTTTTTTTAGCATCACTGACATAAAAACGTACCGATTCGCTCTTACAGCTTATATCGGCACGTGTCTTGTCTCTGTTAAGGATTATTTATCAAACCGGTCATCTAAAGAGTGGTATGTTTTATTTTTCGCATTTTCTTCAGCTTTTAAGTTTCCTTCTATCCGCTCTTTAAACTCTTTCTCTTTTGCAAGCTGATCTAAACCACCTGTGATGTTCCCTTTGCAACTTTCACAGATCCGGCCTTGTTGAATAAGCGTACCGCATGATTCACATGGGTAGCCCATGTTCGGAAAATGAGTGACGAGAATCCGGCCTTCTTTCACAAATTGATGAATCTGCTCAAGCGGCACCTCAGTCTTCTCATGTACCTCGCGGATGGAGGCCATGCGGTTTTGTTTCCGACGCATAAAGCGTGACACTTTATCGTAATTCTCCTCTTGTTCTTTATAGCATGTGTTGCAAATAGGACGGAGCGCCTTCACAAAGATTGTCCCGCACTTCGGGCAATTGGCTACATTTTTCATATCCGCCTCTCCTCTCTTACCGTTTCATTATAACGTATGCGGCGCATTCTTACCTAGCAAGCGTTAACGATTCAATATGCTCTGCACCGTGCTTCTTTAATACAAAGGCTGCCTGCCGCACTGTTGTTCCTGTAGTATATACATCGTCAAGTAACACGACTTTTTTTAGTGTTTTCAGTGAATCTATTCCACTCTGTATATAAAAAGGAGATTGGTTGACTTGAGAGATTCTCGCGTAGCGTTTTTTCTTGCTTTGCTGTTCACTTTCCCTCCTGCCGAGCATCACAATAGGAGCAAGCCACTCCTTTGTTATCAGCTCCACTTGATTAAAACCGCGAGCATGAAGGCGTTCGTTGCTCAAAGGCATGAGAACAGGCGAATAGTCTCTAAAGTTTTTAGCATAAAAGCTTTTTAGTTTCGTTGAAAAATAGCGGCTAACCTCAGCATCCCCTTGGAATTTATATTGAGCGAGCCACTCTTTCATCGTCTCATTATATGCGTAAAGTGAGGTGTTTTTCACAAGCAGATCTTTTGCTGTTTCGTGCTGCGTCCATTTTTCACAATCAAGACATATTGGCCTTGTGGAGGATCGCCACGTATCTCCTAGAACACGGCTGCACAGCTCGCATCGCTCTCCATTTAATAGTTCTAGCCCCTCTTCACATCTCTCACAAACCAACTCTTCCTCACTTCCTAAAAAGATCGCACCCCAACTCAACTTAGCCTGCGTTTTCTCGTGACAAATTAAACACCTCACCACCTAAACCTCCCTCTTGTTCATCCAGTTAATCTGCGCTCTTGCCCGCACCATTGCATCAGTCTTTCCGTAATGAAAAAAGGTGACATCACCCGTTGGCATCTTGGCACTCCTCCCCACACGGCCTGCAATTTGAACAAGCGCCGATTCTGTAAACACATGATCTTCCGCCCCAAGCACAGCCACATCCAAGTTGGCAATCGTAATCCCACGCTCAAGAATTGTTGTCGTTAGCAAAAGAGTATATTCTTCATTTCGAAATCTTTTTACTTTCTCATGCCGCTCTTTGTCCGCTGCATAGACCGCTTCATGTGTAATAGATTGTAAGACTAACACTCGAGAGATTTCCTTTAACACTTCAACTGAGGGGAGAAATAAGAGGGTAGGCTTTTTCGCTTCAAGCCGTTCTTGAAGCCACTTCATCACAACAGGAGGGAGTTTCTTTTTCTTAAGGCGTGTCCGCCAATTGCCGCACCAGGTGAAAGAAGGGACAGGCAGTGAAAAGCCATGGTAGCGCCTCGGTACATAAACGATTTCTAGGTTGGGTATATTTCTAATTTGACTGGCAGGGGTGGCTGTTAAATAGATAAGACTTGATTGAGGTTTTCTTACTTGTTGAATCGCATATTGGAGGCTCTTGTCGTAACTGAACGGAAATGCATCGACTTCATCTACAACGACCACATCAAAGCATTGGTAGTAACGCATTACTTGATGAGTGGTGGCGATCACAAGCTGGGCGTTTATGTGCTGGTCTTTACTGCCGCCGTAAAGACTTGCTATCGGTATAGAAGGAAAGACAGCACGAAACCGTGGGGATAGCTCTTTGACCACATCCACACGCGGCGTCGCAATCAATACTCTTTCACCTTTATTGATAGCTACTTCAATTCCTTTAAAAAGCATCTCTGTTTTACCTGCCCCGCACACGGCCCATAACAGCAAGGAACTCTTCTCTTCTACTGCTTTGATCACAGAATTTGAAGCCTTCTCTTGAGCCAGCGATAGTTCCCCTTTCCATTTTAAAGAGGATGAGTGATTGAGAAATGGAGTTTTATCAGAAGTTGCGAGGTGGATTAGAGGCTTACATTCTTGAACTTTACCAAGTTTAATGCAATGGCGGCAGTACAAGCAGTCCTTCTGACACGTGTAGCAAAAATGAGTGGCGAATAAACTGTGGTCACGGTTTCCGCACCGTACACAGCTGGGGATAGACTGTTGATAGAGGATGCTGGGAGATTCTATTAATGCACCAGTTTGGATAAGTAAATCTAGTTCATGTTTCGGAAAAGGAATTTCTGTTCTCAGCAGGCGCTTGCCTGTGATAAATGTGAGTAAGTCGGTGGACAAGTGGGATCACCTCGGGGGATTAGTTAACAATGGGGATAATTTAAAGAAGAAAAGCATGAAACAACGGGTGCTGCTTCATGCCAAGAACATGTTAGCGGGATAATTTAAACCAAGATACACCTAGACTGCCTTCGCCTAAATGCGTGCCGATCACCGGACCGAAATGGCTGATGTCTACATCGACATTTTCAAATTTCACTTGGATTTCTTTTGCAAGAGTTTCAGCTGACTCTAAGCGGTTGGCTTGGATCACTGTCACTTTGTACGCCCCGCCTTGTGTCACATCTTCTTCTAGCAGCTGACAAATACGTGCCACAGCTTTCTTCTCCGTACGGACTTTTTCAAACGGTACAATGCTTCCTTCTTCAAAATGAAGAATCGGCTTGATCTTTAATAGATTACCGACTACAAGCTGCGCTGCGTTCAAACGGCCGCCGCGGTGTAAGTGCTGGAGGCTGTCTACCATGAAATAGGCTTTAAGTGTTGTTTTAATTTCCTTTAGATGCGCTAGAATCGTTTTAGCATCCGCACCCTCAGCTGCCATCTTCGCTGCTTCAAGGACAAAATAGCCTTGAGGGGCACAGCTGATTTCAGAGTCAAATCCCTCTATCGAGATATCTTCAACCATACTAGCAGCACTCATCGCAGACTGGTATGTGCCACTAATTTTGCTAGATAAATGAATTGTGATAATTTCTTCATAGCCTTGATCTTTCAGTTTCTCAAATGTCTCGACAAAATGGCCGATTGCCGGCTGGGAAGTCGTAGGCAGTTTTTCTGTATTCTTTAACAGCTTATAAAATTCGCTCGTCGTAAGGTCGATTTCTTCTTGATAAGAATCTTCACCAATAACAACATTTAACGGTACCATCTCTATTGCATACTGATCTCGTATATCTGGCGCGAGATACGCGGTACTATCTGTTACAATCGCGACTTTATTCATATCTAATAGATCCTCACTTTACTTTCCCATCTTGGGAAGATTCAATTTTAAATAATTCATTTTGAATAATTCATATCAATTAAACTCGTATTCTCTTTTATTAAATGTACCGTTAATTCTACTAAGATACAAGAGGAGAGATAGTCGATTTATGTAGGGATATGGAATTGCGTCTGTTAAGGTGCTGATTGCGTTTGTTGAGCTGTGAATTGCGCCGGTGTCTGGCTTTATTGCGTCGCTTCAGCATATTATTGCGCGGGTTGTTCGTGATTGCGTCAGTTGAGAGCTGAATAGCGCCTATGTGCCGGGGGATTGCGTCCTTCCCAGCTGTTATTGCGTCAACTGAGCACTCAGTCCCATTGTTAGCAGTTCTTAAAGTCTTTCTCTCCCAACCAAAAACAAGAGATACCAATAAACGGTACCTCTTGTCCACCGTACGAATTAACGAACAATGACATATCCTTTTTTAATTGCTTCAACTACCGCTTGAGTACGGTCGTTTACGCTCATTTTTTGCAGGATGTTACTTACGTGGTTTTTAACCGTTTTTTCACTAATGTACAATGACTCACCGATCGCACGGTTGCTTTGGCCGTCTGTCATCAGTTGAAGTACTTCACACTCACGACGAGTTAAAATGTGAAGAGGCTTTCTGTATTCAACTTCACGGAAGCCGATTGACTCTTCGTATTTATCGTCCTCTGTAGCCAGACGACGGTATTCTTTAATTAAGTTATGTGTTACTTTCGGATGAATGTAAGATCCGCCTGAAGCAACAACTTTAACAGCTTCAATTAGTGCGCCTGCATCCATTTCTTTTAATAAGTAGCCTGATGCACCTGTTTTAAGCACATGAGTGACATACGTCTCGTCATCATGGATCGATAGGATTAACACTCTTACATTTGGATATGCTGCAACAAGCTCGCGCGTTGCCTCTACACCATTTACTTTCGGCATGTTGATATCCATTAAAATCACATCAGGACGATGCTCATCTACAAGCGCTCTTGCTTCAGAACCATCTTCTCCATCTGCTACAATTTCAAATTCCGGCTCCATTGCTAGGATTCGCTTTACACCTTCACGAAATAGCTGATGGTCATCAATTAGTACTATACGGATCTTTTTATTTTCGTTCATCCTTATCACCTCTCCGTTTACACGGTATTATCTTTGCCAATTAGTAGTTCAATTAATCCATTAAAATCTTGATTTTGTACATTATTAATCGTTATGTTAATGGTACTGCAATGGAAATGAGGGTGCCGATATCAATTTTCGATTGGATCTGCAGCTCTCCTTTGAGCATGTTGACCCTCTCCCTCATACCCATGAGGCCAAATGATCCCTCTTTTAATTTTGATGTATCAAATCCTACTCCATCGTCTTTAATGATCATTATAACCTTTGTAGGCTTAATTTCAATTTTAACTTGGATTTCAGTAGGGTTCGCATGCTTATAGGCATTTTGTACCCCTTCTTGAATTAATCGAAACAATGCTACTTCATATTCTTCTGGAATTCGTTGATCACGGCCCAAATGCTGAAACCTGACAGCAATGCCATTGTGTTCTTCAAAATTTGCTAAATACTTCTTTAATGTAGGAATTAATCCCAAATCATCTAACGCCATCGGTCTCAAATCGTAAATAATCCTTCTCACTTCCGCAAGTGAACTTTTTACCATTTTTCTAAGGTCACGAATCTCATTTAGCGCTTCTTCAATGCCGCGATCATGATAAATTCGTTCTATTAGCTCAGACCTAAGCAGAACATTCGCCATCATTTGAGCTGGTCCGTCATGAATTTCCCGGGAAAGCTTTTTCCGTTCTTCTTCTTGGGCCTCGATAATTTTAAGACCAAACTTCTGCTTTTCCCTCGCGTCTTCAATAACTTCGCCTACTTGCTTCAAATCACTGGATAAGAAGTTGTAGACAACAGCCATTTGACTGGCTAATTGCTCCGCTCTCTCAATCGTTTCATTTAAATTAATCAGCCTTCGTTCGATATGGTCACGACGCTCTCGAAGTTTAATTTCTTCTTGTTGCAGTACGGCTACCTGCACTTGAAAGTCATTTGCCTGTTCGTATGCCGATTTCACCTCTTCATGACTATAACGATCGAACGCTTTACTTACTTCCACTAAGCGATTTCTCGCAAATTTCGCATGTAAATGAGTACGATCTGTTCTTTCAATAACGCCGGCCACTTTCATCCTGACATCCTGAAGCTCTCTTTGAAGCGATTGATACTCCTGCCTTGATTTTTCACCAATGTCAAAGATCTGTTCCCGGCTTTGACCCACCGTATCTAATGTTTGATCAATTATCTTGTCTAACATATTTTTGTCAGTCAAGGCTCTCACCAACCCCCACCGCCTTATACTGGCGCTAACTGGTGCAGAAATTTAAAGCTTGTCCATTTGCTTCATGATAAAGTTTCCGCTATCCTTATCTTACAACAATAGGACGAAAAAATCGTTACTTATTCCTAACGTCCTTTTACTCATCTCGACTGCTTTACCGGATGACTACACTATAGTACCAAACCTTTATTACATAGCGATAACGCTGATTTGTAAAACTATGAAAAAAAGAGGAGGATTGGTGGTCTTGCTACCTATTTATTACACGATAAAAGACCGGGGAGAACATGAAATTGTCATTCAAAAGTCGCGCTTTATCTCCTACTTTTCTCGCGCGACGACCGAAGAAGAGGCTCAAACATTCATAGAAGAAATAAAGAAATTAAATCGAGATGCTACACATAATTGCTCCGCTTATTTAATTGGAGAAACTGACAATATCCAAAAAGCAAATGATGACGGCGAACCGAGCGGGACAGCCGGTGTTCCAATGCTTGAAGTGTTAAAAAAGCGCAAATTAAAAGATGTGGTTGTTGTCGTCACGCGTTATTTCGGCGGAATTAAACTTGGTGCAGGCGGCCTAATCCGTGCATACGGCGGTGCTGTCAGCGAGGGCTTGAACGAAGTTGGAGTGGTCGAGCGTAAGCTTATGTGTGTTATGCATACACAAGTTGATTACCACTGGCTCGGCAAGGTTGAAAATGAATTAAGACAATCAATCTATCAACTAAAGCAAATAGATTACCTTGATCAAGTCGATGTGCAGACCTATGTAGCAACTGATGAGATTGAGGCATTTGAAGAGTGGATGACTAATTTAACGAATGGCCAGGCGGAGATTAAGCGCGGTGAAGAAGTGTATTTGGAGACGGATGTTTGATTTGGTTCTGCCCCTCATTTTGCGCGAAGAGAGGGGCGCAATTAACCAAATAGTTGATACAATAATACGCTGAACCTGGTACAATTCCGGTGTGAACCGGCGCATAAAGAGGTAACTGACGCAATTTTGCCTTTCTTAGACGCATATCCAGTGTAGAGTGACGCGATTCCGCCTGAGAAGGGCGCAATAACTCCTTCTATCGACGCAATCGCGTTCAACTCACTCTCTGCACCTCACCTGAGTACCCTTCACATTGCTTCAATCATCAACCGCACTGCCCGCAGCATCTCCTCTTCACTCATACTCGCTAATCCATGCTTCTGAAGAGCCATCTGGTGGCTTGCTGGCACGTGGATAAATCCAGCAGGAATACTTAGATCGCGCTCTTTCAGATAGTGCAGCGTTTGATACATAATATTGTTGCAGACATAGGTCCCTGCTGTATTTGAAATGGCTGCCGGGATCCCTGCTTCTGTTAATCTATCGACAAATGTTCGAATCGGCAGCGTCGAGAAATACGCTGCTGGACCGCCTTCGATAATTTCCTCATCTTGTTTTTTCACTCCATTGTTATCCACTTCACCATCGTTGCAATTGATCGCCACACGCTCTGGCGTAATGCGGTTGCGACCTGCTGCTAGACCGAGCATCATCACCGCATCCGGATTGGTTTCTTCTATCTTTTCTTTTACTTTACCTGCTGCCTCACTAAACGTCACCGGCAGTACCGCAGCTTTTACTACATATTCTCCGATGACTTCCCCATCAATAGCTGCTGCGATTTTGCGGGTTGGATTGTCTTCATGATTTAAAAAGGGTTCAAATCCGGTTACTAGAATGGTTTTCATTTATCTTCTCTCCTAATTAAACAGATAAAAGAGGCAGAAACGAATGTCTCTCCCTCGCATAATTATTTTGTAATATAAGAAAATGAATCTTTGTATTGCTTCAGCTCAATATTCACATCAGCTGAAATAATGCCTTCTATTTTTGCTAGTTCCTTATTTACAAAGTGAACGAGATCATCATTATTTTTAAAGTAAGCTTGCATAATCAGGTCATGCTGTCCGGAGAACGCACCGACAAAGCGGACTTCCGAGAAGCGGTTCAGCTCACGGGCTATGCTCTCTTGGTAGCCGAGTTTGGTTGAGATGCCGATAATGACTTGAACGTTTAAGCCAATTTTATTTGGGTTCATATGGATAATGAATTCAAAAACATTATCTTTTAGCATCCGGTTAATTCTTGTGCGGACAGTTCCTTCACTTACATTTAATTCTTTTGCTATTTCGGTATAAGATTTTTTCCCGTCTTCTTGCAGAAAGCTTAAAATGGTGTAATCCATTTCATCGATCTTAGACATGTTCATCACTCATTTCATTTAAGTCTTACTCACGTTAATAAATGAGCAACAGGTTTAATAAAAGGACAGAGAATTGCTCTCTCTGTCCTTTTCGTTTTTATTTTTCAATTACTCGTGGGTCAAGCGCATCACGAAGGCCGTCCCCAATGAAGTTAAAGCATAATACGGTAATTAAGATTAACAGACCTGGGAATGTCGGGTACCACCAAGCGTTACGGAAAATCGTAATACTTTGAGAGTCCGTTAACATATTCCCCCACGATGCATTTGGCGGCTGAACTCCTAGGCCGAAGAAACTTAGTGCTGATTCGGCAAGGATGAAACTACCTACAGCAAGAGTCGCTGCAACAATAACCGGACCAAGTGCATTCGGTAAAATTTGCGTAAAGATAATACGTGCATTTGACATCCCGATTGTACGAGATGCGAGAACGAACTCACGCTTCTTCAACGTTAAGAACTCTCCTCGCACCACACGCGCCGTTGACGTCCAGCTTAGTAGCGCAAACACAAGAATAAGAATATTGATGCTTGGCTGCAGGATTGCAACAAGCGTAATTAATAAGAAAATATTCGGGAATGCAAGGATGACGTCTACTAAACGCATTAAGAACGCATCAATCAATCCGCCGAAATATCCAGCTACGGCACCAATAACCGAGCCAATCGCAACAGCACCAAGCATCGATGCAAAACCAACATATAATGAAACTTGTCCACCGTAAAGCATACGGCTGAATAAGTCACGCCCTAAATGATCAGTACCAAGCCAGAAATCAGAGCTAGGCGGAGCCAGACGATTTCTTAAGTCTTGAAAAGCCGGATCATGCGGTGCAATATAAGGTGCTAACAGACAGGCCAGCGTAATAATTGTAAGCGTAATTAAGCCAAATACAGCGAGCTTATTTTGAAAAAATTTCGCGATAATAATAGATAGGAGTGAGCGACGTTCTCCAATTAACTGCTTGTCCTCAACCGGAGGCTTCCCTTCAGGTGTGTTCGGTTGAAATACTTGTTGTGCATTAGATTCCATGAAGTCTCCCCTCCTTAATACTCAATCCGCGGATCAAGGACTGCATATAAAATATCCGCAATTAAGTTACCAATTACTGTTAGTAGTGCACCAAACATTGTGATCGCCATAATGACAGGATAATCACGCTGGAATGTCGCATCGATAAATAATTTACCGATTCCAGGCCAGCCAAATACTGATTCAACGATCGCAGAACCGCCGATCATAGTCGGAAGCATTAAACCAAACATTGTGATAACAGGAATTAATCCGTTACGAAGTCCGTGCTTATAAATAACGCGGCGCTCTCTGAAACCTTTTGCACGAGCGGTACGTATATAATCTTGATTAACGACTTCAAGCATACTTGAACGTGTATAACGAGTTAGGCCCGCCATATCAGCTGTTGCAAGAACGAGTGCCGGAAGCAGCAAGTGTTTAAGACGGTCGATAATACTGAAATCTGCTCCGATGGTGGCAACACCGCCAACCGGTGTCCAGCCGAGCTGAACAGAGAATACCATGATTAACATAATTCCTAGCCAAAAGTTCGGGGTGGCAAGCCCAATAAACGACCCAAAGGTCACTCCATAATCCGTTAAAGAATACTGCCTAGTAGCTGAAATAACCCCAAATGGTATCGCTATTATGGCTGCTAAAAACAGCGAGGACGCCATTAGTAGCAACGTATTTGGAAGACGCTCCAAAATCATTTCCGTTACAGGCATCTTACGTGAATAGGACGTTCCAAAATCACCTTGAGCAACGTTACCTAACCAACGTACATATTGCACAGGAATCGGATCATTTAACCCTAGTCGTTCAATTTGAGCCTCACGAACTTCTGGTGAAATTTCTGGATCAAGATTCATGATTGCAGGTTTACCTGGTGCAGCATACATAATTGCAAATGATATGATGGAAATACCAATTAGAATTGGGATCATCATGATCAGCCGTCTAATGATGTAACTAGTCATAATTTCATTCCTCACAATCCCTCAAGATAGTTTAATAGAGTAGGAAGGGGAGGGAAAATCCCCTTCCCCCACTACTTGAAGGCTTATTCTGTAACGTACCACTCGTTAACTTTGTACATGTTAACACGTGGGTGATGTGTGAAGCCTTCCACACGGTTGCTTAGAAGAACATGTTGCTCTGGGTAGTATAAGAACGTGTAAGGCTGGTCATTTGCGATCTCTTCATAGATTTCAGCGATGACAGCAGCACGCTCATCTTGGTCGATGATCTTTTTGTTTTGATCAGCAAGCTCATCAACACGGTCATTGCGGTAAGAAATGTTGTTTAATCCAGCTTCGATTTCACGAGAATGCCAGATTGCAGTTGGATCTGGATCTGTTGCAAGACCCCAAGCAAGTACTACAGCGTCAAAGTCGTAGTTAGGAGGGTTGATTTGATCTAAGAATGCGCCCCACTCCATTTGACGAGCTTCAACTTCAATACCGATTTCACCAAGCATTTGTTGAACAATTACACCAATGTCACGACGAACAACGTTACCATCGTTAGAAAGGATTTCAAAAGAGAAACGCTCTCCATCTTTTTCAAGAACGCCGTCAGCACCAGGCTCCCAGCCAGCTTCAGCTAAAAGCTCTTTTGCACCTTCAGGATCATAGTTGAACTCAGGAGCAGACTCAGGGTAAGCCCAGCTAAGCGGTGATGCAGGAACGTGTGCTACTTCACCTTTACCATCCATGATTTCATCAACGATAAGTTGACGATCAATTGCCATTGTTAAAGCTTGACGCACTTTAGGATCTTGGAATAACGGACGATCGTTGTTCCAGCCAATGTAGTCATAACGTAATGCTAGAGTTGAAGAAATACGACCGTGGTCATATGTTTCAGCTGTTGCATACTCAGTTGCAGGAAGAATCATGTAATCTGTGTCACCAGTTTCAAACATTAATAGCTCAGCATTAGAGTCAGAAGCTACACGGAACGTTAATTTATCAAGGTTTGGACGACCTTCAAAATAATCTTCGTGAGCAACTAGCTCAATGTATTGTCCATCTACATACTCAACGAATTCAAATGGACCTGCACCAATTGGAGCGTTACGGTTGTACTCCATGTACTCTTCAAGATCTGCTACAGGAACATCTTCTAAGATGTGCTTTGGAAGAATTCCGTAACCAGAACGAGTGTCAAAACTTGCATCTACTTCAGAAAGAATGAATTTAACAGTGTACTCATCTACTACTTCAACACTCTCAAGAGTATCAAAGTCACCAGCACGAGGGCCTGTGTAATCAGGGTTGATGAAGATGTCATGAGTGAACTTTACATCTTCAGCAGTAAGCTCTTCACCATCGTGGAAAAGAACGCCTTCGTTTAGAGTGTAAGTGTACTCTAATCCATCTTCAGAAATTTCAGGAAGATCAGCTGCTACATAAGGAATAAGATTTAACTCTTCATCTGTTTGAAGAAGGCTTGCATGTACTAAATCAATAACATCAGCACTTGCTGAATCTTGTGAGTAAAGCGGGTTGAATGTTACCGGCTCACCCGATGTGCTTAAAACGATACTTCCACCTTGTTGAGGCTCGCCGCTAGCAGCTTCCTCACCATCACCATCTTCGCCTTCACCTTCTGCTGGATCTTCAACATCTGGATCTTCATCTGTTGATGCAGGCTCATCTGAACCGCCGCATGCTGCAAGTACAAGCATAAGCGCCATGACCATGCCTAACAGCACTAACAAACTTTTCTTTGTCATCGTCTTTCCCCCTAAACCTTTTAGTAAGTATTTTTTCTTGCAGTCTTGCTAACATCCTACTGCCTTATTTTTAGCCTTAGTATGTAGGCAACACCTCCCTTAAAGATCAACTATTGTGAATATTCAAGAGAGAATCATCTCTCGTCTTACTTATTTAAATCTTACTTATATAAGTGGCAGGCTACGAAATGATCTTTTTTCACTTCTCTATAAGCCGGCGTCACTTGCTTACACTCATCCATTGCCATTGGGCAGCGTGTATGGAACACACATCCTGTCGGCGGGTTAGATGGACTTGGGATCTCCCCTGTTAAAATGATGCGTTCACGTTTTACCTCTGTCGGATGCGAACGCGGTACCGCTGATAAGAGCGCCTGTGTGTAAGGATGAAGCGGATCAGCATATAAATCCTTCTTACTCGCTACTTCCATCATTTTCCCAAGGTACATTACACCAATTCGATCAGAAATATGTTTAACAACCCCTAGATCGTGGGCAATAAATAAGTAAGTGAGTCCAAACTCATCTTGAAGATCTTTAAATAGATTCAAAACTTGAGATTGAACGGATACATCAAGTGCTGATACCGGCTCATCACCAATAATCAATTTAGGATTTAATGTTAATGCTCGTGCAATCCCGATACGCTGACGCTGACCGCCTGAAAATTCATGCGGGTAACGGTTTGCATAAGCCGGGTTAAGCCCAACTTTTTCCATCAATTCTTCTACATATTCTTGGCGCGCTTTTCCTTTATACATCCCGTGAACATTTAATGGTTCACGCAGGATCGTTTGCACCGTTTTACGCGGGTTAAGAGAGGAGAATGGATCCTGGAATACCATTTGGATATCCTTACGAAACGGATGCAGCTCTCTTTCTTTCATGTTGGAAATGTCTTTGCCGTCAAAAATGATCTGACCAGCTGTCGGCTCATATAAACGCATTAACGTTCTGCCCGTTGTGGACTTTCCGCAGCCAGACTCTCCTACAAGACCGAACGTTTCTCCTTTTCGAACGAAGAAGCTGATGTCATCTACTGCTTTGACATGACCGACGGTTCTTTGAAACATTCCTTTTTTGATTGGGAAATGTTTTTTCAGGCCATTTACTTCAAGCAATATGTCTTTCTCTTTAGCTGCGCCTGTATTTGGGCGATCAGTTAGTTGTGTGCTCATTGTTGCTCGCTCCTTCCTCAAACAAGAAACATCTCACCTTACGTCCCGGCTCTACTTCACGAAGCTCAGGCTGCTCACCTACACAGCGCGCCATCGCATGCGGACATCGTGTGACAAAGCGGCATCCAGTTGGGAAGTTGTCCGGTGTAGGTACGTTTCCGGCAATTGATGTAAGACGATCTTTTTCATCATCCACATGTGGTACAGATTCCATTAATCCTTTCGTGTAAGGATGAAGCGGCTTATCAAATAGCGGAACGACATTCGCTTCTTCAACCACCTGACCTGCATACATTACGACAACTCGGTCGGCAAGCTCAGCTACCACACCCAAATCATGAGTAATAAGAATAATAGATGAGTTGAACTTATCACTTAGTCCGCGCATTAAATCAAGAATCTGCGCTTGAACCGTTACATCAAGTGCTGTCGTTGGCTCATCGGCAATTAATAGTTTCGGATCACAGCTCATCGCCATCGCAATCATGACACGCTGCCTCATCCCGCCAGATAAACGGTGCGGATAATCACGAAGAATTTCATCTACGCGAGAGAATCCAACGAGCTGCAGCATTTCACGCGCACGCTCATAGGCTTGTTTCTTTGAGAGCTTCTTGTGGTAGATGAGCGTTTCCATCAACTGATCTCCAACTGTAAATACAGGGTTTAATGAGGTCATCGGCTCTTGGAATATCATTCCGATATCATTCCCGCGAACCTTGTACATTTTGTCTTCCCCTTGTTTGAGAAGATCCTCACCATTAAATACAATTTCCCCGCCAACGGTTTTCCCGCCCGGAGAAGGCACAAGCCGCATAAGAGATAAAGTGGTCATACTCTTACCGGACCCTGATTCTCCCACTATCGCTAATGTTTCCCCTTGGTTCACTTCAAAGGACACATCATCTACAACAGGAAGCTCTTTTCCTTTTTTAAAGAAATAGGTTTTTAGATTTCTAACCTCTAGCAATGGCTTGTTTTCCACCATAACATCTACACCTCTTTATCCTAGAAGACTACATTCCAATTATGAATTAACGAGAAAGAGCTTGAATCTATTTCCCAGGTAAGTAAGAACAAGAAAATTCAGAATTATCAAGAGAAATGAACACTCATTCATACCTGGCGTTAACTAAAACAATCGCTTGTCTGCCATTGTCTCAGCTGTCATTATCAATTTTTCTCATAGTTTTCTGCAAATTTAGTAAATTGGACTAACGTCATTATATGTCAATGTCACAAAGAAAGCAATATTCAATCTTTTTAAAATAATTTTTCTTTGTGATAAATTCTTACAGACTTCGTAATCAAAATGTAATGAAACATTGTCCTTATGCGTTTTATCAGGCTTCCAATTCGAATTGTGTAAATAAAAAAGCCATTCCTTACGAATTTATAAATAAGCTTATAGACCCATAATTGGGAGAATCAAGCATAATATTATATCAATATAATAGTAAGCGTTTACATTTAATGGATGTAGTTGTGTGATGTCGGACGAGTGTATACCTCATTAACATGTTTTGGATGCTGGGCAGGAGTGAGGCAATTGGTGATGGCGTCTGTGTTCTGGCCAAGGGCTTCTGCTGAGGCTAAAGCTGATTGCGTCGGTTGCAGCCTTTATTGCGTCCCTCCTCTCCCCTTATGCGCCGCTCTCTTCCATAATTGCGTCACTCCCACCCACTATTGCGCCTCTCTCCTCTTATTGCGTCAGTCTTCGCCGCTATTTGATCGATTTCCTGCTTATATGTAATATTTCCCCGCATGATTGCGCCGGTTGCTCCACACGCAATGGCTTTTGCACCCAAAATCTTCCGCAACCCGAAACAAAAATACCGAGTTTCTTCTATATTATAACGCGTTACATAAGTAAAGCTCCTCCGGCCTCATCGCCTAAAGGAGCTTTACTCTCTAATCTAGCTTTTCATTTTCGGATCGAGCGCATCACGCAGTCCGTCTCCGATCATATTAAATCCTAATACAACAAGCATGATCGAGAACCCTGGGAACAGCACCGTCCATGGGGCGGATTGGATGAACTGTCTTGAATCTGATAGCATCTTGCCCCACTCTGGCATCGGAGCTTGAGCTCCTAAGCCGAGGAATCCAAGTGCTGCGGCTTCAAGTATCGCTGTACCGAAGCCAAGTGTTGCTTGAACGATAATCGGCGCGAGACTATTTGGCAGGATATGATGGAAAATGATCCGGCCATTTTTCATCCCCTGCGCCTTGGCTGCCATAATAAATTCTTCTTCCCGTAAGCTGATGACCTTTGACCGGACGAGCCGTCCAAAAATAGGCACGTTGACAATCGCAATCGCAATCAACGCATTTTGAAGTGACGGCCCTAAGATCGCAACAATGGCAATCGCTAATAGAATGCTTGGGAAAGCGAGCATAATATCGAAAATACGCGAGATCAGCATGTCAATCCAGCGGCCGTAGTAGCCAGCGATTAAGCCAAGCGTCGTCCCGAAAATCAGAGCCCCTGTTACTGCAAAGAAACCAACTTGGAGTGAAAGCCTTGCACCGTACACAATCCTTGTAAAAATATCCCGTCCGAAGTCATCCGTTCCAAACCAATGCTCCATAGATGGCCCTTGCAGACGGTTAGCTGGATTTGTTTCTGAATAGGAACTGCTCGTCAAAAGCGGAGCAAAAATAGCGATTAATATAAAGCTTGTAATAATGATCAACCCGACAATCGCAAGCTTATTTTTCTTCAATTGCTTAAATGCTTCCCTCCAAGGAGAAACCACTGTATATTGATCCTCTGGAGGGGGCGAATTAGGCTCTGGTGTCATCAATGGCTTAGCATGTTCTGTTTTCATCCGAGTCCCTCCTTAATATTTAATCCGTGGATCAATGTAGGAATACAGCAGATCGACAAATAAATTAATTAAAACGAATATGGTCGCAACAACGAGAATTCCAGATTGAATGACCGGATAGTCACGGTAATTGATCGCCTCAAAAATATAACGCCCGATTCCCGGCCAGCTGAAAATGGTCTCTGTTAAGATCGCCCCGCCTAACAGGTTACCTGTTTGCAGACCAACGACCGTCAGTACAGGAATTAATGCATTTTTAAGCGCATGCTTGTAAATAACTACACCTTGTCCTGAACCTTTTGCATTGACTGTTCGAATATAATCCGAGCGAAGCACTTCAAGCATACTCGAACGGGTCATTCTTGCAATAATTGCCATCGGAATCGTGCCAAGTGCAATTCCCGGAAGAATTAAATGTTTGATCGACTCCCATGTCTTATCAAATTGCCCGCTAATGATCGTATCGAATACGTAGAGTCCGGTCGTTGAAATAATCGGATCACGCGGATTATCTCGTCCGAAAGCCGGGAGCCACCCAAGCTCTTGAGCAAATATCCACTGCTCCATCAACGCGAGCCAAAAGATCGGCATCGATACCCCGACGAGCGCAATGAACATACTCAAATAGTCAAACCAAGAATTTTGCTTCCACGCACTGACAATACCAGCGTTGACACCAATAATAATGGCAAAAATCATTGCAAAAATCGTCAACTCAATAGTGGCTGCTAAATATGGCCAAATTTCTTCTATAATCGGTTTATTCGTTCTAAGAGATGTTCCTAAATCACCTGTTGCCAAGTCTTTCATGTATAACCCGTATTGCACCCAGTACGGCTCATTTAATCCAAGACGCTCTTCAAGATCTGCAATCGCTTGAGGAGAGGCTTGTTCACCAAGAATCGTTTGTGCGGGGTTTCCAGGTATTAAGTGAATGATTGAAAACGTCACGATTGTCATCCCGATTAAAACAGGAATCAACAATAATAAACGTCGCATCGCATAAGCCAGCATGATGTCACCTCGCTACTATTTAATCCTAAAAAAAGGAGGAGTAGAGACGTCTCTACTCCCCTCTTGTGCTTAGTTCTCTAGTTCAACTTCATCTAATGTTTCACTTGTAGATGGGTGTGGTACATAGTTCTTCACGTTCGAGCTGCCCGCTAGTGTCGGGATTGAGTGAACAAGCGGAACCATTGGAGCATCTTCATGAATCAGCTCTTGTACTTGCTCGTAAAGCTCAGCACGCACATCAAAGTCCACTTCTGTTTTTGCTTGAACAAGCAGGTCATTCACTTCTTCATTGCTGTAGAATGAACGGTTACCACCAGGGATCGCATCACCGTGTAATAGGTTTGAGAAGAAGTAATCCGGGTCACCGTTTACACCAGACCAGCCAAGCATGAACACGTCATGTTTACCTTGCTCTGTTTCTTCAAGATACGTTGCCCACTCTTTTGTTACGATGTTTGCCGTAATGCCGACATCAGCTAAGTTAGCTTGGATCGCTTCAGCTGCACGCTGCGGATCTGGCATGTACGGACGAGCAACAGGCATTGTCCATAGATCAAATGTGAAGCCATCTTCAATTCCAGCTTCAGCTAAAAGCTCTTTTGCAAGCTCAGGATCATAGCTGTACTCATCAATTCCATCGTTGTAGCCAAGGTATCCTGGCGGGATTGTATTTTTCGCTGTTTCTGCTAGACCGCCGTAAAGAATCGCAATTAAGCCTTCTTTATCAATCGCGTGGTTAAAGGCACGACGAACAACCGGATCATTAAACGGTTCTTTTTCTACATGGAAACCTAAGTATCCGATATTATTTGTTGCACGTTCGAATACTTGCAGGCTGTCATCGCCCTCAATTTGAGCGACATCATCAGGGTTTAGACCATCCATAATATCAATTTGACCAGAACGTAACGCTGTCAGACGAGCCGAGTTATCAGGAATCACCTGGAAGATAACGCGGTCAAGCTTCGGCAGTCCTTCTTTCCAGTAGTCTTCGTTTTTTTCTAAAATAATTGAGTCATCACGAGACCAGCTGACAAATTTAAATGGACCTGTTCCTACAGGGTTTTCATTGATTGCACTTCCATGCTCTTCAAATGCTTGAGGAGACGTAATCGCAAAGTAGCTCATCCCCATGTTTTGCAGGAATGATCCTAACGGTTGGTTTAAAACAAACTCAATTTCATAATCACCAAGCACGTTGATTTCTTCAATCACGTGGCCCTCGTCACCTTTATAGCCGCCAAACTGCGTACCATACACGCTGTATGTGTAGCCTTCATCAAGGAATGCATACTCATGCTCTGGGTCAGCCCAGCGCTCAAAGTTCAGTTTTACAGCTTCTGCATTAAAGTCTGTTCCATCGTGGAATGTCACGCCTTCTTCAAGGTGGAACACAAAACGCAGACCAGAATCATCTACTTCCCAGTCATGAGCAAGACCAGGTCCGATTTCAAATGAATCGCGGTCAAACTCGATCAATGTCTCGTAAATGTTCTTTGTAACACGAGACGATTCACCATCTGTTACACTTGCATAATCTAAGCTGACAGAATCTCCACCACGGGCAAATACTAATGTTTGATCTCCCGAAGACTCACCATCTGTACCTTCTACTTCCTCTTCTGCCTCACCATCACCAGATTCTGGCGCCGACGTATCATCACTGCTGCATGCAGCAAGGAATAATACGAACGCAAGCAAGAGCACCATCAAAAACGACAATCGATGTTTCATGCATCATTTCCCCCTGTCTCTTCTTTGTTTTCTCTATCATTCATGCAGCACTGCTAGTTATAAAGGTGGCAGGCTACAAAATGATCATCTCCTACATCCTGCAGTGCAGGGCGTTCAGTTTTGCAAATGTCCATGCATTCCGGACACCGCGTGTGAAACGTGCAGCCGCTTGGCGGATTCGACGGGCTTGGTACATCGCCCTCTAAAATCATCCGGTCCGCCTTCGCATCAGGGTCCGGCACAGGAACGGCTGAGAGCAATGCCTTTGTATAAGGATGCTTCGGTTCCTCATAGAGTGCATCCTTCCCTGCCAGCTCCACCATCCGGCCAAGATACATCACCCCGACACGGTCACTTATATGCTTAACGACACTAAGGTCATGAGCAATAAACACATACGTTAACTTAAACTCATCCTTCAAATCTTCCATCAAATTAAGAATCTGCGACTGCACCGAAACATCAAGTGCTGATACCGGCTCATCACATATGACAAGCTTCGGGTTCACCGCCAGCGCTCTTGCAATCCCGATCCGCTGCCGCTGCCCTCCGCTGAATTGATGCGGATAGCGGTTCGCGTGATAGGAACTGAGTCCGACAACCTCAAGAAGCTCGGCAACTTTTTTACGCCGCTCTTCCTTTGTCCCAATCCCATGCACAAGAAGCGGCTCACTGATAATCCGCTCAATGTTATGACGTGGATTAAGCGATGCGTACGGGTCTTGGAAAATAATCTGCATGTCTCGTCGGAGCTTTCTCATCTCTTCATCCGAGAGCTTTGTGACATCACGCCCTTCAAATTTCACTTCACCTTCCGTCGGCTCAATCAATCGTAAAATCGATTTACCAGTAGTCGATTTGCCGCAGCCAGACTCGCCAACAATTCCTAAGATTTCGCCTTCATAGACAGTGAAGCTGACATCATCAACCGCTTTGACCTCGCCTACCTTTTTGCTAAGGAAGCCTCCGCGCACTTCAAAATATTTTTTCAATCCTTTTACTTCTAAAAGTGGTTTAGCCAACGTTCTCGCTCCCTTCTGTGTCGTAAAGAAAGCAGCGCACCTGATGCCCGGCAGAATCAGTTAATAGCTCAGGATCTTCTGAGATGCAGCGGCCGAATGCTGATTCACAACGAGCAGCAAAACGACAGCCTTGCCTGATGCTCCCAGGCTTTGGCACACTCCCCGGAATTGAGTACAGCCGCTGCTCTTTCTCGTGAATCTTCGGCAGGGATTTAATCAGGCCTTTTGTGTATGGGTGCTTCGGCTCTTTTAGAATTGCACGAACCGTCCCTTCCTCCACCACTTTTCCTGCATACATCACAATCACTCGGTCACAGATTTCGGCAACGACCCCCAGGTCATGGGTAATCATCATAATTGCTGTCCCTTGCTCCTTATTTAACTTCCTCATTAAATCAAGAATTTGCGCTTGGATCGTTACATCGAGGGCTGTTGTCGGTTCATCCGCAATCAGCACCTCCGGATCACAGCTCATCGCCATCGCAATCATGACACGCTGACGCATTCCGCCGGATAATTGATGCGGATACTCATCGACAATTTCATCGGCACGCGGAATCCCGACAATCTTCAGCATATCGACTGCTTTTGCTTTCGCTTCTTTTTTAGACAGCTTTTGATGGTTGCGGATCGCCTCCATCAATTGATTGCCGATTGTAAAGAGAGGATTTAATGATGTCATCGGTTCTTGGAAAATCATCGCGATCTCATTGCCGCGAATTTTTTTCATCCGACGTTTTGAAACGGCTGCGAGATTCTCTTCTTTAAACAGAATTTCACCGCCAACAATTTTACCTGGAGGATTAGGCACAAGGTTCATCACCGATAGGGATGTGACACTTTTCCCACAGCCCGACTCTCCCACTATGCCGACTACTTCCCCTTTATGTATTTTCATGCTCACATCATCCACAGCCGGAATTTCACCATTGTCTGTAAAAAAATGCGTCCGCACATTTTTAAGCTCAAGAACAACTTCAGACATTTAAATGCCTCCTTCACACGTCCGTATAGAAATGTCATTTGACTTTATCGTAGAAAGATATTTATCGATAACATTATGTACACACCAAAAACACATACAAGAATAATAGATTTGTTAATTTTCAGAATTTTACTGATATATTCTAAAATATATAATATTCTGAACATAATCAAGTACTTTTTTTCTAAATTAGGCTAATTTCGTTCGCTCATTTACGACAAAATACCTATATGATATGTGTTTCACACGCATACAAATAAACTCACTGACATAATTTATTCATTTAATATGAATACTTTCGTACAAATTTTTCTTTACGCCCTAGCGATTATTCGCTATGATATGATAGATATGGACAAATTATTTAAAGTGAGGTATTGCCATGGCGCAATCGAGAGTGAGACGACGTAAAAGTCGTGTAAAAAAAACATTAAAGATCTTTGTATTTATAGGTCTTTTCTCCTTCTTACTAGCTGGAGCAGCCGTTACCTATTTTGCTTTTCAATTAGCAAATGCAACGACATCATCTGAAGTAGAGCTAGAACGAGGGGAGAAATCAGAGCTTCGAACTGAACCTGTAAATCCAAGTAAAGATAATATATCGATTTTATTTTTAGGATTAGATGACCGTGAAGGAAATTTAGAGGGACGCACAGATGCAATGCTGCTTGCTACCTTCAATAAAGAGCTAGGATCCATCAAATTATTAAATATTCCTCGTGATTCACTTGTTGACATACCTGGCCGTAAAAACCGTGATAAAATTAATCACGCACACGCGTACGGCGGACTTGATACAACAATTGATACGGTTGAAAATTTATTTGATATTCCAGTTGATTATTATGTAACATTAAATTTCGTTGCCTTTGTTGAAATTGTTGATGCATTAGGCGGCGTAGAAGTTGAGGTTCCATTCACGTTTACAGAAATGGACAGCAATGATACGCACGGTGCCATTACATTAGAAGAAGGCACACAATTGTTAAACGGTGAAGAAGCTCTTGCTTTCTCGCGTATGAGAAAAAGTGATCCACGCGGAGACTTCGGCCGCGGCGAACGCCAGCAAGAAGTCATTAAAGCAGTTATTCGCAAAGGTGCATCTTTTTCTTCCATCTCAAGCTACAATGAAGTATTGCAAAGCATTGAAGATCATATCTCTACAAACTTAAGCTTTGGAAACATCGTCGCTCTTCACTCGTATGCAAGTGAGCTGAACAATATGGATTCGATTCATATTGAAGGGGACGACCGCCGCATTAATGGCGGGTACTACTTTGAACCGAGACAAGATTCTATTGATGAGTTATCAGCAACCTTTCGCGTTCACTTAGGTTTAGTTGAACCAGAAGAGCGTGATTATGACGAATTTGACTCTACGGAAGAAGAAACCGAATAATACAAGCGAAGGTTCATCCACCAATCTGGTGAGGTGAACCTTTTTTGATGTGGATTCGAGCAAATTATTAGGGAATTATAGCATATTCGTCGTTGATTTTAGCAAGCCCCAGCTTAATACAGCGAAAACAGCTTTTATTTTAGCAAACGCTTCAAATAAATGGAACTTCACACTATTTGGCGCAAAAAAAGCCTGAGTAATCATCTCGATCACTCAGACTGTAACGTTCATTATGAAATTCGTCTTGCACTATTTTTGTTCTGAATGCGACGAACTAAATTCATAACTGGACGGTACTCATCACTTACTAAGCCGACACGCTCTGCAATCAGCTCAATAACAACCAAGCTGATCGTAATAACTAGTAATGAGATCCATAGCGTTGACATTGTAAGAACAACGGCTGCTAAACCAAAGAATGCTGTCATCGCATAAATAACTAACACGGTTTGTTTATGAGATAAACCGATGCGAAGCAAACAGTGGTGTAAATGTGATTTATCTGGTGCTGATAATGGTTTCTTCTGCACCACACGACGTACGATCGCAAACAGTGTATCTGAAATTGGAACAGCTAAGATAATAACAGGAATCACAAGTGAGAATGCCGTAACATTTTTGAATCCTAATAATGAAATAACAGCAATCATATATCCTAAGAATAAGGCCCCTGTATCACCCATAAAGATTTTTGCTGGATTAAAGTTATGAACTAAAAATCCGAGCGTACTTCCTAAAAGAATCACACCAAGAGAGGCGACAAACATATTGCCGTCTAAAATCGCAAGACCTGAAATGGTAATTAAAACAATTGATGAAACACCAGCAGCTAAACCGTCTAAGCCATCAATTAAGTTAATCGCATTCGTGATCCCGATAATCCATAAAAGCGTGATTGGAATCGCTAACCATCCTAAGTGCAATTCCCCGCCGAAAGGCAAGTTAATAAAATCTAAGCGAACTCCGTAAAATATAACGACACCAGCTGCTAATAACTGGCCAAACAACTTCCATTTAGCGGACAGCTCAATCATATCATCTAAAAATCCGGTTAAAATGATAATAAAGCTTCCGATTAGAATCGGTATCATGTACGGACTAGCCGGCTGTAAGATGATAAAACCAATAAGAAATCCAATATATATTGCCAAACCACCTAACCTGGCCATCACTTTCTGATGGACTTTACGATGGTTCGGTTGATCTGTAGCGCCAATCTTAATCGCAAATTGTTTTACGACCGGTGTAATTAAAACCGCGACGATAAAACATATCAATAATGTCCAAGCGATCATGGTTGAACCTCCTTGTTTATACGTTCTCCAAATATCATGTTTTTATTTCATACTTCTGCCTTATATATTCTGTTTTGACAATATCTATAATACTCCTAATCTACTACCTAACGGATTATAGCACATTGTCCTAATCAAGAGAAGCGCTTTTGAAACAAAACAGTTTTCGTTACATAATTTCACAAACAAATGAGATGAAACGTTTGTATTTATTAAGTTCTAATTAAAAAGACCAAGACATCAATTCGTCTTGGTCCTTTATATACCCTTTATTTAATTGAATCAACCACTAACTTAGCGGTATGGCGCGCTTTTTCTTTTGCATGATCTGTATATTGTTTCATTTTTTCTAAGGCTGAACCTAAATCCTCGAGCTGCCTATTCATTGCTTCAACAAGCTCGATTGCTTCCCATTTTTCATTGACATGGGCCGCTACAGGCTGCTTGCAAAGCGAGGCAAATGAATCAATTTTAGGATCATAGGACAACGCAACAAACGGTGTATCTACCACTGCAGCAAAGATTAATGCATGAAGCCTCATTCCAACTAGAAGATCACAATCCTCAATCCATTGAATCTTCTCTTGGATCTCCCCGTCATGCGGCATGATGTCAGCATCATGCCGCATCAGCTCTGCCACATCCTTTGATGCGTTATGGTCATGTTCCCCATGCATTGGGATAAAACGGATCATATAACCGCGGTCTGCCACTTGATCGAGGCCTTTTGCAATCTCCTCTTTAAAAGGGTACTCACTTGGCCAGTCACGCACCGACACAGCAATCCGCTTGATCTCACCTTCCGCTTGTTCACTACCATTAGGACGCGTGATGCCAAGCACTGGATCTGGCACAAGCTTAATTTCCTTTGTGACACCAAACTGCTTAAGCAGCTCTTCTGACTCGTGATCTCGGACAGTGAGGAGCGAGCTCTTTGACACAGTGCTTTTAACAATCTTTTGATTAAATCCTTTTGAAACGGGCCCAATTCCTTGCGCATACACAAAGAATGGCTTTTTGTGCAGCTTCGCAAGCCACATAATTCCTGAGTAATAAACCACGCTTCGATTCCCTGTCTTATCTTGAAGGAGGCTCCCTCCCCCGCTGATCACTCCATCTGCGCGTTTTATGGCTGCGGAAACGTCTTTAAGCTTCCAGCGGTCCACCGCATCCACTTGATACGTCTCTGCGGTTTTCTCAGGCTGGTTAGACAGCACGGTTAGTTTGATGTCAGGCTGTTGTTCACGAAGCGCTGAGATAATCGAGAACAGAATTGCCTCATCTCCCACATTATCAAAGCCATAATAACCTGATAGTACTAGTCTCATCTATTCATCCACCTCTTTTCCACTCGAGGATACACATAGACTGTAATGACACGATAAATGTAGATATATAATAAGCCAAAACCAAGGCCGAATAACAAGCCGTACACACTGCGCAGTCCAGATACTAACAGAGGTGTATGCAAGTGCGTAAATGTCCCTACAATGGAAGCAAAACCAAGCATTCCAATTGTTATAAAGATCGGCGCAAGCTTATTTTTCACCATCATCATGTACAAGCCTAGAATAAACAGCGGGAACCCGATTAAGAATTCGGTTGTTCTCGGTCTGACGTAAAGAAGATTTTCAAGCCACTGCCTGAATTCAAGCTCATATGGGAGAGCTGTTGCAGCGTTGCCTGTACGTGTAACATAGAAAGCTAAAATGGCTCCTACAATCCCGATTACCATCAAGTGCCAGTAACGTACAGGTTCGTTAAGCGTCTTTCTAATAAAGGTGTAGAAAAGCAATAGTCCAACAATTGCCGCAGGTGCTGCTGACAACACTTTAACCCCTCTAAATTCATCCACTTTAACGAGGAATTCAGTGCCGTATAACATCCCGACAACAAGCCATGCACCTATTAATGCAATTCCTGCAGAGATCGCATAAGTAGCCAACAGATGCTTCCAATTTCTTATCGTTCTAAAATGAAGGCCTGCATAAGCTGCAGCCGCAATCGCTGTAAGAAGCGCTAATGCTTTCAAAGCAATATCGATGTTCAGCACGACGCCTGCCGCCATAAGAGCCAGTCCGCCAAGTGCTGCTGGCCATGCAAGAATCGGCCAAACCTGATAAGCTGTTAACGTGATAAGAGCTGCCGCACCAAGGGTGACGAATAAAGTCACAATTGTGGATTGTGAAAGAGAAGCGTATGGGCTTGCTCCGCCTTCATGACCATCACCCAACCTTTCAGTGAACGTATCTACCATCTCTAACGTATAATTAAATCCTTGCTGCGCCTCACCCGGATGGTGATACGTTTGCAAAGAAGTAGGGGAAAACCTTACTAGCGGATTTACAAATAGGATACGGATGTTACGCTCTTTATATCCTCGGATTCCCTTTTCGACTTCTTCCATAAACTTCGCTTCATTTCCTTTGCCAAGCTGCATGCTGAACAATCGAATAACATCGTCTTCTTTATTTCCTAGACGAAGCAGTGAATCCATCCCGCGTTGATCATTAAAATCAATCGTTATAATATCATAATTAAACTCATTTAAAGCACTCGTAAATGTTCGCAGCTGTTCAGGTTCACCTGACCCAACTACATCATTCCCAGAAAACAGCACTTTATCTGCTTGATACTCCACTGCCAGCCTTTCCATTTGCTTATAAATGAAGTGATTTTCATACTGGATAGTAGGAAATGAATTTGGGAGACGAGGAATAATATCCATACCGGCTTCATGGACAATGTCAATTGCATCAAAATCAAATGTTATCGGCATTGCCGCTAAACTTACTTCATAAGGAAAGAAAAGAATCCGATCTTCTCCATATTCATACTCCTCCACCTCGTATCGCGTTAGGAAGATCTCATCTTCATACATCAATTGATAATGATTGTTGTATGCTTCTTTAATCATATCAATATAAGGTGTTTCATCATCTAAAATTCGAATATATTGTCCATTATGCTCAGGCAGTTCATCTCTTGCCTCTGGGTGCTCATGGATAATTTCAGGACGGGTTTTTCTTTCAAATAATCCTTCTAACACTAAATCCCAAATGGTTAACGGCTCAAAGCTCATTGAACCTACACCGCTATCTATTAACTGCTCAAGTATTTCTTCTTCCGTCATCATTTCATCAAGCATTAACGGCCACTGCTCATATTGATCATAGGCCATCGTAATTTCATAACTTTTATTGCTTTGTTCAACGTTCACTCGATCAATAATTGACGGTATTGATACGAGCAACGCAATCACAATCAGCGCCCACGCTATTTTCTTAACCAACGGTAACACCCTTCCTTTTCCTTATTTACGTCTATTCAGTTTAGATAGAAGCGGGAGCGATGATGCGATATCATCGTCTATTGCTTTCGTTCCAATTAAAATGACAACATAGATAATGGCACCAACTGCTACTCCGGCCGCCACAAACAGCATCGCATTCAAACGAGTCCATAACTCCACCTGGAAATAATCGACTGAAAATAACAGGACTGCCCCCATCACTACACTCGCTAGGGCATACAACGCATGCGAACGGCGCACTACAGGGAATGGCAAAGTACGGTATAAGATGTACACATTTAACACGGTAATCGCCACATACACGATTAATGTTGATATCGCAGCCCCGATCATTCCGTACTGAGCAACTAAAATAATATTTAGAACAAATTTAGCAGCCGAGCACACAAGCACAATTATCGCAGCAGCAAATTCGCGGTTAGCCCCTTGCAGCATCCCTGTTGTTAAAACAGAGAATGAAGTGAATAATGCACTTACGGATAAAATAAAAATAACATCACTGCCGAGCACGTCTCCAAATAACGCATAGTTAATCGGGACAGTCAGCGCAGCAAGGCCCATCGCTGCTGGCCAGGCTGTTAAATGAGTAATTGTATTGCCGCGGTCGACAATCATTGAGGCTCTCTCTTTATCATTTGTCGCAAGCGCTTTTGTAATCGCAGGAATCAATGGTAAAATCAGGGCGCTCGCAAAGACGACAGCCATCTGTACCAAAGCTTGTCCGCGTCCAAATGTTGTTCCGTAAATATGGGCGACTTCTGATTGAGTATTTCCTAGAGCACTTAACTGCCTAGGAATCGTCAGTGAATCAACGACATTTAATAACGCCATCGTTAACGCTCCGAAACAAATCGGCAAGGCCACGATCAAGATTCGTTTTGCCCAATGTGAAAATGTTTCCTTGTTCATCTTGCTTGCCGTTTTAATCGGCTTGCGTCTCGCAAATATGACTTTTAAATATACGAGTGAGGCAAGGACCCCGACAACCGATCCAATCATAACACCTGCAGACACAACCTCAGGTGCAAATGCTTGAATTGTTAAGTAATAAGCTGCCACTATAATGACCAAGACTCGCACAAACTGCTCTAATACTTGAGAAACAGCAGTAGGCACCATATCCTCATACCCTTGGAAAAAACCGCGGTAGACAGCCATATAAGGTGCAAAGATAAGCGTCACTGATACAGCTAGGATTGAATACGTCATCAACGATCCGCCTAGGAATCCTGCGATCCATTCAGCCAGCACAAACATTAAGATGAAACTGACCACACCGAACACAACTCCTAAAATCGTTGCCGTCCGGTAGATGAAATACACATCGTCATCTCGGCCCTTCGCTCTCGCTTCAGAAATCAGCTTGGAGATCGCAAGCGGAATCCCAGCTACTGTGATAATTAAAATCGACATATACACAGGATAGACAACACTGAAAATACCAAGCACTTCATCCCCTGCAATGTTTTGCAGAGGAATCCGAAACACGCTTCCTAATAGTTTCGATAAAAAGGTCGCAATCGTAAGCAGAATCGCCCCTTTTAACAGGCTTGATTTACTCATTTTTTCGCCCTTCTCTTCTCACGCAGCACTTTGCCTGCAAAGATCGGCAGCGCAAGCATACGTCTCCATCTTGAAGGCTGTTTCACTAAGCGGTAAAACCATTCAAGGTGAACCTTCTGCCAGAATTCAGGAGCTCGCTGTACCTCACCTGCCAGCACATCAAAGCTTCCGCCAATTCCCATGAAAAGCCCCTTATCAAATTGGTCCATCCGCTCTGCAATCCATTTTTCCTGACGCGGAAAACCTAATGCAAGAAAGACCATGTCAGGCTTCTTCTCTTTTATTTCATCTTCAATGGTCGTCTCTGACCAATCAAAGAATCCGTGATGAGAACCCGCAATAACTACATTCGGGAACTGACGATTAATTTCTGCAATCGTCTTTCGCAGGACTTCATCTTTTGCGCCTAATAAATAGACAGAATATGACTTCTCATTAGCAAGTGCGAGCAGATCCATAAATGTATCAAAGCCCGTCACACGCTCTGGCAGCGGAGTACCAAGCATACCGGCTGCTTTCACGACACCGATTCCGTCTGCTGTAATATAGGTCGCACGATCAAGATAATCTCGATATGTCTTATCTTCATATGCATGAAGTACAATCTCAGGATTTGCCGTTACGACAAATGTTTTATCTTCCTTATTAAGATGCTCACCGAGGCGAGCTACAAATTGATCTTTAGTCGTGTTAATAAAAGGAACGCCAAGAACTTCAATAAATCGTTCTGACAAAATCAATCACCAACTTCTATATTTTTATGGAATATTGATGCTTGTACATAATACTCCTAGCAAATCATATCAAAAAACGACATAGGATGGAATTGTCTTTTCAAACGATTCACAAATCCCGCTAAATTTCCTTATTTTTCTACAACTTTCAATTATCTTCTACTCTATCAAACAATAAGCTCATCATGTTATACTAGGAAATGATGACAAATTAAGGAGAGAACGTTATGTTACGCTCAATAAAAAAGCTGATTGGTGACTCTCAGCAGCGAAAAATAAAGTCTTATGAAAAAATTGTTTCTAAAATTAATCAACTTGAACAGCAAATAGAATTATTATCAGATGATGAACTTCGTCAAAAAACAGCTTTCTTTAAAGAACAATTAGAAAATGGTGTTTCACTAGATGAGATTAAGGCTGAAGCATTTGCTGTAGTACGTGAGGCATCTAAGCGCGTCCTTGGCATGCGCCACTATGATTCACAATTAATCGGGGGGCTCGTTCTAAGCGAGGGAAATATCTCAGAAATGCCTACAGGGGAAGGGAAAACGCTTGTTGCCTCTCTTCCAAGTTATTTACGCGCTCTTGAAGGAAAAGGCGTTCACGTTATTACTGTAAATGAATATTTGGCAAGCCGTGACCGAGAAATCATTGGACCGGTCCATGAATTTCTCGGATTGAAAGTAGGATTAAATGTCCCGATGCTTTCCCCTGCAGAAAAAATGCAAGCTTACTTGGCCGACATTACATATGGAGTCGGGAATGAATTTGGGTTTGATTACCTCCGTGGAAATATGATTTACGACCTTAACCAGCGTGTGCAGCGTCCTTATCATTTCGCCATTATTGATGAGATTGATTCGGTTTTAATTGATGAAGCGAAAACACCGCTAATCATCGCAGCTAAAACGCAAGTCAGTGCTAACCTCTATCATATTTGTGCAAAAGTGGCTCGCAGCTTTAAAGAAGAGGAGGACTATATGTACGACCCTCTTCTTAAAGCAGCAAGCTTAACAGATAACGGCATTACGAAGATTGAACGTGCCTTTGGCGTTGATAATCTATACGACCTTGAGCACCATACGCTTTATCACTTTATGATACAAGCGTTGCGCGCACGAGTAATGTTTAAACTCGATGTAGACTACATTGTCAAAGATGGAGAAATCCAGCTTGTTGATATGTTTACAGGTCGTATTATGGAAGGCCGAACATTTAGTGAAGGACTGCATCAGGCCCTTGAAGCAAAAGAAGGGTTAGAGATTACTGAAGAAAACAAAACACAAGCTTCGATCACAATTCAAAACTACTTCCGTATGTACCCTAACCTTTGTGGCATGACAGGTACAGCTAAAACGGAAGAGCGCGAATTTAGAATTGTTTACGGCATGGATGTTATCCAAGTCCCCACCAATAAACCGCGCATCCGAGAAGATCGTGAAGACCTTGTATTTGCAACAAGTGATGATAAATATAAAGCAGTAGCAGCAGAAGTCGAAGAACGTCATAAAAAAGGACAGCCGGTTCTTATTGGCACCACTTCGATTATTCAGTCAGAAACAATGGCGCGCTACCTTGATGACAAAAAGATTCCATATGAACTTCTTAATGCAAAAAGTGTAGAAAAGGAAGTTCAGTTAATCTCTCTTGCTGGTCAAAAAAATCAAGTGACGATTGCTACAAACATGGCAGGTCGTGGGACGGATATTATGCTCGGAGAAGGTGTTCATGATCTTGGCGGACTTTATGTAATCGGCACTGAGCGCCATGAAAGCAAACGCATCGATAACCAATTAAGAGGGCGCTCCGGCCGTCAAGGTGACCCAGGCGAATCTCAATTCTTTATTTCGATTGAAGATGAACTCCTGCTTCGTTTTGGAGGGGAAATGATTGACGCCTTCAAAGAAGAAATGAAGACTACTGATAACGGACTTGTACAAAATGAAAATATCAATAAATTAGTCGATAAAATTCAAAAGATGTCTGAAGATCATAACTACTCTGCTCGTGAGTACACATTGAAGCTGGATGATATTATTAATGAACAGCGCGAAGTCATTTACAAGCTTCGTAATAAGCTTCTTGAGACTGATAACAACTTTGATACGATCAAAGAAATGATTGATACGACTTGGAAGGATTATGTCGATCATTATTGCGCAGACGAACTTCTTCCTGAAGAATGGAATCTCGAAGAATTAACACAGCGCATTCAATTAATTCTGCCAACCTTTAAAGGATTTACTCAACGACCTGAAGAGAAAAAAGAAGTTCAAGCATTCATTACTGCGACCTTTGAGCAATTCATGAATGAGGTAGAACCATTACATGCGCAGGAAAAAATCTGCATTCAAACCGATCGAATTTTACTATCAAACTTGGACACTCACTGGACACAGCATCTTGAAGAAATGAACCGCTTGAAAGAAGGGATCGGTCTACGCAGCTACGGGCAAGAGGATCCAATGCGTATATATACACGTGAAGGGTTCGAGCTTTTCACTATGATGTATAAAACGTTGCAGCGTAATTCAAGCATTCAGTATTCTCAAATGACTGCCAATTATTTATTTGCCACCACTAAGGAGGATTAATCTAGCATGCTACCTTTTTTCAATAGAAATAAAGACAACAAGCCGAAACTAGAAGGTAAAGAAAGTGCTGTTTCAACAGAAGAGTTATTAAACGAAAAAAGTGATGAAACGAATGAAGAATTAATTTCTACTGCATTATCTGTACACCCTGCATGGAATTTAGCGAAAGAAGATCAATATGCGTTCCAATTCCTTAACATGGAGCTTGATGATTTAAAGCCTAATCAACTCTCACTTTCAGGTATCAGCTTAATGCAGGTGGAGGAAACACAATACCGGGTATCTGCCTTCATTCGAAGCAGCCTAGATAAAGCCATTCAACTTAAAGAAGTGACCCTTGTACTTCTCGATGAAAAAGATCAAGTCTTAGGACGTAAAGCATTTGATCTTAGTGAAGTTGGCGAAATTCCTGCAAGAAGCAGCCGTCCATGGCATTTCTCCTTCACAACTAAGGATCTGTTTACTACAGACCTACCGGCTTCTGGCTGGAAGCTGGCGTTTCAACTAAATCCATCAGCCCGTAAACACTCATTAGAGTTAGCAGATTCGTGGAAAAAATCTCTAGCGAAAGAAAGCAAACAGAAGCTCGAAGAAATGATTGAAAACTTAGAGCCTCCCAAAAAAGGCGAAGTTAATTTCATGGGCCTTCAAGCGAAAAAGCAAGAAACTGGTGACCTCCACATCACTATGCTTATCCGTAACGGCAGTGAGAAAACAATCAACCTTGAGCAGATTCCTTTAAATGTTGAAGATGCAACAGGTGAAATTGTCGCGACAGGCGGATTTAAGCTAGAGGACTTTAAAGTGAGCGGAAACACAAGTAAGCCTTGGACGTTCATTTTCCCTAAATCAATGGTCAAAAAAGACACACTTGACCTTAGTAAGTGGAAAGCTTATCCACCAAATCAGAAATAATGAAGAAACTCCTCGCCGTAGCGGGGAGTTTTTGTTTTGGACCAGGGTGCTGGCGTGTTGATTGCGCCGATTCAACTCACTTATGCTCCTCTCTCAACTTTAATTGCGCGGCTCTCTCGCTTCATTGTGTCCGTTCGCCAGCTAATTGCGTCGCTCCGGCTTTTATGCGTCAGTTCAATCCTTTAATGCGTCGCCCGCTGCTGCTTATGCGTCAGTTGGAGCCATAATTGTGCCGGTTCACCTCCCCCGTACACTAGCACGCCACTCCACGGCACCAAAAAACCGCCGACTCCCATCGGCGGTTCACATCCTTACTTATAATAATCTACAACACCTTCTAAAATCGCTTCCGCAGATCGTTGACGGAACGAATCAGTCTTCAGCTTGGCTGCATCTTGAGAGTTAGAAATAAATGCAAGTTCTAGCAGCACACTCGGCATTCTAGCTTGCTTAATTACTTGGAAACCTGCTGTCTTCACACCGCGGTCACGTGTACCTAATTTATCAATCAGGTGACTGTGAATCGAATGAGCAAGCTTCTCGCTTCCGGCTGAGGCATAGGTCGCATCCCAGTACGTTTCTGTCCCATTGGCCGATGTGGCTGTAGCTGCATTAGCATGAATACTAATAAACAAATCAGCCTTCGCATCATTTGCTACCTTCACACGGTCAGATAAGGTCGGGTATACATCTGTGTCTCTCGTCATGATCACGTGGGCACCAGCAGCAAGCAAAAGCTTCTCTGCGCGCTGTGCGACATCTAGAGCGATTTCTTTTTCTTGTAGTCCATTTCCTACTGCACCGGGGTCACTTCCGCCATGGCCAGGATCAATGACGATCTTCTTTCCGGACAATGAACCACCTTGACGAACAGGGCTAACTGTGACGATCAGCTCAGCAGTTGTATGCGAGATCGAGGCTTGATAGCCATCTGCTACCCTGAATGACATCCCTTTTCCGGCTGATTGATTAACAGCCGAAATTTGGCTCATTCCGTTGACGGAAGATGTCACAAGCGGCATCTCAGCAGCGTTTGTTGTAATTGTTCGCAATGTCCCGCTCTCTTGGTGAGAAGTATTAACGACACCGCCGATTTTCGGCCATGATAAAGTCGTTACATCGCCTACTTTTGTAACCTTAGGTTGACCTAACAGACGTTTTTGAACACCATTTTGATACAGGTCTAAATAGTAAGAATGCACATAAGCATCTCTCCCATTAAAAGTGATCTTAGCCCAACGGTCATCAAAGCTCTTAACGTCTACTGTTTGTCCGCTTGTTAAGCGGCCTACGGATGAATGAGACGTATCTGGACCTGAACGGACATTTAGTGTATCAGCACGAGCCACTGTACCTTTCATCGTTGAAGATGGAGATTCTTCGCCCGCACCGCTGTCACTGTGTACCTCTCTTGTGATTCGCACTTCTTGAGCTTGTTGATTCCACTTCACATCCGCACCAAAGGTTTCAGCAAAAAAACGTAATGGTATTACAGTGCTCTGCTCAATTGCCCTTGGTGCAGGATTGACTAAAACACTACGGTTATTGATTAATGTTTCTGATTGACCTAACGTAAATAAAATCTCAGTCCCTTGGTCTTGTGCCCATACTTGCTGCTTCTGCTGATTCCATCTTACTTGAACCCCTAATGCCTCACTTATGACTCGAAATGGAAGCAGGATAGAATTATCAACTGTCGGAACATGAGAAATAGGTAATTGCAGTTTCTCATTATTTACATAAATACTAATATCATTGGAACTGCTAGATTGAGAGAAACTTATGTAATCTTGATGCACATAACCAGACAACGTTCTATAACGGATTTGGTGCCATTGGCCGTTTGTTGATACAACTGTAACCTTATCCCCTCTACTAAGTGAACCAACTTTTGGAGACAGCGCTGTAGGCTTTTCCCTAATATTTAACGTAGAAGCTGTCACAACCCCTTCTTTCGTAGAGGCTTCTACAGTATCAAGAGGGGTGAAGAGTGAAAATAGAATGAGCATTACTAAGAAAGCTATACTGCGTTTGGTCATAGGAATTTATACCCCCTTCATAGTTTAAAGAAAAGAGGCAACATGATCGTTACCTCTTTTATAAATTAACGTTTCATAATGGTAATTGGCTCAATATAGGTGCCGTGTACATAGCCATATTGATGATCTTTATGATCAGAAAAGATTTGGTACCAAGTTGTTCCTGCTTGGTTTCTTCCCGGTACGTAAGCGACATAGTGGCCTGCTTGCGGGAATTGGAACTGTGATACTGCGCTTGTTGACGCATCTGAGCGAACGTTTAAGCCCGCTGTTGTTGTTTTCGCAATCGTATAGTATCCATAATCTTTCTTGCCTAAGAAATTATCAGCGCGATACATATGACTAGCAATCTTCTGTCCCCAGAGAGGATCAGAGGCATAATTGACATTCATTCCATGCCCTTTAAGCCCTAGCACGGCACCGCGGTACTGATCACCGCCCGGCGTTAAGTAGCGGTTATTCATTGAATTTGCAACGTGATGAATCGATTCTTCAAAACTATTAAACGGCTTTGCATTCCCTAATGGATCACTATCATAAGCACCGTAACCAAAAAGATTTTTCCGTTGTTCCGCAATAACACTAAGTCCATAATTACTTTCATGAATCGCTTTTCCAAATAGGTAAAGGGCATTGATCCCGTACTTTTCTTGAGCTTCAATAAAGACGTGCCCAAGATTTAGAAGCGGGCTTTCTGTTGCAACATGTTTTCCATTTGGAGTCGTAATATTTAGAGACGCGATGTAGCGATTTAAATCCTCTGCCGTATAATTTGTTTTTGTACGGAGCGGGAGGAAGTTAAAATATTGATACGCCGTTCCAGCTTTTTGTCCTGAAGCATGGAAAAAGTCATATCCATTTAAGCTGTAGTATACTTGTCCATTTTGCATAAATGATGGTGCGTCACCATAAGGGCGTTCCCACTCATACTGACCTGTAGAATGATTAAATCCACGATAATGAAGCACACCATCTTTTACTGAATATTGTGCGCGGCCTTTTTGAAGCTCTGGAGGAAGCAGCCATGCCTCTGATTGGCGAATGTATCCTTCCCCGTCTGCATAGCGGACATGCACCCAATTTTCATCGGCATTAATGTATTGAAGCTCAGTTCCTTTTACTACATAAGTTAGCTGTCCTGTCTTAGCAGCATTCATAATTCTAACAATCTCTTGACCTGTCGGCGGGTTAGCTACAACGACCCCGCTTTTCATTTTCATTAAATTGGCCCCTTTATAAATGTACTCCACACCGGCTCTTTGGGCATCAGCGAACGTTAAGTACGATTGGCCGCTCATGACCAGGCTTCCGTTTGATACTCGGGCTGCTTGATACAAATCATGCAGACTTTCACCTGATTCTATCACTTGAAGCATTCTCACAATGAATGCCGCAGCTTGAGCACGTGTAGCATCTTGTTTTGGAGCAAATCGGAATTGACCGCCCCCAGCAGGCATCCCGCTAATAACCCCGTAATGCGTGTTATTAGCCACAGCCGGACGGAACATAGGAAGAATCTGTTCCGTATCAGTAAATGTTAGCGATGCTGCCTGTGTTGGGATCTTGTTTAATTCCAACGCTCGCGTAATCATCGCCGCCATTTGTTCGCGTGTAATGTTTTGTTCCGGTCTAAAGTGGGTACTACTAACACCAGATACAATTCCAGCACTAAATGCACTATTTACTCCTGCAGCCAATCGATGACCTTGAACATCTACAAAAGTCGAATGTCCAGATGGCAGCTTAAGAGCTCTTGATAAAAACGTAGCAAATTCGGCTCTCGTTACATTATTGTCGGGACCATATCTATTAGCCCCGTACCCTCCAAGTATGTTGAGTTCAATAGCCTTTCGCATTTCGTGTTCTAAGCTGTGACCTGTAATATCATCAACAGCTCTAGCCCCGACTGTTGAGAACGAACTTAAGATCAGCGTCAATGCAAGTAATACACTAATTAGCGATTTCATCTTGTTACTCCTCTCAAACTCTTAATTATCTCTCATTCATCACACGATCTAAAAATACCGCTAACTCAGCTCGTGACGTAGAAGAAGAAGGTGCAAACCCGACTCCTGGCGTTCCTACTGAAATGTCATTTGCTTTTAAGGCATCAATTTCCTTATAAGCCCAATGACTTTCAGGCACATCTTTAAATGGTTCAGATGAAGCCCCTTGTATATCAAATGCACGTTGCAATACGACTGCCATTTCAGCCCTTGTTAAAAGATCTTTCGGAGCGAATCGAGCTGTCGATTTCCCTGTCATAATTTCAGCATCATATACAGCTGCAATGGCTTCAGATGCATAAGAATTTGACGTAACATCAGTAAAAGCTATAGGTTGTGAACGCAATGGCAGATTAAGAGCTCTAGCAATCATCACTGCTGTTTGCTCTCGCGTAATCTTCTCACTTGGACGGAACGAACCATCCGTGAATCCGTTAATTACATTTTGATCGTTCAGCTTCATAATAGCCGGCTGTGCCCAGTGGCTGCTCGGCACATCACTAAATCTCTCAACTGTGTAAGAAGATTGATAGATTGCTTCAAGCTGATCAAAATAAACAGTTCCCATACTTTGCTTTGAAGCATTAGCTTGAGCAATATAGACTTGTTCTAATTGAATAGGAGCCGATAAATTTGCAGGAATTTCTGCTCTAACATATCTCCACCCACTCCAGTTAAACTGGTTCTCAGCGGTAAAGTTAATTGTATGACGCTGGCCTTTTCCATCAATTATATTTCCTCTTAACCAATGCTCTTCGCCATTTCCATAAGCCCACATTCCAATTTCAAGCGGTTTTCCTTTAAGAGCTTTAGGCGTTTTGGCTTTTACATATGCTGCTGCCGTTCCTGCTTCACCAGCAGTATAGTCATACGTAAGCTTCAAAGCACCGTTTCCAACTCTTCTAGGTGATGTAGAAGCAGCAATAGAAGCCGTTGCTCTTGCAGCTGCTGCAGACCAATCGTTTACGGAATCAAAAGAATCAATCACTAGGGATGCATCCTTCACTACAAACTCTTTCGGTGGTTCTGTTGTGACGATTTGCAGAGTGGTAGGAATCGATCTTAAATTCCCATCGGATGGACGATTGATCGTTGTCACTTGTTGAGCATATGGCAAACGCGCTACCATCGTAGTTGATCCGCCTCCATCTAAGTTGATCGCATCATGCGCACCGATTGATTTCATATAATTTGCAAGCTCCGGTAAAGTAGCACCGTCACTGTATCCTGGCTGTCTGCCATCGATGGTGACAAAATAAAGTTTCGATTGATCTTTTGAAACCCCTACAGCTGTACGCGGTGCGCGGTAAGCAGCAAAAGGGCTGCGATCGTTCATGCTGATTTGTACTTGTCCATTTCTAAGCAATGTTGGACCAGTCGCCAGCATAAACTCAGCGTCCTGCCACGCTTCATTTCTTGGAATCGTAAAGGTTACTTTATCTCCTGATTTAATTCCGGCTAAATCGCTAGGAAGATGCTGGCTTTGAATAGACAATACAAATCCATCTTTAGGAATGGTAGAGTTACCCGGTTCGTTAAACCTAGTAATCTTAGAAACAGTTCCCGTAAAGATATCTCCCAGTAAGAGCTTATCAATCTGATTTCCCGTATTTTCTACAACAATTTCATGCCCCCAGCGGTTCGTACCGGTGGTAGCTGCCCCTGCATTAGGAGTGTAAACAACCATAAAGCCTTCATCTCTCGTTCCATTTAACGTATCTGGTGTTAACGTCTTTCCGTTATAAGAAACGGTTGCACCTTGATACTCTGAGACCATAGGTTTGCCACTCTTATTAACCCCGAAAGCTGCTCGGTGATAGACAGGGCCATTCGGATCTTCTGAACGAGCACCGTAATGAATAATTTCGTTATTCTTTACAATCATATTCATCGGAATATACCCAGCATTAACAGCACCGGCTACATAGTGTCCTTCATATGTATTGGCTAACGCTTGCTGCAATGTTGTTTGTCTAGCGCCCAACGGATTAGGGTGATAGAGTTCTAAACTAAGAGAAGGTTGATTATAAGATATATCTAGCACTTGAACTGCTCGGTTGACCGTACCAGACAAGTACTTCTCTTGATTTAATGATACTCCCGCGGCTATCTCTTCTTTTTTTTCTGACTGCTTTGTACCAAAGCCGCTATAACTATATGCTTCAACCGGCATCACTAATGAGGCGGCCAAAGCAACTAGAACTATTTTACTAAGAAAACGTTTCAATAGCTTCACTCCATCATATTTTCTCAAAATATAACTCTTCTCTATATCTTTCGTCATATTCCATCTATGATTTTACAAGATTACCAGTCCATTTAAAAGATTTATTGGAAAACTTTGTGATCAATTGTATAAAACCATACTTTATGCTCATAATTTGTGTAATTTTGATTTCTTCTACTATAATTACAATCTGTTTTCATATATAGTAGAGATTATAAGATATTGTAAATATTTTCATGTTGGAGGTCTTTAAAATGAAGCAAAAAACACTGCCAGTACTCCTAGCAACATCTCTATTAGCCTCAACTCTATTTGTACCTACTACTTTTGCAGCAAACTCCTTAGACATTACTAACAATGAGAACTCTGAAGCAGAGCTTACTGTAGAACAGTCCGGTTTTAAAGACGTTCCAGCCACTCATTATGCCTATGATTCGATTCATTACCTTCACGGACTCGGTTATGTTTCAGGGAAAGGAAACAACCTATTTGCACCTAATGATCAGATTACCCGTGCCGAAGCTGCCGTAATGATTGCAAATGTGACTGGGTATAGCGCATCTAGTTCCTATACGTTAAAAGCAACTGACATCCCACTATCACACTACGCATATGAAGCGTTACGTGCTCTTGAGCAAAGACAAATTATGCAAGGCTACGACAAAAAAATGCGGCCTAATGACCTGATTACTAGAGCAGAGGTAAGTGTTCTTCTAAGCAAGAGCTTTAACTATGCGGAGCCGACACGCTTCCACCATTTTACGGATGTAAACCGCGATGCATGGTCGTATGAATATATCAATAAGCTTGCAGAAAACGGGATCACCTCACAGCAAGGGGCGAATTTCATGCCTATTAAGCAGACGACTCGTGCGGAATTTGCGACATTTGTAGCTCGTTCCCTTAACGACCGTTTTAAATAACACAAAGAAATCCCTCAAGCCAATAAGCTTGAGGGATTTTCCTTTTATTTCTTTTCAATATTGATATAGTACGGATGCAGGCTTGTGTCGCCGTTTGTATCTTGAACGACAATGCTGTACGTTCCTTTTGCTAAGTTTGCTCGTACATATTCACGATCGCCTTTGCCGTAATGATCTGCACTTGCTACCGTTTGTCCGGCAGCATCAATAATTTTTATCATTCCATCTAAATCAGAAGGAATGTCTAATGTTGCTGTATAATAGCCTGGCTCATTCACAATGAATGAGTGCGTTTGGTGTACCCTGCCGCTGTGATGTTCCACCGGCAGGAAGCCCGTAGTTCTCCAGCTGTTCACTCCAACTGCACGAAATGCTTGCGGTTGTGCACGTGTGTGATCAATTTCTGAGACTTGCAGACGATAAGGCGTCAAGAGCGTATCTTCTCCAGAGAAGAAAGAATCATTTGCTACCGCAATAAAGTAACCAGCTCCAGACTTAACACGGAACGAACCTCGCAGTTCAGCCTCATCAATATACATTGGCATAAACGGCATGATACGCTGCTCTTCATCCCCAGTGATTTCACCATCACCATTTGTATCTTCAATAACTAAGATCAACGGCAGAATATCTTCAAAAAGATTTTCCGGCAAGCCGCTCTTAACCGCCTGTGAAGCTGGCAGGTTTTCAAAATGGAAACCAGCAACGCTATCTTCTTTAGCGTTGTAATAGAATACATCTTGACGACCTGTCATAGAAAGATTGGCATTAATTGCGTAGTTTGGCAGCTTTGCAGCATTGGTCAGGTCATCATTTTTCCAGTAAGCATCCTCAATATTTTCACGAAGCATAGATAGTGAAAGCTCGTATGCTTCAAGCGATGGCTGACCGTAGCCTACGTTATTCCCCATTGCCACCAAGTACGTTTCACCTTCCTCGAGTCCTAGGTGAAGCACAGGTTCTCCGTCTAATTCTTCACCCGTAAAGAGGTTATAGCCGCCTGACTGAGTAAGGTACGTCAAATACGTCTCGCCTTCTTCTGTTTCATTCAGCTTAAACACTTCTAATAACGGCTTTAATGACTTCGCCTTGTTCCAATTTAATTGGTATAAGCCATTCATTTCAGGCGTAATCGTAAAGAAATCAAAGTCACCGTACATTTGGAAATAACCGTCTAGATTGCTGTTTACGTCAAGCTCTCTTGCTGTACCAACGATGCTCTCAAGCTCTTCTTCTTCAAGGTACAGATCAAATCCTAATTGGAAGTAATCAAGCACCTGCTTTTCAAAGCTTTGACGTGCTGACCTGTAATCCTCGAACTCTTCTTCTGTCCACTCTTCATCATATGGCGGCATATCGTAATAATTTGGATAGCCGTCTTCATCTTCAGGGAGAACTTTTGCCCGGATATTCATTTGGTAAGGAAGATGAGAGGAGTCTCCGTGCATTGGACCAAATTCAAACATATCAAAGAACATGAACATAAATGGATCTAAATCAAATGCTGAACGCGTTGTTACTTCTACGACATATTCCATACCAGGAATCGTCTCAAACGTAAGCTGTGTATCTACTCCAACACCATAGGATTGATCCTGATACATTGGGTATGGACCGTATTCGTCATAATAAACATCTTCCATATCCATATACTCTTCTAACTCTTCACGCTCGCCGTAGAACATATCAAATTCTTCAGCAAAATAAACATTGATCGCCGTATCAATTCCAGGTACTCCAGGAATTGTGATCTCTACTACTTCACCTTCATCTGATGTGAAGCGGAAATAATCTTGATCTCCCTCAGAACCAGCTAAATAAAGCGGCCCAGCGACATCTTTTGCTGTAGTAAACGGGAAACGATTAATCTCAATTGGTGAATCTACAGTTAGACCATCTTCTAAGTACTCATCCGCACGCTCTACCTCTAGTGTGAACGTGTGCGTTGAGTCATTACGATAATGTTCATTTGTGTCATAAACAGCAGCAACAATTGTTCCATCCATCAGCGCCTCATGAAGAACTGCTTCTATTTCTCCTTCACGCACTTTATCGATTACAATTGGAGCTTCATCGCTTCCTTCATACGTCAGTTCAATTGCTAAATCATATAAAGCAGAACCTTCTAATTTAAACTGAAGCAGCTCGCCTTCGCGGACATCAATGCGGTACAGATACTTATCAGTCATGTTTTTAAACGAACCTTCAGCTTTTGCTTTGTCATTTGTAAAAGACAACGTCGATGTTGACTCACCACCAGCACTTGGCAGTTTTGAAACGTCAAATGATAATGCTCCTTTTGGATTGACCATACCAAAACCAAACTCTGTATCATACCCTTTTGCGCCAAGATCTGTTGCTGTCTGCTGCAGGATATACATTACCTCATACGACGTGAGGTCAGGATGCTTTGATTTCAACATCGCAGCAACCCCTGCAACAATCGGAGAAGCCATAGATGTACCTGACATCTCTTCAAATGTAGAGTGCTTATCCACATCAAACATCGGTGCATATACCTGGTTTCCTGGTGCTACCACATCAAGAGCAGGGCCATAGCTTGAGAACCATGCAAGCTCATTTGCTTGATCGGTCGCCCCGACATTAATAACCCCCGCATACGCCCCGGGATAGCTTTTAATGGTAGAGCCATTATTTCCTGCAGCCGCTACTAATACAATTCCTGCTTCAACAGCGACATCAATCGCATCTTGGATAATGGATGACGGCATCGTCGAACCAATACTCATATTAATGACGTCAACATCCTTTTCAACTGCATGAAGAATCCCTTCCGCAATTGTGAAGTCTGTTGTAAAAAAGCTGCGGTTAAATACATCAATGGAATAAATATCTGCGTCTGGATAAACTCCATAACCGCCAACTTCATTTCCTTTTTCACCCGCAATAATTCCAGCAACATGCGTGCCGTGTGAATCAATCTGCGGACGCTTCAATGGGTCAAGGACATTGTATTCACCAACAAGAGCATGTTTTAACTCAGGGTGATTACGATCTAAGCCGCTGTCGATTACCCCGACCGTTACCGCATGATCACCTGTCAGCTTAAGTGCTTCCTCGATCCCAAGTTCATTTAAATGATACATAGATGAAGCTTTCGGGTCAGTGACAGCCAGCTGTTGAAAAGGAACACTCGCCTGCACGCTGACCACTGAATCAAGGGCTGCGTATTTCTTCGCCACCTGCTCAAGCTTCATTCCGCCGCGGACCTTTACAACATCATATCCCAGCGTCGGAATACGCTTTTGAAGAGTCGCTCCCGTCTTTTGGTGATCGGCATTAGAAATCGCCTCCGAATACTTAATGACTAACGTATCCTCACTCGGTCTTAACTCTTCATTCTTTACTCGATTCGAGGAAACAAGTTCATCTGATTCTATTCCTAAATCACCTAGTAATTTCTCAAGTCTTTCTTGATTCGAGTCACCTGTCGTTATAGCCGCTGAGACTGGCTGTGCGATTAAGGAGCTCACTAATAAGACAATCATAAATAGTAGAAACGTTTTGTTGCTGCGTCTGAACATGTTTACCCTCCTACAGTGTACTAGTTTAAATAGTCTATCTACCCTAGTTTACAGGAAAATAGTAGAAATATATAGAATTATTTTCAAGTAGTAGAACAAAAAGAAAAGCTGTGTAGAAGATTGGTATAACCTTCTACACAGCTTTCGTTCTTAATATAAATATTCTTCTTCAAAATCAAATGAAAAATCTTCTACATAATAGATTTTCCAGCTTGAACCGATTTTCTTCATGTAGAATGTCGGCTCATAATCCACTGTTTCTACCACGTTACGTCTTTTATCTGGATCGTAGTATTCAAACGTCATCGTTGCCCCTGTTCCTTTAACTTGAGCAAAGCGGGTATGGTTGCTCTTCACACTGAAAGTCAGCTGACCTGTAATATTCATATCAGCTAAATAACCATATTCATAGATTTCTGTCGCAAACGCTTTTTGGAATCCTGTATAGTACGTGTTGATATGGTTTGTAAGCTGTGCTTTAGTTGCATTATCTAAAGAGAACAAGCTTGTTTGGTACGAATTCGCAAGTGAAAGAAGAGTATTTGCACTTGTAAGATTTTTCGTTTCACGGTTTAATGCACGGTGCAGAAGCACTCCTGCCTCACCGCGTGTAGCAGCACGGCCCATACCAAAAGTTGTTTGACTTACACCGCTCACAAGTCCAATCGAGCTTGCTTTTTTGATATCTGCTGCAGCCCAGTGGCCAGCCGGAACATCTGTGAAGTTCTTTGCTGTACCGCCTGTAAAGCTGATAGTATCCGAGAAAGCACGTACAATCATAGATGCGATTTGTTCGCGAGTTACATTTTGGTTTGGACCAAATTTGCCACCGCCAAGACCAGCAATAATTCCGTGATCACTAGCAATCGCAATCTCATTACGCAGGGCATGGTTCGCTGGTACATCTGTAAAAGGGTAGCTTGTGCTTGCACTTTTTCTAGTTAACTGCAGGGAACGAACGATAATCGCTGCAAACTCAGCACGCGTAATCGTACGATTTGGTCTAAATTCATAATCACCTTGGCTCGTTTTATAGCCGCCAAATATATCAGCGTTCACTAAATCATCTAGCTGTTCGGCACCCCAGTGATCCCACACATCAAATAAAAAGTAGCTGTCAAAGTCACGAGTCTGTGCAGAAGCAGACATAGGCATGATCGCAGTGAATGCCAGTAATACAGCTAATAAAAGCATATATACTTTTTTCAATTCTTTCATCCTTCTTCCTTTTTGTATAATCATTTCTAACGTAGTTTACTCCCTTAAGGCAGACTTTGTATACAGGAGGAAAGATGTGGTTTTTTACTAAAATTCTACTGACTAGAGACACTTTACAAATTGGTAAAAAAACCTTAAACTATTTGATCAAAAAAAGCAGAATCCCTTACTGGGCCTCTGCTTCGAGCGACTGACGTACCTCTTCAATATGCTCTTCGAATGTTTCTTCTGTTACCCACTCTCCAAAATCAGCTTCTTCAATCTCTTCATCTTGAAGACGTGCTGCTATCACATCTCCAACTTCGGCATAAAAATGATGAGCATCATAAAAACGGTCCAAATTCGTCGTCACTTCATTTATCGTCATAAAGTTATATACTCCGCCAAATACGTCGATGATCTCACCTATCCAATGCGTGTAATCTGGAAGCAGTTCTTGTTCATACAGTAGACGAAGCAGCGGCTCTGTTACCGGTGTTACATAAACGATAAAGGCAGTATCCGGATTTTCATCGACCATTTGCTGCAATTGATCCTTGTATCCAGTATGGTATTGATAACTAGGAGCATAATGAATTCCCTTGTATCGTCTTAAGTCACCTTCAACCAGCTCGTCCTTATCTTCTTGACTGATCTGCTGAAACTCAGCCTTGTGATGCCTGTCATAACGCCTCACAAATTGTTCGGTATCCATTAATGATGACCATGCATTCTTATAAGCATTTTCAAATGTATCCATCGATATTAATGTCTTATAAAGGTAAAGAGGATCTTCCACCGTCTCAAAATACTCGCTTGGAAATGACGTCTGCTTCCTTGTTTCATTTGTTGTAAAGAAATCAAGCCCCAGCACAATCAACTCTGGTTCATGCCCATGCGTTTTAGCAAATTGAATGTACTCATTGAACTCCTCAATAGACACGGCAGGAACCGAATAATTAAACATCCTCACGCCTTCAAACTGATGCTGATCCACAACAGTCGAGCGGCTGCTTCCAAGCAGGAGGGCATTGTACTCTTGAGCGGTATAGGCAAGGTGAAGCGATTTTTGCTCCCGCTCATTTATACTGTCTTGCCTCTCATTAAATGGGTTGGCATGATCAAACGCCCATAATGGATCCACCATATAATTAAATCCTCCAACAAGCATCACGAGCACTACACATATTGCTGCAAGCTTTATGAGCCAAGCCTTATAGACACCCATCCATAACCACCACACTTAGAAATTGAAATATAAAAACTCACTCACTTCAGATAAGCTTAAAATACTGTAAATTAATGCTGCTGCACAAATCAACACATGATAAAAATTCGGCTTAAAAGCTTCCATTCTCTCAATTGAATTTCGCCATGTTAATACGACGATAAATGCCATAGCTGTTAAGCCAAGCCCCCAATAAAAGCCTGCCTCAGCCATTTGGAATTCCGCCGCAAACGTCAACCAAGCCATCTGTTCCGCTGCCCATTCTGGAAGCGCAAATCCTGAGAGCCCTGCCATTCCTTTTAATACTTTCAACGCATCCTCAAAGCTCTCTGCTCTAAAGAACACCCAGGCAAAATTAACAAATTGAAAGGTAAGAAACCAAGCTAACACCTTATTCATTTTAAACCCGAGCTGCTGCCACAGGCGATTGATGATCATCGCCACACCGTGAAGCACTCCCCATAGCACAAACGTCCAGCCAGCCCCATGCCAAATTCCGCTCACAAAAAAGACAATGAACAAATTTACGTACGTTCTTACTTTACCCAACCTATTTCCACCAAGCGGGATATAAAGGTAATGGGTAAGAAAACGCCCAAGGGTCATATGCCACCTTCTCCAAAACTCTTGAATACTAAGAGACTTATAAGGAGATAAGAAGTTTACAGGCAAGCTGATATTAAATAGGAGTGCAAGGCCAATCGCCATATCAGCATAGCCGCTAAAATCAAAATACAATTGAAATGTGTACGAATAAGATACGAGCCACGCTTCTAGAAAGGTTAACGACTCACGTACATCAAAACCGTTTGTCGCTGTTTTAGCAAACGTATCTGCAATCGCCACTTTTTTAAACAGTCCAATTGAGAAAATAAAAATCCCCATTGCCATATGCTTTGGATTGATCCGTCGATTTTGGACGTCTTCAAATTGAGGCATCATCTCTTTATGATGAACAATCGGGCCCGCGATTAACTGAGGAAAAAACGTTACAAACAGCGCATAATCAAGCAAGCGGTAATCCTTTGTCTCGCCCCGGTAAGCATCAACCAAAAAGGCAATCTGCTGAAACGTAAAAAAGCTGATCGCAAGAGGAAGTGTTAACTCCAGTAAGGCCCAATTCGCATCCAGCAGCGTATTGACCGTTCCGATAAAGAAATCCGAGTATTTGAAATAGCCAAGTAAAGCTACATTTCCAATGATCCCTAGTGTAACAAGAGCTTTTCGTATTTCGGGTTTGCGATCAGATACAAGAGCACGTCCAATTAAAAAGTTCATCGCCATAGAGGCTAAAATCAAGGGCAAATATAAAACATTCCACCAACTATAAAAAAAGAGTGAACTAACCACGAGCCACCCTTTGCTAAATGGAATCCATCCACATCGGTTAAAAAGAAAATAGAAGAGGAAGACGATTGGCAGAAACACAAATAAAAATTCATATGAATTAAATAACAACCGAATCCCCCACCTTACGATACTTTCTATTTTCCAAAATTCAACAATCTCCGAAAATAATTATACCAATATTTTTATCATTTCGACAATTAAAGAAAAATAAAACCTCTCTTCAGTAGGAAGAGAGGTTTTATCACCCTATTTATTTCTTCCGATGCTCCACCACACCTGCTAATGCATAAAGAGCAATCATTGAAGCAAAGTGGCTGGATACATTCGTTGGGTCCTGCTGCGGATAAACTTCAACAAAGTCCATCCCGACAATGCCGCGTTTTGTAAATTCATAAATTAACGTAAGCAGCTCATATGACGTGAGCCCGTTCCCGTCAACCGGTCCGCCTGGATTAAAGGCAAAGTCTAGAACGTCACTGCAAACGGAAAGATAGACAACATCCACGCTTTCGCTTGCTTGATCATACAAGTCCGCCGCAAGCTTGCGAATATCCTTTGCTTCACGGATATCATTGATTGTAATCGTCTTCGCACCGGCCTCGCGTGCAAACTTGCCGCTCTCCGGCTTGTTGCGCGGCCCATGAATTCCTGCATGAATCAGGCTTTCATTTCTCACACCATCAAGCTCATAAAGTCTCGCAAATGGCGTCGAACGGGCATATTTATCACCCTCATGATGCGGCATATTATCATAGTGAGCATCTAAGTGAAGAATGCCGACTTTCTTACCCGTGCGCTCCGTTAAGGCTTTAACAATCGGGTAAGTGATGCCGTGATCTCCGCCAAGTGCAAGCGGGAATTTACCGGAATCCCACATATCACCTGCAAACGACTCAATACGGTTCATCGTCTCAATTACATCGGCAGGAACGACATCTACATCTCCCATATCCGCAAGCTTCAGGTGCTCGAATACATCGATATGATCAAGCTCAGGCAAGTATCCGCTGTATCGTCCTGAGCATAAGCGCATCACTTTCGGCCCTAACTCACAGCCTGTGTAATCGCCCCATGTCACGGCCCCTTCCCAAGGGACACCGTAGATTAATACATCCGCCTCATCCGTTGATTCAGTCGTTCCGTTAATCGCTCCTAAAAATGGAGGTGTATTTCCGTAAATGTTCTCTGTCATCCTTATCCGCTCCTCTACTCAATAGTCACCCTCTTTATATACCCGGTTTTTGTGGGAAATAATCATTATTCTTCTTCGTCGATCATTATGCCCTCTACATGCTTCCTTCCCATTTGATGCTTCTTTTTACGGTATTCCTTTGATTTGAAGATAATGTCGAAATCATAATCTTCCGGATAAAGTTCACTTGCCGAAACGTGCAGGGTCAGCCTCTTATGGTTAACTGTCTTCTTCTCTCCTTTCACTTGAACAATATAATTTCCTGATTCATCCGGCCCTTTATAGACAATCCCTAATTCATTCGTTGGGGACAGAAGAACCGTGTCGCCTTGATCATAGCTCACTACAGCCTCTTGATCCCTTTTCTTATTTAGTGGCTTTTTCCTCGCATACTTGTTGATGATCATTTGTTTTTCGTAGCTTTTTTGCTTTGTATCTATGGTGTGATGCAGTGTTTTGTTGTAAGTCGATTGATTCGCACGCTGCACTAATTCTGGATGCATCCCTAATTTCAAAGCGATTTCAAATGCCTGACTTCTTCCTGTTTCCCCAAGCAGCAGCTTATAGGTTGGCTTTAATGTCTCAAGATCAAACTCCATCGAGCCATTGATAAACCCGTCTCGCGCGTCAGCTAAGCGCTTCAACTCACTGTAATGCGTCGTCGCCAGCAATGTGGCTCCTTTTTCATAGAGATGTTCCATGATTACTTGAGCGAGGTTCATTCCCTCATTAGGATCTGTTCCGGAACCGAGTTCATCAAGTAACACCAATGTATGCTCGTTCGTTTCTTCAAGGATCCCAATGATGTTTTTCAACCTGGAGCTAAAGGTACTTAAGTTCTCATCAATACTCTGCCCATCGCCCATATCTACAAAAATGTGATGAAAAAGATGAAGATTGCTTCCTTCCTTTGCTGGGATCATCAGTCCGGTAGCTGCCATCATCGATAAAAGACCCACCGTTTTTAACGTCACTGTTTTTCCGCCTGTATTAGGCCCTGTGATGACTAACCCACGGTCATTGCCATCTAGCTGAATCGTGAGCGGGACCGCGCCGCTTCCTAACATCGGGTGTCTTGCCTCGCGCAAATCAATCCGATACTCCTCGTTCACTTGTGGAATAGTGCCATCCAGTTCAAGGCCATATTTCGCCTTCGCAAACAAAACATCATACTGATGCATGGCATCGATTGCAATTTGAATCCCTTGCTCTTTTTCCATAATCATTCCTGTCAGGGTGTACAATACTTGCTGAACTTCGTGATCTTCTGCTATTTGTAAGCCATCCACCAGTTCTTGAATCGTCCCTAGCTCACTCGGTTCTATAAATACGGTTGCTCCTGAAGCAGACGTATCGATGACTGCCCCATTTACTTTTGAGCGATATTCACGTTTAATCGGCAAGGTATAATGGCCATTTTTTTCAATCATCATTTTCTCTTGTAAATAGGTTTGATACTTTTTACTGCCAGCTAGCTTTTCCGCTCTTGCTTTGAGATCCTCTTTTGCCTGCCTTAACTGCTTGCGAACACCAGCAAGATCAGCAGTTGCATGATCATCGATCTGACCATGCTTTAAGCAGCGCGCGATCTCCTGTTCAAGCTCGCCTAAATCATCAATCGACCACGCATACGTTGTAATAAGCGGAGCTGTAAATTCTTTGTCCTGCATAAACCGTTTTAATTTACGACAATGATCTAAAAAGGACAGCACAACCGTCAACTGATCAGGACGCAGGAACAGCCCTTTATTGATCTGCTCTAAGTAACCGCTCATCTCATCAAGAGAATGAATCGGCACACTTGATGAGATTTTGAGGATTTGAACCGCTTCTTGGATTTCCTCTAATAAATGTTCGATTCTTTTTTTATTGGTTAAAGGCCGGCTCGCCATAATCTTAGCCTTCGCTCTTTCTGTAATGGCTTTGTCTGCTACATTATTTAAAATTCGGTGGTAATCAAGTTGTTCCATTGCTTTATCATTCATGGATGCTGCCTCCTAATAGATAATCGAAAACAAAAAAGCCGCCTCAAGCATATGCTTAAGACGGCAAGAGGACCCTTCACTAAAAGTGAACTTTTTGCAGGTAAAACGACTGTTGAATGATGGCAGTCTTCTCCCGCAAAACAAGCTATGACCACAGCCACAGCTTTTAGGTTTCCCTATTATTCCGCTAGATGCTTGTTCTTAACGAAGTCATTGAAAGGCATCACAAATAAACCAGCACTTTGCTGATTTTTAACCATTTCAAGACCATATCCAGTTACGGATTAGTTAAGAACAACCACACTCATAAAAATTCTCCTTTATTGTGAAGGGCATTTGTTTTCCTCTCTATCGTATGCCCTCACATAAAAATTGTCAATTTCTTATAAACAAATAGATGATAAACCCTACAACTGGGAAAAACAGTGTCGCTACTAATACAAGTAAGCTGTATTCTTTGCTGTTGCCTTTACGCATTGAATCGCGGTAACACCAGATGCTTGTGATAACGTTTAAAATAAAGCCGCCGAATATCAGTAAGAAAACGGTCAGCATAAAAATGGCTTCCATGTTGGTCCCTCCGTTCTTATAGGATAGTTTACGTTAGTTGGTGGGAGAAGTTTCGCAGTTGCGGGAATTGGGTGTTAGTGTGGAGCGAGTGGTGGATGTTTAAGATTATATCACCAAAAAAGACTACGATCACCTAAGTGATGGTCGCAGTCTTTTGGATTTGGTATAAAAAGTTCACTTTAAACGTAATTGAGCTTACTAGTAGCTATTCGATAAATAGTCAGCTGCTCTCTCAGACACTTTAAAGCTCAATCCAAACCCCTTTAAATTCAACTCAATATAGGGAACATTTTCATAAATCGTAATCGTCCCTACCTCAATTAGGTTGACATCATCAGCCGATTGACCAAGCTTTACCGTTTCGTTACTGTACAATTTATAGATTAAACCCTTAGAAGCGCCAGAAGGGATACTCCCCATTTCCCACTTATCCAGCTCGAGCGAATCTACAAACTGAGTGATCTCTTCCTCGCCTGAAATTGTTGCAATTGTATTAGAGTCTTTCACCACTTCGATTTTCTCTGCCCCTTGTAAGTCGGAATTCCAATCTTGGCTGCTTCCACCACTACACCCTAGTAACAAAATTAAGGACGTACCCATCATGATTAAAAGTAGAGACATTTTTAGTTTCATTGTAATCCTCCTAATAAAGTCAATTTTAAATTGTTAACTTTCTAAAAGTTCGTCTAGGAAAGCCCCCCTTCATATACTCACACTTCGAACTAACACAAATAAGGTTCTTTAACTTACTAAGAATTGTGTTTTTTGCTGTTCTACAAATTCTTTATACAATTCATTACTAGCTAATAACTCAGCGTGTGAACCACTTCCTGTTATAAATCCCTTTTCCAAAATAATCAGTTGATCAGCGTTTTTCACAGTTGATAAGCGATGAGCAATGATCAATGTCGTTCTGTTTATCATAAGTTTTTCTAATGCATCTTGAACCAGCTTTTCAGAAGCACTATCTAAATGAGCAGTAGCTTCATCTAATAATAGAATTTCCGGGTCACGTATTAACGCCCTAGCTATAGCTAACCTTTGTCTTTGTCCTCCTGATAATTTAACACCTCTTTCTCCCACTTCGGTGTCTATTCCATTAGGAAGGGCATCAATAAACTCTTTTAAATTTGCATTGGATATAGCTTTATCAACCTCTCTAAGGTCATAATCTTCTAAGCCATATACCAAGTTTGATAGAATTGTTCCTGACATTACTGGAGTTTCTTGAAACACATAGGCAATTTTCTTTCTCCATTCCATTAGAGGAAGTGTTTCTACATCTATACCTCTATAAGTGATTGAGCCAGCAGTAGGGGTATAAAATCTTTCTATGAGGGAAAAAACAGTTGTCTTCCCAGCACCACTTGGTCCAATAATGGCAGTACTTTGACCTATCTTCGCCTTAAACGTCAAATTTGTAAGAATAGGTGATTCTTCATTGTATGAAAAGCTAACATTTTCAAAGCTTATATTATGACCCTCTTGATTAGATACAAGGTAACTTTCTTTTTTATCATGTTCTTCTACGTTTGTTTGAAGAATTTGGAGAATGCGCTCTAGCGCACCAATCGCTTTCTGATATTGAGCAAAAAATCCTGCTAATTGAGAGAACGGAGTAGAAATTTGAAACAAATAAAAGACGATTGCTACTAACGCACCTGCAGTTAATGTACCGGTAGCAACTCGTAAACTGCCATACCCAAAAATTAAAATAAGCATAAGTAATAAAAGGCTCATTGTAATAGGTTGAATGACGGCGTTGATCATTCCTTCTTTTATTCCAAAGCCAAATAGTTTTTCCATCCTTTGTTGTCCTGTAGCCTGTTCCTCTCTCTCAGCTGTAGAAGATTTGACTAGCCGAATATCCTGTAGCACTCTCCCCATGTCTCCTTGAAAGGAAGCTGTTTCGTCTTGGAGTGACTTAGAAACTCTATACATACTTTTTCCTAAAGGCATAATAATTAAAAAAACAACTGGAACAACTATAAGCATTACCACCGTTATTGCCCAATCTATGTACATTAATAAGATTACTGAACCAACTATGGAGATGATCCCTGAAATAAAAGGAATTAATTGACCAGTTATAAACCCTTTAATAATTAGAGTATCGTTAGTCATCCGACTCATTACTTCTCCTGAGTTTCGTTTATCAAAGAAAGAAACAGGAAGAAAAATGATCTTATCCCAAAGTAATCTTCTTAAAGACAGTACTGCGTTTTCCCCTATATATGTCATTGTATAGATTGATATAGCTGACATAATAAATTGTGCTAAGAAAATAGAAATTAGCAATACTAAAGAAGCTACATCTAGATTATCAATATGAAAGGTATCAATGAAATTCATAGTTATTAAAGGAATAACCAATGAAAGTACGCTTTGAATGACCACAAACATTATCGCTAAAAACAGAACAAATCTCTTTAAATTTAGTTGGTAAATAAATTGAATAAATGCAAATCCCGTAAGCTTACCCGTTTTTTCAACTTTCAATCCGTACAACCTCCCTATGGAACTTAAAGAATCCTCCACGTTTAAATCAACCTGGCAATTTATACCTAAATACTAGTTCAATAATATTAAATAGTCAAATAAATTATCTAATTTATATAACCAATTTATATAAATTATTAAAATAATATAAAAATATGACAAAAAACGTTTGTGTTTTTTCGAAATCAATGGTAAATTTTTGTTTATATTACATTATCAAGTCTAAATTTTCCTTTTTATCACCTTTTTAGGACTAAGACTTAATACACGCTGCATTTAAAAGGATTAATTCGATTGGAGGTCTTTTATATTGATCGTAAGCGACTTTTATGATTCAAAAAGTAATCTATTAAGTTTAGGGAAAATAGCCTTTAAAGTGGGGAAAAAACAATCCTTTGGAAGCGCATGTTTAGTAAAGGCCCCATCCAATTCAATCATGATAGCTACTGCGGCCCACTGTATATATGATTGGGAAACTAAAAATAGTTTTAAAGATCTCCACTTTATTCCTGCTTTTGAACCGGAAGTTAGAATACCCGTTCAGAAATGCTTTGTACCTAAAATGTGGGGAGAGCATAGTGCAGTTGAATTTGATACCGCCTTTTTAGAATTAGACGTACCTGCAGAAAAATTTGACCTCTATGAACGATATTCTATTACTCCAGTCTTTAATATTGATAAAGAATTGGATTACTTGGTCTACGGCTATTTTCCGGATTTATTTTTACGACCAACGAAAAAACAGTATATGAGCCGTGGTAAGGCTTCTCAAGATATCTTTAAAGACTCCACCTTGCAAGGAGTAAAAAGTAAAGTCAAAAGTGGCATGTCTGGAGGTCCGTGGTTGACTGTGTATAACAATCAATTGCACATTAACTCTGTATCAAGTCTAAGCTTTAAGAAAGTAAAGAATATTATATGGGGTCCTTATTGGGGAGAGACCATCCAGAACACTTACTTTTCCCAGATAAACCCAACATGTGATGAAACGATTATAGTTGACCTTTACTAGATCCGTTTCGTTTGAAAGGGGGTGAATGAATAAGATGAAAAGAGTTTTAAACTTACAAAAAATGAGTCAAAGGGAATTTATCGGACGCCATTCTAACATAAGTATTATTTGTAAAGAAATGAGTACCATTAGTCTATTCTTATGTCTTCCAGATGATCTGCAAAAATAATTAAACTCGAGGAGGAAATACAATGTCCTATAATGATCAAATGAATGGTGTTTTGAAACTACAAGGTGTGGCTGTCAGAGCAAAAACTTCTCAAAATGTAGATGCGAATTCAATTTTTTCTACTATTAGCATAGCTGCTTGTCCAATAACACCTATCGCACCAGTAAGTTCTATTAGTGCATTTGTCTGTTAGTTCATTCCTGGAGAGAGTTACCTCTCTCCAAGTTTAATCATTTTGAGGAGGGCTTATATGGATTTTAGATATTTACGATATGTCGTACCAGAACAGAAATACTATTTACCGCCAAATGAAACGGGAAAGAAAGATGAACTTCTTACTCTTGACACTCCTTCGGGCTGGGGTTTAGAAAGAAACGATCATTGGACTACTTACTTTTGTAAGGAAACTAAGCTTCCATTGCAAGGCTGGAAAATACATATAAGCTCTACCATTAAACATGCAAAAGAGACTCTCCAGATTATTTCTACCTTTATGTTTGAACATAAAATCGCCTTTAAGCATGTATCCGATTTAAGAGAGCTTGTCATGAAGAACTCTAAATATGGTGAAAGAACTGGATCTGGGAAGTTTATTACCATTTATCCGACAAATGAAAATCAATTTGTAACTCTTTTAGATACTCTTAATGATCTCATTGGACACCTACCAAACGGTCCTTATATTTTAAGCGACAAAAGATGGAAAAACGGCAATGTATTTTTTAGATATGGAGCTTTTGCAGAAATGTATACCACAGTATCAGGAGAAAAAGTGTTGGCAATACAGGATGACACAGGAGCTCTTATACCAGACACTCGAGGAACCTCTTATGCTGTGCCACCCTTTATTACTGAACCAACTGAAATAAAAGAAATGACCTTAGAACAGGATATGGCCTATGAAACAAGCTATTCTGAACTATCCAATTATGATATAACATCTGCTCTTCACTTTAGTAACGGCGGCGGTGTTTATCTAGGTACTGATATACGTTCAGAAAAAAAAGTTGTCATTAAAGAAGGGCGGCCTGGTGCTGGTCTAGATGGTGCTGGAAGAGATGCCGTCGCACGCTTAAAGCATGAAGCAAAAATGTTAGAAAACCTGCAAGCGATCTCATCGGTCGTAAATTTAAGAACTATATTCCAAGAGTGGGAGCATACCTTTGTGGTTCAAGATTATATAGAAGGAACTACACTCAATTCATGGCTAGCTGTAAATTATCCATTTAGCGAGGAACAAGACGCTAAACGTTTTTCTGAAAATGCAATTAATTTATTGAAGCAAATAATAGCTGCTATTAAAGATATTCACTCAAAAGGAATTGGTATGGGAGACCTTCAGCCAAATAATGTTATGGTAACTCCTGAAAATAAAATAATATTAATAGACTTTGAAGCTGCTAGTGACATCACTGATAAGAAACATCCCGGCTTAGCTACTCCAGGTTTTGTAGGTCATCCAGATTCCACAAGGGAGCAAGCAGATTGGTTTGCCCTCTTACGTATAGCAAGACAAGCTTTCATCCCTATTGGACCAGTCCAGGATTTAGCTGAGAGCATCCTACAAAAGCATGATGATTTCATTTTAGATGTTTTCGGCAAGGAGGCTTACGAGTTAATTAAGGATATTGAAAGTGAATGCCTGCTTCGTGAAGCCAAGCCCGTCCCAAGTATCCTAAGTTCACCTAGCCAAACCTTATCATTAGAAAACATACCTGAAATAATTGAGAAATTACGAAATGGGATCATCCATGACTTAGGTAATGATTCAAGGTTATTACCAGGTGATATCAGGCAATATGAATTAACTGGGGGCTTATATAATGCTTATACTGGCGGGACAGGTGTTTTACTAGCCCTCTCTCATACTGGGGACGTTCCAAGCATAGCTCTTAGATGGGCAAAGGAATATTTAAATGAAGAAACTCTGTCAGAACTAGACGATGGTCTTCTATCTGGTAGAGCAGGAATCGCAGGAGTCCTATATCAGATAGGATTTAGAGAGAAGGCAAATAAGATTTTTAATGAAATAACAATCGATAGGAATTCTAGGGACATCACTCTCTACTCTGGTCTTGCAGGTGTTGGTCTATCATTATTGTCCGCTTCAAACTTGACGGAGGATAAACATTTGTACTCTAAAAGTGTACAGGCTGCGGAAAAGTTAGTTGAACTTTTAAAAGAAGATATACAGATTATGAAGGATGATTGGGATACGATTACGAAAGGCTTGATTCATGGTTGGTCGGGAGTTTCCCTATTTTTCAGTACCTTATACCACTTTAATGGTGAAAATAAATGGTTGGAGTATGCATTATTAGCTTTACAAAAAGATCTAGATCAATGTGAATTTGAAGAAGGGGCTCAATTCTATCAGGTGAAGGATGATGCTAGGTATGTCCCATATTTAGCCGGTGGTAGCGGCGGGGTAGGCTTAGCCATGATCCAATACAAAAATGTTTCTGGAAGTATTGAATTATGGCAAAAGGAGCTCCACGGTATTGGAGTCGCAGCAAATTCAAAAACTTTCTTTGGTCCTGGATTATTTAGAGGTTTGACAGGATTAATTTCAGCGGCAGATGCTGTTGATCGAAACCTTAAGCTTCCAAGCGAAAAGGGTTATTTAGAGCGTACTTTTAGCACCATCAATTTATATTTGCTAGAACAAGAAGACCGGTACTATATTCCTGGGGACTACAATTATAGATTATCAGGCGATTTATTCTCTGGTGCTGCTGGAGTTTTATTAGCACTCAATGATATAAATCGCAGCATGTTTTCTTGGCTGCCTCTTGCCGAGTATGAAACGATCGGTCTACACAAGGAAAGGAAATCAAGCTCTTCCCTCCTAATTAATTCCTGAAGGATATAGGCTGATTTCATAAATGAAAGGAGGTGATATATATGAAACAGGTGCTTTCTCTCCAGAACATGAAAAGTAACAAGGATATCGAGTTACATGCTAGATCTTACCTAAGCATTAACTGCAAAGGCTTCAGCAGCATTAGTACATTCATTTGCTAGATGCTCTATAGTAGCTTTCAAGTGCATAAAGGAGGTGACTTTATGAAACAGGTGCTTTCTCTTCAAAATATGAAAAGCAACAAGGATATCGAGTTACATGCTAGATCTTACCTAAGCATTAACTGCAAAGGCTTTAGCAGCATTAGTACATTCATTTGCTAGATGCTCTATAGTAGCTTTCAAGTACATAAAGGAGGTGATTTCATGAAACAGGTGCTTTCTCTTCAGAACATGAAAAGTAACAAGGATATCGAGTTACATGCTAGATCTTACCTAAGCATTAATTGCAAAGGCTTTAGCAGCATTAGTACATTCATTTGCTGATTATTTTCCGGTACTTTACAGGAAGGTGGTATAACCCTTGAAAAATGTATTATCTTTACAAGACCTTGAAAACAAAGAAGAAATTGTCCTTCATAGAATTCTAGGTTCATCGTATAGCCTTAATTGCAAAGTGTTAAGCTCAATAAGCATATTTATCTGTTAAATGTTAAAGAGGTGCAAGCATGCACCTCTTTTTTATTCCCAATTAATTAATATACTTATATAAAATAACACTTTGAATAAATATATAATATAATGAATTTATCATTTTACAAACGAGACCATAATTAAACTAATAGAAAAATATAATAAAGAAAGGCTGAGACACAAATGAATGTTAGATTCTTCGTAGTCAGCATGTTATCAATTTTATCAATTGCATTACTAGCAAGCAGCATTGCTTATTTATCATACATGGGTCCATTAGAACAAAATAGTCACGCTCGTCATTTTGTTATCGAACTTTATAATAAAGATCCAAAAGTACAGCGAGATTCTGTTAATGGGACCCTGAAAATCCCGCCAAATCAATTTGCTACCGACACTTTACGTTTTCTTCATCACTATTTGCATATTCCAATAGGTGCCCTCGCTTTATCGGTAACCCTTAATATCATTTGTTTATTCATAGCTAGGGATAATAAGAATTTATCAGGAAGCCTATTTATGTGTGCCGCAGCTGCCTCCTCATTCACTCTTATACCTCCGATCTTACAGGTGCTATCAGGAATATTACTTTTAAGAGAGCGGAAATTGATCGCTAAGAAGTAATAGTAATACAAGGCAATGCTCACTTATTTGCTATTAGTTATCATACTTATATCGAAGTATAATATATTGAACTTTTCTTTTTAACCATGTAAATTATATCTATTTTTATAAGTCATTTTACACAGTAGTCTGAGAAGATCTTGGTACTGATTAACCTATTCTAAACCAAGAAGTATTTACAATAGAAAATAAGTGCTAGAATCGAGTATATACTAAACGAAATGTTTTCATTTAACAGAGCAATTTAAAGGGGGGACGTTTTATGGACATTAAAATCGGAGACATTATTAAGAAGAGAAGAGTTGAACTTGGACTTACACAAAAAGATTTAGCTTCCGGTATTTGTACTCAAGCTCAAATCAGTAATATAGAGAAAGGCTCTTTGAATCCATCGTGTTCTGTACTCTATGCGTTTAGCCAAAAATTATTTGTGGATATGAATTATTTTTTCGATTTAAATTCTAATAAGCCAAGTCAACACTTCACTAAAATCGAGCACTTGATTAATCAATTAAAGACAGAGAGAAATTACGATTCGATAAAGTACATTGTCGATAATGAATTAACGTTAAATAGTAACAAATATTCCTCTTATGAAAAACGTTATCTATTATGGCATCAAGGTATTTCCATTTATTATTTATCAGGTAGTATAGATGAGAGTATACAGAGACTTAATGAATTAGTCATAATAAACCCTTCTACCCCACTGGATACTTTGCTTAATATTAACATCAAAACGAGTATTGCCATTATAAAGCAAGAGGGAAAATATTATACTGAAGCTTATAACCTCTTTTTAGAAGCTTCAGAAGAGTTATTAAATGTAACTGAATTAGATCATACATATCAAGTTCAATTGAAGATTTTATTCGGATTATCACAAACACTCAGTTACTTAGGAAAATATAATGAATCTAAGACTTATAGTTTAAAAGCAATATCTCTATGTGTGGAAAAGGATACTCTATATTTATTAGCAGATTGTTACTATCAAGTAGGATACAACCTGATAAAACTCGATGATTTGGAAAAAGGACAAGACTATATAAAAACAGCCATTTCATTATATGAAGTTCAAGGCAACACTAAGATGATAACTATTGTAAATGAACAGTTGGAAAAATTAACACTACACCCATAGTTACATGTTTTATTTTCATTTGAAATAAATATTAATTGAGTATTAGAGGTTGAAAGCTATCTAGCTTCCAACCTCTTTTTTTTGAATTAAATATAAATTTCCTATAAAATTATTCGCATAAATATATATTATATTTATTTATATGTTAAAATTATATTCAAATGATATATTAACTCAAAATAAAATAATCAAGATGAAAAGAGGTAGTATTTATGAGAAAGTCAGTGTTCAAAGGATTTTTAGTAGGGATAGTTGCTCTAAGTACTATAGCATTTGGGAGTACGGGTTACGCCCATACGTCTGAGCTGCTGAATATCCCTGGGCATCACTCTATCGAAGGTGTAACACCTCTCAACATTCCCGGGCATCACTCTATCGAAGATGTAACATCTCTCAACATTCCCGGACACCATTCTATCGAAAGTGTAACACCTCTTAACATTCCCGGGCACCATTCTATCGAAAGTGTAACACCTCTTAACATTCCCGGGCACCATTCTGTCGAAGGACCTTAATTACTTAGTTATTATAATTCTTATCTCTCCCTAAGATTATTTTTTAAAACAGACTACGATCATGGAGGTGTTGATTGTAGTCTGTTATTTTGAAATTTAGACGTACAATCCATCATCGCTCCTAAAACTTCGCTGAACGTACCGCACCCCCTGGGATATGTGCCGATTGCATTGATATTCCACTACTCTCATCTCATGCTTTTAATCCCCTAGTCAAAACTTAAGGAGGCACTGACTCAGTCAATGCCTCGAGCCTCAAACCAATTATTCATATCTCAAAGACTCTATTGGATTCAGTCTCGCCGCTTTGTTGGCTGGAAGTAAGCCGAATACAATGCCCAATATCATCGAGAATAAGAGTGCTCCAATGATTACCGGCCATGATAGAAGTGATGGCCAGCCTGCAAAGAAGGAAATCATAGTAGAGACCCCCCCGCCTAAAAGGATGCCGATGATCCCTCCAATTAACGTTAGAATGATTGACTCAATCAGAAATTGGAGGAGAATTTGCTGGCGGGTGGCACCAAGCGACTTACGAATTCCGATCTCACGCGTTCTCTCAGTTACAGATACTAGCATAATATTCATGACTCCGATTCCGCCGACAAACAGGGAAATCCCTGCTATTCCGCCAATGATCAACGTCATAATACGGGTGATCTGCCCAATCCCTTCTGCAATCTCTTCCATGTTCATTACTTGATAGGCCTCTTCTGTATTCTTTCTCGCATTCAACATTTGTACAGCTTCTTCTCCTGCAGCCTGCAGTTCTTCAAGCGACTCCGCTTGAATCGTCACTTGATTGAATTCACTCTTACTATAGACCGTCCGCCACGTCTCCCAAGGCATATAGACTTCCTGCATACCAAAGGCAAACAATCCACTCGGTGCTTCAAGTACGCCGATAACCTCCACCGGCTGATTGGCAACACGTATGACTTCACCTACGGCCGACTGCTCTGGAAACAGCTCTTCATTTAAAGAATCAGAGATTAAGGCTACTCGACGGCCACCGAGAAAATCCGCTGGCTGCAACGAAAACCCTTCTGCCACATTAAGCTGGTGAACATCCAAATACGTTTCGCTGATACCATTAACTGAAGCATCACTTGTTTCTTCTTGGTAACGGACCCTGCTATGCTCATAGCTTGTCGCGACCACACTTTCAATACCTTCTACTGTCTCAATTTCGCGGATATCTTCTAAGGTAAATGCAGGTTCATTCAAGATATTTGGATTTGTCTGCATCTCCTCATCCGATGGCATATAGAAGATTTCGGATGTATTCCCTTCACCTGCTATCGAGGTCTTTAACATTTCCTCTCCGCCCTGGCCGATCGCCACAACGATAATGACCGCTGCTACTCCAATAATGATCCCAAGCATCGTGAGCACAGAGCGCATTTTATGAGCTTTTATCGAGTTGATCGCCATTAATATATTTTCTTTTACACTCATAATGGCTACCCCCTCTCGCGGCCCATATGCGACGTTAACTCGCCGTCCCGCACATAGATGGTTTTTTTTGTGTACTCAGAAATTTCCGGCTCATGGGTGACAAGCGCAATTGTTGTCCCGGCTTCGTTTAGCTCTGTCAATAAATCCATAATCGTTTCACTCGTCTTTGTATCCAGAGCTCCTGTTGGCTCATCGGCTAAAATGATCGTCGGTTCATTAACAAGAGATCTCGCAATGGCGACACGCTGCTTTTGCCCGCCAGAAAGGGAATTAGGGAGATAATCCATCCGATCCTTTAGCCCTACCAGACTAAGTGCCTCCTCAGCCCGTTCTTCCCGCTCTTTTTTGGAGAGGCCAGCATAAATCATCGGCAGCTCTACATTTTTCTTCGCGGTTAATCTTGGCAGGAGGTGGAACTGTTGAAACACGAAGCCGATTTGTTGATTACGGACCTTTGCAAGTCCTTGTTCATCATAATTCGAGATGTCTTCTCCATTTAAAAAGTAGTGCCCGGTGCTGGGAGGATCGAGGCAGCCAATAATATTCATCAGCGTTGATTTTCCAGAGCCCGACGGCCCCATAATTGCGAGAAAATCTCCTCGTTCAATATCAAGGTCAATCCCTTTTAAGATCGTCGTATCCTCTGTCCCCACACGATAGCTTTTCGTAATTCCTTCCAGCTTAATCAAGGACAATCACTTCCGATCCATCCCCAAGCCCTTCTGGAATGTCACTGATGATTTGATCAGACTCACTAAGACCAGATCTAATTTCATAACGGCCATCAGAGGTCATCCCAAGCTCCACTTCCTGTTCCACTGCTGCCCCCTCTACAATGGTGTACACGTATGCCGTATCATCAATCTGTCTCACCGCTGAAATCGGCACTGTTAAGGCTTCTCTCTCATCTGACACGACATTTAAAATCACCTGATAACCCGGACGTAGAGAGCTCGTGTCGCCCTCTTCTACTTTTACGGTAAATGGATACTTAATTCCCGTCCCATCTAGTTCATTTTGCGAAGGAAGAAAATCAATCTGATCAATCACACCTGTCCACGTTTGGTCAAGAATGGCATCTGACGTAATGTCTACCTTCTGACCTTCCTTTATTTCAAGAGAATCATATTCAGATAGATCTCCGCTAGCCATAAACGACTCTGTCGAAGCGATCGTCACCGCAGCTTCCGTCCCCTCATCAATCTTAAGGACAACACCCGCAATCGGACTTTCTTCTGTTAAATTTTTTGTGCGATTTTCAAGCTGTTCTTTTTGCTTTAACAGCTGTCTAAGATCAAGGTTTGCTGCGCGCTTCTCATAGTCAAGCTGCTCACGCTCAGAACGAAAATGATCTCTAGCCTCCTCTCGGCCGACATCATCTGCAAGCTTATTTTGTTCATCTGAAAGACGGTCTTCTTGCTTTCCAACTTGATTAATTCGTAAGTAACCTGCTTCAATTTGAATAGCGAGCTGTTCTAATTCAAACTCAAGATCTTCACTTGTGTATTCGATCAATGGAGTTCCAGCGTCAACTGTGTCTCCTTCTTCCACAAGCAACGTATAGTCTTCTTCTATTCGTATTCGAATATGTTCTATTTCTGCTAATTCCATCTCACCCGGCACCATGATTTCATGCTTAACCGTTTGGTTCTCAGGTGTAGCCGCCTCTACTTCGAACGAGTCACTCCCCTGTGACTGCACGACAGCAATTGCTGTAAAAAGAATCACCGACAGGACAATAGCCGACCCAATCCATACTTTCTTTTTCATCAATTTCACCTACACTCCAGCCGCAAAAAACCCGATTAATGCAGCACCTACCGTAATGATCAGTGTCACAACCCAAGCAGTAACGGGTTTCATCGAAGCAACAATACGCAGACCCATGGCCATCAAAATAATGCTCCAAATCGAAAACACTTCAAACAAGCTGACAAGCGAGTACATTGGATCATATGGATCAAAAAACACGGTCAATCCCGTGATCATCTGAGCAGGATTTAGATTAAGAGCTAACGTCAAAATACTATTTAGTACTAATCCAATTCCTCCAATGAACATAATAAATACATTTAATGAAAATAACTGCTTAAACGTCGCATCACCCGCAGTCAGCTTCACCACAATCCACATGATAAAAGCACCGATCACCCCGCCAATCACAGGCATTAAGAGTGACGTGACAAATGTAGACACACGAATAGCCGTTTCTGCCCCTTCAAAAATAGCCATATCTTCTGCTGAGAGATCCCCCATCATCAGCTGAAAATCAGTCAAAAAGGAAAATAACGCAGCCCACACGGCATACACTGCTGTCACGATGAAAAGTGGAACAAGAACCTTTGGATTCTCACGCATACGGCCGAGCTGTTCCTTTGGTTCTGTAATAAATTTAAAAATCGATGGCTTTTCGCCCTTTGGCACCTCTGGTTTGTTTTTTAATGCAGTTTCAGACATGCTGCACTCCCCCTATATCATTAGTCAGTTTATAATCACCTCTACCATTTACGCATATATTGGAAATTACTTTCAACAAAAGTCCCAATATTTTATAAATTCTTTATAAATGAGTGATTAGATAGTCCAATTTAAGGAGTAAACCAGTGAGGCTCGGGGTCTGATTGCGCAGGTTGCCGCTATTATTGCGTCGGTGCCGAATTTAATCGCGCCTCTTTGGCCGTGATATGCGCGGGTTCACAGTCTAATTGCGTCACTCTCCTCTTATTGCATCAGTTCACTCTACTTATGCGCCGGTACAGCGGTGGTTTGTACTCACTTTGACAGTAATTGCGCCACTTCTACCTGCTACCACTTAAATAAAAAAAGCTGACCCTCCAAAAAGGATCAGCCTCATACAATTATTGAGCAAAAGCTGCTTCCACCGCATCGTATGCATTCACATACCCAGCTCCGACTTCCCATGACTCGTACCCTGGCATCGGTGTCACGGTCTCTTGTAAAATCTCTTTCACCTCACTTGGAGTAAGCGAAGGATTTGCTTCTAGCAGCAGGGCAGCAATACCTGCTACATGCGGTGTTGCCATCGAGGTGCCGCTCATCGTTGTGTAGAACGGTAAATACCTTGCTTCAATCAATTGAATATCTTTTGGCGCAGAAATGACCGATAAAGGTGAAAGTACTCGTGTTGAGATGATATCGACACCTGGTGCTACTACAGTCGGTTCATCCTTCCATGTCCACTGCTCACCATCCATTTCAAACGTTCCCCCTTGATCAGAGCCTCTGGATGAAAAGTCAGCAAGGCTGCCATCCTTCTCACCAGCACCAACCGAGATGACCCAAGGTGCTTTTGCATATGGGTTATGTGTATCTTCTCCAGGCCCTTCATTTCCAGCTGCAAATAGTACCGTAATCCCTGCATCATAGGCTTTCTTGCTTGCTACATTAATTGGATGATGAGGATCAAAATCTCCTGAGCCGCCCCATGAGTTTGTGATGATTTGAATATTATATTTATCTTGGTGCTCAAGGGCATAATCAAATCCACCAATCCCATCAAGCACGAGCAGCACAGCGCCTGAGCCGTATCCGATTAGATCAGCCCCAGGTGCCGCCCCTGCATATTTACCGCCAGACATCACCCCCGTACCGCCAACTGTCCCAGCGACATGAGTCCCGTGCCCTGAATTCGTATCTGTGTTAATGATATTCTCAATATAAGAAATCGGGATAATACCTGTGCTTGATAAATAAGAAGTCCCTAACACATTTTGCACGAGATTCTTTTTAAACGTATGATCACCATGTGTACCATCCACGCCGCTATCGTTAACTAGAACACCGACACCTTCTCCCGTAACAGGAAGACCTCCGTTTTGCTCAGTAAAACTCTCATCTGCTCGGACTTTTTTTACACCTGTTATTTCATTAGCATCCGCGTTAAAATACTCAAGCCGCTCATTTAAATAAATAGACTGTACATCTTCATTTTCTGCTAATCTTTCTACTTGCCCTTTCGTAACAAGAGCACCGACTATCGGCAAATTGTTAAGCGACACTGCCGAAGTGATATTAAGTCGTTCAAGTAAAGATAAATGAGCAGCAGTTGGCTTGTCCTCACCTTCAAATGTCACAATAACCTCAGCTAATGAATGACGATCAAGAGCACCCCACACGTTTTCATCGACAACAGCAGACGTTGCCTCCGCTGATTGACCAGCAAATATAAATCCTTGCCCCAGCAAGAATACGATGAGCATGATACCTAAAAGCCTCTTCATAACAACACTCCTTTTTATTTTTAGAATAGTAAGAAAACTCACTATTCTAGCTTCCCACAAGAAGATCGATTTCCACTATTAGACAAATGTATGATTTTTTAGTTAATATTTATCAATCGTTAACACTAAAGTTAGATGAAGATGACATTTTGGCGGTAGGTAGTTTTTATAAAGAGACCATTCGAGTGTTGCTGGAGCGTTTGTTGCGGCAGGGATTGCGCCGTTTGACGTGGTTATTGCCTGAGTGCGGGAGCTAATCGCGCTTCTTTGGCAGCGATATGCGTGGGTTCAAAGCCTAATTGCATCACTCTCCTCTTATGCGTTTGTTCACCCCTCTTATGCGTCGGTTCATCAGCGGATTGTATTCACCTCGGCGATAATTGCGCCAATGCTCTCCCCCACCGCACTAGGCCAATGCTCAGCACACAGCCGTACAACACCACACAAAAACCCGCGCCCAAAAGGCGCGGGTTTCTCTTACATTGCTCTCCGCTCACGTCTAGCGCGGATTCGCTGGCGTGCATTTGACTGCAGCAAGTACAGTGCAGGCACGATAAACAGTGTGAGTAGTGTGGAGAAGATCAATCCTGAGACAATCGCTATACCGAGCGGCTTAAATAATGTGCTGTTGCCTAGGGCAATCGGCAATAAGCCGGCAATCGATGTGAGCGAGGTTAAGACGATCGGGCGGAAGCGCTGCTCCGCTGCCATCATGACAGCTTCGCGAACATCCATTCCATCTTTTCTTCGCTGTTCAATAAACTCAATCAAGACAATTCCATTTCGGACGACAATCCCGGCAAGACTGACGGCTCCCATCATCGACATAAAACCGAGTCCGGTCTGGGTGAGGAATAAGCCGATCAATGCTCCGGCAATTGCTAAATACACCGTACTTAGAATCAGAATTGGCAATGTCAGCGAGTAGAATTGAATTGCAATGACAATTAAGATCAAGAACACAACGACGATGAAAATTTGACCGATATCAATAAACACATCTGTACGGGCAGAAGTTTCTCCGCCGATCGATAACGAGTATGCAGCGTTGTCTGCAGTGACTGCATCGAGGTCTGCACGGGCATCGGCTAAGATCTCATCACTTGAACGATCACTTGGATAGGCACGTACTGTAATGGTTGGCACCGTGTTCGCATGCGGGATGCGAGGTTCAGTCGTCTCTTCATCCACTGTTACCAATTCGCTGAGAGCAAGTCGTTCACCAGTGATGCCTTCTACCGTAATCTCTTCTAGCACATCCACTGATAACGGTCCTGCATACGCATAGACCATGCGCATATCAATCAGCTCACCTGGCTGCTGGAGCTGACCAAGCGGCATTCCTTCACCGACTAAACGCAGTGCTGTTGCAAGATCATCGCTTGCGACTCCGTTCTCTTCAAGCGCGTCGCGGTCTGGTGTGACCTGGATCGTTTCCACATCCTCACCGACGTCATCATCGACGCTTGCGACTCCTTCTGTGGAAGCAAGGATTTCTTTTACTTCATCAGCCATTTCACGGAGCGTGTCAAACTCTTCTCCGCTCACTTCAATCGCAATCGGTGCGCCGACTGGCGGACCGGATTCAATCATCGATACATTAATATTAGAGACTTCAGGGAATGCGTCTGGCATCGTTTCGTTCCACTCGTTCATCGTCTCGCGCGTCGAGAATTGCTCGCGGTCAATGAACACAAGGAAGTTTGCTGCATTTTCACCAGCTGCCCCACCTCCCCCTGCTCCAAACAGGCGCGGGATATCTGTTCCGACATAGGTAGAAACCGAGCGGACATGCTCGACATCATACAGCCAATCTTCGATTTCTCTTGCTTGCTCTTCGGTAGCTGAGAGTCCTGTCCCCTCAGGCAAGGTAACCTCCACAAACACTTCTTCACGGTCTGTGTCTGGGAAGAATTCAAGCGGAATAAACGGAATCAGCGCATACGCTGCTGTTCCGAGCAGGAACCCGGTAATGACTACTAAGAGCGGGCGCTTTGTAACGCCTCTCATCATTCGTTTTCCGTAGAAGCCCGCGGCCTTATCAAATGTACCCCCTAAAAATCCGGCCGGCTTCCTCTCGCTTCTTGTAATAGGCGAAGCCGTTTTTTCACGAATGGTTCGGTAAATCGGTATTAAGAATAATGCCACGAGAGTTGAGGCGATCATTGTCGCGATTAACACGGCTGGCAGCGGACGGATAAATCCACCGGCGCCTCCTGGCAGAAGCAGGAGCGGCATGAATGTGAACACAACGGTTAAGGTTGATGTCAGAACAGATACCGCTACTTCCTTCGTTCCGTTAATTGCGGCTTCCATCGGCTTATCACCCATACGTAAGCGGCGTTCGATGTTCTCATTTACGACAATCCCGTCATCGACCAATATCCCCAACGCAATAATGAAAGCAATCAATGAGATTTGGTTTAAGTCGACGCCGATAAATGGCAGAACGATCGCCCCTAAGCTTAAGGAGACTGGAATCGCTAGAGCTACACTTAGCGCTGTTGAGACATTAAGCCCGAGTGAACAAACAATTAATACGGAGACAACGGCAATTGCAAATGAAATCGCAAGGTCACGGAACAGTTCATTTACAAGGTCTGCCTGGGTGTACAATAACGTCATTTCTACACCGTCTGGCAGCTCTGCTTCCATCCGTTCTACAAAGCTGTCAAGTTCCGTTTGAGCGCTTGTTACACTTGCTCCAGATTTCAAGTAAAACGTAAGCGAGATTGCTTCTTCCCCTTCAAACGCGACTTGCTCTGTAACTGGCTTGAACGTTTCATTGATTGTCGCGACATCACCAAATTGGATCACTTCCCCTTCAGCATTTGCGCCTACAGGAAGCGTTTCAAGGTCAGAGAGATTCGTAAATGTTTCTAATTCAACGCGGTAATTATAGTCATCAGTCTTCCACTCACCTGGTGGAACGGCACTGATTTCACCGTTTAAGACACCAATAAGCTGGTCGGTTGAAATATTCTCATCCGCGAGCGCCTCTGGGTCTACTTCTATTAAAATTTCTTTTTCAAGTGTCCCTTGCGTCTGCATAGAGACGATATCCGGAAGCTCATTTAACCTAGTATTCCAGCGGTCAAGCATCGCATCGACTGCTGGTACAAGATCAGGGTCATCGAATGTCAGCTGATAGGTTGCGAGTCCTTGGGTGGAAAGCTCGTTATTGAACATCGGCGCATTCGCATCCTCAGGAAACTCTGCAGAGGCATCGTTCACGCGCTGACGGACTTCGTTCCACACTTGATCGACATCAAGGCCTTCTTCAAGCTCTACTGTGACAAAGGAGAGACCAGGACTTGAGACAGATGTGAGTGAGGCGATCTCCTGCATTTGCGAGAGGTTCTCCTCAAGCAGGTCGGTCACATTTTGTTCCACCTGTTCACTAGATGCCCCTGGGTACACCGTCATTACTTGGGCAATTGGCGGGTTGAATTCTGGGATTTCACGCTGAGGCAGCTGCAGGAAGCTCAGCACCCCGACTAGTGTAAACATTAGAAAGAAAAGAATAGTAATTTTGCGTTTTCGTATCAGCCAAGAGATCATCGGCTTTTCTCCTCTCACATTTCAAAGATCGTTATATTTTTGGACGAACATTGTACATTTGTTATACAAGATTGATTATATACGTCCTAGAGAGGAAATACAATTTATATCTCTTTACAGTAGAAAGTAAGGCTCAAGACCTAATCAATATGATTTTTTAATTCTTCAAGCGAATTAACTTTTTGTGCAACTAGCTTGTAATTATGGTGATCATCACTTTGTTCGAATGCCAATAACGCTTTATTGTAGTACCTCACGATTTTTTCTGAATAAGAAGCATCCATAGCAAGGTAACATTCAGCTTTTTGATAATATAAATACCCTAACAAAAATAAAGTTTTTTCTTTCTTACACACCTTAATCCCTTCTTCACATAAATGAAGAGCTTTCTTATACGCTTGTAATTTTATGGCTGTTCTTGAGGCGTTATAATAAACATTTATTAACGTCGTTTTATCCTTTTGCAGAGGGATTTTTCTAATATTATTTATAATTTGAGTGAATAAATCATCAGCCTTTGTCCATTCTTTCATCTCACCTAAAATAATTGCTTTGCTTGTTAAAATATCTAGCTCTTGTAACGAATAATTTTTCACACTCGTATTGGAGTAGGTTAAAGCTTCATCGAGCAAAACCAATGCTTCTTGTTTCTTATCAAACAGATAGTTTAAACAAATAGCTTCTCTCCAGATAATAAATCTCCTCAAGTGAGGTTTATTTATAAAACTTGGATTTTTCTTTTCTAATTTAATCATTTTATACGCTTCCTGATATTGTTTAGAGCGAATTAATTCGGTTAATTGGTCACATACTTCGTTAACATAGCTGATATTTGGGAGATCTTCTTCTGAGAAGAAATATTCTATAGAAACCCCTAATCTTTCACTCAATTGAAAAAGTAATTGTGCAGAAGGATAAATGTCATCATTCTTCTCTATTTTACTTATCATGGCTTGCGTACATATTCCTTTGGCAAGCTCTCCTTGGGTTAATTGAAAATACTTACGCAACTCCTTAAGCTTTTGTCCGATTTTATAATCCAACCTTCACCCCTCCAAAATATAAATATAATTATTTCCACTTCCAATTTCGAGATGATTGTTATTAAAAATCTAAAAAATGTAGGTATAATGGGTTAGGATCCATTTCGCACATCATTTATTTATAGTTCATTATAACTTTAAATGTTTCTTAATTATAGTCAATCACTTGGAGGTATTCTCATGAAAAAAGTTCTTTTATTAGGGATTTTGGTTGTTTGCTTGTCGTTTGGTATGAATGTTTCAGCAGATACTGCTATTGAGGAAGTTGGGACATTTGATTTAGGACCTCATCATAACTAACTGCCATATGAAAAGGACGCTTGCTATATTAAGGATAGCAAGCGTTTTTTTATGCACTAACAACCGTTACTGAAGCAATCGTATACTCAGGATATGCTCCTGTAGTAATCCAACATTGTTTATTATCTAAATAATCACTTCCTTGAATAGAGATGTGGTAAGAGTGCCCCCGCGCTTCCACTACTACTTTTGGTAAATCAACTGAAGTGAGATAATCGGATGAGGCTTTCAGAAATGCTTCTTTTATTGAAGCAATTATAGATGAATCTACTTCTTCGTCGACAGAAGTTTTTACAATATCCCACTCACCTATTATGAAATCGTTTTCTTTAGGTGGAATGTTTGCTCGTTCAATTATATTTACACCCAACCCCAATATCTTCATATGGAAAGGAACCCCCTCATCAATGTGATCAATTTAAACCAAGACTAAAGACTCTATTTCATTTTAATCTATAAGGCAGTTCATCGATCTTCGCCCTAAAACAAATAAGTCCCGATTTAAGAATCATTTCCTAACCATATTAGCTTTTATTAAGAAAGGATATAAAAGTCTTTATATTCACACTGAAAAACCCTTCCATTTTGGAAGGGTTTGAGAAGTAATTTGTTAAGGATTCAAAAAATTAATCGTGTAGTACGGAGTCTCACCATTCCATGCAACCCCTACACCCGCTTGCTTAAATATTGTACCTAATGTATTCGACCTGTGACCAGACGAATTCCAAAGTGCTTCGTGTGCATAAATCGCATCACTATGTGAGAAAGCAAGGTTTTCTCCTGCTTGTGTATACTTTATTCCAGCACGGTCCAGGCGGTCAAAAGGGGATTCATTTGCTTGATTTAAGTGGTTAAAGTATTTATTTTCTGCCATATCCTCACTGTGTGCACGCGCGACATCTGATACAGATTCGTTCCAGTTAAGCGCCCTCTCTCCTTCACGAACGCGGACGGCATTGGTCAGCAGAAATAATTGACGTTCATAATCGCTGATTTTAGAAGCTGGGTCCGTGCCGACATAGCCTGCCTTCTCAAGCTCTGCTTCTTTCTTTACAATCTGTATGGCGGTTGCTTGATCATTGCGTTGTTTGTCGTAAAAGACAGTGACATACGCGCCTTTGTGATCAAAAACATCTTGATTTGCGCCGCCTGCCCTGTACGTTTTATCTCCCTTTCTAATCATAGAAAGAGGAGACCCTAATATACTTCGAACTTGCTCCTTCGTATAGTTAGGCACTTTGTTATCGCTCCCAATCAATGAAAAATCATTGGTATAAAGCGCTGTAACACTGCCGTTCTCCAAACCAACCTGCATATATTGCTTAAAGCCTTCATGGTACACATTCCAGCTAAACGAATAACTGCTTGCCACCTGCTCAACAGGGGTACCAAGAATCTGCTCGACTGTTTCAGTACTGTCAGCTAATTGTATTCCGCCTACCTTTAATTCAAACTCTTGGGCAGAAGGAGTGAGTGCTTCATGTGACTCAATGTATATGGTATTAGCAGACTGATCCCACCTGACACTCGCTCCAAGTGACTCTGATACAAAGCGAAGCGGCACATATGTACGCTGCTGATAAGCATATGGGGCAATAGTTAAGGTAGTTTCTGAGCCATTTAAAAGAGCTGTATGTGAGCCGATTGAGACAGTAATGACATCATTTCCTTTAGCTGCCGTTACGCTTTTAGACGATTGATCCCATTTAACGTCTGCACCCAATTCTTCATAAATAACTCTCATTGGGATCATCGCTGTTTCATCTTTTATTTGAACGGGGGCACTCATATCTACCTGATAGTCATTCATCATAACGTTTATAGGTTCATAGGCTTCAAACCTCGGAATACTGATAAAGAGAATGACTCCCATTAAAAGGACAGCTATTACCATGTTTCTCATACTCGCACACAACTCCTTTCGCTCAATTATTTACACTATATGTATTCATCTTGTTATTTCATTATTTCCCACAATTAAAGTTTATTAAACGTAAAACCTATGAAACTCTCAAAGAACGTCAAAAAAATAAATTGACGAATTTTTCCACTAGATATACTCTACTATTATAGTAAAGCGCTAAGAAGGGTGTGGTAACAATGTCCAAAAGGGCTATTTTTTTGTCTGTCTTATTTAGTTTGATATTCCTAGTTAGTATTCCTCTCTCAGAAGAAGTAAAGGCCTCGTCTATTGTTAATCCTAAACAAACGTACAGCTTTGAAATGATGGAAAGAGACATTATTCGCCTAGCTCAGCAATATCCGCATTTAATCGAATATAAAGTGATCGGCGAAAGTGAATACGGAAGACCCATTTATGCAGTCAAGCTTGGCCGCGGCTTATCTACCTCCTACATAAACGGATCCAACCATGCAAGAGAATGGATTTCTACAAATCTAACGATGTATATGATTGATCAGTATGCACAAGCCTACCAAGGTAGCCGTACACTTGGCCCTTATAACGTAAAGGGTATTTTAGATCAGCACAGCTTTTGGTTTGTACCGATGATCAATCCAGACGGTGTAACGCTTCAGCAACGCGGGTTGTCAGCCTTCCCATCAACTGCTCACAGCGCATTAATCACAATGAATAACGGGAGCCTTTCCTTTCAGCGCTGGAAAGCGAATGCTCGCGGAATTGATTTAAACAGACAATTCAATGCAAACTGGAACAACTTAGCTAATGATCCAGGACGACCGAGCTGGTCTAATCATAGAGGGAGCTCGCCTCATTCTGCCAAGGAAGTGAGAGCCGTACTCGCCCTTACTCAAGAAATTGATCCTGAGATGGCAGTCTCTTATCACAGCAGCGGGCAGATTCTTTTTTGGAACTTCCACCAAACAGGTGCCCAGTTATCACGTGATAGGCAGCATGCTCAAGCGATCAGCAATATGACCGGCTATCCTATGATGGGTGTCCCTTCACGCACAGGGGGCGGCGGTTATACTGATTGGTTTATTCAAGAATACAAGCGTCCGGCTTTCACACCTGAACTCGGGACCTATGTAGGGAATACTCATGTCCCAGTCTCTCAATTTGATCGCATTTGGAGTCAAAACAGGCTCGTTGGTTTATATGTTGGTCTGCATAGCCACAGAGCCTTTGAATCGCGCTTAAAAGCTAGCAGAGTGTTTGTTAATATTGAAGTGAACGGTAATTACCTCGGTAAATCAACCGGAGCGTTCTCATCTCGCGGACGTACGATGATTCCTGTTCGCAGTATTTTTGAAGAGCTTGGGGCTACTGTCAGATGGGATGCACAGAAGAGATCTGTATTTGTTACTACAGCTGATACTACGATTGAGCTCCCGTTAAATAAACAAGAGGCATTCGTAAATAATCAGCCAGTCGCACTCGATGCTCCTGCGTTAGCACTTGATGGAACAACCTTTGTTCCTTTGCGCTTTATCAGTGAAGCAATCGGTGCTCAGGTTGAATGGAATCAAAGCTCGATGCTTGTGCGTATCACCCACTCACCTCAACAAATCAACTCTCTTGATGCTGAAACAGAGGACGAAACAGCCGATGAAGAGGAGCCGATTGAGGAAGTGTTAAATGAAGAAGCATCAAGTGATGAACTAGTAGAACCTTCTGGTAAAGAAACAGATAATCTCGAAGACCATGACTCTTCTAACACCGAGGATGATCAAGACAACACAGAAATAGAGGAAGACACGGCCACTAAAGAAGTAGACGAATTAGATGAATAATATAGAAAAAACACCTGCGGATGACTTCCCTTCCGCAGGATTTTTTTGTAAAAAATCCGTTATTATTCGACTAATTTCTAGAAAATTATGGTATGATCTAGTAGTTTAATAATGAAAAAGTGAGGTTTACTAAATGAATAGATTAAAACAAGCAGGTTTTCTTTTTCTTATCGTCTTGCTTCTTAGTACTCCTATGCAGGCGTATGCCTTTAATCCGGCTTCAGCAGGCAGCATAAAGATAATCGAACAGCCTTACTTCATCCAGCACCAAGATCAAGCGATGCTGGCTGACGGCCAAGCGATAACGTATCAAGGGATGGACTACCTTCCGTTAAGAGATATTGCTTCCCTCTTCAATCTCGGGATCTCTCACCAAGGAAACGGTATATATCTTGAACAAACGGGGGCAGGTACAATTTCCATCCAGCCGTCTACAAATAGGCAGCTGCCAAAACAGACGATTCCTGCAAGCGACCTTGTTACGTTTAATATTCCGATAGGGGCCCATGCAGGGGTCGTCCTTGAAGATGGACAACAGACCCCTAGCTTCGCAAAAAACGCGAACGCACCCCTTTATCCTGCAAGCACCGTTAAAGTGATGACAGCGCTCCTTGCTCTTGAGCATGGGAATTTAAATGATGTAGTTGTGGTCGGACCTGGTGCTGCCGCTGTGCCAAGTGACAGTTCTACGGCAGGGGTCAGACCTGGAGACATCATGACGTTAGAACAGCTTTTATATGCGCTCATGCTACCATCGGGAAATGATGCAGCCGTAGCGATCGCAGAGCATATTGGCGGGAGCCACTGGCAATTTATTCAGATGATGAATCAGCGTGCCAGGCAGCTAGGAGCAGTTAATACAACGTTTTCTAATGCCCATGGCTATCCACACCCTAATCAAAAAACGACTGTAAATGATTTAGCAAAGATAGGGCAAGAAGCAGCAAAGCATCCCTTCTTCTTAAAGCTTGTCAGCACACCGAATTATGCAACCACCTACCGCAACCGCCAAGGGATGCCTGTTCATAAGGCTTGGAGAAATACAAATGCCATGACACAGCCTTCTTCTGGATTTATGCATCCTAGCATACTGGGTGGAAAAACGGGTTACACAAACGCCGCTCGCCACAACCTTATTTCTTTTGGACAAGGAAACGGCTATGACTACACGATTGTCTTATTAAGAGGAGAACGCGAACAGCGATACCGTGATACAAGGAGTCTCATCGATCAAATGAAGTTCTCACGTCAATTATTTGACTCTGCCCACAAAAAGACTATTGTGGTATCCCCTGTATCAGAGCCGCTTTATTTAAACCAGCAGCAAATTTCGGGTATAGAGAACATGTTTATTTATAACAACTCAATCTACATCCCAGCCACAAGCATTCCCAAACTTTCTGCTATGGCAGGAGGAGCGAGGTTAACGACGACACAGCAAATGCAAGTAAAAGTAAACCAAGATGTTGTCACGTTTGACCGCACAGAACCTGTGATTCTATCAGGCAGACTCCTTGTTCCTGTGCGTTCTATTTTCGAAGAACTAGGACTCGAACTTGAGTGGAATGCCGCCACTCAAACAGTAACTGGCAAGAATGCAACGACAACGATTACTATGAAAATGAATGATACGCACGCAACCGTAAATGGTATCCCGCATACACTCGATGTTCCAGCCACGGCAGTGAACGGCCGCACAATTGTACCGGTCCGTTTTATTACTGAAGCGACGGGCGCCACGGTTGATTGGGGCCGCGGACGTGTCCTTATGCTGAATTAATCTAAAAAACACGATGAAGAGGTCCTTCATCGTGTTTTTTTGTGATATTTCGTGATTTCCTTCAAATTCTGTTGTAAAACGTCCAATAACGTAGATCCTGTGGTATGGTATAGTATACGTTGATTAAGAAAATGGAAGTGAGTGACTTATGGGCATACAAAAGAAAGCACCAATTTTTGAATTAAACGTAGTTCGAGGTCTTGCTATTCTTGCGGTTCTCATTGTTCATGCTACATCGGTAACCGTCGGAACCCTGGATCCATCGAGCACCTCATTTTTTGCTTATAATGCAGCCAATACCTTTTTTAGAATTGGTACAACAACGTTTATTTTATTAAGCAGTTTTGTTTTATTTTACAGTTATTATCATCGTGAATTAACCGGGAAGCTGGTTAGAAATTTTTATAAACGCAGACTTCTCTATATTTTAGTTCCATACTTTGTTTTTTCTCTTATTTATATTGCTGTAACATCACAGTATTTCCAAAACTACGGCGGCTTCAATGAGTTTTTATCTGACTTTGGAAATAAGTTAATGATGGGCAGCGCGTACCCTCATTTATATTTTGTGTTTATCAGCATTCAATTTTATTTACTGTTCCCGATCTTTCTGTGGCTCTTAAAACGCTATCCTGGGCTTGTGAAACATATCATTTGGATTGGTTTTGTTATTCAGTTTTCATATTCTTTATACAACCATTTTGTGATTAAGTATCCGAATGTCGGAAGCATCTCCCTCTCGTATATGTCTCATTATTTAACGGGTGCGTTTATCGGGATTTACTATGAATCGATTAAGGCATGGTTTGCCAAAGCGAAATCAACCTTCAGCAGACAGCGGATCGTTATTGCTGGTATTTTCGTTACATGGGCGCTTGCTGTTGCCGGTCATATTTATCTTTATTACTCGCTCCGTGCTTACGGCGTTGCATTTGACTCTAAGATCTTCCATCTATTCTGGAGTCTGCACACGTTCTTCAGTGCCTTAGTGTTAATTTTCATCGGCCACTGGATTTATAAGCACGGAAAGCCTTGGCTGATTAATACATTGACTCAGCTAGGTATTTATTCATTTGGTATTTACTTGATTCACCCGCTCTTCCTCTTGTTTTATAGAAGGTTTGTCTATTTTGGAAACGAGATGATTCAATATCATTTATGGATCTTAAGCTGCTTCTTAGTGGCTCTTCTTGGATCCCTGCTCATTGTCTACCCTGTGCTAAATTGGGTCAAAGGCGGATGGCTATTATTTGGAGCTAGACCTAAAGGTGTACAAGCTAAACCACGTGAAAAAAGTCATTAAAAAAATCCCGCATTGATGGGTGATCACCCATTAATGCGGGATTTCCTTTTAGTACGCTGTAACATGACCTTCTTTGTTATCGATCCTCGCGATAAAGTAGCCCCAATCTGGCGAGATTATCTCATACACGTACTGTTCAAAGGTTCCATGCTCCTCTGTATGGTGGTAATAAATATCACTGCCTGGATAATGCTCCTCCAGTATTTTCTCACTTTCAATTTTAGTCAATTCAAAGCTTCTCTCCTCAGCCATCTCATAAGCAGAGTGGTCAATTTTGTATACACCTTCATCTGCTTTTAACGTAAACGTCCAATGCTTTGCCTGAAAGATACTATTTGGCAGTGAAATAGTTGTTACCTGTACTGTATTACGCCCTGACACACTTGCCTCTGATCTTAAATCAAAAGCATGATACCCATAGTACAGCTGACCGTTCCTCTCTTCGCACTTCTCTTGGTAGTTTCTGTACAGGTGGCCAAATGAGTAAGTTGCTGAAGCATAAGGACTAAGCAGCGGTCTTACCTCTGAATAAGGTCTGCACGGATCATTATGAAACACCGCACTGAAAAACACTCGGGAAAGCTCTCTTATATTATGCTCTGTCTGGTTGATGATAGATTGTTCAATGATTTGGTCTGCATCTACCGTAAGATCTGAGTTTAGCACCCTTGCTAATGATACCGAGAACTCAGCCCGCGTCATCGTCTGTTCTGGTAAAAACTGTGCGCGGGTATTTCCGGCCATGACCCCGTTATAGGCAATCGCTCTAATCTCTTCATGCCCCCAATGTCTAGGATCTACATCTGGAAACGGAAAAAGATTTTCCCCTGTTAAATCATAAGCTCGCGCTAACACAGCAGCCATCTCCACTCTTGTAGTTGCCCTTTCCGGTTCAAACCGGCCGGAATATGTTCCGTTTATCGAAAAGACCCCTTTATCTGTTAACACACCAATCGCCTTATACCCAAACGTGTCAGGGTGAACGTCATTAAAAGGCGGAGGCGGTGCTGATGCTCCTTCAAGATCCATTGCTCTCATCAACATGACTGCCACTTGAGCTCTTGTCACAGGCGCATTCGGTGAAAAGTTCCCATTGCCCGTCCCTTGAATGACTCCTTCCTTAAAAAGGTACTCAATTTCTTCTTTCCCCCAATGAGTGGGAGATACATCTGTGAACGATTCCGCTTTAACAGTAAGCGGCCCTACTATAACGAATAGTAGAGTGATCATTACGCTTTTTACGATATTCAAGATCATTCCTCCTACAAAATAGTCACATTCTACCACTCGCAATTATTAGTTAATCTAGTAATTTTTTCAACCTATTAAGTCTAATTACACATTAAAGACTATTTTTATCCTAGAACTAAAGATTCATTTATATCCATTTTATAGAATTACCTACAACCCTTCTACAAAAATAGACTTATTTTGTTAAAATCTCAAAAAATATGTATCTTGTCCGAACATCTTGTGCTACCGTTATTAGTGTATGTGCTACATTATTTTGACTTTATGCATAGAAATAGTACTCCTATCTCTGTACATAAGGATCACTAATCAAGGGGGAATCACTTTGACTCATTCGAAAACACGTGCAAGCCGCTTAATGATGCTAACGCTTTCATTACTGCTTGCTCTATCAACTGCCCTTCCTTTTATCGGGACAAAAACGGTTGCAGCTGAGAGTAATACTCATAAGCTGGCAATCATGGGTACATCAGATATCCATGCCCACATGATGCCTTATGATTACATGGCAGATGCAGTAAATGAATCAATTGGTTTATCGAAAGTGTACAGTGTAGTAGAAGAAATGAGAGCAAAATACCCGAACTCAATCTTAGTAGATAATGGAGATATCGTTCAGGGTAGTATTTTAGGGGATCTTGAAGCAACTGTAGATCCACAAGACAACAATATTATTATTGATGTCATGAACTATATGGAATATGATGCAGCAGCAGTTGGAAACCACGAGTATAACTTTGGCCTGGATTTCCTAGATGATATTGATGCACAATCTGATTTCCCATGGTTAAGTGCGAATACGTATAACAAGAATGATGATACACACCGTTATGAGCCATATACAATGGTCGAGCAAACGATTGACGGCAATGACATTACGATCGGTATCATCGGATTTGTTCCTCCACAAGTTATGACTTGGGACCGCGTGCACCTTGATGGAAACGTTTATGTAAATGAGATTGTAGAAACAGCAGAAACATACATTCCTCAAATGAAAGAAGAAGGTGCGGATGTGATTGTTGTCGCATCTCACTCTGGATTTGATACAAACGAAACTGCTAGTGAAAATGCTTCATATCAGCTTAGCCAAGTTGAAGGTATCGATGCATTAATCACTGGGCACCAACATTATGTATTCCCAAATGACAAAGACCGTTATGCAAATCTTCCTGGTGCTGACCTTGAAAATGGAACATTAAACGGTACTCCAACAGTTATGCCTGGAGCTTGGGGTTCACACCTTGGTTTAATTGAGCTTGATCTGTCGTTTGATAACGGCGAATGGACAGTGGAAAACGGGACGGCAACAGCTGTAGCTACTGCTGACTATGAGTCTTCAAAAGCAATCGAAGACATCGTTATGGAGCGTCATGAACAAACAATTGAGTATGTAAACAGTCCAGTAGGTTCTACTGACAGAGAATTAAACACATTCTTTGCTCGTATTTTTGTTAATGAGGTTGTTCAATTAGTAAATGATGCTCAGCTTGAGTTTGCTGAAGATCATTTTGCTGGTACTGAATTTGCAGACCTTCCGCTCTTATCTGCAGCAGCGCCATTCCGTGCAGGACGCGGCGGACTAGATTATTACACAGATGTTCGTGAAAATATCGCGATTAAAGATGTAGCTGATATTTACATTTACCCGAACACAGTACATGTTGTAAAAGTCGACGGTAATGACCTTGAGGCTTGGTTAGAAGAATCAGCTCGTGCGTTCTTTCAAATTGACCCTTCTAAAACAGAAGCACAAGAATTAACAGATCTTGACTTCCGTGAGTACAACTTCGATACAATCGAAGGCGTTGAATACATGATTGATGTAACAAAACCTGAGGGCGAGCGTATCATTGATTTAACATACAACGGCGAGCCTGTTGATCCAAATCAAGAATATCTAGTGATTACTAACAACTACCGTGCTGGCGGCGGCGGTGACCACGTTGATGGTGCTGAGATCGTTTATGCTGGTACAGAAGAAAACCGTGAGATCATCATTGATTATATCCGTGAGCGCGGTGAGATCTCTGTTGAAGTAACAAACAACTGGTCGATTGCTCCATTTGAAGCAGAAGGCCCAATTACGATCCGCACAGCAGCTGAAGCACCTGCTTATGCAGAGCGTGCTGAAGTTGAAGGCGTAACATTCTTAGAAACAAATGCTCAAGGCTGGTCAGTATTTGAATTCCACCCAGCAGCACCTGAAGAAACAGAACCTCCAGCTGAGCCTGTATTTACTGATTTTGATCAATCAGATCGCGGCTACACTGAAGTCATGGCTCTTTATGAAGCTGGGATTATTTCTGGATATCCTAACAAAACATTTGCACCTACGAACTCCATCACACGTGCTGAAGCTGCCATTATTTTAGCTCGTGCGAAGGGATTAGATATTGACAATGCGGCTTCTGCAAACTACACAGACGTTCGCGCTGGAGCTTTCACAACTCCATACATTAATGCCGCTACAGAAGCTGGCATTTTCAGTGGAGCTGGAAACAGCATGTTCTACCCTGAGCGTACGATTACTCGCGGTGAAACTGCTGCTATCCTTGTACGTGCATACGGTTTAACTGGTACAACAGATCCTGGTGCGACAGATATTGAACATTCTATTTTCGTAAATGACATTAAAACACTTTACGCAAATGAAATCACGCAAGGTACAAGCCCGACAACATTCGGTACACACCTAAATGTAACACGCCGTGATTTTGCAGTATTAGTGTACAACACAATGATGAAAAATTAATTTCATGGAAAGAAGCCGCTCTAGCGACATCAGCTAGGCGGCTCTTTTTATTGAGAATTTCCATAAGTAGTAAAAAAGACACTCTAAAAATACATATAAACCCGATAATATGGTATGTTTATTAAAAAATAACTAAAATCTTCTATAAAAATGGGACAATCATAACTATTATTATAACAAACATGGTAAAATAATACCGGGGTATGCTCCTTTGTTATAGATCCCATACAAGGTGGACTAGGTTGAGCCATCTAGAGGCTGTCAGGAATGATTGTTGAAATTGTTTCATATGGCGGCCTCTTCCCTATTCTAGTCTTTCCCTTTTACCCCGTCCCCAGATCTTCTCGATGCATAATTTCTTCCCACTGAATAATACATCACACCAGCGCGCTTCGCATCTTCAAGCGAATAACAATTCCTGCCGTCAAATACAACCGCGTGCTCCATCAAATAGTGATATACTTCAATCGGAGTTTCCTTGATTTCATTCCATTCGGTCATAATCAAACAACCATCCGCCTTTTCAATCGCCTCTTCAACTGAGTAGGCATAACAGATTCTCTCAGCCAGCACTTCCTTTGCATTTGGAATAGCTGCGGGGTCATATGCAACGACGTCTGCCCCGCACTCAATTAATGCTTCAATCAGTTTAAGAGAAGGGGCTTCACGAATGTCATCAGTGTTTGGTTTAAAGGAAAGCCCTAACACGGCAATTCTTAACCCTCTCATATTTGTGTAATGATCCTTCATCCACTTTAAAATGCGATGTCTCTGAAAATCATTGATATCAATAACTGCCTTCATTAATTGAAAATCATGCTCTACTTCCTTCGCTATCTGAACAAGGGCTTTTGTATCTTTCGGAAAACATGATCCACCGTATCCTGCACCTGCTTTTAGAAAGGAATGACCAATTCGTGTGTCCATTCCCATTCCCCAAGCCACATCATCCACATTTGCACCTAGTTGATCACATAGAGCGGCCATCTCATTAATAAAGCTTATTTTTGTTGCAAGAAACGCATTTGAGGCATATTTGATTAGCTCTGCACTGCGGCGGTCGGTGTGAAATACAGGCCTTGCTAAAGGGGCATACACTTCCTGGAGGAGCTCGCCCGTTGCCTTATTTTCTGACCCGATGACGATCCGTTCTGCTTGAAAAGTATCATACAGAGCCTGCCCCTCCCTCAAAAATTCAGGATTAGAGACGACCGAAATTGGATAGAGGGCATGTTCATTGATCAATTGTTCTATCAGATCATTTGTCCCTACAGGCACCGTACTTTTAATCACAATAGTTGCCGGTCCGCTTAAATATTCAGCAACCGTCATGCACGCCTCTCTTAAATAACTAAGATCTGCTGAACCATCCGCAAGCTCAGGCGTTCCAACGGCAATAAACACAAGTTCTGCCCCGTCTATAGCCACCGCAGGATCTGTAGTGAATTCAAGTCTCTCCGTTCTCAAGTGATGAGCAAGATATCCTTCAAGACCTGCCTCATAAATAGGAGAAATCCCAGAGCACATCAGCTCAACTTTCTCAACATCCTTATCTAAACAGACTACATGATGACCGATCTCTGCTAGCGCTACACCCGTCACAAGCCCGACATAACCCGTTCCAACCACGGTAATCTTTTTCATTTTGGAAGGCCCTCCCGAATAATCGATTCCATATAGGCTAGTAACTCCTCACGTAACTCTTCACGCTCTAACGCAAAATCAATCGTTGCTTTTAAATAACCAGCTTTATCCCCTACATCATAACGCTTGCCGCTGAACTCATAGGCGAGAACGGTCTGTTTCTGATTTAGCTGCTTTATTGCATCTGTCAGCTGGATCTCCCCGCCAGCACCAGGCGTAACCCGCTCTAAAATCGGGAAAATTTCAGGACGTAAAATGTAGCGGCCTTGAATCGCATAACGCGAAGGCGCTTCTTCCACCGTTGGCTTCTCTATTAAATCATGAAGAGCCATCAGCCTTGGTTCTAGGGCTGTCCCAGTCGGCTCAATAATCCCGTATTTCGTTACCTCTTCATAAGCCACCTTCTGCACCCCGACAATTGAGCAAGGATGCCGCTCGTAAATGTCCATTAATTGACTAAGACACGGAGGTTCGCCGCGGACGACATCATCCCCTAGCAAGACCGCAAATGGTTCCTCTCCAATAAAGCGGCTCGCACACAGGATCGCATGCCCCAGCCCAAGTGGTTCTTTTTGACGTATGTAATGGATGTTTGCAAGATTCGAAATGGAACTCATTTCTTCCAGCACATCCCACTTTTCCCGCTTCGCTAATGTTTCTTCTAATTCATAGGACTTATCAAAGTGATCTTCAATCGCCCGCTTCCCTCGGCCGCTTACAATGATAATATCCTCAATTCCTGATGCGACTGCCTCTTCGACAATAAATTGGATAGTCGGTTTATCAACAATGGGAAGCATTTCTTTTGGCTGCGCTTTTGTCGCTGGCAAAAATCGAGTACCTAGCCCTGCTGCTGGAATAATAGCTTTACGAACATTCATTGGCACGCCCCCTGATCAAAATAAGTTAGTGAAACAAGTCCTTACCCTTTGATTATAGCAATTTAGCCAAGTGACATTCATTGAGATTTTGTAAAGGGGGTCAGACATCTATCTTCGTATAAAGAAAGGAGCAGACCTTGTGAGGTCAGCTCCTTTTTATGTACGAGTTTTGGCGAGTTGAACTGGCGCAATTATCAGCTGACTGAATACAATTAACTCTACCATTGACGCATATCCGGTTTGAATAAACTCTATTAGATGAGAGTGACGCAATTGTTCTCCCAACAGACGCAATTCTGCCAAACAGAAGCGCAATTAGCTTCTGAACCGATGCTTAAACGGCTTGAAATCATACAAATCCCTTCCGCACAGCCTGCACATCAGTCCATCACCTAATTTCTAATTCCACCAATCTTCCTGCCTCTTCATAATAGCGTTCCGTTTTTTCCTCCAGTAACGCTAAGATTTCCACCCATTCATCATCATAGAAGGAAGGCTCCTGACCATTAGTTCCGAACCTCACAAATGGATTATGGTACCACTGCGTTTCATCAAATTCGGCAAGCGGAGGTACGTCCATCACTTCTTCAATCGCCTCATACCATGCTTCATATAACCCTAAATACCACCTATATTCCTCAATCTGTTCCTCTGACAGTGCAAGTGTCTGCTCCCTTGGCAGATAATCTTCTTCAAACATCACATGACCTCTTGGACCATCACCCCTGATCGGCTCCTCTGCTTCATTTACAAGCCAGCGCACTTGCTCATCAAAGTAGTAAAGAGCATCATCAGCAGCAGAAACCGTTAGACCCCGGCGCCATTCTGGATCACCGCGATTTAACCAGCTAGCAAAATGATTATAATCTTGTACAGAACCAACAAGATGCTTTAATTGTGTAATCATCCACCATAATTCTTCATAACTGATTTCTTCCTGCTCAATTACCTCACTCAAGGCGAGATAACTTACTGATGGAGTCGCAAGCCCAGCCCCAAGCTCATTCTTCAGCTTATGATCTAGTACGTGGCCATAACTCCTTTTCTCCATTTGCTGATAAATGAGCAAACTGCCAAGCAGTAACACTATTGCTGTTAATCCCATTATCACGAGCTTCATCTTTTTTAATCTACCTTCCATCTAGCCTATCCCCCGCCTTCTCTCTTCTGTAGTCAGTCTACTACGCACAAGTAGAAACAACAACCACTATTTCAAAATAATGGATTAGTAGAATCTCTGACATATTTCTATACTTTCTCTACTTATTTCTATATAATTTTACATGTATCCGCTTTCTACTAAGTGGAAAATAGATTTCTAGGAGGAATATGATGAACGGAAAATGGTTGAAAAGCATGCTGGCGACTCTATTAATCTTAGCTTCTTGCTTCTCATTCAGCGGACTTGCTTTTGCTGATGATTCTGACTCAGTGACGCTTGACATTGTGCATACAAATGACATGCACGCGAAGATTGCTAACTTCGGTAAAATTAGCGCGTACATAGACGAGAAGCGCGCTGAGTCTAGTAATTTCTTATACTTAGATGCAGGTGATATTTTCAGCGGCAATCCTGTTGTTGACCTGCAAGACGGCGAGCCGATCGTAGCCCTTTTAAATGAGATGGGCCTTGATGCGATGGCTATCGGCAACCATGAATTTGATTACGGTCAAGAGGCGTTCCAAAAACGTGCTGATCAAGCAACCTTCCCTTGGTTAAGTGCCAACACAGAAGTCGTTGATGAAACAATTGCAATTGAGCAGCCTGAGCCATATGAAATTTTTGAATTAGAAGATGTTACAGTAGGTGTTCTAGGTTTAACACAAACACCTCCAGCAACAGCTCCTGCAGGGATTGTCGGACTTGATTTCCATGATCCAATTGCAACAGCTCTGCAATATGAATACGTTGCAAATGAAGTTGACGTATTTGTCGCTTTAACACATATCGGCTACAGCGAAGATCAGCGTTTAGCTGAGGAAGTTGACTTTTTCGATGTGATTATCGGAGGCCACTCTCATACGACACTTCAAGAGCCGGTTGTCGTGAATGGTACAACGATTGCCCAAACAGGCGGCGATGCAAATAACATCGGCAGCCTTGAAATTACGTATAACAAAGATACAGACGAAGTAACGGTAACTGGCGGACTGCAAAAAGTTTCAGAGCTTGAAGCAGTGAACGCTGATGTGGACGCGATGGTAAAAGCGTACGAAGAAGAAGCAGAAGAGCTTCTTGGTGAAGTGATCGGTCATACAACAACTGGTTTAACGCGTGATGGTCGTTACGAAGGTGATGCCCCGCTAGGTAACTTCTGGATGGATTCAATCCTGCACAGCGTTCCTAGTGCCGACATCTCTTTAACTAACGGCGGCGGTATCCGTGCAAGCATTGAGCCAGGTGATATTACAGCTGGTGATATTTACACAGTTGAGCCGTTTGGCAACATTATTTCAATCAAAGAAATGACAGGTGCTGCCCTTCAAGATGTGATTGAGTACTCTTATACGTGGCGCAACCAAGTAGACTTGCAGACAGCAGGCCTTCACTATACGATTTATGTAGACAAAAATGATGAATTTGCTTATGCAGAACTATTCTTAGACGGTGAGCCTATTGACCCCGCGGCAACATACACTGTAGCTCTAAATAACTTCATCGCAACAGGCGGTGACGGATATAACTTTGAAGGGGAAATGATCCAAGAGGACGCTGGATATGTAACAAACGCAATGATCGCTTACGCTCGTCACTTAATGGAAACAGAAGGCGTGATTGATTATGAGGTGGAAGGACGTATTCAAGTCAAAAAGCTTGAAGAAGGTCTAGATCCTGTAGATCCAGTGGACCCGGTTGATCCGGTTGATCCGGTTGATCCGATTGACCCTGTAGATCCGGTTGACCCTGCTGAACCAGTAACATTTACAGATGTACCACAAAGCCACTGGGCATATGAGTATATTACAGATCTTGCTGCGAAAGAGGTTGTATTTGGATACGGTGATGGCACATTCAAACCGAATACCAACATTACTCGTGCTCACTTTGCATCATTACTAGTTCGCACATTCAACTTAGAAGTAAGTGATGATGTTGAAAATCCTTTCACAGATCTTAGTGACAACCAAACAAATGATGTTCTTGCTGCATATGAGGCTGGTATTGTTAGCGGTACGTCAGCTACAACATTCGCTCCTGATGCAGACATTACGCGCGAGCAGATGGTTACGATGTTAATGCGTGTGTATGAAATGGAAAGAGAACTGACGATTGATACAACGACAGAAGTCAGCTTCAAAGATTCAGATCAGATCTCTCCATTTGCTGCTCATTATGTGGAAGAAGCAAAAACTCTAGGCATTATTAGAGGAAAAGAAGGTCAGATTTTCGACCCTAAGGCAACAGCGAGCCGTGCTGAAGCTGTAACTGTTCTTTACTATTATATTGACTTAGATTAATAGTTTATAACACGGACTCCTGCTATGGCAGGGGTCCATTTTTATTTATAGGCAGTTAGACTTAAATCCTCTTGATTCGTTAGTAGATTTTTCAATATTGTAGATAGTTTTCCAAGCTTCCTGTAGTATACGAGTTGGAGGGGATCTTATGAAACGATATGTACTAATAACTTTAATGACACTATTAATTTTGAGTGTGGTGCCACTATCACCGCAAGCAAACTCACCGTCATTCTCTGATATCTCAACTTCTTATGCCAAAGAGGAAATTGAGGCGTTAGCCAAGTCCGGTGTTATTGACGGCTATACAGATGGCACGTTTCGCCCAACAGCGGACATCACCCGTGCTGAATTTGCTAAATTGCTTGCTATGGCACTGAACCTGCCGCAAAACACAGAGGCTGCTGCTGCGTTTAACGATGTGCCAATTTGGGCAGAACCCTACATCGGAGCGCTAGTTGATGCTGGAGTGACAAAAGGTGTCGCTGCCAATACCTTTGGTTCTACTACACCGATTACTAGGCAGGATATGATGGTCATGATTGTGAGAGGCTTAGGCTATGATGATTATGCTACCTTTTTAAGTTTTACACCTGCTTTTAAAGATTTTAATCAAATTTCTAATTATGCCTATGACCAAATAGGTTTAGCTGCAAATATTCAGCTTGCTAGAGGGACTCATCAAGGCTACTTCCTTCCTAAACAAGCTGCCCATCGACAAGATGCCGCCCGCTGGATCTATGAGGTAGTTTTTGAGCAAACGACGTACGATCGCCACTTAGCAGAATCTGCTATACCTAGAGTATATGGAAGCGGAAATGTGGTAGATGTCATTTGGCACGATGATGATACGGTGGAAATACAATTATTTGAACAACCAACCCGTGTGGTGGAACTCGATGAGCTACTGTCTGAGCTTCACGGGACATTGCAGTACTTCTATTTATCAAGACAATACGGCCACGATTGGATTGAATACTCTAATGAAGAAAAGAGGGAATATGTAGGGAAGATGGTCGCGTTTTGGGAAGCAGATTACAGCTTCTTCCGTGTAACAAATGAGGACCAAGATCTTGTGCCTGCCTTAGTGACTCATCTTAACTCTTTTTTTAATGAAGATAATCTTTACTATTCAATCGGTGAAAAACTTGAGAATTATGCGTTAGAGAACGGATATATTGAGCGAACAGAATAAGAGTATTTAATGGAAGCTGCCCTGAAGCAGGGCAGCTTTTTTTGTGGATTTGAATCCTTGAGGAGTGACGCAATTATTGGATGAAGCTATACAATTCCTCTGAACATTGACGCTTATCTCATTTGAATAGACGCAATAACAAGGGATAGGCGCAATTCAGCCCGCAACCGACGCAATAGTCAAAGCAATGCGCGTAATCCTTCCTATGACCGACGCATATACGCTTTGAACTGACGCAATCACACCACAGCACTCACTACTCTCCCCAAACAAAAAAAGGCAACGATCTCCACAGATCGTCACCTTTTCCTTCTATTATATTAGTGGATACGCTTTGCGCCTAAGTAACGTGCGCTCCAGTAGCTGTTGCTCATACTTGTTACCGTTACCCCAGTAGATGAACCACTGTGGATGAACTGGTTGTTTCCAATGTAGATTCCGTTGTGAGATGGGCCGCTGTTCACTGTTGCGAAGAAGACAATGTCTCCTACACTTGGTGCTGCAACAGTGGTGCCTGAGTTCCATTGCTGTAAGGCTGTACGTGGTACAGATATGCCTACATCACTGAATACACGTTGGATAAACCCACTGCAATCAAAACCAGCTGTTGTTGTACCGCCGTAGCGATAAGGTGTGCCGATGTAGCGGTTTGCACTTGAGATAATACTTGAACCGATTGAGCTGTTGCTTGAAGACGCGCTCACTGTCTCAGATGCAGTACTTGCTGCTGCTGCGTTTGATCCGTGTAGCCTTGATAAAGTTTGCGGGCCTGCTACACCATCTACTTGAAGATTGTTCACCGCTTGGAAACGACGTACTGACTCAGTCGTTACTGTGCCATAATAGCCTGTTGAGTTTGAGTTAAAGTAACCTAGCTGACGAAGGCGGTCTTGTAATCTAGTAACTTCTGCACTGCGTGTTCCTTGACGTAAAGTAGTAGAAGTTGCCGCTTGTGTCGTTGAACCTGATACTGCTACTTGTCCTAAAGCTGAGAATGTCTGTGGACCAGCGATCCCATCTACGCTTAACCCTCTCGCACTTTGGAAGCTGCGAACCGCACGCTCTGTTAATGGACCGAATACCCCGTCTACTGCTGAGCTGAAGTGTCCGTGATTACGAAGCTGCTGCTGAAGGTTTGTTACAGCTGCCCCTCTTGATCCTGTGCGCAGTGTAGCTGAACTTGTGTTTGAGCTAGATGCTGCCACCACTGTGCTCCCGTTTGCTTTAAGTGCAGCAAATGTTTGAGGGCCTGCAATCCCGTCTACTTTTAATCCATTAGATGCTTGGAATTTACGAACAGCATCCTGAGTAATAGAACCGTAGTAACCTGTTGCACGGTCGAATGTGAAATAGCCTTTAGATTTCAGTGCTTCTTGAAGCTCTGTTACGTCCGTGTGATTCATGCCCACACGTAATGTTTGATCTCCGAGTGCTGCATCTGCCATTTGCGGGGCAGCAAAAAATAATCCTGCAGCCACTACCGATGTCACTAATACTTTTTTCATCTTTCCCGTTCCTCCTAAATATGTAGATCGTTATATTTACTTTCGTTTACAGTTATTTTTACATACTCATTGCACATCTCTATAGATTAATAGAGTCTATTTGAGATTCGGCTTTCTTATAGTACCAAAAAACTTCGTGATTCGACGGAATGTTACACAACTGTAATGAAAGATAGGACTAGAATCACAGGAAATCGGGTAAATGGATATGTTGACCAGTTCTTTAAAATACCGCCCAGTTCTCTAGCAAATTTCTACCATTTCATTGCTAAAACGACAAGATAACGGTATAATTTACACTGCATTTAATCTATTAAAACGTAAGGGGAAGTTGTCTTGCTATTTAACTCCTATGTCTTTATATTCGCGTTTTTGCCTATAACTGTCTTGATTTACTATCTGCTAAACTATGCAAAACAGACGAATACAGCAAAGCTCTGGCTCGTTGGGTCGTCCTTGTTCTTCTATAGTTGGTGGAACATTATTTATCTGCCGCTTATCCTTGCGTCGATGATCTTCAACTACTTGGTTGGAACGAAGCTCGGTAAAATGGAGAAATCCAGGTCGAGTAAAAGATTATTAACATTCGGGATCATAGCCAACGTAGCCTTGCTTGGCTATTTTAAGTATGCCGACTTTTTTATCCAAAACGTCAATCTCGTATCTGGTGCTAACTTCTCAATGTTGAATCTAGCCCTTCCATTAGCAATCAGCTTCTTTACATTCCAGCAGATTGCTTATTTAGTGGATGCCTACCGCGGGGAAACGAAAGAATATAATTTCCTAAATTATTCACTCTTCGTATCCTTCTTCCCACAGTTAATTGCAGGGCCGATTGTTCACCATAAAGAAATGATGCCTCAATTTGAGAAAGTATCAAATCTTTTACCGAACGGCCGTAACATTTCGATGGGCCTTTTTATTTTTTCTATGGGATTATTCAAGAAAGTAGTCATTGCCGATACGTTTGCGATCCATGCATCAAGAGGGTTTAATGAGCTTCAGGTGCTGACCTTTACAGAAGGCTGGATTACTTCATTAGCGTACACATTCCAGCTGTATTTTGATTTCAGTGGATATACGGATATGGCGATTGGGGCAGCACTTTTATTAAATATCAGTCTCCCTGTAAACTTTAACTCTCCTTATAAGTCTCTTAACATTCAAGACTTCTGGAGACGCTGGCATATGACACTTGGGCGTTTCTTAACGCATTACTTATATATTCCGCTTGGCGGGAATCGTAAGGGAATTCCGCGCACGTATGTCAATTTATTTATCGTATTCTTCATCAGCGGTCTTTGGCATGGAGCCGGTTGGACCTTTGTGTTGTGGGGCTGCTTACACGGCGCCGCAATGATGATAAACCGTTTCTGGCAGCAGCTTGGCCTTAAAATGCATTGGCTCTTAGCATGGTTCCTTACCTTTAACTTTGTTAACATTGCCTGGGTATTCTTTAGAGCTGAATCATGGCAGGATGCTACAAAAGTTTTGGCTGCGATGTTTGGCCTGAACGGATTTGAGCTGCCGGGTATTATGTATCGCTTCGTGAGCTGGCTTGAGCCGATCGGCGTCACATTTACACAAGAAACATCAATGGAATTCATCTATTGGCCACTTTTATACATTGTCATCGGCTTTATTATTGCGCTAGCCTTTAAGAATACAGTTGAATTGCTTAAGACATTCAAACCGACAACGTGGACGGCGTTAGGGATTGCGCTTCTATTCGTTTATGCCTTATTAAATATGAACCGCATCTCAGAATTCTTGTATTTCAACTTCTAATAATTAACTTACTAATGACACGTAGAAACCAATTTATAATTGAGGAGACTCAATAGATAACGAGGGATCACTATGTACCGTACTTTTTTAATAAAGTTCTTCGTCTTTGCCTTGGCTATCGCAACGTTATTCGGTTCGTTCGTATTTGTTGTCGATCCATTGCAATTTTATAGACAAGCAAGCTTCTATCCGCCTATGTATTCAGGCGAGCAGCGTTTCCAAAATGCCGGGCTTGCTAAAAACTTTGAATATGACCGGATTATCCTTGGAACATCGATGACGGAAAACTTTGTCCCAAGCTATGTAGATGAAGTCATGGGCGGAAAAACAATGAAGCTTTCGAAGTCAGGATCTACTGCCCATGAGCACTACCTAGCAGCTAACCTAGCCTTTGACACAGGTCAAGTAGATGAGGTGATCTGGGGGATGGATTATGCCTCCTTCAGAACGGGTGCCGAGGGGGTCAGAGAAGACCAAGGCGGCTTTCCTGCTTATTTGTATGATCAGAACCTGCTGACAGACTTTAAATACCTGCTTAACTTCTCTGTCATTCAAGATGCGAGAGATATTATGCTAGAAGAGTTTGGACTAAAAGAAGAGCGCCACATCCGAAACTTGGACATGCTCAATAACTGGGATTACTTCAGCACGTATGGAAACGAGCATGTGTGGAATCACTATGAAGCCTCTCTTCCAGCCGAGAGAACAACTGCTTTAAACGAGCCAGAACTTGAAATAGCTTATGAGGCATTCGATGCCAACCTGCTGAAAATGATTGAAGAAAATCCTGATACGACGTTCTACCTTTTCTATCCGCCGTACTCGATTTTGCGTCAGCATTTGTGGTATGAAGAAAACCGCAACCGATATGACAATCAGCAAGCATTTAAAGAGTATGTATTTGAGAAGGTCGGACATCTTGATCATGTTGAAATCTATGACTTTCAAGCAATTGAAGATATTGTTTTAGACCTAGACTCATTTAAAGATCTCTCTCACCACACGCAAGAGATTAATGATTATATGATTGAATCTTTCGCTACAGGAGAGCATCAAATGACAGAAGACAATTATGTAGAAATGATCCATTCACTCACGGATATTCTAGAAGAGCTGGACATTGAAACGTTGCCGCGGGATGAATAGAGGATTTTATGCGCTGGCTGGAAGGCTGTAATTGTATAATTTGAAGCCATTTATGCCTCAGTTACGGCGTGAATTGCGCGGGTAACTCTCGTTTATGTGCGGGTTCATGTACTTATTGCGCCGGTTGACCTTAATTGCGGCGTTCTAGCCGCTAATTGCGCCGCTCCGGCCCTGATATGCGCGCATTCAAGCACTTATTGCGTCACTCTACACCCGCACGTCTCGCACGCCACCACAGCCGCACAAGAACCCCAAAAAGGAGCTGTCCACTCGGACAGCTCCTTTTTTCTTTATTGCATCGGGATAAATAAGAAATTAATCGGCATATTGCTTCCGGCAGCAGGAGTGAAAGTGATCGTAACCGATTCCTCACGTGCTCCTGTACGATGGAGGATGCCAGCCTCTGTCGGTCCTGATAAAATGCTGTTGTTGCTTGCTTGGACGACGTTGCCGTTCACTAAGAACGCCCCGCCGTAATGACCGCCTCGCGGGTTAACGATGATCGCTGTATGAGGCGCCACTTTATCAAGCTTCACTTCGTAGCTCACACCGAAGTTGCCTAGGTTACGCTCTACAGAATTAGTCATCGCATCAATTCCTTGAATATAATGGTCCTTCACTCCATCTGTCAAAACCATTCGATTACGCTCGTAGCCAACAGGCTCGCTCACATGAAGCGTACGATTTCCTTTTTCAAATGTTCCTCGAATATGAATGCCGTCACGCGCCGCATCAACACGCTTTAAATACGTGTAGTGCTGCATAAGGTCATGATCTTGATCTAGAACAATCACTTCATACTCAACAGGAATGTTTGACTCCGTATCAACATAAGCGGTAATTGTTTGTCCTTTCGGAACGGCTCTGCTGTTTAAGATAGGTGCTACAATTTGCATCTGTCCTGCCGGGATATCGAGCACTGCTTTATGCTTTGGATCACTTACGTCACGTAAATAATTCGTCACCGCGCTCTTCCCTGTCTGTTCTACATAAATATGCGGGCCTGCCATGCCAAAATGGTTCACTTTCACTTGAGCCGGCTGTCTTTGATTGTTTCTAGCAACTAAATACAAGTTAACCGGTTTATCCTTTGCATTTTGCTTATGAATCATAAAGCGCACAGGGCCTTCAAGTTCATCTTTATAGAAAAATCCTTCGCGGGTAATTTGCTCTGGACTGTTTGCACGAACATACGTATAGTCATGTTCTGCAATCGTATAAGGCACCTCTTTATAAGATAGTACAGCTGCGCGGTCAATCGGCATCTTCCCTCCGATTGGACCTTGTGTTAACATATATTGCTCTTTCGTTTGAAACACATCGTTCGTTACTGTGATCGTTTTCTCCGATCGATCTGTTTGTCCTTGTCTATTTTCTACCTCAAGCGAAATTGTGTAGGTGCCCGGCTCAAAAAACACCGGCTCATTATTTTCCCACGTGCGCTTAATAATCTCCACGCCTCGATTCAAACTGCGATCGCCGTATGAGATCGGCTCTCCAATTCTATATACCTCTTTTTCGGTATGAATGACTGCTTGCGGCTTTATCACAATTGGTGCAGCGGGCGGTGTTACGGTTTGGCTTGGAAAGGTTAGACGAATTAATCGATTAGATTGTACTGTCAACGTCCCCCTCGTATGCTCTGCAAGTGTTCTGATAGGGATCATTAGTGATTGATTTTGCAGTCTAGTCTGACCGTTGTTACGATGTTCAAATGTTTGATTGTTGTATTGATACGTTCTAGAGTTTGCTAGAAATCTAAATTGATGTTCTCCGCGTGTGAGGACGTACTCTCTCGTTTGCGGAACATATGTGATCGAATAGCCTAAATGATTAGAAATCGCTCTAACTGATATATAAGTGACCCCGTTATGCACCATATTCGGCACTGGTGAGGTTAAGCGTTGATTCTGTTCATTAAAAATAACTGTTGAATTTAGTTCAAATGTAAATTGATTCCCTGCATTCGCTGCACCACTTGCAGGAAATGCTAAATGGCCAGCTAACACAGCAGCGGCAACAAGCATGCCTAGTCCTTTTTTCATTAAATTGCACCTCAAACTTCTATTTTTTATGACTTATCTATTAGTACTATCGTCCATTCTACTAATATTTTGAAGGTTATACAAGGTTTTCATTGAATAATAGAGACAAAAAAGACCCCCTTTAAAAGGAAGTCTTTTGGATTAGTTTCTTATAATATGTTCAATCATCTGACCAATCACGTGAACGTCTTTATTCGCATGATTACTAAGCAAAATGATTGTATAATTTAAGCCTTCATGTCTCTTAATGTGGCTTGTGTAACCTACTGTATTTCCTGATAACTGAGTCACACGCCCGACACTTGTCGGGTACACCTGCCAGCCGTAGCCCCAATTTGATTCGTGCTGACGCAACATCACTTCTTTGATCGATCTTGAGTGGAGAGTATCTTGATACAATGCGCGGTCAAGCTTGTACAAGTCCTCAACAGACGCATAGACACTACCTGAGCCGCCGCGAGCGGCGAAATCACGGTTAACCGGTACAACTCGTCCATCCACTAGGCTGTACCCGTGAGCTCTCACACTGCGGTCCACTGTATTAATATCAAATCCAGATGAATTCATTCCGAGTGGTTTGAAAATCTGGTCATTTAAATAAGCACTATAGCTCTTCCCGGACACTTGTTCAATAATATCACCTAACAGCATATATCCTACGTTGGAATAGCGCTGGCTTGTGCCTGGTGTATAAATCAATTTGATATCCTTATACTGACCTTCTTTTTCCCACGGCAGTCCGGCTGTATGAGTTAATAGCTGGTGAATACTGATTTGATTTGCATAAGGCAGCTCAGGGAAATAATCACTTAATCGATCAGTAAATTGCAGCTTCCCTTCTTCATGCAGCTTCATAATAGCTGAGCCTGTAAACCCTTTTGTTAATGAAGCTATTGCAAATGGTGTATTAGGCTGGTTAGCTCTTCCTGCCTGGTCTGCCAAACCATAACCAGATGAGGTGATCACACTGTTTCGTTTCGCAACGAGTGCCGAACCGTTAAAGCGATTTGCGGCATTTAAGCGCTGTAAGAAATCATCTGCCATACGCCCTCTTGTCTCATCTGTAATACCGCGACTCATTAATAAAATTTCATTTGAGAAACTTAACCACAGCACGCGATAATCAAATACTTCTGAAACCTCACGAAGAGAGAGCATCGTCCGGCCGTTAATGGCACGAGGTGTATTGATAAATTCACGTCTCTGGTTATTAAACATGTAGTGCGTATCATTAAATGAGAACGAAAAATTTCTGCCCCCGCCAGAGCACGATGCGGTTTTCGTTTGCTGGTTCCAGCCAAGTTGATAATTAAGCGCACCGCACAGACCTCTCAGCTCTATGTAGGTGACCCCTCGGATTGCAACAGGGTCTTCATCAAAGCTTAATTTCTGCTCATCTAAGAAAACCGGCATGATCGTATTAGCATGGGCCTTGTCATCCCACAATACAAACACACTAAACAACATAATGAAAAATACTAGCAGCTGTTTCAAAATGTATTCCTCTTCTTTCTATATCGTTTTTATCTAAAGACTCAAATCACAATACTAAAAACTTACCATATATAGTTAAGAAACGGTAGTCATTTCAATTGAAACCAACCAAAAGTATCACTAAAAAAGAATATTCAGAATATTAAAGAACCAAAGCCTCGTAAGCTTTGGTTCTTTAATCTGTAATTTAAAGCTGTTCTAACAAATATTCTTCGACTGACATTTTTGTTTTCGATGCGGCGAAAGATTGTGTCAATTGTTGAGTTAATGGCTGTGTAAACTGAAGATCTCTAATAGAAGAGGATTTGATCCCGCTCACTTCCTCTTTGTCTTGGGCTTCTTCTTTCTCTCGGTCCTCCAGCTTGCTTAACAGACCTTTATTGACTTCGTTTGCCACCTCAATCATTTCTTTTGAACCGTGCGTGTTAATCGCATCGACCACTTTATCAAGTGCTTCAGGTGTCTCCTCGAAATATGGATTTTCATACCACATATTCGCAGCGAACTTCCCTTGTGAGGCGACTAGCGGGTGGTTGTATTTTGAATCGTACCACTCGCTTGAAGGCGGCTCTACGTTGTATTGCTGCCCCAAACTGCTGTTATTAGCAAACGCCACAATATGCGGCATTGCACCTGGAGCTTTCTTCAATTCTTCAACAGATTGATCCAGAGCCGCCTGCCATTTTGCCGCTTCTTCATGATCATTGTCTGCTAAAGCCGCTTTCACAGCGTCTGCTCTAGAGTCAACCAACCTTGCCCAATATTGCTTGTTTTTTGTTGGAACACCGTCAATCGTGTCATACCAAGCGGGGTGCTGCTTCGCTTGAAATGAATCATAGAGCTTCCAGTCACCAGTTGTTACTGCATCTAAGATTAATTGATTCCGTGATTGATTCACATCATGGAGAGGATTGATTGCTCTTGCTTCTGCGTTGCTTAATGCCTCTTTCCAAGCACCAGCATTTCCGACAGTTTTGTTTTGTAAAGGTTTAGAGCCTTCTTGAGAAGCACTAATCGAGCCTATTATCATATGAAAACCTCCTATCTTGTAAAGGGGGTCTATCTTTAACGCCCAATAGTACTAGTATAATATATCTATTCGTCTTTTTTCAACAATTGTCCCTATCTTTTTCCAACAAAAAGAAGCCCCTATATTTAGAGGCTCCTAGTAATGGTTCTTAGTTTAATTGATCTTTTAATAAAGCTAAGCGATAATCCGCTTCAGCTTTGCAGCAGTAATCCACATCATTGGTGTCTAGTTCAGCTATTAAACGATCAATCTCTTTCATTTGATCTTCACTAGGCTCTGTCTCGATCACCTTTTGAATCACTTCATTTACTTTGTTCGTTAATTCTTCTTGAAATTCAGGCTTATGTAAAAGAGTTTGGTCGATTTCTTTCATCCATGTTGAGTTTTCTTCAGAATACTCTTTCCAAAAAGCAATGAACTGTTCGCTTTCGTACTTATCATCGTTCCAATCAATGCTTTCCATATACGTAATAAATGCTTTCTTAATTGAAAGTGTAATACTTAATTTAGTACCTCTTGATAAATCTTTGTACATTTGAATAACCTCACATACCTTTATTTTCAGACGCCCTACATTCACATGTCATAATCTAGCATTATCACTATTATACGCTATCTTGTCTTAATAGGAGGGAAAATCAATAAATTGGTTATAATTTACTAACTATCATCCAAATTTTAATCTATCATAAACTTATACTATGATAATAGAAAGAATAAACATTTGCAAACTTCTTTCCCTTTTAACCTAATTCTCAAATTATTACTTTTTTCCTCATAATCAAGGAGGACTTTTGTCTACGTTCTAGAAGTGATTAGAGGTATGCCTATTTTTTCTAATTTTTAAAGGAGTGATTTGATGAAAAAAGGATTCGTATTGGTCATGATTGCCGCTTGCTTACTTATGCTGCTCTCACCCATTCAAGCAGCTGCCAGCTCAAATCTGAACGTTACAATGGACGGAGAAAAGTTGGATGTTGCCGCAAAAGCTAAAGAAGGACGCACATTAGTACCTGTTAGAGGAGTATTTGAAAAGCTGGGATTACATGTGAATTGGGATCATCAAAAAAAGACCGCCTATATCTCAAATGATGAAAGTAAAGTCTCCCTCACACTTGGAAACAAAGTAGCTGTAGTAAATGGAAAGAATGTACATATCGATGTGCCAGTTACAGCAGAAGAGAACCGACTGTACATCCCGCTTCGTTTTGTAGCCGAGCAGTTCCATTTTACAGTAGACTGGAATGCATCAACAAAAACAGTTCAACTCACATCAACCTCCACTGAATCCGACATTGATGTAGAAGAGTTTCTTCAATCAGTCATTGGAGCTGATCTAACTAGTTATTCAACTGACATGTCTCTTTGGCAGTCAATGAAGCTAGACGGTGAAGAGTTAATCATGGATATGGAAATGAAGATGGATATGGTCTTAGATCCGATCGGCTTCTATCAATATACTGCCATGATTTTAGAAGAGCTTGATGGCGAAAAAATGGAATCTGAAGCATACTTCTCAAAAGAGGGATATTATGTATCTGAGATGGGGCAATGGATCAAGTATGACGACGAGTTAGTAGAAGATATTCTAAATCTCAGTCAAATGCAGATGGATCCTATGTATCAATATGAGCTGCTGCTTGCTTACGCTGAAAATGTGAAGGTTATTGAAAAAGACGATACGTATATGATGTCCTTCTCGATTTCCGGTGATGGATTCCACCAACTAATCCTTGAGTTAATTGGCGGCATCGACCTTGGCCTTCCAGAAGAGGAACTGGAGATGATCGGTTTATTATTCGAGAACTTTGACATCACGACAAGCACAACATTTGATAAAAGCACCTTCTACCCATTATCTCAAACAATGGAATCAAACTTAGCTGTCACCTTCGAAGGTGACACGATGGAGCTAGAACAAAAAGTAGAAGCGACCTACTCGAATTTTAATCAAATCAAAGAAATTAAGATTCCACAAGAAGTGATTGATTCTGCCATTCCATTTAATGAGTATATCGGAGAATGGGAGTTGGAGGATGTAGAGTTTGATGAAGTGAGTTAAGTAGTCCATAATCCTTTAACCTAAAACAGACCTCGGCATAATACCGAGGTCTGTTTCTTATGAGGCCGCTTAATTTAGGAAGGTAAGAGTATCTGCTGTATTCCCTTTCCCTATTATGGTTACACGTTTTTCATTGCCTTTCTTATTTTCATCCATTGTTTGGAGTAACAAACTATGATCCGCTTCATATGAGGAAAGTTCTTCTTCACTCAGCCCTATCCCCTTATCAAAGTATTGTTTTAATGTGGCTATGCTATTTATTTTTACATTTTTATTAACAAGCAACAAATATCTAGCAGCCTTATTTATTTCTTCTAGAGTGTACGACGAATTTTCAAATAGATTGAATGATTTCAGAACTTGTATCATTGGATCAGGTGTGGCTGCCGTATTTGCTTTGTCTATATCCTCATGAAAATGATTAATGAAAGGCTTCAGTGCTCCCAATAGTTCAGAAACCGTATAGTATGTCTCTAATTTCCCCCTATACTCATAAAAGAATCGATTAATAACGAATAACCGATCTTCTGGCCTCAAATTAATATACTCATTATATTCTAAAGATAATATAGCTTCGTTTAATTGTTCTGCGGTTTCAGCTTCTTGAGCCAAACAGAAAGCAACAATCTCTGTAATCTCTTCTTTAATAGCCTGATCTGACATGGTTTTCATCGACAAGTTAGAAATCATCTCTAATGCTCTAGAATTATCTTCAAGTGAGTTTACGACTTCTATTTCAAGTGATTTTAAAGCAGTCTCAGACCATACCTTTTCTCTACGCAGCAAGCTGAACAATTTAGCTTGGTATCCAGCAGTATTCTTTTGAAGCTGCCTTACCTTTTTTAATTGAGTATTTTTTTGATCAGAAGGTGCTTGAGCACTCAACATTTGCTTCACATAACGTTTCTTTTCTAGCATTTCTTTATATTTTATTACTGAAAAAGGTTCTGCGCTAAGTTCACCAACCATTAGTTCTAACTCATTTACATGTTGCTCTATTTTGTGATAATCTTCGGCAATATTAAATCTGGACTTCAATTCTTTTATTTGATCAATCATTATTGCTTGATCTTCAAATGGGTATCTGCTGATTAACGTATCTAGTTCCTTCAATTTATTATTCCGGTTCATTGTTTCATATTTATCTGCATCTTGAATAAATCGAGCTAATTCCACTTTTAAATCAAGAGCTCTCCTTAACTCTGTTGTGTAACCAAGCAACTCCTCACGCCAATGTACAAAGGGTAATTCATGTATACCGTCTTCTATTTTCCTTAAATCATCAATAGTAGAATTAGTATTAAATACTTCGATTTTCTCTATTATGTTAATGAGTTGGTTCTTGTAGTAAGTCACACTATATGAAGTCATTTCTTGTTTGAAATCAATACTTCTCTTTAAGTTGTCCTCACTTGCTACGCTAGAGCCTTTTTCAATTAATTCCTTATCAAAACTTATTGGTGCTGCTTTTAACTGACCATCCTTTGTAAAAAAGAATGGTTTAAAGACTTTAATGGTCATTTTTCTTGACCTCCTTAACAATACTCGCCATCTTAATATCTTTATTATAACAAAACTTCCAATTCAAACTTCCCGAGTTGCTAATTTCCACATTTTACTCATAATAAAGGTATTAAAATTAAATAAGCGGAGTGAGTAGTTTCAACTCGCTCCGCCTATTGTTACTACTTAAAAATTAGAATTAATTATTTGATGGAAAAGCTCCAACTACTTCAGCAAATGTAGCGAAGTTATTAGATCTATTTTCATCAGCACGTTTAGCTTCTAGTTCTTCATATACAGCAGTAGCTGTAGCAATAGAAACAGTTTCTCCATCTAATGCATCAATATCCTCAACTTCGAATACTTCTAAAAGAAGATCTACAGAGTTTTGTAGTGCTGTTCTAGTTTGAGTAATTGATGTAGCAGAGTTAATTGCTGCTAGTGAATTAGTGTAAGCTGTAACTGCTTCATTAAGAGCTGTGTGTACTTCCTCAACACTTGTGAATGTTGTTTCACTCTCTAGGCCACGGAATAACATTGCTACTTCTGAGCGGTTATTAGTACGTAAGTTGATGTAGCTTTCATTAGCGTACTCTTCAACAAATGCGTTAACTCCAGCAATAGCACCTTCTCTAGTAGTTAGAGCTTGGTTTAATGCATTCAGGTCTTTGATTACTTCTAATGCATCATCAATTTGTTTAATTGATGTGAATTTAGTAGAACCATGAACTTCAAAGAATAGATCTAATTCATCAGCATCTGCAGATAAATCAATTGCTGTGAATGCAGTCCCAAGAGCAGTTGTATCAACCGCGTCATTAACAGCTGTAATTAACCCCTCAGAAGCATCAGCAATAGTTGCAGCTACAGCATTCAAACGATTTACGAAAGCTGTCTTATCTTCACTGTTTCTTAAAGCATCAACTAGTGTAGTAATTTCTTCGTGAAGATCACTAGCGTTTTTAATTGTAGTGATGTTCAACTCACCGTCAACATCATCCTCTAAACCATCAAGTAACCCGTCAATTACTTCAGTAATATCTTCGAATACTTCATCAAGTTCTACTTCTAAAGCATCTTGACCGAAACCAGCTGGCATAGCCGCTACTGCGTCAACACCTTTGTAGTATGCAGCGATTACAGCTAGGCTATTTTCTTCAGATGGAAGAGCTTCAAAGTCAGCGATTGCATCTTCAATCTCAGTATAAACTTCTAGTAATCCTTCGAAGTATTCTACTGCAGCATCGATATCGCTAAGCTCTAACTCACCAGCGTTTAGAAGGTACTCAGCATAGATGAATCCTGCAACTTCACCTGAAACTTGTCCAACTGGAACAAAAGCTCTGTTAGTTTCAGCACCATCAGTAAAGCGTTCGAAAGAATCATCACGGAACTCATCAAGAGCTACTAATGCATCATCAAGATCATTTAAAGCTGCTGTACGAGCACGGTTTGAGAATGCTGCTGCATAATCGCTTAATGCTTCAGAAACATCAGCTAGCGCTTCTTCTAAATCTTCAGCGAATGCTGCATTTACATAGTTTACTAGGTTTGTTTGAATTTGTGCTCTTGTGTTAATGAATACACCTTCGTTAACAATTGCATTGTGATATGCTGCTGCGTACTCAGCTTTAACGTTTGATACGTTAAGAACTGGAGCTTGTAATCTTTCAATTACGTTAGCTGCAGTAGCAGATTTCACTGCTGCGATTGCTGCGTTTAGAGCTGCAGTAGAGAAGTCTACTTCAACTTCAACTCCACCAAGAGTCAATGTACCTTTTTTACCGTCAAGGTCAGCTACAACGACAGTGAACGTATCATCATCGTTTGCTTCTACAGATACAACTTCCCAAGCTTCGCCTTCAAACGTAGCTTCGATTGTGTAAGTAGTTTCTGCATCTGCGCTTGAAGAAACTTCAGCTTCTTCAACATCTTCAGCTGTTACTACAAATGTAGAAGTGCTTACTGGTGTTACTGCTGCTGCTTCTACTTCTACTGGAGGAACTACCTCTTCAGCTTCAATTGTGAATTCAGCAGTAGCTGATTCTTCACCAGCTGTAACTGTTACTGTGTGGTCACCAGCTGGAAGGTCTGCAAATGTAGCTTCGATAGCATCATCTTCCACTTCTACTTCTTGCTCTAATGAAGCAACAAGCTCTTCTAATGTCACATCTAAGCTGTCAGCGTGTGCTTGAAGCTCTTCTGCTGTTAGGTTCTCATCAGGAGTGATTGTAACCGTTGCTTCTTCAGCACCAGTCACGTCAGCAGTTACCGTTACAGAAGTACCGTCTACAGTTGCTTCAACGTTTTCTACTGATACTTCAATGATGTCGTCATCTCCACCACCGTACTTAAGCATTGCATTATATACAAACACAGCTGCTTGTGCACGGTCTACAGTTCCTTGTGGAGAGAACGTTGTAGCAGTTGTTCCTCTAACAACACCTACAGAGTAAAGCGTGTTTACATATCCTTCGTACCAAGAACCTGCAACAACGTCAGTGAAAGGAATTTCAACTGTTTCGTCTTGTTCGAAGCCAAATCCTTCAACGACCATTCTTGCAACTGATGCACGATCAATTGAGTTAGTTGGGTTGAAGTTTCCGAATTGGTCTCCGCCTACGATTCCTTCGTTGTAAAGAGCTTCTACTGCCGCAGCATAGTAAGCTTCAGTACGCACATCAGGGAATACTTTTTCAGGAGTTGCGCTTAACTCAAGGTTAAGAGCGCCAGCTAGGATCACTGCGAATTGTCCGCGATCAACGTTCATGTGTGGAGCGTATGTTCCACCTGGTAAGCCGTTGATAACACCTTGTGCAGCTAATGCGTTAACAGCCTCTGCATAATAAGAACCTTCTACTACATCCGGGAAACTCGCTTGAGCTCCTGCTGCAGGTGCAGCTACTGTTACAACGGCAGCTGTTGTCACTGCTGTTGCTAAAAATTTACGATAAGACTTTGGTTTGTAAGCCATAAGTATAATTCCTCCTTCAAATTTGCGTACATTTTGAAAATGTACATATTGCTACTACTTCCTTTTGAGCTAAAACTACCTTATGTAGAACCTTGATCTGTGTTGCTAGACTGTAAGATAGTAATAAAAGGTAGATAATGAGTCTTTTGACCAATGCATTCCGATAGAAAGAACTCAAAATTTGTAGTAATTTATGGATAACAACTTGCAGGATTAGTATATTAATTGGCTAGTATTGTGTCAACTCCTAACAATTCCCATTTAATAAGGTTCATATATCACCCAAAAGTATGTAATTTACTCCAATTTCGTCAAAAATCGACGAGAAAACCACTAAAATTAACCTAATTTGTCCATTATATAGATACAATGTCACAATGCACCTACTCCTCTCTTAATCATTTATACCAACAAAAACAGATATACCCATTTAATAGTTATAAAGACCACAAGTATAGTAATTATCAAACAATTCTCTTGCTAACTTTTCCCGAAAAGATCATCACCCAGCTAATTTATTTAGACTCTAATTTACACTCTCCTCACAGACAATTCTATAATTTGTCCACTGGATGTGTACTAAATTTGTTTTTTCGTCTATTAAAGTCGAACAATGTCGACTTCCGTTTAACTCCATATTGTCATGACTTTAGACTCTGTAACAAGAATAGAATTACATCAAAAATAATAACTTCATCCTAGAGATAAATACACTCATTATTGGAACACTTATCCTTTGTTGCCAAGATATTTAGTTATGCATCATTCAAATCACATCAATAACTAGGTAAAACACTTCTAACGCTGAAAAATTTTTAAGCAATAGACTAATAGGAAAAGAGAGCTATTCCCCTGCAACATAAATTACCAAGCATTATTTCTTAGATGTTTTTTTAGGTTAAACAAAGTCATATATACTATAGAAGAAACTCATCTTCCTTAGCTAGACAGTTAAATACTCTCAGTTTCTCTTAATTCTTACTAATATGAAGGTACTTTACGTGTTACTATTAGACCATATCACTATAGGGAGGTACTTTATGTTTACAAAACGAATGGAAGTAAGTCTATTTACCGCATGTATTTTATTTATCATGATCACAGCATTTTCTTACCAGCCTAATCAAGCTAATGCCCAAACGGTTACATTAGAAGGGGGGCAAGCGGTTGATAACAGGGTGCTGGTACCACTCCGCTCGATCTTTGAAGAAATAGGGGCTACTGTTCAATGGGATCAACAGACAAATAAAATCACTGCGAAAAAGGATAATCGTACTGTCATATTATTTGTCGATTCTCGCCATACATATGTAAACGGCACTCATCATTTAATTGATGTTCCAGCAAAGGCTATTAACGGAAGAACTCTAGTTCCACTACGTTTTATAAGTGAAAGTTTTGGAGGAAATGTCCATTGGAACAGTGCAAGTTATCAAGCAATCATTCAGATGGCAGACAAAACGATTGTCGTTAATGTAGTAAAGCCGGCAGTACGTCCTACTCAAGCTCAAATTAAAAATCTCTTGAAGCAAGCTGAAGCTGCACAATTTAGCTTTGATGGAAGTAGATATTATACGAGGGCACAAATTGATAACAGATTAAACAAATACTTTACTAAAAGCTTCATTGATACGTTCCTAGCTGAGCGTTGGGAATATACTTATATCGGCGGAGTTAAGCATTATTTCTTTTATGGCAGCGACAATCTCTATTTATACTTAGAAACTGACACGTTCTATTCTTGGGATTGGCGTACTAAGTTCGATTACACCCAAAATCAATCCAGCCGAATTATCACAGTTAGTGAAAAATTCCCTGGGGCAGACCTCGGGCCCGTCATCTATTATCCTTTAACGTATCAAGTTCAACTTGTTGAATCTATAAATAAGAGCGATGGTTACAAAGTGAATAACATTCGTTATCTATATTAATAAAAAGGCCGGTAAACAATGTTTACCGGCCTTTTTATGATGGGATTATAATAGCTATTCTGTAGAATTTTAATACAGAAAAAAGAACTGCCTTTGCCGCAGTTCTTTTCTCTATGCTAGCGTAACGTAGCAATGATTGAATTTTTCAAGTGATGATGAACCTTCATATATTCCTTCTCACTGCCTTTAGGATACCTCATCATATATGGATCCTCACCAGGCGTATTAATAGCATATACCCAGCCATCGCTTGCTGTACCAATTTGTCTCCACATACCGTGGCTCCAATATTGATCCCAATCTCTTTTTGGCATCTTATATACCGCAAGGAGCCAGACATTGTCTTTAAAGTACACAGAGTCAGGATAATAGAAATCTGTTACATACGCAGTATAATTACCAGATCGTTCAACACCGCTACGGCTAATGATTTGACTTTCTACATCCACCGGAAGCGTAAATTGCGCCTGAGTAGATCCAAATGTCATCTGCACATTCTTTTTAGGAACACTTGGGTCAAGAAGGTAAATCTCTTTGAAATTCGGGTTATTCTTCCATATGACTTGAATACCAGATGCTTCACTTACAAACCTTAACGGAACGAACGTCCTCCCATTAATCGCCTTAACTGCAACATCTAACGTATGTACTTTGCCGTTCACTACCGCTCGCTTACTGTTAAGCTTTAATTCTATCGTAAGGCCTGGTTTACTTCCTTTTACAGTCTTCGTGTTGGCATCGTAGGATACTTGCAAACCTAATGCTTCAAAGATCGCTCGAAATTCAACTAATGTTCGATTTTGCTCAACATATACACCATGACTAAAATAAACCTGCTTCTCTTCTAGAAATACATTCATACGTTCAAACTTCGCTGCTTCAGCTGTACTTGTGATGAAGATACACAAAAATATCGTACATACAGTCATTATTCCAATGCGCCACATTTTCACTTTCCCATCCCCTTTGTTTATCTACAATTAAAGATATCATAAATTTCCATAAATATGTATATTAATTATGATAAAATACCTAAAATTATTAAGGCGAAGTGTATACAATGACCTACATAATAATTATAATTAGTAGTAATTATGACATAGGAGGTTTTTTATGAGAAAAGTATTTATTGCTCTTATCGTATTTATGTTCATTGCTCCAACCTTAGGAAATGCTTATTCACCAAACTATGTGTTTGATCATGACCCGATTTATGTATTTATTGACGGGAAGGAACCAGCATTTACAAATGAGCCCTTTTTTCAAAATGGGACTACTTTAATTGAGTTTCGTCCGGTCTTTGAGCTCCTCGGATTGCAAGTTGGCTGGGATCAAAGAAGATTACAGGAAAAAAACAAGGCCTTACGATTGAAATGACTTTAGGAAGCAGAACGGCCCTTGTTAATGGCAGAGCTGTCACGATGAGTGTAGCTCCTCAAGCACGAAGCGGACGCACCCTCGTACCATTACGTTTTGTAGCGGAGGCATCGGGTAAAAAAGTCGAGTGGAGCAGCAAGGCAAGAATGATCTTAATCAACGACGGGGTATATGAAAGAATCAATACCACTCTAACAAAAAATGATTTAAATCGTTCGATCCTCGATAATGCTAGAAGAGGATACCTTGGTCCATTCCACTACTCAGATATCACAGGTTACTCTACACGCCCTTTAGGTGATGTTGTAAATAAATTCGGCATGCCGGATGAACGTTATAACGGAACTGACGCTTCAGACGATAGACCCTTTATTTATTACGGAAACTATGCGATCTCTATAATAGGAACAAGCAATACCCATTACTTAAAGAACCCCCGAGCCACCGGCTTATCGATGTACTTTAATGAACGACTTACGCCGCAAGATGTTACGCGTGCATTAGGACCTCCTGATGCAAAGGAGATTGGAATGTATGATTACCTTGATTATTATGTAGGAGACTATGTCTTATCAGTCGTCTATTACGATAATTCTGTTTATTATTTCGAGTTATATAAGAGATAGAACGATAGGTATAATTATTAGCAGGAGAAAGGCCGCATAGAGCGGTCTTTTTTTCGTTTCTTCACACCGTTCATTTCCAGTATCTTGCATGTTTTATTCGAATAAACGGTGTTCTTGTTCGAATTATTAAAAATCCCATTCGAAAAATCAGCATTATATCCTCGATTAAGACAAACATTTGCTCATCATACTGTTTACTAACTTTTTAAACCCCTATTTCCTCAAAACACCTCTTTTTCTACGTCGAATCGTGTCGTTTTTAATACTCAAAACGGCTGTAACCCGCATTTCACCGTTTTCATTTTTACATTTTACCTATGTGCGTGTTTTGTTTTCACGTTTTATGCTAGCCCTATAAAACGTAAGGGGGCAGCATCTATGCATTCAGGTCATATTGATCAATTCACTCACTTAAGCAAGTTCAGCTCAACGGAGGAATTTAACCAGGCGATCACGGTTCATTTCAAACATCACCTTCATCAATTTACGAAAGCGGAAATCATTGCTCTTACCCGCTTAATTCGCTACAGCGTAAAGTACAACGGGGTATGTAATGCGAGAGCAGCTAAGATCGTGCAGGCAACACACCAGAACAATCCAGGCATATCCCGCTCAACATTTGAGAGAATGCTGGTGAAAGCTAGAACATTCGGCATCATTAAGATCTATCACACGATCCGCAAAGGTGGTGGCTACTCTCATTGCGTCTATGTCTTTCAGCTTCCAGAAGAACCGGAAGCGAAACAATTGAAGGATCGTCCACATACTGAAAAGCCTGATGCACTAACGCCTCAAGCCATAAAAAACTCCCCTAAAGCTATATTAAAACATAAAGCTATAAAACAAGATCAAGATCATAGTCATACTAGTACGACCGCTTCTTCAAATAATCAAATCCTCCATTCAACCATTCCAGAACGCTTCGTGAATGTCACTGAACCATTTACCACGCTCGCCCCGCAATTTACCGAACGACTTTGGTACAGCGCCTTATCTGCTTATAAACACACGGGCAGCACAGAACCCGTTGAAGACTCTCTTCCCTTAATGATCCAAGCCTTCAAAGTAACGATCGCTAAATATAAAGATAACCACATTGAGACAACGATCTTTCAATACTTTTACGGAACATTCCTTGCACTGCTTGCTGTCGAAGGAAGAAGAAAAACCGCAGAAAAGCACGGATTTCCAGTATGGCTTGTGAATTAGGAAAATAAATTTTAAATAAATACCATTTATATCCAAATCTTTAACTATAGGTTATGTTCTTATGATTCTAGCCATTGAATAATTTGGGGTAAAGGAGCTAGAATCATGCAAAAATCCCCCGAATTAAACAGAAGACTAGGCAGGATGATCCGTCTTATTCGCCAAGAAAAAGGGATGACACTAGAGAAGCTTGCAGAAAAGTCCCTTATCACTCCGAAACACCTCAGCTCAATAGAACGAGGAAAAACATCCCTTTCTGTTGTGAACTTACTCTTGATTGAAAAAGGACTGGGAATGAAAAAACCCGGTGCCATTTATACAGGTGACCTCATAGAGCTATACGAACATTTATATGAGTATGTACATGACCTTGATCAAGCAGATAAATAAGACGTCCTCTCTCCTCCCTACAATCATTTGTAGCACTCACCCCACTACTAATTCCACTAAGGAGCGATTCCCTATGACACCCCCTATTCTGAAAAGCTATGACATCAACCGAGATACCATGGCCCTTGTGCCAGCTTATTCACCCGACTATGATACGATCGTTTATGAAACCGAGCATACCTATTACGTCAAGGAGCTCAGTCACAGCATGATTGAGCGGGCGTGTATAGAGGGAGGCGCTACGTGCGAAGGGAGGCGTGATGCAGTTAGTAAATTAATCAATGTATCAAGCAAGATCCCGATCCCAATTGACCCGCTGAATCATATCTACGCCTTCCCCACTCACTCTCCATCCAAATTCGAATGCAACTGGATCTTTTACCACCATATCCACATCTTTAAGAAACTCTCCAATAAAACACTGATCACCTTCATGAACCACCACCAGCTTACCGTTGATATCACTCATGCGACCTTTGAAAAGCAAATGCAGCGCACATCGTTTTGTATAGTTAGACTGACACAACGGCCGGTGAAGAGGATGCGGAGGTTAGAATATGTGTGAGAATTTTTTGACTGATAAGTAGAGGTTATATATAGAATGGATGGGTAACCGAAGTCCAATCAACTTTTCCTAATGCTAAATACCTTGAATTGTCTGTATCAAAAAATGTGTCTGTTTTGCCCGCAATTCTTACCCACTGCTCCAATCTCTCTTGACATTCGAGGGTTAACAGGCACCAATTTTAAGCATTGTACGCATCACCTAAAGAATCAAAATCATTTTTTAACCAGTACCAATATTGACCCTTATTTTCGATAAGCCTCTCAAATAAATCAGTAAATGAAGTAGCTATAACTTGAGTTTCACCTACAAGCCCATGACGGTCAAAGAAACTGTCATAGCATCTACCAAGCCTCTCTTTAGCAAGGTCAATAGTTAGGTAATCGTCCTTTCCATCATTACAAATGATGTACCAATTAGATGATATATCCTCTTCACATAATTCACCTATAATTATTGGGTTAGCCAACACAAACTTATCTGGCGGAACCACAAAAGTTGGATAGTCCTCATGTTCAAATAAAACAACTCCCCCGCAAAGGCTGTAAAAATCTCTTACATCCTCAGGAAGAACGTGACTTGTTTCATCAATGATAGGTAATCCATTAGGTTCTCGTACACGACATCCTGTCAGATTTTTAATTTGTGTAAGTAATTTTTTTATCTTCTCCATTTACTTCACTCCCGGCTGTCGGTCCCTCTACTTACATAATTAGGAACATTATGTTTAGCTCGCACGTCTATAACCCCGTGATGGTTTTCTTAAGGCAAGTTATGCAAGTTAATTTACGTCCTTTAATTCTTGTTTTACTAAATCTAGAGCAACAGCCAATTTTATTTGATTTTGCTTACTAAGCCCTTTCAGATACTGTGGAACTGTTAATGTTTTAGCCTTTGGTTTCACCTCATAATTATGACGTTCTAATTCAATTTCTGCTATTAAACTATCATTTATGAGTATCTTATAAATATCCTCACCTTGTTCAGGTATCCAATGAATAATATATGCTGCTTTCAATTCTGGATATTCATACCTTATCACTTCAAGCAGCCTCTTTTTCTCTTCACTGTTGAAAAGTAACTGATTTGATTTAATCAGTTGTTCTCTAATTTCTTGTTCTGTTTTACTTCCAATTAGTTTCAAAATCCATCCCCTCCAAACTTTCTATTTCATTCGTCCTGGCGTCGCTGTCACTAAATTACCATGTTTATCAGTAAGAATAGTCATTGTTGATGTGGGCTGAAAATCATTAAACTTGTCGCGTCCAATTGGATTATCTAATGTTACTTCTCTTACATATCTAACTCCATCACCACTATCTATACTTTTAGTAACAGGAGAATCCACTACAGTTTTACTTGATAACAATGAACGTAAATCACCTTGTGTAATTGTAAACTGCGAAGCATTCTTGTTGGAAAAATGTCTATCTCTTACATGTTCCCATCCATCATTACTTATATTAATTCGTGACTGAACAATAGGGGGCATTCCCTCAACTTTATTTATTGCCTTTCCATCTACACCCTTAACACCTTTAACTGCTTTAGAACCTAGCTTAGAAAGACCTCCTGTGAGAATACCAGCTGCTGCAAAATATTTTTCCCAATCCTCTAACTCCCTTTTTGTTATAGGGTCTACTCCACTTTTAGCCTCTACGCCCGCTTTAATATTTCCTACAATTGGAGTGAAGTCCAAAACGGTAGAACCAATTTCACGAGAATGGTCTTTTGCCGCTTTCCCTACTGTTTTCGCACCACTTACTATCTGATCCCCAGCCTTCTGAAACCAGTTACGTTCCGACTCTGCAGCTACTGCCTTATTTACCTGAGCAGGTCTCGGGCAGCTTGGGTTTGTCCACTTATCAAAGGTTACTGCTTGTGTCATCCTTATATGAATGGCATAAGCTGGTGGCTGCATCTCTTTAAAAAATTGTGTGTTTTGTGTTTGAATTGCTGCTAGCTTTGAATTTAACATAAGATAGAAAGAATTGTACGTCAATTGATTTGTTAGATGCGTGGATATATTGCTTCCTTTTCCGTGGAACATCGCTTGAAGCTCCTGTACATATCGCTCCATCAGGGTTACATCTGCTTCCACCAATTCCAGTGACGCCGCCTGCTCATAATCAAACTGATGCAAGTGCTCAATCGTTTGGTCTTTTTCTTGCTTCGCTTTTTGGACATAGTGCTTTACTTCATCGTCTTTAATTAGAGGAAGCGCAACAACATCAGACACTGTTTGCATAACAGCATTTGTTTCATTCGTAAGATTAGCAGTCACCAACTCTGCTTGCCGCAAGCCCTGTTCTACATCATGCTGAAGGAAACTTTCTTGGATTCGACCATTTACTGCCGGCTCTAATGAATATAAGGAGGTTTTCATTTGAGATAGAACCTCATTGTATTGGGTTAGTGACAGCTTGAGGAATGTAAGCAATGGCAAATGCCCTTCTTGGTAGAAACGACGAATTGCCGTTCCTCCCTCTCCCTTTAACGAATTGCTCAAGCCAACAATGGCTGTAACACTTTCTTCTATTTTAGATAGCTGTTCTATATGTACTTCGATTTTAGCTTGGATCTCTTCTATACCACTATGTAAACCCGTCACATTCAATGCTTTCATCCTACCACCTCTGCTTCAAACAAAGAAATTATTAGGGGATTATAGATTGTTTTTCCTCCTACTACCAGAATAATACAGATCGCAATTGGATTAAATAGGAATAAATATGGATAATTGTTACTCATGAGCTTAAGCGCACATACCCTCTATCTAATTTCTATAAAAGAATACCCCTATCTCAATATCTCAATTAACAAAAGTCCATAAAACCATCTAAGAAACGATAATTATTAATACAAATATTATTCAAATGTGCATTGATTAAAAGAAAATTTAAAAAACCACCAAGCATATACTCAGTGGATCAATTTACCTTTCAATTATAATTTGTAAGATTCATCCTTATAAAAATTCCCTGAAAGTACCTTTAGGTTCCGGAACAAATAACCACGGGGATTCCCATGGAAAAACACCTTTCCCTTGTGAATTTAACCAAACTGAATGACTTAATATATTTTTGAAGTTTCCTTTAAAAAATTTGGTAAGCTGATTATTATGCCTATCAGTAAAAGTAACACTCCATATATTTTTTTCTACTTTATAAGTATCACTAACGACCAAATATTTAGATGTACTTAACCTAGTCTTAGTGTTAGGTTCCACACTAAAATCAGTTAAAAAGTGGCTGTACAGACCGCTATGGCCAGTCAGCCTTTCTTTAGATTTGTTACTTTGAATGGTTCTTATTCGATTGATGATCTTACCATCCTTAATAAAAATGATTGGTGATTTTTTCGTTCCTTCTAAATCAACTTTTAAATTATGAGCTCTATCTCTAATCACTAGGTTATTAGGTATATGGGTGTCAGCAGGTTGCTGAATTAATAAATTTAACCATTCATTATAATATATTTTCGAAAGTGCATGAGGGCTAATTATCCAAGAATACTCTAAAAAGCTATCGTCCTCAAATGTGATTGAATTAAGCAAAAAAAGGTTCTCTCTTTGGTCTTTCTCTATCGTATTAATAACAGCCTTATTATTCATTGATAACCCGTTGGATGTTTTAATAGAATAGTTCAGTATGACCCTTTCCAAGAAGTTCTCCTTTTTTATAGGATTAGAATCCCCATAATGCTCTGCAGGGCCTTGAAAGTGACTCTCAGTATAATCCCCTTTTTCTAAATTTAGTATCGCCTGTTCTAATTGATTCTCTATACTTAGAGCTCCCTTATGATAAAGGGAGACACCAATTTTATTATTGTTAATAACTCTTACTCTAGTAAAATCATCAACTAATTCAGTATATTTAAAATATTTTTTCTGCGTTATTACCTTTAAATGTAATACTTCCCACTCCATTTCTATCACCTTAATATACTTATATTTTTTAGTTGGATCGAAGGACTAATATTATGTGTTGGTATATTCTCGTGATTCTTTGTGCATATACCTTTAAATTCATTAAGATCATCACCAATTAAAGTTAAGTGTTCTGCTACCTTATTGATATGTAAAATCACCTTAAACGGCTTCAATACCCCAACTATTCTTCCTCTTATTAGCTGAAACGAGGTATTTATCGCTACACATATATACCCTTTATAAAATTCAGCGGAGGTTATATTAGTACAAAGTATTGTTTGAGTAAGATCTAATTTTGCATGACCTTTGTTTATCTTAATGTTGACTGCCCTTAACTGAGGTATTCCTCCCAATCCAGACCTAGCCACACCTGAAAAAGCAGACCCTCCATTTTCCCTTGCATTGATACGCTCACAAACTATACCCTCGCTAACTATTTGGATTTCGTTCGCCTCTATTCCTTCGTCATCATATTTTGGAAATTCCCCTTTAAATAGAGTGGCGCTTAGTGACTTAGGACCAATTTTACAGCCAAGCTCTAAAAATCCTTCTTCGATCCCGTGGCCTAAAAACTCATGAAAAAACACTGAAGAAACAAACGGATCAAAGGTAAGGTTGACTTTATTGGTTGATATATCTAACAAGGGATAAATCCTTAGATATTTAAAAGTACTATTTAGATTTAAGACTGTCTTTACAAGTTTTTTATTAACTTCTTCAAATGACCCACAGCAAAGAGTAAAGCTTTTTTGCAAGTCCTTGAATGTACATTGTATCGTTAATAAAATGTTGACGAAATCGTATGTCTGTTTTATATTTTTATTATTTTCATAAGTTCTTATACAACTTTCTATAGTGATATGGAGACAGTGAGTAATTTCACTATCTAAATAGCTTATTATTGTTTCATCCCATACCTTAATAAAATCACTGTATTCTTCCTCTTTAGAATCCATACTCTCCCATCCATGTTTCTGGATTGTCTCTTCAATTGAATGTTTTTCATTTATTTTCCTATGATATTTACCTTTTAAATACTCTTTTTTCAAAAGTTGTATTCGTCTGTCTCTAAGTTGAAAACTATATATAGAAAAAAGGTCCTCTCTTTTTTCGGAATATTCTTCTCCCATAAACATTTCACCTACTGTTTACAAATAATAAGATAGTACGGCATATAATTGTTTTGCAGTTGTCAAATGGCTGTGTGGGTACCTAAGAAAAGCCATTGACTTCGCCTATGTCTACCAGTAAATAACCTATCAACAAAGAAAACAACAAATGGCTTCTAAATACTTTCACCATTTGTTGCAATTTATATTTAAGTAACGACTAGCCACTTACTTCTATTTTATGATTTTCTATTGTTACTTTAGTAAAAGTCACTGCTATAGCTTTGGCTAGCCTCTTTCCTAAACAAAAATGAGAGCCATATCCAAAAACTAAATTATCTTCTGATGCGCCCCCAGGTTGTGTATGTAGAGGACATTTAGCTGCGTTTCTATCCTGCATGGCCCCTGATAAATTCAGGCCTATCTGTTCTCCTTTCTTAATTACTTTCCCTCCTATATCGACCTCTTCTTTTGCAAATCTACAAACAAAGATACCATTTAACAAACTAGCCGTTTCTTCAGCTAGTAAATCTAAGGATGTAGGAGATAAGCGAAACTTCTCCATAAGTTCTGGATCATCTATAACTCTATGATACAATTCTTTCGGTAATTCGATGGTTTTTGATAAGGCAATCATCTCTATAAAAGGTACGATAAAGGTTATTTTTTCGTTTAGATTAAGCTCTTGTTCTTCAATTAAGAAACGAATGAAGCCTTTTTTAATCCTAGCATCTATTAAAATCTTACGGACCTCACTAAAGACATAACTATATAATTCTTTAGATTGGATACACCCTTCCCCTTCTTTTAAGTAATAATCGTTAGCCATTTTAATGGCTATTATAAATTCCTTGCCTACTTTCGCTTCTAAGCCTAAAATATCTAATATACATTTCTCACAGTAAGTAGATATTATTTGATCATCTAATTTGACATTCTCTTCTTTTTTTATACCCTCTATAGCATTAAGAGCATTCTCACGAAGAGTGGTTTCAGCCAAATTTTCTACATATTCTTTAGTAAAATATTTAGAAAACACTCTTTTTAATCTCGGATAGTCGGTTTCTGAGGCAATACTTAAAGCCAAGAAGAAACTAGGTGTATCCTTGCTGATCTCGTTGACGTCAGGCGGTCTAAATTTATTTGACTTCATAATCATTTTAATCAAATCATAATCATTAACCATCCATCTCTCATTTTTACTATCATAAGTTACAGGTTTACTCATTTCCAATTGTAACAACCTCACTTATACCCTTAGGATTATCTAGCTTTAAAAGGTTGCTAAAAAATATAGCAGCATTTTTCATATTTGCTACATTAGATAATAAATCTACTACCTCTGAATATTTTTGATAATTACCTTCTTTCAAAATATTAATTATAGAGTGCGATTCAGATGGGTAATTCATATATTCCATAAGCTTTTCAATATGTAGAAGCGCACTTTCATGATCATTGTTATTAATTGCGTACCTAAGAAGAAGAGACTCATATCGAATTAAGGTAGTAGAATCTGCTTTATCCAGATTAATTGGATACTCATTTAGATAGTTAATTGCTTCAGTAGAAAAGTCTGCAGCCTCTAAACTTAAAGCAACTTTAAGAGGATTAATATTAGACTTTTCAAACGCTTTCTTTTTAGAACGTTCTAAAGTACTTTTAGGAATGTGATTTAACTCGATTACATAATTGTTTATAATCAGTGCATCTGCCCCTGATAATAAAAATTGTCTTACAGCATCTTCTGGGGTTTCGACCAATGGTTCCCCTAATAAGTTGAAGGAAGTATTAAGTACTGCAAATGTTCCGCTTTTCTTACCAAAATGATGTATTAGATTATAATAGGTAGGCTGCAGTGATTTTGAGACTGTTTGATATCTAATAGAATGATCTACATGTCTTACACTTTCAAGAGATTTCTCTTTCACTTGTGCCACACTTAACATATACGGAGATAATGACTTAGGCACTAAAGCATCCATTACGTAATGACTAAGCTCCTCCTCTAATACACTTATCCCAAAAGGTCTAAATGCTTCTCTGAACTTAATTTTTGAATTAATCTTATCTGTTATGTTTTGTTGAGTAGGATCAGCAATAATACTTCTTGCTCCCAATGCTCTAGGCCCCCACTCGCTTCCCCCTTGAAACCAACAAATAATTTTACCCTCAGAGAGTAATTCAGCGCCTAATTCAGACGAATTAATTACTTTTGAAAATGGGTTTAGTCCATATTCTTCAAAGGCTTCTTCGATTGTATTTTCATCATATTTCTTTCCTAGAAAAGGATTGAAATCAGCATAATCTTCTCTTTCTTTATTATAGTATTCTAACCAGCCATACATCGTTAAACCTACGGCAACACCATCATCAGTTGACGCTGGATGCACATAGATATCTTCCCAACCACCCTCTAGTATTTTTTGGTTAGTCGTACAATTTAAAGCTACTCCGCCAGCATAGGATAATGTTTTATAATTAGTTTTTTTAAATAACTCACCTGAGATATAAAGAATAGCTCTTTCTAATTCCTCTTGCGCCTTGTACGCTAGATCAAAGCCTAATTGGCTATTCCAGTTAACTGGTTTATATTTCTTTAGGAGATCTTCCAAATGATTAATAACAATCTTCTCATTTTGCAGGGGGAGGAGATGGCTAAAGAACTTATCCAATCGATATAAGTCAATATTTACAGAGTCCTCAATAAGTTCTATTAATTCTCCCCACTCTTCTCTTTTCTTCCCATATGGAGCCAGTCCCATTAACTTTCCGGCTGCGGGCATTCCTGCTTCACTTAGACCTACTAAAGCAGCAAATGCGTCATAAAACATGCCTAGACTGATATTAGAATTTGTCCCCTTTATGGATTGAATCAGCTTTAATTTACTGTTACTTCCTTCATACATCGAAATCTTCTCATAACTTCCATCCTCCAAATGATGGCCCTGTTCATCTATTACAAGGACAGCACTTTCTTTAAAGGGTGATGTTCCAAAAGCACTGTAAGCATGAGCTAAATGATGTGATGGAATAGGAGGCTCAATCACTTTTGAACGATCTACTGGAAGGTATTTCAATAAGGTTTCTTTACACAAGTTTATAGATCTCCCGCAAACTATTAAGTCAACATCTGCTAAAGTAATACTCTCTTTTTCTAAAACATACGTTATCGAAGCTAATGGTGGTAAAACTATATCTTTAGGGGAATTGTGATAAAAACCCTCCGATTTCTTTCTTCTATCTAAACGCTCTTCACTAATGGCTCCTACTACTCGTCCGTTTTTAGACAGAGCAGCAGCCCGATCATGATTAGACATACTTACACCTAAAATATAAATGTCTTTACTCAATTACAACCCCTCCTTCCCGATATTTTAGACTTGCATCAATGCTTCTATCTGCCCTGACTCATTTTTAATTGATTCAAAAATTCTCCTCAATTCGTTTCTGTTCGGTACTGTAACCTGAGCTGCAGGTCCATTTATTTGCCTTGAAGACTTAACTTCATTAATTAATAATTGACTCATCAAGTAAGCAGTAAAAATCTGATTGCGGGTGAGATTTTGAGTTTGAGCCGTTGCATACCCACCAGATTCTTGAATATCTTCCATATCTCCTACTATTGACATGCCATACTTATCGCTTTTCTCAGCATACTCAGTTCCAGGATGAGGGCAATATACATACGTATTAATATTGTCTACTGTTCCTGTATTTAAAAGGTTAAAGATGGAACTAAAGCTTGTAATGATAGAATCTACGGTTTCTTCTGGAGTCCCAATAATCCATTCTAAGTGTACTTTTAATTCATTATCTCTTGCTATTTGGACAGCACTTAATACCGTTTCAAACTTTTGACCTTTCCCCATTCTTTTGAGGATCTTATCATCGGCATTATCTAAGCCTAAATACACTCTGTTAGTAACCGGTTGTATTAATTTTGCTATAGTTGGAGTCAATAAGGAGGAGTGAGTATATAACCCTTCAAGATATATGTCTTTCTCCTTAAAGACGCGAACAATTTCTTCTACATGTTCTTCATCTCTTGTAAAGATCTCGTCTTCAAGAAATGTGATTTGCCCTTTATCACCTACGTACTTATTAAAGGAATCAATTTCTTCAGCAATTTTCTTAGCACTTTTTTTTCGGTAATTTAACCAATTGGGCACACCACTACAAAATCTACATTTAAATTTACAGCCGAGGCTTGTTCTAATACTAAATGGGATATTAAAAGGTTTTATTCCTTTATATTTTTCATAAAATTGAAAAGCCGGGCCTAATAAATGAAAAGCAGGCGGTGCAACTCGTTCAAGATCATTTACCATCGCAGGTATAGGTTCTTTTCTACTTGACTTTAATAGAAGACAATCAAATTCCTCTTCAGCTCTTTCTAAATTTTCGGAAACTATCGTTCGGACTATATTCCCTATTTGTTCTTCAGGTTCACCCACCACTACAAAATCGATATTTTCTACTTCACTAAATAACTTGCTTTTTAGTACCGTTCCTATTCTGCCTGTCACTCCAATTTTAATCTCAGGATTAACTTCTTTTAATATTTTCGAAATAATCTTCATGCCGTATAAAGATGCTGTACTTCTACTTGGAATAAAGTGGTCTGACGAAAAAATAACTATATCTGCTCGAGACTCCCTTAATAGGTTTTCAAGAATATGTATGTCGGTCTCTTCATTAAAAGCATGAAACAAATTAATTAAGGGATAGTAGGATGTTTGAAATCCTGCTTTTTCTATTTGGGCACTTAAAATTAATGGGGGGGAATCCCAAGGTTCACCAAATGGATAGAGAGGTGATATTGATGTTCTAAATACAGGCCTTCTAAAAGGGGCCAAGACTAATACATGTTTATCCAAGGTATTCACTCCTTTTTTTGATCATTCGCCAACCCATTCACCACACCAAAGAAATAACGGCACACCAGCCGCTCTTAGATCATTCAGTAAATTACTTGCTGCTTTTCTTAAATAAGCTGGGGTCTCACCGGTAACTTCGGCTAACTGTAATAAACCATTCTCAACATCTTTTGTAGTCATTATTTTTATCATTTCATTCATATCTTTATTGCCTTGAACCAAAATCCCAGAAGCCCTAATTTCACAGCCATCTTCATTAGAATAGATGCGGATGGCATTACACCCTTCACCGATCACCTTCATATCACGCATTTAGTAATACTTCCTCTCTCTTTATTATTGGGCAAGTATAGTCATAAGCATTAAGATCAGAGTACTTTGCGTATGCTCTTGACCTCGATCCTCCGCCACATATATCTTGCAGACCACAATCTTTGCAATTTGATTTTAATGTGTCTAACGTAAGCTCTCTTATATCTCTTAGGGATCTAGAAGTTTTCCAAATCTCCTCAAGTGAGTCATTCCTTAAATTTCCACATTCCAATTCTTCTTCTCCAATCACTAGTACCGATGGATAAACTTCACCATTTGAAGAAACAGATAATTCTGCAACCCCAATAATATCGCCTATTGAATGAGTATTTTTAAAGTTCCTTTCTCTTAATGGGCTTCTGTAATTCCACGACGCCTCTGCATCAACAATACTTATATCCTTTTCCACTAGCGGAAGATAGAACTCCCAAGCTGCCGGTACGGATATTTGCATATTTGGATAATTTCCTTCTAATTTCTGTGCTGTTAACTCAGAAAATAAATTTGACCAATATTCGTATGGCAGTTCAAACTTGTCTAAATGCTCTTTACCGTAACCTCCTGGGAAAAATTTAATTCCTACAAATGCATGAGCTCCTAAATCCATAGCCAAATTATAAGTAGGAATAAGGTCATCCATAGTTGCTTTAGTAACAGTGAAATTTATTGATGTAATAAATCCAGCTTCAACAACTGTTTTAATTCCTCTGACTACTTTTTCAAATACAGGTTTAGGATCAAAATTTGGATTATTCACTTGTTTTCTTAAAACGCTATAATTTTCTGGGGTTGACCCATCTAAACTAATATTAATCGCCAAATCAGGGCAATTTTCTTTCAGCTTCTCCACCATTGATTTACTCAAAAAAAGTCCGTTAGTTATAATGGAAACAGTCCATCCCGGTAAACTGCAGGCATGGGTGAGGATTTGTAAAATGTCGCGTCTTATAAAGGGTTCCCCACCTGCAAAAGCAATCTTTAACGTACCCATTTGATATAAGTCATCAATAACTTTAATAATCTCATCTGTTGTTAATTCATTATCTAATTTCGGACCTGAGGAACTATGGCAGTGTGAACAGGCTAAGTTACAACCATTTGTCAAATTAAAGTCTACATGAGATGGACCTCTTGAAAACATTCTTCAATTCTCCTCCTATTAAAAAATAGGAGGTTTCCCCCCTATTTTTTTGATTTAAGTATAATTACATTTTGGAAGCTTCTAGTTGAACAGCATGTTTTAATTCTTTCAACATCTCAGGAGAAATTGGTGTTGGCTTAGTAAGATTTCCAGCCTCAGCTACAGCCATAGGTGCTGTTCTGTTCCATTGCATTGAACTAACTTGAGTTGCCTCAAATGCAGGTTTAAAAGTACTCATTTATATCACCTCCTTTACATAATTTACTATCTGTTCGGAGATTAACTGCTTAATATTTTGTTCTCTGCTTGATTAGTCGTGATGTTAATAATATAAGTGGCAACTACGATCATTATAGAAATTGATCCAAATATACCAATCATCACCTCGAACCCGATGGTATCAATCATTAAGCCTATGCTAACTAATAAAATTTGAGCTACTACACTCTCTAAGACTCTCTTAAATGAAAAGAATCTCCCTAAATAATCAGTTCTTATCGTCCTTTGATAAAGAGTTGCTGATAAGGGTAAGAAAATACCCGCTGAAAACCCAAACAATCCAAAAGCTATAATAGAGATATAAGAGATCTCCACAAAAATTAATAGAAGTTGGGCTGCTGCCATTAATACACAAGCTAACGAAAGTAAAGAAAAGATATTTTTATTTTTAGACAACCTTGCTACTAAAATGCCCGCTAGTAAAATGCTAGCACCTTCAACTGCATAGAGCGTCCCCTTTATTGATTGGTCATTTAAAATATTACTAATCTCAATAACCATTAGATTGAAGCCAGAAATAAAGAGATAAGGGATAATTGAAAGGATTAATGCATAGATTACGATTTGATTTCTTTGTAATTCTGGAAAGATGGCTCTAAATGACATATTCTTTTGAGTGTTATTTATTTCTTTAGTACCTTCTTCATCTACCTTCAGGAAGTATAAAGAGCCTAATAATACAATGTATGCTGCTAAAGCCAAAGTGTATAAGATATGTAATGTGGTAAATACTAATAGCGCCCCCGCGGTAGCTGCCCCTAATATTCTAGAAATAGTCATTAGGTTCATCTGCAGAGCATTAGCACTGGTTAACTCTTCTTGTTTAACTATTAAAGGTAAAATCGATTGCACTGCTGGAAAATAAAATGCTGAAGATATTCCCATCAACAGACTATAACCTAACATCCAATAAATGGAGTTCAGCTCTAATGCTATAAACATCGTACCAATAGCTAGTACTCGCAGGAGACTAGCAAATATTAATACATTCCTCTTACTTCTACTATCGATGAGCCTACCTGCAACAGGTGCACAGACTGCGCCTATAAAAGCCCCAAATACCAAAATTAAAGCTTGTAAGAAGCTAGAATCCAAAGTATTTTGTAAAAAATCAAGATTTCCAATAAGGCCAAACCACATTCCAAATTCTGCCCCTAAAATGCCTAACATAAGTATTAATAGATTCTTATTTTTCCACATAGAACCTCCTTTTTAAAAAGTGAATATCCATTCACTTCCTTAGAAATAATTATAGAATATTATTTATATTTGATTAAATAGGGGGAAGTTGAGTGGGAGAAGTTCTAAGCTGTACATACTCTAATTTTCATAAGGTAACTAGTTAATTTTCAATGTATTATTATTATAGTTATAATGAATGACTTACCTTTTTAATCTTCTAGGGGTCACTTTACATTGAGAGGAAGGCTTTTCTTTTGGGATCAGTCAGCCTACAAAGGCACACAAAAAGAAAGCCCACTAAGCCGATGCTGAAGTGGGCAGTTCATATTATAAACAAAATTCGGTTGGTCAGGGTCACATCATCTTTAAGTATTAAGAGCTAGGTTACAGACACTATCTCCAAACTCTCCTTAACTTAAAGAATTCCTGAAAATATCCATATACTGACGTGGGGCTCATAATAATTTGATAGATTAGTATATAAGCGATCAAACCTATTATATTCTTCCTTATTCTGAGTTTAAGGACTTTAAAAACATTTTTTTGATAAGAATAAAGAATATAGTTAATTAATAGTGCCAGCGGAAGCACCAGTATCGTCATAATCCCAGCTAACCAATAATAGCCTAATAACGCTAGTAGGAGGCCAGGAATCCAGAAAAATGTGTACATGAGATCAAGATAAGGCATTAGTAGATTAGAGCTGGTTAAGTACCTTGTATAAATATTTTTATGCTGCCAAGGCTTCACCACTTTCAATGCTTCTATCATACCTCTCGCCCATCTGCTCCTTTGTCTAAAGAAATGATCTACCTTCTCTGGAACTTCAGTAAAAGCCACTGCTAAGGGTTCAAAGTAGACTTTTTGTTTATTCTCTAATAATTTCCATGTCAATACGATATCCTCACCTATTGCATCTGGCCATCCACCTGCTAGTTTTACAGAATCCGTTGTATATAATGAAAAAGCACCTTGGGCAACTAGAGTACCTTGAAATAAACCTTGAAGCCTTTTGATACTTGCAATCCCAATAAAATAATCCCACTCTTGAATTTTAGCCAATAGATTTCCCCTGCTATTTCTTACAAGCACGGCACCAGCAACGGCACATACATCTTCTGGGGCAGATAATTTACGACGAACAATATACTTAACAGCCTCTTGGTGCAGAAGTGTATCTGCATCTAAAGTTATAAATAAATTGGTCTCCACCTGAGTTAGGCCAGAATTAAGTGCATAATTTTTCCCTGGTTTAGGCTCAGAAATAACTGTGACCATTAACCCTAACTCTTCACCAATCTGTTTAGCGACCTCAAATGTTTTATCACTTGAGTTATTATCTATCACGATAATGCGGATATCTCCTTCGTAAGACTGTTGCTTTATATACCTTAACGTTTCACCAATTTTATTCTCTTCATTATAGCAAGCAATTAAAATAGTTATTGGCTCCTTGGGGTTCTCTATACGAAATGGTGGTTGACGATCAAAAAGGAGACTAGAAACCATAAATGCATTCATATAACCAGGAATATAAGCAATCCCCGCAATCACAAATAAGGCTATTGGCAATGTTACTAATTTACCAAATTCTAAAACCCAAGGATAAGAGACAGCAATAGAAAACACTAACCAAAATAAAGCGACTCCGTGACTGATGGCAAATTTCTGTTTGACAGGAATGTACTTTGCTCTCCGTTCAACACCAACATCATCCTGAATCATACCCTTCCCCCCAAGAGTTTATACAAAATGAACCAAGTCCAATTACCCAATCATCACCCTGTAAGATAAGAGTATTATTGTTAAAGTCATTATAGAACTTGATTCATCTGCTAAAATTCACGGTTATAAAGTCCTTTCACGGTAAGAGTTTATCTCGTATATCATTCATTCAAGTATTTACATCTCGATTAACAAGCAGCTTCGCAAGATACACAATCACCTTGTTTCTTAGTCGTGCTTTCCCATTCACATGAGTCAGAAGCTTTTGGACTTCTTCTTCCGTAAAGGCCTCTACTTTCTTCTCGCTTCCTTCAGCTAGTTTAATGTGGTCTTTCTTTAAGTGAACAAAGATTTGGTCAACCATCTTCTTTTCTAACAGGTAATGATTAAAGGATAGGAGACTGGTTATTTTGGCATTACTAGTTGAAATGGTATACCCTTTCTCTTATAGGTATTGAATGTATTGAACAGCTAAGTACCTTGTAAGAAGTGACTCCTCCTTTTCAGCTTTTGTTTCTCTAAATGTTAAGTAATGGCGTACGTTCCCAGTGTATGTTTCCACTGTTTTCATAGACTTTCCATCCTCAATCAACCATCTCCGAAAACGTTCTACCTGCTCTTTCATCCTGTTCACCTTCAATCTTTATCTAGTTCTTTAATGACTTGGGTCGCTAAAGCAATGAGAACCGTGACAAGCGCCTTTTTCCACATACCCTCACCTCCTTCCAACCAAAAGAACCTCATGCCTCGAAGAGACATAAGGGTTCATCACGTTACAATTTCAGTTTAGAAAAGTATTCAGAAAGGGCATGGTTTAATACTTTAGTGGCCGATAATCCGTATCGTTCCTTAATCATTTTAAGCTTCTGATCATTTGTATGAGTCATATAGGTTGTCACTCGTTTATGAGTATCTTCAAACTTCAGCTTCTTTTGAAGCAGCGTTGATGGTTCCGCTTTTTTAGCAGTTTTAGAAGAAGGCATGTCCTTCCCATTAGGAATTTTCACCTTTATTCGCTCCGATTTCTTCTCATCTGACGCAGCTTCTGGTGGCTGTTTAGGCAACACTTGACTTCGTTCCTTTGGTTTCTCTTGCGACTCCATTCCTCTCTCTTCTTTTATCTTCTTCCACCCTTTCGCAAACTTCTCTTCGCTCTCCGTTTTCTCTTTCTTGACTGTCACGAGTCTCCCATCTTTCTTTCGTATCGCTTTTACTGTCATTTCTCTCACTCCTCATTAAATAATGCAGGTAAAGACATCATCGTCTACGTCAATGTAGACATACACATTTACCTAATCATTTGTTAAGAGTGATTTTTCCTTTTAAAGTCCTTTCGAATGAAAGGCACTCACCTTCCCCCTCCAACTTTTAAGCGTCGTTTCCAAATGAACAAGGTATTCCTCGGTTAACTGTACTTTCCGATCTGAAGTAAGTAGTGCCTCTAGGCTTTCAATGTCTTCAAGGACGAGATCTCTAATGTGATTTACGGCAATTAAGAAATCTTCTTCTTGGATTAGACTAACAAGACACAATGGTTTACTTTGACTACCACCTTCTTTATTCCATTCATCTACAATGTAATCCGCTAACTCTTCCAATTCTTCTCTCGGAATGGAGCCCTCTTCCTCATGATTTCGATTCTTTTTACGATCAGGCATTTGTCTCACCCCCTTTCCCGCTTCTCTGAGACGTTTCTAGGCCGATTTTTCATCTTGTCTGCCCAAAACATCACTCAATTGCCCTGCCCCATGTTTCTGCACGTTTCTCACGTTTTCACGACATACTTTAAGGAATGCCGTAAACGCAAAAAAGAGAAACTGATGTCGTTCATCACCTCCTCTAAATGCCTTCTAGTAAAAATACTTATGCAGTAAAACTATTATCTAATTACGTACTTAATGCCGTGAAATCCTAGATGTCACTCTTCATCCGCTCAAGGTAACGAATGTAATTTTCAATGAAATACCGATCTGCTAGTTTCGGTATACCAGACAAAATATGACGCAAACGATCCTCACTCACCTCAACCTCTTCTTCAACCATGTCCTCAAGCAGACGCTCCAACAGTTCCTCTTTCGTTAGTAAATCTCCTTCATACCTCTCGGTACTCTCATCAAACTCCTGAAAATAATCCTCACCATCTAAAACGATCTTGTGGTAGTAGTTCATCCTTTCCTCTCCTCCTAAAGTAAATCTAGCGGTACATTCTCATCTACTAGTACTCCATTCTTTAAACACAAGCCATGAAGCCATGTCATTGAGAAGTAAACATCCGTTACAACGCAAAAAATCCACTCCTCTTCATCTTCATCCGTGTAGCTGGATGTATGAAGTAAAAGTGGATTCGGTAAGGTGTCTAGTACTCTTTCTGGAAAAAGCTCGGTGTCGATTTCTTCATGATCTAGCATGACAGCTTCCCAAACAAGGCAATGGATGTCGTTGATTGACATGTCAATCTCGTGTTCTTGCCAAAGGTATTCAGAAAATAGTCTACTTAATGGTTCCATGATGATTCCTCCTTCTAAAATAGAAAAAGCCCTAACCTCTTGGATGAGGTTAGAGCTAGATTAATGCTTATTCAGATTTATATTAAATGTTTCATCTGTGGTTTATTACGGTCTAAAAGAAGAAAGCCCTGCAGAGATTTCTCTCCACAGAGCTTCTATTCATTTCCAAATTATTCTTTCAGAAAATCTATATTATATCTTATTAAGGAGTTACTGTAATATCCCAAGTAATACCCGTATCATCAGTAGCTGTTGCAGTATATGCTACATCTGCCCCGTTTACTTTAACAGTAAATGTTACAGTTGCTCCATCTACAACTGTTGTAACTGAAGCATCATCACCATCTTCTAAAGTGATAGTTAAGACACCATCCGCTTCAGTAGCAACCGCAGCATCAATAGTTCCGCCAGCTCCATCGGTAACAGTTGCAAAACCATCAAGATCAGCTGGAAGTTCAACTGCAGGAGAATACGTTAATACAATTGTATTTCCATTAGAAGCACTCTCTACATTAAATGCATTTCTTTCATCAACAGTTTGCTCAGCTGCTTCAAGATCTAGTAGATTTGTTACTAATGCTTGTTGTGTTGCTGTTAAGCCATCATATGCAGCACGCGCAGCAGCTACATCTGCCTCAAAT
>NZ_ATAE01000042.1 GCF_000474275.2 Alkalihalophilus marmarensis DSM 21297
GATTTGTTACTAATGCTTGTTGTGTTGCTGTTAAGCCATCATATGCAGCACGCGCAGCAGCTACATCTGCCTCAAATGTAAGACTAGTGTTATTTAGGTTACCAATAGCATCAATTACTGGTTGTGCTGCTGCTTGATTAGCTGCATCAACTTGTGCTTGGTATGCAGTCTTATAAGCTGTCTCTAATCCAGTTTGAGTGTAACCACTTCCTGGACGTTTGTTAAGTACTTCAGTAGCAACAGCTTGTTTCTGAGCAGCACTCAAGTCATCAAAATCAGGAGTTAAAGAACTGTCAGTAAGAGCTGCAATAACTGCATTAACAGTTGTTGCTGAATTTACTCGCTCTAGAGTAGGAGCTTGAGCAGTAAATGAAACTGAAGCAGATTTAGTTGGAAGAATTCCACTAGCACCTGTAACGTTTACAGTTACTGTATCAGCATTGTCAGAAGTTACACGAACAACTGCTTTACCAGTTGAATCAGATGCAACCTTGTAAGTTTTTGTATTTCCTAAATTTTGCTCAGGAGATAATGTAGCACCTAATGCATCTTTAACGATTGCATTACCAAATGTAGAAGTAACATCAAATGTTAATTGATAATTTGTTGTACTTGGACGATATGCAAAACCGTTTTGGTCTACAGATTGGTAAGTGAAGTACGCGTCAGTACCTGTAATTAATGATGATACTTCTTCCCCATCTACATCCTCTACAGTCAATAAAGCATTTCTAACTACTGCATCTTTAAAGTAAGTTACTTCTGCAACAGATTGAATATCAGCTTTATCAAGAGCTGGTGTTGCTGTTGAGCCTGCAGTGTTTAAGAATACTGTTGGTTTAACAAAAGTAGTTGCCCCATGTCCCGCTACACGGAATGATGCTTGACCATTTTCCCCAACAGTAATTTCTTTTACTGTATTAGTTGTAACTGCTTCAAATGCATCCTTAGCAGTTGAGAAGTAAACCGTTCCGTTAATGTTATCTTCTTCGAAAGTTACATAAGCTTTAGTTCCTTTTGGAGCTAGCTTACCGTCTTTATCAGTTACAGTTACCGTGTACGTACGTCCACCTACTGAAGTAGCGTCAAATGCTTGACCAGTTGTACCTGTTAAGTATGAAGAAGCTGCAGAATTAGCAGAACCCTCTGCTACTACAGATACAGCTAATCTATCTACTTGAGAGAAGTTTACAGTTGGTGCTTGAGTTTGTAATGCTGTTGCTGAGTAGACAGGGTCAATTAAAGATGCTGGACGATATACTACAGGAGTAGCAGATAAATTTGATCCATATACAGTAAATGAAGCCTCTCCGTTAGCATCTGTTGTCACTCTTGCAAAAACATCTGAACCAGTTGTTAACTCGTAAGGAGTAACAAAAGTATTAGTAGCATCATCTTGAACGAAAACTCTAGTAACTTTATCAGGAGTTACATTGATGTTTTCTTTAATCGCAACATAATAACTTGTATTAGCTGCACCAGTTACTTTATAAGACTTTTTAGTATCATTAGCAAGGCTGTTACCTTCTGTAAGTTCAGAAACAACTAGTTGCTTCGCAGCAGCCCAATATACTACACCCGTTGAAGAAACTGTACGATTACCAGTAGCGTACGTTGTTACTGTATCATTACCAGCCGTATAACGAGTATATGTGTAAGTAGCTACACCGTTCTCATCAGTTAACGCTTCACCTAGGATTTGTGGAGCTAAAGTAGTGTCTGAACCTCTATCAATATTAAAAGTAACAGGGATACCAGCTTTAGATTGGCCAGCTGGAACTGTAACTTGTGCTTGTACAGTTACTTCTTTACCAACAACACCTTGAAGAGATCTTTCTACAACATTAACAGCCGTAGGAACTACAGCAGAAATACCTTCGAATGTACCTACAGTTGCATTGTTAACAGTTACTGTGTACTCTTCTCCACCTGTTTGTGCAGAAGTTGTAAGTACTACAGTTTTGCTGTCAGTTTGCTTAACAACCGCGTTAGATACAGTTAGACCCTCGATAGCGAAATCAAGAGCTTTTACATCAGCAACAGCATCTTCGAATGTTACTTCAACAGTTGTGTTGTTAATCGCCTTTACATTAGCAACCGCTTCTTCATCACCTGGCTCTTCAGGATCTACACCAGCTTGAAGTAGAGCGTTGTAAACAAATACTGCAGCTTGTGCACGGTCAACTGTTCCTTGTGGAGAGAATGTGTTAGCTGTTGTTCCGTTAACTACGCCTACAGAGTAAAGAGTGTTAACGTAACCTTCGTACCAAGAACCTGCTACTACATCGTTGAATGGGATGCGTACAGAAGAATCTTGTTCGAAACCAAATGCTTCAACAACCATTTTTGCAACTGATGCACGATCAATTGAGTTAGTTGGGTTGAAGTTTCCTTTTTGGTCTCCGTCTACGATACCTGCATTGAATAGAGCTTCAACTGCTGCACCATAGTAAGAGTTAGGGTTAACATCCGGGAATACACGCTTAGGGTTGTCGCTTAACTCAAGGTCAAGAGCACCAGCTAAGATTACTGAGAATTGAGCACGGTCAACGTTTGTAAGTGGAGCATAAATGCCGCCTGGAAGACCTTTGATTACGTCTTGACTAGTAAGGTAGTTAACTGCTTCCTCGTAGTAAGAACCTGGTACTACATCCGGGAATGATGATGCTGCACCTGCTGGAGCTGCTACTGTAGCAACTGCTGCAACAGCAACAGATGTTGCTAAAAATTTGCGGTAAGACTTAGGTTGATAAGCCATGTGGGTAAATCCTCCTTTTTAATTGTGTACATAATATGTACGTATTCTACTACTCTACTTCGAGACCAGACTTTACGATCATCGTCTTCAAACCCCATCAGATATTAAACTAAGAAAAAAGACCTCTCACACTGAGTTTAAAGACAGACATCGGTAACAAAATCCCTAAAGTCGTAGTATGTACCTATGAAATATGACTTGCAAGATTAGTATAATTACCATTTTTGACAATGTCAACCACTTTTATATCGCAAGTTAAACTTTTCTAAGAGCGACGATTTGCAGTTACTAAAGGTTACTAATCTACTATCATTCTACACTTTATACCAAAAATTACAACGTTTTTTTACTAAAATATTGATTTTTGGTGATTAATTAGACCTATCCGACACTTATGTCGGTTCATTTTACCTATTACTTTCTTATATAAACAAATAGTCCTAAAATGTGTAACTGTCATTTTCGTCTGTTCTTTCTTTATTTATGAAATATTCCACATTACAACAGATATCATCAATTTGTTACCTTCTTGTAACATTAGTTTGGGGTCTTTTGTGGTAGACTGAATCTCGTACTTACCCAATCACTAGAGAATTAAACATAATTTTCATAGATTGAGAGAAAAGTAACTACATAGAAATTAGGAGTGTTCGTATGATTAGGAAGATCGTGCCGTTTCTAGCGGTTCTACTTGTAATGTCGACATTGTTTAATGTTGCACCAGCCGAAGCTAGCACTAAGCAAGATCAACTCGTCACTGAAGCCAAGAAGCATATAGGAGTACCATATAGATGGGGCGGAACGACAACTAGCGGATTTGATTGTTCAGGTTACATGCAATATGTATTTAACCAAATTGGAATAAACCTTCCGCGAACAACAAGTCAGATGTATAACACAGGTACTTCTGTTTCAAAATCAAACTTACAAGTTGGAGACTTAGTCTTCTTTAATACATCAGGTTCTGGCGTATCTCACGCAGGAATTTTTATTGGAAATAACCAGTTTATTCATTCAGCATCATCTAGAGGTGTATCAATTTCTTCTATTAATGACCCTCACTATTGGGGTTCACGTTACATCGGAGCTAAGCGTGTGATGACTAACACACCAGTTCGCTCATTAGGTTCTGGAGAGTTTTATGATGTTGCAACAAACCACTGGGCATTCAGCGAAATTCGTCAATTAAGCAATAACGGAATTATCGGAGGCGTTGGCAACAGCAACTTCGCTCCAACAGATCAATTAACACGTGCTCAAATCGCTGCATTAGTGGTTCGTGCGACAAACACACCGCTAACAACAACAGCTAATGGATTTAATGATGTATCTCAATCTCACTGGGCAGCAGCTGATATTTCAGCAGCTGATCGCGCTGGGTTCTTCGATCACATTCAAGGAGACAGCTTCAACCCAAATGCAAACGTATCACGTGCAGAGATCGCGGTTATTTTCTCTAAAGCATTTGATCTTCAAGCAAATGGTTCAAGCGCAAGCGCGTTCTCTGATATTAATTCTTCTAACTGGGCTTACAATGAAATTAATGCTCTTCACTCAAATGGACTTGTACAAGGGTTCACTGATGGTACATATCGTCCATCAAGCTCGATCTCTCGTGCAGAATTCGCGAAGATTTTACACGGAGCATTATACTAAGCATAAGAAAAGGCGTTCTCTCAAATGGAGAGAACGCCTTTTTTGTATTCATTTCGTTTATATATATATTTCGCTACAGTGACTCTTCAGCCTCAATGGCTCTAGACAAGAAGGATATAAATTCAGCTCTTGTGATTTGAGCGTTTGGTCTGAAGGTGCCGTCTGTGTAACCTGTTGCAACTTCTGATGCTCCTAGTCTAATAATAGAGGCATAAGCAAATGTAGACGGATTAACATCTTTAAAGGTAACCGTTTTAATTGGCTTTAATGTGAACCCTCTTGATAGAATCGCCGCTACCTCTCCTCGAGGAATCGCGACATGCGGCCTAAAGGTGCCGTCTCCGTAGCCTGAGAAAATACGTTCATTAATCAGTACTTGAATATAGCCTGCCTGAAAGCTTTGCGGACGGACATCGACAAAGTCTGCTTGATATGGCAGTTCTTCTAATTGAAGAGCTTTAGCTAGTAGAACCGCAGCCTCACCTCTAGTAATGACTTGATTCGGGCGAGCTGTTCCATCTGGATACCCTTCTAAGATCCCTCTTCCTCTTAAATTATAAAGTGCGCCTGCAAACCATTCGTTTCCGTTTACATCAGAGAAGGTGGGTATTGTAGATGGGTCTTGATCCTGGGTCACTTTAATCGTTATTGGTGATGATAGAAACGATTCCTGTCCGTTTCTTGCAATGGTTTTTACCGTATACGTATACGTCCCTGGCTTTCTTTCTAACGTATATGGAAGGTCTGCTGCACCAATCAGGGCGGCTTCGTGTCCATTTTGATAAATTTTATATTGATAAGGAGGCTCACCGCTTTGCGGGGCATCCATGTTCAGCTCTACTCTGCATACATCCCCATCCCATTCAAGGATACGAGCGGAAAGATTGGTTGGCGGCAGAGGTCTTGGTACCGTTATTTTTAAAGAAGATGGGATGTGGATTCTTCCAAATCCATAGAAGGAATCTCTCCCTGTCTGTCCAAGATCTACTGTTTGCTGACGCAGTAGATTTCGAAGCTGTACAGCTGTCCGGTCAGGATATACTTGTTTTAATAAGGCAAGATGACCTGCGACATGAGGCGCTGCCATTGAGGTGCCGCTCTCTAATGTATATCCCTGATTGCGGGAAGTGCTTCGGATTCCCAGTCCTGGGGCTGCTACTTCTACGGTTGGTCCTGATGCAGAATAGCCGCCGACAAATCTAGCCCTTCTATCCTGTTGATCAACAGCACTGACCGCAATAACGCTGGAAAACGCAGCCGGATAATCAACGGTATTGGTCGTCCCTTCTTGAGTGCCCCTATTTCCAGCAGCGGCCACAAACAACACTCCTTGATCGTAGGCCTGATCAATTTTATTTTGCAAGGTTACGGAGGGATTTTTGCCCCCTAGACTTAAGTTAATAATATCTACGTCTTCTTTTAAGGCCCAGTCAATTGCTTTTATCACATATGCTGTCGTTCCATCACCGTTTTGGTCAAGCACCTTAGCCGCATATAACTGGGCTTTAGGTGCAACACCAGTGACTCCGAACTGGTTAGGTCTAGCAGCGATGATCCCAGCAACATGCGTTCCGTGTCCGTTATCATCATTAAAAGATGCTGTATAAGGGACAAATGATGCCCCCTTTGTCACTTGAAGGTCTGGGTGGCTCGTTGAAATTCCTGTATCCATTACAGCAATCTTTACTCCTTCACCCGTTACACCATTCCCCCATGCAGTTGGAGCTCCGATCTTTCTAACTCCCCAGTCAATAGTTGAGTCCGGAACGTTCGCTGTCTGAACGTTAATCGGCGCATCTTCTTCTATATACTTTACGGATTCATGAGCTTCTAGATCAGCTGCTTCCTCTTCTGTCAGCTTAGCCGCAACGGCGGGGATGCTTTCTAGTGTGAGGTAAATATGCTCTTCTATTTCATGGATCACGTCTTCACTTAATTCATTTGAAAATACAATAATATAATTCTCTCTATCATCTAGGGATTCTGCCTGTACCGAAGAAAATGTCAGGAGGCTGATCACGATAATGAGGAATAAGGCGATGCGACTTTTCATATACCCACCCCGTTCTGCTGTTGTTCTCTCTATTATCCTTATATTTCTAGTAATATACAACTATATCTCTATAAAATTTTTATAAAAAAAGAATAGAAGAGAGCAGTTATTCCTACCCTCTTCTTTGTTACGGTAAACTTTTGATCGCCGCTAACAGCTCTTCACCGTTATATTCCCCGCTCGCATTCAGGCGGTTGATCTTATGGGGATGTTGATAAGAGTATGTGAGGCCAGGTTTTACTGTATACATTAACTCATAACCGATCTCTGCGGCATACTCAATGACTTCATCGTTATAGATACCGAATGGAAAGGCAAACGAGTAAAAATCATTGTTCATCTCTTGTTCAAGCAGCCTTCTTGCTTCTAAGAGGTCATCGTAAATTCTTGTTTTATACATATCCCTCGTTTCCTCCGCAGCTACTGTCACAAGAAAAGGGCCGACGTTGTCGATTTCCCCGTGGCCATTATGAGTATGAGCCTGTATATCAATCCAGCCTGATGCCTTCATCTCACGCGCCTGATCCCAAGAGAAGTGTTCATTCCAGCCAGGCGTCTCCCCGCGGTAGCTGGTAATCACATAGATGGTAGCGTACATTTCAAGCTCCTTTAATATAGGAAAGGCATATTCGTAATTACTCAAATATCCATCATCTATGGTGATTACAAGAGGCCTCGTTGGAAGCTCTTTTCCGTTATATAGATGGTCGTATAAATCTCTTTCAGGAACCGAGGTATATCCGGCTTCTTTTAAGGTTAGCAATTGTTCACGAAAGGTGTCAGGGTGAATCGTTGCTGATGAGGCCTTCGCTGGATCCTCATCGAAATGATGATACATGAGGACAGTGACGGGATTTTTATTTAGCCCATAGCTGGAAGCTGGAATCAGCAAAACTAGAAGAGTAAGTACAGCTAGACGTACGTTCATTGTCGGTTCTCCCTTGTAATCATATAGTCCTAGTATATCTCTAGCTGGAACTATTTAGTATTTAATTTTTTGATAATATTGAGTGCGCCTGTGTATGCTATTCTAATTCCTCTAAGTAATGAAGCAGTCCTTCTACGCTGTCTGTCACATATACCGGACCTTGATGACCAAATACAATGATTTGAGGGAGAGTTTCTAGACCAAGTGCAGACTTGAGGTCTCTCCTTGGCGGTGCACCTGGTTCTTGTGCAATACCATGAAAACCAGAGGCTGTTGGATGCCTTAATATGATGTCCAATTCATCCCAGCTGGGGTCAATCACGTGGCCGCTTCCTTCGATATACATCATTGTCACATGATACTCTCCCTCGTTTTCCGTGTAATAGTCTTCTACTATTTCTTTCGCTGTCACCGCATGGACGATGACCTGGTCAAGGGAAACGTTATTATTCGTATAATCGTATTGGCTTAAGTCGTAGTCCAAGTAGAAGTGATCATCAGGTAATAATTCATCCTCATTTATTTCATTGCCAACCTTATCAAGCAGCCTCACTTGATTTTTGGGGATCACCATGTTTAATGGTACTGCTTCAAAATGAATCTTTTCATGCGGCGTTTGGGACTGATAATAATGCCAAAGCGTTTCTGTAGCATCTACATAGTAGTTTTCTTCATCTAAATACTCCAAATATGCGACAACGGGGTGCTCCATTTCAAATGCTGCCGCAATGTCCTCTGGTACTTTGCGGGATGGATATTCGTATATCGCTTCATCCATTTGTTCAACCCCCGCCTCCATTTCATCGACTAAGCCTTGTTCAGGGGAAGTGGTTGTATCACTGCATCCCGCAACCACCAACAATACTCCAACTACGATCATCCCTCTGTTCATTATCATGCTAAGCCATTTCCCCATTTTACAATTCCTCTAGAAATAGAAGCATCTCTTCTACACTGTCTGTATGATAGACAATGCCTTGGTGATCAAATACAACTAATTGCGGCAATGATTCTGATTCCAGCCCAAGAGCAAATTGAAGGTCTCTTCTAGACGGGGCATTTGGTTCTTGAGAGATGTTATTATAACCTTGGACCTTCGGATGGCCCAGAATCAAGTCTAATTCTTCCCAGCTCGGATCGATCACTTGACCGTCTGCTCCGTTATTAAGCGTAGAGACTCTATAGCGCCCTTCTTCACTTGCATAATAGTTTTCAGCGATATCCTCTGCCGTAACAGGATGTACAACCATCACATCAATCTCCATTTCTTCATTTAACGAATCATAACGGCTCAGATCATAATCTAGGTAAAGCTGATCACTAGGCAAGAGTTCATCTTCTTTTACATCCGCACCATCTCGATTGATCAATGTTAAATTCTCCTTAGAGATCACACCGCCCGAGGCCATATCCACAAAGTCTAATTCTGTATGAGGATTTAATGATTGCTGGTGATGCCTTAGTGCTTCTGTTATATCGATATAGATATTTTCATCATCTACGTGATGAAAGTAGACAACAATTGGATGATCCATTTCAAATGTAGCTGATATGTCCTTAGGTACTTGAGGTGCTGGATATTCATAGGTTGCTATTCATAGGTTGCTGCATCTACTTCCTCTACCTCACCTTCCCTATTATGGTCTTCCTCTGGCGCGCTGACTGTATTTACATCGGCTCCACAACCGGATACTAGTAAAATAGCCGCAAATATAGGTATACCTTTATTTAACATAAATGTCATCTCCCTTTACTTTATCAGACGTTACGGAGGTGGTTTAGGTTTCATTTATATGGGTATAAGGATTCGCTGGCTCATTGTAATATAGCTCGAATCTGCTAACTGGGGGCTTTTTAATAGGATATAAAAAAAGACTGCCAAACCGAAGTCTGGCAGTCTACAATCTACTATTTAACGGAAATACTTCACAGTCCCTTGGAAAATCGCTTCTGCAGCGTCTTCTTGGAATGAGTTTGATGCTAGTTTACGAGCTTCTTCGGCATTTGATAGGAAGCCAACTTCAACTAGTACACTTGCCATTCTTGATGTTTGAATGACGGTGAAGTTCCCTTCTTTAACGCCACGGTTGCGCGTGTTAAGCTTAGCAATCATTTCACTTTGAATGCTCTCTGCCAGACGCTTACTATCTGCGCTCGCATGATTTCTGTTCCAGAATGTCTCAGAACCATTGGCAGATGATGGACCTGCATTGGCATGAATGCTGATGAAAGCATCCGCGTTGTTACGGTTTGCAATATTTGCACGTTCTGTCAGTGTTAAGAAAACATCTGTCGTACGTGTCATGATAACTCTTGCACCCGCTGCTTCTAGGCGGCGTTGTAATTTTAATGCAACTGCTAGGTTAAAATCTTTTTCACGAAGTCCGTTTGATGCGGCTACTGCACCTGGGTCATGCCCGCCGTGCCCTGCATCAACTACAATTGTCTTACCTGCAAGTGATCCAGAACCACCTGTTGAAGGGGTACGTAGATATGATAATGAAACATAAGCAATTTCACCGTTATATGTAAAAGCTGCCCAATTTCCTACCACATTATAATAGTTTACTTCAGTACCGTTTGCTAGTCTTCCAATAGATGGATACTGTGTACCAGCTCCTGAACGAACATTTAAGCCGCTTGGCGCATTAAACACAACTGCCTTTGTCGCAAATTGCTCTAATACATCTGGGTTAGGCTGATATTCTGGAAGCTTTAATTCAGGGTAAAGTGCACGTCCTAAGAATAAGATGTACTCAAGACGAGTTGTCCCATTTGTTGGCTTAAATGATCCATCTGGATATCCTACAGAAACTCCAGCTGTAGTGATTGCGTTAATCGCGTTTGAACCGAATGTGTTCGCATTGACATCACGGTAAATGACGTCTGTACGAGTTCTCGTTAAATTAAACGCACGTTGTAAGAACACCGCCATCTCCGCACGGGTTACATGACCGCTTGGATCAAATGTTGTTGATGTCCTTCCTGCAATAAGACCCATTTCTGAACCTGTTGCGATGTATCCTGAAGCATAGTGGCTTCTAGAAACATCTGTAAATTTTGTTTGACGCTGTGTGCCATCAAGCTTTAAGGCACGTCCAATCATCGTAATCGCTTCACCGCGAGTTACCGTTTGTCCGGGATTCAACTTACCATCTGGACTGCCTACAAGAATACCATCTTTCACTAGTCGATTAATTGTGTCATGTCCGGAATTTGGCATATCCGGAAATGGACTGCTCGCCTCTGCCACTTCCGCGTTAAACGTAAATGACGTAGCAATCATTGTCACGACCAGCATCATGAGCATTATTTTGCGCATGTAATCACTCACTCCTTCTTTCTTCTTTAAAGTATAGTTGTAAAATTGAGCCGCAAAAGCAACCAATGAAATTGATCAATTGAAATTGATCAAATCTATATCAATTGTTGATTTTCGTCTAATAATAGTAGCTGGTTAATGGTAGATTGTGAGGAATAATGTAGCTTTGTTGTCTCAATCTTCGTCTACTGGAAATTCTATCATATTATGGGGTCATAATAATGGTTATTTTGTCATAATTTATATTTCATTTTGATTACACTACATCGTTGTCGAAATAGTATTGTAATAGAACAAAAAAAAACAGCCGCCTTTTTTTTGAAGGCGGCCATCCTATTAATGCATTCGTTTCGCTCCAATATAGCTGTTCTTCCAATAGTTTGTGTTGAGGTTGGCAACCGTAACCCCGGTAGACGAACCACTGTGAATAAATTGGTTGCTTCCTATATAAATACCCGCATGAGAAGCGCCCGTTCCATTGATGTTGAAGAAAACAAGATCTCCCACAGAAGGCTGGCTAACAGACCTTCCTTGTGACCACATTTGTGCGACTGTACGCGGTGTCTGAACGCCATTTTTCGAGAAGACAAATTGGATAAATCCGCTGCAGTCAAAGCCAGAAGCTGTTGTCCCGCCCCATACATAAGGGGTTCCTAACTGTTCTGAGGCATCTGCAATGAGATTCATCATATTAAATCCGCCGCCAGATCCCGGTGCTGCGGACGGTGTTCCTGCAAGCTCTTGCAGCTTGCCTAAAGTTGCAGGTCCTGCGATTCCATCTACCGTTAATCCTTGCTGACGTTGAAAGGCGCGGACTGCTTGCTCTGTTACGGTACCGAAGTATCCAGTCGGTGCTTGTCCAAATATACCGATCGTACGAAGCTGGGATTGCATATTCGTTACAGCTGCGCTTGTTGTGCCTACGCGTAAAACAGAAGAGCTAGACGTCTGCTGTGGTGGACTGCTTGGTGCAGCAGCTGGCGGTGCAGAATTAGAAGACTTGGGACGCGCTGATTCTAACGCCCGATATGTATTCGCTCCGACAATTCCGTCTACCACTAAATTATGAGCTCTTTGGAAATCTTTTACCGCCAAATCGGTTTGAGGGCCGAAAGTACCGGTTATAGAAGAAGTATAGTAACCTAGATCTTTCAACTTTTGTTGCAAGGACGACACCGCATCCCCTTGATCATTTACACGAAGCGTCGGCTGGGCAGAAGCCGGTGCTTGGGGGCTCGGTGTGCTCGATGGTTGCTGCGGACGAGTTACAGTTGTACCGCTTCCTGCAGCATTTTGAAGTGCTGTGATCGTTTGCGGCCCTGCAATTCCGTCAACCGCTAACTGATGCTGGCGTTGGAAGGACCTTACAGCTTCGGTTGTCACTCTCCCGTAGTAGCCAGTAGCACTTGCATTGAAGTGACCCGTTCTAGCAAGCAGCTGCTGCAGCTCTTGAACAGCTCCGCTTGTTGTTCCTTGCCTCAGAACTTGGTTTGCTTGCAAAGACCCGCTTATTGATGAGGAAGAGACAGAAACTGAACTAGTGTCTGCTTGTTCCTTTTCAGTAAGCTCGGCTAAGGTAGCTAAATCCGCATGACCAGTAGCCGGAAGTCCGTTTGCCTTCTGAAACGCTTTTACAGCTTCTGTTGTAATGGAGCCGTAATAACCGGTGGCTGTGTGGTGGTTAAAGTGTCCGCGATCCTTCAAGGCCTTTTGCAAATCCTTCACGTCAGGATGATCCATCCCCTCTGAGAGTGCCTGGTCCCCCAAGGCTGCTTCACTTAAAAGCGGAGAGGAGAAGAAGAGCCCTGTGGCAAATGAAGACGATAAGACGATGCGTTTCATGTTTGATTGATTTTTCTGCTGTTCGTGTGGCTTGTCCACATATAACGAGTTCGTCAAATGATAACCCTCCAATACCCTGATATAGTAACTCTATTGTACTCTATTTTAGGATATTAAGTGTGGGCTTTTTGTCATATTTTATGTTTTTAATTTTCTGTTTTATTGAGTTATTTTAACTATTTTTGTAGGTAATTATCACTTTTTGATTGATTTTGTCAAACTAATAACTCATATAAGTACATTAATTTCCCTTTTCTCGCGTACATCCTTCATTTATGTTTCTGTCATTTTTTGTAACCTTAATGTAACGTAATAGTTCGCTTATATATGTTAGATTTATGGAAAATGAATATTCGTATGGCGGGAGGAACTGAATAATGAAACGAGCTTTTCTACCAATTATTCTCGCAGCTTTATTATTTACCGGTTGCAGCATTGTAAATAGTGAATTAGAAACCAATACCCTTACCCTTCTTCATCAGGAGGCTCAGCTTCCAGAGGAAATGTTTACAGATCATATTCAATTTAGTGCTTATAAAGCTTTAGATCATTATGATTTGATTGAGTATTGGAACCTCTTTCAATTAAAAGGGGATATACCAGAAGTGAATTTTGATAAATCAGCGGTTGTGTTACTTGGCACGTTTGAGCCTAGCACATGCCCTCATTACATAGAAGGATTTGAACAGAAAGATTCAGATCATACAGTAGCCTTTCAACTGAAGCCATATGGTGACTGCACCTTTGATGCAAACCCTATGTCGTTTGTGCTTAAAATGGACCGAGATGTGGTAGAGAAATTGAACTGGGTTGAGTTCGACAGAGAGATAGTTGAGATAAAAGGTGCGTAAGAATAATGAAGCCTAGCGATTGATTTCGCTAGGCTTTTGCTTTGTTTCTAAATGCTCTTCTTCTGAGAGCAATATATATGATTATCCCAAGGATTCCTCCAACTGTATCCAAGATCACATCTTCTATTAATCCACTTCGATCCGGATGAAGAAATTGTCTATATTCATCAATGGATGCAAAAATCCCAACACTGAGTAATGAGAGGGCGATCGCTTTTGGCAAACGGATGTTGGCTGTATGATAAACCCACATGAACAACGATCCAAGTACAGTAAATGTTATAAGATGGGCACCTTTCCGAATGAAAAATTCAATAAAAGCAGCCGGACCTCTTGCCTCCACACTGACCTCAGATCCAGCATAAGAAAAATGGACAAATCCAAAAAGCTGCCCCACCCAATCTAGTGAGAAATTCTCTAGCATCGGTCTTACATCTTGGTCAGCATACGGCTGAGAAGAGGCATAGACGATCATCCCCGCCCAACTGATAAGAAACAAGCTTGTAATGACTATTTTTTTATCTCGCAAATGATCACCTTATGACTATGATTTTCATTCTATTTTATCAAATCTATTTTCAGTATTACCCTAATTTGAGTCATTTCTTCATTTCTTGCCTCATCCAGCTGGTCATTTTCATAAAATCCCCTAGAGCAAAACAACGAAATGACTGCTTTAAGGGAGGTCATTTTCTCTTTTTATCAACATGCGCCGCTCACCTTTTTTAAGTAAGCTTGCTCTACCGCGGAATATATCAGAAGCGCTTCTGTCTAAGGAAGATTAACGATGCAAGCTCAACCGTTTGAAGAAATTCTTAACCAGTATAAACCTCTTATTAAAGGACAGCTGAAGAAATTAAACCTTTACCGAAATCATGATCATTTTTATCAAGTCGGAGTGTGTGCGCTTTGGGAAGCTTACCGGAAATATGAAGAAGGAAAAGGAGCATTCTCTACCTTCGCCCTTCACACTGTACGTGGGCATATGTTAATGGAGTTAAGGCGTGAGCGTGTGTATGACGAGCGTTTTGTGCTGAAAGATCAGCAGGAAAGTTCAGATTTTGCGTTACCTGCTTCTTTAGTTGAATATTGTGATGATCCCTTAGAGGAGCTTGAGCCGTATATTGGGCAGCTGTCTTCTCGTGAGCTTTTATGGGTGCAGGAGGCGATTGTATATGAGAAGAAGCTGGGGCAAATTGCAGTTGAGCAGCAGGTGTCGAAAAATACGGTCGCGACGTGGCGGAAGACGGCGTTGAAGAAGCTGCGCGTGGCGGCTGGGGCTAGGGAATAGATTGCGTTTTCCATTTATTTGGCTGCGTTTGCTAAAATAATGAGAGGTTTTGCTAACATTATCTTGGATTTCGCTAAAAAAACCTCAGTAATCGCTGAAATCCATAACAAAATCAGCCCATAAAAATAGAGCCCATTCTCTGATCGGCTCTATTTGTTACCCTCATTAATATATAAATGAAACCCTTCAACTATAAGTGCACCTACTGTTGCTCCCGGATCTTGATGTCCAATAGAACGTTCGAGATATTTACTCGCTCTGCCGAATTTTGATTGCATCTCTTTTGTATGTTCTGCACCTAATCTAGCTTGTTCATATGCTCCTTTGAATGCTTCCTTTAAAGAAAGCTCTTGAGCTGCAGCCACTTCAAGTGCTTTATGTGCTGGATAGAGTGAGTCAATGATCGTTTTATCTCCTATGGCCGCTTTGCCTCTTTTACTTATCCCGAGTATCATTCCTTCAAATAATGTTGCTGCTTCATTCGGAGTTAGGCTTTCTTTTCCTTCTAATAGTTTACCTGCTTGCATAAAACCAGAAGCTAGTAGCGTACCCATTGTGGAAGGAACTTTATCAGCAAGAATAAATCCGCTCCTTTTCAATAAATTACCTATATCTTTAACAGCCAACTCATCTATATTGGCTGCAATTTCTCTGAATCCCTTTGAAACTGTTAACCCAAGATCTCCGTCCCCGAGGGCTGCATCTAACTCACAAAGATCATCCTTATTTTCTTCCATTATTGTTTTTAATTTTATTATAATACTTTTAATATCATTTATTTCTAAGCTGTTCATCTCATCATTCAGCTCCTCTGAATACATTCATTTATAACTGCTTATGAAATGGCGTATTAAATGGGCGATGTAACAGCCTTTTTAATTCATCATCTAATTTCAGGACAGAAATAGACAGACCAGCCATTTCTAAAGAAGTCGCATATTCTCCAACGTAGACCTTTTCAATATTAATTTCTCTATCTAAGAAAATATCTTTAACTTTTCGGCAAACAATGTACAGCTCTTCTAAAGGTGTTGCCCCAAGACCATTAATTAATACTGACACTTCATCACCTTGGTTAAGAGATAAGTCCTCTGAGATTTCCTCAATAAGTGTAGAGGTTATATCATCAGCAGATTGGAGTTTTCCTTTATAGTAGCCAGGCTCCCCGTGAATCCCCATTCCAATTTCCATTTGACCTTCTTCTATATTAAACGTAGGCTTTCCTACTTCTGGTAAAGTGCAAGGACTTAATGCTACTCCCATCGTTCGAACATTACGGCTAGCATGTTCAGTTACCCGCACAACTTCTTCTAAGGAAGAACCCTCTTCGGCTTTGGCAGCTGCCATTTTATATAAATAAAATAAACCGGCCACCCCTCTTCTTTGATCTTCTTCCCCTTTTGGCATTGAGGCTACGTCATCTGTACCGATTACAGCAGCGGTTTGGATTCCTTCCATCTCCGCCATTTCTCCAGCCATATCAAAGTTCATCACATCTCCACCGTAATTACCGTAAAGATACAGCACACCTTTTCCAGAGTCTACTTGTTTTGTAACTGAAAGAATTTGACTCGAGCTCGGCGAGGCAAAAATCTCCCCGACTGCTACACCGTCCAACATTCCCTCACCAATGTATCCTAGAAATAGAGGAAGGTGGCCAGACCCTCCACCTGAAATAATAGCTACCTTGTCTTTTACAGGGGCATCTTTACGAACAATATTTTTTACGTTATCGTCTGCTGTTTTTAGTAAATCCGAATGAGCAAATAGCAATCCTTCTAACATTTCGGTTACTACATTTTCGGGTGCATTAATAAATTTTTTCAAATCAATCCCTCCTAGAAAATTTAAAAGTCTACAGGCTTTTTATTGTTTTTAGACTTGAAATATAGCCCTTTTATTAAAGGGAAAATTAATGAAAGGACAGCTATAGTAAGGAGAGTCATTGTTATCGGCCGAGTTAAAAAGTATGTTAGGGAACCATCTAAACTCATGGATAGAGATCGACGCAGGTTCGACTCAGCCATCGGTCCTAAAATAAGTGCTAGAATTAATGGTCCTAATGGAAAGTCTAATTTTCTTAGAACCACACCAATGACACCACTAAAGGCCATTACCCATACATCAAATAATGAATTATTTAAAGCATAAGCGCCAACTATACTAAACAAGATAACCGAAGCCCATATAATCTCTCGTTTGACTAACATAATTCTTGAGAAGATGTTGGCTCCAAATACACCAATAAACAATACTAATATATTTGCAAGAAACAACAAACAAATAATGATATAGACAAAGTCGACATGATCGGTAAATAACGTAGGACCAGGCTGCATTCCATAAACCATTAAAGCTCCTATTAAAATAGCTGTAACACTATCACCCGGAAGCCCTAAAGTGAGCATTGTGGTAAACGCTCCTCCAATTACCGCATTATTTGCAGTACTACTTGCACTCAATCCCTCTAAGGAACCTTTTCCGAACTTCTCTTTATTTTTAGAGAATCGTTTACTTTGCTCCCAGCTAATCATTGAGGCAATATCCCCGCCAGCTCCTGGGATAGCACCCGTGATTGTCGAGATCATGGAAGATAACCAAAAAGGTTTACGCATTAATTTGCGTTCCTGTTTATTTGGCAGGATACGGCCGATTTTTTTCGGTTTAACTTTTTCTTCTTTATTTGAATCTAATATTTGTGACAGAACTTCTCCTAATCCAAAAAGTCCGATCATAATTGGGATAAAGGAGATTCCATCAAGCAAAGATGTACTGCCAAACGTGAACCTTGGCATCGATAACATCGGATCAAGACCGATGGTTGCTATAAACAATCCTACGAAGCCCATAATTAACCCTTTACTAATTGACTTTCCAGATACACTTATCATCATTGAAAGACCGAAGATTGCAAGGGCAAAATATTCGGGCGGGCCAAAACTTAAAGCGACCCTCGATATTGGAAAAGCAGCTACCAGAAGAAAAACAGTACTTATAATCCCTCCTAGAGCAGAATAAATCGCATTTACCCCGAGAGCTAAGCCGGTTTTCCCTTGCTTATTTAATTCATAGCCATCCCAAGCTGTAGTCATAGATGCCGGTGTACCTGGAGCATTAAGTAGAATGGCAGGTATCCCTCCAGCAAAGATAGACGAACAGTAGATGGCAATCAGCATAGCTAACCCTTCCTGAGGCTGAAGCCAAAATGTTAAAGGGATAAGAATAGCTACACCCATTGTCGCTGTCAGTCCGGGCAATGCTCCAATAAAAATTCCTAGAACAACACCAATCATCATATAAAGCAATACAGAAGGTTGGAGTGTTTGTATGAGTGCATCTACCATTAAGAAACCCCTCCCCTAAAGAAGCACATTAAAACCTTTAACAAAAATTAGATATACTGAAACACTTAAAATACTTGCAGTTAATACAGATGTAAGAATTTTCAGTCTCATTATGATACACTGAATAAATAGCATGGTAGATGCGATTAGAATAAAAGGTAGTTTTCCAAGTAAGAAAATCATTACAGCCATACTTCCCACTACTACACAAAAAGCGATACCCTTATTTTTATCAATATCTTTAAAGAAGGGTTCATTGGTATGATTAATTAAAGTAACAATCAGATTGTAAGTACATATTAAAATGATCGAAACTAACATGATACGTGGAAAGAAGGCGGGACCAACCCCGCCAGCTCCACTTGGAAAAGACAAAGACTGATAGAAGAAAAAACCTGAAAGTAGTATGAGAATAGCGTTAAATACTACATTCGCTTTTTTCATAGCAGCTCACTCATTTCTCTCTTTTGATGAGTATTAATAGGCTTACTGTAATTCCATTCTTGGGATGAGCTCACCGAAAAATTCATACTGATCATTAGCAAATTGAGTAAAGTCATCTGCAGAAAGGTGAGAAGCATTCAATCCTCTTTCTGTAGATACTTTTTGGAACTCTTCTGATTCTACCGCGGCTTCAATTGAGGCCTCAAGTTTCTCTTTTACATCATCCGGCGTTCCTTCTGGTACTACAAATCCACCCCAAGCTGATATCTCTAAATCAATTCCAGACTCAATTAGCGTAGGTACGTCAGGGAATGTATCATCTCGTTCAGCACTCATTACTGCAAGAATCTTAAGGTCACCGCTATCAACATTGGCCTTTACTTCAGACGGACTAACTGATACAGCTTCAATATGACCACCTAATAATGCAGCAACTGCAGGAGCCCCTCCATCAAATGGAACATACCTTAACTCTGTCTCAGTTTCTTCAGCTAAACCTGCAGCGGCAACATGCCAAATTGAACCTGTACCTGAGTTGCCGACACGAATATCACCAGGGTTTTCCTTTGCGAACTCGATAAATTCTTCGATTGTATCATAAGGTGCGTCAGCAGGAACTGTGATGGCTGCTGGAATAACAATGACTCTTCCAAGTAAATCAAAATTTGAAGGATCAATATCAGCGAAACCTAGAGCACTTAACATCGCCATTTCTACTGGAACATAACCAATTGTGTATCCATCAGGATTTTTACCTTCAACATAGGACATTCCAACGGCTCCAGTACCACCCGTTTTATTTGTTGTTACTACTGGAACTCCTAAATCTTGTTCAAGAAAAGATGCTACTGAACGTGAAACCATATCAGATGCCCCGCCAGGAGAATATGGTACAACTAATTCAATTTGATTGGTCGGATAATCTGAATTTCCATTTGCAGCTGCTTCACTATTATCGTCATTAGACTCTTGATTTGTTGGTGAACTACAAGCAGCTAACCCTATACAAACAGCAATTAATAATACAAACCACTTTTTCATAAGCAATGACCTCTCCCTTTATCTTGTATTATAGTACTTACACTAATTCATGCTGATATGGCATACCATCTTGCGCTCCAAGCCTAGTTACAGAAATTCCTGAAGCTTTCACAGCATAGGCAACAGCTTCATTAATGCTGCTCTTTTGGCTAATAGCTACTGCAAATGCGCCATTAAATGAATCTCCAGCTCCTGTACTGTCAAGTGCTTCAACTGTAACTGCCTCTTTATAATGAAGATCGCTGCCAATATTAAATGTAACTCCTTTTGAACCTTGGGTGACAATCAACGTTCTTACACCTTTTCTTCTAATCAAATTGAATTTTGCTTCAATTGTAGAATCTGCAGAGTCAGCAAGTACATTTAATTCACTTTCATTCGGTGTTAAATAGGTTACTTTCTTAAGCAGCTCGTCACTTAAGTATTGTGCAGGAGCAGGATTTAAAATCACAGGTATCTGGTTTGAATAAGCAATGTCAACAACAGTCTGCACCACTTCTTTAGGGATTTCTAATTGAGTCAAAACAATGTCAGCGCTTTCAATTATGTTTCGATTCTCCAATACCCACTCTGTGGTCAGTTCTGCATTGGCTCCTGGATTAACAATAATTGAGTTCTCATTATTCCACCTAGTAATTTGGGCAGTGCCTGTAGGAGCTTTTTGCGTCATTTGAATTCCTTCAACTTGTATGCCCTCATCCATTAATACTTTCTTAGCTCGTAAGCCATAGTCATCATCACCTATGCAGCCTATAAATGATACATTACCTCCGAGCCTCGCTGCACTAATAGCTTGATTAGCACCTTTACCTCCAAATAATTGTCTGAAATCTGTACCTATAACCGTCTCGCCTATTTCTGGAATCCTGCTTGTTACCATAACTAAATCAACATTAATGCTGCCAACTACAGCTATATTAGGCCTTCTTTTCAACATAACAAGTTTCCTTTTCTATTCATAATTAGTCTTTTTAATCCCTCACTTCAACCTTTGGGGATGCACATGAACTTCGTATTTGCAGTTCTGGTTTGATGATGAGTTGTTTTGGCAAATACTCTTCATTCATAATTAAGCGATTCTTCAGCAAAATTGCTGCTTCGACCCCAATACGCTTGAGTGGCTGCGTCATTAAAGTTAACGGCGGCTGTAAAAGCTCCCATTGAGAAGCATCTCCAAATGTGATGATAGAAATATCATCGGGAATCTTTATGCCTCGGTCGTTGATAGCCTTAATTAACCCGGTTGTCATAGTATTATTACAGCAATAAATAGCAGTAGGAGGATTTGGTAAAAGTAACAGTTCCGTTGCTGATTTGTAAGCTTTCTCAGAATCAAATTCTCCTGGCCTAATAAGTGATTCATCTAAAGAACATCCTAAATCTTTAATTGCATCTAATGCCCCGTCCAACCGTTCTTTTCCTACAGAGTTTTTAGTAACCCCGTAAATTACACCGATGCGGGAATGCCCTAATGAAGACAGATATTTAATTGACTCATATGACCCGTAATAATTGTCATCTACAATTAAATCTGTACTGACTCCTTCTACTTTTTTATCTACTAGTAACACAGGAATCTTCTGGTTGATGACCGTTTGAACCATCTCTCTATTTCCACCAGTAGGTATTAATACAAGTGCTTCTACTCTTTGCTCCATAATCAGCTGAAGCAGCTCTCGTTCAGTCGCTTCATCTTCATTGTGGCTCATGAGTAATAAATGACACCCAAGTTCACGAAGCGAGTCCTCAATCGTTTTGGCAATTGACATAAGATAGGGATTTGAAATATAAGAAACCAACATCCCTACTTTCTTTGTCCTTGATGCTTTCAAGCTTCGTGCAGCTGCATTCACTTGATAATTTAATGCTTCAATGGCCATCTCTACTTTTTCACGAGTTTCTTTACTAACGTATCCTTTGTTATTTAACACCTTGGATACAGATCCAACTGATACTCCTGCTTTATTTGCTACATCTTTGATCGTTATGTTCTTCATATTTCCTCCAAGTTCATAACTATACTATAATCATTCAGTATAGTTTAATTATTTCAGATGAACCCGGAATCTTCCACTAAACACATATTAAAAAATTGAATTAGGCTCTATGAAGTAAGACTGATCTAACTCTTCCAATTTCTTATAAAGCTCTTCCATTTCAGATTCCGTTAAATCGAGTTGAGGTGCTTTCATATATCCTACGTCTACCCCTCTATTTTTTAAGGCTGCTTTAAAATATGACATATTACTACCGTTTTTAAGTGTTTCACAATAGCGGATAGCCATTCTTTGGTACTTCCTAGCTTTTTCTAAATCTTTTTCCAAAAAGGCGTTATAGATCCCGACAAAGGGTTCCGGATACACACAAGAGACTCCCGAAACGACTCCTTCGCATCCCATTGCTAAAGCTGCGAGAAATAATCTGTCAGTTCCCGGTACAACAGAAAATGTTTCTTCGTTAATATTTAAATATTCATTCACTCTTAAGAAATCTGGAAAGCTATATTTAATCCCGATAACATTTTCAAAACGATCCGCTACTCGCTGAGCTACTTCGGCATTAAGGTCGTTTGCTGCACATTGAGGTATATTGTACAAATAAATAGGAAAGTCTCTTGGAACACTGCGGGCAACTTTTACAAAATATTCTTCTAATTCCTTATCACTTGCCCCAAAAAATACAGGTGTCACAACCCCTATTCCATCTGCACCAGCAGAGTGAGCATGTTGTGCAAGCTCAATCGTTTCCTCTTGAGTATTTCCTCCTACGTGTATAAAAACATTCACTCGTCCGTTTGCTTGTTTAATTACTCTTTCTGCTACACTCTTCCGTTCTCCCACTGACAGTCGTAGCATTTCTCCTGTAGTTCCTAAAGGATATAAGCAGTGAACACCTTTTGAAATTAAAAAATCAGTAAGCTCATCAATTTTTGTAAATTCCACTTCACCTTGATCATTAAAAGGTGTAACCATTGCTGTTGTGACTCCATATAACTTCTTCAACTTATACCACCCCCAACCAGTAATAGTGAATCGTTTCATTAACAATAAGTGAATAAATACGCTTACAATTTAAATTATAAGGATTTTTTTCACTTAATATAGTGAATCGTTTCACTACGACAAGTATAAGCGCACTAATCTTAAATATCAATAACTTTTTAAAATTTTCTATAAATTATAAAAATTAACCTTTTGTACACACAAAAAAGAGCCTATCCACAGATCGGCTCATGGTACAATCATATATCCTTTTTCTTCGACCGCTTCGGCCATCTGCTTAGTGTTAACGCGCGAGGCATCGTAGTCTACACGTGCCGTCTTATCTTCTAAGTGAACATAGGCACGGTCGACGCCATCGAGCCCTTCTAACGCTGATTTTACCGTTTCTAAGCAATTTCCGCAGCTCATTTTCTCAATTTGTAAGGTGATACGTTGCATAGGATCCCTCCGTTATCAAACTAATTAATGGTTAGTATGTGATGACCTGGGTAACTTATACATTTATTATGCTTCTTCTTGTTTAACAAATGGTCTTAAAACCGCAGCAATCTCTTCGACAAGCTGAGATGATGTAAGGTCAGCTTGTTCCGTCCCTTTTTGCTGAACTTGCTGCATGAGATCTTTTAGATGTTGTTCTGTAAACTTTGTCGGATCCTTTAGAGTAGACATCGCATCGATTCTCCTTAAATGGTTGTTTAATAGATAATAACCGCTCTAGCTAAAATGTAAACCCATATCCATAGAGTTATATGATTATTCATACAATACAACATTTTGAGAGTTGATGATGTCTAAAGGTGTCGAGGATAACGTCATTCATATATATTTCAAAAAAATGCCTGGCAAAGTGCTGCGGGGCATAGAGAGAAGAAGAAGGTCATCCATCTCAATAATTATTTGAAAAGAGTTCGATCGTAAAGTCTCCAGTTACATCTGAGTGATGTGTATTTATCCACAGTATTTGCTTCCTACTTAGACTATATATCAGGTCATTTTCTAAGGTAGGATTGTCTCCTCTAATCCCTCTCCACCAATCCTCTTTAAGTATTTTTACATCCCCAGAATACACCATCGCTATTACATCAGCCGTTTGTGACGCAAAAAAAATAATCAAATCATCATAATGATAAGCAATAACATTAATCACAAGGTCATTTACTACCGACTGATATTCTCCCACTTCCTCCTTCAATGGTGTTCCTAACCTTTCTTCAACTTGCGAAACATCCATGTATAAATGAAGATCAGCCTCATTATATTGAAAAAATAAGTCACCAGCTAAATATGCTACTTTAAATGAATGAGTGTTAGACTGCTCACTTACAATGTTGTCATGCTGTGCTGAGACTTCAGTATCATCATATTTCTCATTTTTCACATTGTTTGACTGATCTTCTTCTATATTTACTTCTTCGACCACTATTTTGGTTTCTTTTTCTGGTTCAACTTGTTTTGTTTCTATCAATACGTCTTCTTCTACTTCATTATCTTTTAGCTCATTTTTGGATAACTCTCTATCTAATTCTTCTTCGATTACTTCGGATATAGCTGGTGCAGATAAGAAAGCATTTGATTTACTATAAATATTAATCCAAATAAATCCATTTACAAGAAATAATAGTAGAATAAATAGAATTTTGGATTTTATGTTCATATTCTATTCCCCCACTTTCTTAATCACTCTTCACATACATCTCAGCAAACGTCACCCCGTCAATCAGCAGCACTTCACTCTCTTCGGCAAGCACTTTACAATCCTCGCTAAAATCATCTGCAAGCGAGAGCAAAATTTTCTGAACATACTTCCCGTTTTCACGAGGCAGGTGATCGACCATTTGATTCAGCTGCTTCACGCCTGTAGCACCAGTTATGCCTTTGTGTTTTTTCACTTGGATGTAGTACGTCACTTCCATCACGCTCGGCTCAAATGGGGTATGAAGCGGGACTTCCTTTGTACATTTGAGGTCAATATCTCCGCCAAGGCGGTCGTAATGGTTTGCACGTTTAATCGTAAATCCTTTTGCTTCCATAAAGCTTTTGACTACTTTTTCAAAGTCACTTGGCGTGAGGTTTCTTGCCTCCTCGACCCACTCTTGATACAGCCTTTTCTCGACCTCTTTCATTTTTGCTTGCAGGGGGTGGGCTTGTTTAAGTTCAGTCTTATTGAATTCGATCATCAACGTATGTATGGCTTCTTTAAAGCCTTTTTTTCTTACCATATTGACGGGGCTTGAGTAAGCTCGTGATTTCAGGAGGCGCTTAATCACAGCCGGATACATCGCTTCATAATGTACCACCTGAATACTAGCAGGATCAATATGGATAACGTGGCGGTAATCATTTGTCCCTTTTAAAGGTTCGATAAAGTCATAACAGCCGAGCCCGTCTTCTCTCGGCTTAGCCTTCATGATCGTAAAATGCTTTGAGTCTGGCTGCTTAGGTACAACGATGTAGTCTCCGGTCTTAATATTGAGCATTCGACTTAGTGTTCCCCACTGTTTTACGGCATCCCACTGTGTAGTTGCTTGCTCGAAAGCTTGAATAAATTGTTCTTTTCCACTCAGCAAGGACAGACCTTCTGTAAAACTCCACCCCTGTCTCAAACGGCCTTTTTCAATCTCTGCAAATAATGCTTTTTGATCGGTTGGAGACTGCCTGAAAACAAAACATTGCGGAGCGGTATTGAGCTTATTAATTGCTACAAGTTCTCCTGATTCTGTTTCAAGTCTTAATGTTGGAATCACCGCATCTAGATCGACTCCGCCCGTATAATCCTCCCAGTATCCCATCTTCAAAAAGGCATCCGGGTGCATAGGTGCACTAAGCACTCTCGCCTCTAGATGGAGAATACTCGCTTGATCATTTCCATAACTCAACAAATAGGTAACGTCGTCTCTTTTAGCGATAATTTCACCTGTTGCAACCTGATCTTTAATCATCTTCGTCCCCCTCCACAATCTTTTCATAGTAGACGCAGTTTTCACATATCCAGGCCGGGAAGCTATTCAGAATAAGCTCTTTCGGAGTGATTTCAATGTCTTCGGCTGCGTCTTCATACATTTCACTTCCGCAGTGCGGACATTTCCTCACGCGTTCTCCACCCCTTTTCATTCTTAGGTAACTATTATCTATTTTTGTAATAATACTAGTAATATAATACTAATTAATTCCTTTTATTGAAAGGTTAAATCTCAAAATTTTCCTGTTTGATCGTTCTTACTTATATGCTCGCATACCAAAAACTGACCCCTTCGCTTCTAGCAAAGAGGTCAGTCTATTGTCTTATACAGCCGTGCATTCATACACCGAGAGCTGATTTCGTCCATTTTGTTTCGCTTGGTATAGTGCTTTGTCTGCATGATTGATCAAGTCTTCTTTATCTCCTCCAACATACATTGTGAGGCCGATACTGATGGTGAGCGGTATATGTGTTCCCGCGTATTTAAATGTAGATTTAGCAACCTCGCTGCATAGCCGTTCAGCGACGATTTTTCCTTCGTCAATGTCTGTATCCTGCATAATGACAGCAAATTCTTCTCCGCCAAACCGAACGTAAGCATCTGAGCTTCTTACATTTTCTTTAATCACCTGCGATAAATGTTTCAAAGCCTCGTCTCCGCATATATGGCCGTACGTATCATTGACCCGCTTAAAATGATCAACGTCTAAGATCATAAGAAGCAGCGGCTTATTTACTCGTTCGCTGTGCGGGATTGCCTTTTCTAACAGCAGGTCAAAGTATCTGCGGTTGTATAAGTTTGTTAGCGGGTCAATCAATGCAAGCTTTTTGACTTGCTCTATCAACTTATTATTCTCCATTCGGAAATAAGCGACAACGAATATGATGGACCAATTGATGAGTGTCGCCATCATGCTCACAACGAAATCAGTCTGGGTATTTATAGCACCTGTTATGGTTTCGATTGTATATTTAACGATCGTGAAAAAGAGGGTCGTCGCTATGATGAGCTTCCACTTCGGGTAAAGAACTAACATGAGTATGATAGGGATTAAAAAGAGGGACCAAATAAAGATATAGGTTTGACCGGTCAACTCATCTAAATAAGCGTTTAAAAGTATAGGTGCGATTGAAAGTGCTGCAATGATTTGCCAGATGAATATTCTCGAGTGTTTCACGGCCATCCCCCTTTTGTTAGAATCCATATACCCATTGATACTACAGTTCAAAACTTTTTTACCAGTTACTTTAGACCTATATGATAGTTTTTATTTTATTTCACGCAGCACCGTACACTGCTCCCCGCATTCCCCGTTCACATTTAACACTCCAACCAGTCCTGCACCTGGCATTAAGTAGGCTAGATAGCTGTATCCTGTGCTTGAGACCACTTTTACTTCGACTGTATTTGCGTAGGTTTCTCCCAGCATGCGGAAGGTCTTGTTAGTGGAAGTGATGGTCGATCGTGAATACCCGTACCCCTCAGGATTGTAATTGACCCAAGAGCTTCCAACCGTAATTGGATACTTCAACTCTACGCTCTCACTGTACTTTCCATCATTCCATTTAGTGCCCATGTATAACCCGTTTGCCGTTTCGCGGTAATAAATCGTACCGACAGTTGTTTCATCATACGTAAATGTTGTGTTCCAGTAATCTCGGTTGTTCTTCGTTTCGAAAAAGTCGAGTACGCTGATACCTTCATAATGTGAGAAGGTGTACGTCTTAGAGGTATCCCTTAGAAAGGATCGATACGTCTTGATGTGAATCTCTTTACCGTTATAAACGACGATCGCCGTCTTACTTGCCGGCTCCCATTTCACTACTGCTCCGATTGTTTCACTGATAAAGCGCAGCGGTACATAGGTCCGGCCTCCGATTATCGTCGGTGCAACATCAATTGTTTGCGGCTGACCATTCACATTGACTTGATTCGAATCGATTTTCAGCATGATTTTCTTTGCGCCATGTGTGATCGTGACTGTCTTTTGCTGCTGATTCCATATAACGTTTGCACCCAATTCTTCAAACACACTCCTCAATGGCACGAGCGTCCTCCCGTTTACCACTTGCGCTCCGTCCATTTTAACAACTTCAGCACTTGCAGCTTTTGTTTCATTAGCTGTTCCTAGAATAAGAACGAACCCGAGCACGAGCATCACCACACACATCATTAGCTTTTTCATATGGACCCCCTTTATTGAGATCAACCATCTATGTTCTAATCTATTCCGTTGAAAATGGAAATATCCACTTCCCTTATATTTCATGCTTCAAATGTCCCTATTTCCTGTTATTGGTTTAAAATCCGCTTTAGCAGGTTAATGAAAGAGAGAGGATAATGCTTCAATTAATAGGAGGAGATTAGAATGGATTTACGAAATCATCAAACCGATGGACAGCCAAAACAATCACAAAGTCGTCAGCCTGGTATTGAGAGTGAGATGAATCCACTCCCTATTTATGAGGACGATAACTATATTGGCACCGGCAAGCTGAAAGGAAAAGTCGCGCTGATCACAGGCGGCGACAGCGGGATCGGCCGAGCAGTAGCTGTGGCGTATGCAAAGGAAGGTGCGAACCTTGCCATTGTGTACCTAGATGAACACCAAGATGCCGAAGATACGAAAGCACGCGTCGAAAAAGAAGGGGTGAAATGCCTCTTAATTTCAGGAGATGTCGGTGAGGAGTCATTCTGTAATGAAGCCGTGGAAAAAACGGTAGAGGAGCTCGGCGGATTAGATATTCTAGTAAATAACGCAGCCGAGCAGCATCCAAAACAAAGTATTAAAGAGATTACGAGCGAGCAGCTTGAGAAGACGTTCCGTACGAACTTTTACTCGTACTTCTACTTTACGAAAAAGGCAATAGATTACTTGAAGCCGGGAAGTACGATTATTAATACGACTTCTATTAACCCGTACCGCGGCAACCCGCAGCTGATTGACTACACTGCTACAAAAGGTGCAATCAACGGCTTTACTCGTTCAATGGCTCAAGCTCTTGTCAAAGACGGCATCCGCGTTAATGCTGTGGCTCCTGGTCCAATCTGGACACCACTGATTCCAGCAACCTTCCCTGAGGATGCAGTTGCTGAGTTCGGGACTGACACACCGATGGGACGTCCAGGCCAGCCGGTTGAACATGTCGGCTGCTATGTGCTGCTAGCAAGCAACGACTCATCATACATGACAGGACAGACGCTGCATGTGAACGGCGGAGATTTTATTTCAACTTAATAGAAGATATGTGGAACCTTCGTCCGTTTGGGCGGAGGTTTTTTCGGTGGTGTGACGGTGGGTTTTCCAGATATTTGATGCGTTTATTTATAAATATAGTGATTTCGATTATAAATTGGGTTCTTCGTTAATATCAAGCTCAGTTTCGTTTATAAGTCAGCCAGTTTCATTTATTAACTGATGAGACGCAACATCTTTCAGTCATTTTCTGGTAAAATTAACCTACTAAACATCAGAGGTGTCTTTATGCGTTTTCTTATTGTTGTGATTATTTTACTTAACTATATGTTCACTTGGGCTGCTATTGTAATTTCGGGTTTGATGCTGACGGTAGGACACATCCCTGCCGATCAAGATGGGAAGTGGTCGATATTCTTTTCGTATACCGGTTTAATGCTCCCTATCCAGATAGGGGCTGCCTTGGTGCTATTCATCCTTTTAAAAAGACTAGAAGCTCGGTCGATATGGTACATACTTGTTTTGAGTACGCCTTTCCTTCTGTTTGGGTGGTATTCTTACGAAGTGTATAGCCTTATTTTTTAACTATTTTCTATTAAACTGATATTCGAGGTGCGCTATGTTCATATTTACTATTGTGCTTGCCCTGCTCAACTTCCCCTTCACATGGGCAGCTATTTTCATTTCAGATGTATTGTTCAGCTTGTCTATGTCCGCTCCGCCCTACTACTTAACAGATGAGGAGAGATGGGATATGTTCATGTCTCATTCCAGCATGATGTCTTTTGCTCAACTGGTCCTTGCTGTACTGCTCTTTTTAATTCTTTATAAAATACGTGCAAAGCGTAAATGGTATGTGATCCTTTTGAGCTCTCCTCTCCTAATGTTAGGAGCATTTATTTATGCTGCCTACCAGAATATTATGCTTTGGCCTTATTAACGAATAACTCCCGCAGAGCTGTTATGCTTTGCGGGAGTTAAGTGTGTTACCAGCTTGATTTCTTCACACCCGGCACCTGTCCTTTGTGTGCAAGCTCACGGAATTTAATTCGAGATAATTTGAACTTTCTCAGATATCCGCGCGGACGTCCTGTTACCTCGCAACGGTTGTTTAATCTTGTAGGTGATGAGTTACGCGGCAATTTAGCCAGTGCTGCATAATCCCCTTTTTCTTTTAATTCACGGCGCTTTTCAGCATATTGGGCAACGAGTCGCTCACGCTTTTTCTGACGGGCAACCATTGATTTCTTAGCCATCTTCATCTCTCCTTTTCTTACAATTCACATTAATACAAATCGTAATTATTTCGATTTAAGTCTAACTATAACGAATTCCACATACTCTGTCAAACACCAGAACCCCTCTTTACAATGAATACTTCTTATGGTTAAATAAACACAAATCGAAATCGTTACGTTTTAAAATTTGGATATGTGGAGGGTTATGACAATGAGTGAAGCCCGTGACCAATTTGCCCGTACGCTTTATATTCAAAGCCTGCCAGAACCTGATCGCAATGTATATAAGTATATTGACCAAATCGAAGCCGAGCTTGAAGAATTAGCTTTAACCCAAAATCATTACCTACAGCTTCTTAGGCGCCAGTCCCCCATCAAAAAAGCAGCCAAACATTTTAATATGAATGAGAAAATGATCTATGAGACTGTGCAAAGGATCGAATCGGAGTTAGCCGACTGTGTACCTGAATTATCAGAACGGCTGGAGCTCGTTGAGTTTACAGATGTGCTGAAATTAAAGGGATTGTGCGATGCAGAGGATGAGAAAAAGTATTTTGTTTTGAACCGGTTTTAAGTCTTAAAATGCGTCCTCTCTAGCAAACAAAGTGATAAACTACAACTAGGTTATCCTATTACACACTTGCAAAGAGAGGCTACAATGAAATCATTAATATTTCTTTTACTAATTGCCACCTTACTCACCGGGTGCGGCGGCAATAAAGCTAGTGAAGCTGAGGAGCAGCAGCTTGAACAGTTACTGTACGAATATCTAACAGCCTATGAGACCTTTCATTTTGAAGAGGTGGAACGGCTGAAAGAAGAACTTGAACGTATGTTACACACTACGCAGTTCCGTGATGATACGAATGAGGTGATTAGTGGATTTGTTGCTTCTATAAATGAGGCAAAATACGTCGGCCTTGATGCATATAAATTATATCTAAAGAATGATGTACCAGCAGCCTACGACGGTATTTTTAATGAAGTGTTGTTAAAACATAAAATGGAAGTATCTAATTAATATAGGGCTCAAAAAAGAACAGTCTCTATCAGCATAACTATTCAGTACAAGGTAGAAAACAGCTATAAAAAGCGTAAATCTTATGCTAATTAACATATAGGTAAACAGCAAAATAAAAATGCTCAGAAATCTGAGCATTTTTATCCTTGATTAGCCTTCTTCACGTTGAGCAACGCAAAGCTAACCAAAACTACCTTAATTTCTTTACCTTTATGGCATCCATTCGAGGTGGAAGTGATGTTTCAACATAATCCCCAGAACTCACTTTTACTTTATCTCCTACTTTAACATTTGCTATTTGATCTTCTGATGTAGAAAACCAAATCGAATCATTCATATAAGATTGAACCTCATCCTTCGAAGATTCACCTTCTATTTGAATTTCAGTGTCTGCTGCGACCAACATGTTATTTCCGTCTATTTGGACCACCGTCCCTTTGTAAGGCGGATTTATAACCTTATCATAGAGGGTATAAGATACAATTATTAATATAAAAGCAGCTAATAGCCAATATATCGTTCTTTTCACTATTATCATCTCCTAATGGTGTTAAACCCTGTCCTTATTGAACACTCGCTCCCATTAGTACAGTATTACGATACTCTTCTTGCTATACACTTCTATTCTATATCGAATTCCTTTTCGTTCGTTTCATAAACCACCGCTGTCAGTTCTGCTCTTTTCATCACCATTAGGAAATTAAGCACTAGAAATCCAACAGCTATTAGTAACGAAGCAAGAAATAACAGGAAACCGTTTAAGAAATATGCAGGGACTGATACAAGGAAACCAATATGTACAGCAATACCAACCACCAATAACGCATATAATCCAGAGTACACCTTATAAACAATCCCTTTAAAGCCTCTATAATTGATGTATGTATTCCGGCCCACCCTCATCGGATAATCCAAACTCATTAGAATATACATAATCACCATAGGAATAAGAAGTAATTCAAAATAAACCATTCGACACCTCCTTAAAACCAACTTTCCTATTATTGTAAATGATATACTTGTATAAAGGAATGATTTTTTGGAGGTTAAGCTATGATAAGAACGTTTTCTGCACTCCTCTTTCTATTAGTTCTTCTTGTTGGTTGCGGCGGGGAATACGTAGAAGAAAAAAGAGCGCTTACAAGTTTATATGAGCAATACATTATAAATAATAACCAAGAAAACTATGCAGCAAATCTCGATTTACTCTACCCCGAATCTACTGCATATGAAAAGTTAAAATCAATGATTGATAATATGAATGTTGACCATCAACGCTCCACTTATCACAAGCTAGTAAATGTTGATTTCATTGAATCCCTACCCTCATGAGTTTTGTTAGTAAAAACCGAAGAAGTAAGCAGCTTAGATCAAAATGACTTTACTGATCCTACGGGAAAGGTTAAAACAATCATTGCCTTCAGAGAATACAACGGACAGTGGAAGATTTTAAAATTATTCGCTGCTGAAAGATCGTTAGACGGAATAAAGGATGAGGTTGAAGAGGAGTTACAACGCATTTATGCAGAGGAATAAAATGCACGCCCTAGCAGTTATAAGGCGTGATTAATTTACTGGATTTGACAGATAACCTGTCGTATCTATGCCTTTAATAATTTGTCTTCCATCGTTCCAACTTTCTCCTTTGTTCATGACTTTCTTTAAAAACTCTGTCCAGCACCTCACCAAATTCCTCTTCTAGCTTTAATAATTCCTCTAATTGCGGCTCAGAAGGTTCATAAAGGAGAGTAAGATAGTCATCCCATATGGTCTTCATTTCTCGATAGTTGGTAGAATCTATCTGCTGGAGTGAAGAGTACTGAAGAGATAATGAATCAAAAGAATGTTGGAGAGTGATTCTACTAGCCACTATTACCTCTTCAGGCATATCTCCTTCCAAGTAACCCCTTATTAAACCGTTCGTTGTCTTCACTTGTGCGTTAAAAAGACTGACAGCTCTAATCTCTGTGTTTTTCTCTTCAAGTTTAATCGTTCCAACTAATTGAAATGCGCTCCACACTACAATGAATATGAGGATAGCTGCGCCTCCAAAGATTGATAGTTTTTTCATACATCTTCCCCCAGTTAAGCTAGTAAGTACTTAAAAATTAATATCTATCGTAATTGTTACGCTGGAAACTTATTTTACTTTTCTGTATAAAGAATGACCTGGAATAACAAAAAACATATAAAGGAGATAAGATGAAGGAAAATAATCGCTATAAAGAAAGACATATTATGTCCCATATATAAATTGAAACCTACAAAGGAAACAATAAAACCCATAAGACAGGCAGCACTAATACTAAAGAAAAACTTACTAGTAGAATTTGTTGAATGCTTACATATAAGGAAGAAAATAATCGAGATTGTTACATACGTAAAAATCACATAAAAAATCATTTGATTTAAATCCAAACTTAATAATACCTCCCTTAATCCCCTAATCCGTGAACACGTTGGTACTCAACCAGCTCCTGGTTAAACTCATTCATCGCTTCTTCAAGCTGCTCACTTTTTATACCCTCGGAGAAGATCGCCTCATTAATATTTAATTGAAATTGATCAACCAACTCATATAGCGCCTCTCTTTTTTCTGTCGTATCATTCTCTTGCAGGTCCTGGTCTATCCTTTGCAGATTGGTCCTAATATCTAACTCTTCTTCTCTTAAAAGTTCACTTGATGTGGTTGTAAGAAAGTTAGTGAATTGAAAGAAATAGGATAGATCCTCAGTATCCGCACCACTTTCTAGATGGGAGCTCAGACCGGCTAGTGAATGATGATACATGAAATAAATATTAAAAAGATGATGTTCTTCCATCGCCTCCATTCTTTCTTCTAATTGCTTACTTTGAGAATAAGAATTAACTAATAGCACACCTAACAAAATAATAATGAGAGTCAATATACTATATAAAAATTTGTGCTTCATTCTGTCATCTCTCCTAACGACAAGAAGAAAAGCCACCCTAAAAAGGCAGCTATTCGAATTGAATCGTATTTGTTTGCTACATTACCGTTAACTTCCCGCTCTGTTTATATAACTCCACCAGCTCATTCATGTGGTCGTCAATCCTCTGATCCATGATTTCAAGGTCTTCTAGGTCCATAAGATCGAGGTCTTCTTCTAATTCCGAATTAAAAATAACTTTATTTATGTACGCCTGGATATAGGCACTATGGGTATGATGGACATCAAGCCAGATTTCATAATACTCCTCTGGTGTTACATCAAGTATTTCCGTTTGCTCCTCATAAAAGGCTTTCTCCTCTTCCGGCAGCGACTCATAAATCTCTTGCGGCTCTAGACCTGGATATAGTGCCATTTTGTTGTTTTCTATTTCTTCTTCTGAAATGAAAATGCCCATATTTTTAGACTCTTGTACGAGGACCTCGCCTAACACATAATTTCTAATCCCTTCATCATCTAAAGGATATAATGTTAAGACGTCTTTCGCTTGAATCTCTTCTCCCTCTAACACAGCAACCACTTCATCAAGATCATAGTCTGCATTAGAACAGCCGGCTATGATTAGTAAACTCAGTAACAGGCCAAAAGTTATTGCCTTCATAGATTACCTCCGACTTTCCGAATTACTTTCTAGTAAAAAACGGATTAAAGAGTGCGGCTTCATAACTTGATGCAGACTGATCTCCTTCTCCCGCTAGTTTAAAATGAAATGATATTTTCTCTGCTCCATTTAATTCTAGCTTGATCGTTTCAGGGTCATCCTCTGCTGTTATGCTGTATTCCGCAGCCTTATGATCATCAAGGTAAATTTCAACCACTTTTTGTGTATTCATTGGGTTAGAATGGTTCTCTAAATTGCCAAATGAAGCATGGAAATACTCGTAATTATCTCCTAAAGGAAACTCAATAAAATGAGAGTTTGTCTCGCCTGATGCCCCTCCGAGCGTTGATAATAGAAAATGCCTCTGCATTTCCCCGGTGCTATCATTTATTGGGACATGTCTCTCGTTAAATACGTAACGAAGCTCTCCGCCTTCTGCCACTTCTCTGTTGATCGAATCGACCTCTCTACCAAAGTATGCAGGACTTGGGTTCTCCATTTCACCAATATGAATAACTCGATTTTCCCCGTCCCATCTCACCTCAGCTCCAAGTTCTTCGCTCACAAATCGTAAAGGTACATACGCTGTAGACATGTAGATAAAGGGATCTTGATGAGGCATATTCGACACCTTATCGATCTTAATATCGTTAATATTATAGAATACTTCAATGTTCTTCCCTCCTCCTGCAGCATATGCAGCAGCCGTGCCAAAAATAGAAGCTCCTAAGACAAATCCAATAATTGCTTGTTTCATAGTATCAAATCCTTTCTCCATATTTTTACCAACTACCATTGTACACGAATTATGAAAATATGTACAAAACTTATAAAATTCTTCCAATTGATTAGGTCGGATACTAGAATAGTAAAGAACATTACAGGAGGAAGGAGAGAGCTCTATGAATGATGGAGTGCTGGCCGTTAAAATAAAGTGCCAAGAAATATTAGAGGATCTTAAAACATATTATCCAGGTCAATTAAAGTACAATGGGACGATGAAAATGATCTATAAACAATTTGAACTGGCTTTAGTAAAGGTCGATCAAAGAAAGACACTAGATGTTCATTTCGTGAGTAGCTGCGTCAGGATGTTTGTTGATGATACGGCTGATTACATGCATCCGCTTGTAGGTAAAATGGAAAAAACTGCGGAGCTAATAGAGCTCTATAATAAGAGGGTTAGAGGAGGTAATAATGAATAGATTTCTAAATTATTTATGGTATGTGTTTCTTATTCTGGGTATTCTCTCTCTTATTTTAAATAGTGCTTTCCTTTTTCTCATAGGTGCTATTCATATGATTATATTCTGTGTCATCGTCATCTATTATGAAAAGAAGAAGGCTAAGAGATGGGGTTATGCATTGTATTTAGTTTTTTTAATTTGTATATCTTTTATATTCATGACCTAATCCCCCCTCTTGCTTGTGTCTCCATGAACGCTTGTCCAATCTCATCCGCCACCACTTCTAATCTCCTCATTGTATTTTCCCTCCCGGCTTGCGGGCTGGAAAGTGAATGGTCTTTAGCTAGCTGATCGGCAACCGATATGATAGGTTCACCGTTAACGTCTACCTTTATTTGATTAAGTGCGCGCAGGCCTAAGTGGCGGATGTGGAGAACTTTCACCTTATTATGTATTCTTCCAGCAGATTTTAAAGCATTAACAGCAAGGGTTGCTCTACCTCCGCTTGTGATAACCAGCCCTTCAACAGCCCGCAACTCTGCTTCCAAGCGAGTTAAGTTCTCTTCGGTCAACACCTCTCGCACCGTTGCTTCCGTTCGGCCTGTCAGCTTGCGATACTCCACTGGACTCCACGCATTTGTGATCGTAATCGCTTCTCTTGACCATTCTATATTATCTCCGTATTTCTGAGACAAGATGTTTAACAGCTGCTGTAAATTAGTCCCTGTTCTTCCTGCAGCAGGCTTATTAGCAGCTTCCTCGGCCGCACCGGGACACGAGAAGACGAAGGCCACTTCATTTTTCATTCCTTTTTGATAATGACACATGCTGTGCAGCCTCCTTTTAAGTCTCTTCTTTAACTATACCCATATTTTGTCTACGTATTAGTTATAATGAGGATCCATTTTACGGTCCTTTTTTCCTATTTTTTATAATTATTTACTATTTTTGTCGAAGGTGGTTACACTGCTTGATTCATACTATATAATAGTTAATTATAATTATATACTTTGTACCTACTCATTTGTTATTTATTTCATAATGAAGGAAGGAATCTCTCATGGTTGAACAACACCAACTTTCTAGAAAAGAAATTGAAGTAAGGATAGAAATGATTAGAGACATTATGGTCTACTGCGGAACTGTAAATGGACTCGCTCACCCAGAGACGATTAAATATAGTCAAGAATTAGATCATATGTTAAATAAACTGGAAGTAAGTAAGTCAATCGTATAAATGAAAAAGTTGAACTCATTCGACTATAAGGAGTGATTGTATGCCTGTTAGTTTAATTGTGTTATTCAGCCTTGTCTTGTTCATTATCCTAGCCATGACCCTCAGTTATGCTTCTAAACGTGTGCAAGTCAAGCATGCGCAGCAGCATCATGTATCTTCTGATGTTCCTGTTCACGGCAGCAGTTCTAAAGACAATGCCTCTTGCGGCTATCCCGGAGATTCCGGCAGTTCATCTGGCGGAGTCGGCTGTGATTAGAGTTTTTGAAAAATATCATCATAAACCAAGCCGACAGCTTATTGTCAGCTTGGTTTTTTAAGTTTAGCCGGCATTCTACATTTGATGAAATCAAAGGAGTGCCATCAAGGATAAAAGTAATCTGCTGCTTCCAACGAGAATTTTTTCATTTTTGTTGAAAATTGGCTTAAATAGTTATATCTATCTTTAAATAAGTGCATAATTCTGCTTTGATTTCACAACTGAAAGGTATATAATTTTAAAAAAGCGCTATAATTTAAAATAAGGCAGGTGATTAACGGTGAAATACGAGAAACTTTCTAAGGTTTTTTATAAAGATGGGGAGCAGTTTTTTGAAAAGGAAATTGAAAGGAGGAAAAATTGTTATGGCAGCTACTTAACCTCTCTTTCCATACAAGGCTTTCGTAAAGGACGTCTTTTAAATGAAACGTACAATTTATTTTACGTGAACACACATAAATTAATGGCATTAAACAATCAAGTATTATTAAACAGCTCTAAAATTACTACACTTGTCAGTAAGCTTCCTCCATATGTCATCGAACCTTATTTTCAGAAATTAATTGTCAACGAAGCGCAAAGCAACAATGAAATCGAAGGAATTAGAAGTACGAAAAAGCAATTAAAAGAGGTTTTAAATGATTTAAGTAAACCAGATTCAAAGCACAAACGTTTCAGGGGGTTAATGAAAACCTACTTCTTTATATCACAAATTAAGCCCTTTAAAGATATTACAGACTTTAGAAAACTGTATGACCAGCTTGTCTCTGATGAAATCAATCAAGAAGATGTACCTGACGGTGAATTATTTCGTAAAGGTTATGTAGAAAATAACGACGGAACCTCAACTACACATATTGGACTAGAATCTGAAACTAAAATTATTGAGGCACTGCATTCTCTCATCCGTTTTCTAGACAATGAAGACCACTTAGAGTTATACAGATATATGGTTGCTCACTACTATTATGAATACATCCACCCATTTTATGACGGCAACGGGAGAACAGGACGCTTGTTAGTTTGTAGTTATTTGTCCAGGTATTTAGATAGATATTCAGCTATCACTTTCTCCTACGCAGTTAATAAAGATAAATCGAAATATTACAAAGCGCTCGAAGAAATCCCCTCACCTCTAAATAAAGGTGAGACTACTTTTTATTTAATTGACATGCTAGAGCTGCTTAGAAAAGGACAAGAAGGAATCATTGAGGACTTGGAACTTAATCTAGCAAAATTAGAACGGATTCAAACCTACTTCCAAAGCGAGAAATGGGCAGAAAAAGGAGAAGTAAGATATCTATTGCAATTAATGACCAGTTTACATGCTTTCGTAGATGATGATACATCAATGTCTGTCACAGAGTTAATGGAAATGTCAAAAAGCACTAGATATAAAATAAATAAAATTATGCTGCATTTAGAGGAAGAAGACTATGTTGAATTAGTGACCCAACGCCCTAAAACGTATAAAATACGGGAAGAGTTTTTAGAGTCTGTTTTACTTTAATAAATTAGAATAGGGCTTCATAACCTCTTCCGTTTCCAATATCTGGCTCCATTTGTTCGAAATAATGCCGAGTTTGTTCGAAAAAATCCAAAAGTTATTCGAAATAAAGGCGGCTTTGTTTAAATTATTGAGAAGTTTGTTCAAAAAAAACCAATCCTCACCTAACTCATCACTAAAAAACCAAGCTGGCACCTCTCTCCCAGCTTGGTTTCATCACTTTCAACTACCCAATCTTATCTTTCTTCAACATTTCTTCATTCTTATCATACTTTCCTCTTAACATTTGGCTGAAGAAGTAGCCTCCGATCACGAACCAGCCGATGAGGATGGCCCACTCAGGACCGATTAACGCTGCTGGCATTCCCGGCAGATAAATAATAATAAATCCTACACTCAACACCGCAGCAATCCAGCCGATAACCGGCGTTCTTCCTGATTTATACGGACGCTCCATTTCTGGCTCTCTCTTACGCAGAATAATAAAGGCAATCGCCACCATTAAATAGGCAATGACAATAGCCGGGCCGCCGCTGTTTACAAACCAGACTAAAGCAGGTCGTCCGAGTAGCGGACTGACAACCGCTAATGCTCCGATAAACAGGATCGCATTAGATGGTGTCTTGTATTTCGGGTGCAGCTTGCCGAACCACTTTGGCAGCATATTTGACTGAGCCATCGCATACACCACGCGGCTTCCCCCAATAATAAACGCATTCCAGCTCGTTAAAATCCCGGCTACCCCGCCGATAATAAGTAAGTTTCCAAAGAGTGCGGAGCCGAATAATGTGGCCATCGCATCTGCTGTCGCTAACTGCGTTGTGGCGAGTGCTTGTCCATCTAGAGCAGACGCTACACCGATCGAGATAAGAATATAAAATCCAATCGCACAGACAACTGAGAAAATTAACAGCTTGCCGATATCTCTTGGAGGGACATTAGCTTCTTCTGCGGTTTGTGGGATGACATCAAATCCGATAAATAGAAACGGCACCATAATTAAGACGGCCATGATTCCTGCTGGTCCATTTAAAAAGAGGGGCTCAAAGTTCGCACGTTCGCCTCCAATTGCAGAACCAAAGATCAGCATAAGACCCATTAGAATCACACTGGCTGTTAAAATAACTTGGATCTTTGCTGCCGGCTTCAGCCCGAAGTAGTTGATCGCCATAACGAAAATTGAGCCACCTACGCCAACTAATACCCACGAAGCATAGACATCCCAGCCGGCGATCGTCCACATATAGCCGACCTGATAATTCGGTAATAAGTATTCAATGACTGTAGGCAAGGCTACCGCTTCAAAGGCAACAACTGAGACATATCCCAACGTGATCGCCCATGAGGCTAGAAACGCCGCCTTGTCCCCCATTGCTCTATGTACATACACATGTTCCCCGCCGACTTTCGGCATGGCTGAGGCGAGCTCGGCATAAGTCAGACCGACAAATGTTACGAGTGTTCCTCCAATTATAAAAGCTACTACCGTTCCAAGTGATCCTGCTGAAGTGAGCCAGCTTTCTGATAATACAACCCAGCCCCATCCAAGCATCGCACCGACCGATAACACAAATACATCCAATCGAGATAGTACCTTATTTAACTCTGGTTTCTGATTAAACAAATGCACCCACACCCTTCCTTCTTCTGATTCTCCCGCTGTTCTCTCTCTTTCCTAACCATCTCTCTATGTACTAAGCTTATAATTGCAAGAAATGTGCCAAATTTTCTGATAAATACAACCGAGCTTCCACTTAACATCTGATTAAATTCTAAATCATGATTAACTTATTCTAATTTAATTATTGATTATTCTGATGATTTAATCAATAATTAAATTAATAAAAGCTGGAGGTACTCATTATGGATCAAGATTTATCCCTCATCCTCGCTAAAATTATTGAGACATCTAACAACAACATTACGATTACGGACCATAAAGGAATCATTCTTTTCTCAAACCCAAACCATTGGACGATGTACGGGCTTGAAGCAGACGCGTATATTGGCAAATCAGTTTACGAGCTAGAGGAAAATGGGGTGCTCTCCCCTTCCATTAATGCGCTCGTGTTAAAAGAAAAAAAGGAAGTCCGAGTGCTTCAGCAGACAACATCCGGCCGGGTCGTCATGTCCACCGGCTACCCCATTTTCAACAAAGAAGGAGCATTGCATTTCGTGGTCAGCTACAGCCAGGACCAAACGGAGATTGTCAAACTACAAGAACAATACGATCAGCTTCAAGTGAAAATGGAAGGCTTCCAAACGGAGGTAGAAGAACTCCGGGAAAAAGAAGCAAGCCACCATCCGCTGTTGTTTCGCAGCGAGTCAATGAAGCATATTTTCTCCACCCTCCATCGAATCGCCGCAACCGATGCGAGCATTTTATTTTTAGGAGAGTCAGGCGTTGGGAAAAGTACGCTCGCCCGCCATATTCATAATCAAAGCGAGAGACATAAGCAGCCGTTTATTGAAGTGAACTGCAGCACGATTCCAGAGACATTATTTGAATCAGAGATGTTTGGATATGAGCCGGGTTCTTTTACCGGCGCGCATAAGAACGGGAAAAAAGGCTTGATCGAACAAGCGGATCAAGGGACCTTATTTCTTGATGAAATTGGTGAGCTGCCGCTGGCGATTCAGGTGAAGTTGTTGAAGGTCTTACAGGAGAAATCGTTTATGAGGGTAGGCGGGAAAGAAGAGAAGCAGGTCGACTTCCGCTTAATCACAGCGACCAATCAACCGCTCAAAGAAATGGTCGATCAAGGGACCTTTCGATTTGACCTCTATTACCGGTTAAACGTGATTCCGATCAAGATCCCGCCGTTAAAGGAACGTCAGGATGATATCACGATCCTCTTGCAGCATTACTTGCAATTGATGAACGAAAAATATAAGACGGCAAAAAAGCTTGCCCCAACTACTTATGATCTGCTTCATCACTATGAGTGGCCTGGGAACGTACGGGAAATGGAGAATGTGATTGAAAGGCTCGTCCTCACTATTGAAGAGCCAACGATCCTCCCCCATCACCTGCCAAGTGAGATCAATAACGCCACTCATGAATACGTGTCACAGCCAGTAACAAACCTCTTGCCCCAAATGGAGATAAGAGATATGAAAGAAGCTGTGGAGCATGTGGAGATTCAACTACTAAGCCGAGCGCAAAGCGAATGCAAGACTACGTATGAGATGGCGAAGTATCTCGGAATCAGCCAGCCTTCTGTTATTTATAAGATGAAGAAGTATAAGGATAGGCTTCCTAGTTAGCTAGGAAGCTTTTTAATGTCGATAAACTTCTGGTCATGTCAGACTCCGCTCTATGAATGTGATATGATGACAGTATTGTACAAATTTACTAGACATCGAAGGAGAACGTATATTGAGCATTTTTAAACATGTTTTACTCCCTATTTTTACATCGACGCTATTATTAGCAGCCTGCGCGCCTTCTGAAGAAGCGGCACCTCCGGCAAACCAGGAAGAAGAAGCATCTTTCCCATCCGAACGTAACTTAAAAGAAACAGAAATGGAATTAATAGAAGAGCAGAATATCCGTATTGAGAAATTAGTCGATGCCATTGTCATTCCAGAGGTTCTTGATCAGCAGGAGACTGATCAATATGTTGTCTCATCTGAATTTGATATGAAACAGGATTACTCGGTATCTTACTATATTAATAACGACGAGCTTCAATTAAGTTATCTCATCACGGACGGAGCAACAAGCGGTACAAATTTAAAAGATAATGAAGAATTCTACCAAGTGGAGCATTCGATTAATTATGATGTGTTTACGAACGGGGAGATGTATTATCTAGTGGCGCATGAGAATGATGTTTATATTTCATTTGAAAGTCTCGACTATGAACGAACGACGTATGAAGAACTCTCCGCCATGTTGGATCAACTAGTGCCCCATAGTGAAACGTTTGAAGAGTTATTAAATAAAACAAGGGGCGACTTCCTAGCTCCAAGTTATCGTTTAGGTGATCCCACTCTCATAGAGATAGCATCACTAGCTACCGTTTATCGTGGAGAACTATCCGATTCATCTACATCCCTATTATTTGAAGCGTTTGGTGTTTTCATTAGCGAGGAAGGGAACAACCCAAACGAGACAGAATCAATGCTGGTCTCACGTGATTTAGTAGAAGAGACACATGAAGGAGAAACGCTTTATTTCGTACCGAGAGACTCGATGTATCCTGCCGTTTACAGAGAAGTTGGGGACTACATTTATAGGGTGCCTCTTCATGAATACGGAGTTGATGAAGAGCTATATCACAATATGGACAAGCATTATGATGAGCTGGTTAAGATCGTCTTATCGCTTGGGAACTAACAGGAGATGAACATGCTACATTGGTCTAAAAAGAAAATAGTTATTGCGAGCATCATCACCGCTGCAGCTCTTGTCTGTAGTTTTCTCTTCTTTATCAGGTATGTGTCTACTGGTTTTTTAAATGTTTATACGATTTCAGAGTACGGGGAAGCCGTTACGATTATGGATCGCACACCTTCTATGATTGGCTCCTCGACTACTACCTACCGTGTACAATCAATTAAAAATTCAAGACTCCAGTTCACAGTCAAAGTAAAAGTGAATAATTATCTGCTTTGGCGCACTCCTAAAGAGGTTCTCGCAGATACTTACGAGGATGGCAAGGATACATACGAAGAGCAATTGAAGCTTGATACGGTTATAGGTGATATAGAAAGGATTGGTTTTCAAGGATTATCTGCTGATGGACTCTACGTAAGTTTCGATGCTACACATAGAAATGAAGACGGGGCAAGCTATAAGAGGCTTTCGTTAATGAGTGATGAAAAAATTGACTTTAGGAATTTTAGAGAGAACGAAATGTCGAGGTTCCATCAGCTGATCTCTCTCATCCAAAGCAGCGGATCAGATTTCTATAGAGTCTCCGTTTCTGATCCAACCATCCCATCGACCATTCACTTTGATGAATATGCTTTGACAATGTCACTACCCTTAGAAGAGCTCTATCACTATTTAAGAAAAAACAATCCAACCCTAGACAATTTCACCGTGAGAAAATGGGAAGAGCAGCTAAGGAAAATTGAAAACGAGCGGTTCACCTTCGGATCTGAAATGACAGAAATGCTCGATCTTTCATTTGAATGTAATGCTCTCACAGAAGATGGGCTTTGCAATGGTATCCTTTTAACGGTTCAATACGAGCATAATGGCCTCACTTCAGAGAATGAGCACCTAGTTGATGATGTGACTGCTATTTTGCAGACACTCGATCACGAACTAATGCACTTAGAGTTGTATGAGCTAGTTTTTATGGACAAAGATGAAGAGCATAAGACGGTGCGTTTAACCAATGAAGAGCGAGAGCAGTTTGAATCGGTTGAACAACTAGTAGAGGAGACGTTTTAGAGCAGCGAGGGATTTGCTGCTCTTATTTATTACGGCTTTATGTTTTACAGTTATTTACAGCCTTTATTCGAATTAATTGGATTGTTGTTCGAATTATTCAGCAGGTTATTCGAATAATCTGCGAAGCCGTTTGAATAATGAAGAAAGCTGTTCGAATTAATCTATAAAACACCTTAAAAGAGCACTAAAAAAGGCACCACCCCACTACTAGGTGATGCCCCAACCAAAATCTTACCATTACACTATTAAAGTTAATGGAGTTATAACTATATCATACCCATTATTCATTAATATAGAACATAAAATCACAATAAAATAGTCCCTGAACTCGACTAATAAATGCCAGTGAAATAAGCCGGTGAGCCTAGTTATCCCTAGTAGTGATATCTTTCTTTACACTAAAGTACATGTATTAAATTAGAGTATAATAAGCAAAAAGCAGCGACCAGTTATGGACCGTTGCTTTTCATATTTGACTTTACCCTACTACTCAACCCCTGTATATTTCACTGGAAGAGTCGCTTGGATTTGGTCTCCTGCTGATAAGTGAATAATGTATTCTGACAGGTAGAAACTATCATCTCTGCCTAGGATGATGTTTGCTTTCCTGCCATCGTTAACAAAATAGTTGCCTGATCCGCTGCTTGGCTCGATTCTGTAGCGCCCTTCTTCAAGATCCACTCCGACCGTGAAGTAGCCTGCTGGTAATGTGCGAGGCTGCTCTTGCTTCTCCACAATCCCTTCGTTCAACTGATCGAGCTTCGACTCACTCTCAGAAATCTTTTGCATAATAACAGCTAACGAAGCTTCTTGTTGACCAATTTCTTTAGCTAGATCGTTCTTCTCGTTTTCAATACTTTCTTTATCAGAAACTAGAGCTAGTACCTCTTCATGCTCTTGGTTTAATTTTTCCAGCTTTCCACTTTCGTCAGCTAGTTGTTTATTCACCTGCTCTAGTTCCTCATTTGCTTCCTTAATCTGTATTCGGATAGAAAGTAATTCGCCATCCATTTGCTCAAATTTCACTTTTTTATCACTCAGCTCGACTGCTGCGTTTCCATGTCCTGCGCTATAACTTAACAACGCTATTACAAGTAACAACACTACAGCTGAACCACCTATGATGCGTTCTTTCTTACTTAATGATTGAAATCGTTCTTTTAATTGTTGCATCGTTCTCTCCTAAAAATGTAAAAGTATGTATTAGATTACACCGAACTAGTAGTATATATGAAATGAATGACTAAATATATAGGTTAAAAGTCGTTAGATCAATCTCAATACGAGTGGTGATAGATACCATTCCTTGGTATGATTAACTGCGTATTGGAGGGTAGAGAATGTTACGTTGGTCTAAAAAGAAAAAAGTAATTGTGTGCACCATTGCTGTTGCAGCTCTTGTCTGTAGTTTTCTTTTCTTTATCAGGTATGTGCCTACTGGATTTGTAAATGCCTATACGATTGCTGAACACAGGGAAGCAGTGAAAATTGATAGGGTTTCAACTAGTGGACGGGGATCACCTGCAACCTACAGAGTTCAGTCACTTAGAAATCCCAAGCTTTGGTTTACCGTTAAGGTGGCGAGGTCATCTATTTTAGAACTGCCGCAAAATGTTATAGAGGATACATACGAGGACGGACAAACCACCTACCAAGAACAATTGAAACTTGATAAGGTTACCGGAGATATTGAGAAATTAGGTTTTCATGGGATCGATGAAGAGGATATCATTTTAGATTTTTTCCCCACTCACCGGGATGAAGACGGAGTGAGTCTTAAAACTCTCAACTTAGTAAGTGAAGATGAACTTAACTTTAGACAGTTTAAAGAGGAAGAACTTCCGAGACTCCATCAGCTGAAGACGTTAATCGACAAAAGCGGGGCAGATGTTTCTCGGATCTATATTGATGATGAATACACATTATCGCACATTCGTTTTGATGGATATGCATCCACCACACCTCTTTCACCAGAGGAACTATACGATTATTTAAGAAATACAAATTGGGAAATAAGCAACTATGAATCGCAGGTAAAATGGGAAAGTGAGTTTGAGAAAATAGAAAATGAGCGGTTCACATTAGGGACTGATTCGACAGACCTTATCTATCAATGTACCGATTTTAGGGATGAAGGTATTTGCAACGAGATTTCTTTAACCGTTCGATATGAGCATAACGGCCTCACTTCGGAAAATGAGCATCTAACTGCCGATGTGACTGCCATCCTCCACTTACTGGAGCATACGATGACAGAGTTAGAATCATATGACCTCTTTTTTGTAGAGGAGCTTGATAATACCTGGTATAAGGAAGTCCGTTTCACGAATGAAGAGCGTGAGCAGTTTGAGTCGGTGGAGCAGTTGGTTGAGAAGATGTTTTAGAGCAGCAGGTCGCCCTGCTGCTCTTTTTCTAGCTTAATTCCCCGCAAACATCTGCGTGTAATACCTGCTATAACCCTTATTACCGCTATAATAACCGATCCCGATTCGGTGGAAACGGTCGTTAATCATATTGCGGTGGTGTCCGGGGCTGTTAATCCAGCCGTTTGTCACCTGCTCGGCACCTGTATAGCCGGCTGCAATATTTTCTCCTGCTGTGCGGTACGAAATATTGAACCTGTCCATCATCTCAAAAGGGGTTCCATAAGTCGGGGAGTTGTGGGCAAAGTACCCTACATCATGCATGTCTTTTGACTTTATCCGGGCGACATTGCTCAATTCTACATCTAGGGCGAGCGGTGACTTGCCATGCTTTTGGCGTTCCTCATTTGTTAAGATAAAGATTTCAAGCTCAGTATTTGAGATTTGATTTACGTCACCAATTACTTGATAAGGAGCCAGCCTTTGCAGCAGCGCTTGTCTCGTCGGATCGACTGGCTTCGCTGATGAACCACTAGATATATAAACAGTTTTACTTATATTATCCCATCTAACATTGGCACCAAGAACTTCTCCAACAAAACGAAGAGGTACAATCGTTCTTCCATTCACAGCTTTCGCTGCCACGTCTAATTGATGAGGCTGTCCATTTATGAAAGCTTGTCTAGAACCGAGGGTCAGCTCTATTCTTTCAGTTCCTCTTGTAGCGGTAATTTTCTTTGTCGTGTTGTTGTATGCTACATTCGCTCCGAGAGATTCAAAGATTCCCCGCATCGGAACGAGTACTCTACCATTTTCCACTACAGGCGCCTGGTCATATGTTTGTACATTCCCATTCAGGACAACGGATACAGGCTGTGCGCTCGTACTGTTTGCACCAATAAGAAATAGAACCATCACTAAACTCATCACAAACATCAGCTTAACTCTACCCATAAAATCCCTCCTAATAAATGATTTACCTGATTACTAGTATACTATATTTTAAGAAGGACAATCTTATGGGTCCAACCTTGTTTAGCTATATAGGTAGATGTTTCGAAAAATTTATTCTCCTATTCCTAATTTCATATATAATATCTTTAAACACATATACCTTAGGGGGGAGCATGATCCTATGACACATCAGGAAGAAATTCAGCTATTAAAAGATTCGATTAGAGAGAAAGAAGAATTGATTAAAGAGTTATCAGCACCGATTATTCCATCGATCATCCCTAAGACGATCCTCGTGCCGCTAACAGGAGCTCTCACATATGAACGTTTTGCTACCATCCAGGAAAAAATAGTAAACCGCATTCCACAAGAGAAGGCGGATTCGGTGATTATAGATTTTACGGCGATCAGTTATCGTGAGGTTGGGGATCTTGGAATGGAGCAGCTTGGTGACCGGATTTCTAAGCTGCGTGATTCGTTGCGCCTAATGGGTGTGGAGACAATCTTCACTGGTTTTTCTTCTACATTTGTACAAGAGATTATCCGCTCAGGTATAGATACAAGCCAATTAGTTGTACATTCGACTTTCCGGACGGGGCTGCAGTATTTGATGAAGAAGAAGGGGTTAGAACTTGTGGAGGTTGAGAATAAATAACAGAGGAACAATAAAAATGAGCAGCTTCTTGTGATGAGAAGCTGCTCATTTTTATTGATTTGATAAGCGTCGTGTATAGATTCATTAGTCAGTTTCTTCTTCTAGTATAGAGACACCCAGTTTCTCAAGAAGTGTAGCTACTGCGGCATAGCTCGTAATGTCATCTCGTGAGTATTCGCTTAAGTGGTCGAGCAGCTCTTGGACGGAAATGTCTGTTTTCATAATTGGGTGCCTCCTCTTGGTGAGTTTATCTTGTTATATTCCTATACCCTGAGATAGGTATTTTTACACATGTTTTTTGGAGGAATTGTTTTGAGGTGGACGGTTTTCAGTATTTGTTTGCGTTTGCTAGAATAAATACTGATTTCGCTGGATTATATGATAGTTTGCTAGAAATAGTGGAGGAATTGCTGGAATCAGCTGCTTATTTGCAAGGATAGAGAGCGGGGATGAATTCCCATTTAATTGAAGCGTTTATGAGATAAAAGCTGGAGTTCGTTTATAAGTTTCGCTTTTCGTTTATAAATGAGTGGAATTTATTTATAAATAAGATGAATTCGTTTATATCTTGCTCATCAATAAGAGTGGTAACCTTTTCTACTTTTATTTCATATTCTCTTTTCACCTCCTTCCATTCCCTCTTAAATTAGAAAAACCCTTACTCCTAATCAGTTTTAGCAGCAAGGGTTCGTGGCTTTATTCATTTCCCGCGAAATAATCGACAATTTTTTCGCTCCAGACAGTGTGTCCTTTTTTATTTGGGCGGAATTTGCTGCCTGGGAGTTCAACTAGATATTGACCAATTTCTTGGTCATTTGTTAATGGCCAAACGTCCCAGTGGTCGAGATACGGGAGGTCTTCTTCTTGTGCAAACCTCTCTAATGCGTCAACCTGCTCTTGATAGAATTGGGGTTTATAGAGCGGGTGCGATGGCTGAAGGATCACATAAGAGCCGATTTGTGCATCGATGGCACTCACGATCGATGATAGATTCATCATCGTTTTATCGAGCGGCACAGTTGAGTGGTCATTTAGTAAAAACGGCTCGAATACAATGATATCTGGGTTCATCGCTTCGATTTGCTGCAGGGCTTCACCTGCGTAGAACTCGCTTGTCGTCAAGTCTTTATAGCCTGAGAGATATTGAATATCAAAGGTTTCCTCGCCGTATAATTCATTCAATTCTTCTTCAGCTAAGTCTGGCCATGATGGAATTTGAATCGTTTGACCATTTTCAAAGATTTCCCCTTGTGCGTGGGCATCGGAGCCGATGACCGCGATTGAGATTGTTTGGTTGTTTTTATATTTTGCGATGATCTGGTCTTTTTTCTCTGCATATCTTGGATGATCAAGGGCTTCACCTAGTGATTCAGCCAGCATCTCTTGCTGCTCAAGCTCTGTGTAGAAATAATCGATTGCGCCTGCTTCTACTTCTGTCAGCATATCATCGTGTTTGAACATATAGAGGGCCACAAGCAGCACACCTACTGCTGCGAGCGGCACGATTGATTTTAATAAATTCAACATATCCTCTCCACCTGCTTTCTTCTATCTATCTATCTGTTATTCCGTGCTTCTTGCTTTCCATACGCCAGAGCGTCTTTTATCCGCAGCTCCGGTCACTTCTCCGTCTTCTCCAAATTTCGATAGCACCTGTACGCCGCCATAGAACATATCTGAGTTATTAATTTTGACAAGATAGCCTTTATTGCGAAGATCTGAGACGATGGAATCCGGCATGTCTTCTTCGATAAAGATCTCATCATCTTCTACAATAAAGCGCGGCTGATCGAGCGCTTCTTGAATCGAAATGTCATCAAACATCGCACTGATCATCACTTGTGTTAATATTTGCGGGATCCGTCTGCCGCCAGGGGTGCCGATTCCCATTACATCGTCACCGTCTTCACTTCTAACAATAGTCGGTGTGATAAAGCTTCTTGGGCTTTTTTGCGGCTCGTAGGCATTCGGAGACTTATCATTTGAGCTGAAATTGGCTAATTGATTATTTAAAAAGAAGCCTTCCACCATGTTTCCTGACCCGAAAAAGTTACTTAATGTATTTGTCGCTGAAACGACCATGCCGTCCTGGTCCATCACTACAAAATGAGTCGTGTTATTATGGTTATTTTCATCCGCCGGTGTGTCGTTTACATCAAATGAAGCGGATAGCTCATCTGTTGAGATCTCAGATGCCATCTTGCTTGAATACTTCTCGCTTGCCAGTTTCTCGGTATCAATTTCCGTAAATTTCGGGTCGCTGATATTAGACAAGCGGTCATTGTATGCTTGCTTAGCCATCTCACCGAGCAGGTGAATATAGTCCGCTGATGTTTTATCAATCCGGTCGAGCTTGTACGCTTCGGCCATCTGCAGCATTTGAATCAGGGTGATCCCAGCTGTCGGCGGTCCTGCCGTGTACACGTTATAGCCGTAGAAGCTGCCTTTGGCGGCTTTCGTTTTCACAACTTCGTATTCTTCTAAGTCACGCTTTGAAACATCAGAGTAGTTATTTGCAATCTCCTCGGCAATATCGCCTTCATAAAAATCATTTAACCCGTATTCCTGCAGTCGTTTCAACGTTTCAGCCAGGTCCTCCTGCCTTAACGTCTCTCCTCCCTTGATTGCTTCATCATCAGGAAAGAAGTGACTCGCAGCATCTTGGTCAATTCGGTGCCTTGCGCCGTGAATTCTCTGGCTTAAATACGTATCGACTACAAACCCGCCTTCAGCAATTTCAACGGACGGCTCGAGTAAATCGTACAAGCTTTTTACACCGTAATCGTGATGTACCTCATGCATGCCTTTGACAAGGCCTGGTACCCCGGTGCTGTTTTTCCGCCCTTCTTTCGGGGCTGTTTCACGGTAATCATAGACAACCGGCTCTGCATCTGCTTTTGGCAGTACAAGCATCGTCCCGCCTCCGCCAAGGCCGGAACCATATGGCTCAGCAACACCGAGCGCAAAGGACACAGCTACTGCGGCATCGACTGCATTTCCGCCTTGCTCAAGCACACGCATTCCGACTTCGACTGCCACCGGATTAGACGAGCTCACGCCGTAGCCTTCTTTATGTTTCACTTGTTCCACCTCTTCATCAGGCAGGGATAAGTCGCCTGTTTCTTGTTCACCGCTTCGGTCCCCGACGATTAAAAATATCACTATGACAAGGAGCAGCAGGATAAATAGAGTCGTCCATTTAATCTTCAAACAACCCCTCCTCTCTAGGGTGTAATTCGAACTATTTTTATCATCTTCTCTCAATTTATCTTGGTTTATACCGATCTTATTAGTACGTATAGACCACATAAATACTCATAGAAGGTGAACCTCTTGAAAGTACTTTTTTCCATTTTTATATTTATCGTAAGTGTCAGTTTCGCTGCAGACACGCATGCCAGTTCAGGCACAAAGATTGATGCAGCAGGGATTCAGGTTGGTGATATTCTTTATTTTAAGTACACCGAAGCCACCTATATGGGTAACGGGCGCTTCATTAGTAGTAAGAAAGGCCTTGTTGAAATTGATCTGGCTGATCCATTTTGGACCGCTTCCTACATTGGAATAAAACACCGCAGTTCTTCAAGTACTGTTGCTGCGAATACAAAAACGAACGGTTCTACTCTTGCAAGCCGTGCCACTTCCTTAATCGGCACGCCATACAATCAGCGCGGCGAGACACCTCGTGACGGTTTTTCTACCGGCAGCTTTGTTCATTACGTGTATAAAGATGTAACAGGCAGCCTGCTTTCAAAAATTCCGTTACGGCAAAAAGAAGCCGGCACCCCGGTGAAGCGGTCTGAGCTTGCACCTGGTGACCTTGTTTTCTTCCAAGGGTCAAGCAGCGTGATAAGCGGCATCTATGTCGGCAGCCAAGAATTTGTGATTGCTGCTTCGAGCGGCGTCGCTAAACGTCATCTTGACCGTGACTCTTATTACGCCAACTCATATGTTGGCGCGGTTCGCTACTCTCGTGATGAGCTTCGTCTCAGCCATCCGCGGACGTATGAGAAACACGAGCATCCGGCAGTACGTGAGGCGATGAGGTATATCCATACGCCGTATGTGTTAACCGGCAATACACTCGCTGGTTTTGACTGCTCCTACTTAATTCAAATGGCATTTGCCGACGGACTTGATGTCCATCTCCCAAGGATTACGTATAATCAGTGGGAAGTAGGACCGACTGTCTTAGACGGAAAAATTGACTTTAAACGCCAGTCCCTTGACGATTTGATCCGTCCGGGTGATGCGATTTATTTCTCAAATACTTGGCAGCCCGGCATCTCTCATGTCGGCATTTATCTCGGCCAGAACTACATGGTTCACGCCTCAGGTGACGAGGGTGAGACGACAATCAGCTATATTGCCTCGTACTGGCAGGAGCGGATGACGGGTGTGAAACGTTTTGATGACTTAACCCTTCGTCTTGATCATCCAATCGTGCAAAAAGCGAGCGTTCTTCTCGGTTCACCGTATGCTCTTGGCGGAGAAAATTCTGAGACCGGCTTTGATACAGGCAGTCTCGTTCAATACATTTACAAAGAAAGTGTCGGACTTGATCTGCCGCGCTTCGGTTCTCAGCAAATCCTCACCGGTGTTGAAGTGACTGAGCCTGAGACAGGCGACCTTCTCTTCTTCCAAGGAAGCTCGATTATTCCTGCTGTGTATGTTGGCAATGGACAGATGGTTGTGATGACTCAGCTGCAAGGTGCCACAATTATTGATTATAAGAAAAGCGACTACTGGGCGCCTCGTTATATCGGCGCAAGACGCGTTCTATAGTAATGTGACTCCGGCCAAATATGCGCCGGAGTCCTTTTTCTTATCTTGCATCATCCATACGGGCCAGCACATGACTGTGATCGACTTCAAAAATCAGGCGATCATCCTGTTGTTTGATGCTCTCTGTATTTTCCGTATCCTTTGTCAGCTGTCTGAAAATCTTGCCGCGGTGATAGAAGCTGAGCGCTCCTTCCACCGGCTTCGGTTGCGCTTCGTAAATACGGAATGGAACGAGCTCGACTTCAGCTGTCCCATCTTCTTTTAGGTTGTACTGCGCAATAGCCGTATCACGTGTGCGCGTCCAGCCTTGGTCAAAGACGAAGTTTCCGATTGAATACAAGATTAACGTGTCATTGTACACATCGACTGACTGCAGCACGTGCGGATAGTGCCCGATCACAATATCAGCACCGGCATCAGCGAAAGCTTTCATTAACGTTTCCTGACGTGTTGTCGGTGAGCTGTCATACTCCTGTCCGGCATGAACATGCACAACCACTAGATCAGCTTGGCTTCGTGCCTCGCGGATTAACGGCAGCGCCTCGTTCGGGTCCGTTGTTAAGACAGCTGCTGCATTTGACGGCGCGACAACATCGGTTACCCCGACTGTTGCGACTTCAAGCCCGTTATGTTTTGTATATGACACGCCTTGGGCCGCGTCATAATCCGTTGCGACTCCAACTGCTTCCACATCAGATTCATCGATTGCTTCTAATGTTTCTTTCGTTTGCGGCGAATCAATTTCAAATGAATGATTGTTTGCTAGATTGACGACAGAAAAGTCCGCGTCTTCTAGCGTTTTGATTGCCTCTTTATCAGCCACTAAGCTTGAAATCTCTTCTTCACTTAACGGCTTTGAGCTTTCTTCATCGAGTACTGGACTTGTTAAGTTCCCTGTCACATAGTCGGCTGCTTCAAAGTATGGCTTTGTGTAAGCAAACATATGATCATAGCCATGTCGTTCGGCTACTTTTTCAACATGCCGGCCAAACATAATGTCACCTACAAGCGAGGCCGTAAAGACTGAATCGTCTTCTTTGGCCACAGTCGGCACATCAGCCTGGCGAATGAAGCTGGTACTCGCTAAAATGATAAAACATATGATGAATGCGATGATGGAGTGTTTTTTAGCATGTACTTTATGCTTCTTCGTGCTCATTAACACTTTTTCCAGGAAGGTCAGTTTACGTTTTTGACTCATATTTATCCCTCCCTACAGTAAGTAAAACAGCGAAATAATCGCAAATGTGATCCCGCTTAGTGCGAGTGTACTTAATACAGTCGGCGTCACACCTTGTTTTTGAATAGTGTTTGCAATTAATCCGGGCACGATGACGCCGAGACCCCTAAATTCATGGATCTCAAAGGGCATGACCGGATAGAAGAAGTCGAAGACGAGTTTCAACACAATCCCCGTCGTAAGCATGGCCGCGAACTTTCTGCGGCCGTATAATATCGTTATTTTTGAAATTCCGTACACAACAATTAAGTACGTTAAAAAACTAATTGCAAAAATCATGATTAAAAATACTGGCTGGTCAAATACAAGCGCTAAATACCCAGGTACAATCAGCCCTGCCGGCATGATGCCGGTTTTCTCGGCATAGACCAAGCTCAGAACGACACCAATTACGAGTGCCACATATAAATCAGTACCAAACACCTTAGCTCCTCCTCGTCTAACTCGCTAATCTCTTCACTTTACATTGATTTAATTTCTCGATTAATGGCTCCGCTGCCCCGTGAATGTTGCCGACGCCATAGATCGTCGTCGATGCCATTACATCGTATAAGTAGTCGGCAATCTCATCAGTAGATGCTCCTTCGAAATTAACAATCTCATTTGCTGGAATCAATCCATCTTCAAATGCATCAACAATCGGCGATACACTCTCTCCGATAACAACGAGCTTGTCCATCTCAATATGAGGCAGTACGTCCCGGGCAAACTGTTCAGTCCGTTCGACACGGTCCTCACGGCAATTCATAATAATAACCGGATGTTTTGTCGGATAGCCTAACAGCTCGACACGCTTCCAAATATTTATTGTTGATGCCGCATCGTTTGCTGCGAATCCATTTACAAAATACGATGTCTGATTTGAATGGTCATCCATCGGAATAATCCGCATCGCACCAGGGTCTGGGTGGGCATTTAACATGCCGCGGAACGCTGTTTCTTCATCTATGCCAAGCGCTTCTGCAACAGCAAGAGCAAGTGAGGCATTTTCCGGGAACACCATATATTCAAACTGCTTTAAAAAAGCCTCTGAAATTCTTGAGTTGTCTGCGACGATGACTTTCGTATTACGTTTTTTCGCAATCTCCTTATAGTAGTCCGTGTACGGGCTCTCCGTAATAATGAGATGTCCGTTATAAGGAATCGTTGCAACAAAGGCTTGCGCCACTTCGTCTAGTGTCGGTCCCATCACATCCATGTGATCTTCAAGCACATTAACAATGACACCGATGTTTGCTTGTACCATTTCTTCTTGGAACGTGATCTGATAGTCCGGGTTAACGGCCATACATTCACTAACAAGAACTTCGGCATCAAGATCTGCTGCTTCTTTTACTACGATCCGCTGCTCGCGGATATTCGGCCCCTCAAGACGACGCTTGATCGGCTTCTCTTCTTTCTTGTTCCAGTAAATCATTCGTGCTGATGTACCGGTTGTCTTGCCAATTGTTCTTTTGCCCGTCTCTGTGATCACTCCTGTTACTAGGCGCGTGACGGTTGATTTTCCTCTGATTCCATTAATGTTGACGCGTACGGGAATGGAGTCGATGTTTCGTTTGTGAATAATCTTCTCTCTAATTCCAAGCACCAAAATAAAAATGACAAAAATGGAGATCGGTATAAAAGCCATTTCATATACCTCTTTTCTGTTTTTTTTAACCATCGCAGGACATTTAGTGGTGCAATAGGCACCGCGTCCCCGAAAGCTCACAAATTTGAAATATTCATGAACAATGGCTTGCCATAGCACATTATAATCAAACGACTGCCCTTTTGGCTGTCCGTCCATCGAGCTGAATAAAAGTAGAACATCCGGCTTATAAATCAGGCTGTCACTTTCGTACATTAAAGCGATATATGAGAAGATGGTTACATATTTACTTAGCGAGTTAGTAGGACATAGATACCCTTTCCACATTAAAGACTGTAGGTATGCGGTTTATTCGCGGTCAAGTCAGATTTGTTGACATTTTTTCATATTCACGTACTATGCGACCAATGCGGGACCTATCATTTTTGAGATTGGGAGAATGTGGAGAATTAAGGCGGATTCGATAAGGATGGAATGGTTGTTTTCCAAAATATTACTGTTCATTTAGGTGTAAGCGGGGCATTTGGAGGAGGGAGCTGGTGTGGATGGCAGGTTAATTTCCAGTATTTTGCTGCATTTGTTCGAATTAAGTGGAATGTTGTTCGAATTAATGGTGGGTTTGTTCAAATTATCGGGATCCTTATTCGAATAATTGGGATTGTTGGTCGAATTATGGCTTGAGCAGATGACTTTTTCCAATATATTGCTGCATTTGCTAAAATGATTTGGATTTTCGCTGGATAAATGGCTGATTTGCTAGAATGACTCCTCCATTTGCTAAGATAATCTCCTACAATGCTGAAACCCAACAAAAAAAGTGCGCCGCAGCGCACTTTTTCTTATTTTTGACCTCGCTTATCACTCGGATGGAGCACCCTTACTTGCTCTGGCTCCGCCGGATCAAAGACAAATTCAAATTTTCCGCCTCGATCTGGCGTAAATGTTAACTCACCTGTAGATTCTCTTCCGTTTATCACATATTCAAACGTCACAGTCTGCTTATTTTTCAAGTGAATGCCTTCTGAGCGCCATACACCCGCTGCCTCGTCGTAAGTTAAGGCGATATCCTCGTCATGTACGCCACGCAGCGCGACATGCTCAATCACCTCTTCTTCCTCAACCACTTGATAGACAGCAAATGAACTTGCTCCGACAGTCAGCTCATCGCCCGTCACTCTTTCACCTGTCAATAGATTCTCTAATTCAAGTTCTTCATCTAATGCAAGCACAGCTTCTGCTCCTTTATTGACAGCAACAATCAAACGCTCGTCCTCATTGCTGCGCTCAAATAGAAGAGCATCGCGTGTTGCAGCATGCGCATGGAAATCACCTGTGCGAAGGGCTGAGTGGTCCTGGCGGAGCTCGATGATGTCTTGGTAATGACTGAGCAGTTCCTGGTCCTGTTTTTCTTCATCCCAAATCATGAACTCGCGGTACCAGCGGTCTTTCCAGTCATTAAATTCATTATGGTTCGCACTTTGCGAGACGCCGACTTCCGTTCCGTAGTAAATAACAGGTGAGCCTGGCAGCATAAATTGCGTAAATGATGCCAGCTTCAGCTTGTCTGTGTTATTGCCTGCTTCATATAAGAAGCGCGGTAAGTCATGATTATCTAGGAATGTCGTCATAATGTATTCCGGGTGATACACGGCTTCATTTTCCTCAACATAGTTCACAACAGACTGCATCGACCCGTCAAAAGCAAATGTTCCTTTAAACGTGTCATGGAAGCCGAAGTCCAGCGCGCCGTCAAGTTTTCCAGCATAACTCGAAATTTTCTCGCGGCTGTCCCATACCTCGCCAAAAACATACATGTCAGGATCAATCGATTTCACTTTATCGCGGAAATCGACCCAGAAGCTGTAGCTCGGACCTTTGGCATAATCCAGGCGCAAGCCGTCAAATTCAAGCTCTTCTAACCAAAATGGAACGACCTCATTTAACATATAATCACGTGCTTCCGGATGGTCGTTATTAAATTGCGGCAGCTCTTCAATCCCGTAAAATGTCTCATAAGTGCCGTCCTCATAGAACGTATACCAATCGTAATACGGGCTGTCTTCCCCATTTTCAAGCGCGTCTTGGAAAAATGGATGCTCGCTTGATGTGTGATTCGGGACAAAATCATAGATTACTTTCATATCACGATCATGCGCTTCATCAATTAATTCTTTTAGCACATCAAGAGTGCCGAAGTTCGGATCAACGCCCATAAAGTCTGTTGGGTGATAGCCATGAGAATACGGACCTTCAAATACCGGCGACAGCCAAATCGTATCCACACCAAGCTCTTCGATGTAATCAAGCTTTGCAAGCACACCTTCAAGGTCGCCGCCCATCCAGTCTTTTAATGCTTCTTCTAGCGGCAAGTCAGGATTTACCCCAAAATTATTATCTGGATTGCCATCAAAAAATCGATCGACAAAAATATGATAAATGACTGCATCTTTTGCCCAGTCTGGTGAGCTGTAGTTCTCAACATAGTAGGCAAACTCGGTTGCTTCCACGCTTGTTAAGCTGTTTGTATCGGCAAATTGAGATCCAACGCCCTCAGCTGCCCACACATCGACAACATATTTCACCGGTGTGCCGTCTGCTTGCTGAGGGATTAATCCTTTTAACGTGGTACGCTGCAAGTTATCGTCTGGATTTGTTTCGACTACCTCTAATGGAGAGAACTCGCCAGAACTTGCTTCCCCGCGCGCGCCAGCTGGAGTGCTTCCGTCTGTTGTAAAGTAGATTCCGCCCTCATCAATCGGGCCGTAATGCTCCACCTCTACTGTAATCTCAACATCATCATTTGGCGATGGGATGAACGGGTTGTGGTTAAAATTATGCGAGACATTTTTAGCCACAGGGAGGCCTGTCCATTCTGTTACCGTGTCGGATACAACCGTTCCTTCTTCCGTAAACGTTGCGGTGCGGTTGGCATCAATAACTTCACGATACTTCGAATCTCCTAGCCCGTAGCGGTATTCGATCTCCTCGCCTGCATGGCCGTTTAACGTAACAGTGAACGCCTTACCTTCCCGCTCTAGCGGTGTCACGCTGTAATTGAAGCTGTTATTGCTCGTTGCGACTGTTGGTACGGCCCAATCGGGTGTATCTTCCGGCACCGTTAATTGAAGCGTAATCGATCCGTCGTACTCTGTTGCTGGCCGTACATCAACTTTACGTTGATTGCTCGGGTCAAAATAAAATTCATATTCGCCTGTCTGCGGCACCTGGAATCGTAAATTGTCACCAGGGAGCCACTCGTTATCCATGACAAATTTATACTCAAACTGAATTCCGCCGGAAAGTGTGACAGGTTCACTCTTCCATAAGCCTTCGGACTCATCAAATGTGAGTGGGTTGTTCTCTCCGTCCCAGCGCAGCGGTGATTCCCCGCGCAGAACGACTTTATCGTATACTTGGTCGCCTGCAGCCTCCGCTTTGTTCGTTTGTGCAAACGGTTGCACAAACAGAGATAATAAAAGGCTTACTATCATGATTAAGACTAAACTCTTTTTCATCTTATTCTCCTCTCTTTTTTCGGGTTTTAGCACAATTGAAAACGCTTACTAGTTTTCATTGTAGTATGGTCCTATTCATTTATGCAATAATTTTCTGAAAAATAGGCAATCGGTTGCACAAGAGGGGAGAAGGAGTTGTCGAAGGATAGGAGCGGAATAGGTCTTTTTTATTTATAGAAGAGGAAACACTACTCGCCGTAGAGCTTCCCCTCCATTTCCGCGCGAACAAAACAGAGCCTACTTTCTTCGCTTTCTTTTAACAAGCCTTCTTTACGGAGCTTGGTTAACGTACGATTGACCGTTTCCCTCGTCGTGCCAATCATTTTGGCTAGCTGCTGGTTGGTGTACTCAGACTTGATTACTGTTGCACCGTTTTCTGCTGTCTCACCGTTTGTTTCTCCGAGGCGAATAATCAATTTAATAATTTGCTCGTATGTATTGTTGACGATTTGCGCTTCAAGACGGTCTTGCAAGTCAACGATCTTCTCTCCTAGTACATGAAACACTTGGATACACAGCTCTGGATTTTTGCGGAGAATGTCTTCAAAATCATTTATCGGAATAACAACGAGCTGGGCATGATCAACCACCTGTGCATAGGCCGGATAGCCGCCTTTTCTAAAGAACCCGACATGAGGAAACATCTCGCCTTCTCGTAAAATCGCCACAATCTGCTCACGGCCGCGGTTATCGGCCTTATATATTTTGATGCGGCCGCTGTAAATGAAATACACATTTTCAATCGGCTCATCCTGCATAAAAATATGGCTGCCCCGCCCCCACTCACGATATATTGATATATTAACAATCTGATCGAGCGCCGTATCGTCGAGTCGTTTAAACAGCGGAAAATGAGTTAATAACTCTTTAATCGTATCCGTATTTAGCATGGAGTACCCTCCTTTCACCTGTTAGATTTCACCAGTTAGTCACATCTATTGTGATGTATATCACACCCTTGCCAACTGCTGCGAGCTATACTCATAAGTGTAGAAAACAGAAGATGAGAAGGGGCGAGTGCATATGTTATCTAAAGAAACTATTTCTATTATAAAGTCTACGGTTCCTGTATTGGAAGTCCACGGAACAAAGATTACGACTCGTTTTTACCAAATGTTATTCGAGCGTCACCCTGAACTATTAAATATTTTTAATCATGCGAATCAAAAACAAGGACGCCAGCAAACAGCATTGGCAAACTCAGTGTATGCGGCAGCTGTTCATATCGACCGCTTAGAAGAGATCATTCCGGTTGTAAAACAAATCGGACATAAGCATAGAAGTCTTGGCGTGAAGGCTGAGCATTATCCAATTGTCGGTGAAACATTGCTAGATGCGATGGTAGATGTGTTAGGCGATGCGGCTACTGATGAAATCCTCGCTGCATGGGGCGAGGCGTATGGCGTGATTGCTAATGCCTTTATCGGTGTGGAAAAAGAAATGTATGAGGAAGCTGAAAATCAAGATGGCGGCTGGGCTGATTTCCGTGAATTTGTCGTCGCTAAAAAAGTAGTCGAGAGCGATGTGATTACCTCCTTCTACTTACAGCCATATGACGGCGGTAAGATTGCTGAATTTAAAGCCGGACAGTATGTGACGATTAAAGTGAAGCCTGAGGAAAGCGAGTATACTCATCTTCGTCAATACAGCTTATCTGATGCTTCCGGAAAAGATTATTACCGAATCAGCGTGAAGCATGAAAATGATGGCGTCGTATCAAGCTATTTGCATGAAAAAGTGGTTGAAGGCGATAAAGTAGAGCTGACAGCACCAGCCGGAGATTTCGTTTTAAATACAGATTCTGATAAGCCAGTGGTTCTAATTGGCGGCGGGGTCGGCGTGACGCCAATGATGAGCATGCTCAACACATTGGTTGAAGCACAGCCAGAGCGTGAAGTGATCTTCATCCACGCAGCTGAAAACGGTGCGTTGCAAGCATTTGGTGAGCATGTGGAAGAGCTGGCCGGAGCTAATAGACAGGTTAAGAATTATGTTGTCTATGCAAACCCGACAGAGGCCGACGTTGAGCGCGGCGCGTTTGATCTTAAAGGCTTGATTGATTTAAAATGGCTCAAAGCTGCAGCAGGTGATGTGGCGGCTGAGGCTGACTTCTACTTCTGCGGACCGGTTCCGTTTATGAGAGTAATGAAGCAGTATTTAGCTGAAATGGGCGTGAGTGACGAGCACGTACATTATGAGTTCTTTGGACCGGCGGCGAGTTTGGAAGCGGCGGTTGAGGCGAAGTAGGGAAGGAAGCACGCAATAGAGTGGTTATTTCCATATTATTGAATCGCTTATGCGATAAAAAGAGGAATTCGTTTATAAATTTGAAAATTTGTTTATAAATGAACCTGATTTGTTCAAAAATATATCAATTCGTTTATATCTACTTAAAGAAAGGTACCGACACTAGTCGATACCTTTCTTTTTTGTTAATTCTATTAAATTATCAACCTCTAACTTATATTTTGTCCCTTTCTTACTCCCAATTTTGCTCGATTCCACTATCTTTAATAAGCGTGATGCTAATGGACGATTTATATTGAGAAAGTCACATGCTTCTCTATTCGTAATCATATCACTTACGAGTAAGACATAATCTACTAAGCTGTCTATATGCGCCCACTTTGATTGGTAATAGCAGCTTGGGCATACCCACTTCCCGTGTAATCTCTGCATGGGAAGTGCATCACACTTTGGACAGTGGATACCGCTTAATAATTGATCTAGCTCAATTCGGTAAAAATGGATGGGTTCAAATATTGATGGCACATGGGAGTTATTTAGAATTCTAGTCGCTTTTTTGAGTAGCTTTGGATCGAAAATGATTGTGGCATATTGCGAGGTCAACTTCTCTATCCGTTTCACCAAAACCGTGTCGCGTATTACATGTCTTCTTGTATAGGTCGTGGAGTCGGAGAGGGCTATTCTGCTTTGTGAGTTCGTTATGACCACTAGCGTTTCAACCGGTATATCCGGCAGTTTATGCTTCTTTAAAAATTGGCGAAGTTGACTAGCTTGCTTTTGGACTTGGATGATGGGGTCTGGAAATGTGTCTTCTGCCTCAGGAGTTGTGCGGACGAGCTGCTGAAATTCTGGTTCAAATGAGAGGGTTCCATAGAGATGCTTCACTTCGATGATAAGGATGTAGGTGGGAGTGAGGATGAGTGTATCGATTTGAAAGAAGTAATCACCGCTTTGGAGACGAAGGTCGTGGAGGATGATGTACTCTTTTGGCGGCAGGAAGCTAAGATGGTAATCGAGGGCGGACTCACCTTTATAGCCGGCTTTTCGTTTGGCAAGATCGGCTTCAATCTGAGGTTTTTTAGGGTGATGAGCGGGGATTCGGCGGAGGAGAGCTTCTAATTTGTCAATATGAATGGGGATTTTGCGAGGTTTAGCAATCATATTAGGCTCCTTTGCGGTTTGTTAGTGATTTAGCAGATGAAGAACTTCGACAAATTGAGTGGTTTGTCCTTCTAAGAAGATCATAATAATCAAAGTTATCTAGATATGAACAAATCATCCTAATTTATAAACGAAAAGAGCATTTTATAAACGAATTAGCTAACTTATAAACTAAATCCCAAATATACAAACAAACGCAGCAAATATATGGAAAAACACAACCGCCCCAGCGGTTGTGCCCTCGTCTTACACTCCTGAATACGCCATAAACCCGCCGTCTACCGGTACAGTGATGCCTGTTACAAATCCAGACATATTCTCATCTGCCAGCCACAGCAATGTGCCGAGCAGATCTTCTGGATCGCCGAAGCGGCGCATTGGTGTGTGCGTAATAATCTTCTCCGAACGCTCTGTTAAGCTGCCGTCTTCATTTTTCAACAGCTTATGATTCTGTTCTGTTAAAAAGAATCCTGGTGCGATCGCGTTTACACGTACGCCTGACTGAGCCATGTGAACGGCGAGCCATTGCGTGAAATTATCGATAGCCGCCTTTGCAGCGCTGTATGCAGGCACCTTTGTCATTGGAGATGGTGCGCTCATTGACGAAATATTGATGACAACGGCGCCTTCTTTATCAACCATGCGCTTTAAGAATACTTGCGTGGCATTGATCGTCCCTTGAATATTCAAGTTAAATACATGCTGGAAGCCTTCGCTGCTCATATCAAAGAATGTATTAACCGAGTCATTCGTCAAATCTTCTTTTTGGAAGATTTCATTTGTAGTTGTTCCTTTTGGATGATTGCCGCCTGCGCCGTTAATTAGAATGTCGCATACGCCAAGCGTTTCAGTGATCACTTTTTCTGCTTCTACGATACTGTTTAAATCAAGAACATCGCATGCGATCGCCAGCGCCTCGCCGCCTGCCTCGATAATATCCTGCTCCACTTGCTTTCCTTTTTCAGCGGTACGATTTAAGATCGCTACTTTCACGCCTTGACGTCCTAACTCTCTTGCCATCGCACTGCACAGCACGCCGCTTCCGCCTGTAATGACCGCTACTTTACCTTTTAAATTTTCATTGATTGCCAGCATCGTTTTAGGCCTCCTGCTTTGCTTTCGCTTTTTCTAACGCATCCCAAATTCCCCAGATGTACATAATCCCAAGGGCTCGATCATACAACCCGTAGCCCGGACGGCATTTCTCATCCCAAATATGACGGCCGTGATCGGGGCGGGCATAGCCTGTGAACCCATTTTCGTGATAGGCCGTTACAATATCTGTGATATCTAGAGAACCGTCTTGCGTTCTGTGTGAGGTCTCGATGAAATCGCCGTTTTCATAAATACGGACGTTGCGAATATGAGCAAAAGGAATTCGATCGGCAAATTCTCGTACCATATCAGCCACATCATTATCAGGGTTAGATCCTAGTGATCCGCTGCATAGAGTTAGCCCATTTGATGGACTGTCTACTAGATTTAAGATGCGCTGCAAATTCTCTTTATTTCTAACGATGCGTGGAAGTCCGAATATAGACCATGGTGGATCATCTGGATGGATGGCCATTTTGATATCATGCTGCTCGGCAACTGGAATAATATTTTCTAGGAAATACTGAAGATTGCTCATCAAATCTTCTTCTGTCACATCTTTATACGCTGCAAACAGCTTTGTTAAATCAGCTAGACGTTCAGGTTCCCAGCCGGGCATGGTCAGCTCTGAATTCTCATTAATCTTTTTGACCAAATCCATTGGATCAATATCATGGATTTTTGATCCTTCGTAAAACAGCGCAGTTGAACCGTCTTCTAGTTCCTTCGCTAAATCTGTGCGCAGCCAATCAAAAATCGGCATGAAGTTGTAGCAGATCACTTTGACGCCGACACTTGCTAATTTCTCAATCGTTTTCTTGTACGCTTCGATGTAGTGATCTCTTGTTGGAAGGCCGAGTTTAATATCTTCGTGAATATTTACGCTTTCTACCACTTCGATATGTAAACCATGTTCTTCGGCTTGTTCTTTCACCGCATGAATCTTCTCAATCGGCCACTCTTCACCTGCAGGAACATCATGCAAAGACCAGACAATCCCTTCGACACCTGGGATTTGTTTAACTTCTTTTAGCGACACATGATCATTGCCGTCTCCAAACCACCTGAATACCATTCTCATGATCTTATTCCCTCCCTTTTTAGTTATTTAATAGCTCCACATACACTTTCGCTGCTTCCACTACGCCTTCTACACCGGATTTCTTTAAGGCTTTGTTCCAGTCACTTCCGACTCCAACTGCAGCTGCCCCGTTTTCAATCCATTCCTGGGCATTCGAAGCATTTACTCCGCCAGTCGGCATGATTGCTACATGCGGGAGAGGTCCTTTAACCGATTTGATAAAGGATGGCTCAAATTGGTTTCCTGGAAATAGTTTAATTAACGCAACGCCGTATTCTGTCGCTTCCTTCATTTCACGGATTGTCATACAGCCTGGTACATAAGGGACTTGGTATCGATTACAGAGCTTAGCTGCTCCGGCGTCAAAGCACGGGGAAACCACATATTCCGCTCCATTTAAGATAGCGATTCTAGCAGTTTCTGAATCTAATACACTTCCTGCACCTACTGTAATATCAGGATATTGAGTGCTTAATTGTTTAATTAAACGCATCGCATCTGGTGTGGTGAAAGTTACTTCAATGGATGTCACGCCGCCTTCAATACAGCCTTTAGCAATCGTTTCGGCTTCTTCAAATGTATCCCCGCGAACGACAGCGGTAATGCTGGCATCAATCATCTTTTGTAAGGTTTGATAGCTTTTCATGATCATTCTCCTTTTATCAAGTTAGTTGCGAATCAACACATCATGCCCACCCGTTAATTGGGCGGGCAGATCGTGCTTACATGGAGATTACTGCTTTTCGTACTTCATTTGGATTGTTTTCAATGAAAGACATAGCTTCTTTAATTTCATCAATAGAGAAAGTATGTGTGACCATTTCATCTACATTCAGCTCTTTTTCTTCCATCCACTTAATTACTTTTTCAAATTGATTCGTTTGCAGGCGTGATCCGACAATTGTTAATTCTTTTTTCGTGATCGGAAGCTGAGAGATTGTTGATGGACGCTCATCAAACCCTAGTACCACAACACGTCCGGCAATGGAGGCTGCATGGATGCCTAGTTCAAATGTTTGCGGAAGACATACCGCATCAATCACGACATTAGCTCCTTCACCAGTTGTGGCTTTCATCACCGTCTCCACTACATCCTCTTTACCAGCGTGAATCACTTTATCTGCTCCGCACTTAAGGGCAAAGTCTAATCGTTCTTCACTTAGATCGGTGATAAAGCATGTAGCTCCAAGCAGCTTTGCCACTTTCAGACAACAGATTCCAATCGGACCAGCTCCTTGAATCAAAACGGTATCACCTTTTTGGACATTTCCACGCCAGTTGGCTTGTGCCCCGATCGTAAATGGCTCGACTAATACCGAATCTTCAAATGGTATTGCCGCATCCACTTTATGAAGGTGAGCTTCGTTTACGACCATATATTCCTGCATGCCGCCGTCGCGGTGTACACCATATACTTCAAGCTTTTCGCACACATTTGCTCGGCCATTACGGCATGCATAGCACTCGCCGCATGTATCGATGGGTTCTAATACCACCTTATCGCCTTCTTTTAAACGAGAGACACTCTCGCCGGCTTTGACGACTTCACCTGTCACTTCATGTCCAATAATACGCGGATACGTAGCTAATGGATTGGTCCCGTGGTAGATATGCATATCTGACCCGCAAATTCCTACCATACGAACGCGCATCAGCACTTCATTTGCCGCTTTTATTTCTGGTACTTCTTTTTCAATAACTGCAATTGAACCAGCTTCCTCAACATTTACAACTTTCATGATCTAGACGCCTCCTATTAATCAAACAAACTTGGTAAGAACAACGTAATTTCAGGGATAAAGGCAACTAAAAGTAAAACGACTAAACTTACAAATAGGAACGGAACAAGTGCTTTGGTCGTATCCCAGATCGACACTTTTCCGATGCTTGATGCAACGAATAAACAAACTCCTACAGGCGGTGTTGTCAGGCCGATAATTAATGCAAGCACCATGACGATCCCAAAGTGTACTGGGTCCATGCCGACTTGAGCCGCAACCGGAAGCAGTACCGGGAATAAGATAACAAGAGCTGCGATTGTTTCCATAAACGTTCCAACAAATAGCAATAATAAGATAATTAGCAGAATAACGAGGATTGGATTTTCTGTAATCCCTAAGATTGTGTCTGCTACTAAAATTGGAATCTGTTCACTTACTAAAATGTAGCCAAAAAGGTTAGCAAACCCTACTAGAATTAAGATTGATGCTGTGCTGATCATTGAATCTAGAATGATTTTTGGAACTTGTTTGATCTTTAAGTCTTTATATACGAACAACCCGATCACTAATGCGTAAAGAACAGCAACAATAGATGCCTCTGTCGGTGTAAAGTAACCGCCAAGGATTCCGTATAAAATAATGACTGTCATCAAAAGCGCCCAGAATGCGCCGAAGAATGATTTTGTAATTTCACCGATTGGCTTACGGTCTTGCTTTGGGTAGCCTCTCTTCACTGATAGGAAGTAAGCCATAGCCATTAATCCCAAACCAAGAAGCACACCGGGAATCGCTCCTGCTAAAAATAAATCTCCGATCGATACACTTGCGAGCGTACCGACAATAATTAACGGAAGAGATGGCGGGATGATCGGTCCAATTGTAGAGGATGATGAAGTGACAGCCGCTGCATAAGGTGCATCATAGCCTTGCTTTTTCATCGCTGGAATCATGACCGAACCAATACTCGCTGTATCCGCTAAGGCTGTACCAGAAATTCCGGCAAACCCCATTGAGGACCCGATATTCGCCAGACCTAGTCCCCCTCTGATATGACCGACGATATCATTGGCAAATTTAATAATTCGCTCGGTGATTCCGCCTGCATTCATTAAGTTCCCGGCAAGAATAAAACCCGGGATACATAGAAGAACGAATGAGTTAATTCCAGAGAACATTCGCTGCGGGATAATCGTCAGAGGAACATCAACGATAATTAAATAAAGTAAACTTGAAAGCCCTAAACTAAAGGCAATCGGTACTCCTAAAAACATGAGAACAAGGAAGGATAGGAATAAAAGTAATGCCATCATGCTTGTTCGCCTCGCTTCCTTCTAACAAATAGATCAATGATGCTGATAATCGCATACACTCCTACAAGCAGCATGGATAAACCGATGCTTGCATGTATCCATGACATTTCAATTGCCATCGTAGCTGAACGCTGCCCTTGACCAAGCAGCATGAAGTAATAGCCGTAATAGGCAATGTAGGAACACATCACAATGACTAGAAGTTGAGTAAACGCTGTATAATAATTCCGGAACCTCTCCGGTATTGCATTCAAAATGAAATCGATACTAATAAATTCTTGACGTTTCATCGCAAGCGGTGCTCCAAAAGATACCGCAAATATAAATAAATAACGTGTTAACTCTTCTGTCCAAACAGCTGAAAAGGGTAGGAATCTAGTAGATATTTGCATAGTTACAACGACAATAATACCGATAAAACATAGGGCAGTTAAGACTTCTAGCGTTCGATCTAAAAGTTTTAGCGGTCTCACATTTCTCATCGCCTTTCTTAGAAATAAGACGTACCAACGCCTAGTTGATACGTCTTATTAGAATTCCTTATTGAACTTCTAAAATTTGCTGGTAAAGCTCAAATTGCTCTTCTGTTAATGCACTTTCAATCGCTGGCTCCATTGCTTCACGGAATGCATCTTGGTCTACATCACTATTAAATGTCATGCCTTCAGCTTCAAGAGTGTCACGGTAATTTTGAATTTCTTCAACGAACAGCTCATCACCGTATCCTTTAGCTTCCTCAGCTGCTTCCATAACCGCTTGCTGTAAGTCTTCACTTAACGCCTCGAATTGAGAGTTCCCAACTACTACATAAATCCAAGAGTACACGTGCTCTGTTTCGTTTACATATTGTTGTACTTCATAAAGACCGCCGCTGTGAATAAGGTCAACCGGGTTTTCTTGACCGTGAATCACACCTTGCTGCAGCCCAGTAAATACTTCGTTAAAGTCCATTACTTGCGGGCTCGCCCCAGCTGCACTCCAAGAATCCATGAATAGCGGAACATTAGGTACACGCATTCTGAAACCGCTTAAATCTTCAGGTGTGCTGATTGGCTCATTCGATGTTAAGTTACGTGGTGCACGCTCCATGTGGAATAAAGGTGTAACGCCGACTTTTTCTACGATTTCTTCTTCAATCTCGCGTCCGATTTCGCCTTCAACGACTGCATTTAAGTGATCTGAATCACGGAATGCATATGGTACAGCTAAAAGAGCTGCTTTGGGTGCCCAGTTTTGCATCGTTTCACCAGTGATAAGAAGATCAACGTTTCCGCCCTTCACACTGTTTAATACTTCTGTTTCCCCGCCAAGCTGGTTGTTCGGATAGATGGAAATATCAATTTGTCCTTCTGTTTTCTCACTAACAAGCTCTGCAAATTTCTCAGCAGTTTGGTGCCAAATGTGATCTTCAGCAGCTAAGTGACCCATTCTCCAGTTAATTGTTTCACCAGATGCAGTATTTTCTTCTACACCGTCCGCTGTTGTTTCCGTATCTCCGCCGCCACAAGCAGCAAGCATCATAAGTAATGCAGATCCAATCACTAACCCTTTAAGCTTTTTCATGTGTATATCCCCCTAAATGTGTATTTGTGTACGGTTATCGTAACCGTTTAAAACCGATAAATTAGTTAGCTAAATATTCATAAACCGATTTAGTAACAGGCACGCCTTCAGTTAAAGCAACCTCTTCTTTTAACTGTTCTGGTTCTCCTGGAACTAACACTTTGTCAAACCCTTCAGCCGGTTCTACTTGGTGAATTTCATCAATCATTTGGTCCATTGAATCTAAGAAGTCATCAATATTGGTGAACATCGCAGGATTGATCGTAAAGATAAAGTGGCCAAGCTTACGTTTTTTATCATAGTCGCCGTACATTTTGGCAATATTAGGACCGAAGCTTGAACCCGTCATAATTCCAGACATAATATCGACAACCATGCCAAGTCCGTATCCTTTAGGTCCTGCAAATGGCAGTAAGGATGAAACATCATGAGGGTTTGTCGTTGGCTGCCCTTTTTCATCTACGCCCCAGTCACTTGGAATCTCTCCGCCTGCTTCACGAGCATGCAGTACCTTTCCAAATGCTACGTTGCTTGTTGCCATATCAAGAATGACCGGCTTATTTTTACGAGCTGGGAAACCATAAGCAATCGGGTTCGTACCGTAGTAAGGCTTTGCCCCGCCAAAAGGAACGACGATACTATCTGTATGAGTGAGTGCCATACCTACCAGGTTATGTTCCGCTGCTTGCTGCACAAAGTATGAAAGAGCTCCGCAGTGGCTGCTGTTCGTAATTCCAACCATTCCGATTCCGTTCTTTTTCGCCATTTCAATCGAAATATCCATCGCTTCTTTTGTTACAACGTGCCCCATGCCGTCATCTCCATCAAAAATCGCTGAACATGGACCTGTTTCTGTTACTTTAAATTCAGGATTCGGGTTCATTCCGCCTTCATTTAAGCGTTTAACATAATGCTCTGTACGAAGAACTCCGTGTGAACTAACGCCGCGCATATCGGCATGTATTAAAACGTCTGCTACAATTTCAGCATGTTCCCTTACAAGTGATGCATCTGTCAATTTATTTACAACTAACTCTTTAAGCTTTTCTTGTGATACTTTAATATCGGTCATTTATGATTCTCTCCCCTACTCTAAGTTGGCATGCCTGTTTTTCATCTCTTCATGACTGCTTGTTTCTTTCACGGTGTAGATGATGATGGCATCTAGAAGTAAATGTAGACTTTGATCAAATTGATTGCCGAGCGGCTGGATCGTATCCGGCTCAGATTCTCTTCTGTATTTCGTTGCTGCTGGGATGATTAGCACATTGCTGCTCACTTCTGCTAATGGAGACGCGGCATCTGTTGTTACTCCTGCAACCTCAGCCCCTGCCTCTTTGGCTTTCTTTGCAAATTGAACGATCGATCCTGTGGTGCCTGATCCTGAGATGGCTACTAGCAGATCATCTTTCTGGATGCTTGGTGTGATTGTCTCCCCTACTGCGTAAACATGAAACCCTGCATGCATCAGCCTCATCGCAAAGACCTTGCCCATTAGTCCAGAACGCCCTTCTCCTAAAACGAAAATCCGTTTAGCCTGCAGCAGCGCTTTTGAGAGGTCAATCGCTTGATCTTCTTTAACCTGTTGAAGGACTTCATTTACTTCTTTCGCTACTGTATTCAGTGTCGTTTTCAAGTTAAAATCATCTCCTTCATTTTCTGGGCAACAGAGGCTTTATCATCTGCCTTCGTGATCGCACTGCCGACAATTAAGATATCTGGTGAGTGTTGAAGGAATTGCGGCAGTGATTCTTCATTAATTCCACCTGCCACTGACACTTCCATCTCCGCTCTTACTTCTTCAAGTAAGCTGAAAAGCTCTGCTGTGGCAACCTTTCCATCCCCTTGCATATCTTTGCCGATGTGGAGACTAACTAAATCAACACCTAATTCTTTAAGCTCATGTATTCTCTCTTTGCTATCGACCCCTAAGAGGTCAACCATTACTCGCTTCTGATAACTCTTCGCTACCTCGACCATGTCGCGGATCGTCGCATCATGTGCAAATGCCATAACCGTTGTAATATCGGCACCTGCTTCAAATGCCTGCACTGCTTCAGCCTTCCCTGCATCACATGTTTTCATATCTGCTACAATGATGTGTTTGGGGTACGACTGCTTCATTTCTTTTATAATTGAGGTGCCGTATTCTTTAATCACGCCCGTTCCAACTTCAATAAAATCAATTGCTGATTGCGTTTCTTTAAGAATGTCTGTGCATTCCTCTTTTGTTAAACGATCTAGGGCAAGCTGCAGCTTCATGTTACCCGCCTACCTTTCCACTTCTTCTTTCTTACCGAGCCTTACCATCACATCATCAAGATAAGGCAGCCCTTCATTGTCGCCTTGTACACTTACAACCATCGAACCGATTAAGTTTGCAAATGCGAGGGACTCATCGAGAGCGCTTCCATTTAAGTAAGAATAAATGTAGCCGGCGTTAAATCCATCTCCTGCGCCTACTGTATCGACGACCACTTTAGGTTTTACAGGATCAGCATAAATCAGCTCGCCATTGCGGTAGCCGACTGAACCTTCTGCCCCGCGTTTCAGGATAATGTCTCTAATCCCGTATCCTTTGAAAATATCAATATACTCGTCTATTGATTTCTCGCCGTAAAGCAGTTCTGCTTCTTCAACTCCAGATAAGATAATATCTACATAAGGAAGAATAGAATGAAAAGCAGCTTTCGCTTCTTCAATCGTCCACAGCTTCAAGCGCAAGTTTGGATCAAATGAAACCGTAACCCCGTGCTTTTTTGCAAGCTTCACTGCTTCAAGCAAGATGCCTGGATTCTTTTTATCAATCGCTGCGAATACCCCGGTGACATGAAGGACTTTACTGTTTTTAATATAGTCTTCATTTAACGTGTCTTCTGTCAGGACTTGGGTTGGTGAATTATACCGGTAATAATGGGTCGTTCCTGTGCCATCTTCTCTAATCTCTTTAAAATTAAGTGATGTCGGGCACCCTTCAACCAGCTCTACTTCCGATATATCAATCCCTTCACCTCGTACAAAATTGATAATAAATCTGCCAAACTCATCAGCACCGAGTCTTGAGATCCAGCCCGTCTGTAAGCCTAGGCGAGCACAGCCGAGAGCAAAGTTCAGCTCTGCTCCGCCAACCTTTCGCTCAAAGCTTTGGACAAACCTCATTGGGCCAGTCGTTGCTGGATTAAATGTAATCATGGCATCGCCAATTGTAATAACATCTTTTCTCATCATCGCTCTCCCATCTACTTATTTTGTTTTAACTAGATTGTCTCTTGCGTAGAACGGGTTCATAGTACGTCACACAGCTGTGCTCTACAGGAGAGCCTTTAATTCTGTTCAATAATCGTTCCGCTGCGTCTGTACCCATTTCAAAAGCAGGCTGTGCAATCGTTGTCAGCGAAGGATTGAAAAGGCTTGCAAAAGAAACATCATCAACCCCTACGATTGCTAGCTTACTAGGAACTTCGAGACCTTCTTCCTTCACTAATTTCAAGACTTCCATCAACGCTAAATCATTCCCTGCTAATAGTGCATCAGGAGGCTCAGGAAGTTCTAACATCTCTTTTACTGTATCTTTCATAAGAGGAACATCTACACTTTTGATGTATTGTTCATTTAGTTCTAATCCGTGTTTTTCTAAGGCATCCTTATAGCCTTGAATCCGTTCGATACGAGGTGTAATCTTACGAATTAAGGAAGGTGTAATAATGCCAATCCGTTTATAGTTCCTCTCAAGCAAATGTTCTACTGCAAGAGTTATTGCTTTTTTGTTGTCGAGTAGAATGCTAGGCACGTCTAAGCCTTCAATTCTTCTATCTACAAACACAAGCGGGAAATTTTGCTCGACCATCTGCTGAAAAAGCTCGACATTGCCTCCAGTTGGAAAAACAATTAACCCGTCTACTTGCTTAGCTTGCAGCATCTCGACATACTTCTTTTCCTTTTCAGGATCATCATCAGCATTACAAACAATGACATGGAAATCATGTTCATGGCAGTAATCTTCAACGGCTCGGATGACTTGAGTAGAAAAGGAATGAAGAATATTTGCGACAATGACACCGATTGTTGATGTCTTCTTCTGCTTAAGGCTTTTAGCTATGTAGTTCGGCTGATACCCAAGCTTTTCGATCGCTTCCTTAATTCTCTTTTTCGTCTCTACACTCATATAGTCATAACGTTTGTTAATGTACTGAGAGACTGTGCTTTTGGATACATTCGCTTCTTTAGCGACATCCATCATCGTAACCTTTTTCATGAAAACTCCTTTATAAAGCTACCTTCTAAATCGATTTACTAAACCGGTTTACTAAATCGATTTATCTGTATTATAAATGTAAGCGTAAACAATTTCAATAATAAATTTTCAAATAATAAAAAAAGAAATGCGACAAGCCTCCGCTCATCGCATTCCACCTTATTCAATCGTAATATCTGCTACGATTTCATTATTCTGTACAACTTGCACATTAGCGGCTTTATCTTCATGTGCCGCCTTTATTTCTTCGGCAAAGCTTTCAGCAAGAACTTCGACTCGCTCTTCTTCGACACTCTCATCTAGCATAAGAGAGCCGACTGCTGTGTCTCCATCTACAAATACTTGTGCGCCTAGTACGCCTGCCTCCTGCTCAATATTTGCCGTAATCGGCGCTCCGTCTTCAATGTAGTCCGCGCTGTCTACCGGTTCCCCTTCAGCAAAATCTTCTCCTGCTTCTGTTTCTTCTATCTCTTGTTCCTCGTTTGTTTCTTCAGTTTCGTCTTTAACATCCGTTTGCTCTTCGCCTTCAGAACAGCCTGCTAATAGCATAGCGCCTGCTGTTGCTGCGATTAAAAATTTCTTCATATGGTGTGTACCTCCTATGACAAGCTGTTTCTATTTTACTATAAAAGGTTGCTCGTATGTAAGACTAATAGGAAGAATACGAAACCATCTATATTCTCGCATCGTAGCTAAGTAAGAATGAAAATAATGGATGGAAGCTGGTGTGTGCGATGTTTGGACTCTCTGTAAAAAAAGTCAATGAATCGGTCATCATTAAATGGCAGTTTACTAAAGTGGAAATACCTATTTCAGATATTTTAGAAGTATCACTAGATGAGACATATGGCGGGGCGGATCCTTCTGCCATTCGTATCGGAAATCCGAGCGGGGCACTAGATCGTGTTGTACTAAAAACAAAAAAACATACGTATATCCTCTTCACTTCAAACATTCAGAACGTTAAACGGACGCTTGATCAGGCCATTATTCATAGATAACAGACAGATTTAGACAAGCCTTTAGTCTCATTTCTCTGGGATATTTGTCTTTTATTGTCGAAATCATGGAAAGAGCAGTAATTACGGCTTATGATTAGATGTGTTTGTTACCAGTTTCATGGAAAAATAGAGATATAATGAAGCTCGGTTTTCACTTTATTTCATTATAAAAGGAGAGATTGCCAGTGGTATGTAAAAATTGCGGAGCTGCTCTAAAGCAAGATGCAACGGTATGTCCATCTTGCGGCACGGAGGTAGATGAGACAGCAGCAGCTGTAGCACTAGAATATGAGGAGACAGAACACAGCCCCCCTAGTGAAACTGCACCGCCTAAGAAATCCAAAAAGAAAGCCATTATCATTACTTCTGCCGTAGCCGTACTATTAATGGGATTTGCTGCGCTTGCGTTTGGAATGGGCTTATTTATGAGTGATAAGCAGCGCTTCTTGTATGCTGAATACAAATCATTTGAACAGCTTTCAGAAGAATTCCAGAACAAATACGGAGAAGATTTAGCCTTTAACGAATTAACTGTATCAAACCCTTCACGTTCTGAAGTAACTCTTAGCGGGATGCTGAATATGGATGCAGCTACATATGACCCCGATCTTGATATGATCCAAACCATTCTAAATTCCTCGTCTATTACGATGACACAAGAAATGGACCCTGTTGTGAACCAGGCATTTTATGAACTTGGTTTAAATATTCAACAAACAGATGCGCTTACGATAGAAATGATTCAATCAAATGAACAAATGGGATTAAAGGTTCCCTTCCTCTATGATGAATACTTCTATATCAACCTTGATCAATACGGTGATTTCATGCGTATGTTTGACCCATTTTATGACGGAATCGAAAGCCTGGAATCCGCGCAGTACAGCTTAGAAGACTATAAGCTCTCAGAAGCAGAACAAGAAGCTCTTCAATCTAGATACTCAACCTTCTTTATGGATTCATTGAAAGATGAGTACTTTACGGATAACGGAAAAGTAGATTATGAACATAGCGATACAACGCTGAGCTTACGCGAATTGGTCATGGAGCTGTCTCCTGAAGAAGCTTCAGCCTTTTCAAATGAATTTTTCGAGTTTGTTGCAGCTGATGATGAGCTTCACCAGTTAATTGCAGAACGAATTGTCATGACGGGTGATGCCGAAACTTTTGAGCAATTTATAGACCTAGAAGAATTTAATGTTGAAACCATTCAAGCAGAGATAAAAGACGTATTTGAAGACTTAAAAGCAGATGCAGCGAATCTTCAGTTCCCGAACGGATTCACGTCGACGATTCTTGTTGATAACAGCAATATTGTTGTGAACCGTCAAATCAATACAGCCATTTCAACGGAAAACACAAATGAAGCTGGCAGCCTTATGGTTGAGACGAGAAATGTTGAGCTTGATACGAATGAAGTCGACCGTGCAGCCGTCATTACTGTTGCACCTGAAGGACAGCAAGATTCTGAGCTTAATGTAGCGTATACCAACTTAATTGGTGCAGGCGATGGCTCGAGAACAGAAGATATGAACCTCCATGTTTCGATACAGGAATTCGGCACAATATCTGAGCCTTTCAGCCTGTCAATGCAGTCTGAGTTCTTTGGACTTGGGACAGGAGAGCAGCAAGTTGAACGTACATTTGCCGTTATGTCAAACGACATCTCAACGATGGAGCCGCTTTTAACAGGCACATTGAATCAAGAGAAGGAGATTAATTTAAAAGACGAAACAGCCTCTTATAAATACGATTTTACCATTGACCTTAATGACCAGTTTGAGAATGGCTCGCTTTCTGTCGTAGTTGAGTCAGATTCTACGATCATTGAAGAGGTTTCACTCCCAACCCTTGATGGGGATGAAGGAATTAACATAGTGGAATTAACGCAAATGGATATGATGCAGATTACTCAAGATATCGAAATGCGCCTTGGTCAGCTGATGTATGAGCTTGGCTTGTTCTAGGAGAGCAGCATGAAGCATATTGCGGCTTTACTCACTATTCAATTTCATATGTGGATTAAGCAGTGGAAGCTTGGAGTAACAGTTATTGTTACTCCTCTTCTTCTTTTTTCAGCGATTGGACTCATCGTCACTCACCAGCTCACCCCAAGTGATACGATTAATAAAATGTCAGTCGGAGTGGTTGATTTAGATCAGACATTTGAAACGAAACAAGCAATCGGCCAAATGTTTGATAACGAGGATGTCGAACAGGTGATTGAGACGTTTGATACAACTGAAGCAAAAGGGACAGAAATGCTAGCCTCAGGTGAGCTTGATGCGTTAGTGGTCATTCCTGAAGGCTTTAGCGATGATCTTCGCTACGGAATAAACTCCCCTATCACCGTTATTGGTCAAAGCAGTCAGCCGCTGCAATCAGCACTGATCCTTCAGCTCCTAACCGCTGCCAGTCATTATGTCTCAGCTGCTCAAAGCGGTGTGAACGCCGTGCATCATTTTTTGGTGGAGCAGGATGTTTCAGCGGATGTACGGCAAGCTGAGCTGCAGCGAAATATCGTGACATTTTCGCTCGATGCCTTAGGCAGACTTGATGTATTTGATGAAGTGTTAGTCAGCGGGTTATTTCAAGAACATCTCGTGCTGTACTATATCGCATCTTTTCTTGTGTTAGCTGTGATGACGTGGAGCTTTTTTATCGTTCATATCCTGCGCCAAGCATTCGATGCCGCAACCTTTGACCGCTTACGTACACGCGGGATCAATGATTGGCATTTTGCCGGAGCCACCTTTATTAATGCTGCAGCTATCGTTTTTTTAACCGGGGCCGTTGTTGGTTTGCCAGCTATTTATGCTGCTGAAGGTAATGCCTCCTTATTTTTAATAGCAGTGGGAATTGTTCTTCTCGCGCTTTTATTTAGCAGCTTATTTTACGGAATTTCTGTATGGATAAAATCCGAGCAAGGTGTGCAGATCGTCAGCTGGCTGTTCTTTTTAATTGGAGCAACAGCAGGCGGGCATTTTGTTCCTGCTTTTTATTTTCCCGATTGGCTGCAAACCTTAAGTGATTGGACGATAAACAAATGGGCTCTTGATGCAGCTATCGCCCTTCTTCAAGGAACAGCTGCAAGCCTCCAGTCATTATGCTTGTTCGTTATCGGGTCCTTAATATTCGCTGCAACCGGCATATTGGCCAAGAAAGGAGCGAGATAGTCTCATGAAGCTTTTACGTATGGTTCTTTCCAGACTTTTTTATAAGCCGGCTGTCTTGCTGCTCCTTTTCTTGGTACCTATAGGCGGGATGCTGCTTTTTGCCACTCTCCTTGAAAAAGGACAACAAGAAATCGCTATTCCAATTGCTGTGGTAGATGAGGACAACCAGGTCTTTTCGAAATTGCTTGTCACACACCTTTCCAACCAAGACCGGATCTCTGTGATTACAACCACCAGGGAAGATGCCCGGAAAATGCTTTTGAGACATGAAGTCGATTCAGTTTATGTGATTAAGGAGAACTTTGAAGCCGCGTTAAAACAGGGAAACAGGCAAGAGAAGATTGAGGTGTGGACCGCGCCTCAGTCTTTAACGACTGGGATTATAAATGAGATTATCGCTAGTATGGCAGTGAGACTGTCAAGCAGTGTGAATGCTGCTGACCGCGTCCTCGTTTTATCTTCTTTATTAGAGCTTCCGCTTGATGCGGAAGAAAATGTGGTTTGGCAAAGGACATTTGAATACAGCGAAAGCCAGTGGGACCCTGAGCCGCTGCTTACGATCGAGTATAAAGATGTTTCAAGTGACGGTCGGGTAATTGACGTTCAAAGACAGTGGTTAAACCCGTATTTAGGGATGTGGACCTTTTTCACACTGTTGATTGGCATTGTTCTATCAGATTGGGTGCTTCGGGAAAAACAGGTGATCTTTCCGCGGATTCGCTCTACGTTTGCTGGATTACGGAACTATTTATTCGTTCAGTTTATTGTGTATGTCAGTTTCTTTATTCTGCAAGCTTCGGCTTCGTATTTTATCTTACTATCGTTACATAAAGTTGCGCCTAGTGTGAGCTTATTCTTAAGCATGATGCTGTTTGTATGTGTAAGTATGGCCCTTTCCTTTATGCTCGCGGCCTGGAGCAAGAACCTTGTTAGTTATTATATCCTTGGCATGATGGTGGTCGTCGGCTTAAGCCTTTTAGGGGGAAGTTTCATCCCTGTTCATGAACTAGCTGAGGTCCTTCGAGCGGTCTCTGCGTATCTTCCACATTTTGCGGTGATGCATGTGGATTCTGTTTCACCCCTATCCTTAATTGTGAATGGTATTGCCGCTTGTGTCATGCTCACATTAGCGATTAAACGATTGGAGGGAAGAGAATGGTTGAAGTGAATCAGATCGAGGTAAGAAATGTTTCTAAATCGTACGGGAAGAATAAATCCCTTGATCGCCTATCATTATCTGTTAAAGAAGGACAAATCTACGGTCTTCTTGGCGCGAATGGGTCTGGGAAATCAACCCTCCTTAAATTGTTAGCGACGGTCCTGGAGCCTTCTGGCGGAGACATCACCATCGCGGGTTTTGATATAAAAAAGCAAACAAAGCCAATTCGTGAGTTGATCGGCTATGTACCTCAAGAGTTATCGATTTGGGAGGAAGCAACCGTGCTCGAGAATGCTCAGTACTGGAGTGCATTTGCCAGTAAAAAACTCACTAAGTCAGCACTGATTAACCATTTAGAGATGATTGGGCTTGGCGATCGTGCTCATGATAAAGTCAAAACATTATCTGGTGGGATGAAGCGAAAATTAAACATTGTGATCGCCCTCCTCCATGACCCAGAAATCCTCTTAATGGATGAGCCAACTGTCGGGATTGACTTCCAATCAAAATTTGAAATCAATCAATTGATCAAACAGTTAGCGCAAGATGGCAAGACCATTTTATACACGACACATGATGTAGTTGAAGTTCTTTTCTTATGTGATGAAATTGGTGTGTTAAAAGAAGGACAGCTGCATTACTCTGGCACGCTTCAGAAGGCACGTGAGAAGGCCGGATCCGCAGCAAGTACGTTAACCGATGAGGAAGTATTGTACCGTTTAGTGAATGGAGAGTTGTTTTAATTGATGATGCAGGCGACGTCCATTTCCATCGACAGCCATTTTCCTATATAATGAAGTACATTATAACAAAGAACAACTTATACGGAGGGCAGGAATGTCGATGAAACGAGTCTTACTAGTAATTGCAGCTGTCGTTCTTCTTTCAATAACAGGATATGGGGTCTATTTGTGGGCGTCGGTAAATGAGACCGCGCAAGACATGTATGAGCCGATCGAGCGTGAGGAAGAGAAATCAGAAAAACGCGAGGTCAAAGTGGATGTTGAAAACCAGGAGCCTCTCTCCTTTTTAATCTCTGGCGTGGATTCATCTGGAGAAGAGCTTAAAGGGCGGTCGGATACGATGATTGTGCTCACGGTCAACCCGCAAAAGGAATCGATTAAAATGCTCAGCATTCCGCGTGATACCAGAACAGATATCATTGGGCGCGGAACGGTTGAAAAAATTAATCACGCCTATGCGTGGGGCGGGGTTGAAATGGCGATTGACACCGTTGAGAACTTCTTAGATATTCCGATTGACCATTATGTGAGCATTAATATGGAAGGCTTCGTTGGTATTGTCGATGCTCTTGGCGGGGTGACGGTTGATAATGACTTTGAGTTCAGCCAAAGCGGCTACCGGTTCCCAGTTGGTGAGCAGAAGCTTAGCGGCGAGGAAGCTCTTGCCTACTCGCGTATGAGAAAAGAGGATTCGCGGGGAGATTTTGGCCGGAATGACCGGCAGCGTGAAATTGTTGAAGCAGTGATTCTAGAAGCTGCCGATATCTCATCCATTGCACGAGCTGGAGACATACTAGATGCGGTCGGTAGATCAGTACGGACGGATTTAACGTTAAGTGAAATGTGGACGATCCAATCAAACTACCGCGGCGCACGACATCAGGTAGAGCAGCTAGCGCTAGAAGGCGAAAACGAACGGATTGACGGTCTTTATTATGTGATTGTTTCGGATGAAGACCGTAAAGAAATGTCTAATGAGCTAAGAGAGCATCTCGAACTGCCAATTGAATCAAACGAATAAAAGGTGATGACAGCAACTAGTCATCATCTTTTTTGTTTTTCTTAAATGGACAAAATACTGAAATCTGTTCAAATAATGGTGGTATTCCCATGGAAAATCCAGTAGAATAGGAAATAACTACTAATAAGTATACTTATATTTTTGAAGAGAACAGCTAAAAAATCAACCATAACGGGTGAATACTATGAATAAAGAGAGCTTGCTTTTAGTGATCGAATCCAAGCGTGAAGAGCTACATGTCTCAGCACTCAGGTTCGGGATGAACTCAAAAGAAGTATTGCAGATAAGTGAGGAGTTAGATAAACTGATTTTCACCTACCAGACCCTGAAATCATGTTCGTAACCACAGAAAAAACCCCGCTTAGGCGGGGTTTTTTGTATTGTAGAATCAGACTAGAATTAGTTAGTAGCTTCTTCGTCTTCTTCTTCGATATCCATTTCTTCGTCTTCAGCTGGCTCTTCATCTAGAGCTGGCTCTTCTTCCATTGGCTCTTCGTCAGCTGGCTCATCCATAGCAGGCTCTTCAGCAGGCTCATCCATTGCTGGATCTTCTACTGGCTCGTCTACTGCCGGCTCATCTGCTGGCTCTCCACATGCTGCTAATACACTTAAAGATAATACAGCTGCTGCTGTTGTCATCATAAATTTTTTCATTGATAATACCCCCTGATTATTTATCTGACTAACGTATTGGGTTTATGAGTGCGTGACTCATTTGCCTTGCTGTTAGTCTGTGTACATCCTACCAAGCTTATGCGCAATCGTCTATAGGTTGCAGGTTTTTTTGGTAAGATCTAGGCATCTTCCCAAGGTGTCACACAGTTTATCACAAACTAGGATTATGTCGAATCCTAGTCGAACGCTGATGTACCAAGGGTTACAGGAATGTTTTTGTTTTGCCGGCTTCATCCCGGTTCTTTATGCGGCAAGCAAGCCGTTCGGCCGGTTGGAGATTGTGTGCATTGCTATGTATGTGTTCGGCCGGCCTTTACAGAGGCTGTTTAAGCATTTTTGATGGCAAACATAATGTCTGTCTCAACTGCAACCTCGCCGTTTACTGTGGCAATTGCATGTCCTTTGCCGATTGGTCCTTTAAGGCGTGTGATCTCTACTTCTAGTTTCAATTGATCTCCTGGTACGACTTGACGCTTAAAGCGGCAGTTATCAATACCTGCGAAAAATGCGAGCTTGCCGCGGTTTTCTTCTTTTTTTAGCATGGCTACTGCACCGACTTGTGCAAGTGCTTCAATAATGAGGACACCAGGCATAACCGGATAGTCAGGGAAATGTCCGTTAAAGTATTCTTCGTTCGCTGTGACATTTTTGAGTCCTACTGCTCGTTCACCTTCAGTGATTTCAAGAATACGGTCGATCAGCAAAAATGGATAGCGGTGCGGAATAATCTCTTTGATTTCTTCAATTGTTAATTCGCTCATGGTTAGACTTCCTTTCAGTGGTGGGATTTTGATGAGTTTATTATAGCATATGAGAGGTGCGTGGGCATGAGGCGGATGGGTGGGCGGTGGATGGACATGCGGGTAATTGCGTCAGTTGGAGGGGTTATTTGACTAGTTGCTTGGGTAATTGTGCGGGTTCAGACTGTAATTGCGTCGGTCTTGGATGTTATTGCGCCGGTTGCTGCTAATAGCGTCAGTCTTAGGCCGGATTGCGCCGGTTGACCAGACTATTGTATTGACTCCGGCTATAATTGCGCCGGTTCCCCCCCTCCCTCGCCATACCTCTCACTTCAAGCCAATTCTCTCTAGGCTGTAAGTGGTCCCTTTTGTCATGCCGTTTCGCTTTAATGTGAGCTGCCTTAATATTTTGTTGGCAATATTTCGTGTGGGCACGCCAAGAAAGCGCCTGAGCTCTTTATTTGTGATGGATTCATTAATGAGCAGACGGTAGTCGGTGAGTGCATCGACAAACGGCGTACGCGAGTGATAACTGCAGTATGCGCATAACCAGCCTCCATATACCTTTCGCATCGGAAGCGCATTGCAGTGAGCACAGTGAATGCCTGTTAAAAGCTCGTTCGGATGAAGTTTAAAGTAACTTAAAATATTTGGTGTGTAGGAAGTGTGCTGACTTATCAGCTGTTTAATGAGGGCTTCACCTTGCTTATCGGATAATTTTGATGGCGAGCCTTTCTGAAGAAGTTCGGAGAGGACATACGGCACTTTGGCCAGGTGGAGGATCTTTAAGCGCTGCTCACGTGTACCGCCGCTTACTTCGATTTTAGAATTTGGATTTGCTACAAGGATGAGTGAATAGATAGGAATGTCAGGGAAAGCTTGCTGCTTCAGCCATTCGGCGAGGAACTGCTCTTGTCTTGCCACTTGCAGGATGGGGTCTGGAAATACTTCTTCCTTTCCTTGTATGGAACGGATCAGCTGGTTGTATTCTAGATCAAAATGCAGCGTGCCGGATAGATTTTTCACCTCGAGAATGAGAATAAATGCTGGAGCAATGATTATAGAATCCATTTGAAAATGTTGACCGTTTAGAGGAAGCCTGATGTCGTGCAGCACGGAATATTGATCGCTGTTAAACGGGTCGAGGAAGTAATCGAGGGATTGTTCACCTTTTAAACCGGCTTGGTACTTGTACAGCTCTTCTTCTATTGCATTCTTTTTGGAGTGGTGCGGGGCTAGTCTTCTATGAAGGGCTTCAATTTGGAGCAGATGAATCGGGGTTTCGCGCTGTTTTCGGATCATATGCAGGCCTCCTGATAATTAGTAAAGTTAATTATTCGACTAAGGTCGGGAAAACCCTTTATTTTGTGACAAATTTTTTTTGATGCGGTTGGTGAGGGAGCAGCCGTATGGTGGATTGCGTTGGTTCAGAGGCTTATTGCGCGGGTGTGCTTGGCTAATGCGCCTATCTATAGGGTTATTGCGTCTGTATGAAGGGTAATTGCGTCAGTCGGCTGTTTATGCGCCGATTGGGGACGGTATTGCGTCGGTGTAAGCTGGAATTGTATCTAGTTGAGGTGTAATTGCGCCTGTTGACCTCACGCTAACATCAGCCCAAAACAAAAAACCACCTCAAAAGGTGGTTTTCACTAACTAATTCCCTTGCATCATATCAAGAATATGGTACCAGGTTTCTGGTTTGAGGGCGTCAGACACGTCGCCATCGCCGATGACCCCGTAGCCAATAATGATTCCAAGAAGAAGACTGCCGCCGACAAGAACGGTTACGATAATAAGACGGAGCCAAATTGGAATCAGACGGATGCGCTCTTTTTTTGGTCCTTTTTTGCGCATACCGAAGCGTCTCTTTTTCGGTTCTTCCTCCTCACCTGCTGCAACAGGAGTTTCTTCCGCTTCTGTCTTAGCAGCTTCTTGTTCAGTTGTCGTTGGGTGTCTCTCTTGTTCAGTCATCTTCTTCTCCTCATTTGCACAAACGCTGATTTCAATTAACGGCGGATCCCGTTAATTAAACCGTTCATTTCATCTGCCATAGAAAGGGCACGTGCATTGAATTGATAGTGTCGCTGGGTATTAACTAACTCGGTCATCTCTTGGCCGATATTTACATTTGATGCTTCTAGTGAAGATTGAATTAATCTCCCCTCATCACCTGCAACTTGCTCAAACACATCAGCTTCAGCAAATCCTAGTCCAGCAAGGTCTGGGATTTTAAACCCTGAGTCTCCTGCTGCTTCAAGTAAATGCGGCTTTAACACACGAATCAGCTGTAATTGACCTAGATCTTGGGTTGTGCCGTCATTTAATATGGCTTCAAGCTCACCAGTTGCTGAGAGTTTAATTTCTGAGAAGTTCATCGGGAGGGTAAACCGGTTGCCTCCCCCGTCTAGTAAAAAGTCTCCTTTTGCATTCACAATGGTTAACGCATTAGGATTTTGTGGATCTTCACTTAAGTAAAAAGACCCATCGCGTGTTAGATACGAGGTAGCTTGTCCATTTTCCACAGATTCTACTTCAAAAAAATGATCACGTTCAGCAATCGCAAAATCAAGCTCTCGTCCTGTTTGCATAATGGCCCCCTGCTCCATCCGAAGAGCGGTCTGAGCAATCTTTGCTCCTGCACCGACGCGGATTCCGTTTGGCGTCAGCCTTCCGGTTTCATAGCGTGTGTCCGTGTTGTTATTAACCTGCTGGAATAACAGGTCTGAAAACGTGGCTTCACGGCGCTTAAAGCCTGTTGTGTTGCTGTTTGCCATGTTATGTGAGAGTGTATCCATTTTACGCTGCAGCTGCCCCATGGTTACAGAAGCTGATATCATCGAAAGATTCATCGTTCCATCCTCACTTTCTGTTCAGCCATTAGCCTAACCGCCCGACTTCATTAACAGCTTTATCCAAGCTTTGATCATAGGCTTGAAGAATACGCTGGTTCGCTTCAAATGAGCGGTATGCACTCATCATTTCCGTCATTGTCTGTGAGGCGTCAACGTTCGAGCGTTCAATAAAGCCTTGCTGGAGCTGATAGTTGATCTCAGCATTTCCAATTGCAGTCGGCAGCTCCCCTTCTTCTGTATAACGAAGCAGGCCGTCTCCTTCTTTCACAAGCAACATTGGGTCTTCTGCGTAAGCCAAGTTAATTTGGCCAATCACTGCACCATCTGATGAAGTTATTGTACCATTTGGGTCAAGCGTGAAATTCTCATCACCTACTTGAAGCGGCTCTCCGTTCGTGCCAAGAACATACTGCCCTTCCGTCGTTGTCAGAAATCCAGCCCCGTCTATCGTAAAGTTTCCGTTACGGCTGTATAGGATCTCATCATTAGATTGAATCGTATAAAATAATGCACCCGGACGCCCTGCCTCTCCTTCAGGCAGTACCCCTTGAACCAGTGCAATATCGGTTGAATTGCCTGTTTCATTGATGTCTCCTTGACGGAAGTTCGGCATGCGTTCTTGCAAATAGACACCTGTTGCGAGCTCTCCGATAATCGGTGCTTGAGCGCCCTTAGGTCCTTGTGTGTCCATTGCTTTGATCAGCATGTTTGGAAACGCACGCAGTGATGCTTGGTCGGCTTTGTATCCTGGAGTATTCGCATTGGCTAGGTTGTTGGTCAGCATTTCTTGGCGCTGCTGTTGGGCAATCATCCCTGCTGCTGCGCCGTACAATCCTCTAAGCATTGTGTTCCTCCTTGGTTCACTGTTTATATAATTAAGCACGAAAACATGCGGCATGGATTCGTCCCTATGCCACATGTATCGGTATGTTTTAGGTTCTTGTTAAATTTTAACTTTCTTTGATATGCGGTCAAGGTTCTCAAGCATGATGCCTGTTCCTTTTGCCACACAATGCATTGGATCCTCTGCTACAAGTACCGGAAGCTTCAACTCTTCTGCTAGAAGCTGATCGATACCGTGTAGAAGAGCTCCGCCGCCTGTTAAGATAACACCGCGGTCAATAATGTCTGCTGACAGCTCTGGAGGCGTTTGCTCAAGGACTTGCTTAGCAGCTTGTACAATATATGAAACCGATTCAAGCAACGCTTCCTCTATTTCCTTTGAGTGTACCGTAATTGTCTTAGGAAGTCCACTTACCATATCGCGTCCGCGAATCTCCATTTCCTCTTCACGCGCACCCGGAAATACTGTTGCGACTTGCATCTTAATGTTCTCAGCTGTACGTTCTCCGATAAGAAGTTTATACCTCTTTTTGATGTAAGTTAAGATGTCAGAATCGAATCTGTCACCAGCTACTTTGATGGAAGAGGCGGTGACGATATCACCCATTGAAAGAACAGCAACATCTGTTGTCCCACCGCCTATGTCGACTACCATGTTACCGCTTGGCTGGAAAATATCCATTCCGGCTCCGATTGCAGCAACTTTCGGTTCCTCTTCCAAATACACGTTCTTCCCGCCGCTCTTCTCAGCTGCTTCGCGAATCGCTTTTTGCTCAACAGATGTAATATTTGTCGGGCAGCAAATTAAAATGCGCGGCTTTGAAAACATGCTTTTGACATTGATCTTGCCAAGAAAATGCTTCAGCATCGATTCTGTCATTTCAAAGTTTGCGATGACGCCGTCCTTCATTGGGCGCATGGCAACAATATTTCCTGGTGTGCGTCCAACCATGCGGAACGCTTCTTCTCCGACAGCTAGAACTCTCTTTGACTGTGTATCGACTGCAACTACTGAGGGCTCATCTAAGACAATACCGCTACCTTTTACATAGACTAGGACGTTCGCAGTACCTAAATCAATTCCAATATCTCTACCAAACATGATTCTTTTTCCTCCCTGTTTTACCGAACATGATCGTATCTACTGATTACGATATACCTAATTGTAAATTTTATCACAGATTGTTCAGACAGGGATAATAATTTCTGCAAATTATTGACGACTTTTTACAATTTGCTGTACAGGCTCTTCTTGTGTCTTCTTGTATTTCACTTTCGTCGCTTCGCCGCCCCGAAGATGACGAATAGATTTGTGATATTCAAGAATTTCTTTTACTTCATTTGCGAGCTCTGGGTTGATCTCTGGCAAGCGTTCTGTTAAGTCTTTATGAACGGTACTTTTGGATACCCCAAACTCCTTTGCAATGGTCCGCACCGTTTTCCTCGTCTCGACGATATACTTGCCAATCTTGATCGTTCGCTCTTTGATGTAATCGTGCACACGTCTCGCCTCCCTAATTCTGTGTTGGTGATTGGTACAGTTTATTAGGGAGATTAAGCAGATATACCACATTTTAAAGAGGACGAGGGCTATTTTCAGACTTTTTTTACATATTTGGGTGATTGGAGAGTATTTTTCGGGGTTGCAGAGTGGGGCGGAAAGCTTTTGGTAGGGGGATTGCGCCAGTTCGCGGCCTAATTGCGCTGCTCTCAGGTGGAATTGTGTGGGTTGATTAAGTATATGCGTCACTTCAACAGCTTATTGCGCCGGTTGACACTTATTGCGCCTGTCTCCTGGCTTATTGCGCCGCTCCGACTGGCTTATGCGCCGGTTGAGGCTGTAATTGCGTCACTCTCAGTCAACACCTTCCCGCCGCCTAAAACCGCATTACACAAAAAAACGCGGCCTCGGCCGCGTTTTTCCTCCTCTTATTAAAACACTACACCCTTTGTCGTGGAGCTGCCGATCTCCATTAGATCAGCGAGCGTCGTCTTGCCCCGGTCTTCTAGATGACGCATCAGCTCACAGAATAGATGGGCAGTGGTCATCGCATCTCCTAGCGCTTGATGGCGCTCATAGACGAGGGTGCCGAATTGCAGCGCATATACCTCAAGGTCGCGCATGTCACGTGAGGGGTTGAGGTAACCGATTAAATCGAGTGTATCGACGACTAGCGGGGTGTCGTATGTGTATTTATGACGCAAAAGCTCCTTTTTGACGACCATCATATCAAAGCTGACATAATGGCCAACCCACAGATTGCTGTCAATGTCTTCATTGAATTGAAAGAATCGCTCAAGAGCTTCGAGTGAGGACGGCGCATCTTTCACCTTTTCCCCGGAAATACCGGTCAGACTCGTAATCTTTTCTGGGATTTCTCGTTCAGGATTGACGAACGTTTGAAAGGTCTGCTCCTGAACCTCCAAACCAGCCACCCGCACCCCAGCAATTTCAATCATCCGATCTGCCCCATTAATGGCGAACCCTGTCGTTTCTGTATCAAATATCGTAAAGGTTAAATCACGAATATGCGTGTTTAGCGGGACCTCTGATTGCAGCTGATAATTAAGCTTTTGCTTTTTCCAAAACATCATGACACACACCTCCTAGTCGTCGCGTAATGCTCCTTTAATACATGCCAAATGCGCCTAATGTTTGATTTTGCAAACTGCGAATCGTTCTTAAGGCAATCATCAGCTCTTCTTTGTCTTTTGTACGCAAATGGGCAAAATGAATTTTGCTCGTTCTCTCTGTATCAGATTGATAGCTTTGCCATGCTTGATCTACACGGATTGAAAGAACAACCTCATAGGCAAAGCGGATTTCATCAGCTGTTTTAGCATCAAATACATCAATTTCTACTAAACGATCGAGTCGCTCTAGCGGTGTTCCTTCAAATATGCCGTGATGTGCTGATAGCAGCTGCAAACAATGATGGAGCGGGAAGAGGGCATGCATCTTAATATCAATCGACTCCCGCTTCATACGGAACAACGCTCGAATTGGATGATCAAGCGTCGGCACTGGGTGCTCTTTCTCCTGCTCTGCCATCCGATATAAGAAGATTTTCGACTTCGTTAAAATCTCTTCAACCACACCGACAAATTGATCATGGAGCTCAGGGTCACCGTAAAGAAGACGATAGGACAAGAAATTATGGCCGAGTAGAATATTGTCATTCGTCGAGCGCAGACTCCAGCCCCGCAGACGCTCTTCCCATTTCTTCATTGACCCGCGCCATTGTGACTCGCTTGCCATCATGAGTCCCTTACAGCGCTTATACCCTGCTTGCTCAAGATGACGCACAATTTCTGTGCCGAGTTCCGCAAAATAGGTCTCTACTTGCTCACGTTTTTCATCTCCGACATCTTCATAGACGAGGAAGTGATCCTGATCCGTTAACATAAACTGCTCCGCTCGCCCCCCGCTCCCCATCATGTACCAGTTGAACCTGACAGGCGGTGCTCCGAATCCACGGTCTTCTACCGCACGCACAGCAAGCGTTACCGCATGCTTCACGAGGCGGTCGTACAGCTTCGTAATCACATTTAACAGATGAGTTGTTGGAATGCGGTCTTGAATTAAATTGCTAAGCACATCATAGATTGCTGGTTTCATTGCATCAATTGTCTCAAAATCAGATTCCTCTATTGTATGGAGGATCTCCATTGTGCCGCGGTTTTTCTTACGCAGAAGATCCGATAGCGTACACATGCCGACAACACGGCCGCGCCTCATTACCGGCAGGTGCTTAATCCCGTTCATAAGAAAGCTCGACATTGCTTCATAATAGAAGGCATCATCAGCGATTATAAATGGATTAGCAGTCATCACTTCTTTGGCCACAATCCCTGGTCCGCCTCCATTTGCAACCACTCGGGCCACAAGGTCTTTTTCAGTGATAATGCCAATTAATTGATCGCCGTCATTTAACACGACGACTGAACTTGTGCCGCGCTCGACCATGGTTGCTGCGACATCTTGCACATCATCATCCTGGTCGACAACAATCACCGGTTCGGTCATCACGTCATGAATTCGGCGGATAAAAGGTTCACTTTCGCCAAAATGACTCGCTTGTTTCATTTGTTCTGCGAGAGATTGATAGATATCACGCAATCTGATCGACGCTTGGCGAAGCATAAAGTCACGAACCGTGTCATCATGCCAGCGCGCTTCAATGACTGGGTACGGGATATGCAGGCAAACAGCCTCCTCTACTGCCCGGACCTCGACTGCATATTGATCGGGATTCTCGCTCTTTTCGCCGAGAAAATCAGCAAGACTTGAGAAGCCGATCATATCGCCTTTTTGAAGCACCTCTAATACCTCTTCTGAATTTGAGTCCCTGCCACTGACAAAAACTTCTGCCACCCCTTTTAGGATAAGCAGAAGTCCTTCGCGCGGTGTCTTGGAGTAAAGTACTTTTTGTGATTTTCCGTAGTGTTTGAGTTCACATGTTTCTAAGAGATCCCGCAATTCGTCGGCTGTTGTGCCGACAAATAGCGGGTGAGTGTGTATGTCTTGAATAATTTGTTTATCTGCCTGAGGATTCATCCATCCATACCTCTCCGTCTTTATACGTCATTTGTTCAGGATAACGTAAATCTACGACTTCATCTTGAAGTTTTTGAGATGGCGCTGCCGTCATTTTCGATACAAGAATTGTAACGATGAAGTTAATCGGCACCCCAATCAGACCTGCTCCTGTATCTTGAATACCGAAGAGCGTAATGCCGCTGCGTGCTAGTAAGATATATGTGAGTGTAACGGATAGTCCAACGAGCATCCCTGCAATTGCACCTTTTGCGTTGGCACGTTTCCACCATACCCCGAGTAGGAGAACAGGGAAGAAGGTACCGCCGGCAAGCGCAAAGGCCCAGGCAACAATTTGCGTAATAACCCCTGGCGGATTAAGCGCAACAACCCCAGCTACAATCGTCGCAAGCACGATCGCCCAACGCCCTGCAGCAAGACGCTTCTTATCACTCGCATTTGGATTCACAAGACGATAATAAATATCATGAGCAAATGATGATGAAATGGTGATTAATAGACCACCAGCAGTCGATAAGGCTGCGGCCATCGCACCGGCCGCGACTAGTCCGATAACAAAAACGCCAAGGTTTGCGATCTCTGGTGTCGCCATTACGACGATATCATTTGAAATGACAATCTCTTCCCATTGCAGGATTCCATCACCGTTTTGGTCGGCTACTTGTAAGAGTCCTGTGTTAACCCATGTTGTTGTCCAAGCTGGCAGCTCATCAATCGGCTGACCTGCTACACGCGTCATTAAGATGAAACGAGAGAAGGCAGCGTATGCTGGTGCTGATAAGTAAAGTAATGCGATAAAAACAAGCGCCCAAGCACCACTCCAACGTGCTGCTTTCATCGTTGTTACCGTGTAGAAACGAACGATAACGTGAGGAAGCGCTGCTGTACCAACCATTAAGGTAAACATCAGGGCAATAAACTGTGATTTTTCACTTTCAGCAAACGGAGCAAAGTACTCCGAAATCCCGAGCTCTCTGTCAAGCTCACCTAGCTGCGTGACAATGTTTCCATATGTAAGCCATGGTAATGGATTACTTGTAATTTGAAGTGACATAAACACGATCGGAATAATGTAGGCAATGATTAAGATAATGTACTGCGCTACCTGTGTCCAAGTGATCCCTTTCATCCCGCCAAGAGTCGCATAGATCGCAATAACAACGACCCCGATCATCGTTCCATACATTGCCGGGATATTTAAAATACGTCCAATAACAACCCCGGAACCAGACAATTGTCCGATAATGTAGGTAAAACTGATGATAATCGTTGCAATCGCTGCGATTAAGCGCGCTGTGTTACTCCCAAAACGGTCACCGATAAATTCCGGCACAGTGTAACGACCGTATTTACGAAGCTGTGGTGCTAGTAAGAAGGTTAAGAATAAATAACCGCCAGTCCAACCCATGATGTAAGCAAGACCGTCATACCCAAGGATCATAACCGTACCGGCCATCCCGATAAAGGATGCCGCACTCATCCAGTCCCCGCCAATCGCCATACCATTCCAGAATGGTGGTACGCCGCGGCTTGCTACATAGAAGTCAGAAGTTGCTTTTGCTCGGTTATATACGGAAATACCGATATAAAGTCCAAACGTTGCCATAATCATTAATAACGATACTATCGTCTGTTGGTCCACAATGATGTCCCCCTTTTACTCTTCTCTTTTTTAGTGATCTAGTGCTTTCCCTGCACTTGCACGAATATTTTCTTCTTCATTGATTCCAAATTTCTTATCAATCTGATCACTTATGATAGCGTTTCCAAAAAGTAAGAGTACGAAGGTTACGACAGCTCCCTGTGCCCCCATAAAGTAGTTAGCAGGCATTCCCATAATGTTAAAAGTTACAAAGAACTCGGCAAAGGCAACAACGCCAAATGATACAAGGCCTCCAATAATTAAACAGACAATGACAAGAGTCGTTCTCGCACGAAAATAGGCATCGGCTACTTTCTTATCAATCTTCTTCAAGTGTTAACGCCTCCTTGGTTTTGGTTTGTTTTTAGGTGGTTGGGTGGCTGGGTGGTTAGTATTTAGTTGGTTAGGAGAAAGTTCTTAAAGACTTTAATCTTTTCCTAAAACCTAACAGCTAACCAGCTAACCAACCTTTTGCCCTTCTAACTTTCCAACTTTCCAACCTTTTTCCTTTCCAACTAACTAACTGACTGCTTATTTCATCGCCTCCTTATTAGAGTAAAATATTCATTAGGCTTGGTGTGTAAGTTGTTGTGGGGTCATGATGTGGTGGCAGTTTGTGCAGCGTCTAAGAGGTGTTTTCTTTTTAGCAGATTTGAAATTCATCCAAGCTATGAATGGAATAAATGCTAGAAAAATTGGATGAACCACAAAAGTTAAGACAATAGCCACGATAAAAGGCAGGATACTGAGCATGAAAAAGTATTGCCCAGTTTGAATATAGGTGAGTGAGTCTTGATGACATTTCGTACAGTGTTCAGCATTTTGCTGTGTCACTTGAGTTTTCTTTCGTTTCGGCATAGCTTCCTCCCTATCTTAGATCAAAGATAAACCGGACGGTCTCAAAAAAGCCCAGCGGCACCATGGCGATTTGAACGACAAAGTACACGAGAATCGCTGCAAATGGAACAGATAACATCAGCGGCTTTTTCATTTTAAAAGCAAAGAAAATCGATAAGGTCGTGATAAGCAAGAATACATACAGCATACGTGCCCTCCTTTTATGTAATATATTTTTGATGTCGTTTACTCAGACCGGATAGTCAGTCTCGAGTAGTACTAATACAGATCATACGAGCCATATGTAAGCGTTATCATTATTTTGTTAAATATAGTGGAACATCCAAGCAGGTCTTCTTGCGGTGTTCCATAACAGTCTTTTCATAAGCATTATTATTTCAAATATTCTGAAATATGTCAAGAGAGAGGACAAATGTCTTTTTATTTTTTGTAGACAAAATATGACTTGCGGGAATGTGCGGGGGATCGGGCGGCTTTGCAGATTATCGGGCATCCCCTGGTGGTGAATAAGCTCCCAACCCATCAGAAAAAAACGACCCACGCTTGATGCGTGAGCCGCTTTCTTAAACATTATCCAATATTATTTTCTTCTTCATCAGACTCTTCGGCACCATCTTCGTCTTCAGCTGGTGCTTCTGTTTCGTCTTCATCACCAAGCGCATCTGCATTTTCATCAGCTGGCTTGTCTTCTTTTTCACCTTCTGCAGGCTCAGTGCCTTCTGCTGGTGCTTCCTCTTCTGCATTAGCCGTTTCTTGCTGCTTTTTCACAGCATCGCCAATTGAATCAATCGGCTGCTCAAATACATCAGATGGATTGACAGCAACTCCGTCTTGACGGATCGCAAAGTGAACATGTACGCCTGCTTCTTGATTATATAAGTTGCGGGCTGCTTGTCCGATAACGTCACCTTGTCTTACCACTTGACCTTCTTCAAGCTCCACACCATCTAAGCTGTGGTAATGCGTAACGATTCCATTATCGTGACTAACTTCTACAACATATCCAAGAAGTGCATCTTTCTCTGACTTTACAACCGTTCCACTTAGAGCAGCAGCTACATCAAAGCTTTCGTTTTCAACGTGACCAAAATCAATTCCTTTATTTTGACGGTATTCATTATTGTAGTATACCAAAGCGAGTTCTTTTTCTTCAGCAGATGCTGACTCATCAAAATAATGGACAACTACTTCAATTCCTTCTTCTTCTGCAACTGGCTTTTTGATGACTTCATTTGCAGCAGTAACTTCTACTGCTTCTTCACCATACATACCTTCTTGCGATGGATCTTCCACTTCGACTCCTTCGCCTGGTAGAGCTGATTCGTCTCCACCTTGCATAAAGAACACGGCACTTAATACACCAGCGGCTGCGACTAAATAGACTGCGGGAACTACCCAGCGCTTCTTTAGGAAGCTTTGTAGATCAAATGAATTTTCCTCATTTTTAGAAGAGCGTTTATTTTCTTCTTCTCTCATTTCTCATCACCTCAGCAACCAGTTTGAGCCGATTCCTGGAAATATATACATTCAACCGAAAAAAATTTTTAGATTAGTTTTCGACAAAGGTATGCGTATTATGCGCAATTTGTAAAAAAAGATTTCTCCCACTGACATTTAATGTTAGGCTAGAACTCTGTGAGAAATTATGTAAGGAGTTATGGTATGAAATTATTTAATGCTTTTGTTTTATGTGTACTAACCTTTTTCGCCTTTCTATATGCCAGCTTTACGATTATTGATTATGGGTCCCTGCTCGCCCAACACATTAGCTTATTTGAACCGTTAGCGGACTTTTTTTCAAAAGCATTATTTGTATTGGGATTTTTGATGTTCCCACTCTTATTAATACCTGTTTTTCCGCTCATCGGATTGTTTATTTTATTCCTGTGCTCTGTCGTCATAGCTGCTTATTCAAAAGACTGGTCACGGCTTGGCGGGTTATTATTAGGTGCGTTAATTGGAATTTTCGTGTTAAAGCTTGTGGACATTGTTCTTATGATAGGGAGACATAGTTTGGAGGTTGCTTATTTCCTTCCCCAAGTATACAGTCCATACATCGGCATCATCCCCCTCTTATTCATGATAGCCGGACTGATCTGGTTTAAGCACATAATGAAATGGATCCACCTTGGCGGGATAACCCTAGGTGCTACGATCAGCTTCTTTGCAGGACTCTTTACGTTAATGGTATTCGGAGGTCATTGGTTCGAGTTTCTTCAGCCTGGCGCAGTTCATACTCTCCTTCTACTCGTTTTTGTTGCAGCAGGGATGACCCTTGGAAATTGTTTGGGTTTTAAAAAAGAAATACGTACGAAAGAAGACCCTTCCAATTGAGGGTCTTCTTATTTTGTGTTATTATTCCGCTCTCGCCGTCAGCTTTGCTTCATACGACTCCATCGACTGGATGCTCACCCCTTGATAGTAGTGATGAACAATCTCCTCGTAGTTCTTTCCTTCTTTGGCCATACCGTCCGCTCCGTACTGACTCATACCTACCCCGTGACCCCATCCTCTTGTTTTTATGACCACTTGATCCCCTTGACGCTGCCAGTCAAAGTCTGATGAATTAAGCTCTAATTTATCACGAATTTCACGTCCGCTGAATTCTTTTCCTCCGACACTCACTGTCGCTACACGTCCTCCATCGGTACGTGCTGTAATAGAGCCGACTGTCCCATCGCCCGGAAGGCTTACCCCAAGCTTTTGCTCGACCTCAGCTTTTGTGAATACTTTTTCTGATGTAAATTCGGGAGAGCGTTCATCCCACGGGCTCTCTACACTTCTTAAATAAGGAATTGGATTTGGCCAATAGTCCTCTGAGTTCTCTGTAAAGCCATTGCTTGTTGAAAAAAAGGCAGCTGTGATCGGCTCTCCATCATATGTTAATACTTGTCCTTGCGTTTGTAAGACAGCCTCTTTAATTCGTGCATAGTTTTGCTCGAAGTCGCCTCCCCAGCGAGACTTCAACTCTTCTTTTCCTTGATAAACTTGATGCATCACCGTATCTGTAACCATTGCGTCACCAGGCACCTCGACATCTCCCGGTTCAAGCATCTGTCTTAAAATGTACGTTCGCGCGGTTAGTGCTTGCGCTTTTAATGCTTCCATTTCAAATGTAGCAGGCATTTCAGAAGCGACGACCCCAACTACATACTCTTCTAAGGGAACTTCCTCCACTTGCTCGGTGCTGCTCCTAAACACTTGGATCGATACATCTGCTTGTGGCTCATAGGTGACTTGATTCGAGACGGCCGGCTTTTGATTCGTTGGTTCTAGCGTCGTAGTCTGCGTCGATCGATCCCCGATTAGCACCATCATTGTAGGAATGATCAGTACAACCGTACACAGGATTGTTGCAATAATGAGTAACCGTTTCATATTCAAGCCTCCATTATGTCTTTGATCTCTCTATTATTTTATGTGGGAGGCCCCTCTAATAGAACAAGTTCTTCTTACTGTGATAAATGCGTACATGCCGGAATAGGATCAATAGAGAAATCTTAAGGAGGGGCGTCTATGCTGCGTAGAAGAAATCCACTTCAACCTCTGATGTTGCCAACCATCGTTATCATTGGACTCTTCTTTCTCGTCATTTTTTTAGTCATTCCGTCTGAGGCAAGACAAGTGAAAAAGGTAGTTGATGACTTTTACTCTCTTGAGCAGGAAGCCAAGTTTTCTTCTTCATGGGAGTTGTTTCACTCATCTATGCAAAGCCATTTCTCACGGGATCGCTATATAAGTGATCGGCCTCATACATTTATGAATCATTTTGGCGTTGATACATTTGAGTTTGATATGAGCCGTCCGAAAAAATTAAAGAATTGGAAGCTCTATGAAGACTCAGAAAAAATGGAAGCTTATGAAGTCATAGTGACCAAAACATACCGCGGAACATATGGCCACTTTCAATTTATTCAATATGTATATGTCGCAAATGAAGAAGGAGACTGGCGGCTGCTTTGGGATTATAAAGAGAAGTAAGAGGCTTCTCTTTTTAACAGTTGTGGACAAGCTGTTGATAACTAATTTATATAGAACCTTTATAGAAAATATGACTTAATTTTAAAAATGAGGCATAAAGGCGGTAATATTCAGAATATAAGAATAAAAAGAGTTTATTTTGGCTAAATTGATGGATAAGGAAACTTGTTGACATAACTGTGGATAAGTTGTGGAAGAGATATGCGACGTTTGGAAACATTTATGCGTTTTTCTCGAGCGCTATTGCATCGGTTGCTTGAGGAATTGCGCTGATTGAGAGCGCGTATGTGTCAATTGATAGCAATTGCGCTGGTTCAGCTGTTTATTGCGTGAATTGGTGAGGGAATAGCGTCGATCTAAGCGTTAATTGCGCCGGTTTCAACTACGTTCATCTTGCACACGGTCACCCGCTCAAAAACCGCAAAATAAAAAAGCCCTTCGAAAAGGGCTTTTGATTAAAGGTTTGTGTTTACACGTAATGGAGCATCTTCAGTTGTCGTTTCTTCTTCAACTTGCTCTTTTACGCGTTCAACGTCAGCGCCTAGTGCTTGTAGCTTGCCAGCAAGATCTACATAGCCGCGGTCGATGTGCTTAAGTTCAGTTACACGTGTCATACCGTCTGCTACAAGACCAGCTATTACAAGAGCTGCACCAGCACGAAGATCTGTTGAAGCTACTTCTGCACCTTGAAGGTTGTTAGGACCTGAGATGATCGCTGAACGTCCTTCGATTTTAATGTTAGAGTTCATGCGGCGGAATTCTTCCACATGCATGAAGCGGTTTTCAAATACAGTCTCAGTGATCACACTTGTGCCTTTTGCTTTTAAAAGAAGTGCCATCATTTGAGCTTGCATATCCGTCGGGAATCCTGGATGAGGCATTGTTTTAATGTCAATTGCCTTTAGTGTTTCAGGCCCGATGACACGTAAACCATTTTCCTCTTCTTTGATTTCAACTCCCATTTCACGCATTTTCGCGATTAATGGACGAAGATGCTCTGCTACTGCTCCTTCAACTAACACATTTCCGCCAGTAATAGCAGCCGCTACCATAAATGTACCAGCTTCAATACGATCGCCGATCACTGTGTGTTGAGCGCCGTTAAGCTCTTCTACCCCTTCGATACGAATGATACCAGTACCAGCTCCGCGAACTTTTGCACCCATACCATTTAAATAATTCGCAAGACAAACGATTTCAGGCTCTTCTGCTACGTTTTCGATGATTGTTGTTCCTTCAGCCAGGACCGCAGCCATCATAATGTTTTCAGTAGCACCTACACTTGGGAAGTCAAGGTAGATTTTTGTTCCTTGAAGCTTGCCGTCAATGCGCGCTTCGATGAAACCATTTCCGATTTCAACTGTCGCACCCATTGCTTCAAACCCTTTTAAGTGCTGATCAATTGGACGTGATCCGATTGCACAGCCTCCAGGAAGAGCGATACGAGCTTTACCTACGCGCGCAAGTAATGGCCCCATCACTAAGAAAGACGCTCTCATCTTGCGAACATATTCAAATGGTGCCTCTGTTTTTAATGTTTTCTCGGCATTTACCGTAAATGTGTTGTTTACGTACTCCACATCAATATTTAAATTACGTAATACTTCTCTCATTGTGTATACATCTGCAAGCTCTGGCACATCATAAAGTTTGCTTGTGCCCTTTCCAGCTAAAATCGATGCAGCAATTACGGGTAGCACAGCATTTTTAGCACCTTCTACTTTAACAGTGCCTTCTAGCTTATTGCCACCACGGACAATAATTTTTTCCAACGTATTCCCCTCCGCGTCTAGAAATTATAGTCTCTTCTATATCATCAATATTCAGTCGTAATAATAGGCGTTCCTATTGTCACGGTTGTACCGGAGCCCATTGTCTCTCCGCTTCTTAAGGCAACTTGCAGGTTCATCTTGTGACCTTTTGTAACGATGGCATCTGTCCATACATCATTGTATGCAGAAACCGAGACAAACGTTTCTTCATTCAGTGATTCAATCTCTGTTGCACCGAGCTTTTTTACGAAATCTCTTGCTTGGTCTCCCAGAGAAGGTTGCACATATTCAGAATCTTCCGGTCGTACTGCTCTTACTTGAGAGTAAATAGGCGAGTCTTGCAGGGAAAATGATTCTTTTCTCTCTTCAAGTAATTCGTGTAATTCTCTCTCACCAAGCGCTTTGGTTGATGTTCCATTCAGTTCATAAGTGTGGATGATTTCATAGGATCCATGTTGTTCGTATGCATAGATACTCAGTCTTTCTTGGCTGTCTCCCAAAACGCTGGGACGAGTTGCCTCGATCGACCAATCTGTCTCAGACATGTGTACGTCGCTCACATTCCAACCAGTGAATTGGCTGTTCAAATTATGTACATACTGCTTAAACGCTTCAAGATCGCTAACTTGACCTTGTCCTGCTCTCATACGCAGCTGCCACCCTTGAACATGTAATTCTTCTTGTTGTGCTAAATCTAAAATGGATTCAATTTCACGTAAATTGTTGTTATGTGCGTGACTTGTTGTTGCCTGCATATAACTGTACCCTGCTAAAAGAAATATGAAACCGAAAAATAGTATTCGTACCATGCCCATAAGACTCACTCCCCCAAATAAAGCTGATTAGTACCATTTTTACCTTGAGGAGTAAAAGCATACATGGAAGTTGTAGTCATTACTCGACAACAACCACCTTACCACAAATACCGTAACATCGTTGAAGCATTGTAATAATCAAGAAAAAAGCTACTTACTAACTGGGCTACGGCGATGGTGACAAGAATCATCAACGCTTTTGCCTTAGGGCTATTCGGTTCTTTGACAAATAGATCAAACTTAAAAGCTTGCAAAGCCCACCAAGTGATTGCTAAAAACATCACATTCACAAATACGTGGATCAGTGCTTGCTGGCCTATGCCTTCAAACAACGTTTTAACCCCCAGTCCCAATCCTTCTCTCGTGTTACTGTAAGTAGAAATTTGTCGATTGACTCAAAAAAAAATGTCAAGGACAAAGCAATCCATTTTTCATCTTAACGGATTTTAGCAAAAAAATCTATAGCGAATTACCATCATTTTTATAGTTGTACGGACCTATCTTTTGTCATGTTTGTCATCTAATCCATGACTTATGACACAGCCTCATCCATACCTCCTAATCATACGATACATAGCATGGATAATATTCACATGAAATCGTGAAATAAAGTCAAATTAGTGACGGATTAGTGAGTGAGAGTGGTGTGAGGATCAAGCACGATGAGGAGTTTATCTAGCGAAAACAGCGTTCATTCTTGCAAATAGTTTATTTTTTCGGCGAATCTTCTCTATAATCCAGCGAAACGCTGAATAATTTTAGCAAACGGAGCAATATATTGGAATGTACAACATGGTCAAGCGATATATCGAACATAAAACTCATTTTATCAAACAAACAAATGCATAATTCGAATAAACTCATCATTATTTCGAACAACTTTCCACTTTTTTTGAACAAACGGAGCAAAAATCTGGAAAACAAACCCACAACACCACGCCGCACCTCATCACAACCACAAAAAAACAGGATGAGCTGAGTGCTCATCCCGCTTTCTTATTTACCAGTGACATCTAGACGGTTGATCGCTCTCTTCAGAGCAAGCTCAGCACGTTTGAAGTCTACTGCATCTTGTTTTGTAGAGTTGAGACGACTTTCTGCACGTTCTTTAGCAGCGCGCGCACGGTCGACATCAATTGCTGATGGTAATTCAGCAGCCTCAGCTAAGATCGTTACTTGATCAGGGCGAACTTCTACGAAACCGCCACTAACCGCAACTTGTTCTTCAGAGTTGCCTTTTTTCAAGCGTACTGCTCCAACTGTAAGCGGAGCAACTAACGGAATATGTTTTGGCAAGATACCTAGTTCGCCTTCAACCGTGCGAACTACTACCATATCCACATCACCATCATACACTTTGCCATCAGGAGTTACTACATTTACACGAATCGTCGACATGTGAGAAACCCTCCTCGAGTAGCATCACGGGGTTAGTTTGCATAAACAGGTGCGCAACAAGCTTAGCTGCGCCCCCGCTTTAGTTTATGCGATGCGTGAATTACGCCATTTGTTTTCCTTTTTCGATAACCTCTTCAATGCGGCCGACAAGACGGAATGCATCTTCAGGAAGATCATCATATTTACCATCAAGGATTTCTTTGAATCCTTTGATTGTCTCTTTAACTGGCACGTAAGAACCTTTCTGACCAGTGAACTGCTCAGCTACGTGGAAGTTTTGAGATAAGAAGAACTGGATACGACGCGCACGGTGTACAACAAGCTTATCTTCCTCAGAAAGCTCATCCATACCTAGGATTGCGATGATATCTTGAAGTTCTTTATACTTTTGAAGCGTTTGTTGAACTTGACGAGCAACACTGTAGTGCTCTTCTCCAACGATTTCAGGAGAAAGTGCACGAGATGTTGATGCAAGTGGATCAACGGCAGGGTAGATACCCATCTCAGATAATTTACGCTCTAAGTTTGTTGTTGCATCCAAGTGAGCGAACGTTGTCGCTGGCGCTGGATCTGTATAGTCATCGGCTGGTACATAAATCGCTTGGATTGATGTAACCGAACCAACTTTAGTCGATGTGATACGCTCTTGAAGCTGACCCATCTCTGTAGCAAGTGTCGGCTGGTAACCAACGGCTGAAGGCATACGGCCTAGTAGGGCTGATACCTCAGAACCTGCTTGTGTGAAACGGAAGATGTTATCAACGAAAAGAAGTACATCCTGACCATCGCGGTCACGGAAGTGCTCTGCCATTGTAAGACCAGAAAGAGCAACACGCATACGCGCACCAGGCGGCTCATTCATTTGACCAAATACCATGGCAGTCTTTTTGATAACGCCAGAGTCAGTCATCTCGTGGTAAAGGTCATTCCCTTCACGAGTACGCTCACCTACACCAGCGAATACAGAGATACCGCCGTGCTCTTGAGCGATGTTATTGATAAGTTCTTGGATAAGAACAGTTTTACCTACACCGGCACCACCAAATAGACCGATCTTACCACCTTTAATGTAAGGTGCTAGAAGATCTACTACTTTAATTCCTGTCTCAAGAATTTCAGTAGTTGTTGAAAGCTCTTCAAATTTAGGAGCTTCACGATGGATTGGGTCACGCTTTACATCAGCTGCAACCGGCTCACCTAAGTCGATTGCTTCTCCTAGTACGTTGAATACACGACCAAGAGTCGCTTCTCCAACTGGAACGCTGATTGGAGCGCCTGTATCAAGTGCCTCTGTACCACGTACAAGGCCGTCTGTTGAACCCATTGCAACGGTACGAACTGAATCATCACCTAAGTGCAATGCAACTTCAAGTGTAACTGTAACATCAACCGCATTTTTGTCTGCACCTACTTGTACGACTTTTAATGCGTTATTGATTTCAGGTAATTGTCCGCTCTTGAACTTTACGTCAACAACCGGACCCATTACTTGAGTAATGTGACCTGTATTCATAGTATTCCGTCCCTCCTAATGGCTCCTAGCCAATTTTTTCAGGGTATTTGTAGTAGTTAAAATAATATCTATTCTAGTGCTGCTGCACCGCCGACGATCTCTGTAATTTCTTGAGTGATCGCCGCTTGACGCGCACGGTTAAACTTAAGCGTAAGCTCTTCAATTAGAGCAGATGCGTTATCAGTTGCAGCACTCATTGCTGTCATACGCGCACCGAATTCACTCGCTTTCGCATCAAGCAGTGATCCATAGATAAGGCTCTCCGCATATTGTGGAAGAAGTTTTTCTAGGATAGCTTGCTCATTTGGCTCGTACTCGTAAGAAGCACTAGCTGAAGCCGCTTTTTCATCACTACCGATATCTGTAAGCGGTAAGAGCTTCATTTCTGTTACATCTTGAGTGATTGGACTTACGAAGTGGTTGTACCAAACATACAACTCATCGAAGATCCCATCAGCAAACATTTCAACAGATGTACGCGCAATGTTTTTAATATCATTAAATTCCGGTTGATCCGGTAAGCCGATTACCTCTTGAATGATAGGCAATCCGCGTTTTTTAAATAAATCACGTCCAATACGTCCCATGATGATAATTCCGTACTCATCAGGAGAGTTGTGACGCTCTTTAATCGTGTTTAATAGAGAACGAATTAAGCTAGAGTTGTATCCGCCAGCTAACCCTTTATCAGACGTAACCACAATGTATCCTGTCTTTTTAACAGGACGCTCCTCAAGCATCGGATGAGAGATCTCAGTGCCTGATGATGCGATCGCAGCTACAACTTCACGAATTTTATCCGTGTAAGGAGTAAAAGACTGTGCGTTGTGCTGTGCACGGTTCAGCTTTGCCGCTGATACCATTTGCATCGCTTTTGTGATTTGTTTTGTCTTTTTAGTCGAGGTAATTCGTCCCTGTATATCACGTAATGAAGCCATTCGATTCACCACCTTTTCGCAAAAACTGGTTCGTGTTTTGCTTGGCAGATAGCAAGAGCCAAACGGCAAGCGTACTCTCTAGAAAAGTACGCAGCCGCTACCCCTTGCTAATTACCAGCCACTAGCCTTACTTGCTTGCACTAAAGCCCTTCTTGAACTCTTCGATCGCTGCTTTAAAGTCTGCATCTTCAGGAAGGTTTCCAGTTGTGCGAATGTGATCTAGAAGATCTTTTTTGTTGTGATCTAAGAACGTGAAGAACTCAGACTCAAAACGTTGTACATCTTCAACTGGGATATCATCCATGAAGCCTTTTGTAAGAGCATAGATGATTGCAACTTGCTTCTCAACTGGAAGCGGATTGTGAAGGTCTTGTTTAAGAACTTCAACTGTACGCTGACCACGGTTAAGTTTCGCTTGAGTTGCTTTATCAAGATCAGATCCAAACTGAGCAAATGCTTCTAGCTCACGGTACGCTGCAAGGTCAAGACGCAATGTACCTGAAACTTTCTTCATCGCTTTAATCTGTGCAGAACCCCCTACACGTGATACCGATAAACCGGCATTAACGGCAGGACGGATACCTGAGTAGAATAAGTCAGATTGAAGGAAGATTTGTCCGTCTGTAATTGAGATAACGTTTGTTGGGATATAAGCTGATACGTCACCCGCTTGTGTTTCGATGAAAGGCAATGCAGTGATTGAACCGCCGCCTTTAGCATCACTAAGCTTCGCTGCACGCTCAAGTAAACGAGAGTGTAGGTAGAATACATCCCCTGGGAATGCCTCACGACCTGGAGGACGACGTAGTAATAGTGAAAGCTCACGATAAGCAGAAGCTTGTTTTGAAAGATCATCATAGATCACAAGAACGTGCTTGCCGTTATACATGAATTCTTCACCCATAGATACGCCTGCATATGGTGCTAAGAATAGCATTGGTGCCGGATCAGATGCACTTGCTGATACAACGATTGTGTAATCAAGCGCTCCACGTTGACGAAGTGTTTCAACAACACCTGCAACAGTAGAATCCTTTTGACCGATTGCTACGTAGATACAAATCATATCTTCGTCTTTTTGGTTTAAGATCGTATCGATAGCGATTGCCGTTTTACCAGTTTGACGGTCACCGATGATTAACTCACGTTGACCACGGCCGATTGGAATCATTGTATCGATTGATTTAATACCTGTTTGAAGCGGCTCATGTACAGATTTACGATCCATAACACCTGGTGCCGGGCTTTCAATTGGACGAGATTTTGTCGTTGCGATTGGACCAAGACCATCAATAGGTTGTCCTAACGGGTTCACAACGCGACCTAATAATTCTTCTCCAACAGGAACTTCCATAATACGACCCGTACGCTTTACTTCGTCACCTTCACGAATGTCTGTGTATGGTCCTAGAATGATAATCCCGATGTTGTTCTCCTCAAGGTTCTGAGCCATCCCCATTACCCCGTTTGAGAATTCAAGAAGCTCACCAGCCATGACATTCTCAAGGCCATGTGCAAGCGCGATACCATCACCAACACGGATAACCGTACCTACATCTTGAACTTGAACATCAGACTGAAAGCTTTCAATCTGCTGCTTTATAAGAGAGCTAATTTCCTCTGGTTTGATGCTCATATCATTCACCCCTATCTTCTACTAACGTGTACCGGCAATCAGCTGACGCTCTAAGCGGTCTAGCTGTGATTTAACACTGCCGTCATAAATGCGGTCTCCGATACGAATCTTGAGTCCGCCAAGAAGGTCTTTATTCACTACATTGGTTACTAGAAGCTTCGCTTTGTTCACCTTTTTAGCAAAGATCACAGCGATTTGCGCTTGCTCTTCGCTAGTAAGCGGCTTAGCTGAATACACAACAGCCTCAGCCATATCTTGTGCCTCGTAAGACATATCCTTAAACGAATCAATCATATCCACAAGACTTTCAATACGCTTGTTTTCTACTAATAGAAGCAGTGTATGAAGGCTTGTTTCACTTAGAGAATCTTTGAAGCTGTTTTCAATGAAAGCACGCTTCTTCTCTGCTGTTACTTTCGGGTGCGCAAGAAGCTGTAAAAATTCTGGCGTTGTGTTCACAACTTCCTTTACAAGCTCCATCTCCTGCACAACTTGAGGTAAAATGCTTTTTTCTTCAGCAAGCTGAAAAAGGGCATATGCATAACGATTGGCTACTGCTTGGTTGCTCATAGCTCCTCGCCTACCTCTTTAAGATACTCTTGTACAAGCTTCTCTTGTTCTGCTTCATTAAGTTCTTTTTCAATCACTTTAGTAGCAATAAGAACAGATAGACCCGCAACTTGCTCACGAAGGGCAGCTACTGCTTGTTCCTTCTCGCGTTGGATCTCAGCTACTGCTGATTCCTTAATACGCTCAGCATCGTCACGTGCTGCTTTTACAATATCTTGACCTTGCTGTTCACTAAGTTTTTTCGCATTTTGAATAATTCCATTAGCTTCAGTACGCGCACGCTCTAGCTCTGCACGCTGCTCAGCGATAAACGCCTCAGCTTCTTTACGGTTTTTCTCTGCAGAATCAATTTGATCATTGATGATCTGCTCACGCTTCTCCATAATCCCCATAAGAGGCTTAAGAGCAAACTTACTTACTAAGAATAAAAGCGTTGAGAATGCGATAAGTTGATAAAGGGCTGAGCCCCAGTTAATGCTATCGAAACCCACGTGGATTCACTCCTTTCTTGGACGTGAAAAATAAGTAACCTAACGTATTTCGGCACCCTTTTATCGGATGAATAATTCTAATCGGTTAGTCGTACATAAGGAATGGCGCAGGTTCAAACAGAACACTGTCGCCATTTTTATGCACAATGAAAAGACTGTTCGTGCGTATCTTATTATGAGAATAGTAATAAGAAAGAGATAACGATTGCGATGATCGGAACCGCCTCAGCAAGAGGAACACCGATGAACATTAGAGTTTGAAGTGTACCGCGAAGTTCTGGTTGACGAGTTACACCTTCAAGAGTTGCTTTTACGATAATTGCTACTGCGATTGATCCACCAACCGCTGCTAAACCTGCTGCAATTGCAGCGCCTAATAATGACATGATAAATTTCCTCCCTATTGTATACTTAATAGTTTTTATTTAATTGCCTTGTCCAACCTATAAACCTAGCCTGACCAAAGCGTTGTTACTAAGATTAATGACTTTCTACTTTGTGTGCCATGTAAACCATCGCTAGCATGGCAAAAATGTACGCTTGGATCGCACCGATAAACATACCAAATGCCTGCCATACAATAAGCGGCAAGAATGCTCCAAACATTCCAAGTAAACCTGATGTTCCTAAACCTACAAGTAAAATCATTAAGATTTCCTTTGCATAAACGTTACCGAATAAACGCATTCCAAGTGTTAACGTATTAGCAAATTCCTCAATAATTTTAAATGGAAGTAAAAATGGTACCGGACGAACATAATCTTTCAAATATTCACCAAACCCGCGGATCTTAATCCCGTAATAGTGAGTCAGCACTACGACTAACACAGCCATTGTTAAGGTTAAGACTGGATCAGATGTTGGTGATTTCCACCAAACCTCGTGCGTGTTCGGGTTATAAAGCTCAAATGGCAACCCTAGCATGTTTGCTACAAACACATAGAATAGCAAGGTGAAGGCGAGTGCAATGAATTGTCCACCGACCTTCCAGTCCATGTTCGCTTTAACGATCCCACGGACGAAATCAATTGCCCACTCTAGGAAGTTCTGCATTCCAGAAGGACGCATGGCGAGACGTCTTGAGCCAATAAAGCAGATCAAGAACACAATCACACACGTCACAGTTGTCATAAGCACTGTGGACATGTTGAAGCTCAGCCCTAGAAACTCTCGTATAGGCGCTTCATGATCCATATTAAATTCACCTCTTTCTCACAAATTGAACTAGCATATCAAGGATAATAATGACATAGATCAGGGCAAGCCCTGCAATGACTGAGATAACATCTAACTTGTCCGGATAGATAAGGGCCAGATACACCGCAGCGATTGTCAGAATAATACGAATTCCGAAGCCAAACCCTGCAAGAATAAATGGAAGAAACGACTGTTTCCTTTTGCGGTCGGCAACCATTCCGACTACTTGAGTCTTGCGGTAGGTTGTCCAAAGATTAAGAAAACTAACGGAGAGGCCTAAAGCTAAGCCAAGGAATTGCGTTTGAAGTGGGGTGATGAGATATAATACAAGAAACAACACTAGCAAAATACTAGTTGTAATTGTATGTTGTTTCATTTTTCCTTCTAGTGAAGTCATATTACTCATCGTCTCCTAAGAACGGTTCAATCGTCTTCATTACGCCATAAAAACCTACACCCAAACCAATGAGGATAGATACTATGAGGAACACCGGTTTAGCACCAAGTCGATTCCCAAGCCATAACCCGGTAAAAACACCTGCCACCACTCCCCCTACAACATAGGATGAGATGACTGAAACAAGCGCCATCGCGCGCCATGGGTTGCGTTTCCCGTTAGACATGAACACCGCTCCCCTCAAGCTTTTCCAGAGCTTTCGAACCTTTTCACTTTTCGTATGTAAACCTTATCATCATATCCTTTGTAATCGTACAATAGCGAAAACTTTGTGTCAATGTGTTTTCCGACTAAAAAAAAAGAGATTTGTCGATATCTTCCTTTGTTCACACTTCTGTCATATTCCACATTTTTATAGGGTTTTATACATGTTTGTGAGAAATTATTGTCAAGTATTTATGTCATGGGTATATATGGGTTGTGTGCGTGATATTGGAGTTTGTGTAGGAGTGTGTCGAAGGGCGGGACAGGTGAGATGGTTTGTCGAATCGAGCATCTTGGCCTCGTTTAGAGCAGACAGCCTTCGGTAGAGCAGACGGCCGGATTGCGTCTATTCACCCTCTTATTGCGCCGGTTGCTCTTACAATCGCGTTGCTTCCGCTTACTTATGCGTCAGTCTCAGCCTTAATTGCGCCTCTTCGTCTTAATTGCGTCACTTTACACAATATATGCGCGGCTCTCAGGCATTATTCTATCTACTTTGACATTAATTGCGCCGGTTCACCCGGGCGGAAGCGCTGCAACGGCGCAGCTCGAGTAGGCAGCTTAGCACTCCCCTACTCCCAAAACCAACAAAAAAGAGCGCATTCACGCGCTCTTTTGCACTCCCCTACTCGAGTCCTTGACTCTTCGGAGGGAGTTCTTCTCCAATGGTAATCCATGCTTCAATTGTATCTTCCTGTCCGTCGTTCACAGCGTAAATCAGCGCTTTATAGACGCCGTCTTCTAAGTCAACATCTGTTAACGTACCTTCTACCATCCCTCGGCCTATATCTTCTTTGCTGTCGAGGAATGTGACAAATTCAAAGGTGTCTGGATCGTACAAGACGATACCAAACTCTTCCGCTCCACCAGGTAAGTACAATTCATACCGATACGTATCTGCCGTATCACCTTGCCCGAAGTTAAACGCCATGAGCCTCGGGTAATTCGGCTCCTCAATAAAGAAAACATACGGTACAGTAATCGTCTCGCGTCCGCCTTCAATGAGGATGTCCCCATGATGGATACCTTCAGCTAAAACAGAAGGCAGCATATCTAGCTGGAGTTTAACCTCGCGCTTCTCACCTGGTTTAAGCGTCGTGGCAAACGGTACATCCCACTGAAGTCCATCCGGTGCTTCAAATGGCGGTGTGATGTGATAGGTGCGCGGCAGATCATCATGATTCTCAATCGTAAACGTTACTTCACGCTTCTCACGCGGATCTTCTTTTGTCCACTTTCCAAATGTAACAGCACCCGGATAGACAAGCGTCTTTAACTCAATTGCATCATCCACCTGCAGTCTGCCTGCCCCTTGTTCATGCGGGAGGTACCTCTCCCCTTCTGGTGACGTCAGCTTTTTAGCCGAGTTCATCAGTGCTGCTTTAATTTGCTCAGGCGACCAGTCAGGATGGGCCTGCTTTACGAGGGCTGCAGCTCCTGCCACATGCGGGGCTGACATACTCGTTCCATTTAACGCTAAATATCCTCTTGGAACTGTACTGTCGATCGAGACGCCAGGAGCGACTAAATCAGGCTTCACTTCCCACGTTTGCGTCACCGGTCCCCGCGACGAAAACGGGGCAATAAAATCTTCTTCTTCCCGGTAGATCGTGCGGATCGTCAGCTCTTTGTGTGCTTCCTCTAGTTTATCCAGCAAATATTCTCCGTCCTCTTTTGTGACACTGACAACAGGCAGCTTCACACCGCCTTCTACCACGCCGACAAATGCCCCCGGCAGATTATTGTAAATAATCATTGCCTTGGCTCCAGCTTTTTTGGCATTATGAGCCTTTTCAGTAAACGGGATCAAACCGCGTTTTACCAAAAGAACACTCCCTTCTACCTCAAGCTCATCTAAATCTTCTTCCGTGCCAAGACCTCCGTTAACAAGCGGAAAATCTCGCTTTAACGCCCACGGCATCGTTCCACCCATCGGAAACAGGGTTAGTTCTGTATCATCACCGAATACAGTGGCGTAAGGTGTTTTTATCGGCGGGGCTGAAGCACCTACGGATATTGCTTTTGTCGAGGTACCAGGAGAGCCGACCGTCCACATTTTAGGTCCGCTGTTTCCGTTCGATGTGACAGCAACGACCCCCTCCTCTACTGCTTTATCAAGCGCAACACTTGTCGGCCAGTCGGGTCCATTCACTGTATTTCCAAGTGATAAATTAAGCACGTCTACTCCGTCAGCAACTGCTTTTTCAATCGCTTCAATCACTTGTTCGGTTGTCCCCTGCCCTCCTGGACCGAGAGCTCGATACGCATAAATATCTGCTTCAGGTGCCACTCCTTTTACTTGACCATTGGCTGCAATAATTCCCGCAACATGCGTTCCGTGCAAGGTCGGCACCCCTTGAGTGCTTTGTGTCTCCATCGGATCATGATCATAATCGACGACATCATAGCCGCCTTTATAATTCGCTTGGAGATCAGGATGTCTATAATCAATGCCCGTATCAATCACAGCCACTTTCACACCTTTACCCGTTAAACGCTCCCCGTCACGGCTGAACATTCCTCGGACGTGATCACCTCCTATAAAGGGAACACTGCCGTCGAGGTTTGCTTCATATTGTGCTACTTGATCAACACGTTCTACAGATTGAACATTTTTTAATACATCAAGATCTCCCTTTTCTAGCTCGAGGGAAAATCCATTATATAAACGATTAAATGTCTTTCTCACTTTACTTGAAGGCAAAGCAGCCATCACTTCCGCTACTGCATCGTTTACCGTACCTTTTGCAGTCACTATGACGACCATTTTTTCATTCTCTTCAAGATTTCTTTCAGTAATTTGCGGTCGTTCCGGAAACACTGCATTTGTAGCATATGCCGGTGAAACCACTGATAGTAACAGCACACAGCAGCATAGCCAGACTATTTGACGCAAATCAATCTCCTCCCAACTTTTTTGCGTATATGTAGTATGAGTAGTTAAGAAGAAATCATGTATGAAGCAGACAAAAAAGACCTAACTACAATAGTAGTTAGGTCGATTGTTCGAGATATCCAATTATTCAGCTGAAAGCGGCTTGAACGGCTCAGGACGCTCTTTTGTTTGTGTAAAATGATAAAGAAGGGCTTGAACGATGCGGGCAGATGCTTCTCCGTCCCCATAAGGGTTCGAAGCTTTTGCCATGCGATCATATTCTTCTTTATTTCTAAGCAGTTCATCTGTAAGACGATACACATCATCTTCATCTGTTCCAGCTAACTTCAGTGTACCTGCCTCAATACCTTCAGGACGCTCTGTCGTATCACGCAGGACAAGAACCGGCGTTCCAAGCGACGGCGCTTCTTCCTGCACACCGCCAGAATCCGTTAAAATAATTTCAGCACGATTAGCAAAGTTATGGAAATCAAGCACGCCAAGAGGTTCAATCAAGTGAATACGGTCATGATCACCTAAAATATCACCAGCAATCTCGCGCACGGCTGGATTTAAATGCACAGGATAAACTACATGGGCATCCGGATGCTCATCTGCAATGCGATGGACTGCACGGAAAATATTTCGCATTGGATCACCTAGATTTTCACGACGATGCGCCGTTAATAAGATTAGACGGCCATCACCAATTTTATCTAATACCTCATGCTGATAGCTGTCATTGACCGTAGTCTTCAGGGCATCAATCGCTGTATTTCCCGTAATAAAGATCGATTCATCTTTCTTATTTTCATCAATCAAATGTTTGTGTGCCTGCTCTGTCGGGGCAAAGTGCAGATCAGTTAATACGCCTGTCAGCATACGGTTCGCTTCTTCCGGAAACGGGGAGTACTTATTGAACGTACGAAGACCTGCTTCAACATGACCAATAGCTACTTGATTGTAAAAAGCTGCAAGACTTGCTACAAACGTTGTAGTGGTGTCACCATGTACAAGCACAATGTCAGGCTCCACTTCTTTAATGACTCCATCTAACCCTTGGAGCGCATTTGTTGTTACATCAGCAAGCGTTTGACGTTCCTTCATAATATTTAAGTCAAAATCCGGCTTCACATCAAATAACTGAAGCACTTGATCAAGCATTTCACGATGCTGGCCTGTTACAGCTACAAACGATTGAATAGTATCTTGATGCTTGTTCAGCTCAAGCACTAAAGGCGACATTTTAATCGCTTCAGGTCTTGTCCCAAACACCGTTAAGACTTTCAACTTTGAACTCATCGGCTTAGCCTCTTTTCTACGTTACTTATTTCGTTCTTTACTTATTATCTATTTATTTTGTTCCAAATAGACGGTCACCCGCGTCACCTAAACCAGGGACGATGTAACCTTTTTCGTTTAACTTTTCATCAAGGGCCGCAAGATAAATATCTACATCAGGGTGCTCATCTTTCACCACTTCAACACCTTCAGGGGCAGCAACTAAACACATCAGCTTGATCGTTTTCGCACCGCGCTTTTTAAGGCTGTTGATTGCTTCTACTGCAGAACCGCCTGTCGCAAGCATTGGGTCAATAACGATGAATTCACGCTCGTTTACATCAGTTGGAAGCTTCACGTAGTATTCTACCGGCTTTAATGTTTCAGGATCACGGTATAAACCGACATGTCCTACTTTTGCAGCTGGAATCATTTGAAGAATCCCATCAACCATTCCAAGACCTGCACGTAAAATAGGCACAAGACCTAACTTTTTCCCTGCGATTGTTTTTGAATTCGCTGGCCCAACCGGTGTTTCAATTTCCACATCTTTTAAAGGTAAGTCACGTGTAATTTCGAATGCCATTAGTGCCGCTACTTCATCTACAAGCTCACGGAATTCCTTCGTTCCTGTATTCTTGTCACGAATATACGTTAATTTGTGTTGAATTAATGGGTGATCAAATACAAACACCTTACTCATCAGCCTCGACTCCTTTTTTATGCGAACTAAAGGGAAGTTAGCGCTGCTCCCTTATGTCGATTAATATCCTTTAATAGCTCCTTGAAAATTCTACCCAAAAAGTGAAGCGATCTCAACCCTGTACGATAGATTTCATTGATTTTGTACAATTTGTTTTTTAAATTTCACTAAAATGTGCTGATATGAGAGGCTTTTATAAAATAAAAACCCTCCCCGGCCGGGCCGGAAGAGGGTTGATGTTTGTTTATTACATTTTAAGCTCAGGGTACATCGGGAATTTAGCCGTAAGAGCTGCCACACGCTCACGAACTTCGTTAAGCTTGTCTTCGTTCTCAACATTTTTAAGCGTTAATGCAATTAATGCACCAATTTCATCCATTGCCTCTAAATCAAGACCGCGTGATGTTACAGCAGCTGTTCCGATACGGATACCGCTTGTTACAAACGGGCTTTCAGGGTCAAATGGAATGGTATTTTTATTCGTTGTAATCCCTACTTCATCTAGTGCTTTTTCTGCCACTTTTCCAGTTAGGTTTAATGAACGCAAGTCAAGAAGCAGTAAGTGATTATCCGTTCCTCCTGAAACAAGGTTGACACCTTCTGAAACAAGCTTTTCGCCTAGACGTTTTGCATTAGCAATAACTGCCTCGCCGTATTGTTTGAAATCTGGAGATAGGGCTTCGCCAAACGCTACTGCTTTTGCAGAAATAACGTGCATAAGCGGGCCGCCTTGAATTCCAGGGAAGATTGATTTATCAATCTTTTTACCGAACTCTTCTTTACAAAGAATCATTCCGCCGCGAGGTCCACGTAATGTTTTATGTGTTGTTGTTGTTACAAAATGAGCGTGAGGAACTGGGTTTGGATGTAAGCCTGTTGCAACAAGACCTGCAATATGAGCCATATCCACCATTAAATAAGCGCCTACTTCATCAGCGATTTCGCGGAATTTCTCAAAATCAAGCTCACGAGGGTATGCACTTGCACCCGCAACGATTAATTTCGGCTTATGTTCTTTAGCTAGTTCACGTACCACATCATAATCAACACGCTGAGTTTCCTCATCAACACCGTACTCAACAAAGTTGTATTGAACTCCACTGAAGTTAACAGGGCTTCCGTGCGTTAAGTGGCCGCCGTGTGAAAGGTTCATACCAAGAACTGTATCGCCTTGTTCTAAGATTGTGAAGTATACAGCCATGTTCGCTTGTGCACCTGAGTGAGGCTGCACGTTTACATATTCTGCACCAAAGATCTCTTTTGCACGATCACGCGCGATATCTTCTACAATATCAACATACTCACAACCACCATAATAGCGGCGGCCTGGGTAGCCTTCTGCATATTTGTTTGTTAGCACTGAGCCTTGAGCTTCCATTACAGCTTCACTAACAAAATTCTCAGATGCAATTAATTCAATTTTGTCACGTTGACGACCTAATTCTAACTTAATCGCCTCATATACTTTTTCGTCTTGTTTCTTTAATGTCTCCATCCTTATTCCCCTTTCAGTTCCTACACATTCGGTTTTTAGGTATCAAACATTAGATTCAACTACATTCTAACATAAGAATTAACTAAAATCCGTACTATTTATCAAAAACAGGTCTGATTATTCATGTTCTTCGGTACGCGAATAATTTGCTCGGATTCCTCCGATCAGCTTCGGACGAGTTTTAGCAATTGTTACATGCGCATGACCGATTTCTTTAATCTGACTGCGAATCGGTACTGCCACTTCTTTTAAATGCATGCCAATAAACGTATCACCGATATCAATTCCAGCATCCGCTTTAATCGATTCAACAAGGACTGGATTGTCCATTCTTGAAAAAGCATGCGTTGCCATCGCCCCGCCGGCCGCTCGAATCGGAATCGCCGAAACAGCCTCATATCCGCGTTCACGTGCCATTGATCCCTCAATGACCAGTGCCCGGTTTAAGTGCTCGCAGCATTGAAAAGCAAGCTTCACTCCAGTCTCATCTTGAAAACGGCTGAGTGCATCATAAATCGCCGCAGCAATTTCCCTTGATCCGTTTGACCCAATATGTTCACCTGCCACTTCACTTGTGCTTGTCCCAATGACAAGAAGGTGATCATGAGTAAGAGGCATCATTGCCTGTAAGTCATGTAATACTTGCGTAAGCTGAGCATTTATTTCTTCTTTTACAACCGGCATAACGGGGCCACTCCTTTTATGCTTCGTATTCAGTAATCTTACTTACACGGCGCTCGTGACGTCCACCTTCATACTCTGTTTCAAGCCAGATTTTCGCTATTTCCCGGGCAAGTCCAGCTCCGATAACGCGCTCACCCATTGCTAGGACGTTGCTGTTATTATGTTCGCGAGTAGCTTTTGCACTGAATGTATCATGTACAAGGGCGCAGCGGATGCCTTTTACTTTATTAGCAGCAATCGACATGCCAATTCCTGTACCACACACTAAAATGCCGCGGTCCACTTCGCCTTTTGCTACCTTCTCAGCAACAGGAATCGCATAATCAGGATAGTCGACAGATGTATCGCATTCGCATCCTACATCCTCAAACTCGATGCCCATTTCTTCCATCTGTTGTTTAATTTCTTCTTTAATATTTACTCCACCGTGATCTGAACCAATTGCTACTTTCATCTGTACAACCTCCTAAATGGTTTTAAGAAAAGCTCAAGCACCCACTCTGATATGAGCAGGCACTGGAGCTTTCCCGTTTCTTCGTTATGACAATCTTATCTTCTAAATTGTAAACCTTTCGATCGTTGCTTTCAATTGGTTTGCGTGAGTTGATAAAATTTGCGCTGTTTTTGACATATCTTGTATCGTTTCAGCCTGTTGCTCTGCCATTGCTGTAACCTCGGTAGACCCAGCTGATGTTTCTTCTGCAATCGCTGCAACCTCTTGTGATTGCTGGGAGGTCTCTTGGATTGATTCCATTTGCTGCTTCGTCATTTTAGAAATATCTGTAATGACCGTTGCTACATCGTGAACCGACTTTTCCATTAAGGCAATTGTTTTATTCGTTTGACTTCCTCGTTCTGCCTGATGAATCGCAGCATTTACCTGCTCATCAATTTGATTGACAACAGTCTGCACTTCTTCTTGCATTTTGTGAATCAAGCTTGAGATCCCTTGAACGGCTTGAGCACTTTGGTCAGCAAGCTTTCTTACTTCATCCGCTACAACCGCAAATCCTCGGCCATGCTCCCCTGCACGCGCCGCTTCAATCGATGCATTGAGGGCAAGCAAATTTGTTTGAGCCGCAATATCACCGACTAGGCTGATAATTTCGCCTACCTCTCTTGCCTGATCTTCAAGGCGACCGACTGCTGCACGTGATTCTTTATTATCAGAAGCGAGCTGATGAATCCCTTTTACAAGTTCATCAATGGCCGTCCGGCTGTCCGTTAAAGCTTGTACCATTTGCCTAGAGGAATCTGTTGACTCCACCGCTCTTCCCTCTACATTTGCGGCAAGTTTTGATACTTCTTCCATTGCCTCTGCAGTGTGCTGCACTGCATACGCAGAGCTTTCCGCACCTTGAGCGATTTCATCCATCGTTTTACCGATATCAACGGCTTTTGTCGCCGCAAATTCAGATGAAGCATTCATTTCATTGACAACATCATTTGTTTTATGGAAGTTTTCATCAATGTCTCTTACCATTTGACGCAGACTGTCGAGCATTTCATTGTAAGCGAGTCCTAAGGCACGAAGTTCGTCATCTGATTTTGAAACAGCCACATCGTGCTTGATGTCACCTGCTGCAGCACGTCTTGCGGCCTCTTCTAGCTCATGCAAAGGCTTTGTAATAAGCGGCGCACAAACAAACCCTAACACTCCGCTCCAAAACACACCTTTAATCAGCGTAAAAACTATGACTGATTCCCGATTTAATCCAATGTAACTTTCAAGGAAATCCCCTAAAATAAAAATAAAAATAGCACTGAATCCAAATGTAACAACCGCAAGTCCGCTAATCCCTATAACGAGCTTTTTACGAATGCTCGCTCGATATTTTTTTCGTTCCCCCACCGCAATGCGCCACCTCTCGTGTTAAATCGAACTGCTATAGATCAATGGTTACTTCAATTTTTTCTCTAATTCATCTAAGCACTCTTCAATATCATCGGCTGTTCGCACGTATTCTTCAATCGAACCACCAAAGGGATCAGCAATATCGGCTGTGAGAGCATCAACCCCAACATATTCTTTTAACGTATGTACCTTTTCTGTGTATCCCGAAAATTGACTGCATACGAGCTGCTTATGCCCGGCTGTCATCGTTAAAACGACGTCTGCCCACTCAAGTAAGTCATTAGTCACAGGCTGGGATGTGTGATCATGATCAATCCCTTTATCAAGTAAAACTCTACTTGTCCCCTCTGAAGCTTTGCTGCCAGGAAAAGCATGGACACCAGCAGATTTAACTTCAACCTTATCTCCCATCCGTTCTCTTAAAAGTGCTTCAGCAAGCGGGCTTCGGCATGTATTTCCTGTGCAGACAAATAAGACATGTTTCACTCCCATAATTCATCCTCCTCTCATCATGTATTGTCGTGTGGTTTCAGTTTTTATCATTTGTTATTGTCTCTATCTTCTTCCATCTTATCACAGCTTTTTTGAAAACTGTATCACTACTCATGACGATTGGATGAATCGTTAGACCTAAGCACAAATATCCATCTAACTACATCGGAATAATTAATTTAATGCCAAAACCTATTAATATACATCCACCGATTAATTCACCGTACGAACCAATATATTGTCCAAATTTCCTCCCCATTAAAAGGCCTGCCCATGAAAGCACCATGCTCGTTGCTCCAATTACAGCCACAGTAAGCAGCGTTTTTGCACCAAGCATCCCGAGTCCGAGTCCCGCTGAGAAGCTGTCTAAGCTGACACTGACCGCAAATAAAAAGAGCCCCCAGCCCATTGGTTTGACAAGTGAATCGTCATCCGACTTCAAAGCCGCAATCATCATTTGAATCCCAATAATAAGCAAAAGCGCCCCGCCAATATAGGTCGCGATCATTCCAAAATAATTAGACAGCACCTTCCCTGTAACGATGCCCATCAGCGGCATAACGACATGAAACGCCCCAATCGTCACGCCAATTCTAAAGATCTGGCGCAGCCTAAGACCAAGCATCCCCATCCCAAGCGCAACAGAAAAAGCATCCATCCCAAGCGCCCCCGCCATAATAATTAAAGTAACCACCTCATGCATACACTTCACTCCCCACACATCCTACTAAAATGTATGCAAGTCCAAAGGATAATAGGACAATAGAAAGGCGGAGGCGACTGTTCTGGCATGCGGAAAAATTAGGTGAAACGATGAGAAGTCGCTCTTTGACTTCGTTCGATTCACCGTTTTTTCCCGCAGGACAAGGAGCCGCAGCTAGACAAGAAAGGCGGAGGGGTTCGGTTAGGTATGAGTCGGATGGAGGTTTGACAATGAGAAGCGCTTTTTGCTTCGTTTGGCAAAGTGAAGCCGACGATTGCCTGAACTCCGGAGCTAGACAGAGAAAGGCGGAGGAGACTGTTCTGGCATGCGGAAAAACGTTCGATTTACCATTTAATGTATGCGTTTGTTCGAAAAAAATGGGTTTTTGTTCGAATTAATGCAGAACTTATTCGAAATATGTATCAACTTATTCAAATAATAAGCATCTATGTTCGAATTATGACTCCTGCAACCTCAACTAGTATCATAACGACGCTAAAATCGTCTCACATTACAGAAAAGAACCTTCATCAGAGAAATCTCTCCGCATAAAGGCTCCATCAAGCTTCATTCCATCCATAATTCATTAAAATCCCATTCAAATCACTCTTCCGCCGGCTGCTTTTTCGAGGCGGTTCATAATCGCTGCCCCTACTCCTTCATTTGGGAACGTTTCAGCATAGATGACATCCACGTCCTCCTGATCAAATTGGCGGAGCGAATCATATAGTTTTGCCGCAACGGTTGATAAATCCCTCCGCGCACCGCAGGCAATCACTGTATCAGCCTCGTATTCAGCAGCGCGCTCTTCTGTAGTGAGCACACCGACTTTCTTCCCTTGTTCACTTGCCTCATCCAACAGCGCCTGAATACGGGAAACATCATGAACTAATGTTAAGCTGCCTTTTGGTGCGTAGTGGGTGTATTTCATTCCTGGAGAGCGGGGCGCATCTTCTGTATTTTTCAGTGATGGATCCACGGCCACTTCCCCGACAACTTCCTTCAGCTCCTCAATTGTGACACCGCCGGGGCGATAGAGCATCGGTGGGTCCACAGAGCAATCAAGAACCGTTGATTCAAGTCCTACCCCTGTGCTTCCCCCGTCAACGACACCAGCAATTCTACCTTGTAAGTCATGATACACATGAGCTGCGGTCGTTGGGCTTGGTTTACCAGAGAGATTCGCACTTGGTGCGGCAACTGGTACATTCGCTGCTTCAATTAATTTTAATGCGAGCGGGTGGCTCGGCACGCGGATTGCTACCGTATCAAGACCCGCTGTTACATTAGGTGCTATTGGACCTTTCTTTTTAAAGATAATTGTCAGCGGTCCTGGCCAGAATGCTTCCATAAGTTTTTCAGCAGCAGGTGTAATTTCTGTCACCAGCTCACTTAGTTGGTCCCTGTTTGCAATGTGGACAATCAGTGGATTATCACTTGGCCGCCCTTTTGCTTCAAAGATTTTAGCAATCGCTTTCTCATCAAGTGCGTTCGCTCCAAGTCCATACACAGTCTCTGTGGGAAACGCAACAACTTCTCCCTCACTTATCCACATCGCGGCATCGCTTATATATTCACGCTTTTTATCTTCATCATTAATTTTATCCACATCTAATATTTTTGTCTGTTTATAACTCATTGTACACCGCCCCTATCTCTTCTATTTTGCAAGGGTTGTCGTCTATTGTCAAACGAGGTGACAATAATCGACTATATCTCAGCTGCACCAAGGGTTTTCCATCATTTTCAGTTACCCTTTAGCCATGATTCGACAAATGTATTCATATAAATCAAAAAACAAGTTATCCACTGCTGTGGACAACCTGTGTATAAGTGTCTGTTTTTACCCATTTCTCGCGTGGTTATTCACATGTTAATGCTTTCATTTAATCATCCAATTCACATGCCCATACTCTCACCGATTCATCCACCGTCTGTTGATAATGCGTGGATTGTTTCAACGCTTTTGGAATTCGCTCTTTTTTGACCTCTTTAAAATCAAGCTGGTAAAAAAGAGGCGAAGAAGACTTTGCACACATATAAACGGTTCTAATATCTTGATCTTTAGCATAGGCTAGGGCCACCTGTAAAAACTCCAAGGTGAGAACACCCGTCCAAATCGGTGAATCTAGCACAAGTGAACGCATTAGTGCATCGTGTTCGTACTGCTCAATCCCCACTGCCCCAATAATCTGCTCGTCCTCATTTTCTACGACAAGAAACTGAGCGACAGCATGTTCAATGCCTGCTGAACTTAATCCCGCTCTCGCCACTAATCTTTGGATCGGCAATATATCTTTTGTTGCAGCTCTTCTGACAACGATACTCATTCTATCCACTCCTCCGCCCGAATCAAGCTGCACGATGTTTGAGCTTGTCTCACCCGTGCACCTTCTTACTCGATATCTATGCGGAACGCGAGTAATTATGCCTGTTCCTTTCCAAAAAGACTTTCAACAATGTTTGAGAAGATTTCTACGACAAAGAATGTCACTTCAATTTCTTCCTCTGATTCAACTGCTGCGTTACCCTCATCAGATGTTTCAACTGCTTCTCCGTTTGCCATATCTAAAAAGCATAATGGCGGGAATAATACGCACCACCAGTTTTCACCCATTCCCTCGCCTAATGTGATCAAAACCGCATCATAGATACCTGCTGGATAAACGAGATTGCCGTATAACTTAGTTGGAAACTGAACTTCATCAAATGCTACAGTGAATTCCTGGTTCATTCCTTGCTTTTCAAGCTCTCTGGCCACAATTGCTTCAATTTCTGGAAGATGATTGCGGATCTCAGTTTTAGCATCCTCAAGATCAATTAATCCCGTCACCCATTCAGTAATGGCTGCATTGACCTCATCTCTAATTTCACGCTTTAAAATCTGATCGCTCACCGCATCACTGTTTGCTAAAATGCGAAGACGGATCGCTTCATCCTGACTGACTGTTTCGTGATGAACAGCCACCGCTGCTGTTTGCTGAGACTCATAGCTTACTAGTAAAACGAATAAAGAGAATAATAGATAAATAATAACTTTATGATTCATGCCTTTTGGATTCATTTGATTGCACCGCCCTTTCTTCAATCAGTATGATCAGGGCAGTGCGTTGTTAAACATGAAAGTGTTCGACAAAATGAGTCTAGTATTTTAGTACATCTTCCCGTAGGCAAACACCATGCGGTCTTTCCCGTTTATATCTAATTTCACTTCGGTTTCGGCATTCGGGAACGCGGTCTCAAGCATCAATTGGACCGTCTCGCCTTGTCCTGCACCGACTTCAAAGGCGATGAGCCCTTTTTCTTTCATTACTTTTGGCAGCTCCGTCGTTAAACGGCGATACAGATCATACCCGTCTTCCCCGCCAAATAAAGCAAGATGAGGCTCGTGTTCACGTACATGAACCGCTAATTCATCGTGCTCACCTAGTGGAATGTACGGTGGATTTGAGACAATAATGTCGAATCTTTTTTCCATTTGGATAGGAGTAGAAAGGAGGTCACTTTCAAAGAAGGACATTTTAGCATCCAACGTTTCGGCATTTAATCTCGCTACTTCTAATGCCTCTTTTGATATATCAACAGCTTCGACCCTCATCTCCGCGCACTCAAGCGTAAGCGTAACGCCGATTGCGCCGCTTCCTGCCCCTACATCGAGTACATCAACAGACGCATCTCCCCACAAGCTTTGTTTCAAATGAATCACATGCTCGATCAGCTCTTCTGTTTCAGGGCGAGGAATTAACACATCTCCATTTACTTGAAAACGCCTGCCGTAAAATTCTTGATAGCCCATCAAATGCTGGACAGGAACCCCGTTTGAATGAGTGAGAACGTCTTTTTTAAACGCCTCCCACACGCCTGAATCAATCGGATCCTGAAACATCATAAACATCTTTGTCCGGTTGATATTCAGATGATGCAATAAGAGCCACTCAGCAGCCGTTGCCTCACCGCCTGCCTCTTCTAAAAAAGAAGAAGCCCAACGGAGGGCTTCGTGTAAGGTCTTAGGTGTTTGATTACTCTTCAGCATTTTGCATCGCTTCTGCTTGCTCTTCTACAATCAAGGCATCAATGACTTCATCAAGCTTACCTTGCAAGATCTGCTCAAGCTTTTGAATCGTTAAACCGATGCGGTGATCTGTTACACGGCTTTGCGGGAAGTTGTACGTACGAATACGCTCAGAACGGTCACCAGTACCAACAGCGAGCTTACGGTTTTGATCGTACTCTGCCTGCACTTCGCGTTGCACTTTATCATAGACACGCGCACGAAGTACCTTCATCGCTTTTTCTTTATTTTTAATTTGAGATTTCTCGTCTTGACAAGATACAACCGTACCTGTTGGCAAGTGAGTTAAACGAACGGCTGACATCGTTGTATTTACACTTTGTCCGCCTGGTCCGCTTGAAGTAAACGTATCTACACGAATGTCTTTTTCGTGGATTTCTACTTCTACTTCTTCCGCTTCAGGAAGTACGGCAACTGTTGCTGTAGATGTATGGATACGGCCGCCAGACTCTGTTTGAGGAACACGCTGTACGCGGTGCGCTCCGTTTTCATACTTTAATTTAGAATAAGCTCCTGCCCCGTTCACACTGAAAATGATCTCTTTGTATCCACCAAGCTCTGTGGATGTGGCTTCAATCACTTCTGTCTTCCATCCTTGTGCTTCGGCGAATCTTGAATACATTTTATAAAGGTCGCCAGCAAATAACTGCGCCTCATCTCCGCCTGCAGCTCCGCGAATCTCTACGATAACGTTCTTGTCATCGTTAGGGTCCTTTGGAAGAAGAAGAATTTTAAGGCGTGCCTCAAGCTCTTCTTTGCGAGTTGAAAGCTCATCCATTTCTTCTTTTACCATGGCATACATTTCATCATCCAGCTTATCTTCAAGCATCGCTTTTGCATCTTTATACTGCGATACAACCTCTTTATACTCGCGGTATGCTTGAACTGTTTCTTCGATGTCTGATTGTTCTTTTGAAAACTCACGTAATTTCTTTGAGTCACTAATTATATCCGGGTCACTTAATAATTCATTTAACCGATTGTAACGGTCTTCTACTGATTGTAAACGATCTAACACGGCTTTCACCTCATTAAAATTTCCAGTGCATAACATTCTAATTATAGTATATCGATACAAAAGGGTCAATCAACCCTAAAACAGTTTTATGCGAGCATCTTCTGGGAATATTACTAGTATGAGGTGATGACCATGAAATATGTAATTATTGGCGGAGATGCTGCCGGCATGAGTGCAGCGATGCAGATTGTGAGACGCAATAAGGATGCAGACGTTACAACACTTGAGATGGGCGAGCATTATTCCTACGCTCAGTGTGGCCTTCCATATGCGGTAGGGGGTTTAGTAAAGGGCGGCCTTGATGATTTAGTGGCTCGAGATGTTGAGACGTTTCGCTCAAAATACGGGATCGACGCACGTGTTAATCACGAGGTAACCCATGTCGATACAGAAAAGAAGCTCGTTTCAGGTAAAGATTTCAGCGTGCCGTATGACAAATTATTAATCGCCACCGGAGCAAGTCCGATCGTTCCTGATTGGGACGGGGCTGACCTTGACGGTATCCATACGATTAAAACGATTCCAGATACAGAAGCCGTCATAAAAGATATGCACAATGATATACATCATATTGCTGTCATTGGCGGCGGTTATATCGGCCTTGAAATGGCTGAGAACTTTGTTGAGCAAGGAAAGAAAGTAACGATGATTGAGCGCGGGCCGCAGCTTGCTAAAATTTTTGATCAAGAGATGGCGAACTTAATCCATGAGGAAGCAGAAAAACACGGCGTAAAGCTCCTGTTTAATGAGGAAGTGAAAGGATTTAAAGGAGACAGCCGCGTCGAGGAAATTGTAACTGATAAGCAATCGTTCAAGGTAGATATGGTTATTGTTGCAATCGGTGTGAAGCCTAACACTCACTTTTTAGAGGATTGCGGCGTGCATTTGCATGAAAATGGCGCTATTCAAGTAAATGGCTATATGGAAACAAATATCCCTGATGTGTATGCGGCTGGCGACTGTGCCACTCAATACCACCGCATTAAAGAGCATGATGACTTTATCCCGCTTGGTACTCACGCAAATAAGCAAGGACGGATAGCCGGCTTGAATATGGCAGGAGATTCAAGAACATTTAAAGGAATCGTCGGTACCTCGATTATGAAATTCTTCTCGCTGACGCTTGGACGGACAGGCCTCTCCCTGAAGGAAGCAGAAGAGCTACGTATCCCAACCGAGATTGTGGATGCAGAAATACCACACCACGCTACATACTATCCCGGCTCAGAAATACTGACCATCCGTTTAATGTACCAGCGTCATACCGAGCAGCTACTAGGTGCTCAAATCATCGGCAAAGAAGGTGTGGACAAACGGATTGATGTGCTTGCTACTGCCCTTTACCACAAGATGACGATGGAAGACCTCGAAAATCTTGACCTGGCTTATGCACCGCCTTATAACGGTGTATGGGATCCCGTTCAGCAGGCTTCAAGACGCAGAGGGTAAGAGTCCTAAATAGGGGCTCTTTTTTTTGCGTCTATCTGTTTAATTTTTCTGAAAATAGTGCCGATATACTATATAATTAGTCCTGTAAAGGTTTACATAAGGGGGATTTTATTGTGGTTAAATGGGTTAGAGATATGAATATTCGGCAAAAGCTCGTCATCATTACCTTACTGCTGCTCCTAGTTCCAAGCTTAATTATCGGCCTCACTAGCTACTTCACTTCAAAAAACAGCTTAGATGAGGTCGGAGCAACTAATATTCAAAACAGTGTCTACATGACTGCCGAGCTTATTAATATCATGCAAACCGAGGTTGAAAGCGGCGCTCTAACGTTAGAAGAAGCGCAGGAACGGGTGAAGACCGCGATTCTTGGCGAGAGACAAGCTGATGGTACAAGGCCTGTCAATTCGAATATTGACCTTGGCGAGAACGGCTATATTATCGTGTATGACGAAGCCGGAACATTGGTTGCTCACCCTAATATAGAAGGTGAAAATTTATATAATGTTCAGGATGTGGAAGGGCAGTATTTTGCTCAAGAGGCGATAGAAGTCGCTCAAGCTGGCGGAGGCTTTACTCGTTATCAATGGGCAATGCCTAACGACCTTAATACAGTTGCGCCGAAAATTATGTACAATCTTTATGATCCAAATTGGGGGTGGATTATTTCAGGCGGTTCATATATGAGTGACTTTAACGCAGAAGCCAATTCTATTTTACGTAATATTTTAATTGTACTAAGCGTCTCCTTGCTCATTGGAGGACTCATTATCTACTTTTTCTCAAAGCTATTCTCAGAACGAATTATCCGTGTGGATCAGCAGGTGCAGAAGTTAGCAGATGGCCATCTAGAAAGGTATGACCAAGATCAAGGGTATAAAGATGAAATAGGTTCTTTATCTAAAAACGTTCACGTGATGACGAACCGTTTACGTGAGATGATCAGTCAAATTTCTGATGCTTCTACTCAAGTGGCTGCAACATCTGAACAATTAACAGCCAGCGCCGAAGAGACAAGCCGGGCTTCAGAACAAATTACCGATTCCATTCAGGAGGTCGCTTCTGCAGGAGACGAACAAGCTGCAGCTGCGAAACAAGCTAGACATTCTACCTCAGCCATTTTAGATAACATGAATCATATCTCGAGCAGTGTGCAAGCAGTAAACGCGTCCGCTTCTGTGACGAGGGCCAAGTCAGAATCAGGTGGACAGGTTATTTTGCAGACAATTAATCAAATGAAGGTCATTGACGACAAAACCGATGAAATTCAAGGTGTCGTACACAGGCTCGGAAGCAAATCAAATGAAATCGAGACGATCGTTTCGATGATTACAGCCGTGTCAGAACAAACAAATCTGCTTGCTCTAAATGCAGCGATTGAAGCTGCTCGCGCAGGTGAGCACGGCAGGGGATTTGCTGTTGTGGCTGATGAGGTGCGAAAGCTTGCCGAGCAGTCAAGCCAGTCTGCGAGCCAAATTAACCACCTAATATTAGATATCCAAAAAGATATTTCACAATCGGTCATTTCTATGGAAGCGGGGAAAGCTGCCGTAAAAGACGGGAATGCTCTTGTCGATCAAGCCGGCACAGAGTTTAGCGATATTACCGCATCCATTAATGAGGTAACATCCCAATTTTCAGACGTTACAAATGCCATTGAAGACATTAAAACAGCAACCGAAGAAATGGCTCATGCGATTGAAGCAGCTTCGCATATTGCAGCGAGTTCTTCTGATTACTCACAAAATGTAGCGGCCTCTGCCGAAGAACAAAATGCTACGATGCAAGAGATCAGTGCAGCTTCCAACGTGCTGTCAGATATGGCAGAATCCCTTCAGGAATCCATTAAACAATTCAAGCTTTAGACAGAAAAACCGCTCGCAGCTCGTAAGCCGCGGGCGGTTTCCATTAACTTTCGTTTATATGCACTTGATATCTAGGTACTTCAAGTAAAAACGTACGCTTTAATTTATCAAGCTCTGACTGCTTTTCACTGTCGTTCAATCCTTTAGGGACGTGAACCGTCACCCAAGCATGATGACCAGCGATCATAACAGATCCAGGATTAAACGGCGATTCGTTTGCTACAACACGGCGCATTAATGATTGGTGATCTCCCAAGTCCTCATGATAATTATGGGCGGACCGGTAGCTGCTCCCTGTTGTATTTAACTCTCCCATTTGATCAAATGTTTGGGATCTTCGAATCGAACCATAGTTAATCGGACCAGGACCCAAGAGACCGTATGTTACTCGCTCCGCGCTCGGGTGCTGATTGTTGCTTTGTGCTTGAACTTCTGGCTCTTCAGGGTTGTTGCACCCTGTTACCAAAAACATTCCGGCCAAAACTCCCGCTAACCACTTCCTCTTCATGATGAGCACCTCCTGCAGCGAATCGCTGCATTTATAGGTTGCCCACATATCTTAAGTTACTCGTTGTTAGATTTGACCATGTTTCACAGCGGGGTCAGGTAAGCGTGAAGGCTTATTCGGCACTTCATGACATGTACGGCAGCGCGGCTCGTATGCTTCTGATGCCCCGACTAAGATAATTGGATCGGTGTAGGAAGCAGGATTGCCATCAATTAAACGCTGTGTTCTGCTTGCAGGCGTTCCGCAAACCGGGCAGACCGCTTGAAGCTTAGTAACTTCCTCTGCTAATGCCATCAACGGCATAATCGGCCCAAACGGCTCTCCTCTAAAATCTTGATCAAGACCTGCGCAAATTACGCGGATGCCGCGGTTTGCCAGCTCATCTGCGACTGCCACGATTCCTTCATCAAAAAACTGCACTTCATCTACTGCTACTACCTGTGTCTCCGGCAGTACGTGCTCAAGAATATCAACGGACATGCGCACTGGCATCGCACACACCTTTGTTCCATTATGGGAAACCACTTCTTCCTCACTGTAGCGGTTATCAATCGCTGGTTTAAACACTTGTACTTTCAGCTTCCCAAAGCTTACTCTTCTTACCCGGCGAATAAGCTCTTCTGATTTTCCTGAGAACATACTTCCACAGATTACTTCTAAACGGCCTTCATGCCCCGTCACACGCATAGTTTTCCCCCACCTTACAACAAATAATCTTTAACCTGCTTGTCTAAAGATCGATTGATCCCTTAAGCATAGCATCTCAATTTATTTAAACATTCATTTTGACATGTAATGGATTCTCATTTTACTTTATAGGATATGCTGATTTGAATGAATTGCGCATATTTAGGTATTAATTGCATTGTTGAAGCGCTGATTACGCCGGTTCAAGCTATTATTGCGTCGCTTCGCAATTGTTATGCGTCTATTCCGCTCATAATTACGCCCATGCAGTCCGCGCAAATTCCGCTTTACCCCCCACCAGGTGCAAAAAAAACAGGCAAGTGCAGTGCGCTTGCCTGTTCGCATATCCAGTTTACTTCATGTTGTATTTCTTCTTGAAACGATCAACACGTCCACCAACATCGTTAAGCTTCTGCTTACCAGTGTAGAATGGGTGCGAATCTGAACTGATCTCAACTTTTAGAAGCGGGTATGTGTTACCATCTTCCCACTCAATTGTTTCAGCAGAACCTTTAGTAGAACCGCTTAGAAACTTAAAACCAGTACTTGTATCCATGAAAACCACTTTTTGATATCCTGGGTGAATACCTTGTTTCATTGATTTCATCTCCTTCCGCCCTGAATCTCTTCGAAACAGAGTTATCTAATCACACATGACGAAATTATATCAAGCCAAGCCTTGTTTTGCAACTGTATTTTCGATGATTTTATACGTTGTTACCCACGATTCTTCATAAAACCGCATCATAGCAGTTTTCTGCATCATCTATTTACATTATTTTCTTCGGCTCGCACCTGACATATCTTTTTCCATTTCGCTGAAAAAGTCTGCATTCGTCTTGGTATCTTTCACCCGCTTAATGAATTGATCGACAAAATCATGCGAATCATTCATTGTCTTACGGATCGCCCATAGCTTGTCTAACTGATCTTTTGGCATAAGAAGCTCTTCTTTTCTTGTACCCGAACGGCGGATATCGATTGATGGGAAGATACGGCGCTCAGCCAATTTACGATCAAGATGAAGCTCCATATTTCCTGTTCCTTTAAACTCTTCATAAATGACATCATCCATGCGCGATCCTGTTTCTACAAGAGCTGTAGCAAGGATTGTTAAGCTTCCGCCTTCTTCAATATTACGCGCAGCACCGAAGAAACGTTTAGGACGATGGAACGCAGCCGGGTCAATACCACCGGATAGTGTACGTCCGCTTGGCGGAATGACTAAGTTATAGGCACGTGCAAGACGAGTAATACTATCCATTAAAATGACAACATCTTTACGATGCTCAACCAAGCGCATCGCGCGCTCAAGCACAAGCTCAGCAACTTTAATATGATTTTCCGGAACCTCATCAAATGTTGAACTAACGACTTCGCCTTTTACCGAACGCTCAATATCGGTTACTTCCTCGGGGCGTTCATCAATTAACAGTACGATCAATTCCACATCAGGGTGGTTTTCTGCAATACTGTTGGCTACTTCTTTCATAAGAGATGTTTTACCAGCTTTAGGAGGTGCAACAATCAATCCACGCTGCCCGAAACCTACAGGAGAAATCATATTAATGATACGAGAAGATACTCGGCCTGGAGCTGTCTCAAGTTCAATTTTTTGTTCAGGGTATAAAGGTGTTAAGGCAGGGAAATGAGGACGTTCCTTCGATGTTTCAGGTGCATCACCGTTTACTGCTTCTACATGCAGAAGTCCGTGGTAACGTTCGTTTTCCTTTGGAGGTCTTACTTTACCGGATACCTTGTCTCCGTTACGCAAGTCGAACCTGCGAATTTGAGAGGCTGAGATATAAATATCTTCAGAACTTGGCATGTAATTAATTGGTCTTAAAAATCCAAATCCTTCAGATTGAATGATCTCAAGGACACCTTCCATAAACATCAAACCATCTTTTTCAGCTTGACCTTTTAAAATCGCAAAAATAAGTTCACGTTTTGTAAGTTTACTATAATAAGAGACTTTGTATTGCTTAGCTAACTCATAAAGCTCTTTTAGCTTCATTTTTTCTAAATCTGCAATATTGACACTGCTCATTATTCCACCACACTCTAATCATAATAAAAAGTAAGATCCTTTTTAGTAGGTTGTAGTAGTATAAGTAAAAGATCCGTACTTTTTTTCGAACTAATAAAAATACATTAATTATTGATCAATATAAATTACATCAATATAAATACTTGTATCATTGTACCCCATTAGATCAAATATATTCAAGGAACATTTTCCTTACAAATAGTCGGTAGGAAGCGTAGAGATAAAGAATGAAAGCTAGACAGGTGTCTAGCTTTCGTCACTATGTTTATTTAATAACAAGGCCTGGCTTCTTCTTCATACTGTGTGTCCCATCGACAAAGCGGACTGTGCCTGACTTTGCACGCATAACGAGTGATTGTGTTGTTGCACGGCTTCCCTTATAATAAACGCCTTTTAATAACTCGCCATCAGTTACACCTGTTGCAGCAAAAATACAATCGTCCCCTTTAACAAGGTCATCCATCAATAGGACTTTGTTAAAGTTTTCAATTCCCATCTTTCTGCAGCGTTCTTCTTCTGCTTCATTTTGCGGGAGAAGACGGCCTTGCAATTCGCCTCCAAGACATTTTAAGCCTACTGCAGCAAGAACTCCTTCAGGTGCTCCTCCTGAACCAAGCAATAAGTCTACCCCTGTGTCATCAAAGGCTGTATTAACAGCAGCTGCAACATCACCATCCGGAAGCAGTTTAATACGCGCTCCTGCTTCGCGAATCTCATGAATGATTCTCGCGTGACGCTCACGGTTTAGAATCGTTACTACGAGATCCTCAATATCTTTATTCTTCGCACGAGCAACAGCCTTTAAGTTATCGATAATCGGAGCGTCGATATCAATTTGGCCGACAGATTCCGGTCCGACTGCAATTTTATCCATGTACATATCAGGTGCATGCAGAAGGTTTCCATGATCAGCAACCGCAAGAACAGCTAGTGCATTCCATTGACCTGAAGCAACGATATTTGTACCTTCAAGCGGATCGACTGCTACATCCACACGCGGGCCATAGCCATTACCAAGCTTCTCCCCGATATAGAGCATAGGAGCCTCATCCATCTCTCCTTCCCCAATGACCACTGTTCCTTTCATTGGGATTGTATCAAATACATCTCGCATTGCTTCTGTTGCGGCACGATCCGCTTCTTCTTTATTGCCAAGACCCATCCAGCGGCCTGAAGCAAGAGCCGCGGCTTCTGTGACGCGGACTAGCTCCATTGATAAACTTCTCTCCATCTCTACCCTCTCCCTTATTGCATCTTCCGTCTAGCTTTTTACTTGATCCATCTCATCTTCCGTTAACTTTTCACGCCAAAGCTTTGCTCCTAAGCCGAGCAGCTTTTTCTCGAGGTTTTCATAGCCGCGGTCTACATGTTCAAGACCTGAGAGCTCTGTTACTCCTTCAGCTGTGAGGCCCGCTACAACAAGAGCCGCGCCTGCGCGAAGATCACTTGCCCGCACTTTTGCGCCTTGAAGCGGCGTTTTCCCATTAATAATGGCTGAGCGTCCTTCTACTTTTACATTAGCTCCCATTCTTCTTAACTCATCAATATGCTTAAAACGGGCATTATAAATAGTATCAGTTACAATACTTGTTCCGCTTGCTTGAGTTAAAAGAGTGGTGAATGGCTGCTGCAGGTCAGTCGGAAAACCTGGGTAAACAAGCGTTTTTATATCAACGCCTTTTTTCTCCCCTGTGTTATGGATCAATACTTGATCATCATTCGTTTCAACCGAAACACCCATCTCGCGTAATTTTGCGATAAGGGAATCGACGTGATAAGGAATAATATTGTCAATGATCACCTTTTGTCCGATTGCTGCTGCGAGGATCATATACGTGCCTGCCTCAATTCGATCTGGAATAATTGAATGGCGGCATCCTTTTAGAGAATCGACTCCATCAATACGAATCACATTCGTTCCTGCACCTTTAATCTTAGCGCCCATGCTCGTTAACAACGTAGCCACATCAATGATTTCAGGCTCTTTGGCAGCATTTTCAATGATCGTCTGTCCTTTAGCCCGTACGGCTGCCAGCATAATATTAATTGTTGCTCCGACACTGACAACATCTAAATAAATCCGTGCACCACGAAGCTCTTCAGCCCTCAGATAAATGGCTCCCTGCTCATTGGTTACACGTGCACCAAGTGCTTCAAACCCTTTAATATGCTGGTCAATCGGACGAGGCCCAAGGTTGCACCCTCCAGGCAATCCGATTACGGCTTTGTTAAATTTACCAAGCATAGCTCCCATTAAATAATAAGAGGCACGCAGCTTCTTCACTTTGCCGTTTGGAAGCGGCATGGCAATCATGTTTGACGGATCAATTTTAATCTCTTGGTCCGCAAGCGAAAGCTCCACCTCTCCGCCAATTTCACGCAGTAAATCCCCTAAAAGCTGGACATCTGAAATGCCAGGCAAATTATCAATGGTAACCGGCGTATCTGCTAAAATAGCCGCCGGGATTAACGCGACTGCACTGTTTTTTGCACCACTAATCTGTACGGTACCCTCAAGCGGATGACCGCCTTCAATCATAAGTTTTTCCATAACCGCATCCCTTCCAACCATACTCACGATTACTAGATAGACGTATAGTTACGTTTGTATCCATTATACCCAAAGATAGGAAAAAGTAACGAAGTGAGTTGTCACATTTTAACGATTAATACCGTTTGATGTCACTAAAAGCAGGCCTGTTGTGAATTAGCGATTATTCCAATCTGCTAAAAACTTTTCAATTCCTTGATCTGTTAACGGATGCTTTGTCAGCTGCTTAATCACGTTAAATGGAATTGTTGCAATATGCGCACCGCGCGCTGCCGCTTCTGTTACATGGACCGGATGGCGTACAGATGCTGCAATAATTTCTGTAGGAATATTATGAACATCAAATATATCAGCAATTTGAGAAATTAAGTTTAATCCGTCGTGTCCGATATCATCAAGTCTTCCAAGGAAAGGCGATACATACGTCGCACCAGCTCTAGCCGCAAGCAATGCTTGAACAGCAGAGAAAACAAGAGTGACATTCGTTTTAATATTAAGCTCAGAGAAAGCATGAACTGCTTTAAGGCCTTCTGTTGTCATTGGAACCTTCACTGTAATATTCGGTGCGATAGCAGCAAGTTCCTTCCCTTCTTTAATCATTCCTTCTGCATCAAGTGCTATAACTTCTGCACTTACTGAATCTGATACGATCTCAGTAATTTCGCGAAGACGGTCGTGAAAGTCTACTCCCTCTTTAGCAACAAGTGACGGGTTTGTTGTCACACCTGCTAAAATACCAAGCTCTTTTGCTTCACGAATATCATCTATGTTTGCAGTATCAATAAAAAATTTCATGCTCATCACCTCAAGGAAAAAGTATATGCGCTCTATGTAAACGCTATTAGAATTACTTATCTGACTTGTAATCGCTTACTGATTATAGTAAAAAAATATCGAGTGATAATATAGAGTAATAAAACCGTTATTAGTTGAATAAAAATTTGGCAGGTTTTGACGAAATTAGTCTTTAAAATGACGTTAAAAGCAGCTCAAGTGAACTGCTTTTAACGACTAACCTATTTATTATGCTTTGTTTGAAGAACCAAACTCACGCATTTTGCCTTGTACTGTTTCTTTAATTGCTTCACGAGCTGGTCCTAAGAATTTACGTGGATCGTACTCGTTTGGCTTAGCAGCTAGTGTTTCACGAATAGCTTTAGCAGAAGCAATTTGGCTTTCTGTATTTACATTGATTTTAGCATGTCCAAATTCAATTGCTTTTTGAACATCTTTTGTTGGGATACCTGTTCCGCCGTGAAGTACAAGCGGAATACCAACTAAACCATCGATTTCTTTCATGTGATCGAAACCAAGGTTTGGCTCACCTTTATAAGGGCCGTGTACTGAACCTAGTGCTGGTGCAAAGCAGTCAACACCTGTTGCTTCAACTAGCTCTTTACACTCAGATGGAATCGCATATGCTGCTTCAGCATCATCAACGATTAGGTCATCTTCTTGTCCACCAATGCGGCCAAGCTCAGCTTCAACAGAAACTCCAAGAGCATGTGCAACATCAACTACACGCTTAGTAAGCGCGATGTTTTCTTCTAGTGGATAGTGAGAGCCATCAATCATTACAGATGTGAATCCTGCATGGATCGCCTCAACACATTTTTCAAAGCTTGAACCATGATCTAAGTGAATCGCTACAGGAACTGTCACATTGTACTCTTCCATAAGTGATTCAACCATTTTCACTACAGTCTTGAAGCCGCCCATGTAACGTGCAGCACCTTCTGATACACCACAGATTACTGGAGAGTTCTCTTCTTGTGCAGCTTGCAGGATTGCTTGAGTGAACTCAAGGTTGTTTAAGTTAAATTGGCCAACAGCGTAGCCTTCCGCCTTTGCTTTATTAAGCATGTCTTTCATTGAAACTAAAGGCATCGTACATCCTCCTTTATGTGTGAGCATTCATAGATATCTGTGTCCGTCTAAGCGAGCATACTACACCATATCCATTATCAAGATTCCCGAATACAACAATTACTATCCAATTGAGCATGCACCCAATCGGGTATGTAGATGAGATCTTGTTTTTCCGCTCGTTTAGTTTGAACGTGTTCATTATAGCATACTCACCAGGAATTACACCCTTTTGCAAAGGAGAATCGACAAGTTTTTATAAGTAAACGCTTCCTTTTATATAGAACTCTTTTATGAGGTAACTAAGTGGTCTTTAATCACTTTTCTCACATCATCAATATCGAATGGTTTGGCAAAATGAGTAATCGCTCCAAGCTGCATCGCTTCATTAATTAAATTCAGCTCACCATATGCTGTCATCATGATCACTTGTACTTCCTCATGCTTTTCTTTAATACGGCGAAGAATCTCAAGCCCGTCCATGCCAGGGATCTTCATATCAAGCAGCACTAGATCAGGTGACTCTTCTTCTACTACTTTTAGTGCTTGCACCCCATTTGCCGCTTGGTACAATTGATACCCATCCTTTTGAAGGATCTCACTTAATAACACACGAATGCCATACTGATCATCTACAACTAATACTTTATGCATACCCTGCCTCCTTAATTGTTTATATCCACACGTCCGGACCGCCACAATAAAAGGACTCATTCTACCCAAAATGAGTCTCTCGTTTCTCTTATCTTACAATAAGTTCGGCTGCCTGTGCCTTAATTCCTGCAAAAGAGCTAACATCTTACAAAATATTATCCGACAAGATCCTCGAACCATGTCGATTTAAGCGTTTAGATTCAAGCGTTTCTTCCCTTTCCTCATTGATTCGGGTACGCTATAATGCACGTAGACTTTAATGAGAAAAAGGAGTAACCAAGATGATCCCTATTTTCACTACTCAATTAATGGGCCGAGTTAAGGCGGTTCGTGAAAAAGAAGAAGAATTTGAAGATGCTGCCCGCCTTTTAGCGCAAGCTTTAGTTGGCGAAGGTACAATATATGTATACGGATGCCGTGAACTTCGCGGTGTTACAGCAGAAGCAGAGTACGGCACTGACCGTGATGAAAGGATTAAGCCGCTTACTCAAGATAACTTAAGCGAGCTCACACCGGCTGACCGCGTTTTACTTTTCGCCCCTTTTACAAATGACGGTGAAGCATGCCGAATGGCGACAAAGCTTCATATCCAGGGCGTTCCATTTGCCTCTGTCTCTAATTTTCATGACGAGCAAGATGCATCTTTCTCTCTAGCTGATATTCATATTGATTTTGAAAGTGATATCGGCTTAGTCCCTGATGAAGAAGGTAACCGCAGCGGCTACCCTACTTCTATTATCGGACTTTACACGTACTTCTGTATCATGCTTACAGTTAAGGAGATTATGAGCGAGTATTAAAAAGGTTCGTGTTGATGGTGGTGAGGTGCTATTAAATAAGAAGAACCGTGCGATTGCGTCAGTTGAGGCGTTTATTGCGTCTATTCTCAGACTGATTGCGCAGGTTCGCGCTGGGTATGCGCCGCTTCCCGCTGTTATTGCGCGGGTTGACTATTATTGCGTCACTCTGACTCGTAATTGCTTCCGTTCAAATATGGATTGCGTCGCTTCAGCCGATGATTGCGCCGGTTGCACGACAACGCACCCAAAACAACATAAGAAAAAGGTTTGCCCAATCAGCGGGCAAACCTTTTTTGTGTATTATTTCTTTAATGATGCACCAATGAAGTCGCGGAATAGCGGCTGCGGGCGTGTTGGACGAGAGACGAATTCTGGGTGGAACTGAGATGCGATGAAGTAAGGGTGATCTTCAAGCTCGACAATCTCCACTAAACGGCCGTCTGGGCTTGTCCCAGAGAACGTGAATCCTGCTTTCTCCATTTGCTCACGGTATTCGTTGTTGAACTCATAACGGTGACGGTGACGCTCGTATACAACTTGCTCTCCGTATGCTGCTTGTGCAAGAGATCCGTCCACAAGTTTACAAGGGTATAAACCTAGGCGAAGCGTTCCGCCAAGATCTTCTACATCTTTTTGCTCAGGAAGAAGATCGATAATTGGATATGGTGTTGCCGGGTTTAATTCTGCAGAGTTTGCATCTTCGAGTCCTAGAACGTGACGTGCAAATTCAACAGTTGCCAGCTGCATACCAAGGCAGATACCTAAGAATGGAACATGGTTTTCACGAGCATATTTAATCGCAGAGATTTTCCCTTCAATTCCACGGTCACCAAAGCCGCCAGGAACTAAGATTCCATCTGCATCTTTTAATAAGCTTTCCACATTTTCATCCGTTACTTTTTCAGCATCAACCCAGTCAATTTCAAGGTCAGCATCATATGCATAGCCAGCGTGACGAAGTGCTTCTGCTACTGAAAGATATGCATCCGGAAGAGCTACGTATTTACCAACAAGAGCAATTTTTACTTTACTTGATAAATTTTGTACTTTATCAACAAGGGATTTCCACTCTGTCATTTCAGCTTGTTTTGTATCAAGCTTTAGGTGATCGCATACAATTTGGTCAAAGTTTTGTGCTTGAAGCTCAAGCGGCACTTGATAAAGAGTTTCGGCATCGCGCGCTTCAATTACCGAGTCCTTGTTAATGTCACAGAATAACGCAATTTTTTCTTTCATATCTTGTGGAACCGGCTTTTCTGTACGAACCACGATAACGTTTGGCTGAATACCTAGACTGCGAAGCTCTTTTACACTGTGCTGAGTCGGTTTAGACTTCATTTCTCCCGCTGCTGCAAGATATGGGATTAATGTACAGTGAACATACATTACATTATCCATACCGATGTCGCTTTTAATTTGGCGAATGGCTTCTAGGAAAGGCAAGCTCTCAATATCCCCAACCGTACCGCCGATCTCAGTAATAACAACATCAGCATTTGTTTCGCGTCCTGCACGGAAAACACGTTCTTTAATTTCATTTGTCACATGTGGAATAACTTGAACCGTACCGCCTAGATAATCCCCGCGACGCTCTTTTTTCAGAACAGTAGAGTAGATTTTACCAGTCGTTACGTTGCTGTTTTGGCTTAAATTAATATCAATAAAACGCTCATAGTGACCAAGATCAAGATCCGTCTCAGCGCCATCATCTGTTACGAAAACTTCCCCGTGCTGATAAGGACTCATTGTTCCTGGGTCAACGTTAATGTATGGGTCAAATTTTTGGATCGTCACCTTTAACCCACGATTTTTTAATAAACGCCCTAATGAAGCGGCCGTAATTCCTTTACCAAGTGATGACACTACGCCACCTGTAACAAAAATATACTTTGTTGCCATGCGATCGACTCCTCTACTTTTCATCAAAATGTATTTTCCCCTAAAAAGGTCAATAAAATAAAAAAAAACAAAAGCGACAGCTCACCCTAAATAGGGGGCGCACTTTTGTTTTGGTTATAAGATATGCATTTGCTTTTAATAAAGCCCAAAAATGATTCTACCTAGTTCAGGAGCAGAAGTCAACCCTCTGTTAAAAAGACTGAAAATGCAATTAACGTTCTTCGTCCTCTTCTACCTCTTCATCATCATCAAAGTCCGTATCGAGATCTTCTTTGTCAGTGAAGTCAGTATCTTCTTCATCGTCGTCATCTGCATCTTCTTCATTAGAGATTTCATCTAGCTCGTCCTCTAAGTCTTCAAACTCATCGTCAAAAACTTCTAGATCCTCATCTAAATCCTCATCGTCACTCTTTGCTTTTTTACGAGGATTAACTGGTGAAGTAATCTCTTCTTCTGATTGCTCATGAGGGTACCAGCTTTTAAGGCCCCAGTTGTTATCACCAAGCGTTAAAAAGCGGCCATCGATGTTTAAATCCGTATACAAAAATGACATACGCTGATTTACTTCAGCTTTTTTCATTTCCTTAATTTCCGAAATCTCTTTAACTAAATCAGTGAAATTATAAGGCTGGCGCTTTTCTTTCATTAAAGCATAAGCGACTTCAACCATTGACAGCTCTTGGATCTCTTCCTTTTCCATCTCGCGTAGGTTCAACGTAAGCACGTCCTTTCAGCATTTCTTGCATCTATTGCTTATTAAATATTGGCATAAAGTTCATACCTTTCATTATAAACACATTTCCTATAAATATGCTAGATTGAAGACGAAAAAGTATGAGAGACATTTTAATAGAATGAAAACGAACAAAAAGACAGTCTGCTGACTGCCTTTTTCAGTGATTCGCCTCGTTGACTGAGCGCTTGCTATGAGGGCTGGCGCAAGGGCTGCTGGTTCAATTGCGCTGATTAAGAGTGGATATGCGTCAGTCTCCGGTGGATATGCGCGTAAGCCTTGAGTTTTTGCGTCGGTTCAGAGCACAATTGCGCCCTTTGAGGTTAATTGCGCCTGTCTGTGGCGTAATTGCGTTCCTTCATATGCGGATTGCGTCTGTTCGATGCATAATTACGCCGGTCAGCGGGGTGCGGGGCTGAGCAAGCCCCTTCCACTTTTCTTTATGTCTAGCTTCCGTGTTCAGGTAATCGGCGGCTTCACTTTGCCAAACGAAGCAAAAAGCACTTCTTTTTGTCAAACCTCCACCCGCCTCATACCTAAACGAACACTCCAGCCTTTCTCTCTGTCTAGCTTCGGCTCCTTGCCCTGCGGGAAAAAACGGTGCATCGATTGAAGTCAAAAAGCGACTTCAAATCGCTCCCCCTCATTTTTCCGCATGCCAGAACAGTCGCCTCAGCTTTTCTTCCTACATATTCCTTCTATACTGTCCGCCTACTTGGTAGAGGGCGCCTGTGATTTGGCCTAGGCTGGCTACTTTGACGGTTTCGATCAGCTCTTCAAAGATGTTGCCGCCGGTGATGGCTGTTTCTTGCAGGCGTTTTAGTGCTTCTGATGCCTTATCTTGGTGCTTTTCTTGGAAGGCACGCAGGTTGGCAATTTGCTGCTCTTTTTCTTCTTTTGTTGCACGTGCAAGCTCCATGTTAAACTCTTCTTCTTCGTTCTCATTTGGATTCATGTACGTGTTTACACCGATAATCGGAAGCTCGCCTGTGTGCTTCTTCATTTCGTAGTGCATCGACTCTTCTTGAATTTTGCTACGTTGATATTGTGTCTCCATCGCGCCAAGTACGCCGCCGCGATCATTAATGCGCTCTAGTTCTTGCAGCACGGCTTCTTCTACTAGATCTGTTAACTGCTCAATAATGTATGAACCTTGCAGTGAGTTCTCATTTTTAGCTAGACCTAGCTCTTTTGTAATAATCATTTGAATCGCCATCGCACGGCGGACTGATTGCTCAGTCGGCGTTGTGATTGCCTCATCAAACGCATTTGTATGAAGCGAGTTACAGTTATCATAGATAGCCATTAAAGCTTGAAGCGTTGTACGGATATCATTAAAGTCAATTTCTTGTGCGTGAAGTGAGCGTCCTGATGTTTGAACATGATATTTAAGCTTCTGGCTGCGCTCATTTGCTTCGTATTTATTCTTCATGACCGTTGACCAAATACGACGAGCTACTCGGCCGATTACCGTATATTCAGGGTCAAGACCGTTGCTGAAGAAGAATGATAGATTTGGTGCAAATTTATTAATGTCCATGCCGCGGCTTAAGTAGTACTCTACGTATGTGAACCCGTTTGCCAACGTAAATGCCAGCTGACTGATTGGATTTGCACCTGCTTCTGCAATATGGTAGCCAGAGATGGATACAGAATAGTAGTTACGAACTTCGTGATCAATAAAGTACTGCTGGATATCCCCCATCATACGAAGGGCGAATTCCGTTGAGAAGATGCACGTATTTTGACCTTGATCTTCTTTTAAAATATCGGCTTGAACCGTACCACGAACGGTTTGAAGCGTACGAGCTTTTACCTCTGCATATTCTTCGGCATTAGGTTCACGGCCGTTTTCTTCTTTAAATTTCTCAAGCTGCTGCTCAATTGCTGTATTCATGAACATAGCTAAGATGATCGGTGCCGGTCCATTGATTGTCATCGATACAGATGTAGACGGTGCACATAGATCAAAACCATCATAAAGCTTTCTCATATCCTCAAGCGTACAAATGCTTACACCGCTCTCCCCTACTTTTCCGTAAATATCCGGGCGGTAATCAGGGTCTTCTCCGTAAAGAGTTACCGAGTCAAAAGCCGTACTTAAACGCTTCGCCTCGTCATCTTTTGATAAGTAGTGGAAACGGCGGTTTGTACGCTCAGGCGTTCCTTCGCCGGCAAATTGACGCTTAGGATCTTCACCTTTACGTTTGAATGGGAATACTCCTGCCGTATAAGGGAAGGCACCTGGTACGTTCTCTTCCATTGACCAGCGCAGAATCTCGCCCCAGTCTTCGAACTTCGGAAGAGCAACTTTAGGAATTTTCAGACCTGATAAGCTTTCCGTCGTAAGTTCTGTCACGATTTCTTTATCACGGATTTTTGTCACGAATGTGTCTCCGCTGTAAGATTCTTTTAGTGAATCCCAGTTATCAAGAATCGATTTACATGCTGGGTGAAGCTTCTGTTCGTATGCTTCTTTCGTTTTCGTTAATTGAGCAAGAACGTCTTCACTTGCCTCACCATGCTTCTCAAGTGCTTCAATTGTTCCAGTCACCTGATAGATTTTGCGGGCAATCTCCACTTGCTCGTCTGTCAGCTTTTTATATTGTCTAACCGATAGAACAATATCACGTAGGTATTGCGTTTGCTCTGGCGGGATGATGACATTTTGCTTGATGACATCTTTACTCGTTTCAATGTTCGTGTGGAAGTCTGTACCGCACTTCTCATTTAACGTATCCACTAATGCTTTGAATAACGTGTTTGTGCCAATGTCATTAAACTGACTAGCAATCGTACCGAAAACAGGCATCTCTTCAAGTGCCTCTTCAAAGCGAGTACGGCTGCGCTGGTATTGCTTGCGCACATGGCGAAGAGCATCTTCTGAACCTTTGCGGTCAAATTTATTTATGGCAATCACATCAGCAAAGTCAATCATATCAATTTTCTCAAGCTGAGACGGTGCACCGTACTCACTTGTCATGACATATAAAGATACATCTGATACTTCAGTGATTTCAGCATCCCCTTGCCCGATACCGCTCGTTTCAACGATAACAAGATCGTATCCAGCTGCTTTTGCGACATCAATCGCATCACGAATGCTGTCAGAAATCTCTTTTCTAGAGTTACGTGTAGCTAAACTGCGCATAAATACACGTGAATTATGAATTGAGTTCATACGGATACGATCCCCTAAGAGCGCACCGCCTGTTTTTTGCTTTGTTGGATCAACCGATAGAATCGCTACTGTTTTGTCGGAAAATTCGTTCAAAAAGCGGCGTACGAGTTCATCTGTTAACGAGCTTTTCCCAGCTCCGCCTGTTCCTGTGATTCCTAGCACTGGTACGTTGTTTGTCATTTGCTTTAATTGATCAAGCGTTTCTTCAAGCGTTGCTGCCACTTCTTTTTTTGCTTCAGCATGCAATTCAGCATAAGAAATACAGCGAGCAACTGCACGTGCGTTTTTCTCTTTTAAAGAAGTCAACTCTTCTGACACTTGTTCTACTGTAGGGAAGTCACACTCTTTGAGCATTTGATCAATCATTCCTTGAAGACCATGCTCACGGCCGTCATCTGGAGAGAAAATGCGGGCAATACCATACTCATGCAGCTCACGGATCTCAGGAGGTGTAATAACCCCGCCGCCGCCACCATAAATACGGATATGGCCAGCACCTTTTTCATTTAAAAGATCATAGCAATATTTGAAGAACTCTACATGTCCGCCTTGGTAAGACGAAATCGCAATTCCTTGGACATCCTCTTGAATGGCAGCGTTTACAATCTCTTCAACAGAGCGGTTATGCCCAAGATGGATAACCTCAGCTCCGCTTGCCTGTAAAATTCGACGCATAATATTAATTGAAGCATCATGGCCGTCAAATAAACTTGAAGCAGTCACGAAACGCACATGATTTGTTGGTCTATATGATTGAGTTGTTGACATCAAACTTCCTCCTTTTAATTAGAGACGGTTGTAAGCGGGGAAAGTAATTGCTCACTTTGAAGCTTTGTGTATTCTTCTAAGGTGTAGAATCTGCGGATGGCCCAGCGTCTGAACGTCCACATATGTCCTTGCACTAAAATATTGTGGCTCATCAGCTTGATCTCTTCTTCACTAAGATCAATACGATATTCAGCCACATAATCACGAATAATGTCTTCAAACATCTTCGTCATTTCTACTTCTTTTTGAAGAACGTACATTAATGCTTCTTTAGGAAGAGATTTTGCCTCTTGATACATGACAAGCACTTCATCTTGCAGGTGATCAATTACACGGAAGTAAGCGGCAATTGCCTTTTTCACACGATCAATACCGACAGCTTCGGTATCTAACTGTGAAACAAGCTGATCACGAACTTCTTCATAGATCGCATCACATACAAGGTAGAGGACATCCTCCTTTGAACCAATGTACTCATAAAGCGTTCCAATGCTGAATCCAGATTCTTTAGCAATTTCTCTTGTTGTTGTGCGGTGGAACCCTTTTTCAATGAAGAGGCGTACGGCGCCCTTCACCATCTGCTCGCGGCGTTTTTTTACTAACTGCTGATCCTTTACCATGGATGGCACTGCTTTTTTCTTCAAACTATTCAACCTACTTCCTTTTAATCGTATTTCCGTCTCTAGATGCCAACGTGCCTCACTAGCAGCAAGCCAACATCACTCGCTGCATATGAGACTCCTTTTTCGTACTTATTAGCATACTAGAAATTGAAGCTACGATCTATCATTTATGTTGATTAGTCTGCTAACAACATTTTAGAAATTACAAGTCGTTGAATTTCATTTGTTCCTTCATAGATCTGTGTAATCTTCGCGTCACGCATATAACGTTCTACTGGATAATCTTTTGTATAGCCGTAACCGCCGAATACTTGAACCGCTTCGACCGTTACATCCATTGCTGTATCCCCAGCAAATAATTTAGACATCGCAGATTCCTTGCCGTATGAAACGCCTTCGCTTTCTCTCCATGCTGCTTGATACGTTAACAGTCGGCTAGCTTCAATCTTTGTTGCCATATCAGCAAGCTTGAATCCGATTCCTTGCTGTGCGCCGATCGGCTTACCAAATTGCTTACGCTCTTTTGCATAGCCTACTGCAGCATCAAGGGCACCTTGCGCAATTCCAACTGCTTGAGCAGCAATTCCGTTACGGCCTCCATCAAGCGTCATCATCGCTACTTTAAATCCTTCGCCTTCTTTGCCAAGCATATTTTCTTTTGGTACACGGCAGTCTTCAAAAATAATTTCCGTTGTAGGAGATGAGCGGATTCCGAGCTTCTTCTCCTTCTTTCCTACAGAGAATCCTGGTGTATCTGCTTCAACGATGAATGCCGTCGTTCCTTTATGGCGAGCTTCGGGGTCAGTCACTGCAAAGACGATATAAATATCTGCAATTCCGCCGTTTGTAATGAAGATTTTAGAGCCGTTTAACACATAGTGGTCGCCATCTTCTATTGCTGTTGTTTTCATTCTTGCAGCATCAGATCCTGAACCTGGTTCTGTTAAGCCGTAAGCACCAATTTTCTTTCCTTCTGCCATTGGACGAAGGAATTTTTGCTTTTGCTCTTCTGTACCGAATTTATAAACAGGCCAGCCTGCAAGTGATGTATGCGCTGATAATGTTACACCCGTTGAAGCACAGACACGTGATAATTCTTCAACAGCAATACAATAGCTCACATAGTCAGCACCAATTCCGCCGTACTCTTCAGGCCACGGAATCCCTGTTAGTCCAAGCTCAGCCATCTTATCAAAGATCTCACGGTCAAAGCGTTCCTCTTCATCACGCTCTTCAGCTGTTGGTTCTACTTCATTTTTTGCAAAGTCGCGTACCATTTTACGGATCATTTCTTGTTCTTCAGTTAATAGAAAGTTCATGTTTGTTTCTCCCCTTTAATCTGCTAGTAAATGCTTGCCAATAACGATACGTTGAATTTCACTTGTTCCTTCGTAAATCTCACAAATCTTTGCATCACGGAAGTAACGCTCTACTGGATAATCTTTTGTATATCCATAGCCGCCGTACACTTGAACTGCTTCAATGGACACTTCTACTGCCGTACGCGAAGCAAATAATTTAGCCATTGAAGCTTCCATGCCGCTCTTTTTACCAAGCTCACGAAGCTTGGCTGCACGATAGACTAATAGTCTTGAGCCCTCTACTTTTGTCGCCATATCAGCTAGTTTAAAGCCAAGTCCTTGCTGATGTCCGATCGGCTTACCGAACTGCTTGCGTTCTTTCGCATAGCCTACAGCCGCTTCAAGTGCTGCTTCAGCAATTCCTAAAGATTGTGCTGCGATTCCGATTCGTCCGGCATCAAGGTTAGACATCGCAATCTTAAAGCCTTCCCCTTCTTGGCCAAGCAGGTTTTCTTCCGATACGCGAGCATCTTCAAATGTAAGTTCTGTTGTGTTCGAGCCGTGAAGACCCATTTTCTTTTCCTTTTTTCCAACAGAAAATCCCGGTGTGTCTTTATCTACGATGAATGCAGAGATGCCTTTTGTTCCAAGCTGTGAATCTGTTGATGCGAACACGATATACACATCTGCTTCCCCGCCATTGGTGATAAACACTTTTGAGCCGTTTAAAATGTACTCATTCCCGACTTTTTTCGCTGTCGTTTTTAAACTGCCGGCATCAGACCCTGCACCAGGCTCCGTTAAGCCGAATGCCCCTAAATACTCACCGCTTGCAAGCTTTGGAACATATTTTTGCTTCTGCTCCTCTGTTCCGAAATAGAGGATCGGATTCGTTCCAACAGAAGTATGCACCGATAAGATAACACCGACAGTGGCACTCACTTTAGATAATTCATTGATCGCAATAATATAAGAAGTGAAATCCATTCCAGCCCCGCCATACTCTTCAGGAATCGGAATCCCCATTAGACCAAGCTCCCCCATTTTATTGACGATCTCACGAGGAAAGGTTTCATTTTCTTCCATTTCTTCTATAAAAGGCGTAATCTGCTCTTGGGCAAAGTCACGCACCATTTTGCGCATCATTTCTTGTTCTTCTGTAAATCGTAAATTCATATCTGCACCTCCGTAATCTGTTTATCTTTTTATATAGCGGCTGCTTCGCTTTTGTACGGCTTACTCGTAAACGTAGAATCCTCTGCCTGTCTTCTTCCCTAACCAGCCTGCTTTTACATACTTTCTAAGCAGCGGGCATGGGCGGTACTTATCATCGCCGAATCCATCATGAAGGGTTTCCATAATGTAGAGGCATGTGTCAAGTCCGATAAAGTCAGCAAGCGTAAGAGGGCCCATTGGGTGGTTCATACCAAGCTTCATTACTTCATCAACTGCCTCAGGTGTCGCTACCCCTTCATATACCGTATAGATCGCTTCATTGATCATCGGCATTAAAATACGGTTTGAAACGAACCCTGGGAAGTCATTTACTTCAACCGGTGTTTTCGAAAGAGTCCGAGAAAGATCTTCAATTGCTTGATACACCTCATCTGTTGTTGCTAGGCCTCGGATGATTTCAACAAGCTTCATCACTGGCACTGGATTCATAAAATGCATGCCGATTACTTTTTCCGGACGATTTGTTGCTGCTGCAATTTCTGTAATCGGAAGCGATGATGTATTCGTTGCAAGAATCGCATGGTCTGGTGCAATTTGATCAAGGTCAGCAAAAAGCTTAGATTTGATCTCCATATTCTCAACAGCAGCTTCAATCACAAGGTCTACATCTTTAGCATTTTGTAAGTCCGTTGAAGTCGTTAAACGCCCTAGGATCGCATCGCGTTCGCCTTCTTCTAAACGTCCCTTTTCCACTTGGCGGTTTAAATTCTTCTGAATGGTAGCCATCCCGCGCTCAACAAACTCTTGTTTTAAGTCATGTAAAATGACGTCAATTCCAGCCATCGCATGTACTTGAGCAATTCCTGATCCCATTTGTCCTGCACCGATCACCATTACTTTTTTCATACTCATTCATTCTCCACTCCTCTATTAAACGTTTAAAGTTAGACTGTATTTATTTCACTTCGAATTATTTCACTTCAATTAGAATCGCGTCACCTTGACCGCCGCCGCTGCAAATAGCAGCTATACCAAGGCCGCCGCCGCGACGTTTCAGCTCATGTGCAAGTGTTAAGATGATACGCGCTCCACTTGCTCCGATCGGGTGTCCGAGTGCAACCGCCCCGCCGTTTACATTTACTCTTTCAGGGTCAAGTTCTGCAATTTGGTTACTTGCAAGGGCGACTGCTGCAAAGGCCTCGTTAATTTCAAATAGATCAATCTCGCTTGCTGACTTACCAGCTTTCTTTAACAGCTCATTAATAACAAGACCTGGTGTTTTAGGGAAATTCTCAGGCTCAATGGCAAGAGCATGGTGTGCCACGATGGTAGCAAGCGGCTCAATACCTTCTGCTTTTGCCTTCGCATCAGACATAAGAAGCATTGCTGCTGCTCCGTCGTTCACACCTGGTGCATTCCCTGCTGTAATCGTGCCGTCTTTTCCAAATGCAGGCTTAAGCTTAGCCAGCCCTTCAGATGTTGTACCAGGGCGAGGAGCTTCATCTCGCTCCACTAATACAGGCTCGCCTTTACGCTGCGGTACCGGTACAGCCACAATTTCCGCGTCAAATGTTCCTGCTTCAATTGCACTTAGTGCTTTTTCATGACTTCGTGCAGCCCACTCGTCCTGCACCTCGCGCGACAGCGCTAACTCCTGTGCTACACCATTTCCGTATGAGCCCATATGTACGGAACGGAATGAACAAGTAAGTCCGTCAAATACCATCCCATCAATCATTTCTGCATTACCCATACGTGCGCCCCATCTAGCTTTAGGGACATAATAAGGAGCATTGCTCATTGACTCCATCCCGCCGGCTAAAATCACTTCCCCATCACCAGAACGGATAATTTGATCAGCCATTGTTACACTTCTCATGCCTGATGCACATACTTTATTGATCGTTTCCGTTTTAACACTCCACGGAATCTCAGCATAATTGGATGCTTGACGAGATGGGATTTGACCCTGTCCTGCTTGCAGAACATTTCCTAAAATGACTTCATCAACATTCTCCCCTCTCCACTTAGTACGAGCTAATGTTTCTTTTAAAACAAGTCCTCCTAATTCCGCTGCTTTAAGGCTGCTTAATGCGCCTCCAAATTTCCCAAAAGGTGTACGAGCTCCACTCACAATTACTGTTTTCATTGATAATCCCCTTTCAGATCATAGTCATTTATTGACCGAACGCTCGCTCGGTAGGAGTTCTGAGAAAAAGCGCAACAAGTGATTGCGCTTTCAATTCAAGCTAAAAACATAAGAGCGTGACCCGTGGAAACCACGAGTCGACAACTCTCCCAATAATTCACCACTAAGCTGTCTAGGTTCAGCTCCTACTCGCTCGAGGTTCCAACGATCCGCCAAAAAAAGTCATAAGCGGACTTTTTTGTCGGCTCTTTTGGACTTGTCACTCGTGAGCAAGTCGCTTCACCCTTTCAATATTCTACTGAACTAACTCAGTTTCCTTCTTAATTAGTGATTTTTCTAAAATTTCTACAATATCTAATGTTTGAACGTCTTCTTCGACTTCTTTCGCCTTTGTTCCATCACTTAGCATCGTTAAGCAGTAAGGACATCCGCTTCCGATCATCGATGGCTGTACTTCAAGCGCTTGCTCTGTACGAGCGACATTGACACGCTGGCCAGCATCTTCTTCCATCCACATCATACCGCCGCCGGCACCACAGCACATACCATTTTGACGATTACGCTCCATCTCTACAAGCTTCACACCAGGGATCGCTTCAAGGATCTCACGCGGCGGCTCATATACTTCGTTGTAACGGCCAAGATAACAAGAGTCATGATACACAACCGTTTCATTCACTTCATGTGTCGGCTTAATGCGGCCTTCTTTGATTAAGTCAGCTAGAACTTCTGTATGGTGATACACTTCCACACCCTCTAAGCCGAAATCAGGATACTCGTTTTTAAATGTGTTATAAGCATGAGGATCGATTGTGACAATCTTTTTCACGTTATGCTTATTAAACAGCTCGATATTAGCTGTTGCAAGCTCTTGGAATAAGAATTCATTTCCTAAACGACGCGGAGTATCTCCTGAGTTCTTTTCTTTGTTACCAATGATCGCAAATGTTACACCAGCCTCATTCATCACTTTCGCAAATGACTGAGCAATCTTTTGGCTTCGTTTATCATATGAACCCATTGACCCTGCAAAGAATAGGTATTCGAACTCTTCGCCTTTTTTCTCCATCTCTTTGACTGTCGGTACATGAATATCATCACGGCCATCGCGCCAGTTTTCACGTTCTTTACGGCTTATGCCCCAAGGGTTTCCTTGACGCTCGATATTTGTCATCGCACGCTGTGCATCGGCATCCATTTTTCCTTCTGTTAAAACAAGGTAACGGCGCATATCAATAATTTTATCCACATGCTCGTTCATTACCGGACATTGATCTTCACAGTTACGACAAGTCGTACAAGCCCAGATTTCCTCTTCAGTAATAACGTCACCAATCAAGCTGACATCATATCCTGCAGCAGCTTCAGCGCCGCCAGCACCTTGCATCGCTAATTGATTTGCTTTTGTATTAGAGAAAGCAAATTCCGGCAGCCACGCGGACTTCGATGTGACCGCTGCACCTTTTTCCGTTAAATGATCACGCATTTTAACGATCAAATCCATTGGTGAAAGCATTTTTCCTGTGCCTGTTGCCGGGCACATATTCGTACATCGGCCACATTCCACACAGGCATATAAATCAAGCAACTGCTTGTGGTTAAAGTCTTCAATCTTGTTGTTACCAAACTGCTCTTGCGACTCATCTTCAAAGTTAATAGAAGAAAGGCGGCCAACTTTATGCGTACGTCCCATGAATACGTTTGCAGGACCAGCAATAAGGTGAGCATGTTTTGATTGAGGTACATACACTAAGAATGTTAATAAGAACAATAAGTGCATCCACCAGAAAACAAAGAATAGTCCACCTGCAACGGCTGGCGAAAGCCAACTGAATGCAGCAGCAATTCCTGAGGCAATCGGTTCAAATCCACTCATTGATTTTTCTAGCCAGATAATCTCCATCCCTTTTGCGATCAGCTTTGAAGTCATCAGCCCGCCGATGAAAATAAGGACAAGACCTGATTTCCAGCCGCGCTTCAGGCGTACAAGTTTTTCAACATAACGACGGTAGAACGCCCATACAACGGCAATTAAGATCATAACTACGACAATTTCTTGGAAGAAAGTGAAGTAAGGATAAAGCGGTCCAAGCGGCAGATGCGACCCTACAGCAAGCCCTTTCCAAATTAGATCAATTGCTCCTAGCTGTACAAGTAAGAACCCGTAGAAGAACATTAAGTGAATAATTCCGCTCTTCTTATCTTTCATTAACTTCTTTTGTCCGAACACGTTTACCCAAACGGATTCGAGCCTTTCTTTCATCGAGTGATCAAATTCTGCTTTTTTACCAAGCTTGATATACTCGACACGTGTCATAACAAGAGTAGCGAATAAGTAAACTGCATATCCTGTTACGAGTAGAAAGGCGGCAAGATTAACCCATGTTAACGCTTCCATCACAAACGTCCCCCTTTTCGACCTAGCTAGTATGTGAGAGTTCTTCTTAAGCTGCTACGTCAAATTTGAATGTTTTGAAAATAATAAATTATTACGGTCATTATAGCACAAATTTCAATGAATGAGCATTCAGTCGACGAAAAAGATAAAAAAATTTTTTCTATTGATTGGAAACGCTTGTTTTATCTAGGTTTTTGCTCATATAAGAAAACCACACTCTCATCATATTACGCTTTATGACTGGGTATGCTACAAAAGAATGTCACCTGAAGGGAGGTCATGAGATGAACTGGTTATGGATTACACTGTTAATTTTTATTGTACTCTTTACATGGCTGCGCCTCGATTTTGTAGCGGGACAGAAAAAGCAGCGTCGTGAAGCGACTAGGCATGATCAAATCACTCGTCATAGTGATGTAAGTTTTTTAGGAAACGGTGATGAATTTTTTGAAGCGCTTTTTGCCGATCTCAATCAAGCCGAACATCATATCCACCTTTTGTTCTATATTTTTAAAGAAGACCACATCGGACAAAAAGCATTGAAAATTTTAGAGGATAAAGCCAAAGAAGGTGTAACCGTTCGTCTCCTTGTGGATCGTTTCGGGTGTAAGCTCTCACGAAAAACTTTAAAACAACTTAAAAAAAATGGTGTGCGATTTGCTTTTTCTCACCCTGTCAGCTTCCCCTTTATTTTCTTCACCTTAAATAGAAGAAACCACCGTAAGCTCGTTATTGTTGATGGACGTGTCGGCTATATTGGCGGTTTTAATGTAGGTGATGAATATTTAGGACGCGATCCTAAGTTTGGTCCCTGGCGTGATTTTCATCTTCGTTTAGTCGGAGACGGCGTTCAGGATTTACAAGAGCAGTTTTTAGAGGACTGGCAGACAGCAAAGCAAAAGTTTGTGAAAGAAGAGGAGCTATACCCATACCTGCGAAAAGGGCCGCACCCGCTGAGAATATTACCGACAGACGGAAGTTATTTAGAAGAAACGTTTATTTCATTGATTGGCCAGGCAAAAGAATCGATTACGATCGGAACTCCATACTATATTCCGGGTCAGCCTCTGCAGCAAGCTTTAATTGAAGCGGCTAAAAGAGGTGTGGATGTCCGATTGATCCTTCCGAAAAAAGGTGACCATCCTTTTGTGAAAGAGGCGGCTTTTCCATATTTTAAGGATCTGCTTGAAGCTGGCATTCACGTTTATCAATATTACCGAGGCTTTTTTCATGCAAAAGCGATTGTGATTGATACACAAATGGCCGATGTCGGCACAGCAAATTTTGATAAGCGCAGTTTTCATATTAACCATGAAATCAACTGCCTCTTATATGATGAAGCCATGGTGCGAGTTGTTTTGGATGAGCTTGAACATGATATTTATATTGCGCAAAGAATGACGATAGAGAGCTGGAAATCGCGCCCGCTTATTCAGCGTGGAAAAGAGAAATTCGCTACGATGATCTCGGGACTGCTTTGAAGAGCTGGATATTTAAGACTCAACCTTGAAACCCTTTTAGGGGATGATCTTTTAAAAAGATAGAGAGATATCTCCATACAGTGGTTGCTGCGGTGTATCCACTAGCTACGCACACTCTGAAAAGTCCTCCCTGCTATAGTGGTTGATCTCCGCTGCAGGTACTCGCTTTCCGCGGGCGGACCGGAAGCCTCCTCGTCGCTCGCGCTCCTGTGGGGTCTTCCTGGTCACGCAAATCCCGCTGGAGTCTCGTACCTTCCGCTCCATTCAACTGAGCGAAATGTAGTTAAGCGGCTCGATAAAAAATTGTTTTTCCTAACAAAAGTTCCTAAATAGATTTCACTTGAACTGAGCTGAGAAATTAGTTAACTCCTTATATTTCACAATAAGCAATACACAGCGGATGAAAAATGCGTAGACTCCAGCGGTGCCTAGAGCAGGGCTGAGATCCCACAGGGCTAAAGCCCGAGAAAGCTCAGCAGCTCACCGCGGAAAGCGAAGCAAATTTCAGAAGCGGCGAGCTTGCTACAACCCTTCTCTAATGCACTCTTTGTTAATTAACTTATGAAGGAGACTCTCCTGCAAGTCACCTGAAACCCAGCCCATTACCCTGTAAATATATCTCCTTTGGGATAGCGAACATTACTTGGTCTAGATTTTGCGAGAGCGAATGCAATGGTTACTGGACCAATCCGGCCGATAAACATGAGAACAATAATAATTTGCTTACCTATCGTTGATAACTCTCCGGTCAACCCCATCGACAACCCCACTGTTCCAAACGCTGAAAAAGCCTCAAATACAATATAGAGATACGGCGCAGATTCTGTAATCGATAAGAGAAAAATACTAAAGGTAACGACCATCAAGCTAATTACAGCAATCGCTAATGATCTCATTACGATATGATCTCCAATCGTTCTCTCAAAAGCAACCGCTTCTCTCCGTCCCCTTAAATACGTGATCACTGCAAGCAGAATCACCACAAAGGTGGTCAGCTTGATTCCACTACCTGTTGAAGCACTTCCAGCTCCAATAAACATTAGAACAAGCATAAATGTAATCGAACCCGGATTCATATTCTCAATATCAATCGAGTTAAATCCTGCTGTCCGCGGGGTAACCGCTTGAAAATAAGAAGCCCACAGCTTATCTGTGAAGGACAACATTCCGATCGTATTAGGGTTTGTGTATTCAAGTGCCAGAATAACCAGCATCGCACAGACATTTATGATTAACGTTCCCGTTAGCATAATCTTTGTGTGAAGACTTAACTGATGGAAATTCTTTTTTTCAAACAGATCATATAGTACGGTAAATCCTATTCCCCCGGTAATAAATAATAGAGTTATGACAATATTTACGACAGGGTCTCCGACATAGCCCACTAAGCTGTCATCCCATAGTGAGAATCCTGCATTATTAAAAGCAGAAATGGCATGAAACAAACTCGTATAGATGCCGAAGCCAAAGCCATATTCAGGCACCCAGCGGAGCGAGAGCAACAGGGTTGCTAATGCTTCCATGGAAAAGGAGAAGATTAACAGAACCTTTACAAGCCTGACCATTCCCCCAAGTGATGTTTGATTCAATGATTCCTGCACTAAGATACGCTCTCTTAAGCCAATTTTCTTACCGAGCGCTAACACTATGAGAATCGCAAATGCCATTAAGCCAAGCCCGCCGATTTTTATCAATATCATAATGACCACTTGACCAAATACAGTGAAATCGCTGCCCGTATCTAGAACAACTAACCCTGTCACTGTTGTAGCAGATGTAGCTGTAAACAAAGCATCAATAAATGTAATAGGGATATTTGTTGCAATAGGTAGCAGTAATAATAAAGTACCACTAATAATCGCCCCGAGAAACCCTAAAGCGAGTATTTGGGGCGGAGACATATTTATGACCTCGCGCCGCGTGCTCCCCATCTTAGAGGCCCTCATCCTCAAATCGGTTAATATCTAGTTTATGCCCCATAACAACGAGCATATCTCCTTGATGGATTAAATCATCAGGCATCGGAGAAATATTCATCTCTTCTCCTCGCTTCATCGCAAGGATTGTTACACCGTATTTAGCACGAACGTTTAAATCAACAAGCGTTTTTTGGTTAACTTTATCCGTTGCACGCAGCTCGACAATACTGTATTCATCCGATAAATCAATGAAATCAATGACTTTTTCTGATGCCATATTATGAGCAATCCGGCGGCCCATGTCGGATTCAGGATGAACCACTAAGTCTGCACCGATTTTTTCCAATACTTTATGATGATAATTATTCTGTGCTTTTACCCACACTGTAGGAACGTTCATTTCTTTTAGTACTAATGTAGTTAGAATACTTGCTTGGATATTATCACCAATAGCAACGACCACATGTTCAAAGTTCCCGATACCAATCTGCTTCATCGCATTTTCATCGGTTGTATCAACCTGCATTGCATGGGTCGCATACGAAACATACTCACTCACTTTATCTTCGTCTTTATCAATCGCGAGTACTTCATGCCCTCTTTGATAAAGCTCCTTACATACACTCCCGCCAAACCGGCCTAAACCGATTACGGCAAACTGCTTTTTCTTTTTAGCCATTTTCACCACTCCTTATAAAAAAAAAAAA
>NZ_ATAE01000043.1 GCF_000474275.2 Alkalihalophilus marmarensis DSM 21297
AAAAAAAAAAAACCATCACAAAGAAATGGCCTGTTATGTAAGACCTTTCTCTCTACTACATTTAACGCTTACGGAGTTAGCTGTCGGGTTAGGAATTGAGAGTATCCCTTCTTCAATTATGAAGACTCACCCCAAGACAATATAATACTGCCGGTTTCATTGGGTCCCCCGCACTGAAAAGGTGTTATTCTTGTCAGTTTAAGCGATTAAAAGGTGTGATATACGGTTTTCATAGAGTTAATTTACTCCTGTTGCGATCTGTTGTCAACCTTTCTTTTTTGTAGAAAATGTAAATCTTGTCTTATACGTTATGTGTGAATTGGAAAACCTTTTAGAGGAAGTAAAAGGAGGAAGAACTGTGGCTGAACACCTAGAAATTATTATTCGAACGCTAATTGCCTTTGCATCTTTATTTCTTGGCGCAAAACTGCTCGGAAAGCAGACGATTTCTCAAATGACGACCTTTGATTTTATAGCAACAATCACTCTCGGCTCGATTACGGCAAATCTTGCTTTTAATACGAGTGTACCGATTCACAGCGTATGGATTTCATTTGCCATGTTTGTGTTAATTATCTACATGGTCGAATACGCTGCCATGAAGAACCGAAAAGCGCGTAAGTTTTTTGCTGGTGACCCTACTGTAATCATTGAAAATGGAAAGCTGCTTGAGGGGAATATGCGGAAAATGCGTTATACATTAGATTATATGAATCAGCAGCTGCGTGAAATTAATATTTTTGATGTAAGTGAGGTGCTCGTTGCCATGGTCGAGCCAAATGGTACATTAACCGCTCTAAAAAAACAGGAGTTTCGGGAGGTGACAAAAGGAGACTTGAATTTGATTAGTCAGCCTGAAAAGCATATCGTACCGATCGAATTAATGATGGACGGAGTGGTCATTACTCGCAATCTCCAAGAAAATAACATTGAAAAACAGTGGCTTATGGACCAGCTAGAGAAACGAGGAGTGTTAAAAAAGGAGGTTATGTATGCCGTCTTAGCACCTAATGGAAAGCTCTATATTGATACGTATCATGACTTTATCCCGCAGCCGATCGATAAAGAATAAACGAAGGCATCTTATAAGATCTGCCTCCGCAACAGCCATTCTCGTATTGCTTGATTACATTCATCCTGACGCTTAGTCGGTACTTGATGAGCAACTCCTTGCACATAAACCACTTCCACGTCATGAGCTCTTTTTAAATAATCGTACATATAGTTATGCATGATGAGATCACGGCTGCCATATATCAAAAGCAACGGCACTGTTAATTGATTAAGGCGCCCAATCGACTGGTATTCATATCCGAGCCTGTACGTTTCAGATAAAACATCTGGATTTACTTCTTTGATCACCGATTGCATTTCCTTCGCATGCTCTTTATTCTTAAAGTGCGCATGCGGCAAAACATAGCTGATCAGATTCATCCATTTCTTTTTGGCAGCCCACATGCCAAGCTTAAACTCCTTGTCTAAAAGAAAGCTTGTTACTTCCGGAAATCCCCCAATCAAAACCACTCCGGCTGTAATGTTCGGATACTTCAAGGCAAACTCTTGAGCAATAGAACCACCGTTTGAGTACCCAACGATAATGGCTTTTTTTGCACGCATTTTTTTTAATACCGCTCTGATGCATTCGGCTGACTCTTCAATTGAAAAAGCTTTAGCAGCCCCTTTTGTGCTATGACCAACTCCAGGAAGATCTACCACAACGACTTTCCCTACATCAGCTAATGCATATTGATATCGGAATGTAAGATGTGACATGGCAGGAGGATGAATAAAGACTAATGGAGTGCCGCCTCCACGCACTTCATAAAAAATCTTGATGCCTTGATACGATACGTACGCCATGCCATCCCTACCTCCTACTTCATAATCATCGGCCAAATCATTTCATATAATTTGTAGCCTAAATAAATACCGACAATCCCCATAATCCCCGGAAGTGCTGGAGGTGCTGGAATTGGCAGCTTAACTAGTGCAAAGACAAATCCTACAATAAGCCCTGCTAAAATTGCGAGTAAAATTTCCTGCATGATGTCATCCTTCTTTCTGAGATGTCTCTCTTACTTTGTGTGTTTACGACTAGATTATGCCTTTAAATAAAGACTTCAATAAAAAACCAAATAATTAATACGGCTTGAACGAGTGCTTTGGCTGCAGTTCCGCTTAGAAAAGCAAAGAAAGAGGCTATTGCTACCAGAACAGCTTGTCTTGCATCCTTTGTTGCGATGAACTCAGTAATGAAGACTAGCGCAAAAGGTACGAGAATAATACCGAATGGCGGCATGATAAAGGAGCCGACAATCACCCCTACAGCAGCCATCCGCTCACTCCATTTTGACCCGCCGTATTTCTTCACAAAAAACTGACTGGCAATTAGATCAGCAGCAAACAATAAAACAGTCAAAACGCCAGCGCCAATCCAAAACCAAACCGAAAGAGCCGCACCGTCGATGAAGAAAATATAAAGGATAAACCCTGCCCATAAGACGAGGACAGAGGGAACGATCGGAAATAGTAATCCAACAAAACTTAAAATAAATAAAGCAATAATTAAAATCCAAATAACAGCTTCCATGATATTCTCCTTTCTAAATACAGTGCTCTTAAATCTTGGGGTTAGGCTACTGGGTTAGTGTCAGCTCGCCGCTCCTGAAATATGCTTCGCTTTCCGCGGTGAGCTGCTGAGCTTCCTCGGGCTTTGGCCCTGTGGGATCTCAGCACATCAAAAAGCCCCCTTTCTAGGGAAAAGGGAGCTCTTAGGTGTTACATCTTTTCTGGTGCTGATACGCCTACAAGTGATAGGGCGTTTTGAATCGTAATTTGTGTTGCTTTCATTAAAGCAAGACGTGCTTTACTCTTATCTTGGTCTTCAGAATCAATTACACGCTCAGCATTATAGAAGCTGTGAAGTGCAGAAGCTAAGTCATGCGCATAATTCGTAATACGGTGAGGCATTTTCTTTTCTGCTGCTTCTGCAACAACTGCCGGGAAATCACCGATTGCTTTTAGAAGATCGTATTCTTTTTCAGTCGATACAGCGGAAAGGTCTGTATTTTCATCATATGATAGTCCAAGCTCTTCGCCTTGACGAAGCATGCTGCATACACGAGCATGGGCATACTGTACATAGAATACTGGGTTCTCATTTGATTTAGATACAGCAAGGTCCATATCAAAATCAAGTTGAGAATCTGCACTACGCATTGCAAAGAAGTAACGAACCGCATCAATGCCTACTTCCTCCATTAAATCACGAAGGGTTACAGCCTTACCTGTACGCTTGCTCATCTTCACTTTCTCTCCACCTTGATACAAGCTCACCATCTGAATGATCTGCACTTCAAACTGCTCAGGAGAATATCCAAGTGCTTGGATTGCCGCTCTCATACGAGGGATGTAGCCGTGATGGTCCGCACCCCAAATGTTAATCAGCTTATCAAAGCCGCGTTGCATTTTATCTTGGTGATACGCAATATCAGGTGTTAAATATGTGTATGTGCCGTCATTTTTGATTAATACACGATCTTTATCATCGCCGTATGTTGTTGAACGGAACCAAGTTGCCCCGTCCTGCTCATAGGTCTCCCCTTTTTCATCAAGCGTTTCAAGTACTTCAATGACTTTATTTGACTCATAAAGACTTGTTTCAGAGAACCAGTGGTCAAATTCAACACGGAACTCTCTTAAGTCTGATTTGATTTTATCGAGCTCTTTTTGCAATCCGTATTGACGGAAAAATTCACGACGCTCAGATTCTGAGACGTTTACATATTTGTCGCCATGTTCTTCAGCAAGTGCTTTACCGAACTCGACAATATCTTGCCCGCGGTAACCTTCCTCAGGCATCTCTTTATCTTGACCTAGAGCTTGGAAATAACGAGCTTCCAGTGACAGCGCAAGGTTATTAATTTGATTTCCAGCATCATTAATATAGTATTCACGCTCTACATCATAGCCAGCTTTGCTTAACACGTTACACAACGCATCACCAACTGCCGCACCGCGTGCATGTCCTAAGTGCAAGCTTCCTGTTGGATTGGCTGAAACGAACTCGACCTGGATCTTCTCACCATTGCCAACATTCGTTTCACCGTATGCTTCTTTTGCAGATAAAACAGCTGGTACAATCTCACGAAGGTAGCTTTTGTTCATGAAAAAGTTAATGAACCCTGGCCCTGCAATATCGATTTTTTCAATTGATGCTTTTTCTTTGTCAAGCTGAGACGTGAGCTCTTCTGCAATTTGACGCGGCGCTTTCTTTGCAATACGCGCCAGCTGCATTGCCATATTTGTTGCATAATCTCCATGCGCTTTGTCTTTTGGCGCTTCAAGAACTACTTCAGGAAGCACATCTTCTGTTGCAAGCCCTGCTGAAATCACGGCTGCTTTTATTTCTTCTTTTAACTTTTGCTTCATTTGTTCAACACTGTTCATCTTTTAATGATCCTCCTCTAATGTTAAGCGTACTTCATGCTGCCCGGCATCTTGTCCCTGTAATAAAAATCGGTACTTGATGTGGATCTTGCCGCGCTGTTTACGCGTCGGCCATGTCACTAGTACTTTATCTGTCACTGCCTTCGTTTCCCACGACGCATCTGGTGTCACGTACCGGCCAAGTGATTCCTCGCCTGATATAAATGCTTGACGCATGAGCACAGTCCCTTGCCTGATCAGCATCAGCTCACGTCCATCCCATTTCATCGTCGTCTGAACAGATTCTGTCTCTGTTAACGCCTCTTCAAAACGCAGATAATCCTGATTTCCTTTATGATACAGCTCACCTCGAGTGGTGAACTCATAGGAATCGGTATGATCATCATGCTGAATTTTATTTTGGAAGATCATCTTTACCGTTCTCTTCGTTGGTTTATTCATTCAGTCGCACACCTTTCTAAAAGTGCGGGGTTTAGACAAGTCTAAACAACCATTCTTCTATTGTTCAAGTTTAGCGATTTTAAGGCTTCGTTGCAAGGCTCTGTTCTGTGTCGATTTGATTTTCAGAAAGAGGAACGAAAAAGATGAGCGTCTTACCGTCCGCTCATCTTGATGTCGCTATATATACCGCATGACAGAACACTTGCTTACGCTTTTCTGTCCAGCTTCTGCTCGTTGTCCTGCGGGTAAAAACGGTGCATCGAATGGAGTCAAAAAGCGACTTCATATCGCTCCCCCTTATTTTACCGCATGACAGAACACTCGCTTACGCTTTTCTTTGTCCAGCTTCATGACATTGCCCTTCGAGAAACTTTTGTGAATCAAAATGAAGTCAAAAAGCGACTTCTTTTTGATTCCCCTAAGTTTTCGAATGCCAGAACATGTCATTACGCTCTTCTATCTATCTGTCTGCCCATCCTAGTATGATCTCTCTGATCATTTTGCTTGCTGTGATTTGTGTTTGTTCGGTTGGGTCATACGCTGGAGCTACTTCTACTAAGTCGGCTCCGATAATGTTGATGTTTGATTCGGCAATCGACATAATCGCATCGAGCAGCTCTTTTGATGTGATACCGCCAGCTTCTGCTGTTCCTGTTCCTGGTGCGCATGACGGGTCAAGAACATCGATATCGATCGTTACATATACATTGCGACCGGCAAGGGTTGGGAGAACTTTCTTTAACGGCTCTGCTACTTCGAATTTAGACATATGCATGCCTGATTCTTTCGCAAATTGAAACTCCTCACGCATCCCTGAACGAATTCCAAATGAATAGACGTTCTCTGGGCCAATCAACCCGCATGCTTTACGGATTGGCGTCGAGTGTGAAAGCACCTCGCCTTCATACTCTTCACGCAAGTCAGCATGAGCATCAATATGGATGATAGCCATGTTGTCGTATTTCTTGTTCATTGACTTGAAAATCGGCCAAGATAAAAGATGCTCTCCACCAAGCCCGATTGGAAACTTACCATCAGCTAACAGCTTATCGACATACTCTTCTACCATATCTAGGCTGCGTGCGGCATTACCGAATGGAAGAGGGATGTCTCCCGCATCAAAGTAGTTTACTTCTTCTAAATGCTTGTCCATATACGGGCTGTACTCTTCAAGTCCAAGAGATGCTTCGCGGATACGGTTTGGACCAAAACGAGAACCCGGACGAAATGATACTGTCCAGTCCATCGGCATACCGTAAATTACCGCTTTTGCATCCTCATAGTTCGGGTTGCTCATTATAAATACTTTGCCTGAATAAGCTTCATCAAATCGCATCGAAATTCCTCCTTATTTCACAAGATCGCTAACAAATTTCGGAAGTGCAAAGGAAGCTTTGTGAAGGTCTTTTGTGTAGTAATTTGTTTCGATCTCATGGAAACGCTCGTCCGCTACTTCTAAAGGATCGTGCTTTTTAGAACCGATTGTGAATGTCCAAAGCCCGCTTGGGTATGTTGGAATATTCGCAGTGTACAGACGTGTAATCGGGAAGATCTCACGTACGTCACGTTGAACTTGTGTAATAAGGTCTTTATGGAACCAAGGGTTATCTGTCTGTGCAACGAAAATACCGTCTTCTTTCAGCGCACGAGAGATTCCTTCGTAGAATCCTTTTTCAAATAATTTTACAGCTGGTCCTACAGGCTCTGTTGAATCAACCATAATGACATCATACTCATTTTCAGCTTTAGCAATATGCATGAAGCCATCATCTACTTGAACATCCACGCGTGCATCATCAAGAGCACCTGCAATAGATGGTAAGTATTTTTTAGAGTACTCGATTACTTTTCCGTCGATTTCAACAAGTGTCGCACGCTCTACAGATGGGTGCTTTAACACTTCACGAATTACCCCGCCGTCTCCTCCTCCTACAACAAGAACATGCTTAGGATTAGGGTGTGTGAATAATGGCACGTGAGCCACCATTTCGTGATAAACGAATTCATCTTTCTCTGTTGTCATAACCATGCCGTCAAGAACAAGCATGTTGCCGAACTCTTCTGTTTCAACAACGTCTAATTGTTGAAAGTCTGTCTTTTCGCTATGTAGCGTACGTTTAATTTTTGCTGTAATACCAAAGCGCTCTGTTTGTTTTTCTGTGAACCATAATTCCATTTCGCTTCACCTCATCTAATATAGTGTACTTCGTTTATATGACTGACATCTGTATCTATTTCACTCGTACCTTGTTTTAGATACACACAAACATGGAAGGCAGTAAATATCCTTCCACATGTTCCTTATTTTCATCATAACAGATGAAATTATATAGGAAACAATCAAAAAAGCAAGCAAAATTTACCCCCCTTCTAACACCTCATGTTTAAAACGATTTAAAAGAGCCGAAGATGGTAAAAAACGCACATTTGCGCGCTATTTTAAATCTGGATTTTAATGAGGTGACCGAGATGGAAGTCATCATGAATAGAAGAAATAAAAGACGAAGAAGTCTGCTGCGTCTCTTTTTCAGACTCTTTCTTTTAGGGCTCGTACTGGCACTTGGCGGAGCAGTGGCGTTAATGTCGTATGCAAAAATGCAAGGGCCGCCTCCGCTAAGCGTAGCTCAAACAACAGAATATCTAGCTGTTGACGACAGTACAATTGGTGAAAGCCACCGAGGACAGAATCGTTACTTTGTTCCGTTTAACGAAATTTCACCGTATGTCGTTGATGCGACATTAGCGATTGAGGACCGGAAGTTTTACGACCACCTTGGATTTGACCCAACAAGAATCGGCGGGGCGATTGTCGCAAATCTTCGTTCAGGCTCGCGCTCACAAGGAGCAAGTACGATTACTCAGCAGTATGCACGTAATTTATATTTATCTCATGATAAAACATGGGTCAGAAAATGGAATGAACTGATTTACTCCCTTCGTCTTGAGATGAACTATGAAAAGGAACAAATTTTAGAAGGCTATCTTAATACGATTTATTACGGACACGGAGCGTATGGGATTGAAGCCGCTTCTCACTATTTTTTTGATAAAGACTCAAAAGATCTTACTTTAGCTGAAGCAAGTATGCTAGCAGGCATCCCAAAAGGACCAAGCTATTACTCACCAAACTTTGACGAACCCCGCGCTAAGGCAAGGCAGGAACTTATTTTAGATGCGATGGTTGAAGTCGGCAGCGTGAGCCGTGCAGAGGCGGAAGACGCAAAGGACGAGCACCTCGCTTACAAAAATAAAGAATTGGTAAGCGGGCTGCAGATCGGCCCGTACTTCCAAGATATCGTTGAAGCACAGTTAATAGAAGAAGCCGGGATTGAACCTGCTAGAATTGAGGCTGGAGGATTAAAAGTGTATACGACACTTGATGCCGACATGCAGCAAAAAGCGGAGAAATGGGTTGAACGTGAGATGCCGCCCGTTCCTGTCGCAGCACAAAACAAAGCGCTGACAGATGCTGAGCGGGCCACCATGATTCTACAAACATCTCTTGTCGCAATCGACCCTCGGACCGGCGATGTACGAGCATTAGTAGGAGGACGAGATTATTCTGAGAGTCCTTATAATCGTGCTACGCATGCTCACCGTCAGGCTGGTTCGACATTTAAACCGTTTCTCTACTATGCAGCTCTTGAGAATGGTTCGACACCTGCTTCAACATTATTAAGTGAACCAACGCAATTTCAAATCGATGAAGGACGCGCGATTTACTCTCCTAGTAATTTCGGCAATAACTACGCGAATGACTTCATTACACTACTGCAGGCGATCGCCTTCTCTGATAACATTTATGCTGTAAAAAGTCTGCTTGTCCTTGGAACAGAGAAATTAATTGATGTCGCTGAACGTGTGGGCATTATCAGTCCACTGCCTGAGACAGCATCACTCGCCTTAGGTTCTGCCGATGTCACATTACTTGAAATGGTCAATGGCTACAGTCCTTTTGCAAATGGAGGACAAAAGGTAAAGCCGCGCTTTATCCGCAAAGTTGTCGACTTAAATGGACGTGTGCTCTATGAGAGTGAACCAGAAAAAGAACAAGTGCTGGATCCTAAGCTTGCTTTTATTATGACCGATCTTATGACAGGCATGTTTGACCCAAGCTTAAACGCTCATGCAGGAGTCACAGGCGGATCAGTAGCACATCTTGTTAACAGACCGGTAGCTGGAAAAAGCGGATCTACTCCTCAGGACAGCTGGATGATCGGCTATACGCCACAGCTTGTGACCGGCGTGTGGGTAGGATACGATAAAGCAACACCGATTGATCAGCGGACGGAAGGACAAATTTCTAAGAAGATTTGGGCTAACTTTACAGAAGATGCGCTCAAAAACGAGTTGAAGCTGCCATTTCAAAAGCCTCGCGGGGTCGTTGCTGTTGAGATGAATCCGCAAAGCGGCTACCTGGCAAGTGAAACGTGCCCAAAAAGCCGAACAACGTATTTTATCGCTGGAACGGAACCTACGAAAACCTGCCCGGAGACAGCGAATGCGGACGGTACGGATGTAATTGATGAAGAAGCACATGAAGAAGAACGTTTGATAGATAAATTTTTTAAATGGTTCGGTCACTAATGATCATAGCCAGATGCAAAGAGGTTAGGACAGTCGTATTTTAGCTTATTGGGATACAACCATTACAGATGCTGAGCCTGTATGTCTCTCCTGTCGCTGGGTTACTGCTGTGTTTAATTATCATATGGACTGATATAGTTATATCTTCAAGCTTTTTTAACATCAAATGCCTCAAACAAGGGTTATAGCGGATTCGCCGCCGCTCCTGAACTATACTTCGCTTTTCACGGGGAGCTAGTGAGCTTCCTCGGGCTTTGCCCTGTGGGATCTCACTTTTACTCTAGGCCCCGTAGAAGTCTCCGTATAGTTCATCCGCTACATTATTGCTTAGTTGAGGTATTTAGTGGGATGATTTAGTTATGGTTCAGTTCAATTAACAACACAATTATTTTCTCCCACTTTTTCTAAGATCACTGATTAAGGGGTGGAGCTACTTAGCCTCATTCTCGCTTCGTTGATTGAAGCGGAGGTTACAAGTTTCTATGCAAAACGAAAAAAGCTTAGGGAGCGCTCCCTAAGCTTTTTTTATTTAGATGGCTTTTTGTTCACTCTCTTGTTCGGTGCGTTCCATTTGCAGAGCCTCTTCATCTGTTAACCGTGTAATTGTAAATCCTGTCCATGCATAAATAATCGATAAAACAGGCACCACAAAGTTCAATACGGCATAAGGAGCATATTCAAACGGATGAACCGCGAGCGTCGCAAAAATAAAGATCGCACACGTATTCCAAGGAACAAATACTGACGTTAAGGTCCCGCCATCCTCTACTGCCCTTGATAAATTTTTCGGGTGAAGCTTCTTGTCTTTAAAGCTTTGCACATACATTCTACCTGGAAGAACGACTGAAATGTACTGCTCAGCTGTCGTTACATTTGTAAAGAAAGCAGAAGAAATTGCCGTTGTCAGCAGTCCTTTTGATGTTTTAGCAAGCTTTAGAATTTGGTCCACCATCGCTTTTAACATACCTGTATTTTCAAGCACTCCTCCAAAGGTCATCGCAACAATCGTTAGCGAGACGGTGTACATCATGGCTTCAATTCCGCCACGATTAAACAAGCTGTCAATCATCTCATTGCCAGATGCAATGCTAAAACCGTCATTTAATGTATTTACAGCCTCTCCAACCGAACCACCTTGAATCAGAATATGAGAAAGAAAACCTAAAATAACCCCGACTGTCAGGGCTGGCAATGCTGGTACTTTTCTTGCCACAAGAAAGATAACGCCTGCTGGCACTAATAACAGCCAAGGTGTAATCACAAAATTGCCCTCGAGGCTTGTCATCATATCTGCTACATTACTGTCAATTACACCAGAGCCAGAGAATTGTCTTCCTAAATACCAATAAACAACTAAGGCAATGATCAATCCGGGAATCGTTGTAGCAAGCATATGCTTAATATGTTCAAACAAATCTACACCAACAACCCCTGCTGCGAGGTTTGTCGAGTCAGATAAAGGAGACATCTTATCCCCAAAGTATGCACCGGAAATAATGGCTCCGGCAATCATTGGAGCCGGAAGGCCCATGCTGATTCCAATTCCCATACCAGCTACACCGATTGTCCCCATTGTTGACCATGAGCTTCCGATTGCCAATGCCACAATCGCCGAGATAATTGTCATTGTCATTAAAAATACTTCCGGTGAAATGAGCTTTAACCCGTAATAGACCATCGCAGCAATAATTCCCCCGCCAATCCATGCCCCAATAATAACGCCGACAATGATGATAATAACAACAGCCGGCAAAGCAAGACGGATCCCTTTATAAATACTTGCTTCTACTTCCTTCCACGTAAATCCAGATCGCCACGCTATGAAAGCGGATACAACAGTTCCCAGAATGAGTGGAATATGTGGCGCTCCTTCAAACACAACTATTGTAAAACTCATCGCAATGATCATGATTATTAGCGGTATAACAGCCAAGCCAAACGAAATCGGTTTTCTCTCTTTTTCCATATGTACTCCCCCAGCCTCTTCAATTCATACAATTTCTGTTGTCGATTTAACATTTAAAATTATCAAACTATTACTTGCAAGCTTCATGCCAATGCTAAAACATTCATTTAATCAGTACATTCACAAAAGAAAAGAGGGAGTAAGGCAAAAATCTTTTCTTTCCGAAAAAAAATTTAACACGAATGCCCGCTCCTTCTTTTACACAAGCAAATTTGAGGTGCAAAAAATTTAGCTCTTGCTGTTCGATGCTTTCGGTTTAGCAAAGACTATTGACTGCTTGCTCTCTTGATCTATCCATTCAAGCCCGTAATACCCTTCATTTAGCAGCCTGCTTTGTTCGCCAATATCGGCTAAAGGTACGATCTTCTTAGTATTATGATCAACCACAATCTCGACTGATAATTGTTTTAATAGAATGTATCGCAGGTGCCCTGCATACTTTTCTTTCACTTTTACGATGAACATACCTTGAGCAAGTTTATCTTTCAAACTTGGAATATTAAATGGGTGAACCGTACAGCATACATACTCAAACTCTGATGTATTCTCTACCAACTCCCTCATCACTAAAACTGCAAGACGTTTTTGAAGTCCATTCCCTCGGTAATCAGGAAGGACAATCGAGATCTCCTGGTGGATAACTTTCATTTGCTCATTAGGCGATAACCCAAGGTCGCGGCCTAGATTTTCTTTGTCTTCTCCTGGAAACCATAATGCTCTAAAGGCTGTTAAGTACCCTTTTACGAACACTCCAAGCATCAACCCGTCCCCTTTTAAGATTAACGTGAACTCTTCCTCACTTAAAGGCTGCAGGCGCTCTTTGTTCTCCAGTGTATCAAGAACAACTTGCTGAACTTTTAAGACTTCATTCAAGTCTTCCATTGTTAACCTTCTAACTTGGTATACTTCTTTTGTCTGATCCTTTCGCTTGATTAGCTCGCCAGTATACATACGAATTTCTCCCCTTATGAAAAAAAGCCAAGCGAACACTTGGCTCATTTCCTTTTTCATTTCTTAAACCCACCCTCTAAACTTAGAAGCTTCTGCCATCTTTCTTACCCCTACCATATATGCAGCAAGTCGTGTATCAACTTGATGTCTTTGGGCTGTGTCTAGCACATTGTTAAATGCTTTAACCATTTTATCTTTTAATTTACCTAAAACTTCTTCTTCTGACCAGTAGTAACCGAGATTATTTTGTACCCATTCAAAATAGGAGACAGTCACTCCTCCAGAACTAGCAAGAACATCCGGTACGAGAAGAACTCCTCTTTTTGATAGAATTTCTGTTGCCTCGAGCGTTGTCGGACCGTTTGCTGCTTCTACGACAATTTTAGCTTTAATTGCATTTGCATTTTCTTCTGTAATTTGATTGGCGATCGCTGCTGGAACTAAAATATCACATTCCCGTTCAAGCAGCTCTTGGTTTGTAATTGTTCGCTTAAATAATGTCGTTACTGTACCAAAGGAATCACGCTTAGAAAGTAAATACTCAATATCCAATCCATTCTCATCATAAAGAGCTCCATATGCATCGGAGATCCCTACTACATTCGCTCCTCTTTGATGAAGAATTTCCGCCAAGAAACCTCCTGCATTTCCAAAGCCTTGAATAATCACTTTTGCTCCTTCAAGATCAAGAGCTTTTTTCTTTGCAGCTTCTTCTATACAAATCGTCACGCCCATAGCAGTGGCCGTTTCTCTTCCATGAGAACCGCCAAGGACCAACGGTTTTCCTGTAATAAATCCAGGGGAATCAAATTCACGGATACGGCTGTATTCATCCATCATCCATGCCATAATTTGTGAGTTTGTAAAAACATCTGGCGCTGGGATATCTTTCGTTGGTCCAACAACCTGGCTGATTGCTCGAACATATCCCCGAGATAATCTTTCAAGCTCAGGAAACGACATAGTACGCGGATCACAAACAATGCCCCCTTTTCCTCCCCCGTAGGGAACATCAACAATTCCGCACTTTAAGCTCATCCAAATGGATAAAGCCTTCACTTCATTTTCTGTCACTTCCGGATGAAAGCGTACGCCGCCTTTTGTAGGCCCTACCGCATCATTATGTTGAGAGCGGTACCCTGTGAACACTTTAACTTCACCATTATCTAGCTTAATTGGTATGCGTACGGTAAGCATACGCTGCGGCTCCTTGAGCAATTCAAACATGTCCTCACCATAACCTAGATTAGACAATGCTTGATCAACGACCTGCTGTGTTGAAGCTAATACATCTTTCTTTACAACTTTCACTTTCGTCTCCACTTTACCCATCTTCTCACCCCGCCAATATATTTAAATTACTTTTGTAACGCTAGTTGAGATTTTCTTATTTACCTTATTGCAATCATCATGCCAACTCTATTACTCGAAACAAATACCTGCTCCCCCCTGTTTAATTGAAAAAATAGTATCTCCATGGAAAAAACTTTAAAGAGCGACAAATAATTTTTCGTTTTAAATCGAAAATTGAAAATTTAATTTGCTGAATACACTCTTCTTCGCTTAAGATATAAAAAAACGAGTTTTTCCACGAGGTGAGCGTGTTGGAACAATACGAGCAAATAAGAAAGCAGCTAACCATTTATGAAACATTAATCAATGAAATCGATGCTGGTATTCATGTCATTGATGAATACGGAAAAACAATTATTTACAACGACAAAATGATGGAAATAGAATCACTTTCAAGAGAAGACGTGCTTAATAAAGACTTTTTAGATATCTTCAAATTTAAAGACAAGCAAGGAAGCACCCTGCTTGAGGCGCTGCACCATCAAAAAGTCTCTGCCCATAAAAAGCAAACCTATTTCACTAAAGGCGGCAAAGAGATTACGACCATGAATAGAACGTTTCCAATCTATGACGGAGAAAACATAATTGGAGCGATGGAAGTGGCAAAGGATGTAACTAAGCTTGAACAGTTAATCAGAAGGAATATGGAGCAAAAGGGAAATACACGCTACACCTTTGACAGCATTATAGGCGGGAGTCAGGCTATAAGTGAGGTGATCGAACATACTAAACGAGCGACAAGAACTCCTTCTTCCGTTCTGATCGTCGGTGAAACAGGGACAGGAAAGGAGCTTTTTGCTCAAAGTATTCATAACGGCAGTGATCGTACGCAAAGACCGTTTATATCTCAAAACTGTGCAGCCATGCCTGATACGCTGATTGAGAGCATTCTTTTCGGAACAAGCAAGGGAGCCTTTACAGGTGCGACAGAAAAGATCGGCCTGTTTGAACAGGCTGAAGGCGGAACATTATTACTAGACGAGATCAACTCCCTGAGTCCCGCTCTTCAAGCTAAGCTGCTGCGCGCTATTCAAGAGAAGTCAATAAGAAGAATCGGCGATACGATTGATCGGAAAGTAGATGTACGGATCATATCTACAATCAACGAGGATCCGATTGAAGCAATTGCTGAGAATCGCCTTCGAAAAGATTTATTTTACCGGTTAAGCGTGGTTTCCTTATTTATTCCAGCCTTAAGAGAGCGGAAAGAAGATATTCCATTACTCGTAGAATCTTTTATTGGTAAATATAACCAGCTATTTCGAATGGACGTTTTAGGAGTGACAGAGGAGGTTCACGAGATTTTTCGACAATATGACTGGCCTGGAAATGTCCGAGAGCTTGAACATATCATTGAAGGGGCGATGAATTTAGTTATTGACGAAGAATGGATCGATGTTAGCCACCTGCCTTACAGTCTTAAAAATAAAACACACCTTCTTAAGCAAACGGTGACAGCACCTGTTCGAGAAACTGAAAATTTCAACGATCAGGCCGAGCCTCGCATTTTAAAAGATTACTTACATGAAGCGGAGAGATACTACATTAATAAAGCGTTAGAAAAGCATAAATATCATAAAACCAATGCTGCAAGCGAACTCGGACTTAGCCGGCAAACCTTGCAATACCGGATGAAGCGTTTAAATATTGAGTAACTGAAAGAGGCTGAGACAAAAGGATGTTAAAGTTATTTTACATAAAGTTCCTCAAACAAGGGTTATAGCATAGGCGTCGCTGCTGAAATATGCTTCGCTTTCCGCGGTGAGCTGCTGAGCTTCCTCGGGCTAATGCCCTGTGGGATCTCAGCCCTGCTCTAGGCACCGCTGGAGTCTACGCATATTTCATCCGCTAGGGTTACTCCTTCTTTCTTGTGGAAATTTAGTGGAATGATTTAGTTAGGGTTCAGATCATTTCAATTTAACATTGCTGTTATCCATCGCCTCATTTGATCAGGTGTCAGAACAGCTGCTTACGATGAGGGAGCAACTAAACTTCATTCTCGCACCGTTGATTGAAGCGGAAGGGACTCGACTCCTGCGGGATGTGCGTGGCCAGGGAAGACCCCACAGGAGCGTAGCGACGAGGAGGCTTCCGGACCGCCCGCGGAAAGCGAGTCCCTGCAGCGTAGATCAACAACTGCAGCAGGGGAGACTTTTTCAATCTGTATTGCTCCAATAGGCCCGCACAGGAGCAAAGCGATGAGCAAGATCCCGGACCGCCTGCGGAAAGCGGGTCCCTTTAGCGTAGAACAACACTAATGTGTAAGACAAAAAACACCGCCTCTAATGAGAAGCGGTGTCTCTTTTATAGTTCTAATACTTGCGGCTCTTCGCCAGCATTCATTAATCTGATCATAGAAGGCTTGATCTCTAATACAATATAAGACGGATCCTCTGGTCCATCAAACCATTTGCTAAAAGAGTCACTCCAAATCTTCTTCTTCAGCTCAGAAGAGTCACGAATCACAGCTGTTCCTTCTACTTCCACATACTTATCTCCTAGCCCTTCTCCTTCATACCCTAAAAGAATATGCACATTCGGGTTTTCCTCAATTTCTTCCGCTTTATGAGTATCTTTGTCTGTCGGTGTAAAAAGGGTAAAGTCTTCGTTAAAGAATGACATATAACGCGAGTGTGGCTTATTATTTTTGACAGTCGCTAACGTACCAATCTTTTGGTTTTTCAACACATCGAGAACTTTGTCTTTTAACTCTTGTTCATTCATTCTATACATCCCCTTTAAATAGATTGTACAAGTAGTATTCCTTTCCTGCTGGCTACTTAAACACCTATTTAGTATGGGACAGCGAACTCGTTCTATTCTTTAAACAGAAAATAATCCTGTGAGCCGGTCTCAATGAACCCAACAGACGTATACAGCTTCAGGGCACGTGGATTTTCAAGTGCCACCTCAAGATGAATATCGCGCCCTTTAGCACGTTCCCGTTCCACTACTTGCTGCAGCACGCTTCTGCCAATGCCTCTCCCTTGCATAGCTGGTGTCACGACAAAGCCATAAATCCAAGACTCATTACGTTCATCGACTATACGGAGTTTACCAGCCTTAACTTCACCCGCATAAATAATGTAGGTCCCCTCTTCAACGCCTGACTTATACATCGAACCCGCTTCTGCCTCGCTCATGTCAAAACCTAGAGCGTCCATTTTTATAATATAAGCTAGGTCCGTATCACTTGCTTCGGATAGAGTCACCTCACCCGTTGCTGATGTTTTCATCTTGTTAGGATGCCATTTCATTTGGTGTTCAGAAAACGAGTAAGCTGTCGGCAGGCTCTTAGCAAAGCTTTGTCCGGACACGGATTTGGCTGGAGCGTTTACTAAAACATGATTTATTCCAGCAGCCTTTAATTGAGCCACCGCTTCTAAGATGAGCCTTGTAGCATGGCCTTTTCTACGTTCTATTGGTTTGACCATGCCGCATACTTCCGCTTTGTTCCCGAAACGATAAGTCCCAACAAAAGCAATCAGCTCATCCTTGTCGTAATAAAAAAAATCGTGCTGCTCATCCCCCTCTCTTTTTTGGAGCATATCCCAATTTAACTTCAAATTAATCTCATCATGTTTCTCCACTTCTTCTTGCAATAATTTAATATCTTGTAATGTTTTTTGCCCGAGCATCTTTTGTCCTCCAACGTATGTAATCCTTATTTCATTCGCTATATGTTGAAGGAATCCTCTAGGAGAAAATGAAAAAGCACGAAGGCAAATTGCCTCCGTGCTTTTTCGTGTCCTAGTATAAATGTGTCTTTATACTACCTCAAGTTTACTCCCTCTTTCCAAAAAGCTCAAGTGGGCAGTTCAGTGTTCAAAAATCGTTCATACTTCATCTAAATTTACTATTTACAAGGAAGATATTATTCTTCTCCGCTTAACAGCGCCTCATGGAGTTCTTTTTCAGAGTGATTCCACATTGCTTCATTATGTGATTTCAAGAAATCAGCGAGAATCTTTTTGGATTTTTGATCCATATCATCGACAAGAATTTTACCCTTTAATGACTTATCCATTTTATTTACATGTTCCGGCAGACTCTTATATCCACGACGGATTTCTGTATCCACTGTCATCTCACAGCCCGCTACTCCTGCATAATACGGCTTGCTGTCTTTATATTGAATTGTTACCCACACAAGCCAG
>NZ_ATAE01000044.1 GCF_000474275.2 Alkalihalophilus marmarensis DSM 21297
CAGCCCGCTACTCCTGCATAATACGGCTTGCTGTCTTTATATTGAATTGTTACCCACACAAGCCAGTACAGTTTCCCATTTGGCACTTTTTCTTTATCAGGGAGAAATTTGATTCGTTTTTCTACTGCCGAACGAGCGTGAAGTGCGCCCATATCTACAAAAGCTTCACCTTCAGCAGGATCAACGAAAATTGGCGAAACATTGTCCAAATTCATGACCCCAGCCCCGTATCCACCATGACCAGAAGTAGAGTCTCCGCTTAAAATATTAAATCCGCCCGTTTTCTTTTTGAGATTGTCATTATTTAATAAATCCATTACCCAACATCCTTTCGTAGAGAAATCCTACTTTTGCTGCGTTCATTATTCTACCCTCATTATACACAATCCTCGTTTGTTCGGAAAATGTTTGCTAAAATGAATGTATCTACACATTACAAGTATGTATACATAAAAGGAGCGAATCTTATGCCAATCGTAACCGTACAATTACTTGAGGGACGTACTGATGACCAAAAACGTGCCCTAGTCGAGAAAGTCACTGACGCTGTTTCTGAAACGACAGGAGCGCCTGCTGAGCGAATCTCTGTCATTATCGATGAGATGAAGCCAACGAATTTTGCTGTTAACGGCAAGCGTCCTTCCGATCAATAATAAAAAAGGTCTGAATCACCTGTTGATAAGGTGTTCAGACCTTTTTTCTATCGTACATTTCCTGTTGCCTGGCTGATTATGCTATTGCTTTATGACCTTTTTTAGTCCTTCGATATACGTATAAGCTTGCTCAAAATCCTCATCTGTGTAATTTTGCTTACGTTTTAACGTTCGAACCTTTTCTTTTACTTCCTCTCGTGTTAACTCTTCAAAATACAACAATGTAGAAACGAGCTCTAAGAATCGTGCACTTTGCTCGTTTAAACTTTCAAAAACCGGTTTCACATCCGGTAAGTCAAACTGATACATACTCAGAAACTTTTCCCCGCGCGAAGACAGGGCGTATCTGTATTGATAGTAATTGCCTTTATCTTCTTTTATTTCAGCAACAAAGCCAAGGTTGCAAAGCTCCTCCATTCGAAGAGAAAGCTCCTCTGAATAGGGTCCGAACATATGAAATTTATAACGTTCTGAGAATGGGATATTCATTTTCTTAGCAATATAAATAATCTTTTGCAGCTTCTTCCGTCCAACTACTTCACCAGCTTGCAAAAAGACCGCCATGACTTTCGCGTGGTCTTGTAACAACCGTCACGCCCCCTTATTTCTTTAAAATCCGAAGAATCCGCTCTTTTTCCTCTTTATGTTCACGCACGTCCTCTAAGCAGTCGAGCGGAAAATACAATTTATGATCTGTTCGTTTTTTGCCGGAAATGGCTTCGACTACATCCGACTCACGAGAAAGCTCGCGGATCTTTCCATTTGGCAATACGAGATGGATCGGCAGCCTCTCCTCTTCTTCACCCGGACGATAGAAGTCATATGGAAGATCAGAGGAGGAATCAACGACTAAATAGTAATCAGGATTAAGATCTGCTTTTCTGAACAGTTCTTGCAGCTCCGGCCAGTCATTCATACGTTGATTGGGGTCAAATTCGACATATTTGAACAGACGTCTATTTAGGAATCTTACACAAAGATCACGTAAAATGCGATCCTCTTCTTCCTGCCAAATTTGAAAATAATAAAGGGTTATCGCCTCATCTAATCGTAAATAATCGTCCAAGCTCCCTTTTCCATGAAAGAAAGAATAAAAGTGCTCAGGCTTTTGCTTAAACTCGTAACCATTGAGATGGAGCTCCTTTGCGCGCTTGAAAATTTTGCTTAAAATTACTTCAGCGCTGCGAGTAACGGGGTGGAAATATACTTGCCAATACATTTGATAGCGACTCATAATATAGTCTTCTACCGCATGCATGCCGCTCTGTTTGATCACTACTTGGTCTTCCATCGGACGCATGACCCTAAGAATTCTCTCCATATCAAAATGACCGTAGCTGACACCTGTATAATACGCATCCCTCTGCAAATAGTCCATACGATCGGCATCAATCTGACTGGAGATGATACTCGTAATTAGCTTGTTTGAGTATGTTTTTTCGATGACATCGGCCACAGCTTGCGGAAAATCAGCACTAACATTTGTGAGCACTTCATTAATTTCAGTATCGCCTAAAATAATTTCTCGCGTCCATTCTTCATGATCCATGTCAAAGACCTTTTCAAAGGAATGTGAAAAAGGGCCGTGGCCTACATCATGAAGGAGTGCGGCTGACAGCGTTAAGAGACGGTCTTCGTCTTTCCAATGCGGACGACCGTGAAAGACGTCTAAAATCCTTCTCGTAATCTCATATACGCCTAAAGAATGATTAAACCGCGTATGCTCTGCACCGTGAAATGTCACATAGGTTGTGCCTAGCTGGCGAATTCTTCTAAGCCTTTGAAATTCCTTCGTGCCGATTAAAGCCCAAATTAGTTCATCACGCACATGGATATAGCGATGCACAGGGTCTTTAAACACTTTTTCCTCTTCAAGCTGCCCGTAATATGGTGTCGTCATGGTTTAAACCTCTCCCAATCACTCATGTATAGTGCCTCTATTATAACGAAAGAACTATGCATTGTCTCTTCTCTAGAGAGGATTTACACCAATTTAACAGAAGCACAAGGGGACTTAACCCTTTTTCTAAATCCTTATCCAATACCCTTATTTTCATGTTTAAAACACCAAAAAAGTACGCAGCATCGGGCCGCGTACTTTTTTTGATTAATCTCTTTGTACCTATCTTAGGCTTCCACACTAGACTCTTTTTGAACAGTCTGATGCTTTTCTTCTGTACGATCAACAACAACCGCACAAGAGGCATCACCCGTAATATTTACAGCTGTACGCAGCATATCAAGGATACGGTCAACAGCTAATACAAGCGCAATACCTTCAACAGGAAGGCCGACAGATGTTAATACCATCGCAAGCATGATCATACCTACACCAGGCACACCAGCCGTACCGATACTTGCAAGTGTTGCCGTAAGAACAACTGTTAACAAGTCACCCATTGACAGCTGCACCGCATACACCTGAGCAATGAACACAGTCGCCACAGCTTGCATAATCGCTGTACCATCCATGTTAATCGTTGCTCCAAGCGGCTGAACGAAACTTGAAACCGGCTTAGATACTCCTAACCTTTCCTGTGCCGTTTTCATTGAAAGCGGCAGGGTCGCACTACTGCTTGATGTACTAAAAGCAACCGTCATTGCAGGGAAGAAGTTTTTAAAGAATTGAACAGGACTCTGCTTTCCTAGTAAAGCGACAAATCCGCCGTACGTAATGACTGCGTGAATGAGCAGGCCTAAGACTACAGCAAGCATATACATAATCATAGAAGCAAGTACATCATACCCCTGCTCTCCTAAAGCAGAAGCGATTAAGGCAAAGGCCCCGTATGGAGCAAGTTTCATAGCAACTGTTACAAGGTACATCATAATTTCATTACCCTGCTCCATTAACCTCATAACACCGCGTGTTTTATCACCAAGCTTGGCCATTGCAAGACCAACCAATACCGCAAATGCAATGATCTGAAGCATTTCACCTGAAGCAAGCGCTTCGATAGGGTTAGTAGGAATGATGTTTAATAATGTCTCCATTACAGGAGGTGGTTCTTCTGCTGCAAATTCCTCACCAGCTTCTCCCATCAACCCTGGGTCACCAGGCTGGATAATAAAAGCAACTGTTAAACCGATAACAAGAGCAATCGTAGTAGTTAATAAATAATAGCCGACAGTCTTACCACCAATCCGACCTAGCTTTTTAGGATCTCCCATTCCCGCTGTACCGAGAACAATCGAGAAAAATACAAGCGGCACAACGAGCATTGTAATTAATTTAAGAAAAAGCTGCCCGAGTGGTGTTAAGAAATATGCATCTACTGTTACAAAAGCTTCTGGCGCCCATGCATTAAATGCAAGACCTACCCCCACACCCAAAATGAGGGCAATAATAATCTTTTTTGTTAAGCTCATAATAAACCATCTCCTCTCTCTTTGCTGCCAATCTATGATGTCACTTGCCTATTCTGTTTTGTCTTCTTACTATTGTCTTATTTTTGAGAATTTTTTTCTAAGCCCTAACCCTTTCCCTATTGTATCCGATTGCAAACCATCTTTTGAAGTGAAAGATTATGGGATTCGACAATTTTCGTCAAATTCTAAAAAGAAATCCTGACTAAAAGAATAAGCCAGGATGATTATTTTTTCAACTTTTTCTCTACTTTTTCAATCACCTGATCCTCATCAGGAGCTGCAACAGGGCGGTTATTTACGAATACAAAAGATTTTTTCCGGCCTGGTCCACAGTAGGACTGGCAGCGGATATCAATCGATGCATCTGGATCGACTTTTTTCAAGCGAGGCACGAGCGTTTTAATATTTGTCGCTTGGCATTCATCACAAATGCGAAATTCATTAGCCATCTCCATTTTCCTTTCTATACAAATTATCTATTTTTATTCACTAAAGTTTTATGTGTAAGCAGGATGTCCAAAAAAGACACGGACTATCCACTAGTATATCACACTCTGAGGAGACAGCAATCATTAATAACTGATTTAACACCTATTTGATTTCTCATTATCCCTCTATCACATGCTATAATAACTGTTATTAATGCATGTTAAGGAGTCATTACCTATGAGCCAAAACCTACTGACTTTTACTAATAAATGGAGATTTATAGATCACTCGACATTGGGTCCTGCCTTTGATGCCCTTCAATCCTTTGCCTATGATGACACAATCTGTAAAACGGCCGGTGAGGACGGGATGTCTACGCTCAGAAGCTGGGTTCATCATCAAACGGTTGTGCTCGGTACTCAAGACAGCCGCCTGCCGCATATTGAAGACGGGATTACTTATTTAAAAGAACAAGGCTATCATGTGATCGTCCGAAATTCAGGCGGCTTAGCCGTAGTGCTTGATGAAGGTGTCTTGAACCTTTCTCTTATTATGAAAGAAGACAAGAAAATCTCGATTGATGCCGGATACGAAATGATGTTTGAACTGATTAAAGATGTGTTTAAGCCATACGGCAAGGAAATCGAAGCATATGAAATCGTCGGCTCCTACTGTCCAGGCAGCTTTGATCTAAGCATAGGCGGCAAGAAATTTGCCGGTATATCGCAACGCAGAATCCGCGGCGGAGTAGCTGTACAAATATATTTATGTATTACCGGAAGCGGAGCGAAGCGCGCAGAAATGATTCGCGAATTTTATCGCCATGCCGTTCAAGGCTCGTCGGCAAAATTTGATTACCCAAAGATTGAGCCAGAAACGATGGCCTCTTTATCTGAACTCCTCAATACCTCACTTACGGTCTCAGAGGTCATGATGAAAACATTGCAGTCCATGCAGCGCATGGGAGCTGACCTTTCAATGGATGGATTTACAGGTGAAGAGATGGATTTGTATGAGAAAAATATGGTCCGTGTAACCCAGCGTAACAACCGATGTCTACATATAGAGTAGGCATCGGTTGTTTTTTCGTCTACGTTTTAATTTGCTTATTACGGGAAAAGTATTGTTGTAGTGTTTTTGATGAAGGAGGAATAATCGATGTCTAAAAAAGTACTGATGGTTGTAACGAACCATACGACAATATCAAACGGTCAAAAAACAGGATTATGGTTAGAGGAGTTTGCTGTTCCTTATAACCTTTTTAAAGAAAAAGGCTATGACGTTGAAGTAACAAGCATTCGCGGCGGTGATGTCCCTCTTGACCCGAACAGCTTAGAAGACGCAGATAAGCCGGAATGGAAAAAGGCAAAAGATATTCTGCGTGAGACGAAAAAGCTTTCCGTTGATCATGCTAATGGAGCCGACGCGATTTTCCTGCCTGGCGGTCACGGTACGATGTTTGACTTCCCGGATAATGAAACGCTGCAATCAGTGATTCAAACACTCGCTGAAGAGCAAAAAGTAATCGGTGCTGTCTGCCACGGGCCAAGCGGATTAGTAAATGTGACGTACAAAGACGGAACGCCACTTGTTAACGGTAAAAAAGTAAATGGATTTACCGATGAAGAAGAAAAAGAAATGCAGCTTGAAGACCATATGCCGTTTATGTTAGAGGAAATGCTCCGTGAACGCGGCGGTGAATTTATAGCGGGTGACAAATGGACAGATTTCTCCATCCGCGACGGCAACCTTGTAACCGGCCAAAACCCAATGTCTAGTGAAAGCACTGCAAGAAAAGTGATTGAAGCATTAGAAGACTAATCATTGTGTAGCAGAAGCCAAGCGAATATCGCTTGGCTTTTTTACGTTTCAAAGAAATTAATTGATTATGCTTGCATTAGAACATCATAACAAAAAAGAACCCTAGGAGCTCCTAAGGTTCTTTTCGTGATTACGCTTCAATTATGCTTCAGTTGTCGCTTTTTGATTAATTGCTTGCATCGCTGTAATTAATGACAGCTTATAAACATCCGCTGCGTTACAGCCGCGGGATAGATCGTTTACCGGTTTGTTTAACCCTTGAAGGATTGGTCCGATTGCATCATATCCGCCAAGACGCTGCGCAATTTTGTATCCTAAGTTTCCTGACTCAAGACTTGGGAAAATAAATACATTTGCTTGGCCTTGAAGTGGTGAATCCGGTGCTTTCTTTTGTGCAACAGCTGGAACAAATGCTGCGTCAAATTGGAACTCCCCGTCAATCACTAAGTCTGGGCGTGACTCTTGTGCTAATTTAGTTGCTTCTGATACTTTCTTCGTTTCAATTGAAGATGCTGAACCTTTTGTAGAGAAGCTAAGCATTGCTACTTTAGGATCAAGGCCGAAAACTTTTGCTGTTTCAGCTGTAGCAATCGCAATTTCCGCCAACTCTTCGCTGTTTGGCGCAATATTGATGGCACAGTCACCAAATACAAATTTTTGTTCTTCTTTCACCATCACGAACACACCAGATGTACGTTTAATTCCTGGCTGTGTTTTGATAATTTGAAGTGCCGGACGAACCGTATCACCTGTTGAATGAGCCGCTCCGCTCACAAGTCCATCTGCTTTGCCCATGTAGACAAGCATTGTTCCGAAGTAGTTTACATCAACTAATTTTGTACGTGCGCTCTCTTCTGTTTCTTTCCCTTTACGACGTTCAACAAATGCTTCTACCATTGCATCCATTTCATCGTAATTATTCGGGTCAAGAACCTGAACGTTTTCACCTAAAACAATGCCTTGCTCGCTTGCTTTAGCTGTAATCTCTTCTTTATTTCCAACTAAGATCGGTTTAACGACTTGATCTGCTCCAAGCTGTGCTGCCGCTTCTAAAATACGCTCATCTGTACCTTCAGGAAGTACGATCGTCGGCTGATGTTTCTCAACCTTTTCTGTAATTTCTTTAAATAAATCACTCATGATTTATTCCTCCTTCTTTGCATCCGTCACTTTGTCTATAGAACAAGAATACTCCTCTTATACCCAAAAAGGAACCGGTCAGCACAAGATAATTAAAGTAGAAATTTTTCAAAAAATCTCACGCATTTCAAGGGTTTAAGCCCTATTCCCATCCCTGCCTGAGGTGAAACGCTTTCAATTTTCTTAGGATTTCCACAGGAAAATTCAAGTATGTGTCGAAAGTAAAAGAAGTAATGAAATTATAGACGAAACTTTTTAGGAGAGTGACACAATGAACCAAGAAGTCGTTTTATATGAAGTACATGATCAAGTAGCGACGATTACTCTTAATCGTCCACATGTAAAGAATGCTTTAAATGTAGAAATGCATACGGCTCTATATGATGCATTTAATGAAGCAAACAAAAACGAGAATGTACGTGTTATTGTGCTTGAAGGACGGGACGGTGCCTTTAGTGCAGGAGCTGACTTAAAGAGCTTCGCTGAAGAAGATGTTGATTCGGTTGATTATGGCACTTATTTACGTGAAACATACAACAAACTGATTCTTCAAATGATGAATATCGAAAAGCCCATTGTAGCCAATCTAAACGGCATTGCTGTTGGTGCTGGCTTAAGCATTGCGCTTGCTTGTGATTTCCGTGTCGCACATAGAGACGCTAAAATCGGACTTGGCTTCATGAAGATTGGTTTAGTTCCTGATGCAGGAGCTTCCTACTTCCTGCCAAGATTAGTCGGCTTAGGGAAAGCGACTGAGCTTGCGCTAGGTGAAATCATCTCTGCAGAAGAAGCAGAAAGAATTAACCTCATTAATCAAGTCGGCACCCCGGAACCATTGGTCGCACATTTGAAAACGGTTTCTCCCGCCGCATTTGGTTTAATGAAGAAAAACTTCCGTAAAGGCTTTGATAAGAGCTTAGAAGAAGTACTTGAAATGGAAGTAGAAACACAACGCATTGCTGGTGCGACAAAAGAACATAAATATGCGGTTGCTCAGTTTGTGAACAGAGCATGACATTTCACACCCCGGACTCGCCTCTGGGGTGTTTGTTATTTTTGGAACCGCCTTATTTATGGTATAGTAACGAGTGATAAGGAATACTTAAGATACGTTACATATATCGCTAAAGGAGTGTTTTATAAAATGAACGAAGCTGCTAAAACGCTAGACGGCTGGTACTGCCTGCATGATTTCCGTACGATTAATTGGCCTGCTTGGAAAATGCTTCCCACTGAAGAGCGCCAGCAAATTTTGAATGAATATATTACAATGCTTGAGGGCTGGGATACGACAGAAAAAGCAGGAAACGGCAGTCATGCTGTTTATACAGTTGTAGGTCAAAAAGCCGATATTATGTTCATGCTTCTCCGCCCAACGATGGAAGAGCTAAATGAAATTGAGAACGCTTTTAACAAAACTCGTTTTGCTGAGTTCACGATTCCTACTTATTCTTACGTTTCTGTAGTTGAGCTAAGTAACTACATGGCAGGCGACAGCGATGAAGATCCATATCAAAACCCGCATGTTCGTGCTCGTCTGTACCCAGAGCTTCCGAAAGCAAAGCATATTTGCTTCTATCCAATGGACAAGCGCCGTGATGGCGATGATAACTGGTACATGCTGCCGATGGACTCTCGTCGTGAAATGATGCGCAGCCATGGGATGATCGGCCGCAGTTATGCTGGCAAAGTAAAACAAGTAATCACAGGCTCTGTTGGCTTTGATGATTGGGAATGGGGCGTAACATTATTCGCTGATGACGTGCTTCAGTTTAAGAAACTTGTTTATGAAATGCGCTTTGATGAAGTATCCGCACGTTTCGGTGAGTTTGGATCGTTCTATGTTGGAAACATCTTAACAGAAGAAAACCTGCAAAGCTTCTTCAATATTTAAGAAGGCACAAGCACTAGACCAGATGAGGTCTAGTGCTTTTTTATTCCTCTGTCATTTTTCTACAACAAATTGTTTTTTCATTGAAGGAAAATCGTACAAATTGTGTTAACATGTGAATAAATAACCATGATATTACTACCCACATAATATAATTTAGGACTTATTACTCATATACACACGAATTAAGGAGGGGTGCAGATTGAATAGTGTATTACCGGTAAGAGACTTGTCATTAACATCGCATATTTTACATGCCTTAAATGAGGCATCTATCATTGCCATTACCGACAACAAAGGGACGATTACGTTTGTAAACGATATGTTTTGCAAAATTTCAAAGTATGACAGGGATGAATTGCTAGGACAAAACCATCGAATGCTCAAGTCTAGTTATCATTCAAGTGATTTCTTTGTACATTTATGGCGAACAATCAGCCGAGGAAAAGTATGGAGAGGCGAGGTAAAAAATAAAGCAAAAGACGGCAGCTTTTATTGGGTACACACAACCATCGTTCCTTTTCTCGACAGCCGCGGCAAGCCTTATCAGTATGTTTCGATCCGAACAGACATTACCGAACGAAAATGTACAGAAGAGTTGTTAAAACGTTCCTTAGACCAACTAGCAAACTCGAATCGAAAGTTACTAGATCCTCACCACACTCCATCTCAAACGACAATTCATGATGATCTTGGACAATCGATTGATGAAAGCATGGCTGCCTATCCAGAAATCAGGCAGTTAATGACTCAATTTAATGAAATGAACATACGAATTAATCAAGCACGGAAACGGATTGAACACCAAGCCTATCACGATGCGTTGACAGGACTGCCTAACCGTTATCATATTGAAGAATATTTAAAGCGTTCAATTGAGTACGCCAAAGTAAACAACTCTTCCCTCACACTTCTGTATCTAGACCTAGACCGCTTTAAACTTGTGAATGATTTACTCGGTCATCAAGTTGGGGACCTTTTGTTAAAGGAAGTAGCAGAAAAGCTTTCTCAGACGATTTGTGAAAACGGGATGATTGGCAGACAGGGCGGCGATGAATTTCTCATTGTACTAGAGGACATGAATGAAGAGGAAGTCAGAGCGATTGCAGGACGTATTCTTGATTGTCTTTCCTACCCCTTCGTTTATGCAGGAAAGGAGTTTTTCATTTCACCTAGTATCGGCATCAGCATGTTCCCTAAAGATGGAAATGATATTGAGAGTATGATGAAGAACGCCGATACGGCGATGTATATGGCTAAAGAGCGCGGTAAAAATAACTTTCAATTTTATTCAAGCGAACCAAGCAGTCTTTTAAGCAGAAGACACCTGCTTGAAAACAAATTAAGAACAGCCCTAAAAAACAAGGAGTTTATCTTGAACTATCAACCTCAAGTTCATCTGAATTCCCACGAACTTAGAGGGTTTGAAGCTTTAATCAGATGGAATAACCCTGAACTTGGTTTGATAAGCCCTGAGGAATTTATCCCTATCGCCGAAGAAACGGGAATAATCACCGATATAGGAACCTGGGTACTTAAAGAGGCCTGCCGCCAGAACAAAGCATGGCAGGAACAAGGATTTGTCAGAGTTCCTGTTTCTATTAATGTTTCTTCCCAGCAGTTCAGAGACCCAGAATTTGTATGGAACGTATTGAATGTACTAAAAGAATCCAAGCTTCACCCTCAGTACCTAGAAATTGAATTAACAGAAAGCACCACTCACCATTTTGTGCACACAGTTGAAAAGCTTCAGCTGATAAAGCAATACGGTATTAAAGTAGCCATTGATGATTTTGGGACTGGGTACTCTTCTTTGAGCGCTCTAGACCAGCTTCCCATTGATATCTTAAAAATCGACCGCTCATTCATTAAACATATTTTGACAAACCCTAATAAGGCAGCGATCGCCAAGACAATTATTGATTTAGGACATAATCTTGATTTTAAAATTATTGCCGAGGGAATTGAAGAACCTTCCCAAGCTGATTTTCTAAATGAACATCAATGCCATATCGGCCAAGGCTTTCTTTTTCACCCACCCCTGAATCCAACAGACGTTGCACGTCACTACCAACACTTATTTAATGAGATACCTTTTTTTAATTGAATTAAACAAAAAGAAACGGCGGAGATAAGCCGTTCTTTTTTATTCTTTACTCTCTTTAATCGGCAGAATTGAGCGATAAGGTACAGGCGAACCTATGACCGTTGAAGTATTAATATTGCCATATGGAATTAAGGTGTCGATTAAGATTCTCATACTATTCATCGTAGGTACGGCTGCTTTTAGAAAATAACTAACTTCCCCTGTCACACGATGGCACTCAATGATTTTCTCTTCTCTTTTCACCATTTCCTCAAACTCTTGCAGCGGAACCTTCAGCCCGCTTACGAGAATAATTAGCAGAATTTCTCTCCCTACAGCCTCAAAAGAAATACGAGCCGAATATTCTTCAATGATTCCCTTTTCATGCAATCGTTGCAGCCTTTCAGACACACTCGGACGGCTGAGGGCCAGCTCTTTTGATAATTCGCTGATTGTTATCCGAGCATTTTGCTGCACTAGTTCGAGTATTTTGATATCTATTTTGTCCATCACACTCTCCCCTTTACACTTTGATATAAAACAACTATCAATCTATTCTAAATGAAGGATAAACAAGTTTTATTCCTTCATTATACTATGCAAAAACGTCCAATCAACGATTAAAATTAAATATATGATATAGTGCGGATTTATATTGAGGAAGGTGTGATTAGATGAAGAAATGGCTGATGATCTTGCTTGCGATTGTTATCACAAGTATAGGTGTTATTCTTTTGAAGCATGCAAATATTGTTACGGGCGGAACAGCAGGTCTTTCATTAAGTGTGGCATACTTATTAAGCCTGCCATTCGGGGTGACGTTCTTCTTAATTAATATTCCATTTTATATTTTCTCAATGATGAGAATGGGCTGGAATTTCACGTTTACCACCATTATTTCTGTAAGCTTATTATCGGTTGTCACAGGGTTTGACTACTTTTTGCCTGCTTTCACTGTACCGATCTGGGTAGGTGCGGTTGTCGGCGGATTTATAATTGGTATTGGTCTATCTCTTTTATTTATGAATGGGTCATCTCTTGGTGGAGCCAACATTTTAGCATTGTTCCTTCAGAAACGCTGGAATATTGACCCGGGCAAAACGACATTTGCCTTTGATTTCATGGTTGTTTTAACAAGCTTTTATACAGTTGGATTCTTACGCGGTATCGCATCGGTTCTCTCGATAGCCGTTACGGCACGAGTAATCAGCTACTTTAAAAACGAAATTGCTAGAAGAAGAGAAGAGCCTTCTAAAGAGAAGGTGCTAAAGCAGCAGCCTAAACAGCAAGTTCCAGTAACTGAATAGGTTTGGACGAATAAAACACATTGACTCATAGTCAATGTGTTTTTTATTTTCGTTGTTTTTGGAATAAGCCCATATGACGCTTCATATAGTCAAGTAACGGTAATGGCCTCGCCAATCGTCGTGTTCTCTGCTACATAGAGGCACAACAAAACGCTCCTCGAAGTGAAGTAAAACCTCAAAAGACATACATCAACTTTGAATGGAGGTGGAGAAATGGCAGTGATAAAGACGTCTTCAAGCGATATTGATATGCTCGCTCGGCTGATGCGTGCAGAGGCCGAAGGTGAAGGAGAAATCGGTATGATGGCAGCAGGAAATGTCATGGTTAACAGGGTGAGGGTTGGCTGTCTCGACTTTACAGATGTTACCTCAGTCCCCCAAATGGCCTTTCAGTCGCCAGGTGGCTTTGAAGCGGTACAAAAAAGCTATTTCTATCAACATGCGAGAGAACGGGATAAACGTCTTGCAAGACGCGCAGTCGCAGGAGAACGCACACATCCTGCAGAGTTTGCATTATGGTTCTTCAGGCCAGACGGCGCCTGCCCAGCACAGTGGTGGGGTCAATGGAACTCCGGACGCTACAAAGCACATTGCTTCTATACACCACTAGCATCTGAATGCCCAGAAGTATACTCAACGTATTAATGAGAAGAGCGGAGGGGTTCGTTTAGGTATGAGGGGGATGGAGCTTTGACAATGAGAAGCGCTCTTTGCTTCGTTTGGCAAAGTGAAGCCACCGATTACCTGAACCCTGAAGCTAGACATGAAAAGCGGAGGGGCATGTTCTGGCATTCGAAAACTTAGGGGAAGCAAAAAGAAGTCGTTTTTT
>NZ_ATAE01000045.1 GCF_000474275.2 Alkalihalophilus marmarensis DSM 21297
GATAAGTGGCGCAATAGAGCTTAACTGGTCCGAAGGAGCAGCGCCACCTTTGAATTCTTCTTGGATCCTTCATGATATTCATCTTGAATAATCTTCGTGATCGCCCTGTGAGACGAACCCTTTCTCTTCGTAATGATTCATGGATAAGCCTCAAAGAGAAACGCCATGCCTGTACTTCCCCGTAGAAGAGAAAGGGTGAGCCAGGACGTTGCCAGGCAAATAAAACACAATCCATTAGGATTGTGTTTTATAGTATGCATAAACAGGGTAAGGGGCGCTTGTGAGCTAGGCTAGCAAATCTCCTCGCTCATCAACTCGCGCAATAAATAGCAAACTCAATATAATACCTCATGCCAATGACGCATATCGAACCATAAATCGCGCAATAAACGAGCTTTGACGCATTTCCTCGCTCAACCTACGCATTTACAAGACAGAAGGATACAAATAACCAGACAATTGACGCAATAATGAGTGCTACTGACGCAATCACTCCATTCAGGTCCCAAATCAACATCTGAAATCGCCTCTCTCTTCTACTAGCATCCCGCACTTCATTCAGTTTCTAAGTATATCACTAATCTGATATCGAATTATTCCAACAATTTAAAGGTATTTGTTACGATAATGTGTTAAAGTAAACAATAAGACTATTATTTAGATGATAGAAAGAGAACACAAGGAGTTGGAGTGTATGCGTGAGAAGCGATTTAATACTCAAGCGGTTCATTTTCAAAAGAAAGAATCAGCTTATCATGTGAGCAAAGCAAAACCAATTTATCAAACAACGGCCTTTACCTTTACAGACCTTGATGATATGGAAAGCTTTTATGAAGGAGAAAAGAGTTATTTATATTCAAGATACAGTAATCCCAATACAGATGACTTAGGAGTAGGCATCGCTTTATTAGAAGGGGCAGAAGACGGGGTTGCTACGTCTTCTGGTATGTCGGCTATTCTAGCTGGAGTGTTAGCAGTGGCGAAAGAGGGCGATCATGTCCTTGCTTCAGAAGATTTATATGGCGGGACATATCAATTGTTTGAACAAGAGCTTCCCAATATGGGGATTGATGTGAGCTTTGTCTCATTTGAAGACTTAGAGACAGTAGAAAAGGCGCTCACAGACCGTACAGTGCTGATTTATACAGAATCGATCACTAACCCTTTGTTGCGGGTAGAAGATCTCGAGGGTGTGATCAGACTTGCGAAAAAACATACGATCTATTCAATGATTGATAATACATTTGCAACACCATATTTACTGCAGCCAGCTAAAATTGGTGCAGATCTAATCGTACATAGTGCTACTAAATATATTGGCGGCCACAGTGATGTCAACGCTGGAGTGTTAGTTGGTACTACGGAGCTTATCCAAAAAGCAAAAGCAAAAATTGTGACACTTGGCTGCAATTTAACACCATTTGAAGCATGGCTTGGGTGCAGGGGCTTAAAGACATTAAGTTTAAGAATGCAAAGACAATGCGAAAATGCTTCAAACCTTGCAATGTCATTTAATGAAAGTGCAGGAGTAAGCAAAGTTTATTATCCGACCGATGTTTCTGCTAAAGGGAACGGTGCTATGGTAAGCATTGATTTAGCAGAAGAAGTAGATGTTGAAGAGTTTTTTAAGAACTTAAGCTGGGTTAAAATTGCTCCTACGCTTGCTGGAGTAGAAACAACAGTGTCTTACCCGTTACGTACTTCTCATCGTACGATACCCGATGAATTGAGATCAGAGCTTGGGATCGGAAAGCAGCTGGTACGAATCTCTGTGGGGATTGAGGATGAAACGGATATAATAGAAGCTTTTCAGCATGCCATTAAACAAGCTCAAATCAAGAACCTTTAACGGTTTTTGATTTGAGTTTATATTTTCTTAAAAAGAATTTTAATTAATGCTTGCAATGTTTTAGAACACATGGTATATTTATATATGTCTTAGAGACAACATAGTCTGGTGGCGATAGCAAAGAGGTCACACCCGTTCCCATGCCGAACACGGTCGTTAAGCTCTTTTGCGCCGATGGTAGTTGGGGGCTTCCCCCTGTGAGAGTAGGACGTTGCCAGGCTAACAATTTTTATGTTTAAGAATTGAAAAGTTGTCTATAATAATAGTATAGCGTCGCGGGATGGAGCAGTCTGGTAGCTCGTCGGGCTCATAACCCGAAGGTCGGAGGTTCAAATCCTCCTCCCGCAATACCTGGAGAAACCGGAACATATTTGTTCCGGTTTTTTCTATGTTCTCATCATACTTAGATTATAGCTTGCACATCACTTATAAGATCAGCTAAACTAATACAGATACCCTTAGGAACATCTATCCTAAGGTTTTTTGCGGGATGATGTACATCAGAAGGGGGCATGAATGTGAAAGATGAGTTTTCATTTATATCAAAGATTACTCCCCGTCATACTCATCAATCTTCCTTAAAAGTAGCAATCGGTGATGATGCTGCTGTTTACAGCGGGACGGATCTGTTTGATGAGGTCATATGTGTGGATACTATGGTAGAAGGAATACATTTTAGGAAGGACACCCTAACGCCTTACCAGATTGGAAAAAAAGCGTTAGCGGTTAATCTTAGTGATTTAGCAGCTATGGGAGCGATCCCTCACTATTATCTGGTTTCTATTGCTATCCCAAAGAGCTGGAGTGAAGAGCAGTTAGAAGCTGTTTATCATGGGATGAAAGATTTGGCCAATCAATTTAAAGTCGATTTGATAGGCGGAGATACGGTATCGATTCAAGAATGTCTAGTAATTACTGTTACTGTCATTGGGAGAGTTGAAAAGAATCGAAGCCTCCTTCGTTCTAGTGCTGAAGTGGGGGATAATGTTTTCGTCACAGGTTACGTAGGTGGTTCGGCAGCCGGTTTATCACTATTACTTGAAAAAGGAAATGAAGCTCCTTACTTCGATCATGAACAAGAACTGATCAAAGCTCATCAAGAGCCGGTTCCACAAGTGAGGGCAGGGCGAATTTTTGCCCAGTCAAATGAGAGAATCTCATTAAATGATGTGAGTGATGGGCTAGCAAGTGAAGCTAACGAAATTGCTGAAGCCAGCCAGGTCACTTTATTATTATATGAAGAAAAATTACCGCTTCATCCAGCTATGTCAGCAAATGAGTTAGACCAGCAGCTCGATGCCGCTTTATATGGCGGAGAAGATTTTCAGCTGATTGGAACAGCTTCTAAGGAAACCTTTCCTTTAATACAAGCAGAATGTAAAAGGCAAGGGATCTCATTACATCTAATAGGTGAAGTTATAGATAATCAGCCAGCAGTATATTTACAAAAAGAAAATGCAAAAATTTTGCTTTCAAAAAAGGGATACAATCATTTTTCAAAATAGGTGATTTCAATGGATAAATGGACAATCAAAACAACCTCTCCCGAAGAAACGGCGCAGCTAGCTGAGCGAGTAGGAGAGCTTGTACAAGCTGGTGATGTACTTACGCTTGAAGGTGATTTAGGTGCAGGTAAAACCAGCTTTACTAAAGGGTTAGCAAAAGGGTTAGGAGTTACACGGGTAGTTAGCAGTCCAACCTTTACGATTATAAAAGAATACAAAGGAAGAATTCCGCTCTATCATATGGATGTCTATCGTTTAGATGAGGGCGCGGAAGAACTTGGGTTGGAAGAGTATTTTGAAGGTGAAGGTGTGTCTGTGATTGAATGGGCAAGCATCATCCGAGAACAGCTTCCAAATGATCGTCTAGACATTGTGATTACTCATGCCGGTGATACGACGCGTGAATTATCATTTTTTGCAAGAGGAATCCGTTATGAACAACTAAGTAAGGAGTTAGCGACATGGGCTACACATTAGCAATCGATACGTCCTCATATGTACTGACTGTTGCAGTCACAGAAGACTCTAAAGTGTTGGGTGAAATGACGACTAATATTAAAAAGAATCATTCGCTGCGTTTAATGCCTGCGATTGAGCAGCTAATGAGAGATACGGGAATTACACCAGAGCAGCTAACAAAGGTTGTTGTAGCTGATGGACCTGGCTCTTATACAGGTGTACGTATAGCAGTGACGACAGCAAAGACCTTAGCATGGTCTTTAAATATACCGCTCGTCGGCGTCTCGAGTCTAGAATTAATGGTTCAAAATGGTCGTTTCTTTGAAGGGTATACGGTTCCTATTGTAGATGCCAGACGAGGACAAGTATTTACAGCCCTTTATAGAGGCGAGCAGCATAAAATGACCGTTCAGAAAGAAGATCGATTAAGGATGTTAAATGAATGGTTAGAAGAGTTAAAAGAGATAGAAGGGCTAATTTTGTTTGTAGGACAAGACGTTGAACTGCATCAGGAAGACATTCAATCAGCCCTCGGTGATAAAGCGGTCTTTGCTCCTGCTCAAATGACTCTGCCTCGGGGCGGGGAGTTAGCTGCACTTGGGGAAGAAAAAGAAGCAGTCGAGTCTATTCATACGTTTGTACCTCGTTATCTCCGTCTTGCAGAAGCTGAAGCCAAATGGCAAAGCGAGCAGAAGAAGGCGTGTGAGTCCAATGATTGAGCAAGCGAAAAGTATCATTCGTTTAATGACAATCGATGACATTGAAGGGGTCTATGAAGTAGAAAAGAATTCTTTTCCGACACCTTGGAAGCCATCCATTTTTATTAATGAATTACACGTGAATAAGTATGCTCATTACTTTGTATGTGAAAAAGAAGGCTATATTGCGGGCTATTGTGGTCTTTGGGTGATAGGAGAAGATGCTCAAATTACAAATATAGCGGTACATTCTTCTATGCGCGGACAAAAGTTTGGAGAACAACTTCTTTCTTATGCGATGAATCATGCTAGAGAGCTTGGAGCTGTCCATATGTCACTTGAGGTAAGAGTGAGTAATGTCGTTGCACAAGGCCTTTATAAAAAGCTAGGTTTTAAAGAGGGTGGAATCCGTAAAAATTACTACACGGATAACCAAGAAGACGCAATGGTAATGTGGGTGAACTTAAATGGAGAATAAAGAATTGATATTAGCAATTGAAACCAGCTGTGATGAGACGTCTGCTGCGGTAATTAAGGATGGGAAAGAGATCCTAAGCAACATTGTCTCCTCACAAATTGAGAGTCATAAACGGTTTGGAGGGGTAGTGCCGGAAATTGCATCTAGGCATCACGTTGAACAAATTACCCTTATTATTGAAGAAGCGATGAGTGAGGCCGAAGTGACTTTTAAAGACCTTTCTGCCATTGCTGTAACGGAAGGACCGGGTCTTGTCGGAGCGCTGTTAATTGGAGTGAATGCGGCTAAAACACTGGCATTTGCCCATAACCTGCCGTTAATCGGAGTTCATCATATTGCTGGTCATATTTATGCAAACCAACTTATCCACAAACTTGAATTTCCGTTACTGACGTTAGTGGTCTCAGGCGGTCATACGGAGCTTGTGTATATGGAAAGCGATGGATCATTTGAAATTATAGGTGAAACGCGAGATGATGCTGTAGGGGAAGCCTATGATAAGGTAGCTAGAACAATTGGTCTTCCATATCCTGGCGGGCCTCACATTGACAAGCTTGCACATGAGGGCGAGTCTAGCTATGACCTTCCAAGAGCTTGGCTTGAGCCTGACAGCTTTGATTTTAGTTTTAGTGGATTAAAATCAGCAGTTATTAACACCTTGCACAACCAGAAGCAGCGTGGTGAAGAAATTAATACACAAGATCTTGCAGCGAGTTTTCAAGCAAGTGTAATAGATGTATTAATAACAAAAACAAAAAGAGCGCAAGAGAAGTACAATGTTAAACAGGTGCTTCTTGCAGGCGGAGTAGCAGCGAATAAAGGGTTAAGGGCAGAGCTTCAGCGAACCTTTGAACATACAGAAGTAGAGTTAATTATCCCGCCATTAAACTTATGCACAGATAATGCAGCGATGATCGGGGCTGCAGCAAGTATCAAATACAAGCAGGGCAAGTTTTCATCGTATGATTTAAATGGAAATCCAGGTCTTGATTTAGAAAGAGAATAACGAGTAACTTTCAGGTTTAAAACCACTTATTGGTGCAAATGCTACCTATAGGTGGTTTTTTTTAGGCATGTAAGCGATCTCTATTTTATCCACAGGTTTTATTAACATTCATGTGGATAACGTGGATAACTTAAAAATGATACGTTTTTGCAAGGGGTAAACTGTTATTAACTTTGGTTGTGGATAAGTGGAGATTGAATGTGAATTTTTAAATAAACCCTTATAATATAAGGGTTTTACCTGTGTATAAACCTGTGAATAATGTGGATATGTCAGAAAATTATACGAAAAGGCTGGTAGCTATGTCGCAAAAGGTAGGTTTGTTAATTCTTATTATTTGTTTATTTATTCACATTCCGGTTTCCGCTGAAAATGAACAAACATTAATTATCGTTGTAGCGCCTGATCTTTCTTTTGAAGATGTCAAACGTATTTTGGAGACAGAAGAGAATAATGAACTGTGGAAAGAAGCAGCGATCGGTGCATTAAACATTAAACCAGATGGGCCTTATTCTTATTTAAACAGTATGGTTAGTATAGGAAGCGGCAAGAGAGCGGTAGGGGTGCAGGACTGGAATAGCTATGAAGGTAATGAACAAACAGAGTTTAATGTGACAGCAAGAGATTTAGAGATTCAATTAACGGGCCAGGCTTCATCATCAAGTCTTAGTCATCCACATTTTCACCGCTTAGTAAGTAAAAATGACAAGTCTAGTTATCAACCGCGTGTTGGTATCCTTGGGGATAAGCTAAAAGAAGCTGGGATCGATCGTTTTGTATTGGGTCACAGTGATACGATAACTGAAAAAATAAGATACGGTTCTCTTCTTGTCATTGATTCAGAAGGGGTGGTAGAGGGTGACTATAAACAATCTGTAAAAAAGTCTCCCGCCTCTCCGGCAGGAAAGGAAATGGATGAAGCATATTTACTAAGTGAATTACAAGTCCGAAATGGTTTGATTGTCATTGAATGGGGAGATCTCCATCGGTTATATGAACATAGGTCTTTAATGAAGGACTCACATTTTAATCAAGAGAGAGACTATCAGCTAACGCGATTGGGAGCATTTATTCAACAATTACGCCAAAAAGAACAGGGTGGTCAGGCGGTGTGGCTTCTTTCGCCGATGATGAACGACGAAGCTTATGATCAAAAACAGCAGCTGGCTCCTCTTTTGATATGGGGTAAAGAAAATGGAGGTTTTCTTACCTCGAATACGACTAATCAACATTATCTTATCAGCAATCTTGATATAGCACCTTCCATTCTTGCTCACTTTGGGTTGAATGACCCAAGAGATTTGCCTGGACATAGCATTCAAAGAATGAATGTTGGTGAGGGAGATAAACAAAAAGTGCTGAATCATGTGGATGAATTAACCTTAATTTATCAGTCCAGGGCAAGTGTTCTTTCTGCCTATATTACGACACTTGTTATCTTATTGGTCGTAGCAGGGGTGCTTAGTTTTTTCAGAAAACCTCAGATCATGGGTCAGAATGTATTGAAAATGATTATTTTATCAGCTCTTCTTTCACCTATTCCTTTTCTCATAGGATCTAAACTGCTTATCCACATTGGTATCACAGTGTTCGTGTTTTTTGTTGTTATTTTCTCACTCGGTTGTGGATATATAATCAGTCGGTTTAAAAGAAATGCCATTGCCATCGTAGGGGGCATGTTATTTGTTCTTATTTCACTGGATTTACTTTTAGGAACCCCTTTTATGCAGCGATCCTATTTAGGCTATGACCCTATTATTGGGGCAAGGTATTACGGCATTGGAAATGAATATGCGGGGATTTATATTATTTCAGGTCTTGCTCTTTTAAGCGGTTTTCAATTGGTAAACAAAAAGATGAGTGTCATGATGGTAGTAGCATTAGGAGCGATTCAGCTTATTTTATTGGGGCATAGTGAGCTTGGAACAAATGCTGGAGCAACATTGGCTGCGGGTATTGCCTATTTCTTTCTTCTATTTCGCTTATTACAATTTAAATGGACTCTACTCCGTGCCATTCTCATTGGAGCGGCTTCTCTTCTTCTATTATTTTCGTTTTTATTTGTGCTACAATTAACAGGAAACCAAACGCATATTGGAGCTGGGTTTAATCGTTTGTTTGCAGGAGATCTAAGCTATCTTCTTCATACGATTGAAAGAAAAGTTTCTATGAACTGGAAGATCTTCAGGCATTCCAATTGGACGCAATTATTTGTGACAAGCTATCTTGTTGTGATGGTGATGTTAATAAGGAAGACATTGCAAAAAAGTCATCAATTACACGCGTTAATTTTGCAGACAGGTATTTGTGCATCCGTTGCGTTGCTTGTATTAAATGACTCGGGAGTAGTGGCTGCTGCAACATCAATGTTTTGTGTCGTATGTATGCATTACTACTGGCTCTTAGAGCAAAAGGAAAAAAGGGGAGCATGAGAGTGGAGAAGAAAATGAAGCGGGCGCGAATGCTGCGTATTGCGGTGCTCGTTGTTCTAGCGGTTGGTCTATTTTTAGATTACTTTCCTCAGCTGATCAATGGCGGCTTATTAGGCGGGAGAGGCACATTTATTTTATTATTGATTGGTTTTGGTTTTGCTGTTGCAGCAGAAGTGATGATGCCGCGTGATAAACGAAGAAGACAGGGAATTCCTATATGGGAGCATGATATATTTTTCATCTTTTATGTGATCGGATTAATTGCCCTATTCACTTTTCTTGGTGGAGAGTCTCAAGTCGGACTTAGCTTAACGCACCCAATCTTGTGGATCTTTGTTGTCTATGCGTTTATTAAATGGAATTTAGATCGCAAGCACAGACCTGAAGAAGAAGTAGAAGAGAAGAAGTGAAAAATTAGGCGGAATGTACTTAACGTCTTAACCTTGCTTCCGAACAAGTTATCAAGGTAGGGGGGAACACAGACTCCTACTGGAAACAAGAACCTAATGATATTTACTTTTTAAAGTATTAAAAAACCAGACGACCTATTCATTTATAATGATAGGTCGTCTGGTTTTTGTTGGAATAGCTTAGTCACCTTTTTGCACTGTTGATTGGAGCGGAAGGTACTCGACTCCTGCGGAAAGCGAGTGCCTGCAGCGGAAATCAACAACCACTGTCAGGAGGAGGGTTTAAAATACTCAGCATCTTTATTAGTTAGGATTGAAGCTCTTCCCACTCTTCCATTAACTGTTCGAGAGTCACTTGGGTTTGGTCAATGTAAGCTTGGATTTTACTCGCTTGTTCATGATCTGAATAGATCTCAGGGTCACAAAGAGCTTCTTCATTTACTGAAAGTGATTCTTCTAGCTCCTCAATCTTCGTTTCAATTTCCTCAATTCGACGCAAGCGTTGTCGCTCTTGACGCTTCGCTTCTTTATCTAATTCAAACGATTTCTTATCCGTCTTAGCTTCCTTCTTTTCTGAAGTTGGAGCAACCTTGTTTTCCTGCTCTTCTTGTTCTTTCAATAATAGACGCTGCCGATTTTCTTCTTTCTTTTCTAAATAGTAATCGTAATCGCCTAAATAATTTGTGACTTGTCCGTTATCAAGCTCGCACACTCTAGTGGCAATGCGGTTAAGGAAATAACGGTCATGTGATACAAACAAGAGAGTGCCAGGGTAGTTAATTAATGCTGCTTCTAACACTTCTTTTGCATCTAGGTCCAAGTGGTTTGTCGGCTCATCCAGAATCAGCAGGTTTGCCTTTTGCATCATTAATTTAGCTAGCGCAAGGCGTGCTTTCTCACCGCCGCTTAATGTGGAAACAGGTTTTAACACATCGTCCCCTGAAAATAAGAAGTTTCCTAACACCGTCCGGATTTCTTTTTCAGGGAGCAAACTATAATCATCCCATAATTCATGAAGAACAAGTTTATTAGAAGTAAGTTTTGCTTGTTCCTGATCATAATAGCCGACTGTCACATTACTGCCAAAGCGAATTGTTCCTTTTGACGTTTCAATCTGCTTTATGATTGCCTTTAAGATCGTTGATTTTCCTGCACCGTTAGGACCGATTAGTGCAACACTTTCCTCGCGGTTCAAATCTAATCTTAAGTTAGAAAAGATCGGCTCCATCCCGTATTTCACTTCTAAGCCTTCGATACGAAGGACCTCATTGCCGCTTTGGCGGTTGATTTCAAACGAGAAAGAAGCTGATTTCTCGTCCCCTTCAGGACGATCAAGACGGTTCATTCTTTCAAGCTGCTTTCTGCGGCTTTGCGCTCGCTTGGTAGTAGAGGCACGAGCAATATTTCGTTGAACGAAATCCTCAAGCTTTGCAACTTCGCTTTGTTGTTTGTCAAACTGCTTTTTCTCGAGCTCATAACGTTTTGCTTTTTCCTCTAAATAAAGACTGTAGTTCCCAACGTATTTCCTTGATTGGTTTCTTGAAATTTCTACGACTTGGGTAACGATTTTGTCTAAGAAATAGCGGTCATGTGATACGATTAAAATGGCACCTGGATAGCCTTGCAAATAGTTCTCAAGCCAGGTTAATGTCTCTATGTCTAAGTGGTTTGTCGGCTCATCAAGGATAAGTAAATCAGGCTTGGTTAATAATAGTTTACCAAGGGCTAGTCTTGTTTTCTGCCCGCCGCTTAGCGTTTGGATTTTTGTTTGATAGTCAAAAGAGTCAAAATGAAGGCCTGCTAGTACACTTCTAATATCTGCTTCATATTGATATCCGCCCTTATCTTTAAAATCGAGCTGGAGCTGATCGTATTCTGCTAATAATTTGTTATAACTTGCCTCGTGATCTAAAAGAGAAGGGTCAGACATTTTTTGTTCCATCTCTCTTAGTCTTTTTTCCATTTTTAAAAGCAGGTCAAATACTGTCAGCATCTCATCCCAAATCGATAATTCGGATTCTAGGCCGGTATCTTGAGCGAGGTAGCCTGCCTCTACATCTTTTGGCTGAATGATTTCTCCGCTGTCATGTGATAGCTGTCCTGCTATCACTTTTAAAAGAGTTGATTTACCAGCCCCATTTCGACCGACTAATGCGACACGGTCGCCAGTTTGTACTTCGAGTTTAATATTTGATAAAATCGTTTCTGCACCAAACGATTTTGATACGTTTACACATTGTAATAAAATCATGGGATATCCATCCTATCCTTACATCATATCAATAGTTTTCTTCACTCAGTTTAACGTAAAAGACTGCGGTGAACAACTTGCAGGACCTGATGTAAAACGATTACATAAACAGTCAAATAGTGTACAATAGGATAAAACAATAAGATAAAATGATATCGTTCTAAGAAAAAATGTAACAAAAGGAAAAGAACGTACATTATAGATCTTACTTAAGGGACTAGGCTAGGAGAGGAGGGGAATTTACGTTGAAGTCAGATCAAGTAAAAATTCCTCAAGCAACTGCAAAGCGATTGCCCTTATACTATCGCTTTTTAGAAAACCTGCATGCATCAGGAAAACAACGAGTATCTTCGACTGAATTAAGCGAAGCAGTCAAAGTTGACTCTGCAACGATTCGTCGTGATTTTTCTTACTTTGGAGCTCTTGGAAAAAAGGGCTATGGATATAATGTGAACTACTTGCTTTCATTTTTCCGCGAAACGCTCGATCAAAATGAATTAACGAAAGTCATCTTAGTTGGGGTAGGTAACTTAGGGACAGCCTTTTTACACTATAACTTCTCTAAGAACAATAATACCCAGATTGAAATGGCATTTGATGTGGATGAGTCAAAAATCGGCACGGAAGTAGGCGGAGTGAAGATCTACAATCTTGACGATTTTGAGAACATTTTAGACCCTGAGGTAACGGTTGCGATCCTTACCGTACCATCACAAGCAGCGCAAAAAATTGCTGACCGTCTTGTAGATGCGGGTATTAAAGGGATTTTGAACTTTACTCCGGCTAGATTATCTGTGCCAGACTCGGTCAGAGTTCACCATATTGATTTGTCTGTTGAATTACAGGCACTGGTTTATTTTTTAAAGCATTATCCGTTATAATAGAAGTAGATTGGACAAGGAGGTGCAACCTATGGGTGGATTAGGTGCAGGAAGTATTGTCATTATTGGACTTGTCGCTTTATTGATTTTTGGACCAAAAAAGCTGCCGGAACTAGGAAAAGCAGCAGGAAATACATTGCGTGAATTTAAAAACGCCACTAAAGGCTTGGCTGATGAAGAGGACGATAAAAAGAAAAATAACAAAGATCAGGCTTAAGCAGGAAGGGTTTATAAATGGAATCACGTGATATGTCGGTAATGGACCATATTGGAGAGTTGCGACGCCGTATTATGATTGTCGTTGTATTCTTTCTAATTGCGCTCATTGCCGGCTTCTTTTTCGCCACACCGTTAATTACGTATTTACAAAGCGCACCGACAGCGCAAGAGCTGCCAATGAATGCATTTAAAATGACGGATCCGATCCGTGTATTTATGACCTTTGCTTTTGCGAGCGCATTAATTTTGATTTTTCCTATTATTTTATATCAGCTCTGGGCGTTTATTAGTCCGGGACTTCATGAGAATGAACAGAAAGCAACACTAGCGTATATTCCGATTGCCTTTATTTTGTTTTTAACAGGTATTGGCTTTGCTTACTTTATTTTATTCCCGTTCATTATTCAATTTATGGGGAATTTAGCCGAACGATTAAATATCACTGAGCAGTACGGGATTAACGAATACTTTACATTCTTATTCCAAATCACATTGCCTTTTGGCCTGTTGTTCCAGCTGCCGGTTGTTGTGATGTTCTTTACAAGGCTGGGACTTGTTACGCCAGCTTATTTATCGAGTATCAGAAAATATGCGTATTTTATATTGCTGGTTATTGCTGGCTTTATTACTCCGCCTGAATTGTTAAGCCATTTGATGGTGACTGTACCGTTGTTACTCTTATATGAATTCAGTATATGGGTATCAAGATTGACGTACAGAAAAGTATTAAAGGCTGAACGTTTAATGGAAGAAGAAGCCAAGCAAAAAGAAATGAATCAAGATTAATTTAAATGATAAGACAGTTAAGCAGAACCTGCTTAACTGTCTTTTTTTGCTTTTACGGTAATTTTACATATTTAAACATGTAGAGAAACTGTTTAATCAAACGTTAAATTGGGAACTAAACAAAAGGAGAAAGGAGGATAACCATGAGAAGGGCAGCAAGTGAAACAGAACAACGAAAAGATAATCTAATTGAAAAAATTATCGCTTTTGGTGTGTACAAGGTGCAGGGCCGTCAACTTTTTGAATTAACATTACAAGAAATTGAACGCGTCTATCAGTCTTTAAAGCAACGCCAAAATCAACATATATAAATGAGACAGAAAAAGCTCAACTGATTACGCTTGTTAAAAGTAGGATCTGTTGAGCTTTTTTGATTGAATCATGCTATGATAAAAGTAAATCTTTCGATAAGCGAAATGGTGTGTGATTTATGGGGAGAATTTCTAGCAAGTGGATGGTTGTCATTGCGGTTTTGCTAGGGTCATTTACGATGATCTTAAATAATAGTATGTTAAATCCGGCTGTACCTAAATTAATGGAAGTATTTGAATCAGATGCGGTAAGTACGGGGTGGGTCATTACCATTTTTATGGTTACAATGGGGATGACGGTCCCTGTAACAGGGTATTTAGGTGATCGTTTCGGTAAAAAGAAACTCTACCTAATAGGGCTGCTTATTTTTGTTATTGGTTCTATTCTTGGCTCATTTTCTTGGAACTTGTCATCTTTGATCGTCTTTCGCGGCTTACAAGGAGTCGGGGGCGGAATTATGATGCCTCTATCGATGGCGCTTATTTTTGAAGCCTTTCCGAGAAATGAGCGTGGAATGGCGACAGGTGTATGGGGAATTGCAGCGATGATGGCGCCGACGATCGGGCCAACCGTTGGGGGAGTTCTGCTTGAGACAAGCGGTTGGCAGTATTTATTTTGGTGTAATGTGCCGATCGGGCTCTTAGGATTATGGTTTGCCCTGAAATACTTACCAGTCACATCGCCCAACAAAGAGGTTCGGTTTGATCTCTATGGATTCATTACGGTAACTGCTGGGGTTGGAGCGATACTCCTTGCGCTTGGTAGAATGTCAGAGCTTGCTCATTTATTGATGCCGTTGAATATCGTATTAGCCATAACCGGTATAATGCTGCTGATTTTATTTGTTCAAATTGAAACTCGAGTAAAGCAGCCTTTGCTTGATTTATCTCTATTTAAAATACCTGCCTATACCTTTAGTGTGATCATTGCAGGGACCACATCAATCGGTTTATTCGCGGGGATCTTTTTGATTCCGCTTCTGATCCAGCAGGTTTACGGGTTAAGTGCTATTATGACAGGCTTAATTTTCTTACCTTCAGCTTTATTGACTGGCCTTTTTATGACGGTGGGGGGCAGAGTATTAGATCAAAAGGGCGCTCGTGGTGTTGTAACGACTGGACTTATTGTCATGACAATAGGCACGTTCGCCCTAGGGTTTTTGAGTCTTGAGACTTCTTTATTGTTTATCTTCATTATGATGGCTATCAGAGGAATTGGATCAGGACTCAGTACGATGCCTGCTACGACAATTGGAATGAATGCTATACCAGACCGTCTTATCTCAAGAGGGTCTGCGATGAATAATGTGATGCGTCAAATGAGCTCGGCATTAGGGATTGTGTTTATTTCGATTTATTATGAGGTAAGACGCGGACATTTAATGGGAGCGACAGTCTCACTAGAGGAAGCAAGCTTGCAAGCAATCAATGAAGGGTTTATTGTTGTTGGGCTCATTACAGCGATTACCATTCCGGCTGCTTATTACCTTGAAAAAAATGCAAAACAAGAGCTTGAAAAAGCTTCCTAATAAGTCCACATAAAGGAGAAAAAGGCTAACAAATGTTGGTCTTTTTTTCAGCCATTGTAATTTGTGATTTATTTCACATAGTTGTCATAAAAATATAGGTTTCGACGTTAATGATTATGGTAATGTGTACATACAAATAGCTCTAGAAATAGATAACAGACTATGTGAAGGATTGAGCATAGTCCCGTGATAAATGGTTTGAATACATGTGGGAGGGAAAAGGATGTTTGAATACGATCCAGTCATATATAGTCGTATATTAACGGGGTTAACGTTAGGCTACCACGTGATCTTTGCGACAATTGGTGTTGGTATACCTTTATTGATTGCTCTTGCTGAGTGGATAGGAATAAAAAGAAATGATGAGCATTACCGCTTGCTTGCAAGAAGGTGGGCACGGGGATTTGTTATTACCGTTGCAATTGGTGTGGTAACTGGGACGGCTATAGGCTTGCAGCTCAGCCTGTTATGGCCGAACTTTATGCAGGTAGCAGGGCATGCGATTAGTCTGCCGATGTTTATGGAAACTTTTGCGTTCTTCTTTGAGGCAATTTTTCTAGGAATCTATTTATATACGTGGGATCGATTTAAAAATAAGATGTATCATTTCTACTTGCTGATCCCAGTTGTCATAGGGGCTTCTATGTCTGGCTTCTTTATTACGACAGTGAATGCTTTTATGAATGCACCAACAGGTGTTGAAATTCAAAATGGTGTGGTCACAAATATTAATCCGTTGGCCGCAATGTTTAACCCAGCGACACCAACGAAAGTAGCCCATGTGCTTTCATCGGCTTATTTAACATCAGCTTTTGTGTTAGCGGCGATTGCCGCATTTGCACTGCTTAAAGGAAAAGATCATGTGTACCACAAAAAAGCGCTGCACCTTACGATGACTGTAGCAGCTGTGTTTGCTGTTGCGACGGCTTTAATTGGTGACTTTTCTGGTAAATATCTTGCAGAGTATCAACCGGAAAAATTAGCAGCGGCTGAGTGGCATTTTGAAACATCTACAGAAGCACCCCTTATTTTAGGTGGGGTCTTAGATGAAGATCAAAATATTCGTTATGCGCTTGAGATTCCGTACGCGCTCAGTATTTTAGCTCATGGTTCTCCAAGTGCTGAAGTAATCGGTCTTGAGGAATTTCCTCAAGATGAACTACCGCCGCTTATTGTTCATTATTTCTTTGATGCAATGGTAGGGATCGGTATGTTCTTAGCGCTTGTCTCAGTGGCTTACGTCTTCATACAGCGGACGAAAAGATGGAACGAACACAATCGTTTATTGTTGTGGGCCATTTTTATTGGCGGGCCGCTCTCCATTATAGCTATTGAGATGGGTTGGTTTTTTGCAGAACTTGGACGTCAGCCATGGATTTTAGTTGGCTATATGACAACAGCAGAAGGAGCTACGACCTCTGCACATGTTGATTTAATGCTGTATCTGTTTATAGGTTTATACCTCATATTAACGATTACGTGTATTACTGTGCTGCGTAAATTGTTTAGTTCAAATCCAGTAGAACGTGAACTTAAAGATCGTGGAATGGAATAGAGAGGAGTGCGACCATGGATTATGAATTAATAGGAATCACCGTTCTGTGGACCTTTCTCTACGGCTATCTAATCGTGGCGTCGATTGATTTCGGCGCCGGGTTCTTTAGCTACTACTCTAGTATCACAGGGCGAGAACATATTATTAATAAAGTCATTGCTCGTTATCTTTCACCTGTATGGGAAGTAACAAATGTCTTTCTAGTATTCTTTTTTATCGGGATTGTGGGGTTCTTTCCTTCAACCGCCTATTATTACGGAACAGCATTGCTTATCCCAGGTAGTATAGCAATCATTTTGCTGGCTATCCGCGGGTCCTATTACGCTTTTCACAATTACGGGGAAAAAGGAAGTCTCTTCTATCAATTTTTGTACGGAGCTACAGGCCTGTTAATCCCAGCATCCCTTTCTGTCGTTTTAACCATCTCAGAAGGCGGATTTATCATCTTAGAGGGTGATCAAGTACTCTTGGATTACCCAGCTTTATTTTCTAGTTTCTATTCATGGACTGTGGTTATATTAGCTATAGTAAGTGTGCTTTATATTTCAGCATGTTTCTTAACTTTTTATGCCTATAAAGCTCGTGATATCGATGCGTTTAAAGTGCTGAGAGGGTATGCTTTATTTTGGAGTTTCCCAACCATATTAGCGAGTATTCTAGTATTCTTTGCTCTAAACCAACATAATCCGGTTCACTTTGAAAAGATGGTGGACCTTGCCTGGATGTTCAGTTTATCCTTCTTATTCTTTTTAGGTGCTGTTTACCTCATTTGGAAGGGTAAAAGATTAGGGTTGTCCTTTGTCTTCGTTATGCTGCAGTTTGCAACTGCATTCTATGGATACGGGGCTTCTCACTTGCCATATCTGCTTTATCCGCATTTAACGATCTATGACGGCTTTACCAATGAAGCGATGGCGATTGCTTTAATTATTGCGTTCATTGCTGGATTGTTCTTGTTGATTCCTTCATTATATTTATTGATGAGACTCTTCTTATTTGACAATAAGTATGTACAAGGCAGAAAGTAAGGAGGATAAGAATGGATTTTTTCTTAATTATGATTGCTCCGATTCTAATTGTCATTCTCTGTATAGCAGGTTTGTTTTGGTGGGGAGCAAAAGGACAGGAATCTTATAAAAAATAGACATTTGCCGCCGGTAAGCTGTAATGCCTATCGGCGGTATTTTTGTTTGGATAATCAGGATAATAGTACTATGGTTAGGGTAAACTATGTAGAAATTTGTAGGTTATCCTGCTTATTTTATGGAAAAAGGTTTAATCTTTTGTTGAAAGGGTACAGATAATCAGTTATTTTTACAAGATATTATGAAGTTTTTTAATGGAGGTATGAAGGATGAAGGGGTATATAAGCTTACTAGTGGGGCTGTGCATCCTTGTGCTGTCTGCTTGCAGTCAGCCAACTCAAAGCGCTACGAATCAGATGAATTCACTCCAGCTTGAACATATACCAAGCGTAGATGTTACTGAGAGGATGAAAGTGTATTTATGGGAAGAAGAAGAGCAGGTTATGCCGTTGATCTCCCATGATGAAACGCCAGAGCTTACAGAGAAGCATGAGCAATTACTACATTTGATTATGAAAGAAGAAGAGCCGGCTAGTTATGAAAACGATTTTATAATGGAGAATCAATCGTTTGAAATGGACGCTAAGCTGTGGCAGGAAATTGAACTGATTGTGATGGACGATCATATTTTTTCTGACTCACCAATCTTTCAATTAAATGAAGCCTCTTATAAGCGGACGGTTGCAATTAATTCTTTACGTTCGCGAACGAATTCACTAAAGAACCTTATTCAGCAAGATCAATCAACGAACCTTAAAGAGGTTGATATTTATGGGTTATAATAAAGATATAGCTTCCTCCTAGAATCTCTAGGAGGTTTTTTGTATAGGTAAGAGATAGATGGTAAGAGAAAGATGGTAAAAGATCGAGGTGAAGAATTTGCTGACGAGAACGCTGGCTCAAGAAATTGTGAATCGTACAATAGATATTATTGGATACAACGTAAATGTCATGGACAAAGACGGCATTATTATTGGAAGCGGGGATCAAAGCCGCTTATTTGAACTGCATGCCGGGGCGGTGGAGGCCATAGCCAAAGAGGTAGAAGTAGAGGTGGGGGAAGAGGATCTGACTCGTCTAAAGGGAACAAAAACAGGAATTAATCTGCCTATTACCTTTAATGAAGAAATTGTCGGTGTGATCGGGATAACCGGTCCATTAGATGAAATTAGAGGTTACGGAAAGCTTGTGAAAATGGCAGCCGAGCTTTCTTTAAGTCAAGCCTTCTTAACAGCTGAGCTTCAGTGGGATACACGGCATAAAGAAGAGCTTGTAAGACAGCTTATTCGTGCGGAGATAGAGGATTGGAATTTATTTAAAACAAGAGCCGGTTCACTCGGGTTGTCAATTTCGCTGCCTTGTGAAGTCATTTGTATTGATACACCACAAACTGCTACCCGATATAACGAAGAACGGCAAAAATACGCCTTAGAAGAACATTTTAAAGAATATTCATCCCTTACTCAAATTCAAAAAGACCGCTATGTATTGTTTCTTCCTACGAAGAAGGCGATCTCTAAAGATAAACTTTTACATATTGCTTCAAGGTTCAAGCTTGATGTAGGCTACGGAACAATTGCTTATACGCTGGATGAAATTGCTCCATCTTATCAAAAGGCATCGTACTCTATTCATGCGGGTCGGTTTAAAAAAGCGGGTCAACAAATTCATTATTATGAGGAATTAATGCTCGATGTCTCATTGTACAAGCTTTCTAGGAGTACGGATATGAAGGAGTTAAAGGAAATCCTCAAGCCTCTTAAGCCGGAGGATCAAGCAAATCAACTTTTAGACACGTTAAAAGCTTACATTGAACATAATGGGGAAGTAAAACAAGTGGCCAAGGCTCTTTTTGTTCATAGAAATACGGTTCAATACCGGCTTCAAAAAATTGCAGACATAACAAAGAAGGATCCACGGGTGTTGGAACAGCTGTTGGAGTTATATGTCAGCTTGAAATTAAACCAATATGATGGAATGAAGTGAAATAAAATGATTGTGCAGATGACCTAATATTGTCCTCATAATGGAATTGATTTTAGTGTCATGCACAATGATCACTAAACGGTAAACGCTTACAATAGAGAAAAGTCATTCTCTGGGGGTTTATGAGTATGGATGTACAAGTAACAGCTATTGGAGCATTACTCGGTTTAATTATAGCCATTGTCATGATTTTAAGAAAAATTCCTCCTGTCTATGCGTTAATGGCGGGTGCTTTGACTGGCGGAATTGTCGGCGGTGCCTCGATTGTCGATACAGTAGATTTAATGATTGGAGGAGCTGGCGGTATTATTCCTGCTGTTCTCAGGATCTTAGCAGCGGGTGTGTTGGCAGGAGTGTTAATTGAGTCAGGAGCAGCTGCGACGATTGCACAGGGTATCGTAAAAAGAGTGGGACAGACCCGTGCTTTATTAGCGCTTGCTGTGGCTACAATGATTTTGACAGCAGTTGGTGTCTTTGTTGACGTTGCCGTTATTACCGTAGCACCGATCGCTTTAGCCATTGCAAGTCAGGCAGGGTTATCTAAAACGGCCATTTTACTTGCGATGATCGGTGGAGGTAAAGCCGGAAATATCATGAGTCCTAACCCAAACACGATTGCGGTTTCAGAGGCATTTAATGTACCGCTCACTTCGGTTATGGCAGCAGGTATTATTCCGGCAGCTTTTGGTGTAACAGCGACGTACTTTATTGCGAAACGACTATCTAACAAGGGTACGGCAGTAAAATTAGAAGAAGTAGAATCAACTAATGCCAAAGGAGCACCGTCTTTTGCAGCTGCCATTGTCGCACCGCTGGTAGCTATTATTCTATTAATGCTTAGACCGCTGTTTGATATTGTCGTAGATCCAATGATCGCACTTCCTTTAGGTGGATTAGCTGGTGCACTTGTGATGGGTAAGTTTAAAATGATGAATCAATACGCGATTTCAGGATTGAATAAAATGTCAGGTGTTGCGATTTTATTAATTGGTACAGGTGCAATTGCGGGAATTATCTCTAACTCTGGACTCCGAGATGTACTGATTAATGGATTAGATGGACTTGGTCTGCCTGCTTACGCACTGGCCCCGGCATCAGGGATCTTTATGTCTGCAGCGACTGCATCAACTACTGCAGGTTCAGCTGTGGCTAGCAGCGTATTTGGAGCAACTCTGCTTGAGCTTGGTGTGGCAGGGCTTGCAGGAGCTGCGATGGTCCATGCAGGAGCGACAGTACTTGATCACTTGCCGCACGGAAGCTTCTTCCATGCGACGGCAGGAAGTGTCGGTATGCAGATTAATGAACGCTTAAAGCTTATTCCTTATGAGTCTCTTGTCGGATTAATTATGGCTATTGTCTCAACATTAATCTTCGGAGTCTTTCAATGGTTCTTATAAGCGATGGTTTTTATAAGCACAGGTTCTTATAAGCACAATGACAACTCAGAATGAAAAGGAGGAAACATTTGATGAGAAAAATAGTGATTGCACCAGATTCATTTAAAGAAAGCTTTTCAGCTCTTCAAGCGGCGATTGCAATAGAGAACGGGTTTAAGCAAGTGTTTCCTGAAGCTGAATATATTAAAATTCCTATGGCTGACGGGGGAGAGGGTACGGTTCAATCATTGGTTGATGCGCTAGAAGGAACTGTGAAGTCTGTAAACGTTACAGGGCCGCTAGGGGAGCCTGTTGAGGCGAAATATGGATTATCTGGAGACAGGCAAACGGCGGTTATTGAAATGGCTGAAGCATCGGGCTTGTCTTTAGTTCCCATAGAGCTGCGTAATCCGCTTATTACAACAACGTATGGGACAGGACAATTAATTGAAGATGCCTTAAATGAGGGTGTAAACCATATCATAATAGGTATTGGCGGGAGCGCAACAAATGACGGAGGAGCTGGTATGGCTCAAGCACTCGGAGTAAAGCTGCTTAATTCAAAGGGGGAAGACCTTCCATACGGCGGAGCTGCCCTAGCTCAGCTGGCTTCTATTCATACAAATGAGATTCACCCAAGGCTTAGTGAGGTGACCGTTGAGGTTGCTTGTGATGTTGATAACCCACTTTTAGGTGAAACAGGCGCATCAGCGATTTACGGTCCGCAAAAAGGGGCTACTGCTGAGATGGTCGAACAGCTCGATGCAGCACTTGCTCACTATGCATCTGTTATTAATAGTGATTTAGGTAAAGATGTAGTGGAGATTGCAGGTGCTGGTGCCGCTGGAGGATTAGGTGCAGGCTTGCTTGCCTTTCTAAATGTTCGTCTCGAGTCTGGAGTGACTTTAGTTCTTGAGGCAACCGATTTTAACAAAAAAGCAGAGGGAGCTGACCTCGTTATCACAGGTGAAGGACGTCTTGATCATCAAACGGTATTCGGAAAAACGCCAATCGGGGTCGCGCGGGCTGCAAAATCACAGGGAGCTTCCGTCATTGCTATTGCCGGTGGATTAGCTCCTGGCCATGAAGCCATTTACGAGGAAGGTATTGATGCTGCATTCTCCCTCGTGCCAGGTATTATGACGTTAAATGAGGCAATTGAGGATGGATTAACTTATTTAGAGCGTACCGCAAACAACATTGCTAAAACGATCAAGATGGCCTCAAAATAAAAAACAGCACCGTGTATCATGACACGGTGCTGTTTGCCGTTATTTTTTATGCTTATTTTGCTGCTTTTCAATTTGCTTGATCACACGCCTGATCCGAAAGAAGCGATAAGCAATCATAAAGTCAAATGCAGCAAAACCAATAATGAGGTAGGCCCAGAAATCCCAGCCGGTTTGATTAACCTTTTGGATCGCAATAAATACGACTAATACCCCAAGAAAGAAATACATAAAAGCCATAGTTGTTGGAGATATCCTCATAATAATCCCCCGATGATCAATGATGTTTGTTGGACTTCTTCTAAACGTTCAACCCATTCTTCTAGTCTGTCTGCAAGCAGTACATTTACAACTGCTACAAAAAGGTTAAGAGCCACATGAGCGATAATTGGTACAAGGATCCGCCCAGTTTTTACATATAGGAAGGCAAAAACAAAGCCCATAGCCGTATAAATGAGTAAGTGTGTAAAGTCAAAATGGATAGCTGCAAAGATCAATGAGCTGACAAAGCCTGCAATCCAAAAATTGAATCGTTTATAGAGTGCTCCGAAAATGATTAAACGAAACACGATTTCTTCTAATATCGGTCCGATAATCGCAATAACAAAAATAAATGCTGGAAATGCTTTAGCCATTTCGACTATGGCCTCCGTATTTTCTGATCCGGGCTCAATTCCAAATGCATACATTTCAATTAAGGCAGCTGCATATTGAGCGCCAAAAACCATAAATACACCGATGATTGCCCATCTAACTGCCTCACCCCGAGAGGAGCGGCCGCGCATTTGATGTCTTTCACGCATATCTGGGACGAGAAGGAATAAAATAATCATTAGCCCGACTGTGAAACTGAAAATACTCCATATCCCCGGTATGCGGTCAACGGCGATATCAAACTGAAGCAACAGCAGGGTTCCTGGGATCGCTGAGAGCTGCATCAGTACATATGTAATAAGAATCCACCAATAACGAATGTTCAATTTGCTAACTCCTTTATTAAGAAATAGTCAATTTTCTTTAATTCATTTATTTTACCATAGGTTATTTAGAAAGGCAGGAGGAATGCCTCGTTTAAGAGCGAATAGTTAGTAGTGCTATTTATTGTATGTGGCTATTGCGTGATCTAACAGGCCTGGTTAAGAAAAATCAAAAAAAGTATAGTAAAGGGCTTGCAAAACGAGAGTGTAATGATTATTATAATAATTGTGTTAGCACTCATGATGAGTGAGTGCTAATAAAGAATATTACATAGGTCTTGAAGGAGGGTGTTTTCCTTGTTAAAGCCATTAGGTGATCGTATTATTATCGAGTTAGTCGAATCTGAGGAAAAAACAGCGAGCGGGATTGTATTACCTGACTCTGCAAAAGAAAAGCCGCAAGAAGGTAAGGTTGTAGCTGTTGGAACAGGCCGTGTAACTGATAACGGAGAGCGCATTGCACTTGACGTTAAAGAAGGCGATTCTATCATTTTCTCTAAATATGCGGGAACAGAAGTGAAGTACGGCGGAGTTGAATACTTAATCCTTCGTGAAAGTGACGTACTAGCTATTATCGGTTAATCCATTTAAGGAATTAATCCATTTAAGTTAACCATTAAACAAAAGCGAATTTGACTATACACACTATTTTTAGGAGGTCGAAATCATGGCTAAGGATATTAAATTTAGCGAAGAAGCACGTCGTTCGATGCTGCGCGGTGTAGATGCGCTTGCAAATGCAGTAAAAGTAACGCTTGGACCAAAAGGTCGTAATGTTGTTTTAGAGAAGAAGTTTGGTTCCCCGTTAATCACTAACGATGGTGTAACGATTGCAAAGGAAATTGAACTTGAAGATGCATTCGAGAACATGGGTGCTAAACTTGTTGCTGAAGTAGCAAGCAAAACAAATGACATCGCTGGTGACGGTACAACAACTGCAACAGTACTTGCACAAGCTATGATTCGTGAAGGACTTAAAAACGTAACATCTGGTGCAAACCCGATGGTTATCCGTAAAGGAATCGAAAAAGCAACAGCAGCTGCTGTGACAGAGCTTAAAAACATTGCTAAACCAATCGAAGGTAAAGAGTCTATTGCACAAGTTGCTGCAATCTCTTCTGCTGATGAGGAAGTTGGCCAAATCATTGCTGAGGCAATGGAGCGTGTTGGTAACGACGGCGTTATCACAATCGAAGAATCTAAAGGTTTCTCTACTGAGCTAGAAGTGGTAGAAGGTATGCAATTCGACCGCGGCTATGCTTCACCTTACATGGTAACTGATTCTGACAAAATGGAAGCAGTTCTAGATAACCCTTACGTTCTAATTACAGACAAGAAGATCTCTAACATTCAAGAGGTACTTCCAGTTCTTGAGCAAGTTGTACAACAAGGCAAGCCGATCCTTATCATCGCTGAAGATGTTGAAGGTGAAGCTCTTGCTACACTAGTTGTGAACAAACTTCGCGGAACATTTAATGCAGTAGCTGTTAAAGCTCCTGGATTCGGTGACCGTCGTAAAGCTATGCTTGAAGACATCGCTACATTAACAGGCGGAGAAGTGATCACAGAAGATCTAGGTCTAGACCTTAAGTCTGCGAACATCACTCAACTTGGCCGTGCTGGTAAAGTAGTTGTAACAAAAGAAAACACAACAATCGTTGAAGGTGCAGGCGAAGCAGATCAAATCGCAGCTCGCGTAAACCAAATCAAAGGGCAATTAGAAGAAACAACTTCTGACTTTGATAAAGAAAAGCTTCAAGAGCGTCTTGCTAAATTAGCTGGCGGTGTAGCTGTTCTTAAAGTTGGTGCTGCAACAGAAACTGAAATGAAAGAGCGCAAGCTTCGCATTGAAGATGCTCTTAACTCAACTCGTGCAGCAGTTGAAGAAGGTATCGTAGCTGGTGGTGGTACAGCACTTATTAATGTAATTAAAGCAGTTGAAGCTGTATCTGCTGATGGAGACGAAGCAACTGGTGTGAACATCGTACTTCGTGCTCTAGAAGAGCCAGTTCGTCAAATCGCACACAATGCAGGTCTTGAAGGTTCTGTAATTGTTGAACGTCTTAAGTCACAAGAAGTTGGCTTTGGATTCAACGCAGCTACTGGCGAGTGGGTAAACATGGTTGAAACAGGTATCGTTGACCCAACAAAAGTAACTCGTTCAGCTCTCCAACACGCTGCTTCAGTATCAGCTATGTTCTTAACAACAGAAGCTGTAATCGCTGATAAGCCTGAGGAAAACGAAGGCGGCGGCATGCCTGACATGGGCGGCATGGGCGGTATGGGTGGAATGGGCGGCATGATGTAATGTCGTTCTAACACCATAATAAAATAGGTTTCGGGGTCATGGTGTATAAATGACTTGATTCCTACAAGCTAAGAGGTCTCTGAGAATTCAGAGGCCTCTTTTCTATGGACATCTCGATCAAATTGACCTCCCATTTCCAAGTGTTGGTACTATTATTACTGCTATTTTTATAAACAACTTAATGTAGATCATTAGTATTGATATTTATTATCCATTTTTAAATTAAAAGAATACATAATTCGACAATAACTAATTCTTTTGTGCTATAATTACATTTGTGTCATTATGAGTTTAGAACCAGTAATTAAATAGGATAAAGGCAAACTTATCGAAAGGTAAGGACGCAAAGCTACGAGTCTAACATCCTCTTGGGTCATGATAGTCGGGTTGCCAAAAATGATTTATGAATGGAACGATTATTTGGCTATCCCTATTTACGTCTGGGGGTAGCTTTTCTTTTTTTATCGAGACAAATAAGTGAAGGTTATTAATGAAAATAACATTCCATAGGAAGAAGGCGTTAAGAGATGATAGTAGTTAATAAAAGGAAGTACAAAATGGCCATAGATGAGAATGCAAAAGAAATCCAAGTTCAAGTGCATGGATTAATGAGAGAAGAAGATGTAGAAGGATATATGATCGATTTGCAGGAAACCATCAATAAAGTATCAAAGCCACATTATACATTTGTTGTCGATGCCACACACCAAACACCTGTCCCATCAAAAGTTGTCCCGCAACTAGAGCAAACGATGCAATTTTATTCTAGTTTAGGCTTTAAAGATATTCTTGTTGTAAAGCCTGCCTCTAAAATTGCTCAAGTTCAAATACGGAATGCTCTTCAGAGAATTAACTTCTCAGGTACATTTGTTGAGAGAGTGTCTCATTCGTTTTAAAACGAGGTTCATTTAATGATCTGAAAGGGAGTTAAGACGTGCAAAAAACATTAGAACGATATTCATATGAAGTTATAACAAGCGAACAATCTACTCTAATAGAAAAAGCAGCTGATTGTCTAGCCCGCTCATTTATAGGAGTGAATGTTTCAGGTAAATGGGTTCAGGAACCTATGGTAGGTCAATTAGATATACATTATGAAGATTTCTACGATTTTACCAAAGATTATTTAGTCAGTACAGTGGACCAGGGTTATTGCGTCATCGCTAAAGATCAAAATCAGAATGTGGTGGGTGTATTAGCAGGAGATACAAATGCGCCAGTCATATTTGGAGAAGATTTATTTGAAGGGTCGTTTTCCGATATGAATGTCATTCTACATGTTTTAGAAGAGATAGATCAACGATTCATAGATGATTATAAAAAACGAAGCGGAAAAGAAATAGAAGATGGCGAGTTTTTGCATTTATTCATGTTGGGTTTAACAGCTGAACATGACCGTCATGAAGTGATTCAACAATTAGGCAATAAGTTAATAACTAAGGCAGCTTCACAGGGATTGAAGGCAGTTATAGGTGAAGCGACAAACCCAAAATCGATACGTGTAATGGGAAAATATCATCAAATGGAGAAGTATACAGATATAGACGGGCATTACATTGTACATAAATATAAAGAGAATAACAGGTTAAGTGGAATTGATGAGAATATAGCTGATGGGACCTATTTCCTTATCAGAGAACTTTAAAAGGGTTCATTTCGAATGAAAATATAATAAAAAGTAGGGGATTCATTCTTATGGAAGTGATACTGCTCAGTATTATTATCGTTTTATTAGGCACTACAGTGTATTTTGCTTACCGTTATTTTTCCCTAAAGCATAATCCGCGCATCAATAAAGAAATTATAAATGGTATAAGAGAACTTTCTGCAGGCAATATGAGGAGCAAATTGGAAGAAAAAAGCGCTGATCATACAGTATACAATCAACTAATCGAATTTTTACATCGTGTAAAGGAAAGTTACTCTTCCTTATCAAGCAATGTTTATCAAAAAGGAGAGAGTTTAGCTAAGGTCGGGGAGTCTGCTATTGAGAAAGCGGACATTGTAAGAGCGGCAATTGATGAGGTAGGAAGAGGTTTAGAGAAACAGTTAGTAGCTACAGAAGAAAGCGCCATGTCCATGGAAGAGATGACACAGGCAATTGAAGATCTTTCAAATAGGTCAAATGAAATTTCAGATCGATCAACGGCTACTTTAGAATTAACACAAGATGGAAATGAGAGATTAAAGGACTCTTTGGAAAAAATGGAGCAGTTTAATCAAACCGTTAACCAAACATTTGATGGCATCAATAAACTTGGTGAAAAATCACATGAAATCGGTTCTATTGTAAAGGTGATTACAGGAATATCCGAACAAATTAATTTACTTGCCCTAAATGCCTCCATTGAAGCAGCTCGAGCAGGAGAACACGGCAGGGGATTTGCGGTTGTAGCTGATGAGGTTCGAAAGTTGGCTGAACAATCACGTCAATCTTCTTCTGAAGTATCTAATATAGTAAAAAATATACAAACAGAAACCGAGGATGTTGTAAAATCAATGAAGCAAGGAACTGAAGAATTTAAAGCCACAAACATGGCGATCGAAGAAGTGGGAGCTATGTTTGAGAAGATTTTATCTACAACAAAGGTTATTGCTGAGAATAATGTTAATTCCTCTGCAAGTACAGAAGAAATAACGGCAGCTTCTCAGCAAATTATGTCAACTATGGTCGAGATCGCTTCAATCTCAAGAGAATCAGTTGAAATGTTCGAGGAACTAATCGAAATTAGTGATGATGAACAACGTACCATTCAAATATTAGTCCAGGAAGCAGAAACACTGTTAGAGGCTGAAAATAGCTCTAACCATGTATTGTCATCATGGGACCCTCGTAATGAAACAGAAGAAGTGACAGTTTAACAAAAAATTAATATTACAGCATAAGAATAGGAATGCTTCTCATAGGTTAATTAAACTTGTGTGAAGCTTCTTTTTGTGATAGACATCAAGGAGGTAAAGTAATGAACGAGTTACAAAAGTTGTATCCGAGCATGGACGGTAATAAGGTTCAAAGAGAAGAATTATTATCCTATTTTAAGACGGTAATAACAAAAGTAGATGAATTAAAGGATCCTAATAAACTAACGTTAGGAGAAATGCCTGAGTACACGGTAGATTATTATAATCGTTTAATTCATCAGGCAGACATCCCGGAAACGGGTACGCCTATGGATGAAGTGATTGTGAAGCTTCTTAAATTGGTAGAGGGACATAGGTATGTCAACCGAAACTACGTTGCTAATGCGGCGCCCCTGCCGAATATTGCGAGTATCATTGGGAATTTAATTATGGTCCTTGTCAATGGAAATAATCTTTGGGATGTAGAGGGGCCTGCAGCAGCAGCGGCAGAAGTCGAGATCACCAGTATGCTTTCAAAACTAATCGGATACGATGAAAATCTAAGTTCTGGCTATACAACCTGGGGAGGGCAGGGGGCTGTCTTTAACTCTTTACGACTTGCTATTGCAAGGTACTCACCGGACTCTAATCAAAAGGGGGTGCCTGATAATCTGTATTGCTTTTGCTCAGAGCTTTCCCATTACAGCTTGTATAAATCAGTAGAAGCAACTGGAATAGGAGTAGAAAACATGATTCGGGTGAAGGTGAATCGTGATCATTCTATGAATTTAGAAGACTTAAAAGAGAAAATGGGGCATGTTATTGAAAAAGGCGGTGTTCCATTATATGTTCTTGCCACAATGGGAACAACCGATACGTTTGGGATTGATGACATGGAGGGGATTAAGAGGGTAACTGAAGAGTTAGAGGTTAAGCACTGCTTGAGTCCTGTCTATATCCATGCTGACTCAGCAATGGGAGGCATGTATACCTTCTTTAATGAGTATGACTTTAAAAGCAATCATCTTAAGTTAGAAGAATCTGTTATACAAGTATTAAAGTCCTATCAACAAAAGTTTAAACAAATCAAGCTTGCAGATAGTATGGTTTTTGATTTCCACAAGCTTGGCCAAACACCCTATATCACGAGCTTATTCTTAGTGAAAAATAGACAACACTTAAAATATGTTGATTTAGATGAGGAAGAAACGCCGTACGTTGGGAATCGTGGGTATGGAAACTACCATACTGGCTACACAATCGAATGCTCACGAATGGGAAGTTCTCTAGCAATCTACGCGTCGTTATTGGCATTTGGTATGGAAGGTTATCAAGAACTTTTGGCTAATTATATTCGAGTCAATATGAAGTTTAGAGAAAGGTTAGTAGAAGAAATTTCAAATGTAGTAATTACAAATGAAAAATCCCCGATTACAACCTTTCGCTTTTATCCTGAGAAAATAAAATGGAATGATGAATGGAGGGGGAGTTTAACTGTTGAAGAGATAATGGAGATTAATCAATTTAATGACGAGCTGGCAGAAGTGATGAGCGTCTACCGAGATACGGTCTTTTTTGGGAACACAAAAAAACAATGTCTAGTAGAAGCATTAAATACAGACAAACGCGTACCAATATATACACATAAATTTTTTAGCATTTCGCCCTACACAACGATAGATGAGGTTGACCGTTATGTTGATTTTTTAAAAGGACACCTAGAAATGTTTAAAAAAACAAAAATGGTGTGTGTCAATTAACTGTGGATGGTAGGGATGTTCTTATTAGGTAGTTATAGGCGGCTCATTGATTAAATATCCGATGCAGCTCAATATTCAATCAATTGAGAATGGAAACATCGAAAAACGAAGCATCTCACTCTTTTAAAGAGGAGATGCTTCGTTTAGCTTATGATTAAAACAAAAAGTATCTTTGCCCGAGCGGAACCGAGCTTACCGGTTCACACGAAATTTCTTCGCCATCTGCAAAGACTTGATACGTTTTCGGGTTGATTTCAATTTGTGGCAGGGCATTATTCAATTTCATATCCAGCTTACTTAAGTTTCTTATGTTACGAACAGGAGAAATCATTTTTGTTAATCCTAATTTTTCAGGGACACCAAGATCAATGCTTGCTTGCGACATAAAAGTGATCGATGTAGAACGGTTAGCTCGTCCGTATGACGCGTACATTCTTCGCATATACACTGGTTCCGGTGTTGGGATGGATGCATTTGGATCACCCATCTGAGCGCGCGCGATCATTCCGCCTTTTAACACAAGTTCAGGTTTCACTCCAAAGAATACGGGATCCCATAAAACAAGGTCAGCTAATTTACCGCTCTCGATTGAACCGACTTCATGGCTTATTCCATGAGTGATGGCTGGATTAATTGTGTATTTAGCAATATAGCGCTTTACACGTTCATTGTCATGGTCATGTTCGCTGACAAGCGGACCACGCTGTTTCTTCATTTTATCGGCTGTCTGCCACGTGCGGATAATGACTTCACCTACACGCCCCATCGCTTGCGAGTCAGAGGACATCATGCTGATCGCACCTATATCATGTAAGACATCTTCAGCGGCAATCGTTGCTGCACGAATACGGGAACGGCTGAATGCCACATCTTCTGGAACGTTTGAATCTAGGTGATGGCAGACCATCATCATATCTAAATGCTCTTCCATCGTATTCGTTGTATAAGGCATCGTTGGTGTAGTAGAGGAAGGTAAAATATTCGAGTGAGAAGCGAGTCTCATAATATCTGGAGCATGTCCTCCGCCTGCACCTTCAATATGATATGTATGAATCACTCGATCGCCGATTGCTTCTAATGTATTTTCAAGAAATCCAGCTTCATTTAGCGTATCGGTGTGGATTGCTACTTGAATATCAGCATCTTCTACCACTTCCATGCATGTTTCAATCGCTTTTGGTGTGGAACCCCAGTCTTCATGAAGTTTAAGTCCGACAGCACCAGCTTCAATTTGCTCGATTAAAGGAGCAGGGTGAGAGGCATTTCCTTTCCCTAGGAAGCCTACATTTACAGGGAATTCTTCCGCTGCTTCCAGCATCCTTTCCATATACCATGGACCAGAAGTACAAGTTGTTGCTTTACTTCCCGTTGCCGGGCCTGTTCCGCCGCCAATTAAGGTGGTGATCCCAGAAGAAAGGGCAACTTCCATTTGCTGCGGACAAATAAAGTGAATATGAGTATCCACACCGCCGGCGGTTAAGATTTTCCCTTCACCTGATATGACTTCTGTACCTGCTCCGATGACGAGGCTCGGATCAACGTGGTCCATAATATCAGGGTTGCCGCTTTTTCCTACACCGACTACTCGTCCATCTTTCACTCCCACATCAGCTTTAATGATGCCTGTGTAATCGACGACGATGACATTCGTAATGACTAAATCAAGTGCGCCATCTTTAGCTGTTAATCTTCCGTTTTGACCCATCCCATCTCGAATCGATTTTCCGCCGCCGAAAATCATTTCTTCGCCGTATACGGTACAATCTTTTTCGATCTCAATCCATAAATCGGTGTCTGCTAAACGTACTTGATCTCCAGTTGTCGGTCCGAAAAGCTCTGCGTATCGTTGCTTAGAAATCTTCATGATAAAATCTCCTTTGTCATCCAGCCAGATTCTGTGAGTTTCTTAAGTGTTTTCTCTTTTCCTCCTTCATCTAGGGAGCCTTCTGTCATCCCATTTAAGCCATACACTGTTTTATTACCGGCTATGGAGACGAGCGTTACGCTTTGTTCTTCTTCCGGTTCAATTCGAATGGCGGTCCCAGAAGGAATATCGAGCCGCATGCCAATCGCTTTTTCTCGGTCAAAAGAAAGGGCGCTGTTCGCCTCTGCAAAATGAAAGTGCGATCCTATTTGAATAGAACGTGTTCCTGTATTTTTAACAGTTAACTCCAATGTAACTCTGCCTGCATTGATCTCTATTGAACCTTCGGCTATCTTAAATGCTCCTGGTTTCATGATTTCACCCCCGCTTGTATTGGGTGATGAATCGTTACAAGTTTCACACCGTCCGGAAATGTCGCTTCAACTTGGATACTATCCAGCATTTCAGGAACACCTTCCATTAGATCATCCGCTGTAAGCACATGGCGTCCAAGCTCCATAATTTCTTCGACACTTTTGCCTTCACGCGCTTTCTCAATTGCGTAGCATGTTAAATAGGCGGTAGCCTCGGGATAATTTAATAATATTCCACGTTCCTTTCGCTCTTTGCTCAATTGACCAGCAACGACGATTAATAGTTTCTCTTTCTCTACTTCTGTTAATTTCATGATCTAACCCTCCCAAAAGAAATTAAAATGAATATTTAGATTAATCAAACTTTAACGCGAAGAGGAACATGAAACAACAATGATGTCATATAATCTAACATTAAAAATTTGTCAATTTGCGGAGGGAGACTTATGAAAATGAAAAAAGCTTCTCATACCAAGATGGCTGAGAAGCTTTAAACTCTTTATACAATTCCAATGACTACAGCAATAATCAGTAAAACGACGCTGAAGCCCCAAATCCAGAAGAAGGAATAGCGAATATGTTTACCCATTTCAAGCCCTGCTAAGCCGAGTGCAAGCCACAGTGCAGGAGAGAACGGGCTGATAAATGTTCCGATGATATTACCAATGACCATTGCGTAAGCAGCTGAGGTTGATTCAACACCGTATGAAGTTACGATTTGTTCAACGACAGGCAAGAGGGCAAAGTAATAGGCATCCGTGTTTAAGATCAGTTCAAATGGTGCACCGAAAAAGCCGATGATCAGGTGCAGATAAGGAATGATGAAAGCTGGCAGTAAGGTAACAAGATCTGTAGCTAAGGCATCAAGCATTCCTGACCCGCCTAAAATTCCAAGGAAAGAACCTGCTGCAAGAATAATAGCAGCCATCAATAAGGCATTTGGTGCATGGGCTTTAATTCGATCCATTTGATCATCTACTTTAGGATAATTAAGCGGCAGTGCAATACTTAGTGCGATCATAAAGATAAATCCAGCCGGTAGAATTCCCCATACTAACATCGCAATTAAACCGAGCGTTAAGAGGAGGTTTACCCATAATAGTTTAGGTCTTGCGAGAGTTGTATCTTTTGTGGGAGCTACATCATCATCTGTAACATCCAATGCTGCCGCTGCTTCAAGCTGATCAGATGATACTGCAAGCTTTTGATTGAGCTTTTCAATGCGGCGTTTTTCTCTTAGTCCTAAGAAAAAGGCTAATCCCATTAGTAGAATAAGAGCAATAATTTGAAGCGGAATAAGGGGTCTCCATAGTTCGGTCGGATCCATTCCAAGGACAGAGCCGACACGTCCAATTGGACCAGCCCACGGTACCATATTCATAATACTAGCACTAGTACCTACTAGTAATAGCAAAAGATACGGATTCATTTTTAACCGTTTATATAATGGAAGGAGCGCTGGGATCGTGATTAAAAAAGTAGAAGCTCCGGAACCATCTAAATGCGCAATCGCTCCAATGATAACCGTACCAACAGCCACAGCAACGATATTCCCTTTAGAGATCTTAATGACTTTATTAATAATTGGATCAAAAAGGCCTGCATCTTGCATAATTCCAAAATAAAGAATGGCAAAGATAAACATAATCACTACGCTGATAACTTTAGCTATCCCCTCATCAAAGAACAATCCAATCTCTGCAATTGAGAAACCTGCTAGTAGAGCCCCAAGAATCGGTATCGTAATAAGGCTGATAATAGGTGACATTTTGCCGCTAAGAAGAAACAGGACAATAGCTAAAATGGTGACAAAACCGATGATACTAAGCATAATACTCTCCCCTTTGTTTTTAATAGTAAAGAGGGAGTCTTGTAAGCGTATACAAATACACTCAAAAATAAAAATCCCTCTATTTTTCTAATTGTCTGATATTACAGAACTTTATCACGAAAAATAGAGGGGATGAAGTTTATGAACATTAATGAAATATTGTTCATTTCGAGGGTTTTGTTCATTTTGTTCACAGGGTTACTTGTTAGAAATGTAGAGTCGTTCTGGTCTTCCGACATCGCCATAACTTAATTCAGCCCGTGCTTCACTTATAGAAACAAGATATTCTAAATATCTCCTTGCAGTGGAGCGGCTTATCCCTACGGCTTCTCCTAAGCTGCTTGCCGTTATGCCCGTATCACTATGTAAGCTTAGAATATTTTTAACCTTTTCAAGTGTGATGCTGTCAATTCCTTTAGGAAGCTGCTCTTGCTCTACTAAGGCAGCGGAATGGGAAGGGCTTTGCGCCCTGGTTAAGAGATCGATTTCTTCTTGATTAAGCTTTTCTTTAGAAGAAAGGGATCCTCTTTGATCTTTGAATGTATCTAACGTGCGTTTAAAACGGTTAAAATCAACCGGCTTTACAATATAATCAAAAATCCCGCCGCGCAGCGCTTCTTCAATCGTATAAACCTCTTTTGCAGCTGTAATCATGACGATATCCACTTGATGCAAGTTCTCACGAATCTTCCAGAAAAGGTCAAGCCCGTTCACATCAGGAATATATACATCTAATAAGATGAGATCAGGAGTTGTTTCGTTAAGATTAGATAGAAAGCTTTCAGTTTCAGCACCTGTCTTGCATAGGCCAATCACATTGAAACCATCCACTTTTTCAACAAATCCTTTTGTTATTTCAGCGACACGGAAATCATCTTCCACGATGAGTACGTTATACATTGGATTTTGCAAAGGGGGAACCTCCTTAGAGAAGTTTTATTCTGGGGATCGTTATGACAAAGCAAGCACCGCCAAGATCGCCTTCTTCTATATAAATTTGTCCATTCACTTCAGCGAGCACTTCTTTTACAAGAGCAAGGCCAAATCCGCGATGCTCTCCTTTTTTTGTAGAGAAGCCTCTAGTGAAAATGCTGTTCGCTAAATCCATTGGAATTCCTGGTCCGGAGTCCTCTATTTCAAAAACAAGGTCTTCACCGAGATCAGTAAAAAAGATACTGACTTGCTGCAGTTTGGGGTTTGTTTTCGCAGCATCAATCGCATTTTCAAGAAGGTTTCCTAAAGCTGTGACAAGGGCTTCCTGCTGTGGTTCCTCTAATGGATGCATCAATTGGCTGCCTTCTTCAATCACCATATTAACCCGTTGTTCCATCGCTTGATTGAGCTTTCCAAGAAGAATTGCCCCAACCATCGGATCGGTGACTTTCTCTAATACAGAATGGATCCAGTCCTGTTGAATATTATTTTCCTTTTGAATAAATGAAATGGCTTCGTCTTTTCTTTCTAATTGTAACAGCCCTAATATCGTAAATAACTTATTAGAAAACTCATGCGTCTGAGCACGAAGCGCATCAGCATATTGTTTGGCTTGTGTGAGTTCCTTGGTGAGTTGGTCAATTTCTGTTTTATTACGGAAGGTAGAAACCGCACCGATTAGTGTCTTCTCATAAAAAATAGGAACACGGTTAACTAACACGGTATGAGCCCCGACATACATCTGTTGATCATACTGACTCTCCCCGGAATGAAGGACTTGAGGAAGGGCAGACATAGGCAATACTTCTTGAATGGGCCTGCCAACGGGACTCTCTAGTGGTGATAGTGGAGCAGAGTGTCGATCTGTTAGCAGTTTTAAAGCGGCATGATTAGCCAGGGTAACTTTTCCTTCTTGATTGACTGCGATAATCCCCTCGTGCGTTGATTGCAGGATCGTCTCTTTTTGAAGTAATAAATGTGAGATTTCCTCCGGCTCTAACCCGAATAACAGCTTTTTTATGTAGTGAGCAATCAGGACAGCTCCAATAATACCGAGAGTGATCATGAAGAGAAGGACATACCAAAGCTCTTTGCTGTATGTAAGAACCATGCTTTGCACATCATTTACTAAATACCCTACTGAAACAACTCCGACAATTTCTTGTTCTGAATATACAGGAACTTTTCCTCTGATGGAATACCCTAGGGAACCGGTGGCTTTTGATATATAAGACTCTCCGTGCAAGAGGGCAGGTGCGTTGTCCTCACCAACCATCTTCAACCCAATTTTTTCTTTATCAGGATGAGCATAACGGATTTCATGAGTATTGCCGACAACAATAAATTCAGCACCTGTCTCTTCTTGAATCGGTTTAACGATCGGCTGGATGACAGCTGCAGGAACATCAAGGGCAAATGCCTCTTGGATTTCAGGAATGAGCGAAATGCTTGTTGCTACGCTTAACGCTCGCTCACCTAATTGTGTTTCAATCGTATCAGAAAAGAAATAATGAAGAAACACACCCATAATGATAAAAGTAAGCGAAATTAATGCTCCTATTAACAGGATCATTTTTAATTTCAAATTCATTTTCACCTTAGGGGTAAGCAGGTGCTTCTCTTTGAAGTGGTGAGGAAAAGAATCCACAGGGAGCTCTCCTTTCATTCTCTTGTGTATATAAATCTATAGTCATTATCTTCTCAATTTATAAAAGGATCAAGTTAGTGAAGATCATTGGAGGTTTCTTGTTTAGGTTTCAAATCAGAAGAGAGAGGGGATTTAGGGTACAAAGGAGCTGACGAAAATGAGATACGAAGAGTTTAAGTTATCCATTATTGAATCAAAGCCTAGTGACTGGTTATATGATCAAGACACTAGTGTGTATGTATTCAAAGATAATATCTCCATTACAATTGATTCTGATATTACTGTTCCGAGTGAAGGATTAAGAGAAGATTGGATTTCAGCTTATGAAGATGATATTGCTTATGAGAAATTCTTTAATTTACGTTATAACGGAGTAGCGATAGAACGTTTTCGTACAGTAGCAGTAGACGGCTTCCGTGTATTTATTCCTTATCCGGATAAAGAACGTATGACGATCACTGAAGAGCAATATCGAATCGCAGATATACTAAATCTAGTTTACAACGGGCCTGAATTACTTGATTATTTCGGAAGAGGCGATTTATCTGTCGTTGTTTAAAGCATCCATGGAGGGTGCTTTATTTTATTTGATTAATAACGATACGTTTTATCTTTCAATCGTCAGGTAATATTTCTCTATAAAGTAAAAGAAGAGGAGGGCTTTGTTTTTATGTCGGCAGAAGTTATAGGATTTAGCTTTATCATATTAGGTATTTTACTTATTATCGGAAAATGGATTCGGGTTGCCACGCCATTTCTACAATCTTTCTTTATCCCAAGCTCAATTATTGCGGGGCTTCTTGGACTGCTGCTAGGACCGGAAGTGCTTGGTCTGTTTGGAGTAGAAGTATTTGAAGGGGGAGGTCTTTTCCCAGCCCCTATGATAGAGGTATGGGAAGTGCTCCCCGAACTGTTGATCAGTATCATCTTTGCCTCTTTATTCATAGGGAAGAAAGTTCCTAATATCAAAAAGATATGGAAGGTTGCTGGCCCGCAAATAACATTTGCCCATTTTCTATCATGGGGACAGTACGTCATTGGCATCACATTGGCTTTAGTTGTATTAACGCCTTTATTTGGAATGAATCCAGCGGCTGGTGCCTTACTTGAGATCAGCTTTGTTGGTGGACATGGTACCGCAGCCGGATTATCGGGTACATTCAGCGGCGTTGGTTTTGAAGAAGGAAGAGATTTAGCAATTGGATTAGCTACTGTCGGTGTTCTAACTGGAGTTTTTCTAGGAATTTTATTAATAAATTGGGCTGCGCGTAAAGGAAAAACCGAAATTTTAAATAGTCCTGATGACATTTCAGATGAACAAAAGAAAGGCTTAATCAAAAAGGAAGACCAGCAAGACATGTCTGCTGGCAATCAGACAACTCGCTCTGAAGTGATCGAAACACTTACTGTTCATTTTGCATACATAGGGGTGGCTATTGCCATTGGGTATGTCATTTTAGAAGGATTTATTTTAATTGAAGAGGCTCTATGGGGTGAGAATATGGAGCTTTTTGTTCACCTGCCTTTATTCCCTTTAGCAATGGTTGGTGCGGTCATAGTTCAGCTTGTCCTAAGTAAGTTTGTTAAAAAGTCCATTTTAGACCGGGACCTGATTACTCGTATCCAAGGGTTTGCCTTAGATTTGCTGATTGTGTCAGCTATCGCCACGTTATCCTTGTCAGTCCTTGGTGAATATATCGTCCCATTCTTACTTATGTCTGTTGCTGCAATAGGGTGGAATATTGTGGCCTTCATATTCATTGCTCCTCGTATTATGCCTGACTATTGGTTTGAGCGGGCAATTGGAGATTTAGGACAGGCGATGGGGATGAGTGCTGCTGGTTTGTTATTGATTAAACTCGCAGATCCAAAAGACGAAAGCCCAGCAAAGGAAGGATTTAGTTATAAACAACTGATGCTCGACCTTATTGTAGGAGGGGGAATTGTCACAGCGGCATCTGTCCCTCTTATTATAGCACTAGGCCCAGTTATTACGCTTATTATTGCATTTGTGATCATGATATCATGGCTTCTTTTAGGCTTGCTTTATTTTGGGAAAAAGAAATCAACACAATAAATAGTTTTTAAATAAGATATGGAAAACTTAATTATAGATTCTTTTACATTTTTCTAGAAATACTAAGGTTAAAAAGGAAAATGTTTGGGAATAAGTGAGTTAGGAGGGATAGAGAATGAAAAGATATAAAGTTACGTTTTATTTTTGTGGTGGAGAAAGTGTTGTATTTGAACTGGAGAGTGGCTACGAACTTAATCAGCAAATTGATAAAATTCAAACGGCTAAATGGTTCGATCACAAAAACCAGTATATAAACATGGAGAATGTCGAACGCTTTGAAATTGAAGAATATTAAGTTCTACATAGGAACTTACAGAAGAGACACTAGGTGTAACAGCCTAGTGTCTCTTTTTTTAGGATCATGAAATACGACTGAAGTTTGCGGTTGTTTTTGTCGAAATAAGACATCAACTAGTGCATTATTACGCTTATCTAAAATTTCGTGTATCTAAGGAGGGATTCGATTTTAATGAGAGAATTCGTAGGTGAATGATAAAAGTTGAGGAGGAATCATTATGAAGAAATTTGCCATGACAGTAGGTACCAGTTTCTTAGCAGCAAGCTTACTTATGTCACCAGCCCAGGCAGCACAATCTAACACAGGACCGGCTGTTCCAAGTGAGCAGCACCGGTAAGAGAGGCTTTAAGCCGCAGAGTAAACCACCAGTTCACACTGGTGGTTTTGATTTTTTATAATATGTAAAAAGAAAATTTTGGATTAAGTGCATATTTTTATCTAATAGTGGGTATTTAAAGATTAATCTAATATAGTCTATTAATAAAGGTTGGGTATTTAGTCGCTATTTGTCTAATTATGCTAGTTATATTTTCCTTGTTTGCTAAAGGTAAACAGCCGGAAGATTAGTGGATTAATAGGTCATTAATAGTGTTTTAAACAAATAGTGGTAGATGCGTTGACTGTAAAAAAATAGTTGGTAAGCTATAAGAGACAAAACTAAATGTTAAAGGGGTTGTGGACATGTCAGATGTAATTCGCTTAACACCGGCTGAACTACGTGACGTTGCTAGACAGTATGATACAGAGAGTGGTAATATTTACGACTTACTTACTCGTCTTGATGGTATGAGCAGTCACTTACAAGATGTTTGGGAAGGTGCTTCAAGCCAAGCATTTGCTCAACAATACCAAGAACTACGCCCGTCTTTTGATCGAATGGCAGCTCTATTAAACGAAGTATCTATGCAGCTTGCAAATTCTGCACAAGTTCTTGAAGATACTGACCGTCAAATTGCTAGTCAAATTCGAGGCTAAGTAAAGTGTTCGATAAAGTGAAAATGTGCAGTAAAGTTAAATAGTAAAAAAGCACAATGAAATGATAATGAAAAGGAGCGCTGACAACACACTTGTTTATGCGCTTTTTTTCCTGTCTTGGGGTGATTTCAATATATATACAGGTAACTATTGACATGCGTCATTATGAGGGAGAAACCTTTGATTTGCGCTTGTCTGACTATTATTCTGTGAAAAAAGTCATTGATATTGTTTGGCAGATCAAAGAAATGAAAGAGCCTCCTCGTGAGGGCAATTGGGTAAGGATTGAGAATAAAGAAAAGGTCCTTCCAGGTCATGCCACTCTTCAAGCAAGCGGAATCACAAACGGTGACAAAATCGTCATTATATAAGGTAGAGATACTATCACTAGATTAAACAAATAGGTGACCAGTTACTGACTAAGAGCCTTTAAAGGAGTACCTGCTATGGAAGAAAAACGGCTATCGTATTTAGAAAAACAAATAGAAGCCACGGTTTCAAAAGATAAAGGTCAGCATGTTTTTCATTTTCAAAGAGCAAAAGTGAAACTAAGCGATCCTCTAGAAGCAGGAATGCTGACAAAATTAGATGACAAGATTGAAAGAATTGTTGAAGATACAGAAGATGAAATCAAAATCATCATGAAGCGTCCCAAATCGATTTTGAACTTTGCAATGATCCAGCGTAAGACAACCTATGCTAAATGGCTGCTCGCTCATAATCTTTTAAAAGCGGTAAAGACTCATTCGTATACAAGACTTCATTTAATCGTGTGCCCTGAGAACATCGTATTTGATAAGAGCTTCGAACCAATATTCCTCCACTACGGGGTGAAAGAAAGTCTTCCTCCTTATAGTCAAGAAAAAGATAATCTGACACTTGAAGTTAAAGCGACAATAAGTGAGTTGATTGACCCAGCTCATACATTTTACGACTATTATCACTACCACACAACAATGACGTTAAGTCCCTTTGTAAAAGAAATATTTGAGTGCAGCACATTAGACGAATTAACAGCTTACGTAGAAGAAACGATTACAGAGTTTGAGAGCCGTGAAAAGACCCTTATCTCCCTTCCGAAGAAGAAATGGCTTGCACATAAATACAGCTTAATTGCAGCGGCTGCTCTATTACTACCATTTATTGCATACAGCATTTATTCATTCTTTTTTGAGCAGCCAAAGCAGGAAACATTTATAGAAAGCAGTGAAGCTTTCTTAATGACAAATTATAGCGAAGTCATTAATCAGCTGAATTACTACGATTCAGATGGTATGCCGTATGTGGTGCAATATCAGCTGGCCACCTCTTATGTAGAGTATGAACCTTTAACGGAAGATCAGCGTAATGCTGTCCGCAACACGCTGACCCTTCAGTCGGATGAACGTTATTTCAAATACTGGATTCATATTGGCAGGGGAGAAAATGAAGAAGCCGTTGATTTAGCTAGGTCCTTAGAAGATAGAGACCTTGTCATGCTTGGACTGCTTAAGTATCGCGAGGATATTAAAGCCAATGACCGCTTATCGGGACAAGAAAAAGAAGAAGAACTGCAAATCATTCAAAATGAGATAGATGAGTATATGAGAGAACGTGAGGAGCTAGAAGCTGAGGAAGCGGCTGAGGCGGAGACTGTTGTAGAAGAAGAGGAAGAAGAAACACCAGCTTCAGCACCAGCACAGCCAGAACCTCCATCAGAACCAGAACCATCTGCTGATGAAACAGAAGAAGCAGCAGAGGAAGAAGATTCCGAGTCTTAGGGAGGTGAGACAGATGCAACAATTGTTTGTGTTTTATAAGGATACATATCAACTTTACCCGTTGGAGCACCATAAAAGAGTGACGATTGGAAACAGTGAAGAACATTCACTAACTCTTTATTCTCATCCATTTACAAGCGGCGAGTTATCCATTGTAAAAGAGGACGGATATGTACTGTATCAAGAAGGGGAGCGTCTTACAGAACTGAAGATTGAGGAACCATTCACGCTCACAGAGGAAGGTCATAGCCTGACGTTCATTTTAAAAGAAGGTTCGAACGCTGAAGCTACGTATTATGTTGGGCATCAAAAAGAAATAACGGTCGGTCATAAAGAAGGTGCGACGATTGTCCTTTTGAACGAATTAGGAGAAAACCATGTAAGTAAAAATTCTATTCAAATGGACCGTATAGAGGAGACATGGCATCTTAGCGCAGCGAGTGATGCTATCGTTTATGTGAATGGCAAGCAGATTAAAGAGAGTAAGCATTTGTTTAATGGTGATGTAATCTATTATTCAGGCCTCTCTATGACATTTATCGAAGGGGATCTTCTGCATTTGTCAGGATCAGACGACTATGAAACCTCCCTAGCACGTGCGATGCCGCCTACTTCTGAAATGAAAAAGAAGTATCCAGATTATCGCCGCACGCCAAGAATGATTTATGATCTCCCTGAGGAAAAAGTAACGTTTTCGTTTCCTTCCCAAGAAGGGGATGATAACCAAAGGGCATTATGGCTGTTAATCCTGCCTCCGTTAATGATGCTCATTGTCATGGGGATGGTGGCGTTATTAATACCTAGAGGTGTCTTTATTATCATTTCGATTGTAATGTTTACAACAACGATCTTCACTTCAACTATTCAATACTTCCGTGAGAAGAAAAAGCGCAAAATCAAGCTAGCAACGCGTCTTCGAGTCTACAATCGCTATCTAGAACAAAAGCGAGAGGAACTACAAGCGTTATCAGATCAGCAAAAGAAAGTGCTGTATTACCATTTCCCTTCATTTGAGAAATTAAAAACAGACGTAAGACAGATTAGTGATCGTATTTTTGAGCGTACTCTAGAAAGTGAGGATTTCTTGCATTTTAGAGTAGGGAGAGCAACGGTTCCTGCTAGCTATGAAGTAGCGGTCGGAAGCTTAGATTTTGCCAATCGGGAAATAGATGACTTAGTTGAAAAATCACAAGAAATGATTGATGTTTATAACAAAGTGGAAAATGTCCCGTTAACGATCGATGCTTCTAAAGGGGCAATTGGATTGATTGGGAAGCAATCGATTGTGCAAAAGGAGATTCAGCAAATTGTCGGTCAGCTGGCGTTCTTCCATAGCTATCATGACATAAGGTTTGTTGCGATCTTTGATGAAGAAGAATATGGAGATTGGGAATGGATGAAATGGCTGCCTCATTTTCAGCTGCCGCATTCTTTTGCTAGAGGCTTTGTTTACAATGAGAGAACGAGAGACCAGTTGTTATCATCTATCTATGAAATATTAAGAGAAAGAGATATGGATGAGGAAAAGGACAAGAAACGTTTTTACCCTCATATTGTCTTCATTGTATCGAATCGAGCGTTAATCTCTGAGCACCTGATTATGGAGTACTTAGAAGGCGAAGATAAAGGGATTGGCATGTCTACAATCTTTGCTACAGATACAAAAGAGAATTTGGCTGAAACGATTCATACGTTAGTAGGCTATATTAATGATCAACAAGGTGAAATCCTCATCCAAGAGAAAAAAGCGCTGCATACAGCGTTTGATCTAGACAGCCATCAACAACAAGGCAATGAAACATTTGCTAGAACACTACGTTCTCTTAATCATCTAAAAGGGATGAACAATTCGATCCCTGAAATGGTTTCATTCCTTGATCTATTCAATGCGAAAGATGTGGAAGAACTAGATATCCCAAATAGGTGGCTTACTAATCAGTCTTCGAAGTCTTTAGCTGTACCGATTGGATTAAAAGGGAAAAAGGATGTAGCTGTCTTAAATTTACATGAGAAAGCTCACGGACCTCATGGACTTCTAGCTGGTACTACAGGTTCAGGTAAAAGTGAGCTGCTTCAAACGTATATTTTAAGCTTAGCTGTTCATTATCACCCTCATGAAGTGGCGTTTTTATTAATTGATTACAAAGGCGGAGGGATGGCCCAGCCATTTAAGCAAATCCCTCACCTTCTTGGAACCATTACAAATATAAATGAGAGCCAAAACTTTAGTACACGTGCCCTCGCTTCCATTAATAGTGAGATGAAGCGCCGCCAGCGTTTATTTGATCAATTTGAGGTAAACCACATCAATGACTACACAGACCTTTATAAAGAAGGTACAGCCAAAGAGCCGCTTCCTCATCTGTTTCTGATCTCAGATGAATTTGCCGAGCTGAAAAATGAGGAGCCTGAATTTATTAGAGAGCTGGTCAGTGCTGCCAGGATTGGGCGAAGCTTAGGCGTTCATTTAATTCTAGCGACTCAAAAGCCTGGCGGTGTCATTGATAATCAAATTTGGAGTAACGCACGTTTTAAGATTGCTTTGAAAGTGCAGGATGCAACAGATAGTAAAGAGGTCTTAAAAAATTCGGATGCAGCAAATCTCACGATTACGGGACGCGGTTATTTGCAAGTAGGAAATAACGAGGTGTATGAATTATTCCAATCAGCTTGGAGTGGAGCTCCTTATCTTGAGGAGACAGTCGGTACAGAAGATGAAATCTCACTTGTAACCGACCTTGGCCTTGTACAGTTGTCTAACGTAAGTGCAAAAGTAAAGCGGGAGCAACGAAAAAAGCAGACAGAAATAGAAGCCATTGTATCAGAGATAGCAAATGTTCAATCCACAATGGGCATTCAAAAACTGCAAAGTCCATGGCTGCCGCCTCTCGCTTCGCGTCTTGCGAGTGAGGAAGCAGGGAGTGTGGATGAAGGATTTCTTATTGGCTTAAAAGATGAGCCTGAAAGACAAAGTCAAACACCATATCGTTACAGGTGGCAGGAAGACGGCAATATAGGTATTTTTGGGTCAGCAGGGTACGGAAAATCAACAACAATCATGACCTATCTGCTTCGTTTTGCAGAGGCGTTTACACCAGAAGAACTTCATTATTATGTATTTGATTTTGGAAACAGTGCGCTTCTGCCGTTGAGACAGCTTCCTCATACAGCCGATTATTTCAGATTTGATGATCAGCGCAAAATTGAAAAATTTATGGTGTATATAAAGAAAGAAATTGAAAAAAGAAAGCAGTTGTTCCTTGATCGTGAAGTGAGTAATATCACTCATTACAACCGTCTTACAGATGAAATACTACCGACGATTGTTCTTACGATTGATAACTTTGATCTTGTGAAAGAGGAGCTTCCTGACATTGAAACGCAGTTTATCCAATTTGCCCGAGATGGTCAGTCGCTTGGCATCATGGTTATGCTTTCAGCCACAAGAATTAATGTAGTAAGGCAGCCACTAATGAACTCTCTAAAAACGAAAGTCGTTCATTATTTAATGGATAGCAATGAGAAGTTTTCAATTATCGGCCGCACACCGTATGAAGTAGAGGCAATAGCCGGCCGTGCATTAATCATTAAAGACCAAGTAGCTCTTTCTCAGATGTACTTGCCGGCTTGGGGTGAGGATGATTTAGAGATTCTTGCTGCCGTAAAAGATAAGATCGAACGTATGAAGGAAAGGTATCAAGGCTGTCGATTGCCTGCACCTATTCCTATGCTTCCTACTAATCTTGACTACCAAACATTTGCAAAGAAATATGCGGCTACTAAAAAGCAAGGTTCGCTGTCAATTGGGTTAGATGAAGAGACAGTGACTACGTTATCAGTCGATATCGAAAGTGAGCATTGTCTCGTGGTTGGTCAAAGTAAAAAAGGGAAAACCAATGCAGTAAAAGTGTTATTAGAAGAAATGTTTAAACAAGAGCATGCAGATGTAGCTCTATTTGACGGAGTTGATCGAGGTTTATCAACATATGCGAGCCGGGATGGTGTCCTTTATATGGAGACTAAAGATCAAATAAATGAATGGCTCAATAGCGTTGAAGAGACTCTAAGACGCCGTGAGAATGAGTATTTACAAGTAATAGGTCAATCCAGTGCACTGACATTTGCTCCTATTTACTTGGTTGTAGATAGCGTTTCGCGCTTGCAGCAAACGATTGATGCACAGATTCAAGGAAAGATATCAACATTCATGAAGAAATACACTCATTTAGGCTTTACTGTGATTGTTGCCGGAAACACAAACGACTTTACAAAAGGCTTTGATCCTTTAACAAATGAGTTAAAGCAGATCAGGCAGGCTGTACTATTAGCGAAGAAATCTGATCAGAGTTTAATTACACTGCCGTTTACACGGAATGAGCCGGAAATTCTGGCTGGCTTTGGTTACTTGATTCAAGATGGCACAGCAACAAGGATGCAAATTCCTAAATGCTAAAGCAGGGAAAGAAGGGCAGAGAATGCTTGAGAAAACGAATTTAATAAAGTTAATTGCGATGATTGTCCTGATCCTTGTCCTGCCGAGCTTGTTCTTTTCTTACATTGGTCAGGAACCAAACAAGAGACAAGACAACTCCTCAGGGCAAATCGCCATTGTAAACGAAGATTTAGGAGCTGAATTTCAAGGCGAGAGGGTATTTTTTGGTCAGGCTGTAACAGCCTCAATCGGTGAGAATTCAGAATACAATTATGTGGTAGTAGGAAGAAATGCTGCCGAGTCTGGTCTTGAGAGAAACCAATATGATGGAATCTTGTATCTATCCTCTGATTTCTCAAATAATATTTTAACATTTAAAGAAGATCAGCCTGAACGAGCTTCCTTGAGCTATCAAATTCAACCAAACTTAAATGCAAGAAATATTGAAAGGGTTCAGCGTTCGCTTCAAAATGCTAGAAACCGAATTAATAGACAAGTGACGAGCATTTATTGGGATGTAGTGGCACAAGAAGTGAATGATATTCGCCAAAAATTCGATAACATCGTAGAACGGGAAATTGCTTTCCAAGAAGCGATGTATTCCTTCTATGCACCGAACTCTCAAACGATCGCAAGTGAAGTGGAAAGACAAAAAGAGCTGCTTGAACAATTGCTCAGCTCATCTACAGATGCAGAGGCCACGTCCGAAGAAGCGATTGCCAACATTGAAACATACGAGCAGCAACTGAGTGCATTTTTAGAAAATGTTCAAGCATATCGTGAGTATCAAGAGCAGCAGAACGAATTATTCATGACAACTAGTCTGGAAAATCAACAGCTGCTTGAGCAAGGGCTGACAAGCTATGAATCTACCATGTACAACGGATTCGATACAATTGTACGAATCCAAGAACGTCCAAGACCAGCATTTACGAATGATGGTCAAGATTTTTCACAAAGTGTCTCTAGGGTCCAAGGTGCGATTGATGGTAATTATTCAGTGCTATCCGATTTAAGAGCTTCCACAGGCGAGGAGACTGTTAATCAACTAGCTGGTCATCTTGAAGATGGCCAAAGAGAGATGATGAATACTTTTAGAACTCAGCGAATGAGTTATTCTTTTAATCAGCTAGAATCAGCTATGCTCCCAATTCGCGAAGAGTTGACCAATGGATCAAACGGAGGGGGAAACGAGGGAGGCCAGAACCCGCCTGCTGAAGTTGATGTTGATATACCAACAGCTACCCTTGCCTCAGCAGAATCATTAACAGAACTAAAAGCCCAGCTGTCACAATTAAGGGGAGCGATTGATTCTGCCGCTAGTGACTCTCCCTCAGACGGAGAAGAGGGCGAAGAAGACAGTGGAGGTCAACAAGACCACTTAGAAGGTCTTCGTGCTTCTGTAGCTGCACTTGAGAGTGAAATTGAAAAAATAGAAGGCGAGCTAAATGCTCAATCTTCTACTCAAGCAGAGTGGGAACGAGTGTTAGAAGAATTGATTGCTCAAATCGAAAGCGCACCACAGCAGCAGCCGAACACTGGGAATCCAGGGAATAGAGCAATTATTGATAAGATCAATCAAAAAGAAGCTGGCATCCTAGGCTCTTCTAACTTATCAACTACTCGCAAAGATCGATTAGCTCCATATTTTGGGACGGCTATTCAGACCCAAGATACTGATAAATTATTAACGTATTACTCACATCTTTCTGCGTATCACGAGGCTGCTAATCAGTCTGCGGAACAAGAAGATGAGTTGATTTCTGATATTTTAGCAGGCAGTGAAGGTCTCACAGCTGTTGAAGAAACTTTTGAATCCATTCAAGGCGGCTTCAACGATCTTCAATCTGGATTAGATCAATCGATTGATGATCTTGATCTTTTAGAAAGTGACTTTGAAGGATTTGTTGAGGCTGTTCATACTTTTATTGATGAATATGATGAGAGTGTTCAGCTTGAACAAGAGGCGATTGTAAGTGAGCTGCAAGAAATTGAGGAAAATGCGAATCTTGTAACACTTGCGCTGCGCGAAGGTATCGAAACGCCGGAGGTTGAATCTCCTCCAGTAGATGATATGAGCGGAGAAATGATCGTATCGAATCAGCAAAATGCCATGGGCAATATTGAACAAGTATCAAACTTAGTCAGTTCGCTGTCTGATCGCTCAAATTACGTCAATGAGTATACTGATGAGTTATATGAAAAAGTAGGCTCTGTTCAATCTAGAGCAGATGAATTAAATAATAACTGGGCTACCAATGTAGAAGCCTCACAGCTTGTACAAAACGACCTTTACAGTATTCTTAGAAATGCTGTAGTGGATGGTCAGCCAAATCCTTACGTGTATGATTACCTGTCAAATCCAGTCCAAATCAGCGGTGAGGCTCCTGAAGAAAGAACAAATAATACGCCTCCAGTTGTAATGCTGGTCATTATCTTAGTGTCTGGGTTAATTATCGGATTGTTTGTACACTACTTCTCTTATGTACCAGCCATGCTTAATGCATCAATGTTTGTACTATTAAATATCGCTGTCGGGTTAATCATTAGTATTTATGGGCTTAATATTTACCCAATGCATGATGTTCAAGCATTTAAGTGGACGATTGTAACGATTCTGCTATTAACTGCCACGGCTGGATTGGTTCAGTTAGGTCTAGTTTTCGGTCTAATAACCGGCGGTCTTGTCATCGTAGGTCTAATGCTGTTCTTTGTCACACCGCTGCTTGATCTGGTTATGCCGAATTTCAGCATGAATCATCCGGTTTCTGAAGTATACATGTCGATTCAATTTGGAAATCAATCGATGTTCATTCCAGCTGTTATTGTTTTATCTATTGTAAGTATCATAGCAGCAGCTGCTGCATACTTCATTAGAGGACGCCGTCTTACTCAAAAAGAAGAGGAAGATTTAGATGAGAGCTATGAAGCTTCTTAATATATCTGCCTTTGTTTGTTTACTATTTTTTCTCCTTCCGTCATTAGTGCTGGCGGAGGGGGATCCAGTAGTAGAGCCTCAGGAATACAAAGAACGACAAATTAATGTGGATTTAAATTATTACAGAGAAGACGAACGTGTGAGGCGGGAAGCACTGTCTAAAGAGCAAAGGGTGCTTACTTTTACGCAAAGAGAAATGAAATACTTTGGTGAGGTATATGAGGAGCTCTTTCAAACAGGGACGATCGAAGTGAATACGATTACCGCTAAAGCAGAGCGGCTCGATTTGTTTAATGGAGAAACAGAACCTGCGAGACAGAGCCGGATAGAGCAGGAATCTGAAACAGGGATTGTTCAAATCAGTACCATTTTAATCGCAGTTGTCATCCTAATGATCGCTATATTAATGTTTGTTGTTATTCCAAAATTAATGAAAAAGCCAGACAAGTATGAGCAACTAACCTAAAGAAGCATGACAGAGAGAGAAACATGCTTCTTTTTCTTAAAAAATAAAAAGAGGGAAGTGTCATTTATGCCATTAACCGGATTGTATTTGAGCTTACGTCAAAAGCAGGATGAACTCGCAAGACTTAGATCATGCCGCACTGAGTTGATGAATTGCAGAGAAGATTTCTATAGCAATGAGCATCTATGCAAGAATCCTAGTTTATCTTCAGTCACATGGGCAGGGAGCCTGGCAGATCGGTTTGAAAACCTCCGTGAAGGCGGCCTCGTATCAAGTTACCGGGAATTACCGGGCAGTCAGCTTGATACCTCTCTTCAAACTCTCTCATCCAAGATTTCACAGACAGAGCAAGAAATTATTTCACTTCAACAATCGATCGTTGCTGCAAAAGCCGCGATGGTCGCACGTTAAGGAGGGGTATAGATGAGCGAAATTAAAATTATATATGCGGATGTAGAGCAAGAATTAGCAAAGCTGCAAACCGCTGTTCAAGCACTAGACCCTTCAATGCCTTCTTCAGTGGGGGAAAATAATGTCCTAGATGTAGTAGACCGTCTTAACCAGCTGAACCAACAAATGAATCAAATGATTGAAGCGTACCAAGCCCTGCTTCTAAAAAATGAAGAAGACACCCGCCAATCAATTGAAACGATGAAACAAGCTGATCAGAATGTGAGTTCGCAGATTAACAGTAAATAAGAGAGGTGAAGGCAATTCGTTCTTTATTTATTGAATGACATCTGCCTTTGCTGACTTTCTTTAAGACATTAGCTAGTCAATATGAAGCACATAAAGACTTTAGTACTAAAGGTCAAATTATGAGAGTTAAATTAGATATGGTGTCAAAGAAGGAAGAGTAATGTGAGAATATTAAAGGAGTTATACACTATTTCATTAGAAGAATATAGGCATTGTTCTAATAGAGCTAAAAGTATTGAAAATAAAAAGGATAAAGCTAAATTAAATACTTTAGCATACTTTAACGGTTTATTTTTATTAATTTATTCTCTAGTGATTTTAATAAATATAACATATATAATTTTATCTTTTTTTTATGGCTTATACATCCTATTAACTTTGTTGAGCTTTATCCCTTTACTAGGAATGTTAATTTTAATAAGGAAGATTGTCTATCCAAAGTTTAAGGGGAAATTTCTAGAATAGTTTAATAGCATTTAAAGATTTGTCAAAGAAGATTTGACAAATATGAAAGGCAGTTTAATATGGGCTGTTTTTTATTGAATTCTTTATACTAGCAAGCTGTTATAATGCCAACCAGAAAGCATTTATAAATAAGAAGGAAATAGGTTCTTATATGGAGTGAAACGGAGACACAAAAATGAATAAAGATAAACAATCTTTATTAAAAAGTGTACATGCAGCTTTTATTATAGGTAAAATAATGGCCTTTCTCTTCGGATTATTAATAGTTATTATTTTCGTTTCAGATGCGCGTGCTAAATCAGAAGAAGAATGGATCGTAATTGTGATTTCCTGGTTCATTGTTTCCTTTCTGCCTATTGCCATTCTTCATATTATTCACAAATATATATTCTTAAAAAAATACCCTGAATGTAAAAAGAAATGAAGAGAATATTGGAAGAGTTTGAAATGAAAATAAACTTCTACAAGTGAATTTTTCTACTTGGAACTATATCAAGCCTACAATGTAGAGATTCACTAAAGGCAAAGGGGGAGAGGATGTGGCCAATCTCTGGGAGCGCCATGGCTTTACGTTTATCATTGTCTTTTATTTAATTAGTATCACCATTCAAATCGTCACTTCCTTGCTTATCTATGAAGATACTTTTGAGAAGCTTGTGATGATTGGTGTTCAGTTAATCCTAACAACGATTGCTGTTTTTATCGCATATAAAATAATCAATAAATTATTTAAATAGAATTATACATAACAATAGATGCAATAAGGAGGTTTACACATTGGCTACAGACCAAGGTTTTATTAAATTTTTTAGAGGCAAGGAATGGTATGCTTTTACGCGTGCTTTCAAGCTTTATGTAAACGGAGAAGAAATAGGGAAGATCAAACGAGGGAAAGAAATAATCGTTGAGGTATCTCCAGGAGTTCATACGGTGTATGCAAGTATGGACGGATTTCAAACGGAAGAGGCTGAAGTGACAGTCGATGCTGGTCAGACGATTACTTTTCAAGTGACAGGAAGTACGCAATCGTTCGTTACGCTGAAAATGTTATAAGTACCCATTACCTGGCATGAGGCATGGGTTCTTTTTGATTAAAAAAGAATATAACGATAGAACTCAAAAATCGTTTAATCTTTCTAACAGAGGTGTTTAATGAATATCATTTCTTTACTATTTGGCAAGCCGTATCGCGCTAATAGGCTCTTTCTCTTTTTTTATTGGTTTGTCATTGCTTTTTATTTTGTCGGGTTTGTGATGATGATCTCTTTGATTGTAATGACGGGTGAGTGGCTTTTTATCATACCTCTAGTAATCTTTCCTTTATTGTTTCGTATAGTGTATAAATTAAATACGTTTATTTATCAATCGATCTCTAATCAAAAAGATCATTCACCTTTAAAGAAGAAATGGATAATGATAGGGAGTGCTTTTGTCATCCTAATGATCACCTTTCCTATCCTCGTCTTTATATTTTCAGACAACGTTGTAACGAATGTTTCCAATACAAATGTGAATGGTGAAATAGAGCTTTCGATTGGATCAGTAAAAGGTACTTATGAAATTGAGGCGTTTCAAATTGAGGCGTTTCAATTAGAGGAATCAATAAAAGACGTGGCTTTATTGCCTTACGAGGCCTTTATAAGAGAAGGTTCCTTTTTATTATTTCTAGAGCATAATGGCGAAATGATTTGGAGTGAAGAGGTTTCCGGGAACCATTCCGGCGAGATGGCGGTAGAGCTGAGAGAAGGAAATTATCGAATTAAACTAGAGTCAGAAGAAGCGAAAGGCATTGTGATCAACTTGTCGCTTAATTAAATAATTCTCTCTAAACCAAAAACAGCCTTTGCATCAGTAATATAACTGATGCAAAGGCTGTTTTTAAATGTGGGATAGAAAAGAGCAAACAAGATTAGATAAGATCGATTTCTATTGAAACATCGGAAAGACATATTGAACTAAGAACCATAAGAACCCAAAGAAAATGATAATATAAGCTAAATATTTTATAAAGCTCGATGCTACTTTACTTGAATCATGCTTTTTCTCCACATGCTTCTCCTCGACATCTACATCTTTTCTCATGATAACGCCTCCCTTTAAAATGATTTCTTATCGTTTATATATCCGATTTGATACCACCTGAAACATAAGTAAAAAAGGAGAGTTGATCTACCCTTTTACCAATCAGTTCTAACTAGTGAAATGGATTCAATTAGGAAAAGGCGTGGAGTCATTTCCGTGTGAACAAGGACTTAATTTAGGCGTAGAGGTTTTGATTAAGTTAAATAGGGGGATGTAATAACCAACAAACAAATTGGAAAATAAGATGGAAAGGTGTGAGGATAAAATGTTATGGACAGTACTGATTGTGTTGTTTGTATTGTGGTTACTAGGCTTTTCATTTGAAGTTGGAGGAGGACTTATTCACTTACTGTTAGTTGTAGCCCTTATCGTCTTCATTCTACAAATGTTAACTGGAAGAAGAGCATAACTGCAGCAAGCGTTCTTATTAGAGCGCTTGCTTTTTTCATGTGTTTTCCACTTTTGGTCATACTAAGGTAGATATTTGACCAAAGGAGTGAAGAAAGCTATGAGAAAGCTGTTTGTTTTGTTATGTTTGCTGCTGATGCTTACCATCTTGGTTCCAATGAAAGGGATTGCAAGAGAAGTGACGTATCCTAATAATGATCTCCTCATTAGTGTAGAGGAGACGGCCCAGCGATTAAATGAAGAACACTTTATCATTGTTGATACGCGCAGCGAGGGGTACACGGAAGGACATATTCCGGGAGCTTTACCATTTGATGCTGCTCAATTAGCAGATAAAAGCCACCCTGTTGACGGATATTTAGTTCGGGCAGAAGAATTTGAGCGATTAATGAATGAGCTTGGAATAAGCAACGATGATGAAGTGATTGTGTATGATGATGGCGATGATACGGCAGCTACAAGGTTATTTTATGCGCTGGAATTATACGGACATAAAAAAGTACGGGTATTAAATGGCGGACTTAAAGCATGGAAGGCACAAGGCAAGGAGGTTTCTACCACTCCCAGCGAGGAGAGAAAAGGCAGCTTCAAGGCGAATATGCAGGCAAACCTTGAGGTGGAACACGATTATGTGAAGGCAGCAATAGACCACCCCAATAAGGTACTGTTCGATGTTCGTTCAAAAGCTGAATATATGGGGGAGGATGTCAGGGCGAAAAGAGGCGGTCATATCCCAAGTGCTGTGAACCTCGAATGGAAAAAGGTTTTAGAGGACGGAGAAGTGCCATATTTTAAAGAGGCAAGTGCCATTGAACAAATGCTTGAGGAAGCTGGAGTAACGAGAGAAAAACAGATTATCATTTACTGTCAAAAGGCAGAGCGAGCATCTCATATGTACTTTACGTTAAGATTAATGGGGTTTGAACATCTTAGAATGTATGAAGGATCTTGGGAGGAATGGGGAAATGACCCCGACACACCGATCGTAAATCCTAGTGAACAATAGTTAAAATTAAAACACGAATGAAGAGCTAGCTAGCCCCTTTTAGAGAAATTTAAACAACCTGACTTAAAGACGACTGATTCTATTGAATTAGATAAGTCGTCTTTTTGTGCAGGAATATATAATCTTCTTCAAGCTCCGTTGATTGGAGCGGAAGGTACGAGACTCCAGGGGATGTGCGTTGACCATGGGAGACCCACAGGAGTGAAAACGACGAGGAGGCTCCCGGTCCGCCCGCGGAAAGCGAGTACCTGCAGCGGAAATCAACCACCATTGCAAGGAGGAATTCTTTTGCTTGTACATGACTTGCTTTCATTTATATTATTGTCCTATTTGACAAAGTACTTAAATCCATTTATATTTAACTACATGAAGTAAATAGTTAATGACGTGAAATAAATGAGGGAGTCTATAATGGAAAAGGATGAGTTGAAGTTATATTACGCAAGGCTTGATCAGGCTTTTTATAAGGCAATGAAAACGTTAGGGCCAAAAGTATATGAAAAACTTGAACATAACCTCACGGGAGAACAATTTTTTGTCCTCAATACGCTAGAGCAGAAGGGTCGCATAACATCATCGCAGTTAGCAGAAGAGCTTCAGGTGAAGCCAAGTGCAATCACAGCCATGGTTGACCGTTTGTTAAAAAATGATTTTGTGATAAGGGAACGAGATGAGAAAGACCGAAGAGCGGTATATGTGCGGATTTCAGATGAAGGTATGAGTGCTTTGAAATCATCTGTAAAGAAACGGAATATAATTATGGAGAAGTATATGTCAAAATTAACTGAAGAAGAAATGGAACAGCTGACATCAGTTCTTGAAAAGTTGACATCTATTATTATTGAATCAGAAGGCTAGTTTAAAGCAATAATTATATAAACAGTATAGTTGGATCTAATAATAGCTTTTTAACTCAACGTTCTATATAAAGGAGTAGATGAGGTTTGTCACAACAAACAAGTGTGAATGTAGGACAAATTAAAGCAATGAAGCAAGAGCTTACAAGATTTATGATGGTGTACAAATTTGCTCTGGATGAGATGAATACGAAAATAAATATTCTACAAGAAGAATTTCAGTATATTCACAGCTATAATCCGATTGAACATACAAAATCGAGATTGAAATCTCCTGAGAGTATATTCAAAAAAGTGCAGCGTAAAGGATTGCCGCCATCGTTAGTGAGTGTAAGAGAGCATATACATGATATCGCAGGTATTAGGATTAGCTGCTCCTTTATCACAGACATTTATATTATTAGTGAAATGCTGCAACAGCAAAAAGATATTACGGTGATTGAATGTAAGGATTATATAAAGAAGGCTAAGCCAAATGGATACCAAAGCCTACATCTTATACTAGAAATTCCAGTCTTTATGTCCGACCGTGAGGAAAGTGTGAAAGTGGAGGTTCAAATCCGGACGGTCGCTATGGATTTCTGGGCTAGTCTCGAACATAAAATATACTATAAGTATCAAAAGGCAGTGCCCAGTCATTTACTACAAGAATTAAAAGAAGCGGCGGATACGGCAGCTGAATTAGATCGGAAGATGGAGAGGATTCATCAAGAGGTCGAAAAAGAGAAACAAAATGAAGAAGCAGAGCACCATTTCATTCATATAGACAAAAAAGCCCTCGAGTTGCCTCAAAGGCTTATTCAAGCGATAACCAACACAAATTAAGAGCGGACGAATAAAGTCTAACTATTTAACAAAAATGGAAGTTCTTCTAAAAGTCTAATACAATGGTAGGCTGCTAATACAACCCATCTAGACTGGCGTAGTACTTCCTATGATTTTGATACTATAGAGGGACTATCTATATTGAATGTCCCATACACAAGTTCGTCCGAAAACCAGAAATAATATTGCTTTTTTGAAGGCGTTGAGTTACAACGCTTTAGAACTCTTTTCTAGTTGAATTCTCATTTATCATTCGATTTAGGATATGGTTAATCCCAATCGTACGTTCTACTTCTAAAACAAATGCTATACCTTTTCCAGGCTTATCTAATTCTGCATATTTTTCAATCGCCACTAGTACTTCATCTGTTTTTGATCTATCAATTAATGTCAGAACCAATTCTTTTTCTGGTTCAATGGTTATATTAAAGAGCTTTGCTTGTTCGTGTATACCTGTACCTCTGCCGCAAACAATGGTACCACCCTCAGCTCCTGCTTTCTTAGAAGCTTCAACAACTTCTTCTGAATAGCCTTTATTTACAATCGTCACAATTAAATCATATAAAACTTTATTGTTCATGGTAACCTCCTGAATACTTACCTTAATCTTGACTCTTAAGTAAGTGTACAATTCCAGCGAATCTTTTTACATCAACGACAAAACCAATCCCGCTACCAGGTTTATCTAATTTGCCTGCGTTTTCAACTGCTGTTATGATTGCATCCATTTTTTCTTTAGACATCAGGGTAAATATAACTTCTTTATCTGTATCTACGCTGAATCCAAGTAGATTTTGGTTGTCATGAATACCGTTACCTCTGCCATATATAATGGTAGCCCCTTCAGCCCCTGCTTTTTTGGAAGCTTTAACTACTTTCTGAGCCATACCTTTATTTACAATTGTAACAAGCAATTTATGCTTCGGATTTAATTTTTTGTTCATTTTCTTTCTCCTTTCTTCCGTAAAGCAACCCTAAGGTTAGTACTGATAAGATAGGGGAAAGAGCGACTAATGTTATCATTCCAAACCCATCAAGTAAAGGGTCACGACCTTCTAAGACAGTGGCTATTCCAACTGACATGGCTACAATAAATGTTACTGTCATTGGCCCCGTTGCGACGCCTCCTGAATCAAACGCAATAGCTGTAAATGTTGGAGTTGAAAATTTGATGAGGATCAATGCGATAAGGTACCCAGGTATAATAAAGTACCATAATGGAATACCTGCAATGATTCTCAACATGGATAATGCTATGGAGATAGCAACACCGATTGATAATGTATAAAGCATGACCTTCTTAGGGATATAACCACCTGATACTTTTTCAACTTCATGATTTAATATACGCACCGCTGGTTCAGCAAACGTGGCCACAAATCCCAAAAGAAAACCTATTGGAATCAACATCCATAAATGATCCAGTTGCCCCATTAACGTTCCCATCATTTCTCCAGCAGGGAGAAATCCGATGTGTACACCTTGAAGGAAAAAAGCGAGTCCCCAAAAAGTAAGAATCATCCCTTTTAGTATATCTAGCAATTTCTTTTTTGGAAGCTTCAAAATAAAAAATTGAAAGAATAAGAAAAATATGAGCAGGGGAATAAGTGCAAAGGCAACTTCATATAAAACATGCCCGAAACCATCAAATATGTTTAAAGTCATCCATAAATCACCCCTAATACTAATACAGCTAAAATAGGTCCTATTGAAGCTAGTGCTACTAATCCAAATCCATCAGATGAAGCAGACTTCCCTCTTAAGACAGATGCAACCCCTACTCCTAAAGCGAGGATAAATGGTACGGTCATCGGCCCTGTCGTTACTCCGCCAGCATCAAAAGAGATAGGAACAAAGTGAGCAGGGGTGAAAGCAGCTAATAAAAACACCAATCCATAGCCACCTATTAAAAGATAGGTTATAGGTATGTTTAATACTATTCTAAGCATAGCTAAGCCGACAAAGATAGCCACACCCAAAGCTACGGTGTAAATTAGAATGTTACTTGAAACGATACCATTTGAAACTAGATCAACTTGAATGGCAAGGACTCGAACATCTGGCTCCGCAACAGTTGCTACAAATCCAAGTAAAAAACCAAAAAAAATGATAATCCAAGGTTTACCCATTCTAGGTAAAGCAGATCCTATCATTTCACCAATGGGCAACAACCCGACATGTACTCCAAGTAAAAACAGAATTAACCCGAATGATACCATCAAAACGCCAATTAAGAATTGAACAAACATCTCTATGGGCATACCTATTATAGTAAACTGCAATATAATAACAACTAGTGACAGTGGTATGATCGCATATACAACTTCTTTAATAGTGTCTTTAATATGTTGCATTGTTCCCCCCCTAAAAAAAATACACTTCTTTTTCATGTTTACTATTACGAATTTCCCGCTTTATCCATGTTTACTAGTATTTATTCTATTTTATCATTAGATTATTTAGACGTAAGAATGATAATAGTCTTTTTTGTGTTTAAATAAGTGGATCCTTACTCAATTCATAGCTGATATAAAATGAAAATGGGAGGAAACCATTAATAATAAGAGTTTCATCTATATAAAGGCGACTGCTGGCTATTTTTCAAAAGAGTCTTTAGACTAGATATAAAGAGGTAGCTTTAAAAAGGTAGCAATAAAAAGATAGCAATAAAATCGAAAGGTAGGATATAGATGAGCGACGAAGGCCGGATATTAATTGTGGTCTCGGTTGACGCAGAGAAAGAAGCTGTGCAGCGAGGGATTGGAGATATTAAAAATATTGATATTCTAACAGCTGGAGTAGGAGTGGCCAAAGCAGCAGCGGCGACTGCTTTTAAGCTTGCTGGTGAAAAGTATAAATTAGTGATTAATGCAGGGATTGCAGGCGGGTTTACTGGACGTGCAAAAATTGGCACAGTCGTTTTAGCAGAACAAGTGATTTGTGCAGATCTAGGTGCTGAATCAGACAGCGGCTTTCTTACTATCGATGAGTTAGGCTTTGGATCAGGTGTTATGGATGTAGATAGGCCTGCTTTATTATCTGTATACAAAGCATTAGAGCAAACAGAGCTAGTTGTAAATAAAGGAGAGATTCTCACCCTTTCTACAGTTACTGGAACAAAAGAAAGTACAATTGAATTAATGGAGAGGTATCCGGATGCTCTTGCTGAAGCAATGGAAGGCTTTGGTGTAGCGAGCGCTTGTGCTTTATGTGAGGTTCCTTTTATGGAAATGAGAACGATATCGAATGCAATCGGTCCTAGAGATCGTGAGGCTTGGAGAATAAAAGAGGCGCTGTTAAGCTTAGAAGAAGCGAGTAAAATCATTTCGGAGGTAGTATGATGAAGATAGCATTTTCACCGTGTCCTAATGATACATTTGTTTTCCATGCAGCTGTTCATGGAAAGATTCCTGAGGCACCTAAATTAGACGTAACGTATGCGGATATTGATAAAACGAATTATTGGGCAGCTGAGGGGATTGGACCAGAGATACAGAAAATCTCTTATGCTGCGCTTCCGTATGTTTTAGACGAGTATGCCCTTATCCCATGCGGCGGCGCACTTGGCAGAGGCTGCGGGCCTTTATTGCTTACGGCAGGGGGAGATCAATCTCCGCGTTCCTTAGCTGGGAAGCGGGTAGCGGTACCAAGTGAAAGGTCTACTGCTTATTTATTATTCAGGCTTTGGGCTGCCGAAGCGATCCCTGAAGGCTTAAATGAAATTGTCGTTATGCCGTTTCATGAGATTATGCCAGCTGTACGTGATGGCAAAATTGATGCGGGTCTTGTCATTCATGAGGCAAGATTTACGTATCAAGAGTTTGACTTAAAGATGTTAGTTGATTTAGGTGAGTGGTGGGAGAAAGATACAGGACTTCCGATTCCTCTAGGCGCTATTATCGCACATCGTTCTCTTAACAAGGAAGAGATAACTAATTGGGTGAGAGCATCAGTAGAATATGCATGGGAAAATCCCGAGGCCTCTGTTGATTACGTTATGGAGCATGCCCAAGAGCTATCTTATGAAGTGGCTAAATCTCATATCGACTTATATGTAAATTCATTTACTCAAGACCTTGGAGAAGAGGGGTTAAAGGCTGTAGCCAGTCTGCTTGGAAGAGCGGGGGCAGAAGGGCTTGTCCCCGAAGTTGACTTGAGTTTATTAAAAGAATAAAAGACGACTAATGAGAGAACAGGTCAAACGGCTTGTTCTTTTTCTGTGTTGATTTCCCTATCTGTTTTATTGGGGCGAACTTTCGGACTCAAACTGAATCAGGGTGTATATACATACTATTGAGGTGATCTAAGATGGAGAAGGTGCTCTTATTTTGTGATCCGGGTATAGATGATTCTGTAGCCATTATGTTCGCGTTGCTTCATCCTGATATTGAAGTAGTAGGAATTGTGTCTAGTTACGGAAATGTTGATAAAGAACAAGCAACGAATAATGCCGCTTATTTGCTTGATCTTGCAGGGAGGCTTGATGTTCCTTTAATCGGTGCGGCGGCTTATCCTCTATCAGGGGAAATGGCTGTCTATTATCCTGAAATACACGGCGAAGAAGGGTTAGGGCCGATCACACCTCCAGATACAATCAGCGGCACATTAGAGAATTTTTCTCTTATTTTCTCAATCATCGATGAATACAAAGGAGAGTTAGTCATTGTTGATGTTGGGAGGCAAACATCATTAGCCTCTGCTTTTATTCTCGGCGAGGATGTGATGTATAAAGTTAAAGCCTTTTATGTAATGGGCGGAGCTTTTCTTGTGCCTGGCAATGTAACTCCGCTTGCTGAAGCAAATTTTTTCGGTGATCCAAGTGCTGCAAATGTTGTCGCGACAAGAGCACATAATCTAACCATTGTGCCATTAAATGTGACGAATTATGCCATCTTAACGGATGAAGTCATAGATCAGATTACGGACCAAGAATATAACACCTTCACTCCCCTTATAAGACCCATTTACGATTATTACGCAGAAGCCTATCAAGAGCTTGTGTTAGGAATTGAGGGGGCTCCTTTTCATGATGTAGTGACATTGGTTGCTCTGACCAACCCAGAATTATTTGATTTTGTTGAAAGAGAAGTAACAGTTGTCGATGATCCTAGTGTAAGAGGCTTAAGTGTAGCGGATTTTAGACCTCTATCTGCTGTAGAAGAAGAGGCAGTAGAGGGTGCACAAATTGCTATGGATTTTAACTACGATGAGTATATAAATATTTTTATCCAAGCAATGAAAATGGAGTTTTAATTAATTTTGCATTAGGTCATTCCTAATGCTTTTTCTTTTACCTATTGAAAGATTACCAAAACTTAATTATAATTGATTATCATTATCAATTAAGAAATAGTGTGTCATTTAGTTGGGGAGTGAAGTCTTGTTAAAACGATTTTTTTCATACTATAAACCGTACAAGTGGCTGTTTATTTTAGATTTTTCATGCGCTGTCCTTGTTGGTTTGCTGGAACTAGCTTTTCCGTTGGCCGTTAACTATGTCATTGATCAGCTCCTGCCTGGGGGTGAATGGACGATTATTTTATGGGCTTGCTTAGGCCTTTTAGTTATCTACTTGATCAATACAGGTTTGCACTTCATCGTTACATATTGGGGTCATATGCTTGGAATCAATATTGAAACGGATATGCGCAGCAAATTATTTGAACATATGCAAAAGCTTTCGTTTGGATATTACGATGACAACAAAACGGGTCATTCTATTTCGAGACTGACAAAAGACCTTGAGGAAATTGGGGAAGTTGCTCACCATGGACCGGAAGATGTGTTTGTAGCCTTAATGACCCTTGCCGGAGCCTTTGTTATTATGCTTACGATTAACTGGAAGCTTGCTATTCTTTCGTTTCTAGTAATTCCTCTGTTGATGTGCTTAGCTATTCACTTCAATAAAAAAATGATTCATACGTTTAGAAAGATGTTCAGCGATGTAGCGGATATTAATGCAAGAGTGGAAGACAGCATTGGGGGCATCCGTGTCGTTCAAGCTTTTGCTAACGAAAAACATGAGCAGGAACAGTTTGCAAAAAACAATTCAAGCTACCGACGTACGAAATTAACGTCCTACAAAATTATGGCTCAAAATATTACAGCCAATTATGTGTTAATGAGGATGGTCACATTATTTACACTCGTTTTCGGAACGTGGTTTGTATTAAATGGAAGTCTTACTTACGGTGAGTTTGTGGCCTTCATTTTATTATCAAATGTACTGCTTGGTCCTATCCAAAAAATTAATGCAGTTATCGAGAGTTACCCTAAGGGCATAGCTGGTTTCAAACGTTATACAGAAATTTTAGATACGAGACCAGACATAGAAGATTCTAAAGAAGCAGCGCCTATTAAGGTTAAAGGAGATATTGCCTACAAAGACGTTTCATTTGGTTATGAGGGATTGGAAAACGTTCTAAATAAAATAAATTTCTCGATACGATCAGGAGAAACGGTCGCTTTTGTTGGTCCATCAGGCTCAGGTAAGACAACCTTGTGCAGCTTACTTCCCCGGTTTTATGAAATAGGCAAAGGCAGCATCGAGGTGGATGGAAGAGATATTCGTTCAATCTCCCTAGAATCATTACGCTCACAGATTGGAATTGTCCAGCAGGATGTGTTCTTATTCTCAGGGACGATTCGAGAAAATATTGTATACGGCAAGCTGGATGCAACCGATGAAGAGGTACTAAGTGCAGCTCGGAAAGCGCAGTTAGATGAGTTTATTAAGACACAGCCTAACGGGTTAGACACAGTGATCGGCGAGCGCGGAGTAAAACTTTCTGGCGGACAAAAGCAACGTCTTGCTATAGCTCGGATGTTCTTAAAGAACCCGCCGATTTTAATTTTAGATGAGGCAACATCAGCCCTCGATACAGAAACAGAAAGAGCGATTCAAGAATCACTAGCCGACCTTTCAAAAGGGAGAACGACATTAGTGATTGCTCATCGTCTAGCAACGATAAAAAATGCTGACCGCATTATGGTTGTGACCAAAGAAGGTATCGCAGAACAAGGAAGGCATCAAGACTTATTAAATAGTAACGGCATCTACAGCCGTCTTCATTACGCTCAATTTGGATAACCTACATCCCCTGTCACATCACATGGCAGGGGATTTTTTAGAAAGGATTTATCTACTTTATAGGGAATGTATAAGTATGGAAGAAGTGTTAACTGTAAGGGAGGAAGAGAAATGAAAGATCGAAAAGGCAGTGAGGAAAAAGCAGAAGTGAGGAAGCAATTTGGTACGAATGCTGAGAAATACGTAGCGAGTGAGTCCCATGCTAAGGGGGAAGATCTCCCGCAGCTAGTTCAGTGGATTCAGCCTAAGACAGATTGGGTCGCACTTGATATTGCAACAGGGGGAGGGCATGTGGCCAAATCTCTTGCTCCGCACGTAAGAGAAGTGTTTGCAACGGATTTAACAAAAGCAATGCTGGAAAATACAGCAAATCATCTTAAGAAATCAATCTCAAATATTACCTACGTGGTAGCCGATGCAGAAGATCTGCCGTTTTTAGAGGGAACATTCGACCTTGTAACCTGCAGAATTGCCCCGCACCACTTTCCTAATCCTAATCAATACATTGCAGAAGCTGCCAGAGTCTTAAAGCCAGGCGGTTTATTTCTCATGATTGATAATGTAGCACCTGAAGAGGATGAGTTAGCAGAGTATCTTAATACCTTTGAAAAGTTACGAGATGTAAGTCATGTTGCTAGTTTGAGTGTATCAAAATGGAAAGAGTATTTAGCTCGTGAGGGGATGGTTGAAGTCCGAAGTCAATTAAAGAAGAAGACGTATAAATTTCCTGCTTGGGTAGAGAGGACAGCTCAAGACTCTGATCAGATTAAGCGAGTGCATCACTATATAACGACTGCTTCGAAAGAAATAAAAGAATATTTCCAAGTTGAAACGGCGGCAGGCGAAGTGAAATCTGTAACTATTGATGAATGGATGACTTTGCATCAAAAAGGTGGAATGGAAAATGAGTAAGCAGGTAAAGAAGACCCCGAAAATAAAAAAACCTGATCTCCCGCCACGTCTTGAAGAATTAGATTGGGACGCAAGCCTTTTAGAGGACGAAGAGAGAATAGAGAATGGGTTAATAAAGGATCAAGTAATTGAAGGGATAAAAGAAGAGAGGCTGTCTTTTAAGAAACTGCGCTTTGAAGGGGTGACCTTTGAGTCCTGTTCGTTTCGGCAGGTTGAATTAGTAGATGTAGAATTTTATAAGTGTGACCTCTCAAATGTTGATCTTAGTGATAGCATTATTCACCATGTTGAATGGAGGGATTGTAAATTATTAGGGATGAATATATCGGGTAGTACAATTCGGCATACAACATTCAAAGGATGTCAAGCGGATTACTCTGCTTTTGGATTTGCCAATTGTAAATGGGTGGCCTTTGAACATACATTATTAAATCGAGCAGATTTCTATGAAGCGGTGTTTAAGCATACCTCTTTTGCTCATTGCAAGATGGACCAAGCAAATCTTTCAGGACCAAGCCTCCAAGGTGTAGATCTTAGTACTTGCTCGTTTGATAACCTCACAGTTTCAATTGATCAATTAGAAGGCTGCATCATATCGCCCGAGCAAGCAATTGGTTTTGCGAAAATTTTAGGTCTTATCATAAAGGAACATTAATTAAACGTTTGTTTAACTACAGCAGTTTATATAAGTAGTATTCATTAACTGGCTCTCCGTTAATGATTAGAGAGTGAACTTTCTCTCCCTCAAGAACAAACCCCATTTTACGGTAGAGATCAAATGCCGGCTTATTATGCTTAATGACAGTTAATTCAAGCCGGCTTATTTGATGGTCGGCAGCCCAGGTGAAAAGGGAATCAAACAATGCCGAGGCAATACCCATCCCGCGGAAGGATGCTGATACACCGAGGGTAATATAGGCACGGTGCCGTATTCTTTCTAAACCTCCGGCCTGGACGGTGAGGTATCCCGCCAGTTGTCGCTCAGCTTCTGCTACAAAGAGAGCGGATTGAGGCTTTGATAAGTGATGAATCATCGACTTAACCGGCTCAATACTACCTCTTCTCTCCCCGGGGTTATAAAGCATCATCTCTGATGCATCTAATTCTTTAAATAATTTAAGCAGTGCTGGTGCATCTTCTTCTGTTACATAACGTATCTTCATCTGCATGTCCCTCCCTTTGTATTTCTATCATACTTTTTATCTCAGGCAATAAAAACCTATTTTTACCTATTGAGCAGAACCCCTGTCACTGACCTATAGGTGAGTGCATATGGTAAAGGGAAGAGTGAACAGTTTAATAGGGAGTGAATCAATGTGAATCCAAATGAATTTCAAGATATGAGGAGACCTATGGGAGGACGACCTGGCTGGGGCGGCCGGCCAGGTTGGGGAGGAAGAAGACCTTACTGGGGTTGGGGTCCTGGATTTGGCGGCGGTGCATTTGCTGGCGGAGTTCTAGGCGGACTTCTTGGCAGTGCGTTGTATCAGCCGTATGGATATGGACCGTATCAATATCCAATCTACTATAACCCATACTTGCCTTATGGGTATTACTACTAAGTATTGTAAAGAGCTGCCATGCAGCTCTTTTTATCGTTATCCAGTGGTTTCAAATCCGACTTTTATAGGTATAACAAAATGATAAACCATATTGATAAAACAAATGTAGGGACCTAATAGACCTAGAGATGATATGATGAATATAAGATAAGTCTATTAAATGAATTCCTTAATATAGCTGTCTGTTTTCTACTGAAAAAATCTTAATTCATTTATTAATAGAATTGTAAATAAATAATAATTGAACGGAGGAAGCTGCATGCAGGAACTAGTCGCTAAAATAGATGGAATGATTGAAAATATTGAACGGGTCGTAGTTGGAAAAAGAAAAGAAATTGAATTAAGTTTAGTCGCTTTATTTGCTGGTGGACATGTTTTGCTAGAAGATGTCCCTGGAGTTGGGAAAACCGTTATGGTTAAAGCCATCGCCAGATCGCTTGGAGCGGATTTTAAACGAATTCAATTTACACCGGACCTTTTGCCTTCTGATGTAACAGGAGTTTCTATTTATAATCAACAAACTCAACAATTTGAATTTAGAGCAGGTCCGATTATGGCAAATATTGTCCTGGCTGATGAAATTAATCGAACGTCTCCAAAAACCCAAGCTGCTCTCTTAGAGTCTCTAGAGGAGGGGAGTGTGACTGTAGATGGAGATACTCTTAGTCTTCCATCACCATTCTTTGTCATGGCCACACAAAATCCAGTAGAATACGCGGGAACCTATCCTTTACCAGAAGCACAATTAGACCGCTTTTTATTAAAGATCGAACTAGGTTATCCTACAGCTGAAGAAGAGCTTGAAGTATTACGGAGAGTGGAGTTTGGTCACCCTGTTGATGCAGTTGAAGCAGTAATGTCTATAGAAGACGTACTAGATATCCAAAAGAGGACGGCTGGTATTTTAGTAGATGAACAGGTGAAAGGCTATATTATCAGTTTAGTACAAGCTACACGAAAGCATGCAGCTGTTGAACTTGGCGTAAGTCCTCGTGGAGCGATCGCTTTAATGAAGGCCGCACAAGCTTATGCGTTACTGAAAGGCCGTGATTTTGTTCTTCCTGATGATGTCAAACATTTAGCGGAATGGACGATGTCACACCGAATGATCTTAAGTCCCGAGGCTAAGATGTCAAATGTAGAGGTTAAATCAATTGTCAATGAGATCCTTGGGCAAGTAAGAGTACCTGTAACAGGTGACAAGGTGGCGACACTGTGATTGAGCGAATGTTTAGAGCGCTAGGGACCATTACAAAGCTTATTATTCTTCTGCTTATCGTTGCCGGAACGTATGCCTATGCGATGTTTCAAGGGGGATTTGTTAGTTGGTTTCTGTTTTACAGCGTTGTAACGTTGATTGGGTTAACGGTACTTGTTGGCCTATTTAATTTAAAAGGGTTTAAAGTAGAGAGGAAATTGTCTTCTGCTGTTCTTTATTCAGGAGACTCTATTGAAGTGGAGGTCATCTTAAAGAAAAGTCGTTTCCAGCCTTTTTTCTATGTAAGGGTTCGAGATATTGTCCCAAACAATATCGGAAGCCAGACTTCATATAGCGCACTCTTTTTCTTTTCCTTTTCAAATGAGCTTCGGTTTACTTACAAGATTAAAGGTGTAAAACGCGGTGAGCATACATTAACAAAAACGGAACTGTCGTTTGGTGACCTTTTTGGCCTATTTGAAAAGAAGTTTAAAGTTGAATCTGAATCCACCTTTATCGTTTACCCTGCTTTTAAGGTGTTAAATAGTTTGCCAAGGGCCGACCATTCTCAAATTGAAGAAGGAACTAGACCTGATCAATCTCTTGAAGAAGAGCGTTCTTTAGCAGGGGTACGCAGCTATACACCAGGTGACCGTTTGACAAGCATTAATTGGAAGCAGTCAGCCCGAGTTTCGCAATTAATGACTAAAGAGTTTGAAACGTTCCGTAATGACGGGGCGGTTGTTCTATTTGAACCATATATGAGACAGCCATCTAGTGAACCGTTTGAGAAGACCGTTGAACTTTCTGCATCGCTTATTGCTACTGTAGTAAAGGGTACTAATGCTTCTTTCTCCATACGTTCAGTAAATTGGCAGTCGTATGAAATGACGCAAGCGAATCTTCCTCTTGCACTAAAGCTGCTCGCTAAAGTTGAGCCTGAAAAGTCTGGACCGCCTCCTATCCATAAAATCTATCGTGAGTGGAGAGGGAAAAACGTCTATGTCGTGTCAGCTGAACTTTCTGCAGAGCTAATCGCAGCATTAACTGTCATGAAGGAACAGAAGATCTCACCTCATGTTGTTTTATATACAGAAGACCTAAGGGATCAAGTGATGACACAGAAGCTTAAACAAAAAGGAATTAAGGTTCATGTTTTACCTATTGGTGGTGTGAAGCGATGAAGTTAATTATGCAAAAAAAGCAAATAGATACAGGTCGTGATCTCTTATTATATGCGATGAGTTTTATTCTGCTGCTAGAGTGGTTATGGCCGCTGCCCCATATTACAAACACAGGCTTTATTCATATCTTTATTATGATTACGGCCATTTATTTTGTAGTGACCTTCTTACAGCTGCCAGTCTATATTTCCTTGCCAGTGAAAGGGATCGTGACCGCATATGGATTATTTCTCGTTTTTTTTGAAGGTCCGCTATTTACAACAGAGTGGATCAAGCTTATTCTTGCTGATTTTTGGCTTAATGGCGGTTATATGATTTCGGGGCAGTGGTATGCCTTAACAGATCTTTTTCGCAGTTTTCTCTTCTTTTTGTTGTTAGCGATTATGAGTTACCTGCTTTTTTATTGGACTATTTATGCAAGGCGAGGGTTGTTTTTCCTCGTTTTTACAGTTGTTTATATTACCGTAATCGATACCTTCACGATGTATGATGCAACCTATGCGATTATGAGAACGTTTATAGTTGGCTTTTTGCTGTTAGGCCTTCTAGCTATTTATCGAATGATGGAGAAAGAAACGTTTAACCATGTCCCATCCTTTCTGCCGCTTAAGATCGGACTCTTACTCGTTGCTCTTATTACAAGCGCAAGTATTTTAGGTTTTCTCTCACCAAAGCCCGAACCGCAGTGGGATGACCCGATCCCATATGTTCGTGCCGCCGTAGGGCTTGAAGACCCAGTCGCAGAGGGTGGGGAAGGCGAGCAGCGAATCGGTTATGGAGATAATGACGAGCAGCTTGGCGGAGGGTTTGTCCAAGATGATTCGCCGTTATTTTATGCCACGCTGGAAGAAAAACAGTATTGGAGAGGAGAAACGAAAGATTTCTACACGGGAAGAGGCTGGGAGACAACAACTCCTGAACAGCCTGCAGAAGAACCCGTCTTAGAAGATCTTCAATCCGAGGGAGCGACGTTTTTTAAACGAGATACGGAAGTTTTCTTTAACGGGGAAGCCGCCAGAAGGTACCCGCATTTGTTCTATCCGGGCACATTGCTTACCTACTCAAATGTAAGTGATGCTGAGCTTTTGAAGGATCAATATACAGAGCGTGCAGCAACATTTCGTAATGGTGCGCCAGTTGAACTGTCGACCTATTCAATTGAATATGCGCATCCAGAATATGATATTGAAGGTTTAAGAAATGCTAGTGAAAATATAAATGATGACATTGACTATTACTATACCCAGCTGCCGGAAGACATACCTGATCGAGTGCGTGAGTTAGCTGTGGAACTAACAGAAGACCAAACCAACCAATATGACCGTACCAAAGCGATTGAACAATATTTCCAGAGCCCGGATTTCACCTATGAAACAGAGGATGTGCCGGTTCCTGATGAAGGACAAGACTATGTCGATCAATTTTTATTTGAAACTCAAAGAGGCTACTGTGATAACTTTTCAACGTCAATGGTTGTCATGCTTCGTTCAATTGACATTCCTGCCAGATGGGTGAAGGGATTTACTCAAGGGGAAATGGTGGATACATTAGATGACGGACTCGAACTGTATGAAGTGACAAATGGAAATGCGCATTCGTGGGTTGAAGTGTATTTTCCTGAAGTGGGCTGGGTTCCTTTTGAGCCAACTAGAGGGTTCGATTCTGCCTATGAATTCAATGAACCTGAAGTAGAGGGAAATGAAGAGACAGATTTAGCAGAAGAGAATGAACAAGAAGAGCAGGATATAGAAGATGTGTTTGCAGAACTTGAAGATGCTGAGGAGTCAGAGGCTGCTTCAAGTGCGAACGAAACAGCAGGTCCGAGTGTTTCTTCAAATGCACTTCTGGCATTATTCTTTTTACTCATTTTGGCGATCGTGATGTTGATTTATCATAAAAAGATTGCACGCATAGTAGTTTTAACGCAGTTTAAGCATAAGTCAAATTACGAAGGAGTCTTTGAGAGAGCTTACGGAAGACTCTTGTGGCTTCTTGGGTACATTGGATATAAACGCCAAGACGGGGAGACCCTAAGGGAGTATGCGAAGCGAATAGATGCTTCGTTTGGAGGCGATGATATGCTTAGGTTAACAGAGGAATACGAGCGTATCTATTATGGCCGAAAAAAGAGTAGTGAAAGTTGGGAACATTACAAAAAACACTGGATTCGCTTACTTCAGCAAATCAATTCTTGACCAGTGTATAGCTCATTGATAAAATGAATCCGTGCTAAAAATGTGAATAGAGATTGAACCTTCGTATATCCTTAGGAATATGGCCTAAGAGTCTCTACCGGATTGCCGTAAATAATCTGACTATGAAGGCAGAATTAGTATAGCTAGAATTCTGCCTTTGTACGTTTCTTTTGGACGAGCAGGTGAATTCTGGCTTTTTGTATATTGGGGGTTTCTCAGAATCTTACTAGATAAAGGGTGGATAACATGAATGAATTAAATCAAGAAATGGTCGTTGTACTCGATTTTGGCGGTCAGTACAATCAATTGATTACACGTCGTATTCGTGATCTTGGCGTATACAGTGAGCTTCACTCTAACAAGCTGACAGCTGAAGAAATTAAAGAAATGAACCCCAAAGGGATTATTTTCTCTGGCGGACCTAACAGTGCGTATGTAGAAGGTGCGCCGCAAGTGGATCCTGCTATTTTTGATTTAGGCATTCCGATCTTCGGGATTTGCTACGGTATGCAATTAATGACTCATCACTTTGGCGGTAAAGTAGAGGCTGCTAACCACCGTGAGTATGGTAAAGCATTAATTAACATTGAGAACCAATCGGATATTTTTAAAGGTCTTCCTATTGAGCAATCTGTATGGATGAGTCATGGTGATCTAATTGTAGCACCTCCAGAAGGCTTCGTAGTCGATGCATTTAATCCTTCGTGTCCGGTAGCTGCGATGAGTAATGCTGAGCGTGGTTTCTATGGCGTGCAGTTCCACCCTGAAGTTCGTCATTCACAATTCGGTAATGAAATGCTTAAGAACTTTGTATTTGAAGTGTGTAAATGCCACGGCGAATGGTCAATGGAGAATTTCATTGAAATTGAAATGGAGAAAATTAGAGCGCAAGTCGGAAATAAAAAAGTATTATGTGCATTAAGCGGCGGGGTTGATTCTTCAGTTGTTGCGGTACTAATCCACAAAGCAATTGGCGATCAACTAACGTGTATGTTTATTGACCATGGTCTTCTTCGTAAAGATGAAGCAGAAGGTGTTATGAAAACATTCAGTGAAGGCTTCAATATGAATGTGATTAAAATTGATGCGCAAGAGCGTTTCCTATCTAAGCTTAAAGGTGTATCTGACCCTGAACAAAAGCGCAAAATTATTGGAAATGAATTTATTTATGTATTTGAAGAAGAAACAAGCCAATTAACGGACATGGACTTCTTAGCGCAAGGGACACTTTACACTGATATTATTGAAAGTGGGACAGATACAGCACAAACGATTAAGTCTCACCATAATGTAGGCGGACTTCCTGAAGATATGAAGTTCACATTAATTGAGCCTTTAAATACTTTATTTAAAGATGAAGTACGTGAGCTTGGTTCTGAGCTTGGTATTCCAGATGAGATTGTTTGGCGTCAGCCGTTCCCAGGTCCGGGTCTTGGAATCCGTGTTCTAGGAGAAATCACAGAAGAGAAGCTTGAAATCGTTCGTGAATCAGATGCGATTTTACGTGAAGAAATTAAAAAAGCTGGGCTTGATCGTGAGATTTGGCAGTACTTCACGGCACTTCCTGATATGAGAAGTGTTGGTGTAATGGGTGATGCTCGCACGTATGATTACACAGTAGGCATCCGCGCAGTTACTTCTATTGATGGGATGACTTCAGATTGGGCTCGTATCCCGTGGGATGTACTAGAACTTATTTCAACTCGTATTGTAAATGAAGTAAAGAATGTTAACCGTGTAGTGTATGACGTTACTTCTAAGCCGCCGGCAACGATTGAGTGGGAATAAACGAACGATATTAACTGGAAATAAATTAATGTTCGGAAATAGCATTGACAAAATTCGACCTGATTGATAGACTTCTTTATAGAAATAAAAGATGTCATTTCGTATAACTGCAGGAATAGGGCCTGCGAGTCTCTACCAAGCTACCGTAAATAGCTTGACTACGAAAAATCAGGTACTCTTCATTTGAATTGAGGGGTCATGAATTTTTTAGTAGTTAAGCTTTGGGTAGATGATACTCAAAGCTTTTTTATTTATGCGATATGACGATCACATTTGATATGGGGGAAGAGAAATGGATCGTTTTTTTAAGTTCAAAGAAAGTGGAACAACTTACAGACGAGAAACAGTGGCCGGGGTTACGACATTCCTCGCTATGGCTTACATCTTATTTGTAAATCCGCTTATCTTAGCTGATACAGGAATGGATATGGGAGCTGTCTTTACTGCTACTGCACTGGCCGCGGCACTTGGTACATTAATAATGGGTGTGGTGGCCAACTACCCGATTGCCCTTGCTCCGGGGATGGGGCTTAATGCTTTCTTCGCTTATTCCGTAGTTCTCGGAATGGGGATTGACTGGCAAGTTGCGTTATTCGGTGTTTTCATGTCTGGTATTATTTTTATCTTTATTACGGTTTTTCGTATTCGTGAGTTAATCATTAACGCGATCCCAGCAGAACTAAAATATGCAGCAGCTGCGGGTATCGGATTATTTATTGCTTTTATTGGATTGAAAAATGCTGGAATTGTTGTTCCTTATGAAGCAACAGCGGTAACGCTTGGTGATATGATGGCAGGTCCGACATTGCTTGCTGTATTCGGTCTTGTAATTACGGTGATCTTTATGGTTCGAGGGTTTAAAGGCGGCATTTTTTATGGAATGATTATTACATCGTTAGCTGGAATTGCAACTGGAATTATTGGAATGCCAGAACAAATTGTGGGGTCAGTTCCTAGCTTAGCGCCAACATTCGGCCAAGCATTTGCAATTGACTGGTCATCGGTTTTCACAATTCAACTTCTTGTTGTTATTTTAACATTCTTATTTGTAGATTTCTTTGATACAGCAGGTACATTATATGCTGTAGCGAACCAAGCTGGTTTTGTAAAAGATAATAAACTGCCTCGTGCAAGTAAGGCGTTATTAGCAGATTCAAGTGCAACATCTATCGGAGCAATCCTTGGTACATCAACAACTACGGCTTATATCGAATCTTCTTCAGGTGTTGCAGCAGGAGGACGTACAGGATTTACATCAGTTGTCACTGCAGGGTTATTCTTAATCGCGTTGTTCTTCTCACCGTTACTTGCGGTGGTAACAGAGCAAGTAACAGCGCCTGCATTAATCATTGTCGGTGTGCTGATGGCTTCCTCATTAGGATTAATTGATTGGAAAAAGTTTGAGATTGCTGTGCCGGCATTCTTAACGGTCGTGACCATGCCTTTAACATACAGTATTGCAACGGGAATTGCGTTAGGCTTTATCATGTATCCAATTACGATGCTGTTTAAAGGGCGCGGCAAAGAAGTACACCCGATCATGTACGGACTATTCTTTGTCTTCATTGCTTATTTCATGTTCCTAACAGAATAGAAAGCGAAAAGAAGGCCAAGTCGATTGACTTGGCCTTTTTTTTGTAGTTAACTAAGCCGTGTTTTAAATTGACTGACGCTCTCCATTAAACGAACGCTTTGTTGTTTCATATTCACAGAGTCTTTTTGAATTATGGTGGATAGCGCTGTAGTTTGATTGGCAATGGTCCCGATATCCTTCATCATCTGTACGACATACTTTATTTCCTCTTGCTGTCGAATTCGGTTCTCACCAATCTGTGAAGTATCTTTACTAATACGGTCCAATTTAAAAACGAACGAGCTTGTTTCCTGATTTATTGTATGGATTTCCCCGTTAATCCTATCGAAGTGAGTAGGCAAGGGGTCTAATTGTTTTACTAACCTTTGGAAGTGGTCCATAAAATGTATGAGTTCTTCCTTGCCCGATTTGACGATGCCTGCATTCTCATTTAAAATGCTTGATATTTCGGTTGCTGCCATTTGAGATTGGTCTGCGAGTTTCCGTATCTCTTCCGCTACAACTGAGAAACCTAGGCCGTGTTCTCCTGCTCTAGCTGCCTCAATCCTAGCGTTTAAGGATAAAAGGTTGATTTTTTCTGCAATCGAAGTAATCGATTGAATAATTGTGTTGATCTTTGTAGAAAACTGAGTGATTTGGTTCATTTGTTCTTGCATCGTCTGAACGGAATGATTCGTATGTTTGGTGGATGATGTAACATCTACGATCGATTCAGTCATATTTTTTATGTCATTATGAATATCCTCAAATTTATTGCCTAGTATCTCCATCGTTCCAAAGGATTCTTGAATCGTTGCAATAACCTGCTCGTCTAAAACGGCTTCATTTTCTAATTGTTCTTTTGTGTTATCTATATAGATAGCTGATTTATTAATGAATTCCTGTTGTTTAATAGAGTGAGCTTCTAACTCATTGGTTAAATTTATTAATTGCTCCGATGTATCGGATACAAAGTGCGATTCACCTTTGACTTCTTCGACCAACGTATTGAGTTTAGATAAAAGCCGGTTAAAAGATTGGTGCAGCTCAGCATTTTCTTCACTTGGATGTACTGGAAGTGTTTTTGTTAAATCCCCTTTAGATGCAGCGATTTCTTCCATGGCTAATATAGAATCAATCATAGCAATTCGCTCTCCGTGTTCTGATACGTTAAGTCCTGCAGTTTCATCTTCAGTACTTACTCGTAGAGGGTAGAGTTTGTTTACAGACCAGAATAATAGATATCCAATTCCAAAAGCCCATATAAAAGCTATACCCGCGCCAAGTAATTGGATGCTGAGTTGGGAAATGCGGCTGCCAAGAGTAAGTAATTCAGGGTTTGCAAATAGAGCTACAGCCATTGTTCCCCAAACACCTGCTACACCATGAACAGCGATTGCACCAATGGCATCATCTACTTTGAATGTATGATCAATGAGGTAATGACTGATTACGACAATGAAGCCTCCGATAGCTCCAATAAAGATTGCACTTGAGGGGGATATCACATTGGCAGATGCTGTTATGGAAACTAATCCTCCTAATATGCCGTTTAATGTACTCTCCACATGGGCTCGTCGATAAATGAAGTAAGCGATAAATAAAGCAGTACACCCTCCGGAAACTGCACCGAGCTGTGTATTCAGCGCTATTAAAGCAACATCTGCATTGGCAAGCAGGGTAGATCCGGCATTAAAACCAAACCATCCAAGCCAGAGAAGGAAGACCCCTAAGGTAGCCAATACACTATTACTGCCTGAAAAGGAAGTGGATTGACCGTCTTTTGAATATTTTCCTATCCGAGGCCCGACAACAATTGCGGCAGCTAAAGCGACCCAAGCGCCAATAGAATGAACGACGGTAGATCCTGCAAAATCCATAAATCCAAGGCTCTCTAACCAGCCCTCTTGGTCATTCAACCACAAACTGCCCCAAGCCCAGTGGCCAAACAGAGGATAGATGATGAGAACGATAATGATGGTGCCTATAATATAACCAGAAAATTTAACCCGTTCTGCAATGGCACCTGAGACGATGGTAGCTGCGGTTCCTGCAAAAACAATTTGAAAAAGTAAAATCGCCCAATCCCAGGGATCGTCTCCTAAGCCATCAAAAAAGAATGCATTGGTACCGAGTACTCCAAAAAGGCTCTCTCCAAACATAATAGGAAAGCCGATAAGACTGAATAGTAAGGTAGCAACCATAATATCAACTAAATTTTTCATGGCTACATTAATAGAATTCTTAGCTCTTGTCATTCCTGCTTCCAGGCAAGTGAAGCCAGCTTGCATAATGAAGACAAGGACAGTTGCCATTAGGATCCAAATAAAATTCAAGTGAGTCTGAATGTCTCCCATAGTCGTTCCTCCACTCTAATTTTCTATCTATTTTGACAACTACTCTACCATTGTAATAGGAGATTAGACGTATACTTCGTTAGAAAATATTACAGGGTTTTTAATGAAGAGCATGGTTAAGTGAGCGCTAGTAGCTAGCTTGTTAAGCCTTGGATATAGAATAAACAGCAGAAATACGACAAATCTCAATTTTTTTTGATATTTCTATTGACGCTTGTCGAAAAGGCTGGTAAAGTAGTCTCTGTTGCCAACGAAAGACAAACGGCAGCAAAAACATTTTAAAAAAAGTTGTTGACTTTCAAATCTTGATTTGATAAGATAATAAAGTCGCTAACAACGACAAACAAAAAAGTTCTTTGAAAACTGAACAAAAGCCAAGCGAAATAGAGATACATGATATCTCGTCAATTATTAGCAGAGATGAACTTCGATTAAGTTCGCAACGTCCTGTTGCAACATCGAAGCCAACACATCCTGTGTAAGTGAGCTTAATCAAACACTTTTATGGAGAGTTTGATCCTGGCTCAGGACGAACGCTGGCGGCGTGCCTAATA
>NZ_ATAE01000046.1 GCF_000474275.2 Alkalihalophilus marmarensis DSM 21297
ATTCGAAAACTTAGGGGAAGCAAAAAGAAGTCGTTTTTTGACTTCGTTTGATTCACAAAAGTTTCTCGAAGGGCAATGCCTTGAAGCTAGACATGAAAAGCGGAGGGGCATGTTCTGGCATTCGAAAACTTAGGGCAGCGATATGAAGACGCTTTTTGTCTTCATTCGATGCACCGTTATTTCCCGCAAGGCAAGGAGCCAAAGCTAGGCACGTAAAGAGAAAAGGGGCGATAAATAGTGTATCAATCATGGAATCAACAATCACCACAGCAGCAACCAGATAATAAAGACTTCATTAATCAACAGGCTTTTACCCAGCAAATGCAAGGAGCTCAAATGCAGCAACAGCAACCGATGATGCAGCAACAACAGCCAACGATGCAGCCGCAAGCAGGACAGTTTTTCTCTGCTCAAAACTATCAAGTACCTGGTTTTGTTCAGCAGCAATTTGGAGGTACGGGAATGCTGCCGCTTGAGCAATCATTTATAGAAAATATTCTACGTTTAAACCGAGGAAAAATTGGTACTTTTTATATGACCTTTGAAAATAATTCCGAGTGGAATGCCATGATCTTTAGAGGGCGTGTAGAAGAAGCAGGCCGTGATCATATTGTGATCAGCGACCCAGATACAGGCATGTACTATTTACTGTTAATGGTTAATTTAGATTATGTAACCTTTGATGAGCCGATTGAATATGAATATCCATTTAACAGCGGCCAAGGTGCCCAGTTAGCACAATATTCGCCAAGACCAGAATAATAGACAACGAGACGCTTTGAAGAAGGCGTCTTTTTTTATTACCTTTGTAAATACGCGCAAAATTTGGAATTAAATGCTAAACTGTAAGAAGGATTTAATAGTCACATGAATATACAAAGATATGAGGTTCTGCAATGAAAAGACACTTTATTTTATTGTTTATTAGCATTCTAATGAGCGGTTTATTCTTTTATATCTTTAATCTATCCACCCCTCCCCCTGGTTCTGTGTCAGGAAACGGAAATCCTATGCTTTTACTTATACCTATTTTAGTTATTCTTTTCGTTGGTTTCATTTTTTCAATGATAAAGGTCATCGAACATTTTAGAGTTAGTATTCGTGCAGTTACGATCACGATGATGGCGCTACTCCTTCATTGGTTAGTTGGATTAACTTATCAACGTACTGCATTTGATAATTATCGTGAAGTCTTGGCTGAGGCGTATCAAAAGGAATGGGGCTATGTTGATTGGTATTATATTGAGCAGATCACTTCTTCTTTGCTCTCTGTGCATACAAATAAGCTCTATTTTAACCTAAACACCTATCTCATGTTTCTTACTCTTTCCCTGTTCCTTTCCTTGGCATATATTTTAGTGAAACGTTATGCCTTAATGAAACATAAATAAAAAACGCGCAGCTTAGCGCGTTTTTATTTATGAGGTATCTACATCTATCAACTATTTATTACAAGCCTCTAACAACGGCAACCCCTAAGAGCACCCAGCCGACAATAAATGCTAATCCGCCAATCGGTGTAATCGCTCCAAGTTTAGTAATGCCTGTTAACGCCATGGCATACAAGCTTCCTGAGAATAAAATAATTCCAATAAGAAAACTCCAGCCTGCCCCGTTTAACATGCTTGATGAAGTCAGTTTCAGTGCTACGATCCCAACAATTAATAATCCAATCCCATGTATCATATGATATTGCACGCCTGTTTGGTAATTTTTCATCATACGCTCTGATAAACGCGGCTCAAGTCCATGTGCCCCAAATGCTCCAATCGCTACAGACAATGCCATAACAATACTGCCTAGTAAAATGAATAGTTTAGCCATCTTTACACTCCTTACCATTACAATCTAACGTTGTTTTAAGAATAGCATACTAATGTCTAAAACAAAATTTCAAAGTGAAAATTAAACAAATTGCCATTTTCTAAGTTTTTTCATGTGAAACATTTGGAAAAATCAGATAAAATGACAGAAAAGAAGTAATAGGAGGAGTTAGATGAGTAAATTGAACATTCGCCCATATACATTAGAGGATTATGAAGGGTTGCTTGATGTTCAGAAAGAAGCATTCCCGCCGCCTTTTCCTGAGGAATTGTGGTGGAGCAAGGAACAAATAAGATCGCATGTGGAAACATTTCCAAAGGGAGCTCTTGTCGCTGAGATTGATGGAGTAATCGTCGGGTCAGCTACCTCCCTTATTATTCAATATACTGGCGAGCCGCACACCTGGGATGAGGTAAGTGACAATGGCTTTATTCGCCGCAGCCATAATCCACACGGGGACAGCTTATACGGAATTGATGTCTGTGTAAGACCTAGCTACCGTGGCCGAGGGATTGCAGGTGCCCTGTACGAAGCAAGAAAAGAGGTTGTGGAAGAGCTTGAACTCACCCGATTCTTAGCTGGCTGCAGAGTTCCTAATTATCATGAATATGCTCAGCACTTAGATATTGATTCCTACATTAAAAAGGTACATTCAGGCGAGATTCATGACCTTGTTTTATCGTTCATGATCAAACAAGGTCTGACTCCTCTGCAAGCTCTGCCGAATTATTTAGATGATGATGAGTCTCTTGACTACGCGGTTTTAGTTGAATGGCAAAATAAACTATAATCATAGGCTAGGAAAAAGATAAAATGTTCCTGCAAATAACACGGTTGTCCAGATTAACGACCAGTGAACGGCTCCTTCCACACGCTTTTCATCAAAACGGCTCTTATGGATCAGTGAAAAGATAAACAAGTATGTCATAAACAAAAACACACTGCCTAATAAGTAGAGAAGAAAACGAAATTGTTCTACCCAGGCAAATAAAGGGCCGATTGTGGCCATCACAAGAAAAAGAACAGTAGATACAATTGCAATCACAAAGGATACTTGAGGCATTTTCAGCCATGCTTTATGACGAAAAATGTCTCTATTCTTTTTGGCTTCAAATAGAAATAATAAATAAACACCGATTAAAATAATTATGTAGACAATGAGAGTAGAAAAGCTGCTGTTAACAGCTGGCTCACCAGCAGTAGGCGGCTGGATGGTACGAGAGCTCACCATTCTCTCTAACATAAACATAAATAAGATTACATTTGCGATGACAAGAATTTGAAAAGTAGACCATTTAGCCATAGTATGTTGGCTGCTCCCCTCTCTATAAGATCACGCTTCTCTATATAGACGCATTAACCTCCTTGTCGGTTTCACTTTTTTCAATATTTGGTGAATAAATCCTTTATATACAAAATAAAACCCGCCCCATTCTTCTTGGAGCAGGTTTGACTAAAAGTCGAGTAAATTATCTTTGGGCGGAGCTGGCTCATTTTGCTGCACGGAAGATGAAATAATTTTTGTCTCGTTCGGATAAGTTGTTGGAACTGGTGTATGTGCATATGAAGCCGCTGGTATTTCTGTCTGCTTGGCAGAGGTTCCACTTTTAATGAGCTGGCAATGAGATTCAATCACGGCAGTATACTCACGAATCGCCGAGACATCGCCTCTATCAACAGCTTCACGCAAACGACTTACCTGCTCTTCCATCTGATTGACGATCGATTTTCCTGAAATATTCATAACTGACACCTCTCTTTTCTCTTCCCATATTATCATATTGAGAACATAAAAAGACAACCATCACGCAGGTTACACATCCTGCACGTTGGCTGCCAAAATAGTCTTTATACCGGCTACATTAATGCCCTGTTCAATATAGGATTTAATTAATCTAAATCTTTCAATGTCTTCTAACGAAAACATTCGTTGGTTTCCTTCATTTCGCACCGGTTTAATTAATCCTTGTTCCTCGTAGTAACGGATCTGCCTTGCTGTGAGACTGGTCATCTCCATCACGACACGAATCGGAAAACAGGCTTTCTTTTTAGAAACCGTCGGATCCACACCCTCCCCTCCTTTACCAACCCTATATTTTACAACTATTTTTTTAATGTTGCTAAATAAATATAAATCTCGCGTAACGTCGAGAATCCTTTCTCTTGTGCAATCTTTAAGCACTGCCCCCAAAGTTCAGCTGTCATTTTCGCATCATAGAGGGCATGATGCCTCGTTGTGATAGGAATATTGTAGTAGGTGCAGCATTCATCTAAGGTTACAAGATTTTCATCGTGAGCAACCACCCTTGTAAGGAAAGTTGTATCAATAATTCGGTGGGCAAACGGCATCCTCATTAACTGCCACGTCATGTGGGACATAAAACGTTTTTCATGAGTAGCATGATGAGCAACTAAGGTCCCCCCGCCGACAAACTCATAAAAATCATTTAATACCTCTATTAACGGCCTTGAAGATTGGAGCTCTTCTAACGTAAGACCTGTAAGCGACAATACATCTGAAGACGGTTCTTTCTTACATTGCACTGTAGAATAAAAGCTCTCTTCGAAAAGCACCTCAGCTCCTTTCATCTTCACGGCCCCTATTGAGAGTATTTCGTCGCCTTTGTCGGGAAAGAAGCCGCTTGTTTCTAAATCAAAAACTATAAAAGAAAGGGAATGAAGAGGCTGATCGAGCACGTCATCATTTTTTAATTCTCTTTGAATCTGCCTCAGCCTTGCTAAGCCTTCAGCTTGTGAGCTTTGCAAGGTAGAAGCATACATACTAGGACTTAATTTAGTCGATAGCTGTTTAACCAATTGCACCATATGGTTCATTACCATGAGGATCAACCCTTCATTAATACATTTTCAATATATTGATACAGCTCGTGCCCCTCACGCACCCATTCTTTTAGACGCTGTTTGTCAGAAGAAGAAAGGCGGTCAATATCAACAAAGTGAATCCCAGCATATTCTTTGTGGCCGCGTTGAAAAGAAAGCCGGTGAGTGAGCAATTCTTGAAAAGAAAGCTGATGGCTTTTTATATGACCATAAGCAGCAGGAAGCTTCTTCATCCTCTCAAGGGTAGAGGTCGCCATAATGTTTTCTTTTAACGCAAGAAGGCGCAGTCCATTCACGTAAGGAAAGAGTACCGTTTGCTTGAGATCAAATTTACCTTGATGAATTCCTTTTGGCTCTGTTAATAATTGACCGAAAAAGCCGATCCCTTTTTTTACTCTCCCTGTGTTTTCCGTTAACCGTTTAAGAAGATCTGGTTTTGTTTTCAAATGATGCTGCAACCGCTCTTTCAACTCAATAATATAATTAGCTTCACCCATAAAATGTCTGGCATCAGCTAATGTTAGTACATAACGAAGCGTCTCCCACGTATCCTCTTTTACCCACTGATCGATTTGCTTTTGCCACTCCGTTCTTGACTTACACCAACGTTTTGTTGAAGCCATTACTTTACCGTCACACTCTTCATAGCCAGCTGCCTTCAGCTCTGAGGTGATTTCACCGCCAAGTCTCATAAAATAATCTTCAAATTGATTAGAGTCATCGTCATAGACGATTCCATGATCTTGGTCACTATAATAAGACTGCTCAAGCCTGCCTGCACTTCCCATCACAAAGAAAGCAAAGTGAGCAGGAGGACTTCCCCACTCACTTTCAACTGTTTTCAATGCCCGGCATACCGCTTGCTCTATCATTCGTTCATGAATGTCTTGCAGCTTGCTCGGCTTTACTTCATTCAATGCTGATTGCCTTAAATCTTCACCTTTGTGCTCATCTTCTATAAAAGAGACCTTCTTGGAAACAGACATCCTATGCTCCTGCTTTTTCTTCTTTTTCCGGCATGCTTTCAGGATATCCGTAGCTTCCGTGTTCACTTAAATCAAGACCAAGAATCTCTTCTTCTTCAGATACACGCAGGCCGCCGACAATCGCTTTTGTCACTAATAACAATACATAAGATGCGATAAAAGCAAATGCTCCGCAAACGACTACGCTCAATGCTTGAACACCTAATTGAGATAATCCACCGCCATAAAATAAACCGGCACTTCCGCCATTTAATGCTGCTAGTTCTGGTGTAGCAAAGAATCCAGTTGAAATTGTACCCCACACACCAGCAACACCGTGTACAGATAGAGCAAAGATTGGATCGTCAATTTTTGCTTTATCAAAGAATTTCATGCTGAAGAATACGATTAGTCCGCCAATAAGACCGATTATAACTGCTGCCCAAGGAGCAACAAATGCACAAGATGCTGTAATAGCTACAAGACCTGCCAGTGCCCCGTTTAACATCGTCGGAACATCTGATTTACCGAGAATTGCCCAGGCAATAAATAGAGCGGCTACTGCACCAGCAGCTGCTGCAAGCTGAGTGTTTAATGCAACATATCCAAAGAATGCACCATCTACACCTAATGTACTACCTGCGTTAAATCCGAACCAACCAACCCATAAAATTAAAACCCCTAATGCTGTATACACCTGGTTATGCCCTGCCAAATCATTGACTGAACCATCTTTATTGAATTTTCCAAGACGAGGCTTCAATAGAATCGTTGCTGCAAGTGCCGCCATTGCACCTGTTAAATGAACAACGGTTGAACCTGCGAAATCTTGCTTACCAAGCTCAGCTAACCAGCCGTCACCCCAAATCCAGTGCGCCACAATTGGATACACAAATGCCGAGAATAATACAGCAAATACGATATATGCAGATAATTTCGCACGCTCAGCAAATCCTCCGAACGCAATCGTTAAAGCAATAGCTGCAAATGCCAGCTGGAAAAAGAAATCAATCGATCCTGCTAAACCGTCAAACATCGTGGTGAAATCTCCGAAGAAGAAATCACTTAGTCCAATAAATAAATTCCCTTCGCCATATATAAATCCATAACCTACTGCCCAGAATACGAGTGATGCAATCCCAATTGTAAAAATGGTTTTCCCTGCAATATGCCCTGCATTCTTCATTCTGGTTGAACCTGCTTCGAGCAAGATAAACCCACCTTGCATTAACATGACAAGCACCGCACAAACCATTACCCACAGGTTATTCATCAAAAATAATTCATCCATCTTCTGACTCCCCCTTTGTTTTTGAAGCTGCTTACTCTGTTCGTCATGTAAGCTAACATCTGTTGTTAAGTCCTATTATACGTTTTGAATATTCAGAATCTACTGTCTTGTAAGATAAGCTGACATGGTTTCTGTTTACCCTCACAACCATGAAAACGCTTAATACATTGGGGTTTCAGTCATTTTACTAAAAGTGCCAGAATGAAAAATGTGATTAGAGAAAGAGTAACAAAGGGGGATTTTCGTCTTCCTCTAAAGAGACAGGGAGGTTTTATGATGAACCAGACAAATCAATTAAACCAACAACAGCAAATGATGAATCAATCTCAAATGCAGTCAAACCAATTGCAGTCAAATCAGTTACCGCAAAACATGAGCCATGGAGGCCACGAAGTATTTGATGCGCATGAGATTATCGCAGAAATGATTAACGTCCTTGATCAATATATGATGTTCCGTTCATTTATGAAGGATCAGGAGTTAATTGACATTCTTGATCGCCAGTACGCTTTTATTGAGAGTCAATATAATTTAATCGTCGATGCATTTTCTACGGGATCGAAGCCACAAGGCGGATCCACAGATGTATATAAAATGACTCAATCCAATGATGTCGTATTCGGTGTCAGCCCCACGCAGCCGAAAAAGCCGAACCGCTCCATTTCAGAAATTAAAGAAGCTGGCTTATCTGCACATATGTTAGGACTTCTTAAGACAACAGCCTCTACAATGACAATGACTTCAGTTGAGATGACGAACCCTGTACTGCGCAGAATTTTAGCAGATACAGTTCCAAATATGATTGAGATGGCTTATGAAGTGTTTTTATACCAAAATAAACACGGATATTATCAAGTGCCTCAGTTAAAGCAGCAAGATATGCAAACCATGACACAAGCTTATGCTAAAACAACCGCACCGCCGCAAATGCCAAATGGCGGCGAAAATCAAACGCAGCAACAGCAACAACCTTTCATGCAATAAAACAAACCCGTAGTGAGAATTCACTACGGGTTTAATGTGTTTTAGGTTTCTCGGCAAACCACTTGATCAAAAAAGGCAATACAAGAAATAAGGCTAGCACTCTAAGCATTTGCAATGTGGCGACCATTGTAGGTTCAATAGCAAGCATCGTAGCTGTTGAAGCCATTTCAGCGGCTCCTGCAGGAACAATGCTTAAGAGGCTTGTCGAATAGTTGATAGGAGTGAGGAAAAAGAAGATCGCAGCAAGCCCAAAGCTCATTAAAAAGTATAAAGCGAGTGTTAGCGCACTTGCCCCTCCTACCCGTTTTATTTCCTGAAAGGTTTCACGATCAAACCGCATTCCAATAATGGCGCCCATTAACGCTTGCGCAAGACCTGTCACAAAAAACGGCATCTCAGAAGCAGGAACCACCCATTGATGCACAGAAAATCCAAGGACAATAGCAAAAAACAAAGCAGAACCCGGGAACCTCACTCTAGCCCCTAACCATAAAGTCACAATCACAACTATGATTAATGCAGCAATCGCTGTACTTCCGCTTGTGAATGATACACCGTTTGAAGAAAGACCTGAATTTACAACTGGATGACTCAAACCGACGATAAACGGAATGACGAAGACAAACAAAGTAATTCTTGTTGTATGAAAGGCTGCCACAAGCCGCTGGTCCGCTCCATATTCCTTACTCAGAGCAATCACCTCTGAAGCCCCTCCAGGCATACAGCAAAAGAAAGCTGTGTTGGGGTGCATGCCTGTATATTTCAAAAGAAATCTCCCTAAAAGAATACCGCCCACAATCGTTAAAATAAGGGTAATCAAAAATGGCCCGATTAACATGTGGTAGGTAAGAAATTGTTCGGGGACCACCATAAATCCAATATTTCCGCCTATTATTGCTAATGATACTTTAAAAAGAGAATCTGAAAAGAATAGTTTTTTTATATAAAATGCACTAACAATACCTGTCACTAATGAACCTAATAGCCACCCTGCAGGAACATTCAAGTAAGAAAAAGCAGCTCCAACAAGGGCTGCAATGATAAGAAAAGTTGCTTTTTGCAGCATGCAAACCGCTCCTTATATAATTAACGACGATAAGCCTTCAATCCACATCAATTGAAGGCTTCTGTCCTATTAAAAGTCAAAGGTCTCCGGGTCAGGACCATAACGCTTATCTTCATTTAACTCATCAAGCTTTCTAATGTCTTCTTGTGTCAGTTCAAAATCAAAGATCTCGCTGTTTTCGATAATCCGTGACTCTGTTACAGATTTCGGGATCGTTACGACTTCATGTTCGATATTCCAGCGCAATAAGACCTGTGCAGGGGTTTTATTATGAGCGTTCGCTATCTCTTGGACAGTTGGATTAGAGAAGATGTCGCCTTTTGTCAATGGCCGCCAAGCCTCTACTTGAATCCCTTGCTCCTTACAATACTTCCTTAGATCTTCTTGCAATAAATAGGGATGAAACTCAATTTGATTCACCATAGGCTTGATTTCAGCTGTTTTTAACAGCTCTTCTAGATGAGTAACATTAAAGTTACTTACACCGATCGCACGAACTTTTCCTGCTTTATACAACGTCTCAAGCGCTTTCCACGTATCCTTAAATTTACCCTCAACCGGCCAGTGAACTAAATAAAGATCAAGTACATCGAGACCCAGCTTGTCCATGCTTTGATCGAATGCACGAAGAGTAGACTCATACCCTTGATCATCATTCCACACTTTTGTCGTAATGAAAAGCTCTTCTCTTGCCACCCCGCTTTTCTTAATGGCACTGCCAACACCTTCTTCATTAAAATAAAAAGACGCGGTATCAATGCTTCGATACCCAGCTTCAATCGCTTTAATAACTGCTTGTTCTACTTCAGCTCCGTCTTCAGCTTTGTACACCCCAAGACCAAGCCATGGCATTTCCACTCCATTATTGAGCGTTGCGTACGCTGTACTTGCATTCATATCTGTCAGCTCCTTTTTCAAATTAATTATCCTTTTTTAAGATTTATACCATTTGGACAACAAAATTAAAAAAATGATCGTTGTAACGCTTAGTGCGAGAACCATTAAATGGGCATCCATCATTCGGTTCGCTTGAACAGCATCATAAATGGCAATGGACAAGGTTTGCGTCTTTCCGGGGATATTCCCTGCGACCATAATCGTCGCACCAAACTCCCCCATCGCCCTCGCAAACCCTAATACAAGACCTGCTAAAATCCCTTTATAAGCGAGCGGTGCAATGATATACCGTAGTAATTGAAGGCCATGAGCACCGTCTAGTTTTGCTGCATCAAGTACCGATGTGGAAATAGACTCAAACGATGCCTGTATCGGGCGGATTAAGAGCGGAAGGGCCGCAATAGCAGCTGCAATAACCGCCGCTTTCCACGTAAAAACAATCGGTTCCCCTGTTAACCCTTCTATCCACTGACCTATGAAGCTGTTCCGGCCAAGCGAGATAAGTAAATAGTATCCAAGAACGGTTGGAGGAACGATTAAAGGAATCGTAACTAACACAGAAAGCAGTCTTGTAAGCCTGTTTTTATGAAAAGCAAACCACCAAGCAAGCAACATTCCAATGACAAATGCAAACGCGGTGGAAATCATTGATATTCGAAGTGATAACAGTAAAGGTGTTAAGATCGTCTCCATTACGGCAAATCAAACCCGTATTTCACTAAAATTTCTTGTCCGCGTTTTCCTGTTAAATACTCAATGAATTGCTCACTTTCTTCCTGCTTAGATGAAACAGCTGGAATTCCCAATGCCTGAATAATCGGCTCATGTGTAGCCTCATCAACAAGTTGATACTCGTAATCTGTATCACTTACTAAAGCCAAAGCTACCATACCAACATCAGCATTGCCTGAATCAACATATTGATAGGCTTGTCTAATATTTTCTGCATAGACGAGCTTTTCTTCTATCTGCTCCCAGATTCCCCATGCCTCTAATGTCTCTTTAGCTGCCTTTCCGTAAGGCGCGTGTTCAGGGTTAGCAATCGCAATGATCCCTACCTCATCGCTTAAAAGATATTGCTGCTCTTGCCCGCTTTCTGATAGGAAACTTTCCTCTTCATACATCAATACATTGCGGCCAATGGCATAATAATGTTTTGAATCAACCAGTATTGCTTCTTGCTCAATCAACTCATCAATGTAGGATTCATGTGCAGCTAAAAACAAATCATAAGGCGCACCCTCGTTGATTTGCTGAGTAATCAATCCCGTAGAACCAAACGTAAACTCAAGAGGAATCCCCGTCTCATTTGTAAATTCCTCCCCCGCCTCCGTTAATGCATGATACAAATCGGATGCAGCTGCAATATATAACGGTTCATCTTCATCATTTGCGTTAGTACAGCCTGTCATTATAAATACATGTAAAACAAAGAGTGTGCCAATTAGTTTATTTATCATCTTGCTTTTAGCCTTTCTATTGTGGTCTGTCATTTGTGGTCTGTTCGTATAAATAGTATGTACAATCTACTCCATTCTACCTTTTTCCAAATTCCATTTGAAGGCATTTGCTCATTTTTAAAAATATTCCCATAACAGCAAGTAAAATAAAGAAGAGAGGGGCTGGGATAAAAGTCTTTAACATGTAAAAATACAAACCTTACAGATGCAGCTTAATTATAACGCTCCTGAAATATACTTCGCTGGGTTATGTTTTGTGCAACTTAAGTAGAGGGATTAGAGAGGTAGGTTTACCGTTTATCTAGATGAAGTCGATGAAAGCTGCTTTTTAATGAGTTGAGAAACTTTCAAACTCCTCTCCTGTTAATTATAGCGAAGATCAACAACCACTATAAGGGCGCAGGAAAAACTCCCTTCAGATCAACTTTTTCTAAGGGAGTTACATTAATTAGCGATTCGTTCGTCTTCTAAGTTAAACCTTTTCGTTACATCCTAGTCTTTTATCGATTTGGGAGCTGCCACTCAATCGGCTCCTCTCCCATTTCTGTTAATATCCTATTGATCTTTGAAAATGGTCTGCTTCCAAAAAATCCGCGATGAGCTGAGAGGGGACTCGGATGCGGAGCTGTAATGATAAAATGATGGTCATTTGTAATTCGCTTGCTTTTTGCTTCTGCATGCTTACCCCAAAGTACAAAGATGACTGGCTTTTCTCTTTCATTCAGAAGGTCAATCACCCGATCGGTAAAGAGCTCCCAGCCGCGCCCTTTATGTGAAGCTGCTTGTCCTCCCCTTACCGAGAGAACAGTATTTAATAAAAGAACACCTTGCTCTGCCCAGGGAACAAGATATCCGTTATTAGGAATCGAGGCGCCGAGATCTTCTTTTAATTCTTTAAACATATTTTGAAGGGATGGCGGTATGCGGACTTCAGGCCTCACTGAAAAGCTTAGTCCATGTGCTTGATCAAGTCCGTGATAGGGGTCCTGCCCAAGAATGACCACTTTTGTATCACGGTAAGATGTTAATTGAAGAGCTTCAAAAAGGTGATGCATTGAGGGATAAACGATTTCCTCTTGGTATTCCTTTTTTAAAAACTCGCGTAGCTCTTTATAATAAGGCTGCTCAAACTGATCTTTAAGCAGTTCGTTCCAATCATTCTTTAAGATACTCATACCTGTTTACCTCCATGTTATATCTCAGTTTTTTAGTAGTATAACATGGGACAAAGTAAATGCTTTTGTCTCACTAAACAAGTAGTATAAAAGCATTAGGACACACCTGTCGAATTATAAGATTAAACAGGACGATATAACTGAATATTCAAACTATTATTGTGAGAATTTTACAGCTGTGGTACAATCAGAAGTGACATATATTCCATATTTATCCTTACATTATAATGCACCTATGCAGACTCTTATAACACGAGTCCTACCAGTCGTTCTTCTACTGTGTAGGGCTCTTTTTGTAAAAAAGGGGGGGATAAAAGTGATGGAGTTGCTTGAGCAGTTGTTGACGTTGTCCGTACTTGCTGCCACTTGCTTCTCTACCGTCATGTTAGGTATCAAACATTTAAAAGAGATTAAAAAGAAGCCTAAAAAGAGAAGACGATTCCCTTGAGGAAATCGCCTATATGAGATTTTTTTGCCTACGAGTAAAGTATAATACCGAATAAACTAATTTATACAACAAACTTTCTAAATTTTCAATCTAATATAAGTGTATTTATATTGTAAGTGTAAATGGGATATATGTCGAGCATTTTAGCACTTTTTATCAAAAAAATTCTTATTCACTAGGGGGAGTCGCATTGAGTAAAGTGAGCCTGATTCCATTCAAAGTTGAAAAGGTTCTAAATGACACAAAGATTATTCCGCCCGGTATTGAAATGATTGAAGCACCAGCCGTATGGGAGGCTGGATATAAGGGTGGCAATACTGTTGTAGCTGTTCTAGATACAGGGTGTGAAACGACCCACATCGAATTTAAGGATCAAATTATTGATGGTCGTAACTTTACTACAGATGATAACAGCGACCCTGATAATGTAGAAGATTCTAACGGTCATGGTACTCACGTATGCGGAACGGTTGCTGCCTGTGAGAATGACAAAGGCGTCATTGGGACCGCACCAAAAGCGAAACTGCTCGTTGTAAAGGTGCTTAGCGGACAAGGGTATGGAGATACAAAATGGGTTATTGAAGGGGTTCGTTATGCGATAAATTGGCGTGGACCAAACAATGAACGAGTTCGTGTCATTTCTATGTCACTAGGGGGAAGAATTGATACTCCTGAACTTCACCAAGCGATAAAAGATGCTGTAGCCGAGGATATTTTAGTCGTATGTGCAGCTGGAAATGAAGGGGATGGCAATCATGACACAGATGAATATGCCTACCCTGGAGCTTATCCAGAAGTCGTTCAAGTAGGTTCTGTCAATCTAGAAGGCGAGATCTCTAGATTCAGCAATACAAATTGTGCGATTGACCTTGTCGCACCAGGCGAAGAAATTATTTCAACTTACCTTAACAACGGTTATGCTGTCTTATCCGGCACATCAATGGCTACACCGCATGTATCCGGTGCTTGTGCCCTGTTAATTGAACAAGGAGAAAAAGAGTTTGAAAGAACGTTGACCGAACCAGAAATTTTCGCACAACTGATCAAGCACACCGTTTCTCTTAACTTCAGCCGCCGTGCACAAGGAAGCGGGCTGTTGAAATTATCATCAAGCGTTGTATCAGTAGAGGATGCCGAATATTCGACTAGCTCTACTAAATAAACGAAACAGGCCCGCTCTAATGAGCAGGCCTGTTCTTTTATGCGAAATTATTTTTTCTTCTCAGCATCTTCTTTTAAACCAAGTAATAACGTAGCTACAAAGGCACCACCTGCAGCGATTAATATACCAATTGCATAATTAATGATATTCGCTGTTCCAAAAGGTGCCGCAATCGCGAACATTGGAATTCCTGTTAATCCATATGCATTCGTTACTACATTAGTAAATACAACGTATGCCCCTCCTAGAGCGCCACCGATAGCAGCTCCGATAAACGGTCGCATAAAGCGTAAGTTCACACCAAAGATTACTGGTTCGGTAATACCTAGGAATGCAGAGAATGATGCAGGGATCGCAATTTCTTTCACTTTAGGGTTCTTTGTCAGGAAGAATACTGCAAGACCCGCTCCACCTTGGGCTACGTTTGCCATTGCCCAGATTGGCAGTAAGAAGTTCATGCCAAAGTCAGCAATCAGAGCCGCTTCAATTGCGTGGAAGCTGTGATGAACTCCTGTAATAACAATCGTTGAGTAAAGCCCTCCAAACAGGAGACCTGCAAAAATGCCTGCTGTGTTATAAATATAATCAAGACCCCACGTTAGACCATTTCCAATCATTGTCCCAAGCGGCCCAACGAATAGCATCGCAATAAAACCAGTTACAATGACTGTCACAAATGGTGTGACGAGTAAATCAATCGCATTAGGCACGACTTTACGTACACCGCGCTCAATTTTACTCATAATATAAACGACTAATAATATCGGAATAACCGTACCTTGATACCCTAGAAGATCAACATTCATTCCAAGAAATTGAATCGTTTCCGGTTCAGCATCGGCTAATGTCCAAGGGTTTAACAGCGCCGGGTGCGTCATGATTCCACCAAGAACTGCCCCTAAATACGGATTGGCACCAAATTCTTTGGCAGCACTAAAACCAATTAAAATCGGTAAAATAATAAATGCGGCACTTGAGAACATATCTAAAAATAGAATCCATGGACTGTCAGGCGGAACAAGTTCGAAGGCCTGAAGCATCCCTAATAAACCCATTAAAAGACCACTCGCTACGATCGCCGGAATGATTGGAACGAAAATGTTAGAGAGAGTTCTCGCTATCCGAGCGAGGGGATTCATTTTCTTTTTAGCAGCATCTGCGTGATCTACTTGCTTTTCTCCCCCGTCTGTATCTTTTGTGCCTAGTCCTGTTAATTCAGCAAACTCAGCGTAAACCTTATTAACAAGACCCGTTCCAAAAATGACTTGGTATTGACCAGATGCTTTAAATACTCCCTTTACCCCGTCTAACTCTTCAATTTGACTTTTATCCGGCTTGTCATCATCATTTAGCACAATTCGCAGACGAGTTGCACAATGAGTGGCACTTACAACGTTGTCAGCTCCGCCAAGCAGATCAACAAGCTCATGGGCTACTTTTTTCGTATCCATTTTTATTTCCTCCTTATTTAAGCTCTCTATAGTTTTTGTCTAAGCAGAATCCTTATCCCTTCAATACCCAATTCATGCAAAAAAAGACCTAAAATGGTCAGAATCCGTCATTTGGGTAGACGTATCCCGTTCCTCCATTTTAGGTCTTGCCTGCATAATCAGTAACAATCCCGCTTATGATGTTTTCGCTTACATTTTAACCGCTTCGACAGTTTTCGTCAAACACTTTGTTTACTTTTTTGGCTTTTTATTTCGAATGATGACCTCATCAACGGAAAGGTTTGCTCGCTCATCAAGGTTATGAACAATGACTTCTGCCACATCCTTTGGCTGCATTAACATTTTACGCTTCTCACCTGAGAATATGCCATCCCAAAAAGGAGTATCCATGCCGCCCATATAAATACCGCTAATTCGAATCATTGTGTCACTGAGTTCAGCCTGCAAACTCTCCGTAAATCCACGAACAGCAAACTTACTTGCTACATAGCCTGATTCATTCGCTTTTCCTACAAGCCCTGCAGTCGATACAATATTAACAATCGTTCCTTTGTTACGTTCTTTCATTTGAGGAAGGACCGCTTGTGTTGGGTAGATCGTTCCTTTAACATTTACATCAAGCATCGTACAAAGCTCTTCTGTGCCAAGGTCTTCTGCCAATCCAAAATACCCTACCCCTGCATTATTGATCAGCATATCCACTTCGCCAAACTCTTCACTCAGCTGGTGAAAAACAGAAGCAACCTCTTCTTTGTTCACAATATTAAGCGCGTGAACTGAATAACTTCCTTCTTGGCCGTTAAAAGAAGACTCTAGCTTTTCTTTTGACCTTCCAAGCAAGCAGACATGTGCTCCCTTTTGTGCATATTTTTTGGCAAGAGCTGCACCTAATCCGCTGCTTGCTCCTGTAATCGCTACTACCTGCTTTTTCATAAGGATTCACCTGCTTTTGTTTTTATGATTAATGACGAAAAGGATTGCGTCACCACAACCCTTTTATGCGTCCATTGATTACTATTGCGTCAGTCGAGATCTTTATTGTGTGCATTCAGCAACTTAATGTATGAAGATCCGACGTTATTGGCTGCTTCAGCTGCCTAGCTTAATACTCATCCATTCAACCATTAAAAGATCAAGTGAGCCATTAACACAACAACCGGCAGTGTGATCAGCGTACGCTCAATAAAGATAATCACTAGATCTGTAAACGATACTGGCAGCTTAGATGCTAGAAGCAGTCCGCCAATTTCAGACATATAAATTAATTGAGTAACAGATACGCAGGCAATAATGAAACGCGTCATTTCATTTTCAATGCCGCTGCCGATAATTGCTGGCAAGAACATATCTGCAAATCCAATTACCATTGTTTGAGCAGCTGCTGCAGCTTCTGGTACCTGCATGATTTGAAGAAGCGGAATAAATGGTGCACCTAACCACTCAAATAAAGGCGTATATTCAGCAACAACAAGTGCCGCTGTACCAAGAGCCATTACTACAGGTATCACTCCAAGCCACATATCAAGGACATTTTTCATGCCGCCTTTGACATTTGCAGCGAAGCCATTATTCGTTGTCGCACGCTCTAACGCTTGACGAAGCCCTGACTTAAAAGAAGCTCCGATACTTTGACGTTCTTCTTTTGCATCGTATTTCTTATCTGTAATATACGTATCTGCTTTTCTAGACAAAGGAGGGATACGAGGCAAAATAATTGCTGCTACAAACCCGGCTAATACGATTGTTCCGTAGTACGGTAAGAATAAGTGCTCCAAGTTCATATAAGACAAAATGACGATACTAAACGTAATCGAAACGACAGAGAAGGTGGTCCCAATAACAGCTGCCTCACGTTTTGTATAATAGCCATCTTCATATTGTTTATTCGTAAGCAGTACCCCGATCGTTCCATCACCCATCCAAGAAGCCATACAATCAATCGATGAGCGGCCCGGAAGAGTAAACAATGGACGCATGATACGATTTAAAATTGATCCAACAAGCTCCATTAAACCAAAGTTCATTAATAGAGGTAAGAAGAACCCGGCAAATAAAAATACAGAAAATAAAATAGGGATTAGTTCAAACAGTAAAAGACCACCCGTGTCTTCTGACCAAATAAACTCTGGCCCCCACTCCATCAATGTTAAAACAGCAAACAACACTCCAAACACTCGAATAATTGTCCACGTCCAGCCTACATCAAATAAGGCTTCGACCAGCTCGCTTTTTTTCGCAAAGGCAGGCTTTGCTGCTACAACAAATACTGTCATAATCACCGAGAGGACAAGAAGAATCGTCATTGCTAACGGAAGTACATCAGCAAATGCTCCCTCTACAATACCTGCCAAAAAGGCTACAGGAATCGTAATATCCCCGTCTATAACAATCGGTGTCATAAATAATAAAATACCAATCAAAGAAGGAAGGATGAATGCTAAATAATGTTTAGCGGTAAATCGCTTCTTTCTTTCTGCTTGATTAGATGAATCCATACTATCCCTCCGAACTAACCACATCTAATATGACTGCAAAGTGATGATGAGTGATCAATCATCTCACCGTATAATTATGCTATTCTAAGAAAATAAAAAGCCTACACACTCACCCTCTTGATGAGGTGCAGGCTTGGTTCACTTGTTAATCATACTAGCCTAGTATAACATCCACGCTTGCAGTTGAACAGATGTCGGTTGTCCTGTTTTAAAGGTAATATTTTTCTCGTTTTCATCCGGGTAAATTCGAGCGGTAAATACTTCTGCCCCGTCATTTACAAATATCTCAATTGATGAAGAGTCTAGGAACACACGGAGATTTTTCAGCTCGCTGATCTCACAATGACGCTCCTCAATCGTTTTGCCATCCACAAAGCTGATTCGGCTCAGCGTCAAGCGCTCTTTTTCAGGGGAATACGTAATCGTTGCATGATTACGCATCTGAATCGTTACTTCACCTGAAGGATTTTCGTTAAACGTGAGCTCATATTCTAAACGTTCTCCATCAATCCCTGCGAAAGCTTGCTCCTCTTCATTCAATACCACATTTTGATAAATGACTTCAGCATGTCTAAGCTTTTTTAACTCTTCTACCGGCAGTTGATAGAGCTTGCCATCTTTCACTCTAAGTTCACGAGGCAAAGTCATCGCATGGATCCATTTATATTCAATGGTTGGGTGGTCTTCCTCACGTTCTTCAGGCAGCCCTAACCAACCGAAGAGCAGGCGGCGCCCTTGATCATCTTCTGTCGTTTGCGGAGCATAAAACTCAAAGCCTCGATCCATTTCCACAAACTCACCGTGATCAAACCGAGCGTTTTCATAATCCATTTTTCCAATAAAGTAGCCTGCTTGATAAATATTTTGATATAACATTCCCTCAGGCTCTAACCCTTGAGGTGAGAGGATTAGCACTTCTTCGCCGTCCAGTTCAAATAAGTCGGGACATTCCCACATATAGCCGAAATCTTCTAATGACCCTACGTGCGCACCAGCAATCGCCCCTAAATGTTCCCACTTGTATAGATCACTAGAACGCAATAAGGCAGCTTTTCCTGTTAGGTCTTCGCTTTGTGCTCCGACTATCATATAGAAATAATCATCACGCTTCCAAACTTTAGGGTCGCGGAAATGAGCTGTATACCCTTCAGGAAGCTCAACAACGACTCCTTTTTTATCAAAAGTAAAACCGTCTTCTGATTCTACTAATACTTGATAGCTCTCTCGATTATTGTGTTCATCTTTTACATTGCCTGTATAAAATAAATACATCTTTCCGTTATGTTCAATCGCACTCCCGGAATAACAGCCATTCTTATCAAACCAATCACTTGGTGCAAGGGCTATCTCATGGTGCTCCCAATTGACTAAATCACGTGAGGTGTAATGTCCCCAAAATTTTGCGCCATGTTCTGTTTTAAACGGATTCCATTGATAAAACAAATGGTATACACCCTTGTATTGGATAAAACCATTTGGATCATTTAACAAGCCGACTGGCGGCATTAAGTGATACCCTAGGCGAAAACGATCACTTTCTACTAATGATTTATGTGTTTCAACTTCCTGATAAGCGGCTTCACGTAATTGTTTATCACGATCAGACATTATACAGACAACTCCTTTTTTTCGCATCGTACCTGCTTCTTCTCTGCGTTATCGTATCGCAGAGAGACGCGCGGTGCAACTTCTTCTTATTTTTCTATGTTATTACGTCGAGCAAGCTTGTACCATAAAGAGCCCCAATGCGTTATAATCTTTATATCATATAAGAATAATAAGGATTGAAAGGGGAGCTGACTGATGACTGCAAAAATATATGTCATTCATGAAAATGAGGAATGGACTGAGCCGCTTCGTAAGGAATTAGAAGCTCTTGGCCATCCATTTGAAACCTGGCACTTGGACCAAGGAATGATTGACCTAACAAAAGAGCCTCCACAAGGAATTTTTTATAATCGCATGAGTGCTTCTTCTCACACCAGAGAGCACAGATATGCACCAGAATTTACAGGGGCTGTGCTTGATTGGCTGGAAGCTTATGGCCGTATCGTGCTTAATACAAGCCGTGCCCTTAAGCTTGAAGTGAGCAAAGTCGCACAATATACAGCCCTTGAATCCTTTGAAATTGAAACGCCAAAAACAATGGCAGCTGTCGGGAAAAAACATATAATAGATGCGTCTGAAGCATTCAACGATGCTCCATTTATTACAAAACATAATCGAGCAGGAAAAGGACTTGGCGTTCAGCTATTTGAGAATACAGACGCACTTAAAAAGTATGTGGAAGGGCCGGATTTTGAAGAGCCAATTGATGGTATTACCCTTTTGCAGCAATACATTCAATCACCAGATTCAACAATTACTCGCTGTGAATTTATTGGGGGAAGGTTCTTTTATGCTGTGGAAGTAGACACATCAGAGGGTTTTGAATTGTGTCCTGCTGATGTTTGTCAGATTGGCGATGCTTTCTGTCCAACGACCGCACAGCCAAAAGAGAAGTTTAAGATCATTGAAAACTTTGATGACCCAATTATTCATAAGTATGAAGCTTTCCTGCTTGCTAATGATATTCATTTTGCCGGAATTGAATTTATTCGTGATGCTTCGGGAAATCTCTTTACGTATGACGTTAACACGAATACAAACTACAATCCTGACGCAGAACGCAAAGCCGGTAAGTACGGCATGAAAGAAATTGCGAAGGTGCTTGGAGAATTGTACGTTGAGCATTATAGCTAAATGTGAATGAAAGTATGGGTATCTCGTTAGAACACAAAAAGCGCCCCTTTCAGTAGTTGTTGATCTCCGCTGCAGGTACTCGCTTTTCCCGGGAATCGGTGCCTTCCGCTACAACCAACGGAGGCAAGGTGTTGTATAGTACCCCCATTATAAGTAGCTTTTAAATGATCTCTAGCAGATGAACTCACTATTATAATTTGCATTGAACCATAATTAAATCATTCCACTTAATAATTACACAAAGCAGTAACCAAGCGGATGAAATATGTGGAGACTCCTGCGGTGCCTAGAGCAGGGCTGAGATCCCACAGGGCAAAAGCCCGAGGAAGCTCAGCAGCTCACCGCGGAAAGCGAAGCATATTTCAGAAGCGACAACTATGCTATCCCTTGTTTGAGGCACCTTCTTTTTGGTTGCTTTTGAAAGATAATTAAATTACTCCACTTAGTAATCAAAAAAGCGCTGGGAGATTTTCTCTCCCAGCGCTTTTACTGTTCATAATTAAAATGCTTTTGCTGTCTTACGTACTTCTTCAAGTCCGTTTGCAATAATGTTTTCTGCCTCATCTGGCATTTGGTTATGACCTTCGATGATTACAGTTGAAAGCTGTTCGATGCCCCAGAAGCCCATTACTGTGCGCATGTAGTTCATAGACATTTCAAGCTGAGCCATTGGTCCGTTTGAATAAACGCCGCCACGTGCATTTAATAACGCAACTTTCTTGTCACCCATTAATCCTACAGGACCTTCTGGTGTGTATTTAAATGTTTTGCCAGCACGGCTTAGGTAATCTACATACGTGTGCAGTGCTGCAGGAATCGTGAAGTTCCATAGTGGGAAAGCAAATACGACTTTGTCCGCACTAATGAACTGCTCAAGGTAACGATCGTTTAACTCACGAGCTGCATCTTCCTCTGGAGTTGTAGCAATTTGCTGCATTGGCTTAAACAGTCCGTTCAGCATGGTTGCATCAAGGTAAGGAAGATTTTCTTTATATAGATCCAACTCAATAACTTCATCAGTTGGGTTTGCTTCTTTATAGGTTGTGAGGAACTCCTCATACATTTTTACGCTGACTGCTTCCTCTTTCGTTCTTGGATTTCCTTTTACAAATAATACTGTTGCCATTGGTTTATCTCTCCCTTTTTATATTTCTATAAACTTTCTATACTTTTTTGTTTACTAAATAAAGTATAGTAACATTCTTTTCATTCGTCAATAGAAAAGCTCATTACTCTTTTAGATTTCCCATTTATCTCTTTCATACTTTCCCTTATAATGGAGGACAAGTAAAAACGATCGAATCGTAGCATACTAAAGGAGTGGACATCTATGACAATGAAAAAAGCGTTAACCATTGCGGGTTCAGATACAAGCGGCGGAGCAGGACTGCAAGCAGATCTTAAGACATTTCAGGAACTTGGCGTTTATGGTATGAATGCCTTAACGGTAGTCGTAGCGCAGGATCCTCATAATAATTGGAATCATGAAGTGTTTCCTCAAGATGTGGGACAGCTAGAAAAGCAAATTGAAACAGTACTTGCTGGCATTGGGATCGATGCCGCTAAAACAGGAATGCTCGGACGTACGGAAATTATTGAGCTTGTAGCTAAAAAAGTCGATCAATACAATATTTCAAACTTCGTTGTAGACCCTGTTATGGTATGTAAGGGTGCAGATGAGGCATTGAATCCAGAAACGGATGCATGTCTGCGTGATGTCTTAGTACCTAAAGCATTAGTGGTAACACCAAACTTATTTGAAGCTGCGCAGCTAAGCGGACACGGTCCGATTACAACAATCGGTGAAATGAAAGAAGCAGCAGCTGCCATTTCCGAGCTTGGTGCAAAACACGTTGTGGTAAAAGGTGGAAGCAAGCTTGATCATGATAAAGCAGTCGATGTGTACTTTGATGGAAATGATTTCACACTGCTTGAATCAGAAAAAATCGATACAACGTTTACTCACGGGGCTGGCTGTACCTTTGCAGCTGCGATCACTGCAGAGCTAGCAAAAGGACGTTCTGTACAAGAAGCGATCCACACAGCGAAAGAATTTGTCAACACAGCTATTAAGCATTCATTCCGACTCAATCAATATGTCGGGCCATTAAAACATATAGCTAATAGAAGGTAAGTAGTACGATTCAGGTCTGGCATTTGTCAGACCTGTTATGTTTATAGAAAGGCAGTGACAAGGTGCAACAATCTAATACGCAGCACTCAGAACAAAAGATAGGGATTACAGCCGCGATCTTTGCTTATATATTATGGGGAATCCTACCTCTCTACTGGAAACAGCTTGAACATGTAACTCCAGGGGAAGTATTAGCCTACAGGATAATTTGGTCCCTTGTTTTTATGGTTGGTATCTTAGCGTTAAGAGGACAGGTTGGCTTTTTTGTACAAGAGGTTAAACGTCTTCTTACCAGTAAAAAGCAAACAATCGGCATGATTTCAGCCTCTGTTTTTATCACGTTAAACTGGTTTGTCTTTATTTGGGCGGTAACGAATGAACGGATGGTAGAGGCGAGCCTTGGCTATTATATTAATCCGTTAGTTAATGTCCTTCTTGCCATGATATTTCTAAAGGAGAGGTTTACTCGCTGGCAAGGAGTGTCTTTCGCCCTTGCATTTATAGGGGTGACCTTAATGACTGTTTATTACGGGGTTATTCCGTATGCTTCTTTCTTGCTTGCTATTACCTTTGGAATCTATGGACTTATGAAAAAATTAGTCAATGTCGGTGCACTGGTAGGACTAACAATTGAAACAATGTTGATGACCCCTTTTGCTCTGCTTTATGTGTGGTTTGCCAAACCTGAAGCGGGCATTTTTTCAGCACACTCTCTTGAAACATGGATACTGTTAATTGGAGCCGGGGCTGCAACAGCTATACCACTTCTGCTTTTCTCTGTTGGTGCAAAAAAGATATCCTTGTCATTAATCGGGTTCCTTCAATACATTGGACCGACCTTAATGCTTCTGTTTGGTGTCTTTCTATATAAAGAGCCCTTCAGCTTGATCCAATTGGCCGCGTTTATTTTCATATGGATCGGACTCCTTATTTTCACTACTTCCGGCACCCCTGCCTTCAAAAAAATAACAGCGAGGCGAAGTGTTCCTCTTCACACGAAAGAAAAAGGAATGTAATCTAAAAAAGCATGCAGCCAAATGACTGCATGCTTTTACTATTCTTAAAACTTCGCTTGATAAGCTGCTACTTCCCAATCAGAAACCGTTGTACGGAAGTCATCCCACTCACCACGTTTTAGTTCAATATATTCTGAATATGCATGTTCACCTAAAGTGTTGCGGCCAATCGTACCTGCTTCAAAATGATCTAGAGCAGACTCAAGGTTTGTCGGCAGGTTCGAAATACCGCGCTCAAAGCACTCTTTACGTGTCATGCTGAAAATATCATCATTGACTGCTGGGGGTGCAGTCAGTTCACGTTCAATTCCATCAAGGCCTGCTGATGCAACAACAGCAAATGCAAAGTAAGGGTTTGCTGATGGATCCGGGCAGCGGATCTCAACACGAGTTCCAGCGCCACGTGTTGCCGGGATACGAATAAGAGCTGAACGGTTTGAAGCTGACCAAGCAATATAACAAGGAGCCTCATAGCCAGGAACGAGACGTTTATATGAGTTTACAAGCGGGTTTGTCACTGCTACAAAGTCTTTCACATTATCAATTAATCCGGCTATAAATTGATAAGCTGTTTCAGACAGCCCTAACTCATCTGTATCATCATAGAAAGCATTTTCTTGTTTTTCGATATCAAACAGCGAAATATTCGTATGCATTCCGCTGCCATTTGCCCCTGCAAGCGGCTTTGGCATGAATGTGGCATGAAGACCATGCTGTCCTGCTACTGTTTTTACGACCCATTTATATGTCGTTGCTGCATCTGCCGCACCAAGTGCATCAGCATACTTGAAGTTGATTTCATGCTGGCCGATTGCCACCTCGTGATGCGATGCTTCAATCGTGAAGCCCATTTCCTTTAATACTTTATAAATCGCTAAACGAACTTTTTCACCGTTATCTTTTGGTGACGGCTCAAAATATCCGCCGACATCTTGTGTTTTTAATGTAGGCTGTCCCGCATCGTCCGTCTCAAATAAGAAGAACTCAAGCTCTGGACCTACATTGATTGAATAGCCCTTTTCCTCAGCACGCTTAACCGTTTCTTTTAAAACGTTGCGCGGGTCGCCCAAAAAGTCCGACCCATCAGGCTTTTTTACGCTGCATAAAAACCTCGCTTCAGAATACCCTTCCTCTTCTGTCCAAGGAAGTACAGCAAAGGTGCTTAAATCAGGCGTTAAATATAAGTCTGATTGGTTAATCGGAGTGAAGCCTGTTATTGATGAACCATCAAACATCACTTGACCGTTTACTGCTTGATCTAATTGTTCAGATGTAATTGTTACATGTTTTAATGTTCCTTCAATATCTACAAATTGCATATGCAATAGCTCTACATGTTTTGTCTCAATCGTTGCACGAATTTCCTCAATTTGGCTCTCTCTCGTTGGTACTGATACAGTTGTCATCCCCATCCACTTCCTTTTCATAAAGTATTTTTTCTCTGTTTTTTATTACTTTATGTTGTTGAGTGAATTTTCGCAATACTTATGTTAGATTATCTAACATGGAATATGAGTGAGCTAATTTTACGTAAAAAAGGAGCTGGGAATATTCCCAGCTCACTCAAAAAAGGATAAAGGGGGTCGTGCTTGCTGCACCTTTACCTTATCAATTGTCACAAGCACTAGCAACAGCTTCTCGCTAGTCTTAATAAGATCTCTATACACTTCACGAATCCTTTACATTCTTTATACTTTTGTGAACTTCATTAACTTATGGATCGTGCTTAAATGCATCGCTTCATGGCCGACTGAAAAAACGGTCAAATCACCGATTGTCGGCATATCAAACACATTACCAAGCGGCTCCCTATCTAAGTTGCCCTTTAACTTTTGTTCAAGCTTTGCAATCTGGCCTTCAAGCTCTGCTTTAATTTCTTCTAAAGACGGAACAGCATCATCCCAATCTTTCGGGCTTGTCCCTTTATCGAAATACGTATCATACCCCTTAGGATAACTAGGAGCTTCTCCAAGCATTTGAGCGGTTAAACGGTCATGGATGACAACAATATGGCCAGCGTTCCAACGGATATTATTATTAAACCCCTCTGGAATTTGATCAACTTGATTCTCTTCTACCTTTTGCAGTGTTTTTAACGTAAAAGCACGCCAAGTGTTTAACTGTCTAAATAGTGTTTGTTCCATGTTTACTACCTCCTAAGTGTATGTTGAAACGTGTCTTTCCACTCTATTCTAGTAGGAATGTCGATAGATTGGAAACGATTACGCTTGATCGACATAGAGTTTAATTAATGCTTGAGTTCCTGCATCTTCAAATCCGCGCGTCACTAGCTTCTCATACATTCCCTTAGCAAGTTTCAACCCCGGTGTATCAAGGCCTAGTTCTTCTGCCGACTCTAGCGCAATTGTCATATCTTTCACAAAGTGCTTAATATAAAACCCCGGCTCATAGTCTCCTGCTATCATACGTGGAGCTAGATTGCTAAGTGACCAGCTTCCTGCTGCTCCCCCGCCAATACTTTTAAGTACTAGATTTGGATTCAATCCTGCCTTATCTGCGTAACTAATTGCCTCTGAAACTCCTATCATATTTGTAGCTATCGCAATCTGGTTGACCATTTTTGTATACTGCCCCATTCCTGGTCCGCCTTGCAGTACAACATTCGTACCCATTGCCTGAAAAACAGGAAGTACTTTGTTATAAGCTTCTTCATTACCACCAACCATAATCGTTAAACGAGCTTCTCTTGCTCCAATGTCCCCGCCAGAAACAGGAGCATCAAGTGAGGTCATCTGATGTTTGTCAGCAGCTTCGGCAATCTCTTTTGCAAGAGTGGGAGATGAGGTCGACATATCGATCAAGATGCTGCCTTTTCTTGCTTTATTAAGCAGCCCCTCTTCACCAAAATAGATTTCTTTGACCTCACTTGGAAACCCTAGCATCGTAATGATTACATCTGCTTTTCCCGCTACTTCTGTGGACGATTCACACCACGTACAGCCTTCTTCAATGAGATCTTCTGCTTTCGATTTTGTTCGTGTATAAGCGTTCACCGAAAACCCTTTTTTCATCAGATTTTTAGCCATACTTTTCCCCATAACTCCTAAGCCGATAAATCCAATTGATTTTACCTTATCCATTCAAACAACACACCTTTCGTATATGTCATTTATTCTCGATTCTTGGCAAAAATCCTTTTAAATACCTTAAAAGATTAGGTTACCTAGAAAAAGTGAGCACCTGCAGTGGTTGTTGATTTCCACTGCAGGCACACGCTTTCCGCGGCGGTACCAGTTGCCTCCTTGTCGCTTGATCTCTGGTAGGATACCTATTGACCACGCACATACTAAAAAAGTCTTCCCTGGCCACGCACATCCCGCAGGAGTCGAGTCCCTTCCGCTTCAATCAACGGAGGAAGAAAGTTGTTATGTTGCTCCCTCATTATAAGAAGCACTTAGTGAATAGAACTGAGCCTATTAACTAAATTATTCCACTCCATTCCTGGAAAAAGCAATAAACCAGCGGATGAAATATGCGTAGACTCCTGCGGTGCCTAGAGCGAGGCCACTGATAAACCCATGGTTTTTTTAGTGGCCTGAGGAAATGATTAAAAAAATAAAAAAAAGGGCAGTTTCTTC
>NZ_ATAE01000047.1 GCF_000474275.2 Alkalihalophilus marmarensis DSM 21297
AAATTCGACCAACCACTCTCAGAAAACAAAAGGACTTTTTCAGTGGCCTCGCCTAGAGCAGGGCTGAGATCCCACAGGGCAAAAAGCCCGAGGAAGCTCAGCAGCTCACCGCGGAAAGCGAAGCATATTTCAGGAGCGATGCGCTTACTCTTCACTCTCGCATTTGACAGCTTTTCATTAGGCCCTCCATGAGCAGAGGTGAGATCCCGCCGTCCAAAAGAAGCCTCGGGAAGCTCACTAGCTCCCCACGGAAAGCGAAGTATATTTCAGCAGCGGCGAATCCGCTATAACCCTTGTTTGCCATTCTTCGTTAAATAAGCTTTGAACCTATAGTAAAAACACAAAAAAGACGACCTACATTCTTTAAGTATCCGTGAATGGAAGTCGTCTCCGTTATTTAAATATTACTCAATTCCTGCTTTCACTTCTTCTACCATTTCAGAAACAGCCGTTAAACCGCCGCTTGTGATGTACCAGTTTACCGGATCTAGGTAGACAATATTTCCTTCTTCATATGCACGAGTTGTTTTGACTAACTCATTTTCAATCGTCTGCTGACCTGATGACTCACCGCCAACGACTGCCGCACGATCGATGACAAATAAGTACTCAGGATCTTGCTCTACAATGTACTCAAACGAAATATTTTGACCGTGGTTTGTTACCTCGATTGAATCATCTGTAGGAGCTACACCAAAGTCATCGTGAAGAAGACCAAAGCGAGAACCAGGACCATATGCGCTGATATCGCCATCATTAGCCATGATTAAAAGTCCGCTTGTTTCACTTGCTGTTGTTGCTTCATGCAACTCTTCGATTGATTGCTCAATTTCAGCTAATTTCTCTGCCGCTTCCTCTTCTTTTTCAAAGATTTCAGCTAAAGTCGTTACATTTCCTTTAAATGATTCTACATAATTTGTCGTATCAACACCCATAAAGATTGTCGGTGCGATTTCGTTTAACTCTTCGTACGCTTCTGATGCACGGCCGCTAATAATAATCAGGTCCGGCTCCATTCCATAGATTGCTTCAAAATCAGGCTCAAATAAAGTACCTGCATTTTGATAGTCTTCCCCTTTATACTTCTCAAGATAATCAGGTACATTTTCTTGAGGCAATGCTGTCACATTTACACCTAATGTATCTAATGTATCAAGAACACCCATATCAAACACAACAACCGTTTCAGGATTTTTAGGAACAACCGCTTCTCCTAAATCATGTGTAACAGTGACTTCAGACGCTTCTGCATCGGCATCTGCCTCAGCTTCTTCTGTATCTTCAGCTACCCCTTCTGTTTGTTCCGCTTCTGCATTCACATCGGCTGCAGCTTCTTCTGCATTTTCACTTCCGCATGCTGCAAGAACCGCTGCAAAGATTACTAATACGAACATGAACATAATTGGACGTAATGTTTTTCTCATCTTACCCACCCCTATATTTTCTTTTTTTATTTATTTAATAGAATGACGGTTGATCATCCTTCTATTACGAAATAAATTAACACGCTTTAAACAAAATACACGCAGACTCTTTGGTTATTAATATCATTAATCTGGATATCCATATCATAGATTTCCTTTAAAGCATCGTTATTAATAATCTCGTGAGTCGGCCCTTCCTTAACGACTTTGCCGTCTTTTAATGCGACAATGTAGTCTGAGTAAAACGAAGCAAAATTAATATCATGAAGCACGATAATGATCGTCTTACCGAGTTCTTTAACCATACGCTTTAACACTTTCATAATTTGTACAGAGTGCTTCATATCTAGATTATTTAGCGGCTCATCCAATAGAATATACTCGGTATCCTGAGCAATAACCATTGCAATAAATGCACGCTGTTTTTGCCCGCCGCTTAACTGATCTAAATACTTATCTTGGATGTCACGAAGCTCCATATAATCTATCGCCTCATCAATATACTTCCAATCTTCTTTTGATAGATTACCTTTTGAGTAAGGAAAGCGGCCAAAAGAAACAAGATCTTTAATCGTTAAGCGGATGTTAATATTATTTGCTTGTTTTAAGATGGATATTTTCTTTGCGAGATCTCCACTTTTCGTTTCATTGATCTTCGCATCATCAATAATGACTTCCCCTGTATCAGCATCAATAAGACGGCTGATCATTGAGAGCAGCGTACTCTTACCTGCCCCATTCGGCCCAATAAAAGAAGTAATTTTGCCTTTTTGAATTTTCACGGAGACATCATCAACAACTTTTTTCGTACCATACAGTTTTGAGACCTTAGTAACTTCTACCATTTTTTACTCTCCTTTAATAAAAGATAGAGGAAATATACACCACCGACGAAATTCACGATGACACTAAGCGGAGTCGCAAATGAAAAGATTCGCTCTACAATTAATTGACCGCCAACTAAAGCAATAATACTAATCAGCATAGCAGCTATGATAATGTAGGAGTGCTTATAGGTTTTCATAAACTCATAGGCGACATTTGCGACTAATAATCCTAGGAAAGTGATTGGCCCTACTAGAGCGGTTGCAATTGAGATCAGCATTGCGACGATGACTAGGAGACGCTTAATCACATAATCATAATCAACCCCTAAATTAATCGCATGTTCTCTGCCAAGCGAGAGTACATCTAAGTACTTGTTAAACCTGAAATAATAAAGACTGATCAAGAAAAACAAGATGATAGAAAGCCATAATAGGTCAGTATTGACGTTATTAAAGCTTGCGAACATCCGGTTTTGCACCGACAAAAATTCATTCGGGTCAATAATAACCTGCATAAAAGTAGACAGGCTGCCAAACAGCGTCCCAAGGACAATCCCTACTAATAACAAGAAGAATATATTCTGGCCGCCTCTTTTGAATAATGTTTTGTAAAGCAGGCCAGCAAATAACATCATTACGATCACTGATATCCCGAAGTTTAGATGCTTATTTAACACCATCACACTCGTAGAGCCAAACATGAAAATAAGAAAGGTTTGGATCAGCATATACAAGGAATCAAGCCCGATAATACTAGGCGTTAAAATTCGGTTATTCGTAATCGTTTGAAAGATAACCGTTGAAAAGGCAATCGCTGCACCTGTGATAACAATGGCAAAGATTTTCGTTCCTCTTCTAGGAAGGGCGTATTCCCAGTTGTTTAAATCGAGGAATAAAAAGAGTACAACAAGTGTAAGCGACAATCCAGCTAGTACAATTAACTTCGTTTTATAACCCATATTTTTTTCTCCCGAGTAGAAGATAAAGAAAGATTCCGCTTCCAATCACACCGACAGTTAATCCAATTGGAATCTCGTACGGATAAATAATAATACGCCCAAGAATGTCACAAAACAGTACAAATACAGCTCCTAGAAGCGCCGTGTGCGGCAGGTTCTCTCTTAAATTATCTCCTTTATAAATCGTTACAATGTTTGGAATGATCAGTCCTAAAAATGGAATCATTCCTACAGTTAAAACAACAACTGCAGTAATGGCAGCAACAATTACCAGGCCGATATTAACTACCTGCTTATACTTCAAGCCTAGATTCTTTGAAAATTCCTCACCCATTCCAGCAATCGTAAATCTGTTAGCAAATATGTACGCGACAATCAACAAAGGAATACTGATATAGAGCAATTCATAACGACCGCGGATAATGACCGCAAAATTCCCTTGCAGCCAGGATGACATGTTCTGAATCAAGTCATAACGGTAAGCAAAAAAGGTGGTCACCGATCCGACGATGTTTCCAAACATTAAGCCGACAAGAGGAATGAAGATTGTATTTTTAATTTTGATCCGCTCAAGGATTTTCATAAAAATGAACGTTCCTGCCAGCGCAAATAAAAAAGCCACAATCATCTTTTGCAGCGGGCTTGCTGAAGCAAATAAAATCATGCTCACTAGAATACCCAGTCTTGCTGAATCAAGTGTTCCTGCGGTTGTCGGTGAAACAAACTTATTTCTTGTCAGCTGCTGCATGATCAATCCGCAGATACTCATCCCAACGCCTGCGATGATAATACTGATCAGACGCGGAATCCGGCTCGTTAAGAAAATATGTTTTTGCTCGTCTGTCATACTGAATATTTCTAAAGGCGAAATATCAGATACTCCTACAAATAAGGAACCAAATGACAATAGGATAAATAAAAGGACTAAGTATTTAATCTTCATAGCTCTTCCTAACTTGGTTTAACGATTTAAACACATTATTTTATTGATATTCATTATCATTCTCAACAACAATGATATTCATTATCAATGAGAATGTCAATCATTCTTATTTAATTTCTCTTACTTTTTTCAAGAAACTAATCAATTGTTCTTAAAAATCACATAAAAAAAAGCCATTCTCAAATGAGAATGGCTTACTAAGAAATTATGCTTGTTTTGATTTACGGTATTGGCCGCCTGAACGATTGCCTTGACCACCTGAGCGACGGTCACGGTTACGATCATCTTTACGGAAGCTGCCGCCAGGACGACGACGATCACGATTGCGGTCATCACGGCGTCCGCCGCCGCTGCGGTATGGCTTGCCGCTGCCGCCTGAACGATGCTTTTTCACACGTAAAGGTGCTTCACCCGTTAATTTCACATCTGTAGTATCTGGCTCTTTTGTAAGAAGCTTTAATGCTGCAGCAAGTGCTGTTGTCGCATCAGATTCTTGTAGAAGATCCTTAGCAATTGCACGGTAAGCATCCGCTCCGCCGTCAGCAATTAATCCACGAAGCTGCTCAACAGCTAGCTCTTGCTGGCCTTTAATCGCTTCTTCATACGTTGGAACTTCACGAAGAGTCATTTTCTTTTTAGACACTTGTTCAATTGTTTTCACGTGCTCACGTTCCCTAGGTGTAGCAAACGTTAAAGCTAATCCTGATTTACCAGCACGCCCTGTACGTCCAATACGGTGAACGTAGCTTTCAGGATCTTGCGGCAAGTCAAAGTTATACACATGAGTAACGCCTGTGATATCTAATCCACGTGCAGCTACATCTGTTGCTACTAACACATCAACAAGTCCGTTTTTAAATTTACGAAGGACACTGTCACGCTTTGCTTGATTTAAGTCACCGTGAATTCCTTCTGCACGATATCCGCGCTTCGTTAACGCTTCAGAAAGCTCATCAACACGACGCTTCGTACGACCGAACACAATGGCAAGCTCAGGCGTGTGAATGTCAATGAAACGGCAAAGTGTATCAAACTTTTGACGTTCATGAACTTCAACGTATTGCTGCTCAATGTTCTCCATTGTTACTTCTTTAGATTTAACAGCAATCAGCTTAGGCTCGCTCATAAATGTTTGTGCTAATTTCTCAATACGCTTTGGCATAGTTGCTGAGAAAAGTAATGTTTGGCGCTCATTAGGCACTTCACTTAAGATTGTTTCGATATCTTCAATGAAGCCCATGTTTAACATTTCATCCGCCTCATCAAGTACAACTGTTTCTACTTGTCCTAGACGAATTGTTTTACGACGCATATGGTCCATTAAACGACCAGGCGTTGCTACAACAACATGTGGCTTATTTTTAAGGTCACGAATCTGCTTACGCATATCTTGTCCGCCGTATACAACTACAGTACGAACACCTTTGTATTTACCAAATTTAAATAATGACTCCGCTACCTGGTTTGCAAGTTCGCGAGTCGGTGCAAGAATTAATGCTTGCACGTGATCATTTTCAATATTAATGCGATCAATTAACGGTACACCAAACGCTCCGGTTTTCCCCGTACCTGTTTGTGCTTGACCAATAATATCTTTACCTTCTAGGGCTGTTGGAATCGTAGCCGCTTGAATCGGAGTTGCTTCCTCAAAACCCATTTGTGTTACTGCTCGAACTACCTCAGAGTTCAAACCAAATTCATAAAAAGTTGCCAAATCGAAAATCTCCTTTATCTTATCTGATTTTAGCGCCTTGGTGAGCCTATCCTGCGACACGTAAAAGATGTCACATAAAAGAGTTCAATCACCTCTTTTGGCTCCCCGTAAGCCTAACATCTTCTCTATTAGCTATTATATACGTACGTAGAAAGACCATACCCCACAACGATCTGGAATATGGTCGTTAAAACGATGCTATGTGTCGCCTATTCCCAAAAAGGTCGGCGCAAATTTCCTTTTAAAAACAAATTCAATCATACCACGTGGGTTATAGAAAAGCAACGTAAGGAAACTTTATTATTTTGTTCACTAACTAAAATCCCACTATTTACACCCAAAAAAGCAGCCCCTTATTAATAAGGCTGCCCCAAATAGATCATTTTATGCTAATCGGTACACTCTCGCCTCATAAGGACGAAGAGAATCGAGCGAACTGTTTATTGTATAATTCGCAAGTACGAGCGAAGAGTCTTCTGATAAGCCTAGGCTTCTTAAGTCCACCTCAGCCTCTTTACCAAACATGTTCACAAGGATCACATATTTCTCATCACCGAGTGTCCGCGTATAGGCATATACTTCTTTATGCTCAGGGAAAACTAGATCATACCGGCCATACATTAAAACGTCTGTTGATTTGCGGAGGGCAATCATCTTTTTGTAGTAATGTAAAATGGAGTCCTCTAGCTGTTCCTGCTTTGCTACATTAATGTCACTGTAATTAGGATTCACACCAAACCAAGTCGATTCTGCTGTAGAGAAACCAGCATTTTTCGAGTCATCCCATTGCATCGGCGTTCTCGAATTATCGCGGCCTTGCTCCCAGATAACCTTCATGATCTCTTCATGAGAACGGCCCTTAGCAGTTTCAATCCGATAGAAGTTTTTCATCGAGACATCATCATACTCTTCAATCGTATCAAATTGTACATTCGTCATGCCGATCTCTTGACCTTGATAAACAAATGGCGTGCCTTGCATGAAGAAAAACATCGTTCCAAGTGCCTTTGCACTCTCAGACCAATACTCTTTATCATTCCCCCAAGTCGATACACTCCGGGGCTGGTCATGGTTTTCAAGGAATAATGCATTCCACCCTCGGCCTTCTAACCCTTTTTGCCATTTAGTCAGTGTTTCTTTTAAGGAAATAAGATCGAGCTCACCGCCTGTTTCCTTTCCCCAAAGACCTAGATGTTCAAATTGGAAGATCATATTAAAAGCACCGCGATCTTCTCCTACCCAATCATCTGCTTGATCAAGCTTTACACCGTTCGCTTCCCCAACGGTCATCACATCGTATTTAGCTACCGTTTCATTTTTCATTTCTTGAAGGAACTTGTGGATTCCCGGGCGATTCATATGTCCATCAAAAGAAGGGACATAATCAAGCCCTTTTGGGTTAGGAAGATCAGGCAGCCCGTCGATTTTCTTGATATGCGAAATAGCATCAACGCGGAAACCGTCAATTCCCTTATCCATCCACCAATTCATCATGTTATACAGTGCCGCGCGAACATCACCGTTTTCCCAATTTAAATCTGGCTGTTTTGTAGAGAAAATATGCATGTAGTACTGCTTTGTCTTCTCATCATATTCCCATGCCGGTCCGTTAAAAATTGACTCCCAGTTGTTAGGCTCACTTCCGTTTGCACTTGGATCACGCCAAATATACCAATCACGTTTTGGATTATCGACGGATGAGCGTGATTCGATAAACCAAGGATGCTCATCAGACGTATGGTTGATAACTAAATCAATAATCAGCTTCATATCACGATTATGAACTTCTTTTAACAGTTGATCAAAATCATCCATATTACCGAAGTCTTCCATAATATCTTGGTAATCACTAATATCATACCCATTATCATCATTCGGTGAACGGTACATTGGGCAGATCCAGATCACATCAATTCCTAGACCTTTAATGTAATCAAGCTTTTGGATCACCCCTTGCAGATCACCAATCCCATCACCGTTCGAATCCATAAAGCTTCGTGGATACACTTGATAAGCAACTGCCTCTTTCCACCATTTTCTATCCATCTGAATCCCTCCAACTGTTTATCTTTCAAAATAAAACGTTTACATTATTTGATATTTATAAATTCATTTCTGCCTTAGCAACGTATGTTGACAGCTTTAGACAAACGTTTGCGCATTTTCTTTGCTCATTTATTATAGAACGGATTATAAAAAGTTACAATGCTTTCTCTTGATTACCTCTTAAAATCCCTAACGAAAATAAACGAAACCATCCTTATTTCACTGCCCTCCACAAAATTTAATATTGCCTTTTAAACAAGGCAGGACAACGATCTAGAATAAGAACTGAGAGAAAACGTAGTAAAAAACACTTGCAAGTTAAAAAAATCTCTACTAGAATAACTCCTGAGCAAACGTTTGCATTAGAGCGCACAACTTGCTTTTTGAAAACGGATTCTGAAAACGATTTAATTTATATTTATTAAATATAACTTTAGTTAATTGAGGAGGATTTACATGAGACAGCTTATTTCATTTGATTTTTGGCAAAAGCTAGGGAAAGCATTAATGGTTGTTGTAGCTGTTATGCCTGCTGCAGGGATTATGATCTCGCTTGGGAAACTCATTGCGATGAGCGGCGGCGATTTGGCAGCAGTTGCAACAACTGCCCGCGTAATGGAAGACATCGGGTGGGCGATTATCACTAACCTTCATATTCTATTTGCTGTTGCAATAGGTGGTTCGTGGGCAAAAGAGAGAGCAGGCGGAGCTTTCGCTGCAGTGATTGCTTTCATTTTAATTAACCGTATTACTGGTGCATTATTTGGCGTTAATAATGATATGCTGCAAGACCCTGAAGCAACGATTACGTTCTTTGGCCGTGAATTAGTTGTTAGCGATTACTTTACATCAGTACTCGGAGCACCTGCCCTAAATATGGGCGTATTCGTTGGTATTATAGCTGGTTTCTTAGGAGCTGTACTATTTAATAAATACTATAACTTTGATAAGTTACCGCAATCTTTATCATTCTTTAATGGAAAACGATTTGTACCTTTTGTCGTGATATTTGGATCTACTATTACTGCACTTGTTCTGTCATCATTCTGGCCGTTTGTGCAAACGCTGTTAAATGACTTTGGACAATGGATTGCAACTTCACGAAATACCGCACCTGTCATTGCACCGTTTATTTTTGGTACACTAGAGCGCTTATTGCTGCCATTTGGACTTCACCATATGTTAACGGTACCGATTAACTATACAGAACTTGGCGGTACGTATGTAATTCAAACAGGTGAAAATATCGGTCGTGTGGTTGCCGGGCAAGATCCGCTTTGGCTTGCGTGGGTAACAGACTTAACAAACATGCTTCGTGCTGGCGATGTGGCTGGATATAATCAATTACTTGAAGAAGTTACACCTGCACGCTTTAAAATTGGTCAAATGATTCTTTCATCTGCTGCCCTGATTGGTGCTGCATTAGCGATGTATTTAAATGTTGATAAAGGAAAGCGTCATAAATATAAGCCTATGTACTTATCTGCTGGCTTAGCTGTATTTTTAACCGGGGTAACAGAGCCGATTGAGTTCATGTTTATGTTTGCAGCTCCACTTCTTTATGTGGTCTATGCTGTATTAACTGGTTTTGCATTTGCAGCTGCTGATGTCATTAACTTGCGAATTCACTCATTTGGATTTATCGAGCTATTAACAAGAACTCCAATGTCAATTTATGCAGGCCTTGCTCGCGACCTTCTGAACTTTGTCGTTGTCTGCCTTGTATTCTTTGGATTAAACTTCGTTGTCTTTAATTTCTTAATTAAGAAAATGAACCTTCCAACACCAGGACGTAACGGAAACTATTTAGAAAACGAAGAAGAAGGAAAAGGCTCTGCTGAAAAAGCGGAAGTAAGTAAAGACGGCCTTGCCGGCAAGATCATTGCCTTACTTGGCGGAGAAGAGAATATTGAAGATGTAGATGCATGCATGACGCGACTTCGTGTAACAGTAAAAGATCCAGAAAAAGTAGCAAAAGAAGCGGAGTGGAAAGAAACGGGCGCCCTTGGTTTGATCGTGAAAAACCGCGGTGTTCAAGTGATTTATGGTCCAAAAGCAGATATAATTAAGTCAGATGTACAAGACCGATTAGGAGCGTAGATGCCTTTGAAACTGTTAACATTAAACGTTCACGCATGGCAGGAAGAAAATCAAGAAAAAAAGCTCGATCATCTAGCAAAAACAATCTTTGAAGAACAATACGATGTCATAGCTCTGCAAGAAGTAAGTCAGCATCGCAATCAAGATGCGGCAGACGGTAAAGTCAAGGCTGACAACTACGGGCTCATTTTACAGAAGAAGCTAAAAGAGCTCGGCTCCCCTCCATATGAAATGGTCTGGGCTCCGTCTCACTTCGGATATGAGGTGTTTGAGGAAGGCATTGCCCTCCTCACACGCCATCCTATTATTAAGTCACATGACTTTTATGTAACGAAGAGCCGTAAAATGACAAATTGGAAATCAAGAAATATTGTTGGTGCTGTCATTGAGATCGATAACAAACCGATTCATTTCTACTCTTGTCACCTTGGCTGGTGGGATGATACAGAAGAGCCCGCACGCGGTCAAATGGATGAGCTGCTAAAGCAGATGCCAGCTGATGGGCGAGTATTTTTAATGGGTGACTTCAATAATCATGCCGATGTGCGTAACGAAGGGTATGATTACCTTATTCAAAAAGGTCTTTATGACACCTTTACATTAGCGAACGAAAAAGATTCTGGTGTTACTGTTGAAGGAAAAATTGCCGGATGGGATCAGAATAAACAAGGATTACGTATCGATTTAATCCTAACAAACCAAAAAGCAAACGTATTTTCCTCAAAAGTGATCTTCAACGGGCGCAATCGTGACATTGTTTCTGATCATTACGGTGTGGAAACTGTTATTACTGAATAAATTGTATGGTGTAAAGTGAGCAGGCTTAATGGCGGCTCACTTTTTTTATGAGTTCTCTTCACTTTGAGCTGCAGCACTAAACCCTTTCATGAAATAAGCAGCGGGTAAGAGCAGGCCAAGACTAGCTTGAATAATAGAAAAAAATCTCGCACTTCCAACAGGGACAAGATCCCCGTAACCAATGGATAACATTGTTACCCCGCTGAAATACAGAAAATCTAAAAAGGTTTGTTCAGCAATTTCACCAGTCGGATCATTAATTAGAAGAACAGGCTCATGAAACGAAAGGAAGTAATAGAGAAAGGCAAAGCCGAATGTAATCCCTACTAGGACGAAAAATAATTTATAAAATAGAGTCGGGCAAAAGTAGCTCTGTTTATAGGATTTACTTGAAAAGAAATAATAAAGATTTCCGATTAAAAATAAAATCGTAATGGCTATTAACAGCATTGAAACCACGCTCATCCCCCCTCTCCTACCTTTTTCACTAATGAAACAGGTACAAACCTCTAATTTATCTAACGTTTATTAAAGGAGATATTTGGGAAAATCCAAAAGAGATACGGATACTATAGCAGAAGGAGCGGATCAGTTATGAAAACATCACAAGCAAACATCCCAAGTGAAAAAGGATTAGATAACAGCCTCTCACTCCTTAAAGACGGCTATTTATTTATTCACAAACGTGCTCAAGACTTTCAATCAGATATCTTCAAAACAAGGCTGATGGGTGAAGAAGCGATTTGCCTCAGAGGTGAAGATGGAGCCAAAGTTTTTTATGATAATGATAAGTTCAAAAGGGAAGGCGCTGCCCCAAAACGTGTTCAAAAGACTTTATTTGGAGAGGATGCCATTCAATCCATGGACGGGGAAGCGCACCGTCACCGTAAGCAGCTATTTATGTCATTAATGTCTCGTGAACGTCTTCAAGAATTAAATGAAATTACGCGCGCTCAATGGCTTCTTTACATAAAGAAATGGGAAACGCAAAAGAAAATTGTCCTGTTTGATGAAATGGAAGCGATGCTGACTAAGGTTGCCTGTGAATGGGCTGGAGTGCCGTTAGAAGAAAAAGAGGTAGAAAAGCGTACGAAGGATTTTGGTGACATGATTGATGCTTTTGGAGCGGTTGGTGTACGCCACGCCCGCGGAAGAAGCGCAAGGAAGAGAACGGAAGCATGGATAACGTCCTTAATTGAAGAAGTCAGATCTGAGCAGCGGAGTCCTCGTGAATCAACGGCTCTTTATCAAATGGCTTGGCATAAGGAACTGGACGGGACCTTAATGGATGCTAAGATGGCCGCTATTGAATTAATCAATGTCATCCGTCCAACGGTTGCGGTAGGTCGTTTTATTACGTTTGGGGCTGTTGGGCTGCATGAGTTTCCAAAAGAACGCGAGAAGCTGATGCAAGATCAAGATAGCACATACAGTCACCTCTTCACTCAAGAAGTGCGTCGTTATTATCCGTTTGCTCCCTTTACTGGCGCGAGAGTGAAAAAGGATTTCACGTGGAACTCTCATCAATTTAAAGAGAACACACTCGTTTTGCTTGATATATATGGGACCAATCGCCACCCAAAACTATGGGAGAGCCCTAATGAATTCCGTCCTGAACGATTTAAAGGCTGGGAAGGCAGTCCTTTCTCCTTTATTCCTCAAGGAGGCGGCGATGAGCATAAAGGGCATCGCTGTGCAGGCGAGTGGATCACGATTGAATTAATGAAAATCAGCTTATCTCAATTGGCTCAGAACATTACGTATGACGTGCCGAAGCAGGATCTTTCGTATGATTTAAGCAGAATGCCAAGCATACCGAAAAGCCGCTTCATTATTCAAGACGTACGAAGACGACAATAATAAAAAAGAGGCTGGAAAAAATCTCTTGAAAACAAATGTATGTTAGAGGAGAATTGCCGCTGCTGAAATATGCTTCGCTGGGTTACTGCTTTGTATAATTATCATATGGACTGATATAGTTATATCTTCAAGCTTTTTTAACCTCAAATGCCCTAAACATGAGTTATAGCATAGGCGTCGCTCCTGAAATATACTTCGCTTTCCGTGTGGAGCTGGTGAGCTTCCTCGGGCTAAAGCCCTGTGGGATCTCACTCCTGCTCTAGGCGAGGCCACTGAAAAAGTCCTTTTGTTTTCTGAGAGTGGTTGGTCGAATTT
>NZ_ATAE01000048.1 GCF_000474275.2 Alkalihalophilus marmarensis DSM 21297
CTGCCCTTTTTTTTATTTTTTTAATCATTTCCTCAGGCCACTAAAAAAACCATGGGTTTATCAGTGGCCTCCTCTAGGCCACACAGGAGTCTACGCATATTTCATCCGCTAAGTTACGTGCTATATAAAGGGTTTATTGGGATCATGTCGTTTTGGATCAAACCAATCAAAACCTTAATTATTTACTATACTAAAAGCTAAATTAGTCAAGAACTGCATGCACTGAGGGAGCGACTTAATTGCCTACTTTCTCCGTTGATCGGAGCGGAAGGGACTCGACTCCTGCGGGAAGTGAGAGGCCAGGGAAGACCCCGCAGGAGCGAGCGACGAGGAGGCTTCCGGACCGCCCGCGGAAAGCGAGTCCCTGCAGCGGAGATCAACAACTACTATAGGAATATGAATGTCCTCTTTCAGTGACCTTATCCGCTAGATTAGCCTTCGTATTTATTCTGATTATATCCGGTCTGACCGTACTTCAAGCCAACTTTCGAGAAAATCCGGAATTTCTCCTAAAAGCGCAAGGCTGATATGGCCCCCTTTTACTCGCTTATATGTCCGGTCTTCACTCCCTATCATTTTCATCAATGGTTTTGTTAAATGTTCTGGTACGATTAAGTCGTCAGTCGTAGAAACAACCAGCAAATCCGCCGTGACGTTTCGAAGGTTAACATGTTCCCCGCCTAAATAAAGCTCATTTAAAATCAATTTATTTTTCTTTCCCAATTCATTCATTAACTGTTTTAATGCAGCCCCTGAAAAAGGAATATGATCCTCTACCCACTTGCTTACAAGTTCTGCTTTCTTTGAACGTTGGGTATGGCTTTGAACTGGAGGAAACAATGTATTTGTGAAAGTAAATGGTTTAGTCATTGTCCGCATAGCAACCTCTACTAGCTTAGCAGGAATCAAACCATATTGGTCGATCACGTCATCAAAACTAATCTCTTCCCTTTTTAACGCTTCTGTCCACTTTTCTAAAAAAGGCGGTTCATCAAAATCAAGAGGAGGCGCAAATAGGATGAGATTCCGAATAGGCTCCGTGCTTAAAGCCGTATACATTAATGCCAACGTACCACCTAAACAATAGCCAATCACACTCAATTCCTCTGCCCTAGAATGAGCAAGCGCTCGTTTGACAGCCTGCTTGATATACTTCAACACGTAATCATCTATTGTAAGATGTCCGTCCTCGTATCCCGGCACTCCAAAATCAAGCAAATACACATCATACCCCTGCTTATTAAAAGCCTCCACCATACTCATCCCGGGTGCCAAATCAAGAATATAGGCTTTATTCAACAAGGAATAGACGAGAAATAAAGGAACACGATACGTTTTTTTCTTCGCTGGATAATACCAGAGCGTCGCTTTATTTTTCTTCCAAACGGCCACTCGAGATGTTTGTCCTATATGAGGGTTTAATAATCTATCAAAATGTTCCATCTACTCCCACTCCTCATCTAGCATGCATTCAAGCTCATTCTGAAACAGACGAGGATCTGTGATATGAGGATTCACCATAAGCATTGGTGATGCCGCATGATTATTATTTATAACGGTTTGCCTGCTGTCATTTCTCTTATTCGTTTTCTCTCTTTGGCTAACTCCCTCTGACTTTTTCTTTAATGTTTTTGTTTCCTCCCCCAAACGATCAACCTTCTCTTCTAGCCTATCAATCTTTTCTTCTACTTGAATAACAAGATTAGCAACTCTTGCTACATCGTCCTTTGATGGTATATTCAGCTGCTGAGAAATAAGCTCAGAGTATCCTCTTACTTTCTTTAAGGATTGGACATGACTTTCTAGCATAGCATTCATCTGCTCAACACTTTCTGCAGATTCTACCCATTCTTTAACCTGTTGATTCATCTTGTTCTCTAGTTTTTTGCCAAAAGACGTCACTATCGCTCTTTTAGGTTTTGATTTTGATTTTTTACCCATTTTCTACTCTCCTTCTATCCTTCTATTTCTATACTTCTTCCTGTGAAATTTGCCTTTTACACTATACACATGCTGCGGGTAATCCGTTCATAGATTAACCTACCTTTAATAAAATCAAGCACACGAACCAATTCTCTCTGTCCTTCCGCATCTATACCTTTCCAATCTCTTTCTTCTACATATCCTAATTCCGTTACTAGTAAAAAAATGAGGATGATGAACAATGACTAATAGATTTCAAAGGAGAAAACCAATACCAGGTCCAAAAGAACATTGGTTAAAAGGGAGCTTACAAGCATTCACATCTGATCCGCTTCGCTTTTTAAGCAACCAAGCTGAGACGTTCGGTCCTGTGAGCTCTTTTCGTTTCGGCCTATTTCAAGAAGTGTATTTTGTCAATGATCCAGATCTTATTAAAGAAATCTTGGTGACAAAACAAAAAGCATTCATTAAATCTCGGGATATCCAAATGCTAAAAGCTGTGGTAGGAGAAGGTCTATTAACCAATGAAAAAGAGTCTCACCTGAAGCAGCGGAGACTTATCCAGCCTGCCTTCAAAAAAACACATATCCACCAGTACGCTCAAGATATGATAGAAACAACAAACGCATTTATAAAAGATTGGAAGGACGGAGAAGAGAGAAATATTGCAGCTGACATGATGAATATAGCGCTTGGCATTATTACAAAAACATTGTTTGGCATGGAGATGGGACAAGGGGCAGATGTGATAGAACAACCGATGGAAGCAGTCATGAAACTTGGTATCAAAAGAATGCGCTCCCTCTCTCCTCTGCCTTTATGGGTCCCTACTCAAGCAAATCGACAACTGAAAAAGGCGGTAAAAGAGCTGGATGATGTCCTTTTTTCTATCATTAGCAAAAGAAGATTAGAAGATAATCAATCAGAAGATTTATTAGGGATGTTAATGAAAGCTCGGGATGAAGAAAACGGGGCTGCAATGGCTGATCAGCAGCTACGAGATGAATTAATGACGATATTTCTTGCTGGACATGAAACAACAGCTAATCTTTTAGCATGGACGTTATATTTATTATCACAACATCCAAGTGTTGATGAAAGACTGTACGCAGAAATAAAAGAGGCCACAAATGGAGAGGCGCTCTTACCAGAACATTACACCAAGCTTACTTATACGCAAAATGTAATATTTGAATCAATGAGACTTTATCCTCCGGCCTATGTGATCGGAAGGCAAGTAGAAGAAGACATAGAAATTGGACCCTACTTATTTAACAAGGGGGCGATGGTTTTAATCAGTCAGTATGTTATGCATCGAAACGCATCATTCTATCATGAACCTAACACTTTCAAACCGGAACGATTTGATCATAATTTTCTTAAAACCTTGCCTCCTTTTGCCTATTTTCCATTTGGTGGCGGGCCGCGAGTCTGCATCGGAAACCACTTCGCTATGATGGAGGCTACGTTAGCTTTAGCTGCGATTGCTCAGAATTATAAATTCACCTTAACAAGCAGCCAACAAAAAATAACACCACAGCCCCTTATCACACTTCGGCCTAAAGGCGGGCTCATGATGAAGGTAGAGAAGAGGAAGTAGGAAGTGGATGAGGTTAGTGCGAAGCCGGTGAAATATTGGGAGTTGTAGAGGATCCTCCTTTTCAGACACTAACATCATATCGGGGGATCCTCTTCATTTTTATTAAAGTATCTTCTTTTTAAAAATAATCTTTGGACCTTACTCTATTATCGAGCTTAACGTACCTTGATCTCCCTAGATATAAAGGAATTGAAAGTTGTTGTAAATTTGGCAGCCCATTACTCAAAAAGAGAGCCTCATCTTGGTAAAAGCCCACAAGTTCGGCGACAAAAAAATCATGATCTCCATATGTCTTAACATCAACTGTCTCGCACTCATATGCTACGTAGGCCTCTTTTAAAATGGGAGCTCCCGTTGCCTCACCCTCTATGAAAGCTTGGGTTGATAATTTATCTGTATCAGCTCCTGAGGTCACCCCTGCTTTTTGAATAACTTCCGCCTTCTCAAACGGTAGAAAGTTTATCGCAAATTTCCCTGCTTTCTTTAACAACTGGTATGTATACCTTTCACGCCCAATACTTATCCCGTATATAGGAGGCTCATAAGAAATATAAGTATGCCATCCACATGCCATTATATTATGTTCCCCTTCAACTGCCGCCGTCACTAGCGCCACCATGCCAGGATAACTATGCATGATTGTATGATCGATCCGCTCTAACATTTACTTCACTCCTCTCTCCCAGCCTTTTCAATCTCATTTGATTGAAAAATCACTGTACCTGGATTTCTATTTTCTGACGCCTGTTTAACCATCGCCCGTGCAACCACCACGTCTTCAATTCCTCTATACTTTCTAAGCGGGCCCAACAAAAGAGGCTTCATCACTTTTACTGCATACTCACCCAGCTTTTCCCCAAAGCGAAATTCTTCACGGTTGCCTAACAAAAGAGAAGGTCTGAAGATATCCACATGTGGATAACCTACTTTCTTCACTGCCTCTTCCATTTCGCCTTTTACTCTGCTGTAAAAAACCCGTGCCTCTGAGTCTGCTCCTATCGTAGAGATAACAAGTATACGCGAAGCCCCTTGCTCCCTTGCTATCTTTGCAACCTTTATCGGATATTCATAATCAACTTTTTTAAAAGCTTCTTTTGTTTTAGCTTTTTTAATCGTGGTTCCGATACATATGAATACATCATCTACTGCTGGAATATCGCCTTTTTCCAAGGTATCAAAGTTTACCAAATGAACAATTTGTTTAGGGTTTAATTTATCCACAGGTCTGCGGACTAGTACATGTACCTCTTTGTATTCCTTCGACTGAGATAATTGGTCAACAACTTGCTTTCCCACAAGCCCTGTTGCCCCAAGTATTAATGCACGACGGTTCATTTTGAAGTCACTCCTTTGAACACCATTATAATGATTCTGTTTGAAAAGAGCGAAAATTTAACTTGATCTTCCAAACTTTCTCATGTTAGGATTTGGTTTGTAAGAGATTTTGTTTTAAAGAACTTAATAGCATTAACTAGGGGTGTCCAACGAGCTGGGCTGAGAGAAGAACGTGTTGAAGTTTTTTAACCCTTCGGACCTGATCTGGCTCATACCAGCGTAGGGAAGTTAGAGACTCCTAAGTATTTTCATGTCTATTTGACTACTTCTACATAGTATAAGCCGGGCCCAAATCTATGATTTGGACTCGGTTTTTTATGTACTCCCCTATCCTATTTATGTACAGATCTCGTCCTCCACAACACAAGCAGAGGAGAGAAAATGATGTCTGATACGATGCAAAAAAACTTATCAATCATGTCCCAATTTCCAGAAAGTAAGAAAGTGTATGTGAGAGGTTCAAGAGAGGATCTCAAAGTCCCAATGAGAGAGATCTCCTTATCCAAAACCACAGGTTCATTCGGTGATGAAGATAACCCTCCGCTTCGTGTGTACGATACAAGCGGACCTTATACTGATCCACAGTATACTGTCGAGCTAGAAAAAGGGCTGCCCCCTCTACGGAGCAAATGGATATTTGAACGTGGTGATGTCGAGACCTATTCCGGCCGAAAAGTATGTGCAATGGATAATGGGTATAAAAGTGAGAATGATCCTAGAGCGTCCTATCAAGAATTTCCTCGTCAAAGCCTGACAGCCGTTAGAGCGAAAGCAGGAAATAATGTCACACAACTTCATTATGCGAAAAAAGGTATGATTACGCCGGAGATGGAATTTGTCGCGATCAGAGAGCAGGTCTCACCAGAGTTTGTGCGGGATGAAATTGCGCTTGGACGTGCCATTATTCCAAACAATATAAATCATCCAGAATCAGAGCCGATGATCATCGGTCGAAATTTTCACGTGAAAATAAATGCAAATATCGGCAACTCTGCCGTTACTTCCTCTATTGAAAAAGAAGTAGAAAAGATGACTTGGGCGACCAGGTGGGGTGCCGATACAATAATGGACCTCTCAACAGGCTCTGATATTCATAAAACGAGAGAATGGATTATTCGAAATGCGGCTGTTCCTGTAGGGACTGTTCCCATTTATCAGGCTCTTGAAAAGGTGAATGGGATCGCTGAAAACTTAACATGGGAGATTTACCGGGATACATTAATTGAGCAGGCAGAACAAGGTGTCGATTACTTTACGATTCATGCAGGAGTCCTCCTGCGCTATGTTCCTCTGACAGCTAAACGGATGACCGGCATCGTTTCACGAGGCGGATCCATTATGGCCCAGTGGTGCTTGTACCATCATCAAGAGAACTTTCTCTACACTCATTTTGAAGAAATCTGCGACATTATGAAAACCTATGATATCGCCTTTTCACTAGGTGACGGGCTGAGACCTGGATCAATTGCTGATGCCAATGATGACGCACAGTTTGCTGAGCTTGAAACACTAGGTGAACTGACTAAGATAGCCTTTAATCATGATGTGCAAGTGATGGTTGAGGGGCCCGGCCATGTACCAATGCACTTAATTAAAGAAAATATGGATAAACAGCTTGAGACATGCAATGAAGCACCCTTTTATACTCTAGGCCCGCTTACAACAGATATCGCACCAGGCTATGACCACATCACCTCCGCCATTGGAGCGGCAATGATTGGCTGGTATGGCACGGCCATGCTTTGTTATGTCACGCCTAAAGAACATCTTGGTCTGCCTAATAAAGAAGATGTCCGCACAGGGGTTATTACGTATAAGATTGCTGCCCATGCAGCCGATTTAGCAAAAGGACATCCTGGTGCTAAAAAAAGAGATGATGCCTTGTCAAAAGCTCGTTTTGAATTCCGCTGGGAAGATCAATTTAATTTATCCCTCGACCCAGAACGAGCACTCGAATATCACGATGAGACTCTCCCTGCAAAAGGAGCAAAGACGGCGCATTTTTGTTCGATGTGCGGTCCTAAATTCTGCAGTATGAGAATTTCTCAGGATATTCGCGATTATGCCAAAGAAAACAACCTTGAAACCAATCAGGCAATTGAGCAAGGAATGCAGGAGAAGGCACAGCAATTTAAGGAGCACGGCAGCACGCTGTATAAATAAGGTGGTGTTAGATATGAAGCTTGTCCGGCTTGCAAAGCTTGAGCAAGAACGAGCCGCACTCAACGCTAGAGTAAAGGAAATTGAAAAAGAGATTATAACGTTACAAACAACATGCGAACATACCTTTTCCGGAGACTCCTATTCGCTTAGCTGCACTAAATGCGGAATCACTCGTGTTCTTTATTATTAATAGATGCCTCCCGGGCTGCCTCACTTAAGCGGGGCAGCTTTTTTGTTTGGAAAACACCATCCGGCAGTCCTCAATTTATTCCTCACGTTTAACGAAGCTTAATTTGTGATACATAAGAACATACCAACTAGGACAAAATATGGAAGTAGATTACGAACTGAGGAGGTTTAATTCAATGAATGAGCACACACCCAATCAGCTGCCTGAGAGACCAGAGCCATATTGGAGAATAACAAGCCAGCTAGCAAGCTTTCCTCCCCTTAAAGAAGACATTAAGACTGATGTCTGTATTGTAGGTGGTGGGATTTCTGGAATTACAACGGCCTACCTGCTCGCCAAAGAAGGATTAGATGTGACCTTAATCGAGGCAGATGTATTAGTCAACGGAACAACAGGTCATACAACCGCTAAAATAACAGCGCAGCATGACCTGATTTATGATGAATTAATCCATAATCTCGGCATTGAAAAAGCAAAGTTGTATTACGAGGCAAATGATGCTGCCCTTCAATTTATCCGTAAGTTAGTGAAAGAAGAGAAAATGGCTTGTGATTTTACAGATGAGGATGCCTACCTCTACACCACCAATAACCGAGGTGTCAGCAAGCTAGAACATGAATTTAAAGCTTATCAGGAAATTGGCATTGATTCTGAATGGATTACCTCCATGCCGCTCGATATTCCTATTAAAGCAGGAATCAAAATGCGTAACCAAGCACAATTTCATCCAGTGAAATATTTAGCTCATCTTATTAAAGGATTTACTGAAATGGGCGGTAAAATATATGAGCATACGGTTGCAGATGATGTAAAAGAAGGCGAAGCTCCTATTGTGGTCACACGTGATGGAAAAAGGATTTCAACTCAATATGTAGTAGCCGCTTCCCATTTCCCGTTCTATGACGGCGCTGGTTTTTACTTTTCTAGACTGCATGCAGACCGCTCCTATGTTGTTGCTGTCGAGTGTGATGAAGAATTTCCAGGAGGAATGTACTTAAGCTGTGATGAGCCGAAACGATCTCTACGCTACACGGATATGGATGGCAAAAGGCTCGTCATTGTTGGTGGTGAACAACATAAAACCGGGCAAGGCATGGATACTATGTATCATTACGAGGCACTAGAAGAATACAGCCAAAAGATGTTCACTAATTCCAAGGTCCGCTTCCGCTGGTCTGCCCAAGACCTTGTGACGCTTGATAAGGTCCCTTATATCGGAAAACTTTCACGCATGCATCCAAATATTTTTGTAGCCACAGGCTTTAGAAAATGGGGGATGACGAACGGCACGGTTGCCGCTCATGTGATTTGTGATCTCATTACACATCGGCCCAGTCCATACGAAGAGCTCTTTAAGCCTTCACGCTTTGTCGCTGACCCGAGTATCCGCCACTTTATGTCTGAAAACCTGGATGTCGCAAAGCATCTTATAAAAGGCAAGTTTGATGATGCAGATAAATCAATAGATGAAATCTCGGTTGATGAAGGGGCAGTTGTAAAAGTAGACGGAAAAAGAGCAGGCGCGTATAAGGATAAAGAAGGGTGTCTCCACGTGGTCGACACAACCTGTACGCATATGGGCTGTGAGCTTAATTGGAATAATGGTGACCGAACGTGGGACTGCCCATGTCACGGATCACGTTTCTCTTACAAAGGCGAGGTCATAGAAGGTCCAGCAACAAAGCCGCTTAAATCATTAAAAGATAAATAAGGTGCTTACATTAAAGGAATTGCAAAGTAAAAGATCATGCCGCCGCTCCTGAAATATGCTTCGCTTTCCGCGGTGAGCTGCTGAGCTTCCTCGGGCTTTAGCCCTGTGGGATCTCAGCC
>NZ_ATAE01000049.1 GCF_000474275.2 Alkalihalophilus marmarensis DSM 21297
ATGCTTCGCTTTCCGCGGTGAGCTGCTGAGCTTCCTCGGGCTTTAGCCCTGTGGGATCTCAGCCCTGCTCTAGGCACCGCAGGAGTCTACGCATATTTCATCCACTAAGTACTGTCTTTGAAACGGATATAGTGGGATGCTTTCTATTTCGATCAAACCAATCGAATGATAAATTAATTAACTTTACTAAAAGCTAAGATCACTTAACAACTTCTTATAACAAGGGAGCATTTTACAACGTCCTTCCTCCTTTGATTGGAGCGGAAATCAACACCCCCTGTTAGGATGGATACTTTTTGCAGTGTCTGCGTTTATTACATCTGCTCCAGTTTTGTCTCAGCCATTTTATAAATCTAACTAGGAACATCAAATAGATTAAGGTATGATAGGTGGATCACTTACGTTAGAAAGGATGTGGTCCCATGAATGGTCAAAACCGCTCCTCTATTAAAGTCGGTCAGCGCGTTCAGATTGTTTTGAAAAAAGACCAACGCTCTGGCACGTTAACAGAAGGCATCATCTCACGCATTTTAACGAAATCACCTCATCACCCGCACGGCATAAAGGTGATGCTCGCAGATGGCCAAGTAGGACGTGTAAAAGAAATTCTAGAAGAAGCATAAGAAGAGGAGGCCTCCTTTTCTTATGCTTTTCTTTCTACATGAAGCTCAATTATATGCCCATCAGGATCGAGACAAAAAATCTGAGCGAATCCGCTTTTGCTTAACGGCTTTTCGATGACCTCTATCCCCTTCTTCTTAAGCCAGCTTAAAGCCTGGTCATAATCTTCTACTCTAATAGCAAAGTGATGTCCCCTTGAATCTATTATCTTCTTCTCTTCTATTTTGTTACGGTCTTCGATTAAATGCAGCTGGCCTCCTCCAATTTGAAACCAAGCCCCTCTGAAATCAAAGCCAGGACGCTCTATTTCTTCAAGTTTTAAAATTTCTTTATAAAACTGTATCGATTGATTTAAATCCTTCACAACAAGACTTACATGATGAAGATCAACTATTTTAAGCACTTTGACCTAGCCCCTTTGTCGTTTTTTATTAAAAATTCCTACTATTAAACCGATATGTATATAGAGGTATGCATTTATAAGGAGGATGGAGTAAGTGAAATCGATTCAAGCAAAAGTAATCACCCTCATCTGTACGCTGCTCTTGATTACGTTAGGCGTTGTTTCCACTTTAACGTATTTTCAAGTAAAACAACAGGTTGAGGAAAATGTTCGAATTGAAGGGGAATCCCTTGTACAAGAAAAAACAGATCTCATTTCATTGTACTTAGAAAATTTCGCATCATCTCTTGACCGTTACAGTCAAGATGGACGCATTATAGACATGCTCGAAGCAGCAGAAGAAGAACAAGAAGCTGCGTGGACGATTGTTAACGAAGACTTTCAAACGTTCAATTCCCTAAATGAGCACATAGCTGTTACATATATCGGTTCAAACGAAGGGGAATTTTTTACGGAACCATTTATTGATGTAGGTTCAGATTATGACCCGCGTACACGTCCCTGGTATATAGCAGCAGAAGAAAATCCAGCAGCTGTCATTTGGACAGAGCCCTATGAAGACGCTAGTACGGGTGAATATGTAGTCACTGCAGCCAAAGCTGTAACATCTGGTACAACTGTGCTCGGAGTCGTATCATTTGATTTATATTTAGAAAACTTAACATCGATTATTAATTCTAGCAGCCCTGGGTACGATGGCTACTTTTTCTTATTTGACCAATCTGGAATTGCCCTTGTTCACCCAACACTAAACGGGGATCAAGCTGATCATCCGGTAGTGTCTCAATTTATTCAGTCAGAGAACGAGAACGGCTTTATGGACTATCAGTCAGAGGGAGAAAATCGTCTCCTTTATTACGATACGGTTTCTGAAACAGGCTGGAGGACAGGTGCTGTATTCCTACATGAAAATATGATGGCTGGCGCAAGAGATATTCGCACTACGATCATTGTGATTGCTCTTGCTGCTATTTTATTATCAGGCGGTATTGCTTATATTTTCTCAAGAAGAATCACCAAGCCAATCGTTGCATTAAAGAAAGAAGTAAGCCGTGTAGCAAACGGAGATCTTACAACGACGATGAACAGCACATCTAAAGATGAAATCGGACAACTGACCAATGATTTTAATGTCATGGTAGGATCTATGCGTGAGTTGGTTGAATCCATTCAAGCATCGGTTGAACAAGTAAATGATTCGGCAGAAAGCCTAAGTGCAGTTTCTGAGGAGACAATCGCTTCAAGTGAGGAAGTGGCAAATGCCATTAGCGAAGTGGCATCCGGCTCTACCCAGCAGGCGGAAGATGTAGATGGGGCAAAAGATTTAACGATTGAGCTTTCCAATCAAATTGAAAAAGTCGATTACCACTCGGATGAATTGGTCGTCCTCTCTAAAAAAGCAACAGAAGAAAATCAAAAAGGCTCTACGCAAGTAGCTCTTCTGCAAGAGAAAACAAAAGCATTTAATACTGTGATTGGAAATGTAGAGAGTGTCGTGGAAACCCTTGCTAACCGCATCAAAGAAGTTGAGCAAGTAATTAATACAATTAACGATATCTCGAATCAAACGAACTTACTTGCTTTAAATGCAAGCATTGAAGCGGCTCGAGCTGGTGACAGCGGACGAGGATTTGCTGTCGTCGCTGATGAAGTTCGAAAGCTCGCTGAGCAGACTTCTCAAGCGACAGAAAAGGTCCGCCACACAATTGAAGGAATTGAAGCGGAAACATCTAAAGTCGTTAGTGAAGTACATTCTACAAAGACAATTACAGCTGAACAAAATACAGCAGTGGCCGCAACAGAACAATCGTTTAATGAAATTGAATACGTTGTAGGCGATATTATCCAAGCGATTAACCTTATTAAAGAAGAAGTAAGACATATGAATGAACGTAAAGATTCTGTTGTCGCATCCATTGAAAACATTGCTGCTATTTCTCAGCAATCAGCAGCTGCTGCTGAAGAAGTAACAGCTTCCACAGAAGAACAAATGCGTGCCCTAGCTACCGTATCTGACTCTGCTGAGGTGCTGACAGATGCAAGTGAACTTCTTACTGAGCGAATGAATCGTTTTAAAGTATAAAGACAGAAAAGACCCTAACTTGAGTAAACTCAGGCTAAAATGTACCCTATAGAGTAGACACTTAAAAAAAGTCTACCTATAGGGTACTTTTTTGTATAATAAATAACATTACTAC
>NZ_ATAE01000050.1 GCF_000474275.2 Alkalihalophilus marmarensis DSM 21297
GACCCCTGTTCAGTACAGAGATCATCTTATTAAGGCTGCCTAGGCTTTTTAAAAATGTCCTTTACAAAGGGTACACTTTAGGCTAGGGTCTTAGTCTTTTTATTTATCTAATTTAAGCTTAGCTAATGCATCCGCAAGAGCGGTATTTCCAAAGTCTTCATCTTTGTTTTGTTTTTTCATATAGTTTGAAACCTCACGCTTTGAGACTTGCTTATGCTTATTTTTCTTTTTCCGTTCATTAAAGACCGACAGCTTCTCACGATGACCGCACACACAAGCAAATGTTTGACCTTCTCCTTCTCCTCTAAGCTCAAGTTTCTTTTTACATTTAGGGCAGCGAGCATTGGTGACCTTCGCTATATTCTTTTTATAGCCGCACTCACGATCCTGACACACTCTCATCTTCCCTCTTTTACCATTCACTTCAAGCATCAGTTTGCCGCATTCAGGGCATTTGCTTCCTGTTATATTATCGTGACGGAAGGTTTTATCACTTGCCTTAATTGACCCTACAATTGATTTGGCATACTGCTTCATGTCAGAGATAAAAGCCTGCTTTGTCAGCTTCCCATTCGCAATCGCTTCAAGCTTTTGTTCCCACTCAGCCGTAAGTGCAGGAGTACGTAAATCTTCTGGAACCAGATCAAGCAGCTGCTTGCCCTTAGACGTGATAAAGAGATCTTTTCCTCGCTTTTCAATTAAAAAGGATTGGAAAAGCTTTTCGATAATATCTGCTCTCGTAGCAACGGTTCCAATCCCACCTGTTTTTCCAAGGGTTTCTGCAATCTCTTCCGTTTTATTTTCCATAAAAGCTTGAGGACGCTCCATCGCAGAAAGCAATGTTCCTTCATTAAATCGAGCTGGCGGCTTTGTCTCACCTTTTGTGAGGGTGCAATTTTTAATCGTGAATTCTTCAGCTTCCTTTACCACAGGGAGCCCTTCGCTTTCTTCCTTTGTATCGTATACGACTTTCCATCCTAACGCGAGAACTTGGTCCCCCTTCGCTTCAAACTGCTCCCCACAAGCTTCAGCCTCTATTTTGGTCTGCTCATACTCATAAGCCGGGTATAATACAGCTAAAAAGCGTCTAACAATCAGATGGTAGAGCTTGTATTCCCTTTCTGATAAAGCAGATGGTGCCGGGGCCTGCTCTGTAGGAATAATCGCATGATGGTCCGTCACTTTACGGTCATCAACAAAATGAGAGCCCGCTTTCAATGGACGTTTCCTGATGTCTGAAACGAATTTCCGGTAAGGCTGTACATCACATGCTTTTAAGCGGTCTTCTAGTGTTTCAACTAGATCTGACGATAAGTAACGTGAATCTGTTCTTGGATACGTTACTGCCTTATGGTGTTCATATAACTTTTGCAACGTGGAGAGCGTTTCTTTTGCCGAGAAACCAAACTTCTGGTTCGCCTCACGCTGCAGTTCTGTTAAATCATACAATTTAGGAGCCAACGTTTTCTTCTTCTGCTTTTTAACTGCTTTAACGGTGAGCTTTTCTCCTTCAAGCTTTTCTTTTAAGTTCTTGGCATGTTGATCATCGAAGATTCTGCGTTCTCCGCTTTCTTTTTGATACCACTGAAAGCGAAGACTATCTTGTACCGTGATAAATAATTGGTCAAATGACTTCGGCTTAAATGCCTGTATATCTGCTTCCCTTTTAGCAATCATGGCAAGTGTCGGTGTTTGCACACGCCCGCAAGATAATTGCGCATTATATTTCGTTGTCAATGCACGAGTCCCGTTCAGTCCTACATACCAATCTGCTTCAGACCTAGCAACTGCAGCATCATATAGCGGTTCATATCTCTTTCCATCTTTCAGCTGAGAGAACCCTTCTTGAATCGCTTTATCAGTAACCGATGATATCCATAATCGCTTGACCGGCTTCTGACAATGCGCCTTCGCTAAAATCCACCGTGCAACAAGCTCCCCTTCTCTCCCCGCATCGGTAGCAATTATGACTTGATCCACATCTCCCCTATTAAGCTGAGCTTTCACGGCGTGGAACTGTTTACTCGTTTTTTTAATAACCACTAAATTAAGTTTCGACGGCAGCATCGGTAAATCTTCTAGTTTCCATGATTTATATGTATCACCGTAGCTTTCAGGATCTGCCAGTGTGACAAGATGACCAAGAGCCCAGGTCACAATATACTTTGAGCCTTCAAAGTATCCATTTCCTTTTTTCTCACACTTCAACACTCGCGCTAAATCTCTAGCTACGGAAGGTTTTTCTGCTAGTACCACAGACTTTTTCATTCAAACACCCTTTCTCTTAATCCTCCAAAACATATCGACAAATCATCCTCCAATTATGATAGCACCCCCGCCGTTAAAAAGATATCGCATTGCTGTTTCACGTGAAACATCCTTTATTGTTCCACGTGAAACGTTTTATGTTACTAATTTAAGCCCAATCGCTGCGCACAGAATCATTGCAAGGAAAACAAGCCTTTTCCAATCGGTTGATTCTTTATAAAGGATCATTCCTAGAAGCGCTCCTCCTGCTGCACCGATTCCCGTCCACACAGCATAGGCCGTCCCCATCGGCAATCCTTCCATCGAAGCTGCCAGAAATAGAAAGCTGATCACAAAAGAGCTTCCGAGCATGAGTAAGCTGGTCATTTTATGGTCATGATGCCACTTATTAATCATGGCTACACCAGCCATTTCAAATAGTCCTGCTAAAATTAAATACACCCATTCCATTCTTACTCCACCCCTTTCTCCTGCTGGCTATAATCTTCATTCGTTACAAGCTTTAATCCTATAACCCCAGCTAAAAGCAACCCTATCAGAAGAACCTTTATTATTTCTAACGGTTCTCCAAATAATAAGAATTCTGCAGAAACGGTGCCCGCAGTACCCAGCCCTACAAATACAGCATATGCAGTTCCAACCGGCAGCCTTTTTCCTGCTTGAATTAACAAGTAAAAGCTGACTGCAATTGCTATGACTGTGACCATCCACTCCCACCACTGGGAAGCATGTTTTAATCCAATCACCCAGCCAACCTCAAAAAGTGCTGCAATGACAATCTTTCCCCACTCTACATTTAATTTTTCATTTGTTCTCCTGCTCATTCTCTCTCCTCCTCCTTTATCACAACAAAAAAAAGCCCGGGACATACTCTTTTCTAAAAAGAATATCTCCCGGGCTTTTATCCCTCCGTGTCACAATTGGTTTCATTGTGGGTTTTCTCTCGGACCAGTCCAGCTGAATTACTGCGGAACCCTAGAAAACAACATGTATTCAATTGCCTACATTATTTCAACTTCCCTTTTTAATGTCAACCGGAAAATGTTAACTTCATTTATTTCTACCTAGTTTATGATATGCCATACGCTTTAAAAAGGAGGTAATTGCTGTCATTTAGTTATTGTATTTGTAAATATATTGAAATAACCAACTACTTCATTCTATCTTTTTACCAAAAAATATAAAAACAAGAAAAAATGTGTCCTTCTATGCAGGTCATCTTACTAATTTTGAGTAAAACAAATAAAAATGTCACTGTTTACATCCTTTGTGTCCCGGATGATGGTCTCTTGTTTACAGCAGAAAGGCTATGAAACAATAAAATTAATCAACAATCACCCTGTATAGACTGAGACATTTTAAAGAGTGATGTTTAAAAAAGCTTCATTCGTGGTAAACAGTTTTGGTCAATACATACAGGAATTTTATGAGGAGTGATGACATGAAACAACTATTATTGTTAAGTAAAACATTTGTAGCATTAGCTATTCTATTTTTCATTTCACCAACAGAAGGACACGCTCACAGCTTGCTGAAACAAGGAGATACGGGTGCAGAAGTAGAAGAGTTACAAAAGCAGTTAATTCAACTAGATTACTTAGATACAGATGCAACAGGTTACTACGGATCTCAAACCGACCAGGCTGTCCGAAACTTCCAAAGTGATTTTGGGTTAGTTGTAGACGGACTTGCAGGAGTTGCTACACATAGTTTATTAGAAGAAGTACATAAGTTAGCGAAAATTGTCTACGGTGAAGCACGTGGAGAATCTTTTGAAGGACAAGTAGCCGTAGCTGGCGTTGTATTAAATAGAGTAGAATCTGATGAATTCCCTCAAACTCTTGCAGGTGTCATCTATCAGCGTAATGCATTTACTGCGGTTCATGATGGACAATATGAGTTAACACCTGATGCGACAGCATACCAAGCCGTAAGAGAAGCATACAAAGGTACTGATCCAAGCCAAGGGGCATTATATTATTTTAACCCAGACATCGCGACATCTGAATGGATCCAAACAAGAACAGTAGAACATCGAATTGGCAGCCACGTATTTGCTAATTAAAAAACAAGCCAGGCTCTTATTATCAGGGCCTGGCTGTTTCATTGTATCCACTTTCTTATATCAGCTTCCTTACAAAAACCACTTTTAAATAGTTTCCTTCAGGAAAAGCCTTCGTCGTTTTAAAATCAGGCGGCAGAGTATAGCTCTCTTCCATTTTGTAGCGGTACCCTTCCTTTTTAAACGCTTGATCGATAAAGCCTTTAAACTTCTTCATTCCAAATGTACTGCAATTTGTAGAAGCAACAATGACCCCGTTATCTTCCGTAATTTGAATCGCTTCTTGCAGCAGACTTGTATAGTCCTTCTGTGCACTGAACGTATGTTTTTTTGACCTAGCAAAGCTTGGTGGATCTAAAATAACTATATCAAAGCTCAAGTCCTTACGTTTAGCATAATTAAAGTATTTAAATACGTCCATAACAACAATGTCGTGGGCCTCGTAATCCATTCCATTTACACTAAACTGCTCAATCGTCTTAGGGAGACTTCTATTAGCTAAATCAACGCTCGTTGTTTTGGTCGCTCCGCCTAATGCTGCAGCTACTGAAAAAGCTCCTGTGTAAGAGAATGTATTCAGTACCGTTTTACCCTCTGCATAAGAATCACGTATCTTTTTTCGCACCTCTTTTTGATCAAGAAACACCCCTACCATCGGGCCATCATTTAAATATACCGCAAACTGAATTCCATTTTCTAAAACAAGCAGCGGGAACTCTCCCCGGTCTCCAGTAACAAAATCATCATCTTCTACATACGTCCCTTTTTTATTGAACCGCTTCTTTTCATATAACCCTTTAAAATTGGGAGCAGACTGCAGTGCTTCACTAACCCAATCCCGAAAACGATAGATCCCTTCACTGTACCATGTCATCACATAATATCCGTCATAATAATCAATTGTGAGACCACCTACTCCGTCACCTTCACCATTAAATACACGAAACGCAGTCGTATCATTTGATTCAAAATAAGAGTTTCTATGGTTAATGGCCTGATGAATTCTCCCTAAAAAGAACATAGAGTCAATTGCTTCATGCTCATTTCTCGTTAAAATCCATCCATACCCTTTATTCTGGCGTCCATAATAGCCTCTGCCAATAAAGTTTCCACGCGTATCAACAAGTGAGAGAAGCATTCCTTCTTCCTTTAACGGCTTAATATTTTGGATCGCCTCTTTCTCAAGCAAAGGAGAGCCTGATTTAATTTTTTTTATATGTGAATCGTTTATCGTTACTTTTAACTCGTTCATCTATCTCGTCCACCCAACATTGCCTATTTTCCCGCATGCCACGCACGGGGTTGCACGTTCTTGTTCTGTAGGGTGATTATATCATTATTCTAAATAGAACTAAATGTACCCCGCTGCAACCAAGTATGTTAAAATTTTCTAATAACTGATTTAGGAGTGAAGCGTTTGAAGTTAACTAATCTTGAAAAATACCATGATCCTCTGCTTTATGACACTCAAAATGATACGTACACAAAAGACTTATCTCTCATAGAAGAATACGCTGGTCTATGTCACGGTCCGATTATTGATCTTGCATGCGGTACGGGAAGAAGTGCGGTATATCTAGCAGAACGAGGCCACCACATCATTGGGGTCGATATTCACCAAGGAATGTTAGACCGCGCTAGGAAAAAAGCAGAAGCCAAAAATGTCAAAGTAGATTTCTACTTGCAGGATGCAACAAAACTAAACCTCTCAGTAAGGAGTCCCTTTCTTTTTCTAGTTGGAAATGCCTTTCAACATTTCTTAACCAATGAAGAGCAGGATGCCCTCTTAAGCGGGATTCATGCGCACCTTGAGGAGGAAGGAATTTTCTTGTTCGGTACTCGCTTTCTAGAAAAAGAAGATATTTTAGGGGTGAAACCATATGAGGTATCCTTCACAGATCATCTTGGCAGAAAGGTTACAGAGGTTTATGAAGACATTTATCACCCCCTAGAGCAAGTGCTAGAGTGCGTATCACAAGTGATAGCAATCGACGGTGAAAAGGTACAAAAAGAGAAAGAAACGATCCGCCTTCGCTTTGTTCTCCCACAAGAGATGAAACGGCTCCTCGAAGGACATGGATTTACTATTTTACACGCTTATAGCGATTGGAATAAGACACCAATGCATGCAAAGAGCAAGCAAATGATCTATGTATGTAAGAAAGATTCTGTTTAACACCTGCAAAGAGGACTGACCATTATGCAGGTCAACCCTCTTCTCTTAATCTTCTTTATATTGCATATAGACAACATGTGTAACCAAATAGTCCTCTAAACCATGCTTTCCATCAGCACCGCCAAGCCCTGATTTTCTCATGCCAGCATGGTACCCTTGTATCGCTTCAAAATTCTCACGGTTAACAAATGTCTCGCCATATTCCAAGAGAGCAGTGGCACGCATCACTTCATGATAGTTTTCACTGTAAATAGAAGACGATAGTCCGTACTCGGAATCATTCGCCATTTCAATCACTTCATCAAAATCACGATAAGTTGTGACCGGAAGTACGGGCCCGAAAATTTCTTCTTTCATAATCGCCGAATCATGCTTCACGTCTTTTAACAAGGTAGGCTCAAAGAAAAAGCCTTTTTCTACTTCAGCTGGCTGTCCTCCGACAAGAATCGTAGCCCCGTCTTTCACGGCTTCTTTCACCATATCATAAATGCCCTCTAAATGATCTTTGCTTATTAATGGCCCTATATCCGCCTTTTTATCTTCTAGCGGATTGCCATACGTTGCAGCTTTCATCGCATCAACCATTTTCAGTAGAAATTCATCTGCTACGTCCTCATGAACATATACTCTCTCAGCATTTGTACACGCCTGCCCTGAGTTTGTCAGGCGTGACGTTTTAATACTTTTCACAGCCAGATCGAGATCAGCATGCTTTGTAACGATTGCTGGTGCCTTCCCGCCTAATTCTAAATTAACCTTTGTAATCTGCTGGGCAGCGGCCTCCATTACTTTCGTTCCCGCTTTAATGCCCCCGGTCATCGTCACCATCCCTACTTTAGGGTGTGATGCCATGACGTTGCCAATTTCGGACCCTTTTCCAGTCACATAATTATAAACCCCTTTTGGCAAGGAAGAACGGTGAACAAGTTCATTAAATTTCGCTGCTGTATTTGGTGTTTGCTGACTCGGCTTAAGCACAATCGTACAGCCTGCAATTAAAGCAGTGGCTACTTTTCTCGCCAAAATAAACACTGGGAAATTCCATGGCACAATTCCTGCAATTACACCAATCGGCTTTTTGTGTATAAATATTTGTTCATTTGTCTGATCACTTGGAACAATTTCACCTTCAATTTTTCTCGACCATTCAGACATATAATAAAAATAATCAATCGCCATATCCACTTCGCCCACTGCAAGGTCATAACTCTTACCTTGCTCTTCGATTAGAAGACGAATAAATGTTTCTCTTTCGTCTTTCAACGCATCCCCTAACTCGCGGACGATTTTTCCTCTTTCATTTGAAGGAACCTTCTTCCATGATTGCAACGCATCATACGCTGCATCAATTGCCTTGTTTGCATCCTCTTCAGTACCGTTTGCAATCCTTGAAATCACTTCTTCTGTAGACGGATTAACGACATCGATAAATTCCTTTGACGTTGAATCAATAAACTCTCCTGCTATATATAATTTATGCGGGTCCATCCTTTTGCCTCCTTATATGAAAAGTACCTACAAAAGCTTTTCCTATTTTGTACGTTTCTTAAACACCTTTTAGACAATCAGTGCACAACGCCAGGAAAAATGTCTTATTTTCATAATTTCACAAATTGAAAATAACCCGCTGATACAGCTTGGCTCGTGGCAATCCGCCCCTCTATATAAACTCGAAAAAAACACCTCTCAGGTTTTAAAATGTCGGAGGCGGGTACATTTTCACCAAGGAGGCGATAACGATGAAACCAAACTATAAAGAGTTCCAAAATGACGAAGAAGTTGTACGTGAAATTGAAACATTGAAGGCTAAAGGTGTAGACCCAGCAACAATGTATGTCATCACACATGATGATGATCGTACAGACCGCATTGCAGATAATTCAGATGCCAATACAGTTGGAGCGAGCGAAGTAGGTCTTGGGACCTCCATTAAGAATGTGTTCCGCAAAAAAGGTGATGAACTGCGCGCTAAATTCTCAGAGCTCGGCTTCACTGAAGCAGAAGCAGAAAATTTAGAGAATAAACTAGATCAAGGTAAAGTCATTCTTGTCTTAAAAGAAGATCACCCTGTTAATATGTAATAAAAATAAGCTCGATCTGAGGCTGTAACTCAGATCGAGCTTATTTTACTGGTTAACTAATACTTTAAGCCGGCTTTGAAGCTCTTTAACTGCTTCTGGTAATGAATGCTCATCTACAGGTTTTGAAAAATAGTACCCTTGCAGCTCATCACATTTAGATTCTAAAAGCATTTCTGCCTGCTTGCTTGTTTCCACACCCTCTGCAGTTACACGCAGTCCAAGTTTTCTAGCAAGTGAAATAATCGAATGGACAATATGATATTCTTTCGTCTCTTTTTCGATATTATGAATAAAGACTTTATCGATTTTAATTTTATCGACTGGAAGCAAACGTAAATAGTTCAATGAAGCATTACTGACACCGAAATCATCAATTGCTACACTAAAACCTACCTCTTTTAAGCGCGATAACTTATAAATAATCGCTTGCTCATTTTTTAATAAGGAATGCTCTGTTATTTCTAATTCAATCTGCTCTGCAGAAATTCCATATTCCGATACCCCTTCAATTAAGCGGCTTTCGATAGACGGTGCGGCTAATGTTTTAGGCGATAAATTAACAGCCACCTTTGCTTTAGGATCGTTTAATGATCGCAGGAACTCACACGCTTTTTCAATGACCCACTCGTCGATCAGCTGGATGAAATCTCTGTCTTCTGCAACGAGTATAAATACATCAGGCGGAATCGTACCTAGCTTTGGACTAAACCACCTAAGAAGTGCCTCGAAATGAACGGTTGACGTTTCCACATGAACAATTGGCTGAAAATAAAGAGTCAATTCTTTTCTAGAAATCGCTTTACGGAGCTCACGTTCTAGAATAGGCTTATTCATCACTTCGTTCGTATGCTTATTAAAATTAAAGACCGTAATAGCTTGTCCGCCTTTTTGCTTCGCTTGAAACATGGCATGATACGATTGGTTAATTAAATGTTCAATCGGCAATTCCTCGTTGCGTTTGTAGGCGATCCCCATGACGGACTGTACCGATAAATTCATTTCATCAATTAAATACGGCGCCTGAAGCTGACGTTGAATCTCAGCAGCTACCTGACAAATTTCCTTATCGGACACAACATAAAAAATATATTCATCTCCAGCAACTCGAGCTAATCCGCTTTCTTCAAATTGCAGGACGCGCAGCATACGATTTGTCATTTCAATCGTAAATTCATCCATCGATTCATGGCCAATCAAGTCAACAATCCGCTCAAACTGATTAATTTTCAAATAACATACAGCTAGCTGCTTATCAGGTGTATTTTTTACTTTGCTCTCAAGCTTTTCTTTTAAACCCTTAATGCTCGGCAGTCCTGTCAGCGAATCAAAAAAGTCATCATGAGTCAGCTTCTCAGTGAAACATAATAAATAGTTGATGAAACCATCATCTTCTACGATCGGTGTGATCACTGACTTACCCATTTGATTCATCGATTCAACATTCATTTTATCCTTATAGGTTACAGGTTTTCTTTTATGAATCGCATCAAGATACATTTGTTGAAGGTGTTCTGCGATATAAGCAGGGTACACATCATCTATATATTTCCCTAGGCAGTCTTCGGTTAAAGAAGCATATTCTAGTGCCCCGTGACTGAAATAAGCATATTTAAAACGTCCTTCTACGTACTCCATCAAAAATACAATATCATGAAGCTCTTCTAACGTTTTTATGATGTGGCTTAATTGAATCGTCTTATTTCCAATGCTCTCATTCATCAAATCACCTCTTTCTAGCAGAATTGCGCAGATGTCTATAACATGATTCGATTAGACCTTTTCTTTTATATCGACCTAAAAGCAGAGTTCTTTCTGTTTATTCTAACTAATTTTTCCTATAAGCGAAATATGTTTTTGTTAGGGAGGCTAAAGAATGATTCATAAGGAGAGTTCATACATGAGGGAGTTATGAATCCAGATGAAAAAAAGCCGGTTCACGCTTGTGAGACCGACTAAATTTCTAGGATCTAGGGGAGCCTGGATTTGTATGTTTTTGCTGTTTGCGTTTATTTAAAAACTTTCTTACGATCGGATAAATAATAGGTGCCCACTTGATAATACGTTTAATTAATCGTCCCAAGGATAACGCCTCCTTTTTATGTAATTAAGATACCCTTTTACTCGCTTTTCAAACATTAAGGTTGACTTTATATGATTGACTTTAACTCATTGGTTCTAAACCCCGATCTAATGCATAGAGTAGAGTATAAAGATATGGCAGCATCGCCAAGCGGTAAGGCAAAGGTCTGCAAAACCTTCATCCCCGGTTCGAATCCGGGTGCTGCCTCTAGTTCACCTCGCATTTGCGAGGTTTTCTCCACGTTTAGCCCTAATTTCTCATTCATGATCACCCATTTCATAGTAACATTAAGGTAAATACTGGATGAGGGGTAAAAGTGTATGTCAAATATAGTAATACTAGGCTGCTTTTTTATTGCGGTATCTGCTTTTTTATATGCCTCCAAACATATGACTGCCGCGATGATGGTCATGAACTTAAATTCAACAGAAGCGAACTACTTTGATGGAGGCTATTCCTCTATTTCAACAGGCATTTCCTTTTGGACAGGCCTGTCTCTTCTTGTGGGGATTACCCTGCTGCTGCTTGACTGGTTCCCTGCTATAAAAGGCTTTCTGAAACAAATAAAACAGCCAAAAAATAAAACCTCCCATTGAATGGGAGGTTTTCAGCTTATTTTTGTGCCATTTGGTAAATTTGTATCAGGCTTTAACAGCACCACGTCCCCTTCTTCAGGCACACCGCCTAACACAAGTACCTCTGACTTAAATCCAGCTACCCTTCTCGGTGGAAAATTGACAACCGCTGTCACTTGCCTGCCTATCAACTCTTCTGGGTTGTATCGTTTCGTAATTTGAGCACTTGAACCTTTTATACCAAGCTCTTCTCCAAAATCAATTGTAAGCTTAATGGCAGGCACGCGAGCGCCTACAAGCGGTTCGGCTGCTTGTATCGTGCCAATTCGGATATCTAATTCTAAAAAGTCTTCAATCGTTGCCATAGGAACCACTCCTTTATCTATTTCTCTTTTCATTCGACACCTATTGCTCATATCCTACTTTTTTGCTTAAACAATCTCTTTGAACATCTTTTGCAGCAGTTTAGATAGTGACAGGAGCTTTACCACTTTTTCAATCCTCCAAGTCGTTTTATTACGCTACCCGAAATATATTTGTTACAATATGTATATGGAAGTTTTGAACTATTCGCGCGCATACTATGTTGTGCACGGTACCTTCCAAGTACTATCTGATGAAAAGAGTTGAGATGATGTCATTAAATCAAAAAGCGAAAACGCTGAAAGATATTAAATTTTCCGTTCTTGACCTTGCACCGGTTATTGTAGGAGGAACGCCTCGTGATTCATTTAAAAATACAGTCGACTTAGCTCAACATGCTGAAAAATGGGGTTACGAGCGGTATTGGCTGGCTGAGCATCATAATATGCCTGGTATTGCCAGCTCTGCTACGTCTGTAGTCATCGGACATGTTGCCGCTCATACAAACAGCATTCGAGTAGGGTCCGGGGGTATTATGCTTCCAAACCATGCCCCGTTAGTCATTGCTGAGCAGTTTGGGACACTAGAGTCTTTATTCCCCGGACGAATCGATCTCGGTCTTGGCAGAGCACCAGGGACCGATCAAATGACGGCTTATGCGTTAAGACGTGACCGCAGAAGCAACGGCCAAGACTTCCCAGAGCAGCTTGCCGAATTACGTGAATACTTGCAGCCAACTGAAGAGCTTCGCGTTCGTGCTGTACCTGGAGAAGGACTTGATATTCCGATCTGGCTGTTAGGCTCTAGCGGGTTCAGTGCGCAATTAGCAGGGACACTCGGCCTGCCATTTGCGTTTGCCAGCCATTTTTCACCTGATAACACATTGCCTGCATTAAAAGTGTATCGTGATCACTTCAAACCATCAAAAGTTCTAGATGAGCCATATGCGATGGTAGGAGTTAATGTCATTGCGGCAGATACCGCTGATGAGGCACATCGTTTATCGACATCGATGCAGCAGCAATTTTTAAATCTCGTTCGTAATCAGCCTACGCAGCTCCAGCCTCCTGTTGAGAGCATGGACGATTTATGGACGCCATTTGAAAAACAAACGCTTAATCAGCAGCTAGGTTCATCTGTGATTGGTAATAAGCAGATGGTACAAGAGCAGCTGCAAGCGTTCCTAGATGAAACAGGAGCTAATGAAATGATGGTAAATGCACAAATTTATGATCACAAAGCACGACTCCGCTCATTTGAAATTGTTTCAGAAGTCGTTCGTTAAATAGAGGGTGCAATCTTCGTTTCCATTCAAAAAGAGGTAGAGCAGCTTACGTGCTCATACCTCTTTTTATTTTACTCTTTGATTAAATGATAAAGACGGGTGAGATCATCTTTAAGCAAGATTTTCGGTACAGGATAGAGCGGGTTCGCTTCCTTATGCGCTCTCTCTACCATTAAAGGAATATCCTCATCTTTGATATCGCTCACTTTATCTGGAATGTTCATAGCGGCATTAAGTTCTTTAATAGATCTAATGAACTTTACGGCCTTCTCTTTATCCGATTCTTCCGACTCACAAATCTCCGCTGCATCAGCTAACTCCGCTAATGGCTTATATACTGATGCTCCATAGTACTCTAAAACATGAGGTAGAATGATCGCATTCGCTTGCCCATGAGGTACACCGTAAAATGCGCTAAGTGTATGAGCAATAGCATGGACATATCCGACATATGCCCTGGTAAAAGCCACACCTGCTAAATAAGAGGCCTTCTGCATAGATCTACGGCTTTCTTTATTCAGTCCATGCGAATATGCTGTTGGTAAATGGTTAAAAATGAGGTTCACTGCCTGCAAACTGCATTTTTTCGTTTCTTCCGTATTGCTTCTGCCAATATATGCTTCAACAGCATGCGTCAATGCATCCATTCCCGTAGCTGCCGTAATATGAGCAGGGAGCTTTATAGTCAAAAGAGGATCAAGCACAGCATAATCAGGGATAAGCACAGGATCATTAACTGCGTACTTCTCCTGAGTTTCTGTGTGAGAGATGACGGCCGCTAATGTTGCTTCGCTCCCGGTCCCTGATGTCGTCGGTACAGCAAACAAAAGAGGGGTTTTTTTCTTCACTTTTAACTGACCTCTCATCTCTGAAATGCTTTTATCCGGCCTTGCCGCCCGTGCTGCTACTCCTTTCGCACAATCAATACAAGACCCACCTCCAAATGCAACAATCCCTATGCATTGATTGGAATGGTAAAGTTCCAATGCTTCTTCTATGTTTTGAATGGTCGGGTTCGGCACGGTTTTATCATAAATACACACATCAATAGAAAGACTCTTTACTTGTTCCACAAAAGGATACAGCAGGCCTGCTGAAATGATTCCCTGGTCAGTGACGATTAACAAACAATCGACCTTTTGATCTTTAATAATGGCAGGAAGTTTATCTAAGCTGCCTTCTCCTTCTAGTAAAGAAGGATAGCGCCAAGGCAGGAATGTAGAAATGATTTTATGAATAGCCTGATACGACCTGTAATAGCATGTACGCATGATATCCCCCCTCTTTTAGCTCATTTTATGCCCCAAAAAACCCAAAAAGTATAAGAAACCTTCTTTAATTGCTATACTATTAATATATATTCACTATATACCCAAAAGACCAAAAAACTCAAAGTAAATGTTTATTTAACCTAGGAGGTAGACGATTGAGCCTCACAAACCGGCGAAAACAATTTTTAGAGGAGTTAGTTCATATTTATGCTAAAACAAATGAACCGATCCATTACTCCGAGATCGCTAAAACGATTGGTGTCAGCAAATGGACCGCCTACGATATTTTAAAAGAGCTCGAAAAGCACCAATTCCTTGAGAAAACATATTCAGTCAATCCTAATGAAACAGGACGTTCTCTTGTCGTTTTTGTTCCTACAGAAAAATCCAAGGATATGTTTCTTAAAGAAAGAGTTCATATCACAAGCGAAGACGAATGGACGGGTATTAAAGAAAACGTGCTGGCTTTTATTCATCAAACAAAATCATTAGATAATCAAATCACTCCCCTGCTAGAACGAATGCCGCATGCCCCTTATAAAATTGAGGTGTGTGCTCAGTTTTTAGGAGTACTGCTCGTTTATTTAAATAACCAAGGCTCCAACGTACAACATCTTACTCTTAATATGCTGAACATCTCAAAGAATCCAGCTATTCAGCTGTCAACATTTGTTGGAGCTGTTACAGGAATGATCATTGAATCAGCAAGCGAAACGATTAGTCCTGAAATGGTCGAATTACTGCGGCAGTTTACGCATGCCCTCGAAGAATTAAAAGAAGAAGAACTAATTTATCTAATTCATCTATTAGAAGATTTACGAGCGTAATGCAAATAAACACAATGGCCTGTGGACCATTGTGTTTATTTATTAGCAGAGGGATTTATGTATCCATATGGCTGCTTGAGATCCTTCTCCCATCGCAATCGTCACTTGTTCTGAGTGAGCAGCGACATCGCCTGCTGCCCACACATGCTCCACTGAGGTCATTTTAGAGCGAGGGTCGACGATTATATGCTTGTTAGAAAGCCTCTCAGCTCCTAACTGCTGAGCCAAATCAGAACGCACCTCATTCCCGCCAAACGCAATGAACCCCTTATTTACCTTTATCACATTTCCGTTCTTTAATCTCACATCCAAAAGAAGTCCATCCTCTTCCGTCAAAGCTGAAACCTCTTCTTGGATATATTCAACACCTTTTTCTTTAAGTTGTTTAAGCAAATCTTTAGAAACTGTCTTTTTTTCATGGTTTATATACAGTAATTTCTTACTCCAATAAAGAAGGGTTAGGGCCATATTGGCTCCAACATCGCCACTCCCTATAATGACAGTTTTCATGTCTTTAATTTCATAGCCATCACAGTCCGGGCAAACATACACGCTTTTCCCGAGACAAGGGAGCAGTCCTTCAAGTTTAGGAAACCGGTCCATAATTCCAGTAGCAAGCAATACTCGCTTTCCTAATATATCTTCTCCGTGATCGGTTTGAAGAATAAAATAAGTTTCATGCTTATTTACGGTATTAACTTTCCCTTGTAAAAACTGGACTCCTAATCGTACAGCATGTTCTTTTCCAATTGATCGTAAATAGTCTCCACTTACACCATCAGGGTAACCTAATATATTATGATAACTTTTACATAATAATGATCTGCCTCCGTCGCTATCAATGACAAGGACACGATGCTCATATCTTCCTAATTGAATAGCTGCTTGCAAACCAGCAATTCCGCCTCCAACAATGACACAATCATACATGGTAATCACCTCATCTATATCATTCCCAAATAAGGTAAAACAACCATAAAAAACAGCTTCCCCCGATACAAATCAGAAGTAAGCTGTCCTACTCACTTATTCATTCTAGAAAGAAAATCACCTAATAAATCATCGGCATCCTCTTCTTCGGTATCCTCTAACTCTTCTGTAGCAGCCTGTTCTTTGTTCATTTGACTCCAGTCAAAGTTCATAAGTTCATCATCTGATGTGCGAGGTGGTGTATGTTCGACCTCGTCTGTTGCTGCAACTTCTTCTATAGCTTCTTTTTGATCTTCAAAAGAAGGAAGCTCAATTTCTTGAAGATAAAGAGCCTCATCGATATCAAGTGAAGAACTGTTAAGAGCCGCTAAAACAGATGTGGCTCGCATCGGATCAGCCAGCAGCTGATAAACAATGCTCCCTAACAAGGCTTCAGAATGAGAGTGCTTAAGCCAATTACGCTGTTCCTTGCTTAACTGTTTAGGCAAAGGAATCGTAACTGTTTCTCTGTCTTGTGAAAGTGAATGGCTTACCCCTTCTAATACATATTCAGCCATCTTGCTTGAAAAGTTTCTTCTCTCCGTCTCTTTTAACTTCTGAAGCTGCCTTAGAATATGATCAGGAGTATCAGAAGGAAGGCGAAAAGTAATCGCCTGCCCCCTTTCAATTCCTGTTGACCCCTTTTTTTTCATCATAGCACCTATTATTTCTTAGCCGCTTTTTTCTCTTGATGAGACTGAGGATCTTTCGCTGCTGCGACTTGATTATTTTTACGATCAAAATCAGCAATCAGCTTGTAGTATGCATTAGCCATCATCCAAATGCTCTCTTTCTCATCTTCAAAGAACGCAATATTATAACCGTCTAGATTATTGTTTAATGTTTTTAAGTACTCTTTTAATACCATCGCACCGCCGCCTACAAAGTAGCAAATCTCTGTTTGCGAATTTTTTTGCCATACGTTGCGAAGATGGCGATATTGCTTTTTCGCAAGTTCAAATAAAATGCGGTCTGTAATATCATGAACACTCGTACGGCTTCCTTTAACCATAATGTGATTGCGGTCTTGCTTTTTCGTAATGACCTCAACTACATCGCGGCGAGTATCTAGCTCAACACCGTGTTTCGTTCTAATTTCTTCGCGGATGGCTTCAAGAGATTCAGACACCCCAAGGTTAAAGCCTTGAGCCTTATCATCATCAACATTACGGTTTTTAATAACAGCGATATCTGTTGAAAGGCCGCCGATATCTTGAATTAAAATACGCTTATCTACTAAATCACGATTAATAATATTTAAATCTTTATCCATCACTAAGTTAATGTAAGCAGCAAAGCCTTCTGGATATACTTTTACTTGGTCAAAGCGGATGTTAACTTTTAATCCTTGATATTTAGGTGTCACTAAAAACTCTACTTGGTGAACAGAGCTTAGAAGCTGAGAACGATATCCAACATCTTTTCCTTCTTTTACTTCACGAAGCGGCAAGCCCGTCCCTAACGTATAATTTGCATCAATTACTTGATTAGACTTTTTAAACAGCTCGCCGTTTTCCGCACGAACAGCATCAAGCGCTAATGTAGCAAAAAGCATAACAAGCGTTTGATCTTCTTCAGATTTACTGCTTCCTGGGTCAAGCTCTGTCGCATTGTCGCTTTTTGTCGCTAAATTCCCCACACGATAGATCGCATTATTATCATTTAATGCGGGTGAATGGACACGGATATGTATTCCTTCTAAAGGATCTTTATCATTTAATTCCTCAATTCCAATAACAGGACGATCCTCTGTATCTCTAGCAATTACATTTGGGATATTTAATTCAAAATCAGCTTTTCCAAATAAGGCTTTAACTGAATCATTACCAACATCAATAGCTGCGATTCTACTTTTCGTCATACATGTATCAAACCTTTCCATATGAAATAATGGCTAAATAGATTAATGGATCTAAATCTATCTTTTACCATTTCTATTTAAGAGTATCTCAGCACCATCTTTCCGTCAATCACCCAATAGTTGCATTCAAATTGTATACACGTTTACATTTTTGTACACTTGTATACTATTATGTACACATAGCTTAACAGCAACATGTATACTTGTTTGTATACATGTCTACATTTTTGTATACACAAAGTTTACATTTTGTTTTCTTGTATACATTTTTGTATACATTATAAAATTACCAGTAATATCCTTCCACCTGGCACAATTAGACTACTAGAAACGTCATATCCTCTTCTTTCAAGTCCAGCTTAGAACGCTAATACTCTCCATCGAGCTATAAAAAATAAGTGCGGTACAAGCTACACTAAGATCATTAAAAAAACTCCACAAAAAAGAACCAGGCGAGACATTTCTCACCTGGCTAACTTCATGATACTACTATTGAATCGTTACATCTTGCAGCTGATATACACCAGATGCATCAGACCAGAACCCTTCAACACCTTCCCCTACTCCCATAATATGAGATGGGTGATATAAGAAAGCCATCGGTGATTCCTCATTTAAGTAGTTTGTTGCCTCTACATACATTTGAAGTCTCGTATCTTCATCTTGTTCTATACGTGCCTCATATAACATTTGATCAAACGCTTCATCTTGCATAAATACGCGATTACCAGAGCCTACACTGTCAGAGTGGAATAACATGTGCATAGGGTAATCAGCATCACCTGTACCAAGAGATAAGCCTAGAATAAACATATCATGTTCACCAGCAGTAGTAGCATCTAGGTATGCCCCCCACTCTACCACTTGAATATCAACATTAATCCCAATTTCAGCTAAGCTGGCTTGTGTAAGTTCAGCAATATCAATACGTTCACGATTATCATTTGTCCAGATTGTTGTATTAAATCCGTTTTCATAACCCGCTTCAGCTAGAAGTTCTTTCGCTCCTTCAACATCACGCTCAATCGCATCTACCTCTTCGCTAAATCCGAAGTTCGTATCATTGATTGGGCCAATAGCAGCCTCACCTGTACCATCTAAAATACCATTAAGCATCGCTTCTTTATCAAGCGTCATCGCAATCGCTTGTCTAACTAATTTATTATCAAACGGTTCTTTCTCCATATTAAATCCAAGATATGTGATACTTGCGGCATTTCGAACATAAGCTTCAGTTCCAGCCATATTTTCAACACGGCTTAAATCACTTGGCTGTACAGGGTCAATAATATGAGCTGATCCTGTCTCAAGCTCAGCAATACGTGTTAAGTCTTCAGGTACCACTCTGAATGTTACTGTATCTACCTTAGCGTTCTCACCCCAATAATCTTCAAAATTATCTAGAACAAGATGATCACCAGGCTGCCAGTTATCAAATTTAAAGAATCCAGTTCCAATAGGGTTTTCATTTACATATGTACCAGGCTGTTCTCCATTCTCTACTGCTTCGTTATCCCCGTCAATAACCTCTTTACTGATCATACTTGATGCATAATGTGCCATATGAGCAGGAAGCGGAGCAAATGGCTGCTCTGTTTTAAACTGAATTGTATGGTCATCTACTACATTAATTTCTTCCACAATTTCAAAAAGAATAGCACGCGGAGATGCTGTTGTTTCATCCAAGATACGTTCAACATTCGCCTTTACGACCTCAGCGTTGAATTCACTGCCATCATGGAAATACACACCTTCACGAAGCTTAAACTCCCAAACGTCCTCTTCAACCGGCGTCCACTCTTCTGCTAACAGAGGCTCAAGTTCCATATCGGTGTTGTACTTTACGAGTGTTTGGTAGATATTTGACTGAACATTCCCGCTTGGAACATCACTAGACGTATGTGGATCAAGTGACGTAGCATCCGATAAAACCGCTACTACAAGATCGCCGCCTCCCTCTGCTTCTGCTCCTTGCCCAGTCTCATCTGTCGTTTCGCCATTAGATGTTGGTTCGCTTGCACAGCCCACAAGTGCCAAAGCCATAGCAATAGAACAAACACCAGCTCTGAAAAATTTGCTTTTAATCATGACATCCTCCTCTAAAATAGTCTTTTTGACACATACAAAATTACTACACTATTACAAGATTGTAAACAGTATTAACAGAAAATTTTATTTTTTTATTATTTTTAGAAACTATAGTTAAATGTAAAGGACTGAATTTAAAACCATTCTTTTAGTCCCGCTAAATATATTTACTATATTTTTCCTTGATTTATAGATAAAACTCTCTTTATATATATTTATACCGAAATAATATGTCCTCTTACAAAAGACAAAAAAGAGAAGGGACATGTCCCCTCTCTGTATACATATTCAACTATTTGTTTATCGATTCCAATGGCGGTGTTCCATAACCGCTCCAGTAAGGTTTTGACTGAAAATGTTCATATCAGCTCCAGTTACTACTCCTTCTTTTTCTACAATTTCTTGTTCTTCTAGCCACTTAATACCTACATGAGTAGCCCCGATTGGCTTGAAGTGAGCATAAGCTTCTTTAATAAAGTACACAGCATCGTCTTTAAACGATGGATCAACTTCCTTTCCGCCCACTACATATAACGCATCGAACAATACAGATTCGCCAGTCAGGAAGGTGTGATCAATTTCAATTTCGCTGCCTCCTGCGCATTTTTTAATGCCTAATTTATCACTGATAAACTCTGCTTGAATCCCTTTAGACTGAAGCTCCTTAAGAACTTGCTTCACTTCGTCTCCGTTAAATCCATTATCTATAATAACCCCAACTTTACGAGTATCAGGCTTTTTAATTGTATTTTCCTGACTAAGAGCAGGAGAAGATTTTTTCACACTAGAACCTTTAGATTGAGGTAGATTCGCTCCAATCGCCTCAGCTACCGGCTTTGCTAAATCCGATGTTACGTGGGCAAACATCTCTACCACTTGCTGTTGAACCGACTTACTTTGAACTTTTCCAAGCTCAAAACTGAACGCTTCAATAATGTGATTTTTTTCAACCTCACTCATACTATTCCAGAATAATTTAGCTTGAGAGAAATGATCTTTAAAGCTTTCACTTCTTTTACGAACTTTACGCCCCTCTACCTTCTCCTGATAATGAGCATAGCCGCCTTCTTCTTCAGACGCTGGTTGTGGTGTATTAGCTGCTAAAGAGTTTTTATGATAACTTACCTGTCCTTTATTAATCGTTTGACGACCGTAGCCATCTCGCTGGTTATTATGGAAAGGACATACCGGTCTATTAATCGGCAGCTCATGGAAGTTAGGACCTCCTAAGCGGATCAGCTGTGTATCCGTATAGGAGAACAATCTACCTTGCAAGAGAGGATCATTTGTAAAATCAATTCCCGGTACTACATGTCCAGGATGGAAGGCAACTTGCTCCGTTTCAGCAAATACATTGTCTACGTTACGGTTTAACGTCATTTTCCCGATGATTTTCACAGGTACTTCTTCTTCTGGCCATATCTTTGTAGGGTCAAGTACATCAAAGTCGAAGTTAAATTCATCCTCTTCGCTAATAAGCTGAACACCTAATTCGTATTCAGGATAATCTCCATTTTCAATCGATTCCCATAAGTCGCGTCGGTGGAAATCGGGGTCTTTACCAGCAATTTTCTGTGCTTCATCCCACACAAGCGAATGAATACCAAGCACCGGCTTCCAATGAAACTTAACAAAATGAGCTTTACCTTCTTCATTAGCAAATCGGAAAGTGTGAACTCCGAAGCCTTCCATCATCCGGAAGCTGCGGGGGATGGATCGGTCTGACATTGCCCACATGACCATATGGGCAGATTCCTGATTATTTGCAATGAAGTCCCAAAATGTATCATGAGCTGATTGTGCTTGTGGGATTTCATTATGCGGTTCTGGCTTAAGGGCATGAACTAAATCTGGAAACTTAATTGCATCTTGGATAAAGAAAACAGGAATATTATTACCCACTAAATCGTAGTTTCCTTCTTCAGTATAAAATTTAGTCGCAAACCCACGAGCATCTCGAACTGTCTCAGCAGAACCTTTTGAACCTGCTACTGTAGAGAAGCGGACAAAAACAGGTGTTTTAACAGATGGATCTTGCAAAAACTTTGCCTTTGTAAACTCTTTCATAGAATCATATACTTGGAACTCACCGTGTGCTGCAAATCCACGGGCATGAACAATCCTCTCAGGGATCCGTTCATGGTCAAAATGAGTCATTTTTTCACGGAAATGAAAGTCTTCCATTAAAGTTGGACCACGTTCGCCAGCCTTAAGGGAAAATTCATCTTCAGAAACTTTTAACCCTTGATTGGTTGTCAATTTTTTTCCTTCATCTTCAACTCGAAATGATTCTAGCTGTTGATCTTTTTTATTCTGCATTTCTCGTTTATTACCCATTTCATTGTCCTCCCTTAAACATGCAATCATTTTTTTACGGTTAGTATCCAATACTCTCTACCCTTTGGAATGAATAGTAAAACAAGAAAATGATGATCATTTTTAAATTAGATGTCTTTCAACCTATTTTGTTTTCACTATTATCTGACTAACTGGTAAATAAAGACAGTCCCACCCTCTCTACTTAATTTGTTATAATACAAGAATGAACGAAAATGACAATTAAAAAGAGGAGAAAGATGCTTGTGTTTAATGTCATCACTCAAACTGAAACGCTTGCCGTACTAAACTCTATTGGAGAAAATATCTTCATTGCAGACAATGACTTTCAGTTAGTATGGATGAATAATTCTGCCCATAAATTAATAGAAGAATTGAAAGATGATATTCAAATCTCAAATCCACATGATGTACTAGGAAAGAATTTATCAATCTTCCATCGTAACTTTAATCACCAACAACATATACTAACGCATCATCTTCCTTATCAAACAAAAATCAAGCTTTTTGGGAAGTATTCGGCCTTACTAAAAGTGACAAGACTCAAAAATGAGAAGAATGAAGAGGTTGGCTACATTCTTACCTGGGATGATGTAACAGCTGCTGAGGAAGAAAATGAGAGGCAAATGTCACTGTTAGAGCAGTTAAGCACCCCCATCCTTCCTATGGCTGTCGATGACTCCCTGCTAGTTCCCTTGATCGGAACATACGATAGCAAGCGCTTTGACCTGTTGCAGCAAAAATTATTAAACGAGTGCGCCAAACTGGGGATAGAGTACGTCGTTTTTGATTTCAGCGCGATGATAGTTGAAGATCATGATCTAGTTGTCAATCAAATTGCAACAATCTCAGAAACGGTGTCTTTAATTGGCGCAGAGCCTATATATGTAGGGTTTCAAATACCGCTTATAAAGAACTTAGTAGCACAAAAAGTGAAACCAGAGGCCAAAATATATGGCTCTTTCAAGCAAGCCTCGACTTATTTACTTAAGAAAACTGGTTACCTGAGCTCTTAAAGATACTAATAAAAGAAGCTGCTCCTAAGGGGCAGCTTCTTTCTTATTAATTAATAATTTTCAGACGGAACCTGTTAGGACCCTCTATTTCTACGAGGTATTAGTAATCCTCCCTAGAAAGAAACCATCCACTTCACTCAACTTCCCTCTCCATGATCTAACGCCTGATTGTGGAATAGGATTGCTATCACCATAATAAATGTCAGCATGCTTTAAGTGAATAAAATTCGCCTCTTCATTTCCACTTTTTCCTGCTTCTTCACTTGCAGATGCCATCTGCTTAGATATAGCTTGAATTATATCATCGCTATCCTCAAATCCTTCACTCAAGTCCATAAAATAATCCTTTGCAGACATCAACGTCCCTGTTATAAGACAACCTTTCATTTGTAATGTAAGGTCTAACGTAAACCCTCGGTTATTAGCTGCCTGCACGAAAAATTCAAGAATGGGATCTTTCTTTAGAACTAAATCATTCCTCACCCTTCCATCTCCTCTCACCGTGCAGCCTAAGGAAGTCGATATGGTTAACGCTTATATAAATTTATCGACTTTACTCTTCTTTTTTGGAGCTTTTGCTAGTTTTTTTTGTATTTGAAGAACGTTTTGATCTAGAAGAATCCTTTGACTGACCCGATTTCTTTTCTTCTTTTTCTTTTTCTTGTTCCGGCTCCTCTTCTAGATCCTCTTCTTTCTCTTCTTCTTTCTCTTCCGTTTCTTCACCGGATTCCTCATCTGTTTCGCCTTCTTCTTCACTAGAAGGATCTGTGCTTTCTTGCTCTTCCTCTTCTATCCTTTCATCTTCCTCAGATTCTTCCTCAGGCACTTTTTCTTCTTGATCTTTATCATCATTTTCTTTTCCGAATAACCCTTTAATATTCTCTTCTAGTTGGTCTAAGCGATTGTTCAGCTTGTTGCTGCTATAATCCTGGTCTTCCTGTTCTTGATCCGAGGTGGCTTCCCCAGCAGAAATCTTCCCTAAAAAGAAACCGTCTACTTCACTTAATTTTCCTCTCCACAACACTTCTCCCTCTGAAGGAGTAGGCTCGCGATCTCCACAATATACTTGCGCATCATTTAAGTGGATAAAGCTTGCAGGAGACTCTTCATCGCCTTTTGCAGCCTCCCCTGCTTGCTTTAACTGCTCACTGAGGTGATTTGAAATATCATTTCCACCTTCAAACTTTTCACTTAATAAAGAAAAGTATTCTTTTGCTGAGATCATTGTACCGGTAACCATAGCTCCACCGACATTTAACGTAATATTTAAAGAAAAATCATGCTTATTCGCTGCGTGCACGAAATATTCTAGTATACTATCTTGTGCATTACTCATATGACCATCTCCCTTCTCAACTTATTTTGACGAAGTATCATCATCACTTGAGAGGGTTGTACTATTTTTAGATTTAGATTGTGATGATTTTTTTGAAGAAGTACGTTTTCTTCTTGTGTTTCCTTTTTTACTTGTTGTATTTTTTTTCGCTGAATCTTTTTTATCCTCTTCATCAGAATCCGATTCATCATCAGACTCTTCCTCTTTTTCATCTTCGTCTGAGTCTTCTTCTTTATCCTTACTATCATCGTTCTTAGAAGACTTGTCTTCCTTGTCTTCCTTGTCTTCTTCTTTGTCTTCTTCTTTCTCTTCTTCATCATTTTCTTCTTCATCATTCTTTTCTTCATCATTCTTTTCTTCTTTATTCTCATTTTGACCGTCTGCTAATTTTGTTAACATTTCTTCTAGTCTGCCTAGACGGTCATGAAGGTTTTCATTTTCTTCTTTCAATGCTTCATAGTCTTCACTGTTAGAACTTTCTTCTGTGCTCTCAGAGTTCTCAGCAGCTGTATTTTCTTCTTCATTTGTTTCCTCATTTGTTTCTTCATTTGTTTCTTCATTTGTTTCTTCATTTGATGATTCTTCTTCATTATCATCGTTATCTTTTGAGTCATCGTTGTGGTTAAATAAGTTCATAGCGGAATTCTTAATCGAATCTGCCGCTTGCTTCGATTTTTCTTTTGCCATTTGACCGAAATCTGATCCTTTGCTCTTTAGCTTGTCGCTGTCGATGCTATCTTTAATTCTCTTTGCGTTCTCTGGTGTAGCTAAATAACCAACTGTTGCTCCAATTAATCCACCCGCAATGGAACGTTTAATCGCACTGCCGTTTGAACCATTTTCCTCGTTCGATGCACCTTCATTATTTGTTTGCTGATCCTCTGTTTGATTCTCTACTTTTTGTTGTTCTGCCATGATAAAAACCTCCTATTAATAATTAAACTCTGTATTATTTAAACGATTTGTATTCAATTTATTTTCAAGAGACTCTAATCTCTCTTTTAACTTCTCATTTTCTTCTTCTAAAGCTTTTGTGCTGTTATTTGAGGCTTTTGAACTTAAGTAAGGGTCTGTTTCCCACCAGTCCATACCAATTTCTTTTGCTTTATCAACTGAGGCTACAATTAAACGAATTTTAATCGTTAATAGCTCCACATCAGCAATACCAACTGTGATATCACCTGCAATAACAACGCCTTTATCTAATATTTTCTCTAACACATCTACAATCGTGCTTGACTGCATCGAGTGTTCGACTGCCATAATTAAGTCCTCCTTACTAATCTAGTTAAAGCAAACTTCCTAGGGGACCGAGGTCAATGTTTAAGTCATCGGCATCAAGGCCGAAAATACTTTTTAACTCTTCCATTTTCTCTTCTAAATTCATTAAAGCTTCACCTAAGTTTTCAATTTGTTCATCCGTTAACGTACCACCTTCAACACGCCGCATTGCATGCCGCTCAACAATCTGTCGCAAGAGCTCGATAACGGTGAGAACTAGCTGTGCTAAGCCATGTTCAGCTTTATCAGGATCTAAATTAATTCTTCCATTTGTTCGGCTGGCCGGTTGCATCCATTAACTCCTCCCTTTGTAAATCGAAGTTTTCTGATGAAACAGGAGTGTTCTGTTTGGCCTGAACGAGAGACTCTACAGAGGCAATTAAAACTCTTAAATCTAGATAAACTAAATCTACTCCAGCAATAGAGATCACTAAATCAGCTTTGATCGCCACTCCCTTATCAAGAATTACATCTAAAATATCAATCAATGCGATATCTTTGTCCTCAATTGATTCTCTTAGAGACATATTGATTCCTCACTTATGAAAACTGGGAAAAGTGGTAGGCTGGCCATGGACCCGATGCGACAAACTGCCATCCCTTTTCTCCCATTTTCTTTTCATAGTCTTGAATTTGTTCTAAGAACGTTTCTACCTTTTCTTTAGGAATGAGATATACTCCATTCCACGTCATGTTCTCTTTCTTTCCGGTTACATCCTTGTTCCAGTTTCTTTTCACTGTACCTTGCAAAACATAACCGAGCAGATGATTATGGACCTCTTCACCGACACGTTCTTTCTCAGCTTCTGCTTCCTCTGCGATGACTTTATCTAGTTTTTTATTCTCAAAAAACTGCTTGCCTCTCGGTAACTCTTTAATCTCTTCTTTTCTAGCTTCCACTGCAGGGTTATTCTTTGCTACTTCTTCATGAAGCAGCTGATCGTCGCAATAGACCTTAACATTCCACTCTTCGTTGCCTTTAAGAGAGCTGAACGTTTCAGCAAGTTTTATCTCTTGATCTTCAATAGTTTTTATTAGACTCTCTTCTGATTTATACAACGTACAAAATTTAAGTGGAATTGTCGTATAGCTTTTAGCTAACTGCATCACGGTTTCATGGTGATGGAAGGCTTTTTCCTGAAGCCACTCCATATCTTGATCAACACGTTCTTTGATCTTCTCTTCTGAATACTCACTACCATCTAATTTGCACACCACAGCACTATGCTGCCCTATTTGGATGGGATAAAGCTCACCCTCTTGATCAAACCCTTTCATTGGTGGAAGCGGCTCGCTGCTTAATTCAGATGTTGGAATGAGTCCATATAAATAAATTAATTGTTCCATCTTTCCTACTCCTTCTCTCTTCGCTGAGCCATCTGCTCCCACTGTTCAATCTCAAGCTGTTTCGCCACTTCATATCGAGTAAGCAGCTCTTCTTCCTTTGCTTTATAAGCTTCCTCAGGAATTTCGCCAAGTTCATACATCATTTGGAGCTGGATCAGTTTTTGTTGAATCGTCGGCAGATCATAAAGCTCTTTATCTGTTTCTTCTTTCACTTTCTCACCGATTTTTATAACTAGGTTAATAGGGGCCGTTACTAGCTTATGAATCATCAGCTTTCTTCTACTTTCAACCTGATATTCACAAAATTATAGGCTGGCCATGGACCTGTATAATTAAAGTCCACTTTGTCATTCCACTTTTCATGAGCCTCATTAACCTTTTGATCAAATTCTTCTTCTTTATCCCGATCGACGAGAAAAGAGGCGTTTAACAGCATCGTTTCTCCTATCGGATCATTGGCTTTTGCAGCCACTCCCGCCTTTTCTAACGGCTCATAGACCTTTTCCTTCACTTCGTTTTGCAAGGTCTTCATAAATTGTTGAGCGGCGTCTCCAATTTTAATCCGCTCATAATAACTTGCTGCTTCAGATTTCCCTTTAACAGAATGCGCCATCTTCTCTAAATTTGTATTTTCCTTCACTTTAGCTTCTAGCCATTCTTTTTTAGCAATCACCTTTAGTCCGACTTCAATTTTTCCTTTTATTTCTGGAAACAGCTTTGTAAATTGGGGATATAAATTCTCAAGTAATACTCCCACGTCTTCTGATGACTGAAATACATTACCAAAACTAACAGGAATAACTGTGTCTTTTTTGTCCATTACGACCGAAACAACATGTTGATGCATCATCAGATTCTCTTTGTTTGGGTGATAGATCTTCATTGGAACATCTGCTGCTACCATCGCGGCATTTTTATAACGCACCGTAAAAAGCTTTCGCTTCTCGCCTTCAATTTCTACTTCTCCAAAATCATCATCTACATCCGTCTCTATCCCGCAAAATATATACGTACCCATTTTTGTCTCTTGATTCATCCTTAAAAACCCCTTTATTTATGCTATTTCTATCTCCTGACCTTAATTAGAGATATTCATTTGTTTTAGTGCTTTCACTATTAGTTCTTCTGCTGCTTTGATTGGTTGCTCTGTTTCTATACAGCGGCTTAGTTGATGACTTAGGATGTCTAAGCATAACTGCTTGAACTCCTCATTTTCTCCATCAATGGCTATGCCCTCTTCTACCACCAGTTTCGCAATCATGAGTGAAGCTCTTAAACTTGGTCCGTTCTCACCTGAACACTCATCTCTTAACCTCGAGACAAGAGTCGTAATCTTCTTGGCCTGACTCTCTTCAAGTCCATATTTACCCGCTGCAATATTCGCTTCATAGTCTTGATCTTTATAATCCACAACAATCGATATTAAACGATCTAATAAAGCATCCTGGGTTTTAAACACTCCGGCATATTCTTCTGGATTACTTGTGAAAATGACTCTAAAATCAGGATGAACAGGAACAAACGGCTCGGTTTTCTTTGAACCGTACAGGGGCAAGATCTTCTCTTCAAGAATGGATAAAAATAGATTATTAGTTGTAGGCTTAGATCTTGTGAATTCATCGTAAACAAGCGTATAGCCATGTTTAACCGCTTCAAGCAGCCGTCCATCTCTCCATGTTTCTTGGACATTTTCGTCCTTTTTGTAAACAGAGCGTATATAGTTATCAACGATTTTCTTACTTGTATAGCCTGTAAAACCACCAATTAAATCTTTATTATCTAACTCATGATTCCCATGAATCAGCATAACCGGACGTCTCCTCCTCTTAGCAAGGGCGAGTGCCAGAGATGTCTTCCCGGCCCCTGTTGGACCTGTGTAATGAATAGGGTAGCCTGCTTTTAAATAACGCAAGGAGCGAGTTAGCAGCTGTTTTGTGTCCTCATCTTGGATTAGAGCTTCAGTTTTTGTTTTAACTTTATCTTTTAATACAGTCACTAGGCATCCCTCCTACTCATTACTATTCTTTCATTGATCTATGGCACTTCTGTAACGCACCTCACGTCTTCTAAAAGAAGTCACTTCCTTATCCTCATTTAGAGCTACATCGTATACACCGATCATTTCGTCTTTTGCATACTTTTTCATATATTCCTTTTCTTCAATGACTTCAACAATTAAGTGCCAGCCGCCATTCTCCGCTTCTTCTACTGCCGTTATTTTATGAAGAGGCGCAACGTGTTCATTGAAGAAGTCAGCAACATTATTCATAATTTCTTTTATTCCCATAGTGCCCTCCTGCTTATCAGGCAATGTGCAGCCGACTTAAGCCGGCCGACCACGCCATTTAAATACTAAATGCAGCATTTCGTTCATTTGGCTGCTCCGGCAGCCCTTCCTCTTCTACCTCATCACGCAGGAGACCTACTGCTTCTGCATAACGTAACCAAGTATCCACACTTGCGATAACGACACGTGCCTCAACTGTTAAGATCTCAATTCCTACCACCGAAACTCTCACAAAAGCATCAATAACAATCCCCTTATCTAGAATCCGGTCAATCACCTCTGCTAAACTTGAACTATCGGTACTTTTTTGAACAGCCATTCTTTATACCCCTTTCTAAATTAAGAACCCATTGTCTTAATATCATTTGAAGATTTGATATCCTTTGAGCTCTTCACATCTTTATAACTTTTGATGCTTGAGACTCCTTTAATCTGGCTGACACCTTTTATTTTTTTGTCATCTTTATCATTCTGATTTGATTTGATTTTTTCCTGAAAGTCTTCCCCGGCTTCTACTACATTGCCTATCTTATCTTTCACTTTCAGTAAGGCATCTTGTGCTTTCGCTTTACCTTCTTCTGCCTTATCATGCAGCTTCTCTGCGCCCTCGTCTTTCGCATCTTCAAGCTTATCAGTCGCATCATCAGCCTTATCTTGGACATTTTCAACAAACTTTTCTTTTGCTTTATCTTTGACCGTATCTTTTATTTCTTCTTTGATTGGTTCTGGAGTATATTCGATAAATTTTTTAGCCGCTTTGCCGGCAGCTTTTTTAAATGTACCCATCGAATGCCTCCTTCTCTATTCCGAATCGATAATGCTAAAATCAATCAACGCTATTTCTTAGACTCTACTAGGTTGTTCAGCATCTCTTCGATTCTTTCTAAACGATCATTTAATTGCTTGTTGTCCTCTTTTATTTCCTCGTATTCAGAAGAAGACTGCTCTTGTGAAGATTCTTCTTCCTTGCTCTCATCTTGTTGCTCGCCTTCTTGATCCTCTTGTTGTTCGTTTCTTTTCTTTGGTAGAAACCCTCCGCCGTTCATATAACCGGTGGCCGTTTGTCTAAAGCTGTTAACTGCTTGCTCCATTAAGATTTCTTGAGCTGTTCTTTTTATTTCTTTTCCTGCCGACCTCATTACTTCAGACTCACTTAAACTTTTCATTACTTTCTTGCTTGTACCTGGACTTGATAATAAACCGATTCCTGCTCCGACTACCCCGCCGATCAATGCTAAGTTCATAGAATTCGTTTGGTTGTTTTTCTCTGTGCTTTGTTTGCTCTCTTCTTTTGTTGTCATATCCTTTCAACCTCTTTTCTTATAAATGTAATAAATTATATCTTTATATACCTTTAGAAACTAAATTGCGGCTGTGTATTCTGACCTCTCTCGGGCAGGCCTTCTTCCTCCACTTCATCACGCAAAAGCCCTACTGCTTCTGCATAACGCAGCCAAGTGTCCACACTAGCTATCACAACCCTCGCTTCAACAGTTAAAATTTCAATTCCAACTAATGAGACTCTGACAAAGGCATCAATAACAATTCCTTTATCTAAGATTCTGTCAATCACTTCTGCCAGACTTGAACTATCCGTACTTTTTTGAATACTCATCTAGCTCACTCCTTTATGGATTGTTTCTTGCGCTTAATCATAGGCTTGATCATTACCAAACGAAGAACAACCAAATTCTGTCGGCTACGAGTCTATTCCTTAGAAAATAATGATTAAAACGAGTCTTTAGTATCGTTTAAATTAATTACCAGTATTTTCATTACAAACAGGGTTAGTTTTACAACTTAAGCCATCAGGAAATCATACAGGTACTGGTTTTAGCGACATTTTATTAACATTTCATTTCTTGTTTTGAAATATTTTGAAGCAATGTTGCCAGTCTAACAAACGGTTCTTAAGTCACAAGGATGACATAGAAAATAGTTATGTAAATTCTTACATATAGATAGTTTTTACCTTGCCTTGTGATAAACACAAAAAAACGAACCTGTTTAAACAGGTTCGCTTTAGATTTAAGCATGTTGAGTAAGCACATAATTATGCTTTAACTTTTGATTTTGATTTGTCTTTTTTAATTTGTTTACTTCTTAGCTGACCACATGCTGCATCAATATCTGTTCCGTGCTCAAGACGAACACCACAGTTAATGCCATTTTTCTTTAGTTCATCATAGAAGCCTAAAATATCTTCTTTAATGCTTCGTTGATACTGACCATGCTCATCAACTGGGTTGTACGGAATTAAATTGACATACGTTAAGTGACGTTTATCTTTGAACATATCTGCAAGCTCTTTTGCATGCTCTCGTTGATCATTAACGCCTTTTAACAAGATATACTCAATCGTAATTTTACGATTTGTTTTCTCAAGATAATAATCAATAGCTTTCATCAGCTTTTCAATCGGAATCGCCTTGTTGATCTTCATAATCTTCGTTCTTAGCTCGTTATTAGGAGCATGAAGTGAGATCGCTAAGTTTACTTGCAGCTTAAGGTCTGCAAACTCATAGATCTTATCTGCCAATCCGCTTGTAGATACCGTAATATGACGAGCTCCGATAGCAAGTCCTTTATGGTCTTTCACTACTTCAAGGAAATCAACCATATTGTCAAAGTTATCAAATGGCTCACCAATCCCCATCACAACAATGTGACTGACTCTCTCGTCTTCTCCAACACTATCTAAGTGATGCTGAACATTCATAATCTGTTCAACGATCTCACCGCTTGATAGATCACGGCTTTTCTTTAACAGGCCGCTCGCACAGAAGCTGCAGCCGATATTACAGCCTACTTGAGTCGTGACACAAACAGACAAACCGTATTTATGCTTCATTAAGACTGTTTCAATTAAGTTGCCGTCATACAGTTTGAAGAGGAATTTAATGGTACCGTCACTAGATTCCTGCTTCACATGCTCAGTTAGAGTAGAGATTACAAAATTCTCTCTTAAAAGCTCTAGACAGTCTTTATTTACATTATTCATCTCATCAAAGCTTTTCACACGTTTTCTATATAACCAGTCCCAAACTTGAGTCGCACGGAATTTCTTATGTCCGCGCTCCATCAGCCATTCAGTCAACTGATCCATCGTTAAACCGTAAATGGATTCTTTATGCATGTAAAACCCTCATTTCAATTTATATATTTCCCAAAGTCTAAGTGACATCTATTATAAGCCAGTGTATACACAACGTTGCATCTCTTCATTGTCCCATATCTAGAGAACACCCTCAACCATCGTGCCCTGAAAAGACACACTATAACCCATTATAAGGATTGCCAAAGTTCTTGACAATCCTTAATGCTGTGTCTCTATATGGAAATTACATACGTTCCCCGTTATGTCTAGGGAGAGTAAGGGTGACGACAACCCCGCATTCTTCCCGATTTTTAATAGAAAGAGAACCTTCATGTTCTTTCATAATTGAGGATGAGATCATCAACCCAAGCCCAGTGCCTGTTTCCTTTGTTGTATAGAAAGGAGAACCAATTTCACATAGCATCTCACTCGGGATCGGAGGACCGTCATTTTCAATATGAATATACACCTGATCTTTAATAGTGGATAATGTAATCTCAATGCATCCTTTATATTCTATCGCTTCAATCGCATTTTTAAACACATTGATCAGCACTTGCTTTAATCGATTATAATCTCCGTAGATCAGAGGGGTATGATTATTATTCCAGTTCACATTAATCTTGTGAGTCATACAAATTGATTCAAATAACAAGATCACTTCTTCGATCAATTCTTTAATAGAAATAGGTGCAAGCTCTGCTGCACGAGGTTTTGCAAGAATTAATAACTCCTCGACAATTCCATCCATCCGCTTCAATTCAGCCTGCATCATCTCTTTATGATGAGAGTTTTCCATTAACTGTGTAAAGCCTGACAACACGGTAATTGGATTGCGGATCTCATGAGCAATGCCAGCTGCTAGTTCTCCGACTACCTTCAGCTTCTCAGATTGTCTTAACTGAGCTTCTGTACGCTTACGTTCAGAAATGTCCCAGATCATCATTAAATAAGCGACAACCTTTCCGTTTGTATCTTTAATATAGGAAATGGCAATGGCTACTGATAATGGCTTGCCTTCCCTAGATTTATGTATCATCTCAAGCTCAGAGGTTGCTTCCCATTGCGGCGGAATAAATTCATTAATATGATGACCAACCAGCTCCTCATACTCCCACCCGTATAAAGAACTAAATGACTCGTTTACGTTTATAATCTTTCCATTTGAATCATAAACCACAATAGCCTCACTCGTTTGTGTAAAGAAAGCATCCAAATAATTCTCAGTGGACGCAAGCTTCTCCTTCGCCTGCTTCTCTCCTAACCTAGCCTTCACCCATAAGCTTTTTGTAAATTTAATATGAAATAAAAAGAACATCATCATAATGATCGACAAGGCGATAATATAAGCAATATCAACAGGCTCAACGGTAGTAAAGATCTCTTCAAACGAGGTATAAAAAAAGTATGTTAACGAAAAAATCGCCAGTACACCTGAGAAGATCGTTACCCCGTAATGCTGGTATAGGGATGTAATAATAATTCCAAGCAAGATATAAATATAGTTTACTAAATACGGAAACTCTACATTCAGTACAAATAAGTAGAAGAACATCGTAAAGGAGATAATATACATCATCCAGTATTCATTTTTAAGCAGCTTTCTTACAAACATCAGTCCAATTAATAAAGAAAAACCGACTGGAGGCCACTTAGATGAATACACCGGATCAAATATGAAAACAGCCATCGTCAATGCATATGAGAGCCATAATACTATGATCATTAATCGATTTCGTTTCTTTATAAAGGACTTAATATCCGCCTCTACTCCCATACGTTCCTCACCCACTCTGCCTAATCAGGTCTTATCTACTACTTAAAATACCATAAATTAGTACAAAATTACATACATAGTTAATAGGTAAGGAAGATAGGTATAAGGAACTTCCTGCAGTCCTTGAACTGCAGGAGTCAGCATTCTCTTAATAAGCTCCCTCAGAGTAAGTGAGCTCATATGAATGAGAGTAGATTTCAACCAGGTTGCCAAATGGATCCTCGCAGTAAACCATACGGTAAGGTTTTTCACCTGGATAATACTCACGAATCGGCATACGTTGTTTTCCGCCAGATGCTTTAATCTTCTCAACAAGACCTTCAATATCAGGGTCTTGAACACAGTAATGGAAAATACCCGTTTTCCAATACTCAAAATTATTTTCAGGGTCTTCGTTTTGAGGAAACTCAAATAGTTCGACACCTATTCTATCCCCCGTAGAAAGGTGAGCAATTCGGAATTTCTCCCACCCCTTACCAAACACATCTGTACACATAATGCCAATAGCAGAATCATCCTCTATCACTTCGGAGGGTTCCATAATAACGTACCACCCCATTACTTCACGATAAAATGCAACTGCCTCATCTATATCAGGCACTGATAAGCCAATATGAGAAAACGTTCTTGGATAAGTCATTCTTCTTCCTCCTATGTCTAAAATTCTTTATAATGTTTTATGTTAATTGATGATTAACACCCTTACCAGTACGCACTTTCAAGTAACGGTAATGTAAGAGAGGAGAGGCTTGAGTGAAACCAGAATTTTTTCCTGTAAACCGTGCATTGACTATCATTGGCGGCAAATGGCGTCCTCAAGTTTATTGCGCGTTAGAGAAAGGGCCGAAACGATTTTCTGAATTAGAACGTGCTATACCAGAAGTAAATCGTAAAGTCCTAACAGACCAATTAAGAGAACTAGGAAGTCTTGGTATGATTAAACGAACCGAATACAGTGGAAAAACTCTACATGTTGAGTATGAGCTAACAAAAAAAGCATATACACTGCAGCCAACGATGAAACAACTATGCAGCTGGGGGAAAAATGCCGATTGAATGGCTTTACAATCTACGAAAACCCCGCTTATTGACAGCGGGGTTTCTTCAAATCGTTATGACTCGAGAACTTTAATGAATTCTCTCATGTAATCTGGAAGGTCAGGCGGGCGGCGGCTGGATACGATATTACCGTCTACAACAACTGGCTCATCAACCCAAGTGGCCCCGGCATTCATCATGTCATCTTTTATTCCAGGAGTACTTGTCACCGTCTTGCCCTCAAGGATTTTCGCTGAGATCAAAACCCAGCCAGCATGGCAAATTTGCCCGATCGGCTTGTTCTGCTCATTTAACGTACGAACCATATTCAACACGGAATCAAATCTTCTTAATAAGTCAGGAGACCAGCCTCCTGGCACTAAAATCGCGTCATACTCTTCTGGATTGATTTCTTCAAATGAGTACTCTGAAACAATCGGCACTCCGTATTTCCCGATATAAGTTTCATTCGCTTTTTCACCTGCAATATGTACCTCTGCACCCTCTTCACGCAAGCGCAGAACAGGATACCATAATTCCAGGTCTTCAAAATCCTTACTGACTATTTGAATGACTTTCTTGCCTTCTAGCCTCATTATTAGTATGCCTCCTTAATAAATGTAGTGCTCTTTACTGCCTTTATCGTGACAGAATCATTTGGTTAGTGCAAACACTCAGGTCATCCATCGCTGCATAACGAGTGACACCAAAGATTTACTGAGAAGAGGGACCAAACCGTCCCATTCTGAAGTCATTAAAGGCTTCATGAATTTCATCTTCTGTATTCATCACAAACGGCCCGCGAGCTACTACAGGCTCATTAATCGGTTTACCTGTATAAATAAGCATTCTTGATCTTTCATTCGCCTTAATATGCAAATGATCAAACGCATCGTCACTTGCCTCTTTTTGATATGACAGCAGCCCGGCTTCTGTTTTCCCCATTGTCACTTTATCTGCAAAGGTCATTTCTCCTTGGAGCATATAAATATGGCCGTTATGATTTTGGGGCAGTTTGAGGGAATAGCTCTCCCCTTCTTTTAAGTAGAGCTCAAACATATTAATTGGCACTAATGAATCCATCGGCCCTTTAATCCCTTCTGCTTCTCCTGAGTAAATACGCAGATAACCGCCATCTATTTCTACTCTAGGGGCGTCTTCCACCAGTACATTTTGATAGGATGATTCCGTTCCTTTTAACGCTTTAGGTAAATTCAGCCACAGCTGCAGCGTGTGAATAAGATCATCATCCACTGCTTCCTCAGCATGGCGCGCCCCGCTTCCGGCATTCATATACTGTACATCACCTGCATAAAGCACTGAATGGCCTCCATTGTTATCTGTATGTTCTAACCTGCCATCAATAATATAAGTGATCGTCTGGAATCCTCGGTGCGGATGATCCGAGAACGTCCCTCGCTTAAACCAATCATCAGCCATTAAGATAAAAGGATCGTACTCTGCCATCTTATCCGGCGGGAGAACCCAGCCTTGCTGGACATGCGGATATCCATTCTTATTGTATTTCACCTTCCAATGATCACGTATCACACGTTCACCATCTGTACCCATTGCAAGACACCTCCAGTTATTTGCTTCTTTTAGCATACATAGATTGGCAAAATAAATACAAATCATTCGTCTTAAAGAAGAGTAACTTTTAAAGGTTATCATCGTCGGTTGCATAAACTCCTCCCTCCTTGTCCATAACTAGTAATAAAAACTAGTCTGCTAGGGGAGGATTGTATGGAGCCGGGTTTTATGGATATGTCGATTAAAATTGTAATAGGATTCTTTTTGCTTTTCTTGATTACTAGATTACTTGGCAAAACGACGATCCGTCATTTAACTCCGTTTGATTTTGTCTCGGCTATTGTATTATCAGAGCTGCTAGGTAACGGAATATTTGAGACGAACGTCAGCATTTTCTATATCATTTACGTTGTTCTCTTATGGGGATTTCTAATGATAGTGATGGAGAAGTATTTGTTAAAGCACCGTTCTGTGAGGGGCCTTTTAGAAGGGAAGCCGTCCATCATCATTCGTAACGGCAAGCTTGACCGAGAGCAGCTTAAAAAGAACCGTATGAACATTAATCAGCTGCTTAGTTCACTGCGTCAAAGCGAAACTTTTTCTCTGCGCGAAGTCGCTTATGCAATTTTAGAGTCTAACGGTTCGATCAGCATTTTAAAGAAAAATAAATATCAAAAGGTAACCCTTGAAGACTTAAACCTACCTGTAAGCACTACATATCTTTGCACCACATTAATTACAGATGGGGAAATTATAGATGATAACTTAAAGGAGCTTGGTTTTAATCATGACTGGCTGATGAGTCAGCTGATCTCTCATGGCTACAACAGACCAGAAGATATCGTTTATGCCGATTGGCTGTATGACGATGGCATCTATATCGTGCCCTACCAATCAAAAAAAGCATAGAAGACCTCGTATAATCACGATTCGATTCCTCTATGCTTATTGATTATTAAGACCTTTTTAGTACGTTAGCAAGCAGCTTAACTCCCTCTACAAGCTCGTCTTCAGATGCATAGCTAAAGGAAAGTCTCAAATATGCTGCTTTCTCATCACTAGGTAAGAAAAAGTACTTTCCTGGGACATATGCAACTCCCGCATCTAGCGCTTGATCTAATAAATGAGCTGTATCCAAATCATCAGCCTTCACCCAAATAAAGTACCCTCCTTTTGGAACATTCCAAGACACTGAATCAGGGAGATGTTCTTCAAGCGCTGAGATCAGCACGTCACGCTTTTGTTGATATGCAGTACGTAATGTATAGAGGCGCTCATTCAAATCAATCTGCTCCAAATAAGCAGCCATCGATGCTTGGGCAAATGGCTGATCTAGATCTTTTTTAAACCAATTTAGAGCATCCGTAAATTCTTTTCCTGCTGCAACCCAGCCGATTCGCATGCCAGGTGCGACTACTTTTGATAACGAGCCCACATGCAAAACACGATTCGATTGATCCAATGATTTAAGCGTTGCTTCTGGCTTCTCAAAATATAAGTCTCCGTACGCATCGTCTTCTAAAACGAGAAAATTGTACTCTTCAGCCAGCTTAATCACATGCTTGCGTCGTGCGGCAGTCATCGTTGTACCTGTTGGGTTATGAAAGGTGGGTATCGTATATAAAAGACGAGGCAGCGGCATATCCTTTGCGCTCCGATCCTCAAGCATCTTTTCTAATTTCTCAGTTTGAAGCCCCTGCTCATCTATTGGGATGCTGATAAAATGGTTCGTGTAGTTTTGAAAAATTTCGAGTGCCTCCATATAAGTAGGAGATTCAACAGCCACTACACTATCCTCATCAATGAAAACCCGGGCAATCAGATCAATCGCTTGGCAGGCACCAGAGGTAATCAACAGTTCCTCTTCTTCTAAATCCATGCCGCGCTCTTTCAATCGATGATTAATTTGCGTTTTTAATTGGTCAATTCTAGGGCTGCCAAGATAGTGCAAAGGCAGGTCCCCCTCTTCTTCGAGCAGTCTGTTCACTGCTTTATTAAGCTGCTCTACAGGCACTAAAGAGGGATCAGGATACCCCGAAGAAAGACGTATACATTTCTCCGGCAGCTGAGGCATCCAGCTTCCCGGAGGATCGTTTTGAAGAGCTGGTTTACTATGCTTTGATAAAAAAGATTCAATGTTCACATTATCACTCCTATATGATCACGGACATTATTCGTCATAACATAATGAAAAGCATTGGTATTTGCCAATGCTTTCCTTTGTAACACAGTATATCATTTAGAAAAAGAAAAGATGAGCCATTGCCGCTGCTACTGGCAAGGTAATAATCGTTCTTTGTAAGAAAATCACAAATAACTGAACGAAGGAAAGAGGAATTTTCGATTTTAATAACAGGATTCCTATCTCAGACATATAAATTAATTGCGTTAATGACATAACTCCAATTACAAAACGAGTCAGTTCAGATTCAATGCCGCTTCCGATGACAGCCGGCAGGAACATATCAGCAAACCCAACGATCATCGCAGGTGCTGCAGCTTCAGCTTCTGGAATACCAAGCAGCTGAAGGAACGGGACAAATGGATAAGACAAGTACGTAAAGATTGGCGTAAATTCTGCAATAATGAGCGCGATTGTTCCAAGCGCCATGACTAAAGGAATTAAAGCAAACCAAATATCAATGACATTTTTCACACCGCCCCATGCAACACTGCGGTAGCTTTTTACTTCGCTCGCTTTTTCCACCGCTTTTTGCACGCCCCATTTAAAGCTGGAAACACCTTCTGGCACTACTTCATCAATTTGTTTCCCCACAGGCTCATAATACGTGTCCTTCTTCCATGACAACGGAGGAATTCTCGGACAAATAACGGCTGCCACAATTCCCGTTATAATAACTGTGAAGTAAAACTGAATAAACATATGATTAATATCTAAAAACGTCGCAATAACCAAACTAAATGCTATCGAGGCAATCGAAAAGTTAGTCGCTACAACCGATGCTTCCCGTTTCGTATAGTATCCTGATTCATACTGCTGTGTGGTCAGCAATACTCCAACTGTTCCGCTTCCCATCCAGGATGCAAGCGCATCGACAGAAGAACGTCCAGGCAGCTTGAATAATGGATGCATAATTTTACGAACCAAGGAACCAATAAAGTCCATAAGGCCAAATTGAAGTAATAAAGGCATAAACAGACAAGCAAATAAAAACCAAACCATTAATACAGGAATTAAATCATATAAAACAACACCGCCTGTAAATTCAGACGAAACCAACCCTGGACCAATCTCTGTTAACGTCATAACAGCAAACGCGGCGCCTAGACATCTAAGGACAAGCCAGAGCGGTGACACATCGAATAATCCTTTTAGAAAAGCATTCTTTTGAATGAAATTTGGGTTTGTCCCCTTTACTAGCAAACTACCGGCAGCTGATGCACATAATACAGTGGTCATAAAGAGCGGGATGTAATCAGCAATCGCTCCCTGCAAGGCGTCTGCAAGAACGCCTAACCCAATTGTCACTTTATCATTCACAGAAATAGGTACTAAAAAAAGTAAAACCCCAATTAAGGAAGGCAGCCAAAATTTCATATATTGTTTAGCTGTATATTCTTTTGTATAAGATGACGTTTGTTCTTTATGTTGTAATGATTTAGCTCCCATTTTTCTCTCTCCTATAGTCAATAAATTGTATATTTAATACATTAAGTAATGGTTTTATCTTTATAATAATTAATAATATATCATTGTTGTGCATAAATATTCAATAGCTTGAGAGAATTTTATTTAAAAAATGATTATGTAAATAATTATCATTTTTAGAGCTACACTAATAATGAAAGGAGTGAATACCATGTGTGCGTTTCCTAGTCGAAAGCATGTAAAAGATATATCACCTACTGAAGTATCTAATATCTGGTCTTCCTATTTAAAAAATAGTATGGAACATCAGTTTTTCCGTTATTTCTTAATGACCGCTGAAGATAAAGAAATCCAGTTAATAATTAAAAAGATGCTTCTTCATTCGCAAAAAAACATTAAGCAGCTTAAGAAAATCTTTAATGCCTGTAAAGTAACCCTTCCTATCGGCTTTACTGATAAAGATATGAATCTCCATGCTGGGAAGTTATTCGGCGATTCATTTATGTTGTACTTCTGCCAAGATATCACGCTATTGTCAATGACGACGTACTCAAGTGCACTGTCTGACTGTGAAAATGCTGAAATAAGAGAGCATTTTCAATCATGTCTGCAATTCACTTCCGACATACAAAATGAAATCGTTCGTGCATTGGTAAGAAAAGGTCTCTACATAGAGCCTCCTCAAGTGGCACTAGATTCTAAAGTAGAATTTGTGGAGAGTAAAACATATCTTACAGAGCGGCTAAGTGAACACAGACCGTTAAATGTCGCGGAAATCGCTAATCTAACAAGAATTACACACCGTGCACAGTTTTCAAAGATGGTGATGACAGCCTTTGGTCAAACAGCCTCCACAAAAGAGCTGAAAAAACATTTTCAAAAAGGACAAAAAGGCTTGCAATATGCGATAGATCAGCTAAATGAGATTTTCACGAAAGAAAATATTCCTGTCGCTGCATCCGGTCATTATAAAATAAATCCGGTACAAACCTCTCCCTTTTCAGATAAGCTGATGTTGTTCTTTGTGAATACTTGTCTTGGAATGTACTGTTTTGTGATGATCACCCAAGCTATGAATTCCAGCTTGCGGACAGACCTGTTTATTAAACTCACTAAAGTATCTCTTGGGTTTAGAAAGTATTACGGGGAAGGGTTATTTTTGATGATTGAAAATCAGTGGCTAGAAGAACCTCCTCAAGCGGTTGATCGGAAGGTCTCTACATAAATAAAGCAAACGAGGCATTCACCTCGTTTGCTTTGAATATTATGCAAATACCGGCTCTTCTACACCCAAACCAAGGATTTGAGAAGTAGAAGCATGAACCTGGTCAAAAAGCTCTGGATTCACTTCTGGTGACACTCCGTATGTTGGAAGCATCTCTTTAAGTTTTGGCTCCCATTCATTCATACGCTCTGGGAAACACTTTTGGAATACTTCAATCATGACGTGAACAGCTGTAGAAGCGCCTGGTGAGGCTCCTAGTAATGCTGCCACTGAGCCATCAGATGCACTCACTACTTCTGTTCCAAATTGCAGCGTTCCCATGCCAGCCTCAGTATCTTTAATTACTTGTACCCGCTGTCCTGCCACTACTACTTCCCAATCTTCACTCTTGGCGTTTGGCATAAATTCGCGCAGTTCATCCATACGCTGTTCATTTGATAACATCACTTGCTGAATAAGATATTTTGTTAGTGACATCTCTTTCATACCTGCAGCAAGCATCGTCAATACATTATTAGGTTTGACAGAACCAATTAAATCAAGGTTTGAACCCGTTTTCAAAAATTTCGGAGAGAATCCGGCAAACGGTCCAAACAACAGCGATTTTTTATTATCAATATATCGCGTATCCAGATGCGGAACAGACATCGGAGGAGCCCCGACTTTTGCTTTACCGTATACTTTGGCATGATGCCTCTCTACCACTTCTGGATTCTTACAGACCATAAATAATCCGCTTACAGGAAATCCTCCAATATGCTTGGATTCAGGAATACCTGTCTTCTGAAGAAGCGGGAGACTGCCTCCGCCGGCACCGATGAAAACAAATTTAGCAATGTGATACTCAATGTTTCCAGTCGAATCATCCTGAATCTTAACTTCCCATCTGCCGTCATCCATACGCTTAAAGTCTTCGACAGTATGTTTATATTTAGTTTCTACATTTTGTTTTTGTAAATGATCAAATAACATCCGTGTTAAGGCACCGAAATTAACATCTGTTCCAGAATCAATTTTCGTTGCCGCGATCGGTTCATTCTCTTTGCGACCTTCCATAATGAGCGGAACCCATTCCTTCAATGTTGCTGGATCCTCTGAGAATTCCATCCCTTTAAACAGCGGGTGTTTTGATAGCGCTTCCAAACGATTTCTAAGGAACGCTACATTATTTTCCCCTTGAACTAAGCTGATATGAGGAATTGGCATAATAAACTCTTCTGGGTTACGGATTAACTGCTGGTTTACGAGATATGCCCAAAATTGTCTTGAAAGGTGAAACTGTTCATTGATTTTGATTGCTTTGTCTACATCAATGGATCCATCAGGTTTCTCAGACGTATAGTTAAGTTCACATAACGCGGCATGACCAGTCCCTGCATTATTCCATTCATTCGAGCTTTCTTCTCCTGCCTTTGCCAGCTTCTCAAATACTTTGATTTCCAACTCCGGCGCTAACTCTTTTAACATTGAACCCAAAGTCGCGCTCATAACTCCTGCACCAATTAAGATCACATCTGTTTCTCTCCGAATGCTGCTCATGATAACCACCCTTATCCTCTAGTTTTCAAAAAAGAGTAGGCGCTCCTCCTTAGGTGTCACAAAAAAGCAAGGCCCACCCAGCCACACAAACCTATGTCTCTACATCTCACTTTTACCTACTATTCTATCATATTTATATTATACTGATGTATGGCCATAAAAATCTACCATTATCTGATAATTTCAAACTAATTAGTCTGTTGATGGCGTAAAATACTGCTAAAGGCTCACCTTTTTTAAAAAAATTCTTTTTTCATTTTTTATTTTCAGCTTCTACATTCTATGCCATAAAGCAAAAATCGAGCACTATATTTATGAAAAAGAGACGACCCGTTTGCTTTTATAAGCTTACATATCGTCTCTTCTTTCTTACTCACGCTCTCTTGCCACTTGTGTGTCTCTAATGTTTTTTTGCACAGTAATCGCTGCAAAGATACTTAGAACAAATGAGATACCATAAAACCCTTTTTCACTAAGAATAATACTGCCCGCATTGTATAACCCGATGGCCATTAAGGACACCGCTACGATAAGAGCTAACCAGCTGATCCCGTAATAAATTCCTGTTACAGGAATCCCTTCTTCTTTATCACGTACCGCTTTTTGAAGCGATACAGCTGCATAAAGACCGAATACTAATATGGCAAAATAATATCCTTTTTCATTTAATTCCATCGCCGCATTAAACAATCCAATAAGATAAGCAGAAACACCGACCAACAAAGCTGCCCAGCTTGCTCCTTTAAAGGCTGCAGTCGGTTCCCCTTCTTTTCTCTCTACTTTTACCTTCACATCACGCGGTTCATCCTTTGTAAGAAACGGGCTTTCATTGCTATCAGCCATTTCACTTCTCCCCTTTACGTTCAATCAAACTCGAAACACTGCATCTTCATCTATTATAACAATTTTTAGAAAAAATAGGTGAGAATAGAAAGAAGATGCAGCTTTTATTTTAAAGTTACAGGTTACAATGCATATTCATTAAGAAGTTCTTGTATTCATGTTAAAATTTTTAGGAGCTTTACCTTTCTTCTTATGTTTATCGCCCTGCAAAAAAATAAAAAAATTATTTCATTTACGTTTATTAATTGAGAGAAAGGCTAAAGCTTAATAAGGGCAATGATTCTGCAGTGCCGTCTTTTCGTCACGATAAAATAGACGAGCATGAATCCTTGACAAATAGGATTTATTATTTAATAATTGGTATATAATTAGAATGATTACATTTAAGAGAGTTGTTTTCAGCTCTCTATCATTCTTAAAATCTATTTCATTTTCTAGGAGGAATTTTCACATGTCACTAATCGGTAAAGAAGTACTACCATTCAGCGCAAAAGCATTTAAAGATGGCGAGTTCATCGACGTTACAAACGAAAGCTTAAAAGGTCAATGGAGCATCTTCTGCTTCTATCCAGCAGATTTCACATTCGTATGCCCAACTGAACTTGAAGACCTTCAAAATGAATATGAAAACTTAAAAGCTCTTGGAGTAGAAGTTTACTCTGTTTCTACAGATACTCACTTTACTCACAAAGGCTGGCACGATAGTTCTGAGACAATCGGTAAAATCAAATATGCAATGATCGGTGACCCTTCTCAAACAGTTTCTCGTAACTTCGAAGTACTAAACGAAGAAGAAGGTCTTGCTGATCGTGGAACATTCATCATCGACCCAGATGGTGTTATCCAAACTGTTGAAATTAACGCAGGCGGAATTGGCCGTGATGCAAGTACGTTAGTAAACAAAGTTAAAGCAGCTCAATATGTACGCAACAATCCAGGCGAAGTTTGCCCAGCTAAATGGGAAGAGGGTTCTGAAACTCTTAAGCCAAGCCTTGATCTAGTAGGTAAAATCTAAGGAGTGCAATAAACATGTTACTTGAAGCAGATGTGAAAGCCCAACTTAATGAGTACCTGAAACTCCTAGAAGGCGATATCCTTCTTAAAGTGAGTGCAGGTGACGATTCCGTATCAAAAGATATGCTTGCACTAGTTGATGAGCTAGCATCCATGTCCTCTAAGATCTCTGTTAGACAAGCAGAGCTTGAGAGAACACCTAGCTTTAGTGTAAACCGTATCGGAGAAGAGACAGGCGTTACATTTGCTGGTATTCCTCTAGGGCACGAGTTTACATCACTCGTGCTCGCTTTACTGCAAGTAAGTGGTAGAGCTCCAAAAGTTGATCAAAGCGTCATTGACCAGATCAAAAATATGGACGGGGAATATCACTTTGAAACGTATGTCAGCCTAAGCTGCCATAACTGTCCTGATGTTGTTCAAGCACTGAATATGATGAGTGTCCTAAACCCTGGTATCACTCATACGATGATTGACGGTGCCGCATTTAAAGAAGAAGTAGAATCGAAAAATGTCATGGCTGTTCCTGCTGTCTATTTAGACGGTGAGTTCTTCAGCGGCGGACGCATTTCACTAGAAGAAATTTTAGCAAAATTGGGAACAGGTCCTGATGCTGCTGAACTTTCAAATAAAGACCCTTATGAAGTTCTTGTTGTTGGCGGAGGTCCTGCAGGAGCAAGTGCGGCGATCTATGCAGCACGTAAAGGGATCCGTACAGGAATTGTTGCTGAACGTTTCGGCGGACAAGTCCTTGATACAATGAGCATTGAGAACTTTATTAGTGTGAAAAGCACAGAAGGTCCAAAGCTTGCAGCAAGCCTTGAAGAGCACGTAAAAGAGTACAACATTGATATTATGAACTTACAACGTGCGAAGAACCTTGAGAAAAACGACTTATTTGAGCTTGAGCTTGAAAATGGAGCTGTACTGAAAAGTAAGAGCGTCATTGTATCAACTGGGGCTCGCTGGCGTAATGTTGGCGTTCCAGGCGAACAAGAGTTCAAGAACAAAGGTGTCGCATACTGCCCTCACTGCGATGGTCCTCTATTTGAAGGAAAAGATGTTGCAGTTATCGGCGGCGGTAACTCAGGAATCGAAGCAGCAATTGACCTTGCTGGAATCGTAAACCACGTAACTGTCCTTGAATTCATGCCTGAACTAAAAGCGGATGAAGTTCTTCAAAAACGCTTATACAGCTTACCGAATGTAACGGTAGTGAAGAATGTTCAGACAAAAGAAATCACTGGTACAGACAGCGTAAATGGTATTACGTACATCGACCGTGAAACGGAAGAAGAGCATCATGTTGAATTAGCAGGTGTCTTCGTTCAAATCGGTCTTGTACCAAATACAGACTGGTTAGACGGTTTTGTTGAACGCAACCGTATGGGTGAGATTATGGTTGATAAGAGCGGTGCTACAACCGTTCCTGGCCTCTTCGCTGCAGGAGACTGCACAGACGGTCCTTACAACCAAATCATTATCTCAATGGGCTCAGGTGCGAATGCATCACTAGCAGCGTTTGATTATTTGATTAGAAATTAATAAATGTATAAAAAAAAGGCATCGAGTACATTCGATGCCTTTTTTATTACTTATAATAATTAATCACAGATCAAATCATATCTTTAAGCGTTTTTGACTGTTTATCTAGTTCTTCAGAAGCTTGAGAAATGCCTTCAAAATCAGTTGCCGTCAGCTTTATTTGTTCTTGACTTTCTTTCATTTCCGCTTGTAAACGCTCATAACCAACCGTTACTTCATTCACTTCTTTTGAAATGCCTTGCATGTAATTCTTTACTTCAATTGAAAAAAGTGATTTTCACAAAAACTATCACTTGTTAAGTAAAACTTGTACACCAATGCCGGTGCAGTCGCTTAACCTAAAAAGAACAGCCATCGTTATTGAAGATGCCTGTTGAAATAGGGATATACAGTAAGTTAGTCTTTACTATTTCAGTCCTGTTATAGATCTAATGTAAAAAGACAGACACAACCTTTTGGTCGGCAGTCTCATTGGACTATTTTCTATGTGAAACATAAATATGCTTTTTTCAACTCTGCTTCACACTTAAGATCGTCACTGTCACTAGGATGATTGCCATACCTCCAAGCTGGGTTACTGTAAGCAGTTCACTCAGAACCATAAATCCAAAAAGGGACGCAGTAACGGGTTCCACCATTGCAATAATTGAAGCTGATGTCGGTGATGTTTTTTTCAAACCAACTACATACAAGAAGAATGACACTCCTGCTCCGAAAATTCCTAAAAGAATGATCCATCCTAAGTCAGGTGAGTAAAAGACGGAAGCTGCTTCGCTGTGGTCAATGAAAAGCAGCGTTATGATCGTAAAGGCAAGAAATGCAATCGTTAAAATTCCTTGCGGCTGCCCATGGCGGGATGCATATTTAAAACCAAAAATGAACAAGGCATACGATAACCCTGCACCGAGTCCTGTCATAAGCCCAAGTAAAGTGATGCCCTCAGAGCCAATGCTGTACACCTCTGTCAATAATACGACTCCAGCTATCACAAAACCAATAGCCACACATTTAAATAAAGAAGCCTGTTCAAGACGGAATATAAAAGAGATAAGGAGAACAAAAATAGGTGCGGTATACATCAATGTGGCTGCTACAGCAACACTGCCCTCAGAGATACTGACAAAATAAAAAACAAAATTCCCTGCTACGCCAATACCTGCAACAACAGACCACCACAACAACGGTTTATTCCACCGGGTCGGCTGGAACAAGAACCAAATAAGAATGCATACTAGACCTACTGCTCCCCTATAAAAAGAAATGACTAGAGGATTCCAGCCTTTATCCATTAAGAAGCCGCCTAGCCCTCCGGAAATGCCCCATAAAATAGCTGCTATAATAACTAATCCTAAACCACCAACACGCATAAGTACCTCCACATAACTAATTTCATCTGTAAAGATATGTATACCTGTTAGTGGAGGTTTTATAACTTAAATTTTTAGTACGTGTTATGTGGAAGGCATGGTTTTTTAAGTGAGACACCAATGGTACGGCTCAGCATTTTGATCAGATATTGATAGCTTATTGATTATAATGATCTCAAACTCTCAGTCAGCAAGTAAATCCCTGTAAACAATAAGATTATATATGTAACTATTCGAAAAGCATTTTGATTAATCCTTTTAAATAATCGTTGTCCCAAATACAATCCAACAAAAACCAATGGCAAGGCCCATAAACTTGATATCCAGATTTCCTTATTTGTTCCAGCAAAAGTCACTTGGATGATTAAACTAACAAAGTATATAAATAGATAAAAGGCTAGTGTAGTCCCTCTTAATTTTTCTTTTTGAGTTTCTATTCCTGAAAAATATAATAATAATGGGGGTCCGGGCATACCAATACTTGTTGTGAATGAACCTGAGAGTCCACCAACAATTAAATCTTTCTTCTTATTTTGGTTAATTCGGAACTTAAGAATGAGCATTATTGTTAATGCTAAGATAATAAGGCTTACTCCCAACTTTAATCTATTTATATCAACTAGCAAGAAGATCATAATTCCAATGGGCAGGCCCGTAACACTTCCTACCACAAATCTCGGAAGGATGCTAAAATCAATATCCTTTCTAATTTTCATTATTAATGCACTAGAAATAATTAAAGACAATATTAAGTTTATTTGAATTGCCTCAATTGGTTCAAATATCAATAAAAGAAATGGAGTAGCCAAAATTGAAAATCCGAACCCCGTAGCCGTTTGAAGTACGGAAGCGCCTAAAATGATTATAATAAATGCTATTATCTCCATGAAACACCCACTTTTCTTAACAAAAAAATAAAGATACCGTTAATAAACAGTATCTCTTCTATAACTAATTTAACATTTCATTAATTATTAGACTATCCAAAACTAGTCCCACCCTCTGTTATTCAACTATTTATGATAAGGTTCACCATACCTTCTTGAACCCTAAAACTCAAATTAGCAGAAGGGGATTCCTCTGAATCCCCTTTATTATCTACATCTAATCCTTTTTGAAAACTAAATTGCACTTCCTTTATTGATTTACCCTCGACTTTTACTTGAGTCACAAGCTTCCTCACTAATGATTGTTGCTTCGGCTTATCAAGTAATCGAATTACTTTACCAACTTTTGAAAATAACAACATGATTTCATTACTATCAAAGTTTGAATCTTTACTTCTTTCCAAAGATATCATAGCTGCTTTAATCTCTAATTCTATACTAGCGATCTTATCTGTCACCTCTTGAATTCTTATCCGAACTGTATTTTTATAATTATCATTACCTTCCAATAACTCATCAAATAATTTACTCTCTTTACTTTTTAGTGTTTTTAATTCTCTTTTTTTACGTTCTAAATTCTTTTCGATTTCCGTGCTTTGGTTATTAAGTTTCGATACACTTTTTAGCATAGTTTCTATAATCTCCGGTTTTGCAATTGCCTGTTGAAAAATAGCTAAAAACTCTTCCTCAACCTTATTTTTTGCTATCGAATTCGCCTTACAACGTTTATATGTTTGATACTGATTACAGGAGTAATATTCATATACCTTGTCTTTTCTTTTAACTATTTGAATAGACATCCCATAGCCGCAGTCTGGACATCTTAATAATCCACTAAGCAAGTGTTTACCATCAAAACGTTTCATAGTATGACGAGGGTTATTTTCAATCCTCTGCTGTACTTCTTCAAATACTGCTTTATTAATTATAGCTTTATGTATCCCTTTACTTAATATAAGCTCCTCATTGTACTTTCTCTTCCTTTTGTATTCACTATCTAACTTATTCCACTCTTTTCTATAAGCCCATCTAATCTGACCACGATATGTAGGATTTCTAAGAATTTCTTTTATGCCAACCCCATTAAAATTTTTTCCTTTTTTGGTCTTCCACCCTTTGTCATTTAGCTCCTTTGAAATGGCTTTATATCCCTTACCTTTAAGGTACTCATTAAAGATGTACACTATTATCTCTGCTTCTTTTCTATTTACAAGCAACTTCTTATCCACTAAATCATAACCTAAAGGCGGAGAACCTCCATTCCACTCTCCCTGACGAGCCTTTTGTTCCATACCCCCTTTTACCTGTAAGATAATATTATCTCGTTCCATTTCAGCAAAAATTGCTGCCATCATCAGAAAATATTTACCGGTCACTGAAGAGGTATCAATTTTATCTTCAATAGAAATAAATTTAACTCCTAAATTTTCGAAATGCTCAGCTATACTAGCCACATCTGATATCTTTCTGCTTAACCTACTTAATTTATAAACTAATACATAATCGATATTATACTCTCTTACATAGTTAAGTAATTCCTTAAGACCTTCTCTTTTTTCTATCGTAGATCCGGATTTACCCCTATCCTGAAATGTGCGATTTAGATTCCACCCTTCATTTTTGCACCTAGTATGAATGACTGATTTTTGATTCTCTAAACTATACCCATCTGTAGCTTGTTCTTCCGTTGATACTCGAATATAACCAACCGCATTAATAATTCCCATATTATTACAACTCCTTTTTTTGGTCTATTATACCTCTAAATTTGAATTATTTCGACTGAATATATTTTACATTTTTATTTTATGATTAAATCTACAAGTTCCTGTTTATCGTATTCTTCTAATAAACCTTCAATTTGAAATAATAAATCTTTAGCGAAATCTGAGATAATATCTTTATTTCTCTCTTCTTCAGTTTTTAACAGATCATTTAACCCCTTAGACATATTACAAGCACCCCGACAAGTATATTTAGAGCTTAAACCCTATACATGTATGGGAGATCTCTTGAAAAATGTCATAAATTAATCTATGTTAGGTAGACATTTATCAAAGTGTCAAAAACCAAAAATAAAACACTTATACTTAGGATTCACTAAAGAATAGTTAGTGAATGTAAGTATAAGTGTTAAAATCTTCTAAATGTTTTACTCCGACATATAAGTAAGCCTGTACATCGCTAGACTTAAGTATATGAACAGAAGTATTAACTGACTATAAAATAAACTCAAAATATAACCCTTAGTGAGATTATCATTGTATGTATCTAGGGGGTACGGTAAAAGTAGGCTAGGTAAAATAATACCTACTATACTTGCATATAATAAAACCAATACACCACTCCAAACCCATACTGGTTTACCATAGTCTTTTAATATCTCCTTTTGAGCTTTTTTCTGTAATACTAGGATTTTTATATCATCCTCCAGCCTCTCCTGCTCCTTAACATAATAACTATAGTTAGTATTCGGGCTAACTCTGTCAATATCTATACAGTAGTCATCGATACCGGGAGAGTCTGCCATAAACCCCAATACCCCTGGTACTGGTGGAGGTTGGATTATTCTTTTAACATTAATGAATATTTTCTCATACCAATCTAACCTATTTTCATATTTGAGGTTTCTATAATTAGCTTTGAAAGCTTTAAAAGATGCATATTCACTTACTTGTAATTCACGTTCTATCTCATCAATCATATCCTTAAGTTGATTATAATATGGAGTCAATTGTTCAACTGTCAGTCTGGAAAAATGATCTTCTTCTACAATTTCTTTCAATGAACGGTCCTGATAAATTTTCCTAATGTTATAGCTTGATACAAAGTGATTAAGGTCATCTTCAAAAAGGTACTTCTCAACACTATTTATTATTTCTTTCTTAGCTATTAAGTCATTATCAATTTCTTTGATCTTCCGTATTACTGAGTTTTGTTCACTAGCTAGTGAAATTACCCTGCTCACTAAAAAACCACCTATAATAGCCACTAGGGCTGCTGTTGAAGTAATTATGGTTGATATTAGGTTATTTAAATCCATGTTGCCCATCCCCCATTTAAGCAATAAATCAGAATACGATGATTTACACCTATAAAGTCTTGCCGTATAAAAGTCACTTTCTATCATAATAACCGTTAATTAAATAGCTATAGAATTCACCGAAACATAGAGCTAATTTAAACAACTAGCCTCTAAGAGACTCATACTCCCTTACTTTTTTATAAAAGGTAGATCGCTTCATACCGACTCTACTTATAAAATCATTGGTTCTTAAATCTCCAGAACGCCATTGCTTATAATTATCAAACCAATCTTCAGGCAACTTCTTAACAGGCCTACCCAAATGCTTTCCCTTGGCTTTAGCTGCTGAAATTCCCTCTGTTTGACGTTGCACTAGTGTTTCTCTTTCTTGTTGAGCCAACGTAGTATATACTTCAATCAAGATTGAATTTACCATATCTAAAACCCATTCTTAACCCTCTGGGTAGTCTTGCATAGTCGTAGGCATATCTATAACTTTAACCCTTATCCCGTTCTTCTTGAATGTTTCTAAATACTCTTTGATTTGTACTTTATTCCTACCAAGTCGATCTATTGATTTGATATATAGTGTGTCTCCACTCCGCATTGCCTTAAGCATGTTCTGAAACCCTTCTCGATCCATACTCTTCCCGCTTGCCTTATCACTATATATATACTTTTCATCAGAAACATACTGTTTAATCACTTTTAGTTGTCTATCCAAGTTTTGCTCTTTTGTGGAAACCCTCATATAACCAAAAGAAATATTCACTGCCATACCCCCTACTTATAAAGTGGTTGTATGTTACCGTTATAGTACAAAAAGGTCAAATACTTTTTAGACATCCATAAAGGTCAAAATAAATACTAAATAGACTCCCTATAGGACACACAGAGAACGTCTATAAAGGGGTACCTTTTTACACATGATTATATTACAAAAAGAGAACTATAGTAGCTCTCCTTAAAATACTCGCTAAGTATGTTTCTCTTATTATGCGTTACCTAGCAAGGGATTTAAACGATTGTATTCTTGTTTAATTTTGATTATGTCTCCTGACAAATCATCTATATCCAAAATACTCGATCGTGAAGACCCATTACCTTTCTCAAATACTATTGTAGGGGTTGGTAACTTTGCATCATTCCGCCAGTAAGCTGGTAATTTAACAGACAAGTGTGCATAAAAATCTTGTTTGTCTACTTTAAGAAAACCACTATATTCTTCTCTAATAATTAAAAACATAAATTCGTACAATGTTAGGTTTATAATTTCCCCAGCTTTAAATACATGGTTATAAAAATCAACCTCAGGGTTAATGCCAGATTTTTTATCTTTAGTGACGTCTTTTAATAATGATACTTGGATATCTATATCTGATCTAAGACTTACTCCAACTGGTGTAGAGCAACTTTCTTCTATATACCCCATATATAGACTTCTTACTTTACGTGTTGTTTTTTTTGAAGACAGTCCTAGTAACGTTATAAAGTGTAATGAATCAGATTTACTCCCCAACTTATCAAATTCTTCATTACTCATGGTATCGATTATCTCTTGTCCTATAGAAAGCACCTCTGCATTGGCTTTAGTTTGTTTATAGTAAACTTTTTTATTCTTATTATAAGACTTAGAACTTTCACTAGGTGTGCTTTTCTTAAGATTTATGTCATTGTTCCCCACTTATACTACCTCCTAATACCCGCAACTTTAATACTATGCTATCAAAATTATAAGTGTTATCACAGCATTTAAATTTAAAAATAAAATAAGTTAGAGCCTTCTATCTATTTAAAGAAGGCTCTAACACAAAAGCATTTATTAAGCTTGCGGGATTGCGTCTTGAATTTGTCTTTGAAAATCATAAGGCTTACCTTGTTCTCCTTTATCAACATCACCTGAAAGCAGCTGAAGAATTACTTTTCTTTCTTCATACAACATATGGTCATTAGACGTTAGTATATACATGATATAAGCAAGCTTCTCTTCATTATATTGACCTAACCTTCGTTCTATATGCACCTTAGAAAATATTAATAGTAATTTTATTTCTTTTTTACATTCTGCTAAAGACAGGTTTGCCCATTTAGGTTGTGGTAGAAGTTCCAAAAATTCTTTTAACATATAATTTGAAGGTAACACCTTACCTGTACATATGTGAAACTGTGTTAGTGCTTCTTCAATTTTCCCTCTCACAATCAAATCTATAGTATCAGCTCCTATCTTATTGGCTAATTTCTTAGATAAATAACTTACTGAAGCTTCTACACTATTTTTACTTTTTGCTCCTATTTCTTCTTTTGTTTTAGTATAGTTACAAGAACTTCTTATAAAAATTATAGCTTTCTCCCTAGATCTTGCCTGCTTAGTCCAACTATCATCATCTTTTATATATTTAAAAATCATTTTAAGTAGTGCAAGCTGGTGTCTCTCTATATAGTCATCTTCTCCGTGAAATTCTTTCAACCTTATTCTGTCCTCAATTAATTCTCTTGCTTCAACATACTGTCGGAAAATAGTTTTATTAGCCATTAGAATACCCCCTTATAACTCACCTGAAATACCCCTTCCTTATTGAAGCTACTCTTGAAATGAGCTCCCCCCTTATTTTTTCTATTTCTGACTGTGTTTGGCATTGAACAATCATATCAATAATTAAATATCCTCCTATTAGGTACTCTATACGACTATCAAAATACAAGATTGATGCTCTAATGCTATCAACAGAGACACCTGATTTCTGCGATTCTTCATTCTTATTAATATACCTATTACTCCAAAGCTCATACTTATGAAGTGATTTTTCAGTTGATCTCCCAACGTTGTTGATGATAATTAAAATATCCTCAAATAAATCTACCTTCGCTGCTATTAATTCTTCACCATTGCTATCGTTATCTAAGCTTAATTTTAATTCACTAATACCAGTTTCAATCCTTTCCCAAAACAATTGCTTCTTCATTGTTTCCTCCTATATTCATATGTGACTTAGTAAATATAAGTATTAATAAAATTACGATAGTAAAAGCTATCTTAGAGATAGATTTAACACTTAACATAAATAGCTGTTATAAATGAAACAACTTAATAAAAATCATGAGTTTTTTATTGCCGTATTTAATTTTCTCGTAAATGTTAGACCCAGCAAGGTTTATAAAACATAAAAATCAATAGTGATTTAAATAAACTACTTTGTATTAAGTAATTTATTAAGTGATTTCTGCTTAATTAGTATAAAGTCAACTCTCTAGTTTTTTCTGTTTTCTCTTCTTTTTGAAGAACATTATCTAGAAGTTGAACGATGATAATTTATATTGCAGCCAAAAGAGCAAGAAAGCTAGGATGCTAATAACATCTTATTGTTATCTCAAATATAATCAAATAAGAATATAACAGCCCATGCGGCTAAATAAACAACGAGTTGTATAAGTGCACCTCAAAGTAGAAAAGTGTACAACTATCTTTCATGCCTGTTTGTGCTTCTTATAATTCTGCTCTTCGACTTTTATAAATCTTTCGTTCCTCTTATAACTCTGCTCTTCGACTTTTATAAATCTTTCGTTCCTCTTATAACTCTGCTCTTCGACTTTTATAAATCTTTCATTCCTCTTATAACTCTGCTCTTCGGCTTTTATAAATCTTTCATTCCTCTTATAACTCTGCTCTTCGGCTTTTATAAATCATTTCTCTATTGCAGATAAAATATCTTCTCACTTAATAGAAACTCGCTTATCTGAAGAGGCATTAGAAAGCAACCTTGTCATAGCTATTACTTCAGAAATTCAGATTTCTACCATACACAACCTGACTACAATCTCAAGAGGTTTTTCTGAGTTAAGTAAAAAGATTGAAGGTTACATCAAACTATTAGAACATCAAAGCCCTCCAACTTCATATACTTTGTAACTAATAAAAAAGAAGAAGGGGGAGTACCCCCTTCTTCCTTTTACAGACAGAATTTTTTTTTTGAAATGAAGATTCACAAGACGATTTTAAACCCCTAAACACCCGCACAGAAAAGGGTTTATTAAAAGATAGAGGGTAGGGCGTTAACAATCGCTTAAACGCTTATATAAGGCAAATAAAACCTTTATAACACTAAGGGGAGGATAAACGAAACAAATAACTATAAGAACTCTACAGACTGAGCACACCTTTATATTTACTAATATTTTAAATTTAGACCACGAGCTGACTCATGGTCTAAAATGGATGTCCTTGGCTAAATCAAATGTCGCGCTACCCCTTATAGTTATATTACATTTCAGAAGTAAAACTCTAACCAATTTAAATAAAATAATTAATATTCACCCAAATTACTGCTTGACCGATACGGAAGAAGTTCGGGCTCAATTTTAAAATTACACCACACGTTTTCATCACGTTTTTTCCCGTTAGCTGCGCTTGATACATTTACTTCACCTATAAAATATTTTTCAAATCCACTCGTCAAGTTCAACTCAAGCCTCTCCCTGTAAATTGGGTTATCATAACCACACAAGATCACCTTATTTTTTGTCTGCAGAATAGTATCTATTAATTTATTCTGATCTTCTGGAGTAAATGCATCTTCATAATCCTGTGTAACTTTTGCTTTACCCGTCTCTTTATCCTCTTCAACATACGGAACATCTAAAAACATTAATATATCTTTTCTAGCAGAAAACTCCTCCGCTATATCAATACAATCCCCGTGTCGTATCTCTACCCCTTCTAGTACTTCTTCAAGATGTAAAAGTTTGTCTAATGATTTAGATTTTATACCCCTATAAGCATTTGTTTCACTATACACAGTTTTGTTAGCAGCTCTGCCGAACTCGGTTAATATATACGTAAGTGCCGCAGACTCTACCATTGATACCTCAGTACTACGTCTAGTTAATCTAGCATTATCAAAAGCCTCTTTAGTAGTACAGAATTCCCAATTAGTAATAATTGTGTCGATAAGTAAGTCAGTTAAGTAAGGATTTTGAAGACATTTGAAAAAGTTCACTGTACCAAGGTCTTTTTCATTCGCAATTTTAATCTCTAGCTCTGTTTCCGGTTGATGTGTGAGAAAAATACGATTCCCTCCCATACATGCATCAATTACCCCTACTAGTTCATGATTAACTATACAATCATCTATAACTTTTAATAATTGCTGAATAAGCTGAGACTTTCCACCGACTATTTTTAACGGGTATGGATTTTTTAACGGTTTATAAGACATTTTGATCACCATAACTCAAATCGATATTAACAATATAAGAATCGATTTGATCACCTTTAGTTTTCATGGAGATACCTTTCGCATGGCTTTTTCGTTTTTTCTTTTTTATACAATTATTCTCAAAAGAAATACTTCCAAAAGAATCATACTCCATATCTGGTATCATGTTATCGAAATCTTTTAAGGTTAGCTTTCCTTGTATAAAACCTTGTTGGACTAAAGAGTTTACTACTTCACTATATTTATTACAATTATTAATATTAAATAACTTGAGTAACGCTCCAGATCTAATAGCAACAGGATAATGTCCATATTTACCAATAGGATGTTTTTTTAAGTTGTCTAATATAGCTCCGTAAGAGACATTTTCGTCATATTTGTTGCTTGATCGAGTCGGATATAACTCTGGATTTTTTTGTAAATGGTTTATAATTTTTTTGTAATAAAATATAGTGGGCGTACCTGTTAAAACATCTTTTATTAAAAAGTTTGAAATATCTTTTGCTTTAATTATTTTATTAGTCTCCTCATATAAACTATTGTTCACACTATTCTCAATGATTTTTAAATGATATGATTTGATGACCCCAATTCTGCCTAACCTTTTCAATAACATTTTTTCAAAGTCGCTATCTCCTATTATCTCTTTAGGAAATGTAATTGATTGGCCTTTTAAAGTACTAATAATTCTTACTGCATAATTGATCTCACCAGAGGATTCTTCTTCAAACTCTATAACCTCTACTTTCCAATATTTTTCTACATATTCGCATTTATTTCCAATTAATTCGATGTAATTATCTACATGACTTGGTACGCTAGCGTTTTGCATACAAAATACCCCCTATTTTTTATTTACACTTATAGAGAGGCATCTCTTGAAAAAATAACTGAATTGTTTTTAAGTTAGTAAGATTTTTAATATGTGTTAAGATCACTTTAAAATGTGTCAATAACTGTAAATTACCTATGTGTATAAGCTACATATTTCATTCTTCTTTCACTTTATATAATTCTTCTATCTTTCATAAATTAATTAAAATTACCAAATTAATAGATTTAAACAAAATAAAGAGTAATCATTTAAATGATTACTCTAAAAAAAATTTATTATCTTAATGTTGAACCGTCTGTAGGCGGTACTACTACCTGCAAACCTTGAGACATTGCTTGCTTCATGTCTACTTTCGTGTATACTCCTGCTGTGTCTAGATACCAATTACCTTCAATCTTAATTACCACAAATGCGTGTCCCGGTCTCGCTAAAATCGCTGTCGTGTACCCCAACGAATCGTAAACCGCCGAATATACTTGAGCCTCTGCATCACAATCAATCAACCCTTTTACGATTGCGTCATGTGCTGAGTTTGGAGTACCGTCTCTAGGATCTTTAGCGTGGGACATAAGGGAAACCGCTAATACCCCTGCCTTTGCTACTTCTTCAATGGTGTTTTTCTTTACTCCTGCGTCTCTTAAATCTTTGTAGCTTGTCTCAAATGCTCTTAACGCTACGTTTTTACTTGACCTTACATCAGGATGGTTTCTATCCATAATAGGTCTCTCGCCTGCCATGAAGTTGTCGAAGTATTGATATAAAGCTCCATTGTGACCTGACATAAATGGCGTTGAAGCTAAGTCTTTGTTGATTGCATCGTGAACTCGCTTCATTACCTCGTTGTACTCTGCCTGATTCTTACTACCGTACGTGTGCTGACCGTAATGCACTGTGATATTACCTACTCTATTGTTCTCTGAAGGCTTTATCGAAAATTCGAAGCTACTTGTAGGCGGTGGTGTAGGCTGTGTTGTCGGTGGTGCAGGTTGTGACGTTGGTGGCGCAGGATTCACGCTACCCCCTTTTTGAAGGTAATCATGATATCGCTTCATGAATGACGTGATATGCGCTCTCTGTAACGGATCATTCGCCCCAAAAGACTCAAATGTCATCGGTGAATTACCCCAAGCATCCGTCCTACCATACGTAATCCCTGTCTCATACATGAAATCTACCGCTTCTCGCAAGGATACTTGCTTTCCGAAATGGATTGTAGCCAATGTCGTAGCTAATTGTCCACGTGTCGTTCCTTTATTAGCTTCCGCCTTGTTTGAAAGAGAACCCTTTGTCGGTACATTGTATTTGTGAGCTAACTGATAAGCTGTCGATGCCCAAAACGGATCTTTAGGTGCTGTGTTTTCTAGCTCCGCTTGATGTGTGTAACGGAATAAAATAGATAGAAGCTGAGCCTCTGTTAAACTACCATGTGGATCAACCCAGTTTCCTATACCCGCATGTACACCCCTCGGATGGATTTGATTCACATACCCCTTAATTAATCCTTGGTCTACAGCCCATACCATATCCTGCGACCAGTATGCGTTGGAGTTGAAGTCATTATACTGATGAATTCCAATACTTTTTGAGGAAACTAGCGGTGTGTCTATTGAATTGTTACTTACCATAGCACTTGCACTATTACTAATTAGAAAAATTGAACTCAAAACTACAGCAGACATTATTACTCTAGGCCTGCTTAAAGATACTCTGCTTTTTATACTATATCGTTTAGACACCTAAATACCCCCTAGGATAAAGTTTTCATTTGTTAGATTGATTGACTGGTTGGTTACTGACTAATCATTTTGAAGTAGTTATCGTAGTTGCGCATCATCGTTACTACTTGCGCTCTTGTTAGCATGGTGTCTGGTCTAAACGACTCGTATGTCTTAGGCACATTACCGCTCGCATCCGCATACCCGTTCGCTATACCCATACTGTAGATAAAGTCCACCGCTTCACGCTTTGTTAACGGTCTCTGTAAATGCCTCGTAGCCATAATGTGCGCTACATCACCCCTCGTTATAGCCGAATTCGCTACTTGACGGTTCGTAACAGATCCCTTTATCGGTAAACGGTCTTGCTGTGCTAATTGATACGCATTTGAAGCCCAATAAGGATCAGATGTCTTTGTACTGTTTAAACGCTCATGGTCAATATACCTATATAGAATCGTGATGAATTGCGCTTCCGTTACATTCTCATTCGGTCTTAACTGATTCTCTACTTTCTTTGTTGCTGAATTCCATACGTTGCTATACCCACTAATTAAACCGCTTTGTACACCCCACAACATGTCCGAAGACCACCATACCCCTGTACGATAATCCGCATAATTTGTCGGGTTAACAGGTGCTACCGGTGCAGGAGGATTTGGCTGTGTTGGATTACTTGGATTTGTTGGGTTAGTAGGGTTTGTCGGGTTTGTCGGGTTGGACGGATTACTAGGTGTTCCCGGATTTGGGTTCGCTGGCGTCCAATACGTTAATGTGTCCTTGTTTACCTGTGTGGTGAAAGACCATGTGTGAGTGCCTTTCTCCCCTGTATCATAATCCTTGTACTCAATCGAAGCTGTGTATTTTTCATTGTACTTTAACTCCTGCTTCGGGAAGAAGAATGACTTCCCTGCAGGGTGCAACTCCTGATGGAAAGGTACTACTACCCCTTTACTATCCTTTAATACGAATTTTATCGACCTCTCATCCACAAACATGTGAGGTTCAGGCTGATACGAAATGACAAAACCTGATTTATCTACCTTGAATTGCGCTAACGGATTCGGAATCTCATTTCCATAGAACCCAATCCCTACATTCGTTTGCCCATTATACGGATACATTAACGGTTTCTGATACGATACCCCTCTCGCATTCTCCGTTACCATCACAAACGACTCACCATTAAACGCTACCCCTACTTTCCTAGCCTCGGTGTCCATTAATTTGATCCTGTGGTAAGGTGCGTACATTAAACCGTCTATGTTTCCGACAATCGTTTTGTTATTGTTGATTACCTCGTGGTATATACTAGCTGATTGGTTAGGTGTCCCTACCGCTGTTAATCTATCCGCTAATCTTACCCCTGTGAAACCTGCTTTTCCTTTTTCTTGCGTGTGACTGTTAACACCATTTGATACATGCCCATGAATCTTTAAGTAGTTGAGGTGGTTCTCGGCTGCTTTGTTGAGGAAAGGGTCTAATTCTACTTGCGATAAACCGTGCTTCGCTCGAATTGCGTTGAAATGCTTCAATGCTTCCTGTTGCTCCGCAGTGTAATTGAAACCCGATGCCTCTACCTGCATCGGCTCCGCCAAAGGCGTGAATTGTGCTACCCCTAACGATACCGATAACGCTAATACCACGTTTAAAGACTTCCTGCTCAATAGAAAAACCTCCCAAATGTGCCTTTATTACTAATTCAATAGTATCACAATCAGAAGGTTACAAACTATATATTTACTTTTTAAGTAATTAAAGTTATATACTAACTAATTATCTACCTTCCTATTATTAGGTGCTCTATTTCGTGAGATTTTGTTCAATCGAATTGAAGTCTAGAGATCTACTCTCTTTGATTACTAACTCTAATACTAAATTACATAGTTTAATCATAAAATCTGCCAAGATAGGATTTTTTAATAATTTTCCATACCCCTTTATTTTAATCTCTTCCTTAACAACCTTCACGCTGTTTCTAACAGTAATCTCTGGAAATCTTGAATCCTTGTTTTTAGTAGTACCGAGGGCTCTAGAAATTACTAATTCGCTATATGCCTTGTATGTATCAAAATCACCATCTATACCAAGTTGCATGTATTTGGGATTCTTGTTACCTACCTCTTTTTGAATATGGTGTACTAAAGATGTAGTGATATGTCTAGCCATTTGTTTGTAATTGTCTGCTGCAAGCATTGTAATTCCCCCTGTAATACAAGTTTTGGTGAAAGCTCTCAAGTTAACCCAGAACAAAAATAAAGGATATTTAATTACTTATATTCCCTTTTTGTTGAATAATCTATCTGGTATTAACAGTATACTATAACAATAATGGACTTAAAAGGAGAATTTCTCTTTGAGTATGCGTAATGATCACATAAGAGCCATTATTGGTAAGAATATTAAAGGACTTAGAACTGAAAAAAGAATCAGCCAAGAAGACCTCGCTGGTTATGCTAATGCAGATAGATCTTATATCTCTCTTATTGAAAGAGGAAAAAACGAACCCTCAGTAAGTAAACTCTTTGCTATCTGCAAAGGTCTAGGGATAAAGCCTTCTATGTTTATAAATCTCATTGAAACTGAATATAATAAATTAAATACTAACAAAGATGAAGATGGCGAAACCAATTAATGGTCTGCTAATTGGTTCGTCATTCAACCTCTTGTTTTTCCATTATTCTTTTAGCTCCTTCCAGACCTCCATTCCATCTTTTACCCCTAATTCATAATTCAACTTATTTTCGCTCACTCGTAAATCATTTAAAGCTCTTTCTAACTCTAGTACTTTTAGGTATTGATTAATAGACAATTCGGACTCTAATTAATTTATGATATCTCTACTTATCTCATAATATTGATCGCATTCATTCCTTAATGATTCGCGCAATTTAACACTTGAAAGACGTTGTTCAAATGATGAATATGAACGTCCTCCTTTTAAATCTTTTTTCAATCGTATACCCCCTGCACTTTAATTTGGTTGATGATACCGTAATACAAATTAGTAATCAAGTATAATAATAAACTTTTTACCTAAAATAATTTATTAGACATAATATACTTAGATTCGACATATATATACCCCCTTCACTATTACTAAAAACCTATACAAGGTGTGTGATTGGATAAATACCTAATTAGGAGGTGTGGTATATTAAGGGTACTTGAGTGATTGAGTTACATATGTAGTAGATGAACAGTTCGAGGTTAAAACTATTTGTTAAAAAGTTTTAGTGTTGTACTTTTGGGGTTATGAAGAATTTTATAGACTTGTCCTTACGAATATATTCTAACTGCAAGGAGATATCATAAAATATTTTCTTTTGGGGATAAAAAGGAAATTTATCTTGTTTAAGTATATTTCCTAATTAGCTTCCTAAAACGGTTCCCTGGTTCCCTTGTTTTAATGTAATTTGTCATTGACCCCTCATTGATAAAAAGCACTTTCAAGTTGAATAGCATTCTCATAATGATGGAATAATTAATTTCGGAGGTATGAATTATATGAAGATTAATCTACTTATTGTAGAACCTAAAATTGATAAGTTCATAGTAGAAGGTATTAAAGAATATAAGAAAAGACTAGGTAAATACTGTAAAATCAATATAGAAAATTTTAAAAACGAAGACAAGTTGCAGAAGAGCATCTCTGATAATTCATATAGAATACTTATTAATACGAATACCTGCTCACTAACTTCTGAAGAATTTGCTCACAAAATAAATCTATTAGGAATTCATGGAAAGTCAAATATAAGTATAATAATTGGCTCATCAAATATTTTACCTGATGAAACTTTATCCATTAATAGTATGTATCTTGATAATGGTATTAAGGCATTAATTATGGTTGAACAAGTTTATCGCGCTTTCCGTATACTTCATAATGAACCATATCATAAATAGAGTGTAAAACTTCTTATATACAAAGGACAATAACACTTTGAGATTTCAGTAATCCGTTTGTCCTCATCTAATATATATATCAATAGATCTTGATAAGTAGATTTTGGATAGAAACATATCTCTATTTGAAAATCTAAGGATGCATATCAAATCATGGCTTCTAACAATTTACTAGTGTATCCGTATTTCTACTTAAAAGAAAAGCCTATTTATTTATCTTCATATACTATTAATTCAGTATGTTATAATTTATGGTAACTGTATAGCGAAATATTAAAGATTGAAAGGTAAGTCCAATGAACTCCAAACATCAAATATTTACACCAGCTGCAATTGTTAATGAGATGCTAGATAAAATTAATTATTCTGCTAATTTATATGGAAAAAAAGTCTTAGAAGGTTCTTGTGGTAATGGAAGCATCTTAGTTCCATTAGTAGAAAGGTATATTGAGGTAAGTATCAGTGAAAATTATTCCTTAGAAGAAATCAAAAAGGGACTGGAAAATGATATATATGGAGTTGAAATTGATACTTATTATTACAATGACTGTCTAAACAAATTAAATGAGCTATCTGAAAAATATCATTTAAAAGACGTAAAATGGAATTTATATAATATAGATAGTCTTAATTTTCTATGGAACTTTAAGTTCAATTTTATTATAGGGAATCCTCCTTATATAAAGTATCATGATATGACCCCAGAATTAAGAATTTTTTTAAAAAGTAAGTATGAAGCATGTAAAAGAGGAAACTTTGATTACTATTATGCATTTATAGAAGAAAGTTTGAACTTACTTGACAAAGACGGAAAAATGATTTATTTAATTCCTACTAATATGTTTAAAAATGAATATGCAAGCACATTAAGAAATTTAATAATAGGTAATTTAACTGCAATATATGACTATGCACATCAAAAGATTTTCAAAAATATCTTAACCTCTTCTGCCTTAATCGTAATTGACAACTCATCTACGAGTAAAAATATAAAATACCATAATTTGGAAGACGACAGACTATTGTTTATTAATAGGTATACTTTGAATGGAAAATGGAGCTTCTCTCCCAAAGCTATTAAAATCAAAGCAGATAAAAAATTTGGTGATTTCTTTAACGCTTCAATGCCAGTTGCCACATTATTGAATGATGCTTTTGTTTTAGAAGATTTTATAATACTAGATAACTATTACAAAATAGATAATTATAGGGTTGAAAAATCAATAGTAAGAAATGCAGCAAGCCCTCGAGGACTTTACCTGAAGAAAAAAGAAAAGATAATATTTCCATATTATTATAGAGATGGGAAATTGAGTAGGTATGATGTAAGTGAATTCCAAAAGTATTTTCCAGAAACCACAAAGTATTTAATGACATTCGAACAAAGGCTTAGAAAAAGAACTAGTTATAATAACCATTGGTTTGAATATGGTAGGACACAAGCTTTGCAACATTTAGACCAAACTAAACTGCTCTTATCTACAGTTGTAACAAGGAAAGTAAATGTATATGAATTAGACAAAGATACAGTACCTTACTCGGGGATATACATAATCCCTAAAACTAAGTTAAATCTAGATGTGGCAAAACACATATTAGAGACTAAAGAATTTATTGAATATGTAAATGAAATTGGAGTAAATACAAATAGTGTATCGTTTAGAATAACAGCAAAGGATATCAATAATTTCCCGGTCTGTAATAATCTTAACTTTTAAAAGGAGGAGTATTAATGCTTGATCAGGAAATAAAAGAGAAGTCAAAGGATATATATACCGACTCATATTCAATGTCAGTCGGAGAAATAGCAAGTATGTATCAAGATGGCGAATTAGAATTGCAGCCAGATTACCAAAGATTTTTCAGATGGTCTAATACCCAAAAAAGTAAATTTATTGAGTCATTAATGTTAGGTATACCGATTCCACCTATTTTTGTATATCAAAAAAAAGATGGCGTTTGGGCGGTAGTAGATGGTCTACAGCGGTTATCGACTATATTGCAATTTATGGAAGTGTTAGTGGTTGATAATTCCGAAGATCATGTAGTTCAAGAATTAGAATTACAAGGTACAGAGTTTTTACCTTCATTAGAAAGTAAAAAGTGGAGTTCAAATGGAGAATTTAATGAAATTTCAACTCAAACTAAATTATTCTTTAAAAGGTCTCGTTTAGATATAAAAATTATTAAGTATACGAGTGACGTTGACGCCCAATTTGAGTTATTTCAAAGGTTAAATACTGGTGGAACTGCATTATCACCGCAAGAAATCAGAAATAGTTTAATGGTTATGGAAAATAAAGATTTTTATCTATGGTTTGAAAAACTAAGCAAAAATGTGAACTTTAGTAATTGCTTACCGTTAACAAATAGGCAAAAAAGTGAAAAAGTAGACATGGAATACCTACTAAGATTTTTAATAATCAGAAGACTAAAAGATGATGAGATAAAAGGAAATGAGGATATTGATCCATTTTTAACTGAAAAAATGCATGAAATAATTAAAGATAATAGTTTCAACTTAGAACACGAAGAAAAAATATTTAATAATGTATTTTTATTTTTAGATAGTGCCTTAGGCGAAGATATTTTCAAGAAATTTAATACAGAGAAAAATAAATTTGAAGGTGCATTATCTACAGCACTATTTGAAGCAATAATACCGGGTATTGCCTTAACATTAGAAAAATCCTCTTTTGAAATCAGTCAAGTAGAGAGAATTCAAAGATTAGAAGACCGAATAAAATTGTTGTCAGAGGATACAATTTATAAAGAGAAACGGAATCAGTATAGACCAGTTTTAAGAACAAAAGAACTAATCCCTTATAGTAAGGTATATTTTGATGAATTATGAGGAATTGCAAATAAAACTTGATAAAAGTTCAAGTTTTAGAAAAAAAGAAATAGGGAATTTATCCTCTCAAATAAATTCGGTAGAGGGAGAAATTCAACGAGCATTATTAAGGTCATCGTTTATACTTTTATATTCACACTTTGAAGGTTTCACAAAAGAATCTATCAGATTATATTTAAAACATATTAATAGCAGAAATATACCTATTAAAAATGTTGGGTATTATTTGCAAACATTATTCCACACTAAAAAAATTATTGATGTGAGGAAATCAAATAGAAAAATTAAATATAATGAGTTAATAACTGCTATGTTATTAGAAGATACCGTTCTCTTTAAAGTTGATGAATTAGATGGTGATATTGTATCAACTGAGGGCAATTTAAAATTTAGTGTTATAGAAGATCTATTATTTTTATTAGGCTTTACTATCGATGAGTTTAATTTAAAATCTAATGATAAAAGCTTAAGAACCAAAGAGCAATTTATAAATCGTAATATAGTAAAAGTGCGAAATCAGATTGCACATGGTGAAAATATACCTGTTACATTACTACAATACAATGAGGTAGAAAGCTTTATTATAGATTTTATTAATACACTGAGTGAAGAAATTGCTCAAGTGTGCAGTAATAAACTCTATTTAATTCCAGATCATGCTAGTTAAATACTGACTATAAATTTAATTTTCTTGCAGAAAGTAAATCTAGGTAATCATACTGATTAGTACATTTTAATAATAATTTAAAACGCTTAGAAGGTTCTCTAAGCGTTTTGTTCATGTTCTCAATATATATTCCGGTTTATTGTCTTTAAAGAAGATAGTAAATTGAACCTTGCTAGTTAACGTAGATAGGATTTTAGAATTATACATGCTACGCTTCTCCCCTATTTATCCGAAACGCGCGATAAACCTGCTCTAATAACACCAGCCTCATCAACTGGTGCGGCAGCGTCATTTTTGAAAACGACAGGGCATAATTGCTGCGTGCCATAACTTCCTCACTTAGACCGAGTGATCCTCCAATAATAAAAGCAATTTTACTTTTTCCGTACGTTGCGAGCTGGTCGATTTCTTTAGCTAATTGCTCTGATGTCAGCTGTTTACCTTTGATTTCAAGTGTGATAACATGCGTATCTGGTGCAATTTTGGCGAGGATTCTTTCGCCTTCTTTTTGCTTTACGAGCACCATGTCGGCTTCACTTAAATTCTCCGGGGCTTTTTCATCAGACACTTCGATTAAATCAATTTTTGCATATGCTCCAAGCCGTTTTGTATATTCTGCTATTCCTTGCTTCAAATACTTCTCTTTTAATTTTCCTACAGAGATAATTGAGATATTCACAGTGTGTATTCCCTCATCCTTTATTTTTTATCCACAGAAGTTATCCACATATCAACAGTGTTAGTAACTGACTATTTCGTAATTGAATAAACAGCAGGCTTCTTGCAGTAACTGCACGTTGTGGATAATTGATCTGCCTCATTTAATTTTTCGATAATTGGTGCCGCTTCGTACTCATCAACGACTACATCCATTGCTACTTCAATATGTTCATCACATGCAAATTCCATCTTAATCCGTCCTTTCTATTTACCGTGTTTTATTATAGCATACCCGTTTTCCACCTGTGGGCAACTTCCTTTTTGTGACTGAAACCAAAAAAGACAGAGCTATGTGAATAACTCTGTCTGACATCTATCAATGTTTACCTTTCCCAACTAACCAACCTACCAACTTGCTTGATTATTAAAAGCTTTGCTGCTCGGCTAGCTGCACCGTGACCGTCTCACGACTGCCGTTGCGGTAGTATGTGACTTCCACTTCATCGCCAACTTGCTTTTCTGTGTAGAGGAATCTGCGTAAATCATGGCCATCAGTAATTTCTTCGCCATCAATTTCTACGATGACGTCATATTGCTCAAGCCCTGCACGTTCTGCTGCAGACATTGGTGAGACGCTTGATACCATCACTCCTGCTCGTACATCGCTTGGCAGATTTAATGTTTCTTGCCAGTGGTAGCTTGGAATTTCATTTAGTGATTGAATGCCTACCCCCAGCTGCGGACGTTTGACTTCACCGTAGCGTTCTAGATCCTCAATGATAGGGAGCGCCACACTTGTTGGGATCGCAAAGCCAATTCCTTCTACTGAGCTTTGGGCGATCTTCATGGAATTAATCCCAATGACTTGACCTTCAATATTTAATAACGCCCCGCCGCTGTTTCCTGGGTTGATTGCCGCATCTGTTTGCAGCACTTCTGCATGCCAGTCTACCTGTCCGTTTCCGGTTAAATCAACAGGAATACTTCTTTCTGTCGCACTAATAATGCCTTGTGTTACCGAGCTTGAAAATCTGAGCCCTAGTGGATTTCCGATTGCAATGGCAGGCTCTCCCACTCTCAGCGAGTCAGAATTGCCAAACTCAGCAACTGTATCAATATTTTCACTGTCAATTTCAAGAACAGCTAAGTCTGTAATCACATCTGAGCCTAATAGCTCTGCTGGGACTCTTGTTCCGTCTGCTAAGCTGACTTCTATTCCATTTGCCCGGTCAATAACATGGTGATTCGTTACAACAAATGCCTTGTCTCCAGCTGCCTTATAAATGACACCAGAGCCAGTCCCTTCTCCGCCTTGTTCTTGAAACGGATTCGATTGTTGAATATTTATGACTCCTACAACAGCATCTGATACTTGATCGACTGCCTGCGTTACATCTGTATTCACCGAATAGCTGACTGTCTGGACATCCTCTGGCTGTTCAGATGCTACTAAACTCGTATCTTCCCCTTGGGAGTCTCCTGCATTGTATGGAAGGATACCTAAATTAGATAAGAGCGGCACGGATAAGAGAACAACCAAGCCTCCGACAACCGCACCAATAAATGCTGAAAGGGCTCCACCGCGCCTAGAACGTTTCTGCCTTGTATCACGTTCTGTGTAATGCTCATCATAATAGCCCATAACCCAACACCATCCTTATGATTTAAATGAAAAAGGTCACAACTTTAGCCATGCTACATCCTTTATAAAAAGGATGATTTTGATCATTATTATACCGATTCTTTAGGATAAATCTACTAGCATGCTTCACTTTTGATTATTTTTTATACTGTTTACAGAATTGCCAACAACAGTAAGGAATAATCACTTAAAAACGAAAAAGCCCTCTATCATAAGAGGACTTTTTTAGATTATACGCTAGTGAGCGGAGTTGGTTTTAGGGGGTCTGTATCAAATAACTCAAACTGCTCGCCTACTGGCATATCTTGTTCTTTTAATACTTGCTCTACGGTAAGGCGTGCTAAGTCTTTCATATTATTATCCAAGCTTAAGTGAGCAAGATAGATTCTGCTCGTATTGTCACTAATCACATCAGATAACGCAAGAGCGGCATCTTCGTTTGATACGTGTCCTACATCACTTAAGATTCTTCGTTTTACGTTCCAAGGATAGCGCCCCATCCGCAGCATATTCAAATCATGGTTCGATTCAAAAATGTACATATCAGCACCTTTAATCGTTCCTTTAATCCGCTCGCTTACATATCCCATATCAGTGGCCAGCACAAGCTTCTTTCCTGCGTGATGAAAGCAGTAAAACATTGGCTCTGCCGCATCATGAGAGACACCGAACGACTCGACGTCTAATCCGCCGAATGATTTTACTTCTTCTGTTGCAAAGACAAATTTTTGATCGGTCGGGATGGTACCAAGATTGTTCTCCATCGCAAGCCATGTCTTTTCATTTGCATAGATTGGCAGCTTATGTTTTCTTGCAAACACGCCGACCCCTTTTATATGATCGCTGTGCTCATGACTAACTAAAATACCGTCAAGTTCTTTAGGGTTGCGTCCGATCTCTGTGAAAAGCTCGTCCATTTTCTTGCCGCTAAGTCCGACATCCACTAATAGCTTTTTATCATCCGCCTCCACATAAATTGCATTTCCAGTACTTCCGCTAGCCAGCACACTAAAACGTAATGACATCGTAGGTTCACTCCTGTTTTTTGCTGCTGTTACGAGAGCTGCTGTATTTCAGGGTTGATCGCATGCACAAGATAGGTCTCACCCTCAACCGTCACACGCCACATCGGAGCAAATACCTGTGCCCCACCGCCTTGCAGATTATGGAGGCTGTAATAACCAAACTCCACATGCGTCACGGTATCATTCACCCCTATATGCTGTGCATTTAACAGCACCTCAATGGCCTTAATACTTGTTAGCACTTCTCGTTCTCTGCCTGTTGGCTCAAACTCATAATAGCTTTGTTCGTAGGCAACAATCTCTCTATCTTCATTTAGCTGTAATACTAGAGGTTCTGCTTCAAACGCGTAGGCTGTTTTCCCTTCATACGTTTGCTGCATAAGAATTTGTCTTGCTTCTGTATCAAACCGGCCAAAGCGATACTCACGGCCGTTCGTTATATAGCTTGTAAGAAACTGATTTAAATCTTGGGAAAACTGATCTTCTCTTAACTCAAAAGGCTCATTAAGCTCTGCGATAATCGTAGTGCCGTCTAATAAGTCTGCCTCTTGATTGCTTAGAGCGTTCATCTGTCTTTCACTAAACGGCACAGCCTTTCCTAAAATATGACCGGCTGTCGTTGTCTCTTCTGGCAGCTCGACATCAATGGTTACATTATTGTCGCGCAGCACTTCTTGAATCGTCGCTTGAGCGATCATGTTCATTTGATTGGAGTTATTTTTCTCGATCAGCTGCCACGTAAGAAAGATATTTAAGAATAAGAAGGTGATGATGAATATGGTTTTTGTCCGGCTCCAATTCATTGCATCCCCTCCTCACTAGCTCCATCATTAAACGTAACTTTCTGCCATTGTCCATCATAAAGCACATACCAATAAGGCTCAAGTGTGACTAATGAAACATTTTGTTTGTTCATTTCATAGCCAACCATTACTTTTTCAAGTCTGTTTGGATCAAAGTATTCCTGTTCATTCAGCCTATCTAGCACCGCTTCGCCTGATGGAAGCTCGACACGTTGGATCGCATTAATCGGCTGGTTATCAAGGTCAAATAACGGACGCTCATAGCTGACGATTTGGGAGCCGATCCGGCCGACTTTTAAACTCATAATACTTTGACCCTCATAACTGATGACTGGTGTACCATCGACATGCAGCATATATTCAGCTTCTTCTCTTACATCTGCTACTGCCCAATCCGATAGAATATAAGGATCTGACCATCCTCCGTGACTATTTATAAAATCGAAGCTGTTTTGAACAATATGACGGCTGCTTCGCTCTTGATTTTCAGAGAAAAGCGGATTGTTATAATCCATAAATTCCCCATCATTTCTCAATTGAATAATCCGATTCCCATCCGTAAAGGATTCATTTTGATCCGCTAGATTAGCACGAACAGAATTTGGCTCGTTGAACAACTCATTAATAAAATAATTTACATCAATCGGACTAGTTGTGTAGGTCATTCGCTCAACCTCAACGGGCTCAACAGGAACATACACATGCTGATGAAGCTGAGTATGATTTGGCCCTTGTGATACAGAAGTAACCGAAATGTAGTCTCCCCGCATCCACTCTTGAAACTCATTTGCAGAAAAAGAGGTTTCTACTTCCACCACTCGCTCATCCTCGCCAAATAATAGCTGCATCGCTACTTCATCCTGATTGTTATCTATATAGACATAGAGTCGGTCTACCTCAGAGGTTGGAAGGTTAAACACTTCTCTATCCACTTCAAACATCGCGAGCAGCGTATCGGTAGGGACAGCTGCAGGAAAAATGACTTCTATCCCTGCACTAACACCCGGTTTTGGGAAAGGACCGGTAGCAAGCATGTCTCCTTCATCGAGCTCTGCTTGTAGAAGCTGATCAAAAAAATCATCAAAAGCATCAGTATGCCTTGGAATCATAGCTGTTTGCCCGTCTACATGAGTGATCAGCTTCTCTGGCCTAATAACATCGCTTAACCTAACCTCTTCACTGATGAGTGAGGTTCTCTCTAATTCTTCTGATTCACCTAGGAAGTTGATATCAGGCTGAAACGTCCACAGCTGCCAAGTCAGGATGATACTTAACCCTACTAAGCCGATTAATAATCCTGTTTTGACGTGTTCGTAATTCATGCCTCTCCCCCCTTAAATGTAGAGTAAGGCAATGTAAAGTAAATCGTCGTACCAGATCCATATTCACTTGAAACCCAAATTTCTCCGCCATGAGCATGCACTAATTCCTTCGCAATCGCAAGACCAAGTCCTGTACCGCCAATGCTTCTGGCACGTGCTTTATCTACACGATAGAAACGATCAAAGATCTTCGATTGATTTTCACGAGGGATCCCCATTCCTTCATCTGAAATACTCACTCGTACATTATGTCCTTGGTGCATGAGGGTCGTCGTAATATTGCCGCCCTCCGGAGAGTACTTCATTGCATTGGAAATAATGTTATCAATTACTTGCGTCAATTTATCTTTATCCACTTCTACGTACGTTGGATGTCCTGAAATATGGCGCGTGAAATGAATATCTCTTCCCTGTGCGACCATTTCAAACCGATCAATTACTTCATGCAGGAACTGACCAAAATCAACCCAAGTTAGCTGCAAACGGTAGTCGTGGCTGTCAATTTTAGAAAGCTGAAGCAGGTCATTAACTAAGCGGATCATACGCTCTGTTTCATTTTGAGTAACCCCAACAAACCTGCGTGCAAGCTCAGGCTCTTCTAGAGCACCGTCCTCAAGCGCTTCTAGGTAGCTCTTCATCGTTGTTAACGGGGTACGCAGCTCATGAGAAACATTGGCTACAAATTCACGTCTGTCCTGTTCAATTTTTTCTTGCTCCGTTACATCATGCAGTACGGTAATTAAGCCATTAATCGGCCCATCCTCTTCTTGAATGACAGAGAAATTAGCTTCGATCAGAAACTCTTGTTCGTCATCACTAAAATCAAGGAGAATGGAATCCGTCTGCTCAAATAAGTCTTCAAGCTCATACGTTTCCGGCAGTCTTAACACTTCAGGCAGCAGGGATTTGATCACTTCATAGCTTTGAACGCCAAGCAGCTCCTCTGCACGCTTATTCATCAAAATAATATGACCGTCTTGATCTGTTGCAAGTACGCCATCTGTCATATGAGCAAGAACTGAGCTTAATTTCTTCTGCTCACGGGCCCTTGTTGCTGTGGCATCTTGTAATTTATGAGTTAAATCATTAAAAGAATAAGCAAGCTGTCCGATTTCATCTGTGCTGTAAACTGTTACCTGTCTCGAGAAATCTCCCTGACCCATTCTGAGCGCTTGTTTACGCATATCCATAATCGGCGCTGTAATCGTCCGCGCAAGCAAAATAACGAGCACCGCGGTAATTAAGAGAGCGATCACTGTACCGCTCAATAAGATGCTGTTAATTTGCTGCATTTGATCATAAATATCTTCCATAGAAGATTCAATATAGATTGCCCCAAGCGTATTATTATCTTGGTCTTTAATTGGAACAGCAAGCACTTGAACACGGTCTCCAGTCTGAGGATCACGTTCAATCGCTGCATCTCGCGCTCCAAGAAGCGCGCGTTTAACCCTGTATTTCGTCGTCTGCTGGCCTACAATATGCCGGTTCGAAAAATTGGACGTACCTAAAATTTCGCTGTTAGCATCCACCACTTGAACTTCTGCATTTTCAATATTAAACGTCTCTCTTAAAAGTAAATTAATATCATTATAAAGCTCACTTCGATCTTCACGCGGCTCCATCATTTCCTGGGCAACATTATATCCGAGCAAGTTAGCACGCTCATTTAACATTTGATCATGGTTGTAGACAAGCTGTTCTTCTAGCTTTCCTGTAAAATACACACCAATGATCTGCATCGCCATAAAAATGAGTAACACATAAATGATAATTAACTTAAATTGAATTGATCTAAAAAACCCAACCTTTCGATCCATTAACCTTGCTCCACATCTTCAGGTGATGATAAATAATACCCTACCCCGCGTCGTGTAATGATCCAGTTTGGATAGCTTGGATTATCCTCAACTTTTTCTCTAAGTCTTCTAACCGTCACATCGACTGTACGTACATCACCAAAATAATCATAGCCCCATACAGCCTGTAGAAGATGCTCACGCGTCATCACTTGTCCTAGGTGTTTAGCTAAGTAATGAATCAGCTCAAATTCTCTATGCGTCAACTCAATCGTCTCACCGCGGCGCTTCACTTGATAAGCATCCGGGTAAATCGTTAAGTCTCCTACGGTTAATTCTTTTTGCGTTGACACTTCTTCAGCACCGGATTTTCTGCGGCGTAAGTTTGCTTTAACACGTGCGAGCAATTCTCTTGTGCTAAAAGGCTTCGTGACATAGTCATCCGCCCCAAGCTCAAGTCCTAAGACTTTATCAATCTCAGAATCTTTCGCTGTCAGCATAATAATCGGAATGTCATAGCTTTTTCGTACTTCACGGCACACTTCCATGCCGTCTTTATGAGGTAACATAATATCTAGTAAAATGAGATCAGGCTCTTCTTTTTTTACTTGTTCAATAGCTTCGTTGCCATCATAGGCACAAAATACTTCGAAGCCCTCTTTTTCAAGGTTAAACTTTAATATATCAGCGATTGGTTTTTCATCATCTACTACGAGAATACGCTTATCCATTCAAATTCGCTCCAATCCAACATAATATCTATTCGACATAGTTCCTATTTTAAATAATATCTATCCACATTCTAACATAAGACGCATAAAGACGTAGGAAAAAAGAAAAGCATGGGCGACTGTTCAGGTGCGACTGGGCTGGAAAGCGAGCAACATGAAATCGTTCTTTGATTTCATTTGATTGATTGAAGCACATGAGCACCTAGGAGCCTATGCTAGACAATAGAAAAGCATGGGCGACTGTTCAGGTGCGACTGGGCTGGAGAGCGAGCAACATGAAATCGCTCTTTGATTTCATTTGATCGATTGAAGTACACGAGCACCTAGGAGCCTATGCTAGACAATAGAAAAGCATGGGCGAGCTCAAGGGCGACTGGGCTGGAAAGCGAGCAACATGAAATCGCTCTTTGATTTCATTTGATTGATTGAAGTACACGAGCACCTAGGAGCCTATGCTAGACAATAGAAAAGCGTAGGCGACTGCTTAGTTGCGCTTGAGCTGGAGTCATCCAATTATGCTTTTCGTCCGCCCGATTAACGAATGAAACTATGCATTTTTCTATATAACAAATTTCTATATAACAAAAAAACGTCCCTGCACAAATACAGAGACGAAATAAAAAAAGCGTGCCTGAGCACATCTGTCGTTTAATAAAAGTGGTGCCGGCCAGAGGACTTGAACCCCCAACCTACTGATTACAAGTCAGTTGCTCTACCAATTGAGCTAGACCGGCAAAAATGGTGGCTTGGGACGGAATCGAACCGCCGACACATGGATTTTCAGTCCATTGCTCTACCGACTGAGCTACCAAGCCAATCTTTTAATTATTGTCCATCTTACCACAATGAATATCGAAAGTAAAATGGCGGTCCGGACGGGACTCGAACCCGCGACCTCCTGCGTGACAGGCAGGCATTCTAACCAACTGAACTACCGGACC
>NZ_ATAE01000051.1 GCF_000474275.2 Alkalihalophilus marmarensis DSM 21297
AAATTCGACCAACCACTCTCAGAAAACAAAAGGACTTTTTCAGTGGCCTCGCCTAGAGCAGGGCTGAGATCCCACAGGGCCAATGCCCGAGGAAGCTCAGCAGCTCACCGCGGAAAGCGAAGTATCGTTCAGAAGCGAAGACTATGCTATAACCCATGTTTGAAGCACTTTATGTTAGGTAACTTTTGAGAGAAAACTAAATTATCCGCTAGGTTATTACATAATGTAATAACCTAACGGATGAACTATTCAGGAGCGGTTATAACCACTGCATCTTATTCGTATCTATTGTTCATTAAACATTAAAGCGGAAATGTACTACGTCTCCGTCTTGTACTACATACTCTTTTCCTTCTAGACGAACTTTTCCGCGCTCTTTGGCTACAGCCATTGAACCGGCATCGACTAGATCATCATAAGATACAACCTCTGCACGGATAAATCCACGTTCAAAGTCTGTGTGGATGATTCCTGCTGCTTGAGGTGCTTTTGTTCCTTTGCGGTATGTCCATGCACGTACTTCTTGGACACCTGCAGTAAAATACGTTTCAAGGCCAAGCAAGTTATACGCTGCACGAATTAACTGATCTAGACCTGATTCTTCAATGCCTAGCTCTTCAAGGAACATTTGCTTTTCATCGCCCTCAAGCTCAGCAATTTCTGACTCAACTTTTGCACAAACTACGATCACTTCACTGTTTTCACCAGCTGCAAATTCCTTTACTTGCTTCACGTAATCATTATCTTCAGGAGAAAGAAGATCTTCTTCACTAACGTTAGCCACATATAGTACCGGCTTACTTGTCAGAAGGTGAAGCTGCTTAACGATCTTCTCCTGTTCTTCTGTAAATTCAATGCTTCTTGCTGGCTTTTCTTCTTCAAATGCATCACGAAGAAGCTCTAATACTTCAAGCTCAGCAACTGCTTCTTTATCCTTTGTTTTAGCTAACTTTGCCACACGGCCGATTCGCTTTTCAACTGATTCAAAATCAGCTAAGATCAGCTCTAAGTTAATCACTTGAATATCATTAAGCGGATTTACGCTGCCTGATACGTGAGTAATATTGTCATCAGCAAAGCAACGAACAACATGAGAAATAGCGTCAACTTGGCGGATATGAGATAAGAACTTGTTTCCGAGTCCTTCCCCTTTACTAGCTCCTTCTACGATCCCTGCAATATCTGTAAATTCAAATGCAGTAGGTACGGTCTTTTTTGGATCTACAAGGTCTGTTAACGTTTGTAATCTATGATCAGGCACTTCTACAATCCCTACATTCGGGTCAATTGTACAGAATGGGTAGTTTGCAGATTCTGCGCCTGCTTGTGTAATTGCATTAAAAAGTGTTGATTTTCCTACGTTTGGTAATCCAACAATCCCAGTTGTTAATGCCATAACGGCTCACTTCCTTTATTTATCAAATTCACATAGTTATCAAATTTACACCCTATGTGATCATACTCTCTTAATATCCCTACCAATTATAGATACAGACCCACAAAAAAACAAGGTAATGATCATGAATCACTACCTTGTTCTGAGAATTATTTATGAATTTGGCGCCTTCTCTAAAATCCGTTTCAATTTTTTTGTAAACTCTTTTCTTGGAAGCATGACACTATGCTGACACCCTAAGCATTTAATTCTAACATCCATTCCCATGCGTATGATCTTCCAGCGATTCTCTCCGCACGGATGCTGCTTCTTCATTTCTACGACATCCCCGAGTGCAAATTCTTTATCTGTCATCCTAGGCCCTCCTATCCAAGCTATCCATTTTGTTGCTTAGTATTATACACCAAAACGACATTAGACGGGACAAGTAAACCAAACTAGAAAGCAACTATTTCACACTGGCTGAATGGTTTAGAATCGGATAAAGCAAGATGCTTGCAAACACATATAGATTCAACACGCCATACAGCGGATACAAAATTGCAATTAAAGTTGAAAAACCAAATGTTGTAAGAGGCGCCATTAATGAAATGAGGAATAAGGCAATCAGCCACGCCTTTCCCTTTATATAGCCTCGTAAGCGAGAGATGAGACCGAAAACCCCTGCTGCTGCTGTCGTATAAATAGCCATCCACAATAAGCCTGACATCACAATGACCATAAAATAAGGATAGTGCTTTAAAATAGCAAATAGAGGAATCTCGTAAAGCATAATATCACCAGCTACTTGAAGCAGTGATTCATTGTATAAAAAGGAAATCCCTCCAAGAATAAGACCGCTCCCTAAACTCGCCACCCAAATCTCACCCTTATGACGAATTTCTCCTCCAACGGCTGCAAGAACGGCTACAAGAGGTAGAATATTTAAAGATGTAAAGGTTAACGCCGCCGGCCAATTATGCTGCTCATCTAATCGAAAAGAGATCGGAAACCCTTTTAACGTTTGAAAAGCAACCAATACACCAAGTAAGCAGACGATTAATACAGGAATGATGACTGCATTCATTGAGGTCATTCCTTTTGTATCCCATACAAAAAGCAGCACGACACAGCCTCCGATAAAAACAATTCCTAACCAATATGGAAGATGAAGCACCTCAAGAGTAGCCCCGCCCCCAGCAAGCATAATTACCGTTGTGGAGAAAAGATAAAGTACGATCATAAAATCATATAATTTAGTAAGTCGTTTCCCCATAAGTACATGCAAGATTGGTAAATAATGTTTAGACCGTTTTTGATAGCTGATCCCCATAATAATCGCTGTACAAATCGTAAATAAGAGTGCAAATAAAAAGATGGCTAGTCCGCTTTCGGCCCCAAAAAATTCCCATAATTCGCGACCAGAAGCATACCCAGCCCCAATCATCGTACCTATAATTAAAAACATCCATTTAAACCCGCCTGACCACATCCCGCACCCTCCTCTCCTTCATTGCGTGAAACCTATGAATGACCTCCATAAAGGTATCTTTCTAAATTTTCACAATCTATTTTCACAACTATACGTATAGAAAGGAAAAAATATCCGTATACTGCTACTACTATGGCAAAGGAGCCGATGTTATGAGTACAAACCATCGCCTTTTCGGAAAAAGTTTGACCCCTATTCGAGTACACATGGATGAAGATGATGCCAAATCAACACTCGTACACAATCTCTTCACTCATACAAATGAGCTCACCCGCCGCGAACTTGTTATTGTTTGTATCGGAACAGACCGCTCAACTGGAGATTCATTAGGTCCATTAATTGGTACTAAATTATCGGAGAGAAAGCTGCAGCGTTTTCATGTGTATGGAACACTTGAGAAGCCAGTTCATGCCGTCAACCTAGCTGACCGCATGAAGGAAATCGAACAATCGCATTACCGGCCTTACATTTTAGCCATTGATGCTTGCTTAGGGCGAGTGAACAGTATTGGAAAAATCTCACTTGCCAATGGCCCTGTTCAGCCAGGGGCTGCCGTTAACAAACAATTGCCGGCTGTTGGTGATATCCATATCACCGGAATCGTCAACATCGGCGGGATGATGGAGTATTTTGTTTTGCAGAACACTAGATTGTTTACCGTTATGAAAATGGCTGACACGATTTCTGATGTCATTTACTCTGTAGATCAACAGCTGCCGCACCGAACAAAGCCAACGTCTTTACTTGAAAATTTAAAGCCTAATATTTTTCTCAAAACAAAAAAAGAGACACCTTTTTAAACGGAGCTTCCGTCTAAAGGTGTCTCTTTTTGATCTCCTATTATCTTCTATTAAATTAAATAAATGCCCGTAACTAATAATGCAACCACAAGGATACTTGGCAGTAAATTAGCCACTCTTATCTGCAAAACCCCTAAAATATTCAACCCGATAGCAACAATCATCACTCCGCCTGTAGCTGTCATTTCTACAATAAACATATCCATCAGCTCACTAGGAACATAAGCATTAATTTGAGTTGCTAAAATTGCTATCCCGCCTTGATACAGCACGACAGGTATGGCTGAGAAAATAACTCCTATACCTAAGGTGGAAGTGAAGATAATGGCTGAAAATCCATCAAGCATTGCTTTTGTATAAAGAACCGAATGATCTCCGCGAAGTCCACTGTCAAGTGCACCGAGTACAGCCATCGCCCCTACTACATAAATAAGAGTTGTCGTGACAAACGCCTTTGCTACCGACCCCTCTTCTTTTGAGCCGAGCTTCCTTTCGATAAAAGCACCCACCTGATTTAATCGCTTTTCTAAATCTAATTTCTCACCAATTAATCCGCCAATGACTAAACTTCCGATAACGACTAAAAACTGTTCGCTCTTAAGTCCCATGTCGATCCCTAACACGACAACTGCCAAAGCGATTGCTTGCATGACAGTCGTTTTCACTCGCTCTGGTATCCCTCTCACTAACAATCCAATACAAGCTGCCACTATGATGGCAAGTCCATTTACAAGCGTCCCCGTCAACACCATCTCTACACTCTCTCCTACTCTTCTCTAAAATGCTTGCTCTATCTCTATTAATGCCTCTACTAATTGTTTGACTTCTTCTTCTGTGTTATAGGGGCCAAAACTTACACGAACGAGCCCTGTATCAACGGTTTCAAGTGTATGGTGAGTCATTGGTGCACAATGAAGGCCTGCTCGTACGGCCATTCCATAATGCTCATCTAAAATAAATGCCAGCTCATGACTTTCCACCTCTTTTAACCGGAAGGAACAAACGGCTAATCGTTGATGTAAATGAGCTGGGCCAAAAACTTCTGCTGTTTCTAGCTTCCTAAGCCCTTCTAAGAACAGCGCTAAAAGGTTTTGCTCGTGTTGATAGACCTCATCAATTCCTCGCTTTTTAACATCTTTTAAAGCGGCGAGTAATCCTGCAATCCCCGGCGTATTCAATGTCCCTGCCTCATAACGGTCAGGCCACTCAGAGGGCTGAGTACTGCTCTCTGAGTAACTCCCAGTGCCTCCGTGCACAAGGGGCTCAAGCTGATAATCATGCTTAGAAATGAGGACCCCTGTCCCTTGTGGTCCTAATAAACTTTTGTGGCCTGCAAACGCCAACAGGTCAATTCCGTCTCTCTCCATATCAATGGACAAGGTTCCTGCTGTTTGAGAGGCATCGACAATAAGGATGGCACCTACTTCTTCGGCAATCTCCTTCACCTCTTTTAAAGGAACAACAGCGCCCGTCACATTAGAAGCATGTGAAACAATAATTGCTTTCGTATGTTCTTCTGCAGCCTCTCTCATCTCATCGATGGAAATAATGCCATTTTCATCAGGCTGGATATACGTAACAGAAATACCACTTAGCTTAGCTGCCTGATGCAGGGGCCTTAAGACAGAATTATGTTCAAAGGCTGTGGTCACAATATGGTCCCCGTCTTTAAACGGAAACCCGCTGATCGCCTGATTCAATGCCATCGTTGCGTTTTGATAAAACCAAACATGCTTCCCGTTAGGCGCATTAAAAAAGGCAGCTAGTTCGTTTCTTGCTTCCTGAATCACTCGGCCTGCTCTTTCAGCGAGCTGATGACCGCCCCTTCCAGGATTAGCCGCATATTCATTTACCGCTTCTATCATCGCTTCACCTACAGCTTTTGGCTTAGGGTGAGACGATGCGGCGTGATCAAAATAAATCATAAAGACTCTCCTTTTTACTTAATCCTGATACCTGCTAGAAAAAGAAGCCATCATAATTGATGACTTCTCCATTTATTCATGTTCTTACTTCTTTTAGTACTTATGATTTCTCAGATTTCAGCAAAGCTAAAATTCTTTCTAAATCATCTTCTGAAAAATAATCAATCTCAATTTTACCTTTGTTTTTACCAGGCTTAATCGACACCGATGTACCAAATCGAGAACGCAGCGTATCCTGATATTCTTTTAGCTGCGGAGTAAGTTGAATTTTCTTACGAGACGTTTCACGTGAAACACGGTCATTCATCTTGTTAACTAACTCTTCAACCTCGCGGACACTTAAACTCTCATTGATGATCGTTTCAACTAGTACTGCAAGTTTTTGTTTGTCTTTCACACCAAGCAGAGCTCTTCCATGCCCCATAGATAACGTACCCTCTGAGATAAATTCCTGCACCGGCTTAGGCAGCTGCAGCAACCGGATATGGTTCGCTATATGCGGACGGCTCATCCCAAGACGGGAGGCTAGCTGCTCTTGTGTGTAGCCAAGATGCTCCATCAACTTTTCGTAAGCCATTGCTTCCTCAATCGGATTCAGATCTTCGCGTTGTAGATTTTCAATTAAAGCAAGCTCCATCATCTTTTGTTCATCTAATTCACGTACAACAACAGGAACCGCTTTAAGACCGGCTTTTTGAGCCGCTCTGAATCTTCTTTCTCCTACCACAATTTCATAGCCTTTAATGCTTTTCCTTGCAATAATTGGCTGTAATATTCCATGACTTTGAATAGATTCGGCCAGCTCGTCAATCGCTTTTTCTGAAAAAAGCTTTCGTGGTTGATATGGATTCGGTCTTATTTCATTGATAGCAATTTCTTGGACTGAATCTTGAGCTGATTCATTATGTTCTGGAAAAAAGGCTTTTAAGCCCTTGCCTAATCCTTTAGCCACTAGACACCACTTCCTTTGCTAGATCTACATATACTTGTGCACCCCGAGATTTGGCATCATAAATAATAATCGGCTGGCCATGACTCGGCGCTTCCCCTAAACGCACATTACGAGGGATGATGGTATCAAATACTTTTTCACGAAAGTATTTTTTCACCTCTTCAATGACTTGAATACCGAGGTTCGTCCTAGCATCAAGCATTGTTAATAAAACCCCTTCAATAGCTAACTCTGTATTTAAATGCTTTTGTACAAGTCGTACAGTATTTAGAAGCTGACTTAATCCTTCGAGGGCATAGTACTCACATTGAACCGGAATCAATACACTGTCTGAAGCAGTCAAAGCATTAATCGTTAATAAACCTAGCGAGGGGGGACAATCAATAAAGATATAATCGTAATTCTTCGATACAGTCTGCAGCGCTCTTTTTAGACGAACTTCCCGTGAAATCGTCGGTACAAGCTCTATTTCAGCACCAGAAAGTTGAATGGTAGACGGCAGGACATCAAGGTTTTCTACCGATGTTTTTTTGATAACGCTGACCGCCTCAACATCCTCAACCAATATGTCATATACACATTCATCTACATCGCCTTTTTCAACGCCTACTCCACTTGTAGCATTTCCTTGAGGATCGATATCAACTAATAGAACTCTTTTTCCAATATAAGCTAAACAAGCACTCAAATTAACAGCCGTTGTCGTTTTTCCAACTCCGCCTTTTTGATTTGCTACAGCAATGACTTTGGCCATGCTGTCACCCACTTTCCGTTCACCTTACTGTTGTATGTGAAACAACTATTATCTTAATAAATCATGTATGTACACTATTATCATTAACTTACATGTTTGAATGAATTGTTTGTAATAATCGTTAAAAATTTGATAAGTTCCACTTCATTTTAACACAGTTCACATGAAAAAATTTAGAAAGTTGTGTGAGTTCAAAATTTCTTTTCTGCCTTATACGGTTTCTCTAAAAGTACCGTTTCATCTCTCGCTAGATATGTTTAATCAACCAATAATAAAAAAAATCTACCGATTGTCGATAGATTATTTTTTAGGTATACGAATCGTAAATTGATAGAATTCTTCATTCTCTTCTTCATCCGCATCCACCTGTAAACCGCTCTTTAAAACCATATCAACTGATTGTCGAATGGTATTCATAGCGATTCGCATATCTTTTGGATATGATTTCCGCGTTGCTTTTTTCTTAGGTTCAGGCTGCCCTTCAAGAAGCACCCGAACTCTTTCTTCCGTTTGTTTCACATTTAAATGCTTCTCGACAATTTCTTCAAGAAGCTGAACTTGTAATTCTTCATTTTTCAAAGCAAGCAAGGCTCTTGCATGTCGTTCTGATATATGACGTTCTAAAATAGCATGCTGGACTATCTCAGGCAGGTGAAGCAGACGTAATTTATTCGCGACAGTCGATTGACCTTTGCCTAATCTTTGCGCCAAGCTTTCCTGTGTTAGTCCATGAAGTTCAATTAATTTTGCATACGCAATAGCTTCTTCAATCGAAGTTAATCCTTCGCGCTGCAAGTTCTCGATCAAGGCAATTGATGCTGTTTGAGAATCGTTAAATTCCTTTACTAAAGCAGGGATCTTCTCCCAACCAAGCTTAGTCACAGCACGCCATCGTCTTTCCCCTGCAATTAACTCATACTTCCCATCGCGTTCACGTACAACAATTGGCTGAATGACACCATGGGTACGGATGGTCTGAGCGAGTTCTTCAATCCGTTCCTCATCAAATACCGTCCGCGGCTGAAAACGATTAGGAACAATATCTGCAATCGCAATTTGCTGTACTTCTTCATTCCCGCTCACTTCAACCTCTTCATGCTTATCACTAAAGCCAAATAGGCGTGAAAACGGTTGCTTCATCGCCTGACACCACCTTCTGATAATAACCGTCTTGCTATATTCGATAAAGACTGCCAATTTCCTTCTTTTTATTCCTAGTTCTTTTATATCCTGCTTTCTCCCATACCGTCAAGTAAAACCTTGTGGCAGACTTATAAAAGGAAGGTCATGTTTCACGTGAAACATGACCTATAAAGATCTACAACGGCTGCTTATTTGGAGTCCCGGGCTTTCTAGGATACTTTTTCTTTGTCGCTTTTTGCTTTTCAATAATCATAATATGACGTTCGCTCTCTTCAATTGGCAGCTTAAACGTATGATCATCTTTCACTTTAGCCCCGAGTTGAGTAAGCGCATTTTTAGCATCTGCAAGCTCTCCTTTTGCTCCAGCACCTTTCATGGCAATAAACTCCCCGCCAACTTTCACAAGAGGCACGCATAGCTCAGCTAACACAGACATTCTAGCTACTGCACGAGCAGTTACAATATCATATTGTTCACGGTGTGCTGGATTTTGTCCGAATGTTTCAGCACGATCGTGATAAAAGGCTACTCCATCTAACTCGAGTTCACTTGCTAAATGCTCTAAAAAACCGATACGTTTTTTAAGAGAATCGACAATGCTTACATGTATTTCTGGGTATAAGATTTTAAGCGGAATGCTTGGAAAACCAGCCCCTGCGCCAACATCAATAATCTTTTGTCCTGCTTCAAATGAATAGAAAAAACTTGCTGAAATTGAATCATAAAAATGCTTAATATATACATCTTCCTCGCTTGTTAAGGCAGTTAGATTCATTTTTTCATTCCACTCAACAAGAATGTTAAAATAACGCTCAAATTGTTGTAGCTGCTTTTCGCTCAAGTCAATTCCGCGTTCTTTTACTAATGATACAAATACATCTTTACTCATTTAATAGCCTCCAAGCCTTTACTTTACCTTTGCTAATCTCCCTTGTTCTAAATAAACAAGCAAAATAGAAATATCTGCTGGATTTACACCCGATACACGCGATGCTTGTCCGACTGATAATGGACGTACTTCACTCAATTTTTGTTTCGCTTCTGTAGCAAGCCCATTAATCGCATGGTAATCAAGATCTTCAGGAATCTTCTTGCTCTCCATTTTCTTAGAACGATCGACTTGTTGGAGCTGCTTTTCAATATACCCTTCATATTTCACTTGGATTTCTACTTGTTCGCCTACGTCATCACTAATTTCAGATTCAGGTGCCTCGATTAATTTAGACACATGTGCATACGTTAGTTCAGGACGTTTTAAGAGCATAGCAGCACTCACAGCTTCTTTTAAAGGAGTGGCTCCTGCTTCTTGAAGTACAGCAGCTACTTTATCAGACGGCTTAATAATAATCTTTTCAAGACGCTTTTTCTCAGCTGCAATCTCTGCTTTCTTCAATTCAAAACGGTTAAAGCGATCCTCACTGATCAGACCCATTTCATAGCCTTTTTCCGTTAAACGCAAGTCTGCATTGTCGTGACGAAGAAGTAAACGATACTCAGCACGAGAGGTTAAAAGGCGGTATGGTTCATTTGTTCCTTTGGTTACCAAGTCATCAATCAGCACACCGATATAAGCTTCGGAGCGGTCTAAAATAAGACCTTCTTCTCCTTTAGCTTTACGCGCTGCATTAATACCAGCCATAATACCTTGGCCCGCTGCTTCTTCATAACCTGATGTACCATTGATCTGCCCTGCAGTAAATAAACCAGGCACTTTCTTTGTTTCAAGAGTTGGCCATAATTGAGTAGGCACAATCGAATCATACTCAATCGCATAACCTGGTCTCATCATACGAACTTGTTCAAGTCCAGGAATAGATTTTAAGATTTTAAGTTGAACATCTTCAGGCAAGCTTGTTGATAACCCTTGTACATATACCTCTGTTGTATTACGGCCTTCAGGCTCCAAGAAGATTTGATGACGCGGCTTATCATTAAAACGAACGATCTTATCTTCAATAGATGGACAATAACGTGGACCTGTTCCTTCAATCATACCGGAATACATAGGTGAACGTGATAGGTTGTTGTTAATAATTTGATGCGTCTCTTCACCTGTGTAAGTTAACCAGCAAGGCAGCTGATCTGTAATATATTTCGTCGTTTCATATGAGAATGCACGAGGTGTATCATCCCCTGGCTGAATTTCTGTTTTATCATAATCAATGGTATTACCGTTTACACGCGGAGGTGTCCCTGTTTTAAAGCGAACCATATCAAAGCCTAGTTCTTGTAAGTGATAGGACAGCTGCACAGATGGCTGCATGTTATTCGGTCCGCTTTCATATGCCAGTTCCCCTAGAATAATTTTTCCACGCAAGTACGTTCCAGTTGTAATAACAACAGATTTACTGCGGTACTCTGCTCCTGTATTGGTAATAACCCCTCTGCACTCACCATCTTCAATAATAAGATGTTCAACCATCCCTTGACGAAGCAAAAGGTTCTCTTGTTCTTCAATCGTCTTTTTCATTTCATGCTGATAAAGAAATTTATCTGCTTGAGCACGCAGCGCACGTACGGCAGGACCTTTCCCTGTATTCAACATTCTCATTTGAATATGCGTTTTATCAATATTACGGCCCATCTCACCGCCTAATGCATCAATTTCACGCACAACAATCCCTTTTGCCGGACCTCCGACTGAAGGGTTGCACGGCATAAAGGCAACTGCATCTAAATTCAACGTTAACATTAACGTATTCGCACCCATTCGAGCCGATGCAAGGCCCGCTTCGACACCAGCATGTCCTGCACCAACGACGATAACATCGAATTCTCCACCGTTATAACTCATAATAAAACCTCCTTATTATTTATTTTCCTAAACAGAACTGTGAAAACAGCTGATCAATTAAGCTTTCATGTACACTATCACCAATAATTTCTCCTAAAAGCTCCCACGTTCTAGTAATATCAATCTGCACTAAGTCAATCGGCACACCCATGTCAATCGCTGACTTTGCATCTTGAATAGTGGATTTTGCCTGTTCTAATAATGCGATATGTCTTGAGTTTGATACATAGGTTGCATCACCACTCTCAAGATCTCCTTCAAAGAACAGTGAAGCAATTGCACTCTCAAGTTCATCGACTCCTTCATCTTTAATAAGAGAAGTAGTGACAACCGGACGGCCCTCTGCAAGCTCCCTTACACGGTTCAAGTCAATTCTCTGTTCAACATCTGTCTTATTCACAATGACAATAACATTTAAATGTTTGACTGCTTCAAACAACGCCTCGTCTTCACTAGACAATTCCTCGCCGTAATTTAGCACAAGCAAGATCAATTCCGCTTCTTTTAATACCTGTCTAGATCGTTCGACACCAATTCGTTCAACCATATCCTCTGTTTCACGAATTCCTGCCGTATCTACCAAACGCAGCGGGACTCCTCGTACATTGACGTATTCTTCAATCACATCTCGAGTTGTACCTGCAATATCTGTGACAATCGCCTTTTCTTCATGAACCAAGCTATTCAATAATGAAGATTTTCCTACGTTAGGACGTCCGACGATTACAGTAGACAGACCTTCCCTTAAAATCTTCCCTTGATTCGCCGTCCCGAGAAGCTTGTCAATTTCACGTTCGACGAAATTCGCTTTTTCTATTAATAAGTCATGTGTTACGACTTCTGCATCATATTCCGGGTAATCAATATTCACTTCCACTGAAGCAACCGTTTCTAGCAAGGCTTGGCGCAGGGTAGCAATTTTCTTCGACAAACGTCCTTCAACTTGGCCGAGTGCTACATTCATTGCCTTATCCGTTTTTGCTCGGATTAAGTCCATCACTCCTTCTGCTTGAGAAAGGTCAATTCGTCCATTTAAAAAGGCTCTCTTTGTAAATTCACCGGGTTCAGCTAATCTTGCACCATGCTTTAATGCGAGCTTCAGCACTTTATTTACAGATACCAGCCCACCATGACAATTAATTTCTACAACATCTTCCCTTGTAAATGTGCGAGGAGCACGCATAATTGAGACCATCGCTTCTTCAACTCTTGTCTCACCGTCCATAATATAGCCGTACACGATCGTATGAGAAGCAGCCTCAGAAAGCGGCTTTGCTCCTTTATAGATCTTATCGGCAATCGCAACCGCTTCATCACCGCTTAGACGAACAATCCCGATTGCCCCCTCGCCAAGAGCCGTAGAAATGGCAGCTATTGTATCAAATTCCATCATCCTTCACCTCACAGTCTTTCCTTTTCTTTCTATTGTTAACATCTATGATATGGTTACATACAACATTAAAAAAGTAACTCCTAAATGTTTAGAATAGCACACGCCTACTTGAAAAGCTATGTCATATGCTCTCGTTATTTTCAGAGAAAAAGGATGACTCAAAAAGAGCCATCCTGATTAATCCTTATTTCGCTCGGACAACAATATGACGATCCCGTCCTTGCCCTTTTGAATAGGTTTCAACACCTGAAACAGACTGCAGTGTTGAATGAATAATTTTTCGTTCCTTAGCACTCATTGGTTCAAGTGAAACAGGTTTATTTATTGCTTTTGCTTTTTCAGCCACGCGATGAGCAAGCTGCATTAGAGCTTCTTTGCGACGCTCTCTGTAATTTTCAGCATCAACTTCAACAGCTACAAATCCTGCCTCTTTATGGCGGTTAGCAACAAGATTGGTGAGGTAATCAAGCGCCTCAAGCGTTTGTCCCCTCTTTCCAATTAAACGGCCTGCTTCATTCGAACTTTTTATATCAAAGCGAACTTGTTTATCGCCTTGATCAATGTCCTCTTGAACAATCGTTGCAGGAACACCCATTAATGTAACGGTCGATTCGAGAAATGAATAAGCTTCCATGATCGGATCAGGCTTGATGTGAGCTTCAATTGTTGCGGGTCTTGATCCAAATCCAAGAAAACCTTTTTTCGGTTCAGAGACTACTTGATAAGAAAGACGTGCTTCCGTTGTTTCAAGTTCCAACAATGCTTTTTGAACAGCTTCTTCAATCGTATTACCTGATACAGTCACATGGGTCACTTTTTCTTCCCTCCTGCTGCAGCTTCTTCTGTTTTGTTCTTTCCAACATTTGGACCTGTAATGAAATACGTTTGAGTAATCATAACAAGGTTACCTACTACCCAGTAAAGCGTAAGAGCTGCCGGGAAGAACATCGCAAAGACAAAAATCATAACTGGCATTACATATAGAAGAATCTTCATCTGCGGATTGTCTGTGACCATCATCATCTTTTGTTGGATGAATGTTGTGATCCCTGCCACAATCGGCAAAACAAATGGATCTGGTGCACCAAGTTCGAACCATAAGAAAGAATAGTTGCCAATGACATCTGTACGCATAATCGCATGATAAAACGCAAGTAAAATCGGCATTTGTACAAATAACGGCAAACAGCCAGCTAACGGATTTACACCACGTTCTTGGAACATCGCCATCATTTCTTGCTGAAGTTTTTGCTGCGTTTTTTGATCCTTCGCACTATACTTCTCACGTAGTTTTTGCATTTCAGGCTGGATTGCCTGCATTGCTTTTGCACTCTTCGTCTGCTTAATCATAAGCGGAAGAATTAAAAGACGTAATAAAATGGTTACGACAATAATAGAAAGTCCGTAACTATTTAAGGCTTCTCCAAAATAAATAATGAGCCATGATAGAGGGTAAACAAAGTAAGAGTTCCAAAACCCTTCACTATCTCTTGTAATCGGCTGATCAATGTCAAAACACCCAGTCATAACAAAGAGCAGACCAATTATCATTGTTATTAGGCCAAACTTCTTGAGCACGAGCTCTCCTCCTTGTCCATCTTCGTTCTATTTATATGAACGCACGAATCAATCAGAACTCTACCTTAGGATGATAAGTACTTACTAATAGAAAGTTCTAATCATTTATGTGACGTATGATCAACTTTTTTTAAAAGGCGAGCTTTTTTCATCACATGCTTAAGACTTGATTCCACTTGGTGAAAATCCATCTCACTAACTGGATGTCTTGCAATAACGACAAAATCATAGCCGCCTGGAAGTACATCTTGGTATGTTTGGAACACCGTTCTTACATAACGTTTAATTCGATTACGCACAACAGCATTCCCTACCTTTTTGCTGACCGACAATCCAATTCGAAAACTAGCTTGCCCCTCTTTTTTTAAGGAATACAGAACAAATTGCCGATTGGCAACGGACTGCCCTTTTTTAAATACGGACGAGAAATCTTCATTTTTCTTGATCCGTTGCTCCTTTTTCATGTACGTACACCTCAAGCATCCAAGATATTATCTGAACTTAATCATTCAACATTCTACTCATAACTTCCTTCTTTTAAAAGTAGAAAAAGACCACTGACATTCAGTGGCCTATGCAGATAATACTTTTCTTCCTTTACGACGACGACGAGCTAATACATTACGGCCGTTTTTAGTACTCATACGCGTACGGAAACCGTGTACTTTTTTACGTTTACGATTATTCGGTTGGAAAGTTGGTTTTTTCATTTATTACACCTCCCTGAGGATACTCTTCTAAAGACATTCTTGTAAATTATAAGAAACATCGGGTGCAGTTGTCAAGGACAAGTTTTACACTCTCCTGCTTTCTCCACTTTAACGGCCCATTAACCGATCGCAGCCGCTCCCATTCTTCTCTCATTTCATTCCAAGATTTATTTCATCATCATTTATTCCACAGAAGCCTTTTTGAGATCGACCTAATTAAGACCGATCAAAACATCAGCTTCTTCGTATGTGATTTGGATACGTGCCTTTTTGGAAAAGTGCTCTTTATTTTTTCACCTCTACAACTATACACGATTCTTCTACACTTAGACAACCTTTCATGTGGATAACTGTTTTTCGACATCATTCGAACTATCCTCAAGTTTATCGACACCTTATTCACATATCTTGTGTTGTGGACAACTTCTGAACACAAGATCCTGTGCTATGTGGATAAATACAAGAAAGCGTTGCGGTACAACACTTTTTTTGCTATGATTAATATGTTTTCACTCGTGGATAGCTATTTATCCTATTTATTTTGTCCACAACCTGTGGGTAAACTTGTGGACAGGTTTTCACAAGGGCTTAATATCTTTTCCACAGGAATGAGCATTCTGTTAAAAAGTTATTTTCCTACTATATTATATCACCCTCCACATTCAGGGTGTGTATGGATATTTATTCACTCACTTTCACACGTTGTACAAATGTTTTACAACGGCTTTTTCTGATGAAGGAAAACAGATATTATTTATGATTCGGGTTTAAAAGGAGGGTACGTCGGTTGGAGAACATACACGATTTATGGGAACGGGCTTTAGCTGAGATGGAGAAGAAAGTAAGCAAGCCTAGTTATGAAACATGGCTGAAGTCTACAAAAGCAAATGATATTCAAAATGATGTCATCACCATTACAGCACCAAATGAATTTGCACGTGATTGGCTAGAGGAGCACTACGCCGGACTAACCTCCGATACTATAGAGCATCTAACTGGAGCACGGCTAACACCAAGATTTGTCATCCCTCAAAATGAACTTGAGGATGATTTTTTAATTGAACCGCCAAAAAAGAAAAAGCCGGTTGCAGACAACGGATCTACCAATAATGGTACAAAAACAATGTTAAATGACAAATATACATTTGATACATTTGTTATTGGTTCAGGCAACCGCTTCGCACACGCTGCATCACTTGCAGTAGCTGAAGCACCAGCAAAAGCATACAATCCTCTATTTATTTACGGGGGCGTTGGGTTAGGAAAAACGCACTTAATGCATGCGATTGGCCATTATGTAATGGATCATAATCCAAATGCGAAAGTTGTTTATTTATCATCTGAGAAATTTACAAATGAATTTATTAATTCCATTCGAGATAACAAAGCCGTCAATTTTCGCAATAAATACCGCAATGTAGACGTGCTGCTAATAGATGATATTCAGTTTTTAGCTGGAAAAGAACAAACTCAAGAAGAATTTTTCCATACATTTAACGCACTGCATGAAGAATCTAAGCAAATCGTCATTTCAAGTGACCGTCCGCCTAAAGAGATTCCAACACTTGAGGACAGGCTGCGTTCAAGATTTGAGTGGGGATTGATTACTGATATTACACCGCCGGATTTAGAGACGCGAATTGCAATCTTAAGGAAAAAAGCAAAAGCTGAAAACCTTGATATTCCTAATGAAGTCATGCTCTATATTGCAAATCAAATTGATACGAATATTAGAGAATTAGAAGGCGCACTTATTCGTGTAGTAGCTTATTCATCCCTTATTAACCAGGATATGAATGCAGACCTTGCAGCTGAAGCACTAAAAGATATCATTCCTAACTCTAAGCCAAAAGTGTTAACCATTACCGATATTCAAAAACTTGTTGGAGAGTTTTATCACGTTAAATTAGAAGATTTTAAGGCTAAAAAGAGAACGAAATCCGTAGCTTATCCAAGACAAATTGCTATGTACTTGTCTCGAGAGATGACTGATGCTTCTCTTCCTAAGATTGGGAGTGAGTTTGGAGGACGCGATCACACGACTGTCATTCATGCTCATGAAAAAATTTCTAAAATGCTCACAACAGATCAAGAGCTTCAGCAAAAAGTTCAAGAAATTATGGAGCAGCTTCGCTCTTAATAAATTTAAGTTCTGTGTACATTGTTAATAAACCGTGCAGGCCTATCAACACACTATCCACATGTTGATAGGCTATCTATTTCAGCTTTCTTGCAGGGTTATCCACAAATTCACACCCCCTATTACTATTATTACGATCTTTTTAAAATATAAATTAATTATTAAAGGAGCATTTAATCATGCAATTTACTATTCAACGAGATCGTTTTGTTCATGATGTTCAAAATGTAGCTAAAGCCGTTTCTTCACGTACCACAATTCCGATTTTAACTGGAATTAAGATTGTCGCTGATCACGAAGGAGTTACACTTACAGGAAGTGACTCTGATGTTTCAATTGAAACGTTTATCCCTAAAGAAGATGCAGAAAATGAAATTGTTACAATAGAACAAGAAGGCAGCATTGTTCTTCAAGCGCGTTTCTTTGCAGAAATCGTTAAGAAGCTTCCAGGTGAGACAATTGAATTGATCGTGCAAGATCAGTTTGCAACAACGATTCGTTCAGGTTCCTCTGTATTTAATTTAAACGGACTTGATCCTGAAGAATATCCACGTTTGCCTCAGCTTGAGGAGGATCTATTATTCCGATTGCCTCAAGATATGTTGAAAAATATGATCCGCCAAACAGTGTTTGCTGTGTCCACTCAGGAAACACGCCCGGTGTTGACAGGTGTAAACTTGGAAACGGAAGAAGGGGAATTAATCTGTACTGCTACAGACAGCCACCGTCTAGCGATGCGCAAAGCAACGATTGAACGAAATGATGAAGAGCTGACTTTTTCAAATGTGGTGATACCTGGAAAATCACTTAATGAACTTAGCAAAATTATTGAGGATTCAAATGAATTGATAGATGTCGTCGTTACAGAAAATCAAATTTTGTTTAAGCTTAAAAATCTCTTATTCTTCTCCCGTTTACTTGAAGGGAAATACCCTGTAACGAAAAATATGATTCCAGCTCAATCAAAGACTTCGTTTACGCTAAAAACAAAGCCTTTTCTGCAAACGCTAGAACGTGCGTTGCTTTTATCGCGAGAGGGAAAGAATAATGTAATTAACTTAAAGACTTTAGACGAAGGCTTAATTGAGATCACTTCTATTCAGCCAGAAGTAGGGAAAGTAACAGAGAATATTCAAAGTGAACAGATGCAAGGAGAGGATATGCGTATATCCTTCAACGGTAAAAATATCATTGATGCTCTTAAGGTCATTGACAGTGAAGAAATTAATATTGTGTTCACAGGAGCTATGAGCCCATTTGTCATTAGACCTACAGACCATGATCACTACCTGCATTTATTCTCACCTGTCCGTACGTACTAGTTCATAAGGGCAAGCGTTCTATAAGTGTTTATTTAAGTAGGACTTGGCTATCTGGCTTGTCTCTAGTACAATAGAGTAAAGACTAACTAAATGACGGAAAACAAAGAAGGCAGCATCTCACCATTGATTTGCTGTCTTAACTTTGATGGATAAAGATTGTCTGTTTCTTTGCAGAAAACTATATGTACAAAACAAATAGACGTGAGAACAGACGATTTTGTTTAAATCATTTTAGAAAGAGTGAGGATTCTTAATGGAGAAGCTTTCGATTTCAACAGAATATATCACCCTCGGACAAGTGTTAAAAGAAGTTGGTGCGATCGATACGGGTGGAATGGCGAAATGGTATCTAAGTGAGTATGAAGTATACGTTAACGGAGAACTTGAAAATCGCCGCGGAAAAAAACTCTTCAGTGGAGATCGTGTGAAACTGGCTGATGAGACGTCAATAGAAATCGTACATGAATAAGGAGCAGGCTGATGTTTATTAAGTCACTCCTTATTCGCCAATTCAGAAATTACGAACGGGTTGAACTTGAATTTGATGAAAGAATGAATGTGTTTATCGGTGAGAACGCGCAAGGGAAAACGAATGCGATAGAGGCCATCTATGTATTGGCGCTTGCTAAGTCACACCGGACCTCAAAAGACAAAGAGTTAATCCGCTGGAATGATGAGTTTGCTAAAGTACAAGGTCAAGTGCAGAAACAATCTGGACCAATTGAGCTTGACTTAGTGATTTCAACTAAAGGAAAAAAAGTTAAATTAAATGGGCTTGAGCAGCGGAAGTTAAGTGAATACGTAGGGGCCGTTAATGTCGTTATGTTTGCACCTGAGGATTTAAACTTGGTGAAAGGCAGTCCACAGCTGCGCAGACGGTTTATTGATATGGAACTTGGGCAGATCAGTCCGGTTTATCTTCATCACTTAGGACTCTACCAAAAAGTCTTGCAGCAACGAAATTTTTTGTTGAAGGATTTACAGATTGGCAAAGGCTCTAAGGATATGCTTGATATTCTTACGGATCAATTAATTGAGTTAGCTGTGCAAATTACGAAGCGGCGCTTTGTCTTTTTAGGTCAGCTGCAAAAGTGGGCTGAAGAAATCCATCGCGATATCAGCCGGGCTAAAGAGACGCTTAAAATTATATATAAACCCTCTTGTGATGTATTAGAAGAGATGGATATGCCGAAAATGAAAGAAGTATTCATAGAAACATATGAAAATAAGAAGCAAAGAGAAATTGCTCGGGGCGTAACATTATTTGGTCCCCACAGAGATGATCTTGGTTTTCTAGTAAATGAGCATGATGTTCAGACCTACGGTTCACAAGGCCAGCAAAGAACAACAGCTCTAAGTGTGAAACTCGCTGAGATTGAATTAATTCATGCGGAAGTAGGAGAGTACCCCATTCTTCTTCTTGATGATGTCCTCTCAGAATTAGACGATTACAGACAGACTCATTTACTGCATACAATAGGCCAGCGTGTACAGACATTTGTGACGACAACATCAATAACTGGCGTCCATCACGAAGCGCTTGATGGAGCTTCGATATTTAAAGTCGAGCAAGGAACCATTTCAAACGACGCATAAGGCGGTGGGTTATGTTTATTCATTTAGGTGGAGATGTCATTATTCGTTCAAAAGAGATCATTGCCATCCTAGATCGGGATGTAGGTGATATGTCAGTTATAACGAAGGATTACTTAAAGTCAGAAAAAGAGCGGAAAAAGTGTACAGTTATCTCGCAGGATTTTACAAAATCTATTGTTATAACGGATGATGTTGTTTATTTATCTCCTGTGTCGTCTCTGACTTTAAATAAAAGAGCCCAGGCTGTCTCAGAACTTGAGCTTCAATTAAGTACAGATGAAGACTAAGTACAGATGAAGATTAAATGCTGAAAATGATTGAATAAGACTGAGTGAAAAAGACGTACAAAGTGAAGTCTTTTTATAAATAGATGGAAGAACTTTGAGAATGAAGGTGAAAAAAAGTGACGAATGAACAACATTCTGAACAGCAATCGTACGATGAAAGTCAAATACAAGTCCTTGAAGGTTTAGAAGCGGTTAGAAAACGTCCTGGGATGTACATAGGTTCGACTAGCGGACGGGGCCTTCACCACTTAGTATGGGAGATCGTTGATAATAGTATTGACGAGGCAATGGCAGGGCATTGTGACACCATTCAAGTAACCATTGAAGAAGATAATAGTATTACAGTAGAGGATAATGGCCGTGGTATTCCAGTTGGGATCCATGAAAAAATGGGGCGCCCAGCAGTAGAAGTAATCATGACGGTTCTGCATGCCGGCGGTAAATTTGGCGGCGGCGGTTATAAAGTGTCAGGCGGTCTTCACGGTGTAGGGGCTTCTGTTGTAAATGCGTTATCTACAAAGCTTGAGGTTGAAGTACACAGAGAAAATCAAGTGTATTACCAAGAATATCACCGCGGAGTTCCCGCTGCAGATCTTGCTGTAATTGGTGAAACCGAAAAGCGTGGAACAATTATTCGCTTTAAACCCGATTCGGAAATTTTTACGGAAACGACTGAATATGAGTATGATATTTTAGCTACTCGTTTACGTGAACTTGCATTTTTAAACAAAGGCTTAACGATTACAATCACTGACAAGCGAGAAGAAAATAAATCGTCTACTTATTTTTATGAAGGCGGTATTGCTTCTTTTGTCGAGCACTTAAACCGTTCAAAAGAAGTTCTTCATGATGAGCCGATTCATATTGAAGCTGAAAAAGACGGCTTAAATGTAGAAGTGGCGGTTCAATACAATGATGGCTATGTGAGCAATATTTATTCCTTTGCAAATAACATTAGTACGCACGAAGGCGGGACACATGAGTCTGGTTTTAAAACAGGCTTAACGCGTGTCATTAATGATTATGCTAGAAAACATAATCTCTTTAAAGAAAATGATCCAAACTTAACAGGAGAAGATGTACGTGAAGGGTTAACTGCTATCATCTCTGTTAAAATTCCTGATCCTCAATTTGAAGGGCAGACAAAAACAAAGCTTGGGAACAGTGAAGCACGTACGGTTACAGATTCATTGTTCTCAGAAGCATTCTCCCGCTTTATGATCGAGCATCCTCAAGTTGGGAAGAAAATTGTTGAGAAAGGTTTAATGGCTTCTCGTGCTCGTGAAGCGGCTAAGAAAGCACGTGAACTAACGAGACGTAAAAGTGCGCTAGAAGTAAGTTCTCTGCCAGGTAAGTTAGCAGACTGTTCTTCAAAGGATGCAACAATTAGTGAGATTTATATTGTAGAGGGTGACTCTGCCGGCGGTTCAGCTAAGCAGGGCCGTGATCGTCATTTCCAAGCAATCCTCCCGCTAAGAGGAAAGATTATTAATGTGGAGAAAGCTAGACTTGATAAGATCCTCGCAAATAATGAGATCCGAGCGATTATTACGGCATTAGGCACTGGTATTGGCGATGATTTTGATATTGAAAAAGCTCGCTATCATAAAATTATCATTATGACAGATGCCGATGTCGATGGAGCGCATATTCGAACATTGATTTTAACGTTCTTTTATCGCTACATGAGACCTTTAATTGAAAAAGGATATATTTATATCGCACAGCCTCCTTTATACAAAGTAACTCAAGGCCGCGATCTTCAATATGCCTATAATGATAAAGAATTAGATCAAATTATGTCTCAATTTACAGAACGTAATAAAGTAGGTATTCAACGTTATAAGGGTCTAGGGGAAATGAATCCGACTCAGCTTTGGGAGACAACGATGGATCCTGAATATCGTACGGTCCTGCAAGTGACTTTAGAAGATGCAATGAAAGCTGATGAAATCTTTGAGATCTTAATGGGTGACCGTGTGGAACCGAGACGTGATTTCATTCATGAAAATGCACAATACGTGAAAAATCTTGATATTTAGGCGGATAGATGGAGGTTTGTTATTAAATGGCTGAACAAGACCAATCAAGAGTAAAAGAAATAAATATTAGCCAGGAAATGAAATCATCGTTTATGGACTATGCGATGAGTGTCATTGTCAGTCGTGCGCTTCCGGATGCGCGCGACGGGCTAAAGCCTGTTCACCGTAGAATTTTATATGCGATGAATGAGCTTGGTATGACGTCTGATAAAGCCTACAAAAAATCAGCCCGTATCGTAGGGGAAGTTATTGGTAAGTATCACCCACATGGTGACTCTGCCGTGTATGAAACGATGGTACGTATGGCTCAAGATTTTAGTTATCGTTACATGCTTGTTGATGGGCATGGTAACTTTGGATCAATCGATGGAGATGCCGCTGCTGCCATGCGTTATACGGAAGCGAAAATGTCCAAAATCTCTATGGAGCTCCTTAGAGATATAAACAAAGATACCATCGACTATCAGGATAACTATGATGGTTCTGAGCGTGAACCAATTGTAATGCCTGCTAGATTCCCTAACTTATTAGTCAACGGGGCTTCAGGGATTGCTGTTGGTATGGCGACTAATATCCCGCCTCATCAGTTAGGAGAAGTAATTGATGCAGTTCTTGCATTATCAAAGAACCCTGATATCAGTATTCCAGAACTAATGGAATATATTCCGGGTCCTGACTTCCCTACAGGAGCAGAAATTTTAGGGCGGTCTGGGATCAGAAAAGCGTATCAGACTGGTAGAGGGTCGATTACCTTAAGAGCTCAGACTGAAATTGAAGAGTATAAAGGGAAACCAAGAATCCTTGTATCTGAACTCCCTTATCAAGTGAACAAAGCCAAGCTGATTGAAAAAATTGCTGAGCTTGTTCGTGATAAGAAGATAGATGGCATTACTGATTTACGTGATGAGTCTGACCGTAACGGGATGCGTATTGTTATTGAATTAAGACGTGATGCGAATGCAAATGTCTTACTAAATAATTTATACAAACAAACGGCGCTTCAAACAAGCTTCGGTATCAACCTGCTTGCTTTAGTAGAAGGACAGCCGAAAGTCTTAACTCTCAAAGAGTGTCTAGAGCATTATTTGGGACATCAAGTACAAGTCATCCGTCGTCGTACGGCGTTTGAGTTAAGAAAAGCGGAAGCTCGTGCGCATATCCTTGAAGGGCTGCGTATTGCTCTTGATCATCTTGATGAAGTCATCAGCTTAATCCGCAGCTCACAAACTACTGAAATTGCTCGAAATGGTTTAATGGAGCAATTTTCACTAAGCTATGAGCAGGCTCAAGCAATTCTTGATATGCGTCTTCAGCGTTTAACAGGACTAGAGCGCGATAAGATTGAAAACGAGTATAAAGAATTAATTGCAAAAATTGCTGAATTGAAAGCAATCCTTGCAGATGGTGAAAAAGTGTTGGAGATTATTCGCGAAGAACTAATCGAATTAAAAGAGAAGTTTAATGATGAGCGTCGTACAGTGATCTCTATGAATGAAGATCATCTTGAGGATGAGGATTTAATTCCAAGACAAAATGTTGTCATTACACTTACTCATCATGGCTATATTAAACGGATGCCTATCTCGACTTACCGCAGCCAAAGGCGTGGAGGTAAAGGAATTCAGGGAATGGGAACGAATGATGATGACTTTATGCAGCATCTTTTCACAACTAATTCCCACCATACGATTCTCTTCTTTACGAATAAAGGGAAGGTATACCGTCTGAAAGGTTATGAAATTCCAGAGCTGGGTCGAACGGCAAAAGGAATTCCAATCATTAACCTCTTGCAAATTGAACAAGATGAGACGATTAGTACAGTCATTCCTATTGAAGAATTTGATGATAATTCTTATCTATTCTTCTTAACAAAGCACGGAATTGCCAAACGTACACAGTTGTCTTCTTTTGCTAATATCCGTCGCGGCGGCTTGTTTGCGATTACCTTGCGTGGGGATGATGAACTTCACGGTGTTCGTTTAACAGATGGTGGACAAGAAGTTATTATTGGTACAAAACACGGGATGGCTATCAGATTCCATGAAACAGACGTCCGTCTAATGGGCCGAACAGCAGGCGGGGTCAAAGGGATTTCCCTGTCAGACGAGGATCATGTTGTAGGAATGGATATTTTAGAAGAAAACCATCAAGTACTTATTGTGACCGAAAACGGGTACGGAAAACGAACACCTATTGAGGAATATCGTGTTCAAAACCGTGGCGGTAAAGGGATTAAAACATGTAATATCACCGAGAAGAATGGTTCACTCGTATCCTTAAAAGTGGTGTCTGATGAACATGATATTATGATTATTACGGCGAGCGGTATTATCATCCGTATGCATGTTGAAGGAATTTCAACGACTGGACGTAATACACAAGGAGTTACTTTAATTCGAGTGAATGAAAAAGAAGAAGTAGCAACTGTAGCTCGTGTTGATATTGAAGATGAAGAAATAGAAGAGATCGATGAAGTAGAAGGGAACGACGAAGGAGCTTCAGAAGAGGTTACTTCAGGAGAAAATACTTCAGAAGAAAATACTTCAGAAGAAAATACTTCAATAGAAGAGCAAGAAGAACCTTCTATGCCTGAAGCGGAAGAAGATCTCGATAAGGAAGAATAAGAACCATAAACATCTGGGAGTACACCACTCTCGGATGTTTTTTTGTTGAAATATAGATATGAGATAGGTCTTTTTATTTTTATTTGACATTTATTGATATATAAGTACCTTAATTTGTTAAATGCCGTATAATATAAGGATAAAAGAACTGGTCCTTATTAATTAGAAGGGGGAGAGTGTATGAAAGTGTTACCGACGCAGCTAGAGGAAGGGTGTATTTTATCTGAAGCTGTAATGGGACAAACAGATATACCGATTATTCCTAATAAAACCATTTTATCTTCTCAACATATATCCATGCTTCAAACATTTCTAATCTCTACGGTTGAAGTTGAATCAACCTTAGCAAATGGTGAGAAGTTTTATCCAATTGAGGCAGTCAAAGATTCACTAGAAGAATCGAAAGATCAATTAAATGTTGAATCGAAAAGAGATATAGAATTCATTAATTATTACCATGACACAGTTAAACACTATAAAAGGCTTTATTCTGAATGGCAGTCAGGTAAAAGGGTAGAGATTGTGGTAGTGAAAAAATGTTTAATTCCTTTTATTGAATATATGATCGATCACCCGAAGAATTTCTTAAACATGCATCAACTAAGTCAAAAAGATGGGTATATGTATCATCATGCCATAGCTGTTGCGTGTTTAGCTGCCTTTCTAGCAAAAAAACTTCACTACCCAAAGGCAGACTGGGTGCAAGCAGGGATCAGCGGGGCGTTAGCTGATATAGGAATGATGAGGATACCAAATCGCATCTTATCTAAAAAAGGCCCTTTGTCTTCATTAGAACTAAAAGAAGTACAAAAGCATCCTATATACAGCTATAACATGTTAAGCCAAATAAAAGGAATATCTAAGCCTGTATTATGGTCGGTTCTTCAACACCATGAGCGAATTGATCAGAGCGGTTATCCATTAGGAAGTAATGAAGCTAAACTACATCCTTTAAGTCAAGTAGTGGCAGTCGCAGATGTATTTCACGCGATGACATCTGAGCGTATCTATAGTAGTAAGCAATCACCGTATAAAGTGATTGAACATCTAGGTACTGAACAATTTGGTAAGTATGATCATAGAGTAGTACAAACATTAAAGAATAGTTATGAGCAGCTCTCTATCGGAATGAAGGTTCGTTTGCAAAATGGGGAGAAGGCTGAGATTGTCTTCTTTCCGAATCAACATACAAACAATCCTATGGTAAGGAGACTAGGAACAGATGAAGTATTCCAATTAAAAAGTGAGCATTTCTATGAAATTGAAGAGATGATGTAAGAAGATGAGAGTATTCTCGTCTTTTTTTATTTTATTTTTTAAAAAAAGGGTTGCATTTATTTTCGAAGCTGTGTTATATTATTAATTGTCGCTGAGACGCACCACAACAACAAATGAAAAACAACTTTTAAAAAAGATGTTGACGAAACGTTGATGTGATGGTATATTAGTTAAGTCGCCAACGAGCGGCGAACGAAAGAGTTCTTTGAAAACTGAACAAAAGCCAAGCGAAATAGAGATACATGATATCTCGTCAATTTTTAAAACAAGATGCTAGCG
>NZ_ATAE01000052.1 GCF_000474275.2 Alkalihalophilus marmarensis DSM 21297
TTTAGTATATCATTTGTATTTTAACTTTTTTATTGAAAAATATTGACAAACTATTAGCTGGTTTAGTTTAACATTAATTTCCTTTTCTTTGCCATAGAAAAAGCATTCCTTATTGAAGGATTGCACCCGTTAGTTAAAAAAGGACTTCTATAACACTCGTATATTAATAATTGTTTATATATACAGTATCATTATAAGTCATTCCAAAATGACTATATTCTATATGAACATTATTTATTTTTTCATTATGAATGACACTAACCCCATAAATTTTATCATCTCTTAACTTTATAACTACCACATCTATATTAGAAAAACTATACTTTATCGCTTCATCAGCGTTAAAATCATCTGTTATAATAAATCCTTTTAACTCATCACTATCTTGTAATCTAGTTTCTAAGGGCTTTTCATTATTATTCACGGAAATATCTATTATCACCACGTCACGAAAACCATTGTTACCTATACCAATAATTACTGATTTATTATCTTCACTTGAAGCAATATCATCCAACTCCAGTGGTTGACTGAATTTCAATAAAAAATAACCACTAACAACAATCATCAAGAGTATAAGTATTCCAGTTTCCAACCTAATCCACCGACTAAATCTGCAAGATTACTCCCGTGGATACTGCTAGAAGGACTTTTTAGTTCTTCTTGCCTCAACTTTTCTCTTCTTATTTCCGGAGTTTCTTTCTCTTTGTCCATTTAAACATCCCCCTTCTATATCTAAAATCTTATTAAACAAAACTGCTCCTTTAGTTTAACATTAATTTCCTTTTTGTTGATAAAGAAAAAAGCATCCCTTGTTGAAGGAATGCACCCGTAAATTGAAGAATGACTACCATAACGGTTCATCTTTATCGCTTAATTTGATGAAGAAGGGAAGGATTGGAACAAATATCAGACTTAGATATCCTAATGTAAATATCCGTTGCGTCTCTGCCGAAATATATTGTTTATGCCCACAGTTTGAACAGTCTTTCCCCTTTTTTGAAAATCCGAGTGACCAAATCTCTTTGGCTTTCCATTTATAATTACATTTTGTACATTTTGCCATCTAACCATCTCCCTTCAATTCATCTTCAACAAAACTGCTACGTTACTTCAACAAGAGAAAGTCCTTTATTAAGTACCGCCTCTTTAGTATAAGAAAGAACAGTAACATGGTTTTATAATGCTCCCATATTAAAGATATTTCACTCTGAGTGATTTAAAGTTAAAATTCTCCCTATAGAAAACATATACTCTTCATTTACCTCTTCTAAGTAACCCTTTAACATAACACTTGGATCATCCAAAGCTAATGTTTGATTTTCAGACATTCCCTCAAAAGGGGCAAATACATAAAGCATTACCTCTTCGTCAGGCTGTATATTAAGTCTGTTATTGGTTGCTTCAATCTTGTATTTATTTTCTTTTATCCCGTTATCTAATTTAATTGGATATTCGAAGTGAACAATATTTTGTTTAATTACATAGTCACTTTCGTTTAAAAGTTTAATGTGATATTCAGTTCCATCATCCATATTTTGGATTTCCACTAAATCTAATTGTATTTTTTCAATATCCTCAATTCTAATTTCTGATTTATTACTACACCCAACAATAACTATTAATAAAATCATAAATAAATTAATTAATTTTTTATTCATACTTCCCCTCCACACTTCCAAATTATAGCATCATCTAATTCAGTAGTTACCGCTTTTTCTTTTTCATTAATTGTTAATTCCCATATACCTTGTATAATTTTATTATTATTCCATTATTTTACTTTCGTTCGTAGCTCGGTTACTTTATTTATTTATTTATTCAAATTAAAATGTTCCTTGCTTGAACTCCCGTATTTCACATTAAATGTTTTATCACTATTCGTCACGAAAAAAGCGTTTCTAATTAAAGAAACGCACCCGTTACTTCAGTAAATTAATCCCTGTCGTTAGTTCCAAAATATTTAATTTTGAAAAAACAAAGGACCAAATCCATCACCTTCAACTGAGAAATATGCGAAGATTGAAAAAAGCAATATTATAATAGCTACGATACAATCAAGACAGATAAAATAGTTAGGTAACAGAATGTACATGACCAACTTTAACTGAATATATACCAGCTATTAAAGTAATAACCCCCAAAAAGACAAGTAAAAAACCCAACAATATTATTCATTTCCGATAAAAACGAACCGAAAAACAATATTAAGAACACTACTTGGAGTAAAGTTCCCAGTGCAAACGACAAAAAAGTACGCAACAACAAATAGTTCTAGTGCTAGTAAACGGTGCCCAACTTGCTCCACCACTTGAAAAGCTAACATTTACCCCCAGCTCAGGTGATCAAGAACCATGTTCGTGAATCTAATGCCCATGTGAGGTTGGGGCTGAGGAGAATTTGCCGTTATTATGCAAGCTACCCCTTTGGAAGAAGGAAAAGAAGTAGCCGAAAGAGTACGTACTGAGATTGAACAAACCCCATATTTATATGGCAGCTCTCCATAACTTGACCGTCAACATTGGACTCTCCGCTTTTTTCGATGATGAAAAAGAAACCTTAATTGAACAAGCTGATTATTAAAAGGTTTAAGTCCTCTGAAGCTTGGTAGCGCTACCAGTTTAATGCTGAGAACATTTAAACTTAAATCAATAAACCGTCTCTGCTGCATTGGACAATAAAAAATCTCAAAAAAAGAAAATAGATAAAAATATGATATTCAGTGATAAAATTCACTTAGGGTAAATAAGTTGCGGGTGGGCATCATGAATACACAATCATTATTTGAATTAGCCGATCAAATCATTCTCCAAGCTTCTAGTATTGCAGAACACGCATACACCTTCGGTCTCTAGAAGATCCTGAGTATACAGAAAGAGCCGCGGAACAACAAACAGAAGCGATAAACACTTCTGCCGACTTTGTCAAACTATTGGGAGAAGGATTAAAAACACAAGATGACAAGTTCAAAATCAACATCATACAATGGGGGAAACAGGTAGGAGAAGTAGCGATCAAACATGGACGTTCCCTTGAACAAGTCTTATCAGCAACTCATTTCTTTCGGACGGCTATATGGTCATTTATTGAGGATCAGACAAAAACAAAGCAGTTGTCCGCAGGTCAAATTTTCACAATCGCAAAATCCCTTGATCCTTTATTAGATCAAGCGGTTTACGGGTTCAGTCAATCGTATGTAGAAAATTATCGGAAAATATCTGAGGTCTTCACTATGGCTTTAGATGAACTATCTGTTCCGAATGTTCCTGTATTTGATGGTGTCGCCATCCTTCCACTCGTGGGTGATATCGATACAAATCGAGCTCAGATGATTATCAATCAAACCATGCAGCGTGCCACAGAATTAGAAATATCCAAACTGATTTTGGATTTATCCGGAGTTAGTTTTGGGGATACGATGGTGGCAAATCATATTTTTAAATTAGCGGATGGTCTATCGTTATTAGGCGTAAAAACCATCATCACATGGATTAGTCCGGCCATCGCCCAAACTAGTGTGCAGTTAGACATAAAACTGGAAAGGCTTGTTACCTGCGCCACGTTAAAGCAGGCGCTTGCAAATATAGGATACGGATTACTACAGGAAACCTGATAACCTGCTAAATAGTATGCAAGAATACATTTAAAAGCGTTCTCCCCTTTCCTAAAGTGGAGAACGCTTTTATAGAGGTTGCGAGTCGATGAAATTTTCCGAAATAAAGCTAGAACTGTTTGGTTTTTCTTTTCCCATCCTTCATCGCAAAAAATCGGTATATGATAAAAGATCTCCATATTGGTCATTAATTTGCCTAACAGCAAGGACCTCATATCATCTTCCTCTTCAGAATGAAGAATCTCTTCATATTTATTTTGAATCGCAGATATTTTCATCTAGCATCCTCGTATGACGTAACATATGGGCAGTGAAAGTAATCCCTGTTGGTTTTGCCAATCTCCTTATCAAGCCTAACACACTTTGATATTTTAAGGGATGCCCCAAATAGGAGTCTATATTTAATCATGCTTTAAACCTTCCCCATATTCATGAACTGATAATCGGTATATAAAGGGCTGTAAACATACACGTTATAAAACATTTTAGAGACATACATGCCCATACAAAACAGCCTCTAATAGCGGTAAGATATATGCCAACCTTTTTAAAAATAAGGCTTCTCAACACTCTGAGACAACCATTAATGGTTGTCTCATTCTTTGTCTAAATAACCCTATAATTATTTGTACCATGACACCAAATGTTCCTTAAAATCTTCTATACTTGGAGTACTTGTTGTTATATATACACCAATAATAGAAATAGTTAACACTACAATCATTAAGCCTATAAAAATTAGATTCATTTTCATTTTATTACGCAACCCTCCTCGTTTAATTTAAACTTATCATACTTACGATAGTATTTATATCCCATACAAGCAGTGAAAAAGTAGATATATAAAAACTAATTCCCACTAGAACCTGCTGGCAAAATCATCCCCCCACCTTCTGAATAGTATTCGGGTACTTCTCCTTGTATAGTTATTAACCCTATAGGAACCGTTGTTTTAACAGCTTCGGTTTGAGTCGCAAAAGGGATTACTATTTTAGCATCTACTATAACATCAAAATTTACCGACAGTGTGGTGTTGTTTATTCCCGTATTTATTACACCATAATTAAGATCTGTCTTAACGTCTCCAATTGCAGAGAATCTAACAGGTATCTTTGGACCTAAATGAGCTAACAATGCATTATTAGTTGCTTGACCTAAAGGAATGACATAAATAATACCTCCGTCTGATGTACTAATCGCTTCAGCGTCTTCCAATTCAATTTCTACGTCAAACACCCTACCCTCCTCTATCGCTTTCAAATGTCTTTGTACACGGTTGGTCGCTTCCGATACTACCTTATTATAAACTTGGGTATTAAATTGGATCTTATTTTCAGAGTTTGTAATAAATAACTTATCCTGATGGAGATCAGACACAATTTTCTTTGAGACGGCATCATTAATTGCTTTAGTTGCAATGACCCTTGCCTCAGTTCTCGCGATTTCCATCAAAGTTGGACGAATCCCCTTTTCGATGATCCATAAACCTTGTAAAGTTAAAGCAATAAAAATAACAAAAGAAAGTAACAGAACATAACGAAATGGGAACAGGCCTGTTCTTCGAGGTCTGAATCTTCTCATAGCTCTCATGCTGAACTCTCCCTTCAGTACATTTATATGTCACCTGAGAGAGAACTTGACCGTAAACTATGTGCGAGCCTGAAAAACAAAACTCCCTCAAGTTAACCTTAGAAATTATAGTGGTGTTAAGCTCAAACCACTTTTTAGTATTTACTATCTTAATGTCAAGTCAATAATGGCCAATAAGCTCCTAGTTTCCTGCACTATTATTCCATCGACACCAGCGGCACCTGTCTCGTAAAGTCGGTATCTATCCTCTATCTTTCCGCTCGATGCCAGTGATCTATTTCCGCTTCCAACCGAGATTTTATAACGTTGAAATTGTTCAGCCCTTCCCTCCTTCTAATTTTCATTAGAAATCTTTACTACTACGGCTTCTGCTGACTTCTCACGATCCAGTCTTGTATTGTATCACTACAAGGTTTTGGTGTAGACCAGTGAGGCCTCCCCAGTTAAAGTGCGAACTTTCCCCTCCATCTATCTGCCCCATATACACCTTATGATTGTTGTAGCTATCGGATTTTAACTTCTTTGACAATCTTGTCTTTATACGTTGCTTCTTATATGCTTTCTGTTTGTCAGACCGGAGATTTGCCTCGAGCTTCCTTCAGATTCCATGTCGCCATGGACACCCTTGTTTTCTGCTATATGCTTACAGCTACCTCTTTGCACTCCTGACTTTCACCCGTTAGAGTTCGCACATGCTGGGCGAACTAAAAAAGCCCTTACTGAACGTAAGGACATTTCTTTTTTATGAAAAAGGTACTAAATCAAAAACGTAATAGGCAACCAAAAATGCAACGATCATCATAAAAATCCCTACCACTAAACCTATCAATGGCTCAGTTAATCCACTCTTCGTCGTTTTCTTTTTCGACACTAATATCATCTCCTCTAATTTTTTAATTATTCAAAACAAAAAAAGAGAAAAATGTACTTTGAAACTTAATTGTTAAAAGATTAAGCTTAATCTTTATTAGAGGTACAGATGAACGTAAGAACTCCATAATAAACTTTGAATATTGGTTCCTACTTAATGAATAAGTTATCCATAAGACCGCTGCTTGTACAGATAGTAAGAAAGTAGACGAACTTAATCCACCAACAATAACTAATGACTTCAAATCATCCGAATGAAATTTTTCATACCCTTCGTCAATAGACACATTATCAATGTGAATATAAGATTTCAAGAAAAAAGTCAGTAATAATACAAGGACCATTAATAGTTTATGTATCATGAATTCACCTAGTTTATTATCTTATCATTTATTTCTCGTAATAATTCGAATACGTTTAAGTCACCAATTACGGAATTTGCCTCATCCACTACAGGAAGTTCTTGAAGATCATGTATCAGCATTAATTCAAACGCTTCCTCTAATGTGTCCGTTAGTTTAACAGAAATGGGTGAACACATTATGTCTTCTGCCTTTGTATCTTCTGAAATAAAAGTAAATAACCTATTTATAGACATTGCTTTAGGGGTAGTAATTCCTTTTCGTACAGCAATTATTTTCATTAATTCATTAAGTGTGATAATCCCAATTAATTTTTTCTGTTTATCTAACACATATACAGAACGGTGTATAGGATCTTTATTTATCAGTTTATTTTGAACGTCCACTATTAATTCTTTCGAGTGTACCGTAATAGGTTCTTTTGTAAGCTTTCGATAACACTTAGCTACTGGCGACATTCGAAACACTCCCCTTTTTGTTCCTTCTTTCAATATAGAAGATAACAAATCCAAAGGTAAACAAGATAACCTTTATTACGAATGTCTTATACATAACCGCTTCGGAAAACATTTGTATACCAGTGAATTGATAATAACCAAAAGCAAAAAACCTTATTAAAGCAACAATTGCACCTATAGAAATGATCAGTAGTCCCTTTGGTATCATCTTTTTCATCCTTTTTGACAGATTTTTTCTGTACTTAACTTGTATATTAAGATAAGTACATTTATATAGAGAATGGTTAAAATTGTTTTATTGGATAATCAAATAAGCGACTAAATAAGTCGCTTTTCCGTTAACTATTATTCCCCTATAACTTCTTCGGCAATATTAACAGCATGATCTCCTACACGCTCTAAATTACTAACAATATCTACATAAACAATTCCAGCTGTCCCCGTACATTTGTTTTCATTTACACGAATAATATGTTTCTTTCGAAGATCTCTCTCCATTTTATCAATCTTCTCTTCTTTTTCAAGAACAGATCTAGCTTCTTCAATTTCATCTAAGTCCAGAGCTTTTATTGCTTGTCTGAGTGTAGAAACAGTCAATTCAAACATTTCATCTAAATCTGCAATTGCCGATTCAGAGAACGTTACCTTATTCGTAATTTGATACTCAACAAGCTCCATAATATTTTCCATATGGTCTCCAATACGCTCAAGGTCTCTAACCGTATTCATAAGAGTATGGTGCACCTTTGAATCTTGACCGGATAAAGAATGAGAAGAAACCTGTACAAGATAATCAGTAATTTTATTATCCAAGTTATTAATTGCATTTTCGTACTGTGGAACAAGTTCTCTGTGTTTCTTCCCTTGTGTTTTAAAATATAGACTAACTTCTTGAATTCCCTTTTCTGTTAAATCTGCCATACGCATTACTTCCTTTTTTCCTTGACCAAGTGCTATAGCAGGAGATTTTCTAATGAATTTTTCATCTAAATGGACGGCCTTATATGGAATTGCCGTATCTTGACCTGGAATTAACTTGACCACAATCCAAGCAAGCACTGCTATGAATGGTAATTGAATAATTGCATTTGATACATTGAAAATCCCATGCGCAAACGCAATGGTCATTTCTGGGTTTAACCCCAAACTATCACGAATGTATTCTATTAGAGTTGTAAAGGGTCTTAAAACGATTAATACAATAGTTGTCCCAACAAGGTTAAAAATAACATGTGTTAAAGCCGCACGCCTTGCTGCAATAGAAGCACCAATTGATGCTAATACTGCTGTAATTGTGGTACCTATATTATCTCCAAAAAGAACTGGTAATGCTGCATCCAAATCCATTAATCCTTGACCAAATAAAGTTTGAAGTAACCCGATCGCAGCTGATGAACTTTGAACAGCAACCGTAAATAGTGTACCAATAAGAACACCTAATAGCGGATTTTCACTCATGCTCACTGTTAAATCTGCAAATGCCTGTACATCCCGAAGTGGTTTAAGACCATCTCCCATTAAATTAAGACCTAAAAACAAAGAACCAAATCCAAATATAACTTGTCCATAGTTGTTAATCTTAGGGTTTTTAAAGAAGAAAATGAAAAAAGTCCCTACTGCCATAATGGGCAATGCATATGTTGAAATTTTAATACCAATTATAAAGGCTGTTACAGTTGTACCTATATTAGCCCCAATAATAACACCAATTGCTTGCTTTAATGTCATGAATCCGGCGTTTACTAACCCAATTGTCAACACCGTTGTTCCTGTACTGGTTTGAAGTAAAATGGTTACAAAAATCCCGGCAAGCACACCCATTATCGGGTTGGTTGTAAAACGGTCAAGTAGATCTCTCAGTCCATCACCTGCAACCTTTTGAAGACCATCCCCTAAGTATTTAATCCCAAATAAAAAGATGCCAAGTCCTCCAAAAAACATAAAAAGAAGTGCTTGCAAATCCATATTCATCATCCCTTTAAGGGGTACCACCAACAGTTTGACATAAAACCCACGCTAAGCAAATTTCGACATAAAATAAGCCTATGATTCCTACGCTAAGAAATCATAGGCTTATTAGTAACTATTATAGTAGTTTTATTATCTGTATAATTCCAGACATATTTCCATTTGGTTATTCATGCAATCAATCCAAACATGCTGGTACTTACCATTTTTAGGGTTCCTTTGTGGTAACTCCTCAGTTTTTTCTATTTCACCTGTGTTGCAAATTAATCTAATAGGGCTTCATAAGCTGCACTCTGTATTAGTAACAGGATATGATATGACCAATGCTATATTTACTTTAGTGATCCACTAGCAAACACAAAGAATAAAAAGGCCAAAATAGCAGACTTTGAAGCTGCATGGGTGCAACTGGGTAGACAAGCAATTACTTATATCCAATAGTTAGTTGGTTAAGGTAGGTTCCGTTATTTGTAAATAAGAAAAACAAAAGTCCCAACTGTTAACTAGAGGGACTTTTGAAGATTATTTTTTAATAATTTATTAAACTCAAAAGGGCACTGAAAGTTTCGTTCTCCACCATGATATAGATTCCTAAACCAATAAAGACAATGGGTATAATCCATCTACCGTAATTCTCTAAGGTTTCAGAGACATGTTTAAAAGCTGCCAAACGATATCCAATAAAACACCAAATCGCAACCATAATAAAGAAAGTAATAACCGTTACTGCTAGTTGGTTCATGGTTAAAGTAGAGAAGAAAGGAACATATATTCCAATGTTATCTCCGCCATTAGCAAATGTTATAAATGCTACACTTAAAAAGACACTATTATACTTTCCAGAATTTAAACTTGAAAGAATTGCATTTTCATCCTCATCTTCTCCCTTTATAAACAACATAATCCCTAAATAGATTGGGATTAGTCCAAGTAATCCTACCCATTTCTCTGGAATTAACATAACTCCAAAAGTTCCTAAGAGACTAACTACTACTAACAAGGTAAAACCTAGATATTGTCCAATAATTATATCCTTAGGGGATATATGCTTATTCTCTGTCTGGTTACCTTTTAAACCTTCACTCGTTTTCACCTGTGCTTTTGCCTGTGAAAATAGCAGCATCAAAACAAAAATATCATCAATATTGGTAACTATAAATGCCCCTATTGCAGAAATAACGTTCAAAATTAAAGTCAATTACATCAACTCACTAACTGATTTTTTATTATATTTAGAAGTTATACTAATAATGAGTCCTTTTTAAAAAAGGAATTTCCATCTGTCTGGAAGAGCCCTTTTTAGCACTTTTTCCTTTATTCTTTCACTCTCATTAGTCGCAAACCATTTAGAGCTACTAGAAGGGTTGCGCCCATATCGGAAAGAATGGCAATCCAGAGCGTTAACCAACCTGGGATAACCAATAGTAAGGCAATAAATTTAATAGCAATTGCAAAAGTAATGTTAGCTTTGATGATATTAAGAGTTTTCCGGCTAAGTTTTACAGTGAATGGAAGTTTTCTTAAATCGTCTCCCATTAGAGCGACGTCTGCAGTTTCTAAGGCTGTGTCTGTACCAGCTCCACCCATTGCAATCCCAACTGTTGAGGCCGCCAATGCAGGTGCATCATTGACCCCATCTCCTACCATTGCTACGTTGCCATACTCGGATCTCAACTGTTTAATAAAGTCTAATTTGTCCTGTGGCATTAATTCTGCCTCTATATCAGATACTCCAACCTGCCCTCCGATAGCATTCGCAGTACCTTTGTTATCACCAGTAAGCATAATTGTTTTTTTGATTCCAAGTTGATGTAACTTTTGAAGAATTTCCTTACTTGACTCACGAACTTCATCAGCAACTGCAATAACTGCAAGTATTTCTTTTTCGGTTCCAATAATCATGGCTGTCTTACCTTGATTTTGAAGAGTAGTAACATTTTGCTCTAAGTCTTTATCGAAATCATTAGTCAATAATTCCTTAAAGAGTTTCGGGCTACCGATGTAATAAGTCGTCCCGTTTACGATACCCTTTATACCCTTTCCTGTGATAGAAGAGAAATCCTCTACCTGTACGTCAGAATAAGTAATGTTTTCTTCTTCTGCTTTTTTCATGATGGCTGAAGCAAGAGGATGCTGAGAACGATACTCCAATGCAGTAATAATGGATAGTAATTCTTTTTCATTTATCTGTTTGTTCAACACATTATAATCAGTTACAGCTGGGACCCCTTTTGTTAATGTTCCTGTTTTATCGAATGCAATAGCCTTTAAGGCGCCCATTTCTTCTAAATACACTCCGCCTTTTACAAGGACCCCTTTTTTCGCAGCATTTCCAATCGCTGAAACAATAGAAATAGGAGTCGATATAACCAACGCACAAGGACAACCAACAACAAGAACAGCTAATCCTTGATAAATCCATGTTTCCCAACTGCCATCAAAGAATAATGGAGGGACTATAGCAACTAATGCTGCAATGATCATAATAATCGGTGTGTAATATTTTGCGAATTTATCAACAAATGCTTGCGAAGGAGCACGTTCCCCTTGTGCTTCCTCTACAAGATGAATAATTTTAGAAATTGTTGTATCTTCTACAAGTTTCGTTATTTCTACTTCAAGTAATCCTTCTTCATTTAAGGTACCTGCAAATACTTCATTATCAACCGTTTTCTCGACAGGGACTGATTCACCTGTAATAGCTGCTTGGTTAACGGCAGAGTACCCACTTACAACTACACCATCCATCGCAATCTTTTGACCAGGTTTTACAATCATGATATCCCCAACAGCAATATCATCAACATGAATCATTATTTCTTGTCCATTACGTCTAACAAGTGCCTCTTTAGGAGCGATATCCATTAATGAACGAATCGATTGTCTTGCTCTATCCATAGAGAATCGCTCAAGTGCTTCACTGATTGCAAAGAGAATAACAACAATGGCAACTTCTGCCCATTCTCCAATAATAGCACCACCTATAACAGCCACTGTCATAAGGGTTTTCATATCAAATTCAAAACGTAGTAAGTTTTGCAAACCAACTTTAAAAAGTGATAATCCTCCGATAAACATGGATGCTAAAAACAATAAGGTAGTAACAATGTTCTCTTCTCCATTCACATACGAGGAAAGATAACCAAAGGCAATCAATAAGGAAGCATAAAGTAGAGTACTATGCTTTTTATAAAACGGCACTTTATCTTCTTTCGTATCTTCTTTTACCTCTTGTGATGCTTGGCGAGCAGATTTTTCAGGTGTCACTTTGAGATTCTCAAATGCACCTGCTTTTTCTAGTTCTTCTATCGTTGCATTACCATAAACAGCAATTTTAGATGCACCAAAATTTACTTTTGCATCCTCAACTCCAGATAGCTGTTTTACATTTTTTTCGAATTTACCCGCGCAGTTTGCGCAAGTAAAACCTTGTACACGATAGGCCTTCATTTCTTGTTCAGATGTTATTGCCTTTTGATCAGACATTGACATTCACTTCTTTCTTATGTTCTAGTACAATCATCATTATTTGTCTAATATGTTCATCGTCTAACGAATAAAACGCTAGTTTTCCTTCTTTTCTATATCTTACAATCCCCTGCTTATGAAGGGTCCTTAAATGATGAGAAGCATTTGCCACCGTAATACCAATAATATTTGCTATATCACACACACATAACTCTTCATCTTGACACAAAGCATAGGTAATCTTTGCCCTATTTTCATCCGCAATTGCTTTTAACATTTGGGCAACACTAACAATATCGATTGTTTTTAAATCACCTTGTATTCGATTGACCTTTTCCTCGTCATAACAAAAAATTTCACAAGTATCTTTCTTATTCACATTATCACCCCATTGATATTCAAGTGTTCACTTGAATATAGTATATACCTTTCCTTGGTTAATATTCAAGTGAATATTTGAATGAAAAACATAAAATGATTTTTCTAATAGTAATTCCCATTAACGAACGTTTAAGGGAAAAACTTTACCTATCTATAGTACACATGATTTTTGGCGTTTTCTAATCCCTAAACCCTTCCCGTATTCATCTTCCCTAAAATTGACTTATAATCCGAATTAGGGAACAATTATTCTTGGGGAGGGAATTTAATGGGAAAAGTTTTTGGATATGCTCGTGTTTCTACTCAAGATCAAATTTTAGATCTTCAAATTGATGTTTTAGAAAAAGCAGGCGCAGCTGTTATTTACAAAGAGAAAATAACTGGAACGAGAAAAGAACGTCCAGAATTAGAACAACTCCTAAAGGCTATAAGTAAAGGTGATTCTGTGGTCGTTTATAAGTTGGATCGTATCTCAAGGTCTACAAAACATCTAATTGAATTGGTTGAAACCTTTGAAGAAAAAGAGGTCAATTTTATTTCCATACAGGATAATATTGATACATCAACAGCTATGGGACGTTTTTTCTTCCGAACAATGGCGAGTATTGCTGAACTAGAACGAGATATTATCAGTGAGCGTACAAAATCAGGATTACAATCTGCAAGAATGAGAGGCCGAAATGGGGGGAGACCTTCCAAAGACCCCAAGTTGGTGGAACGTGCTTTAAAACTACATTCATCTAAACAATATAGCATCAAAGAAATTACGGATATGACGGGTGTTAGTAAATCAGTGTTGTATCGAGCTTTAGAAAAAAATTAAACCTTCGGGTTGGATTAGGGGGATTTTCCTGTGTATCTAAGAGCAAGAGAACTACTTACACCTGATCAAAGAAAGGATTTTTTGTTAATCCCGTCTACTTTAAGTAATTGGGAATTAGCGTATTACTATACCCTTACACAAGATGATATTGAGGTAATAAGACGTAGAAGAAGAGATCATAATCGATTGGGATTCGCTATTCAAATTTGTCTTTTTCGTTACCCTGGTTGGTCTCTTTCAGATATCAAGAATGTTCCTGATAAGGTGATAAACTATGTTGCTAATCAGTTACAAGTAGATGCAAGTGAATTTAAGCTATATTCTGAACGAGAGCAAACGAAACATGAACATATGGAGGAAATACGAAAGTATTATGGTTTTTCTAATTTTTCAGCACAGTCATATCGGATTATTTCACAGGCATTACTCCCCCATGCAATTGAAAATTCAAATGCACTGTTCCTAATAAGGATGACTTTAGAAGAAATGCGAAAGCGAAAAATCATTCTGCCTGCTATGACAACGATTGAAAGATTAGTATGGGAAACAAGGCGAAGGGCAGAGGAGAAAGTATATAATTCACTCTATAAACCGTTATCTCCATGGCAAAAACAACAATTGGAGAAATTAATTGATACCCCTTCCGATAAATCCAAAACTAAGCTTGGATGGCTAAGGGAAATACCAGGTCAGTCATCACCAGATGCTTTTTTAAAAGTAATTGAGAGATTAGAATATGTTCGTTTATTAAATCTTTCAACAGAGTCCGAAAATATTCACTCGAATAGGCTGCTTCAGCTTGCTAGGCTAGGCGCCCGATATGAACCTCATTCCTTTCGGAGGTTTAATGAGAATAAAAGGTACGCTATTCTTGTAGCTCACCTTTTAACTCTTAGTCAAGATCTAATCGATCAAGCTATCGAAATTCATGACCGCCAAATTATGATCTTACAGTCAAAGGGTAGAAAAGCACAAGAAGAACTGCAAAAGCAAAATGGAAAATCTATCAATGAAAAAGTACTGCACTTTGCGGATATTGGTGAAGCTTTAGTAAAAGCACGAAATGAAGAGCTAGATCCATTTGAAGTATTAGAGAAAATAATGCCTTGGGAAAGGATTGTTGATTCTATAGAAGAAGCAAAACGTTTAGCTCGTCCTATGGACTACGATTACTTAGATTTGTTGGTCACCCGGTTTAGTTACCTTAGAAAGTATACACCGGTACTTCTCAGTAAATTGGAGTTCCGTACGACTCAGGCTTCTGAGCCTTTATTGCGCGCTCTAAATGTCTTGCGTGAAATTAACAATAATAAGAAACGCCATATTCCCGAAGGCGCGCCATTGGATTTTGTGCCAAAGAGATGGCAGAAACATGTCTATGATGAAGATGGAAATATTAATCGAAAGTATTATGAATTAGCAGCATTAACCGAATTAAAAAACCATATCCGTTCAGGAGATATATGGGTTGCTGGAAGCAGGTTACATAAGGATTTTGAAGAATACTTAGTCACTAAAGATAATTGGGATGAAACTAAGAATACAGGCAATAGATTAGCTGTTGGTATGTCAGCTCAAGAATATATAATTGAGAGAAATACTGCTTTAAATGAAAGATTAGATTATATATTGGAAAACATAGATTCTCTTGAGGGAATAAGTATTGACAAGTCAAGGATACGACTTGACCGTTTAGAGAAAGATACACCGGAAGATGCCAAATCTCTTAGCCAAACTTTATATAACATGTTACCACGGGTAAAACTTACTGATTTATTGATTGAAGTTTCAAATTGGACAGGATTCGATGAACACCTTGCTCATGCGTCTAGTAATCGTCCACCTAAGGGAGAAGAAAAGTCTATTGTAATGGCTACGATTATGGCTATGGGAACCAATATCGGTCTTACCAAAATGGCTGAAGCAACACCAGGAATCACCTATCATCAGTTAGCTAATGCAGCCCAATGGCGATTACATGAGGATTCTTTGAGTAAAGCTCAAGCTACTTTAGTAAATTTTCAACATCATCTTTCTTTATCAAAATATTGGGGAAATGGGAGTACCTCATCTTCGGATGGCATGCGTGTACAAGTTGGCGTCTCTTCTCTTCATGCTGATGCTAACCCACACTACGGAACAGGGAAAGGAACTACTATCTATAGATTCACCAGCGATCAATTTTCTTCTTTTTATACAAAGGTTATTAACACAAACGCTAGGGATGCTGTACATGTCATCGATGGATTGCTTCATCATGAATCAGAATTATCCATTGAAGAGCATTATACGGATACGGCTGGTTATCAATACCTTTTTATAAAAAAATTAGAATTATAATGTGATCTTTCATTGTAGACATGTATTTAAAGAATGATTTAAAAATGACTAACGATTCAAAGTCGTTAGCCATCATCTTCTGCAATCGCGCCCGATTGCGGAAGACTCGATTTCGAGATAACTTATATATGTTCTTCGATTAAAACTCCGAGATTGTTTAAGGCGTGATCTGGAGATATCAAATAGTCTAGTCCCTTTAAAATCAATTTATTACTCTGATTAATACCACTCTCTCCTATGTTCACGAATGAATTCTATATCCTTTTCATAATGCTCAAGGTGTCCTTCGGCTATCATTTTTTGAAATGCAGTGTCTCCTTCGTTGGATTTTCTCTTTATGTATTTACATAACCCTTCTAACCGTAACAATACCATCTCTAAATAGTCTTCATCTATACCTTCAATATCGTAAGAGTTAAAGAACAACTTGATTCTTGTTTTGATCCTTTCTGCATCATATAAAGTATTATAATTGACTGTCTCACCTTTTTCATTATGATAAAGTCTGCTTAAAGGAACGCATATATAGAGGGTGTAAGCTATGTCCCAAAGTCTTGGGCCGGGAGCTGCAACATCAAAGTCAATAATGCCTACTGGCTGTTCATGATTAAAAATAATATTGTACACAGCAAAATCATTATGACAAAGGACCTCTCTATTTATAGGAGTATTGTCAATTGGAATCCATTCATCAAACAAAGGAAAGTCACTAACTGCGTCATGGTAAAGACGAAGCATATGTGCTATTTCTTTTAACACATCATTTGACCACATATATTTTTTCAAAGGGTAATTTCCAGCCTATCCTTCAATGAAGGATAATATCTCCCTGTATTTTTCATCAATACCCAAAAACTTCGGAGCATAATTAAAACCTTTGCTCTCTAAGTGCTGCAATAATTTATGTATTTTCAAACTATTAGGTTTTATTTCTCGTCGAACAGTATCTTCAAATCGATATACATTTGAGACATTCCCTCCAGCTAACTTTTCTTCTTCCTTAGAGTTTGACATTGTATTCATCTCCCTTACTAACAATTAAGGCACTCTATATTACCTCCTATCATTCGTTGTTAGAAGAAAAAACGATTGCCTATATTGAACAATCGCTCCATTTAAACGGAATAAAGAAAAAGGTGTAGATTTTACATGCTCTCCAGAGGGATATCTAAACCACAAAAAAACCGGGATGATATATCACCCCGGTTGGATTATAATAACTTTTCTTTATGGTTTTAGTGGTACATAAAACCTACCCCTCGTTTCCAAGATCCATCTTTACCTGTTAATATAAATCTGTAACTTGATAAAATCTGCACACCAAAAGTAGCCTCTGTAGTTGCTAGCTTAGGGTATGTCCTACTACCCATGAAGGCACCGTCGCTTACTCTATATAGGTTGAAAGTTACTGGCAAATTTATGGTTGTTTGTATTCTAACTTTTAAAGTGCTAGTCGTAGCGCTTATATGATTCCTACCAGGAAGAGAGGGACCGAGGAAATCAAATTCAAAACCAACATTTTGGATGGAGAAATCATCTTCCTTAACTGGAGAAGCATTGAAAACCTTATCTGGATTGTTTTTTTGATCGCGCTCAACTCTTTTGGAAAGTTGTTTAGATTCTTCTTCTGTTAAGTCGCCTTCTTTACTTAATAGTTCAATAAATCTCTCATCGCTTATAATAGGTTCTTCTACTGGAGAAGCGTACATTACTTTGTCTGGGTTAGCTTCCATATCCCTTTTGACTTGTTCAGCTAATCTTATTGCTTCTTCTCTATCAATGTCTTTGTCTGTTAAGATTTCACTAGCTTCCCCGCACAAACGTCACCATTTCCAATTGATGGTGAAGAAGTAGTAGATGTTGCCGTTACCATTGGTCCAAAGGCAAAAAAAACAATGAAAATAAAAATTCCACTTTTGATCAGTGGAATGGCATATGGGATTGCACTTAGTGAACAAGCAAGGCTTTCTTTGGCGGAAGCAGCAAAAAAGACAGGAACTGCGATTAATTCAGTTCAGGTTTTGAATTTGCTGAAATGGTGTTAAACAAAGCCCTTCGTAATTTCCGAAAAGAGATTTTGTTTTGCATAATTCTCCGCAAAACGTCCGAAAGAAATAATTTTGGTTTTATCCTCGGAAATTTCCAAGTTAAATTTCTTTAATCTGCATTTTAATGATTGGAATTGCCATAGTTTCCTGAATATAATAGATCCATAAATTTGTTATTTCTGCAGAAGTTAATCTTTTTTTAATCAAATCCAATCTTTCAAATCCTTTCGTTGTAAACTTTTGCTTTTAAAATTTTATTAATAATGTGCTACTAATGAAAGTTTTTTATTCCATTGTCAACTGAAACAAAATTATTAAGTCATTTTTAAAGCTTTGTAAATTATCCTGTTCGTTTTGTTGTTGACTTTAACAATTTAAACAATTTTTTATACACTCTCGTGAATTTTTTTCAGCTTCAAGGCTAAACTATGCAAGTAATTATAATTAGCTGATTTTAAGGGGGTTTTCCATGAATCAAAAGATGATTCAAGCTGTTCATATTTATATCTTATTTATTATGTCTACAGGATTCATGGTACATGTTCTAATTATCCCAGCTATATTATCAACCGCTAACAGGGATGCCTGGTTAAGTGTCATTTTCAGTACGATACCATTTATCCTCTGGATTCTGCTTGTTTTTCATATTTATAAAAAATTAAATACTCATGATGATATTCTCTCTTTACTTAAACGAAAATTATCTCAATCCGGGGTTTTTATAATATTTTCAATAGTATTCGGAGCCTATTTTCTAATTTCTGCCTTTATTACTCTTAAGTATACTTTTTTTTGGGCAAATGCTAATTATACTTTTGAGGTCCCTAATTTTGTCAGTGTATTGTTATTCGGACTCATTTGCTTGTATGCGTCTGTGAAAGGAATACGAACGATAAGTACGATTGCTTTTCTAGTGTTTCCATTAGTGTCATTTTTCGGATTTTTAGTAGGTTTCGGAAATTCGAAAAATAAGAATTATGAACTGTTATTTCCGATATTTGAGAATGGATACATAGATTTTCTTCATGGTTTAGTGTATAGCTGTGCTGGTTTGTTTGAAATGATCTTTCTTTTGTTTTTAACGTCTTTTATTAAAGACAGATTAAAGATTAAATGGCTTATATTGGTTGGGATCATCCTTGTGTTTTTAATCTTAGGTCCACTTGTGGGAGCCATTTCACAATTTGGTCCAGAAGAAGCAACAAAATTGAAGAATCCAGCTTATGAGCAGTGGAAGCTTTTAGAAATTAGCGAGCATATTACTCGACTTGATTTTCTTTCAATCTTTCAATGGCTCTCTGGAGCATTTGTTCGGATAAGCTTATCATTATTTATTGCAGACAAACTATTTTTATCAAACAAAAGGAAAAAATGGGGTCTTCCTATCCTTTATTTACTATTAATCATTGGTGCCTCCATTCCTTGGAATGCTACCTCATTTTTTTACTTTTTACAAAATTATTTTTTCCCTTTTAGCCTTATTTTTCAAATTTGCACGCTACTGATTTTTTTACTAATCATTCATTTAAAAGGAGATCAACATGAAGAAAGTTCAACCTAATAAAAAAGTCGTCAGCATAGAACAATTGAAAATTTGGTTTGAAGGTTCTTCTGATACCGTGATAAAAACGAGGGACTATCAAGATCATACTTTGGATTTTTTGTATTGTCCTCAATTAGTAGATATGAAATTTATAAATGAGGTTATTTTTCCAACTATTAATGAAGTTATAGAAAAGAACGGTCACTTAAATTTTGAATTATTAAATAATGTTCTGGAGGCCAATAAGCTTAAAGATATACATACCGTTAAAACAGAGACAGAGGAAAAACTATTTTCAGGTGAATTAATCATATTTAATCATCATTTAAACGATCTTTACTTTCTACCCGTATCAAATCTTCCAAAACGAGGTCCTGAAGAATCTAACATGGAATCCTCAATTAGAGGGCCAAGGGATGGATTAGTAGAAAATATATCGGATAATATGGCATTAATTCGTCAGAGATTAAAAACATCATCATTAAAAAGCATTGATTATACAATTGGTGAAAGAAGCAGAACGAAAATCTTATTACTTTATATAAATGATATTATGAATCCTTCTATTCTTGAAGATGTCAAAAAGCGATTAGATTCCATAAAGGTAGATAGTGTCGCTAGCAGTTACGAAATTGAGGAATTCCTATATGACAAAACCTTTTCACTATTCCCTTTGATGGAGAATTCAGGCAGACCAGACTTTGCTGTTCAATCCTTAACACAAGGAAGATTTGTGATCATAGTAGATGGAAATCCGACTTGCCTAATAGGACCCGCAAATTTAAATCAACTATTATATTCACCAGAAGACGCTCATGATAGTTTTTTTTACGTTAGTATGGTCCGTGTTCTGCGGTTTTTGGCTATATCTACGACGATTTTCTTACCTGGTTTTTATATTTCGTTAATAACCTTTCAACTTGATCAAATTCCTTATTCACTTATCGCAACAATATCTGCCTCTAGAATTGGCTTGCCTATATCTGCGCCTATGGAAGTTTTTATTATGCTTGTTTTATTTGAATTATTTAAAGAAGCCGGGGTACGCCTACCTAAGGCTGTTGGACAAACTGTTGCTGTTTTAGGCGGATTATTTATTGGTGATGCTGCGATTCGTGCAGGGTTAACATCTCCATCCTGTTTGGTCATTGTTGCTGTTACAGTGATATCAGGTTATATCCTAAGTAATCAAACCCTGGCAGGCAATCTCGTGATTCTGCGATTTCTAGTTTTAGCCTTTTCAGGTCTATTTGGATTATATGGCTTCTTTATTTCTTTTTTTCTCATTCTAACAAACGTGGTTTCATTAGAAAGCTTTGGTCAGCCGTATATGTCGTATTTATCCAAACCCCATGGAGCAGATATCATTAAAAATATGTTGAAGTTGCCTTATCGATTTATGAAGAAGCGAAATCAAGCATACCAACCTATTGATAGCGATAGTCAAAAGGAGTAATATATGAAAAAGATTTTATTGATCATCATGATAAGCAGTCAGATTTTTTTCCTGACTGGGTGCTGGGGTGCAAAAGAAATACAAAGTCAAACTTATATTACAGCTTTAGGACTAGATTACGCTGAAGGAGAATTTATCGCCTATATTCAAGCCTTGAATTTTGCCAATATCGCGAATCAAGAAGGCGCTTCTTCTCTACAGCAAGCCTCCCCCATCTTAATTGGAGAAGCTAAAGGAAAAACAATACAGGCCGCTTTAAGCAAATTAGAACAAAAGTCGGCATTACCTCTCTATTACGGGCATGTTGAATCCATTCTTTTAAGTGAAAATCTTATAAAGGAGCAAATGAAGTCCGTCATCGAATTTATTGGACAAAATTCTTTACTTAGATACAATATATGGCTTTTTGGTACGGAACAGGATATTAAACAAATTTTAACAAGTGAGAGCTTTTTTAATTTCCCATCTTTATATACAATCATCCATAATCCCAAAACCCTAACTGAAAACAACTTTTTTATTCCCATTGAAAAGTATAATAAATTTATCTCGACCTATTCCCAGCCAGTTGGTACACAGATCATACCTTCATTAGAAATGAATAAAACTCATTACTCAGAGGATGAAGAAAAGAAAAATATTGCTGTTGTTACCGGAGGATTTGTCATTTCACAGAAACAATATAAAGGATGGGTAAATAAAAAAGACCTAGTTGGCTTAAAATGGTTTTCTAAAAAAGCTACTAATATCCCTCTCTCCCTCTTTGAAGAAAAAGTAAGTGTAATCATACAGAAACCTAAAAAAACAATTGAAGTAGTAAATGGTTATAAACCTTCCTATCACTTAATTGTAAAAGCCAATGCAGTATTGATTCAAAATGAGGAAGATATTAGTATAGATAAAATTAAAAAAGTATTAGAAAAGAAAATTAAAAGGGAAATATTAAAGACGATGGAGAAAAGTGAAGAAATAAATGCAGATTTGTTAAATATAAGTGAAAAAACATATCGATATCATCTGAAAAAGTGGGATGTAAGTGCAATTAATTCGATTGATAAAGAATCTATAGAACATATTGAAGTAAAGATACACATTGAACAAAATATAAACTATAAACATTAAAAGGACAATATTTGAAACATGGAAGATGCAATTGCTTTGCTCACTTAACAAAATTAATAGTCATACTTTTTATTTATTTCTAATACGACATTAATGGTCTTTATCCATTATTCGATCTTCAACAATCTGGCCAGATTGCGGAATACAACTTATCTTTTAAATGGCATTGTCATATTACACAAAAAAATCAATCAGGGAAGGGAAAATCGTAGGAACTTAAATTCCCTCATAAATCTTCCCAAATTGAATTTTCAATTGTTCTTTAATTTCTTTATTTTCATTTTCTAAATCCTTGACTCGCTTCCGTAAGGAAGCAATAATTACATCTTTTGATGCGTCACTCATATTCCTTTTAACTTGTTTTATTGAGGAGAGACCTTCTTGTTGTTTGCGAAGTGTTTCGATTCGATCTCGGAGCTCTGTATTTCTGTATAGAAATGCCTTTGAAACCCCTGATTCTGCAGATACAGAGTTAAAATTGATTTTTATTTGTTTTTTTATCATCTTTTTGATCGTTTCTTCAACTTTTTGAATGGTCTTTTCCGTTTTCAACTTCGCATGTTTTATAATACCTTCGGTATTTGGGCTTTCATTAGACATTTTGCATCACCTTTTCACGTTCATTTCCAACATACTCACGTCTAGTTTTATCCAAACCAAAGATACCACCAGTATGTAGTAAACCACTTGCTAATTCTTTATATCTCTTTAATTTGGGTTCGATTAACTCAATAGAACGTAACCTTCCGGATTTTTTGTATACTTCAATATCAGCTTCCATTTTAGATATTTGATCTTGATAATAGCCGAGAAAAGTCTTGTCAACGTGAAAACTTCTGCAGTTATTTTTAATACACGGTGGTTCCAATGTCTGTTCAAGAAAATCACAATGAAGTTTTGGGCTTTTTACACAAAACCCATGATCTAAACGAATGGAGTCCATGTTGTGCCGTATCCACTCCAGTTCAACTCCATTTTCTTCAGCCTGTTGAGCTAAATCAGCGACAATAACTTCTCCATGAGTATCTAGTCTTACTGCACCATTATCTCGAGCCTTTTCCCATTCATCACGTAGTGTTTTATCATGAATTTGGGCATAGACTAATGTCATTTCAGGACTGGCATGTGCCATCAGTTTTTGAACATGAAGGATATTCATTCCGTTATTAATCAAATTAACACCGTAACGGTGTCGAAATGCATGATTTTTAAACCAATAAATTTCTCCATCCTTGTCCTTAATATTACATCTATTAGCTAGTTTATTAAGGTTCAGCTTAATGGAATCCTGTGATATGGGATTACCCATCCTTTTCCCTTTTAGTATTGGAAACAAATATTTCTTAGGGTTCGTGTCCGAAGTTGATCTCTTTTTTGTAAGTTCTTGCTGCGCTAAGACCACATTAGCAATTTCTTCTGAAATAGGAACTTTATGATTTTTATAACTTACTTTTCTTTGATCTCCGATAATCCACCAACCATCTTCTTGATTTACTAAGCAGTCAATTTTAAGTGATAAAACGTCACTTATTCGAAAACCTGTAGCTTCCATTAGAAGAATTATAGGTATATGATCTGAGGAAAGTTGGTTAATATGGTAAACTAACTGTTCCCATACTTCATCCGGAATATATTTAATTTCATCAGCTTTTGCTCTTTTCTTTTTAGGGATATCTTCAATTGACAATAGTGAAATTACTGACTTTGTCGGAGCTTCTTCCCATTCGAATTTCTGTATGTATGAGATAAACGTTTTAAGGTCTATTAAAAAACGATTTACATAATTGTGATCTGGATTAATTAAATATTTTCCCTTTTTAATAGTGGAATGTCGCAAGTATTCAATGTACTCCTCGATATCCATTCTGGATAGCTGGTTTAATTCTTTCCACTCAGGATGTTTATCCTTCAAAAAGGTGAAGAAAAACGAAAGTCTATTTAAATAACATACGGCTGTAGAAAAGCTAATGGATTGCTGAAAAACTAGGCGAGTCTTTATATATTTTTTAAATAATTGTCTATAAGGTTGCGGAACCTTCGAAAAGTCTAATGAATATCTACTGATTGTATTGTTATAATTAATCTTCAATTTTCGAACATCCCAACAATCCTTATCTGTTTCTTCACGTTCATCATAAAGGTGATAATAAAATTCATAAACTTGAAGAAATAGTCTAATATACAAGGATGGTTGAACTGTTGGTGATATCCATGGTGATGACTTTTTCCGGTGTATAATTTCAACTGATTTTCCATTCTCTACAAGAAATGTTCGATATTCTGTTAGAAACTTTTCTTTCGGTATATCAATAATAGAATCTAAATTAGCATAATATCGAGAGATGAATTCTGTAAAAACTTTAAGACATGGAGAATAATGCATAAAAGCATAGGTAATCGAAATCCTTGTCTCCTGTAACCCCTTATAAAAATAATATTTTAGTTCATTTTTTAATCCAAGATTTTGTACCTTATCAAAAATCAATTTTCTATTCCAATCATAGTGTTTATCCAAGAAGGGACATTCTTGTACATTCCACACATCATTTGCCCAATATCCAAGTAATGGTTCATTTATCTGTTCCAGATGGTGGGGAAGGGGTTTAATTTCCAATGCACTCTGTATCATTATTTATCTCTTCTTCCCATTTTTTTATTTGATTGAGCTTGTTCCCAGCTTCCACGTATGGTTTCATCGGATGCATGGATATAAGTCTGTATGGTTGTTTGAACGTGTGCATGCCCTAATAACCTCTGTATGATGGCAATATCTACTCCTGCTTCATGTAACTCTGTAGCATATGTATGCCGAAGCATATGAGGGGTAAAATCTATTCCTGTTTTTTTCTTCATCCGTTTAATTAAAGAACGTACAGAACCATCAGTCATTGGCTTACCACGATTTGGTCCAGTTAAGGTGATAAAAACATAATTGCTATCAATTTCGTAAGAATGAAAGTCTATTAGATAATCTTGAAAGAGATTCATAGTCTCAATAGATACATAAATTTTTCGTTTTTCCCCATCGGATGTTTTGGATTTCCTCACCGTAATAGCATTTTTACCTATATCAAAATCCTCTACCCACAGAGAAAGGGCCTCTCCAATACGTAATCCCCCTTCATATAATATACGGAATAATAATTCATCCCGTATATTGCTGCAAGCATCATGGATCACTTGGATTTGATTTTTACTCAAAGTTTTGATTAAACGCTTTGGTTCCTTAATCTTTAAAATGTTTTTATCGTATGAATTCCCTTTTGTAATGTGGTGGAGGAAAGGTTTAAAAGTCTTAAAACGCCCTGGGGCTTGTTTTTTTAACTGATCATTTACATTTCCTCCGTAATCCTCATTACGAGTCAAATAGTCATAGAACCCCATGACACATGTTATGACGGTATTGACCGTTTTTTCTGATCGTTTTGCTAAGGTTTCTTCAAAATAAATGACTTTTGTAGATTGATCAGGAATTCTCAGCCATCCGATGAACTGAGCCAAAATATCAAGGTTTACTTCTTGATATTCTAATCCACACTCCTCTAGGAATTGAAAGTAAAGCTTTAGATGGTAACAGTATGATTTTAGTGTGTTTTCAGCTTTTCCAACGTTATCTAAATACTTTATATACTTTGCAACCGGTATGACAGGATAGCCATCCTTGTCAATTAACAGATATCTTTTCTTCTCTTGAATAAGAACCTCTTGTACTTTCAACATTACCACCCCCTGGTTTCTTAGGATACTTTATATACATAAATTTCATAGTACAGATAATGATTCTATAAGGAAATAAAAAAGAAGTAGTTGTTATCGTAAGATACGTTAATAACTACTTCTAATGATAGTACAATTAAGGCTGGTTACACCGATCAGGTTTTTGGATTAAGCCATATATTAGGTTTTCGCTTTGCTCCTAGAATGCGAGATCTATCTGACTCTAAACTTTATGTCATGGATAAATCCAATGTTTATTCAAAGATTGACAGCATTCTACGAGGAAAAATCAACATTAAGATTATTCAAGATAACTATGATGATGTCTTACGATTAGCACATTCCATACGGGAAGGTAGAGTATCGGCTTCACTTATTTTAGGAAAGTTAGGATCTTATTCTCGCCAAAATAAAATGGCAACAGCATTGCGAGAGATGGGTAGAATTGAAAAGACAATCTTTATATTAGACTATATTTCTAATGAAACATTACGCCGGCGTATCCAAAGAGGATTAAATAAGGGTGAAGCTATGAATGGATTGGCAAGAGCCTTATTTTTTGGTAAACGTGGAGAGTTACGGGAAAGAGGATTGCAAGATCAACTTCAACGAGCTAGTGCCTTAAATATTCTTATAAATGCTACTACAGTTTGGAATACCGTTTATCTCACAGAGGCTACAAAGATATTAAAAGAAAAGGGCTTATTAAAAGAGGAGTTATTACCTCACATTTCCCCATTGGGTTGGGAACATATAAATTTACTTGGAGAATATTTATTTGATTCGAAAAAGGTACCCAAATCAAATGAATTACGACCTTTAAAGATATAAAAATTATGCTGATATCTCCTTAGCGTTGGTGATATCAGCTTATGTTTTCCATTTATTGTCTTAACGTGGGTTTTATGACAAAATGTTGGTTATACCCCTTTAATAAAATTCGACATTTCCTATCAAGGGTATAGATGTTTTTAACTATTGTAAATAGTTGTAACGTAAAGGTTTTGTAAAGATTTCGTAAATGGATTTGAACTCAAGCTCAAACAGTTTTGATTTTGAGCCTTTTTAAGCGTTATTTTACTCTTTATTAGCTGAATATATATTATGATAAGAGCCTTTTTTAATTTCTAATAAAAATATAGGTCATATATAAAACATATGCTAGAACAAGAACAATTCCTTCTATCTTACCTATTTTAAAGTTTGTTCTTGAGAAAACAAGTAAAACTCCAGTTAAAACAATCATAAGGATAACATCTATATATATTTTACTTTCTACAGCTAGCGGGGAAATGACCGAGGCTGCTCCAAGTACGAATAAGATATTAAAGATATTACTTCCTACAATGTTTCCTAACGCAATTTCACTTTCTTTTTTAAGAGCAGCTGTAATAGATGTGATTAGTTCTGGCAAAGAAGTACCGATCGCTACAATTGTTAAACCAACCAATGTTTCACTCATCCCAAATGAATACGCAATGGTTGTCGCGTTATTAACTACAAGGTCACCACCAAATATAATTGCTGCAAGTCCACCGATGGTTAATACAATGTTTTTCTTCCATGATACTATTTTTGATTCTGTGTTATCTTGTTTCCCCTTTTCACGACTATTTCTTGCTACCTCAAAGATATAATATAAAAAAATAGCGAAAAACAATAAAAATATTAAGCCATCACTTCTAGTTATAAGATTTTGACTTACGGTTTGAAGAGTTACATCGCTAATTAGGATTAATAAGGAAATACTTGCTAGTAAGGTGAAAGGAATTTCTTTTCTTATTGTTTCACTTTCTACTTTAAGCGGAGTAATAAACGCAGCTATCCCCACTACAAAAGTAATGTTAAATATATTACTACCAACCACATTTCCTATTGCAACGCCCGCATTTTCCTGAAGAGCCGCGACAATACTAACCGTTGCCTCGGGAGAACTAGTACCAAATGCAACAATGGTAAGGCCAATGAGTAAAGGTGAAACATGTAAAGCTCTCGCCATACTCGATGCACCATGCACAAAAAAATCAGCACCTTTTATAAGTAGCATAAAGCCAATCAATAATAAAACATATGACATTCTACCTACCTCTCTTCTAAGGGTTTTTCCTGAAATTTATTTTGAGTATTTTTACAGTGAGGTTTCTAGAGATTATATATCTCCATTTACCTTTGCTGCAAAAGAAATAAAAGAGCAGGATGACTTGTAATATAAATGAACCTGTTAGATACGAAAACAGCCTTTTATTAACAATTCATAATACCCCACATTTTCATATTCAATTATTTCACTCAGTATCTGGCTTTCCAATATAAACTCTAGTGTATATCGGCTGAAGTTTTATTCGGCAAGTCCTAGTTTTTAAGCAAATATAGCGTCTTTCATCCATGTATTAACGTTTGAGCTAAAGTAACAAAAAGTTGATTAACCCAGTAGATAAACAGTAGGATAGCTTCACGACTAAGGTTTATGATTGAAATACAACTTTTAATAGTAGCCACTAAAGTACATGAAACTAATACGATTTATCTATAAGCACCTTTATCCTTTATAAGCGTTATGTTTAGTATGATAAAATTAGAGAAGCATTTTCATTTAAAAAATACTTTGATGAGAGGTATACTTTCTTGAAAGAGTGGTTAATTAAACATAAATTTCTGTTAGTCCTTGTTATTTGTTCTATTATTGGATATTTTGTCCTTCCATTGGCTTTGCCACTTGTTTTGCTTGGTTATCTGCAGTTTTACTATCTCCTATTGTGAGACTATTAGAAAAGAGAAGGATAAAACACGATGTAGCCGTAGTCATTATCTTTACTTCATTTCTAACCTTAATAAGTTTAATTGGAGTTTTAGTAATAACAAAAATTTTTATACATATTAATGAATTCGTACAAAATGCTCCAACTTATTTAAACCATGTCACGAATGCGTGGGTCGTCATTCAATATGACTTTGAACGTAAATTTGAAGATTTGCCGCCTGACTTTGTTAATGAAATAAACTTCCATGTTATTAATACATTAGAATCTACGCGAATCCACTTAAGTAATATTGACTTTATTGGTGGTGTTTCCAATTTCATTGTAGGGATTCCCAGTTACTTAGTTTCACTCTTAGTTTATTTAATAGCTCTATTTTTAGTTTTATTAGATTTACCAACATTAAAAAGCAAATTTTATTCGTTTTTGACTGCTGACACTTCAAATAAGCTTACTTATATGCTTTCACGCTTAAGGAAGGTTCTTATTGGCTTTTTTAAGGCACAATTCATTGTCAGTATTCCAATCTTTATCTTGTCTTATATAGGATTATTATTTATTTACCCTGATATCGCTCTAATTATGGCACTCGTTATTTGGTTTATTGATCTAGTACCTCTAATAGGATCAATTATTATATTAGGACCATGGGCATTCTATCAATTTATAATTGGCGATACTGAATTAGCAATAAAGCTTACTATCTTAGCCGTTGTTTTACTTGTTATTCGACGAACAGTTGAACCAAAGATAATGGGAAATCAGATTGGATTATCTACATTAGCAACCTTAATAGCACTTTACCTTGGATTAGTCCTATTTGGAGCAATCGGACTAATTTTGGGGCCATTACTTGTAATTACTTTAAATCAACTAGAGAAGCAGGAATAATAAAATGGAAATTCACTATATAAAAAAGGATCAAAGAACACGTGTTAAAAAAATGAAAAAATCAGTCACAGATAATGTATGACTGATTTTTCATTATTCTCTTTCTACACAAGCGAGTCCCTGTCTTCTAATGTCATTAAGTTTTTCTCCATAAATACCTCTTACTAAAGCAATACTATCAACCACAATATACGGTCTATTTTCAATTAATTCTAAAGCTTTTTTTTCATCAATATGAATAATGTTTGTTAAATCGTCTGCACTAGCACTATTTAAATCGATCTTATTATTACAACGCTTATTTTCAGTGGATTCAATATTTGTTCTATATATTGACGGAATATCTATGTGTTGGGTGTTGCTGTCGTTACCCTCTACCTCCCCTATAATTGTACTGTTACATCCAAATAAGATCACTAAAGGTATACATAACATTATCAATCTCAAAACCATCACATCCATAGCAAATTTCTTAATTCTTCATTAGTTTTAAAATTTAGATTATCATCTAAGTTTCATGGGGGGAAATTTTTTCTCAAAGAGAAATAAACAACCATAAAACCAACTTATTGAAATCAGAATAGCGGCAACAATATCTGAAGTATAATGAACATCTAATACGACTCTACTTAAAGGAATACTAATGATTAAAAAAATTGAAATGATAATAACCACTTTTGCTATCCATCTCTTGGTGAGACTTTTTGTAATATAAATAACGAATAATAAAAGGATTACACTTCTCATTGTGTGCCCACTCGGGAAGCTATAGGAAATTAGATCAAGGGAACTTCCAAATACTTCAATTTCCCTTTCTTCTCCTGGACGCTCTCGTTGATAAAACAGTTTGAGTCCAAGGTTTAGAAGGACTCCCCCCACTGACAAGAAAGAAAAGAACCAAAATAGCGTACTCTCACTCTTCAGCCATAGCAATACAAGTAATAAAGTTGTTAACAATAAAATAGATTCACCGGAACCTATCTCTGTCATAACTTTCATAAAACCCAAAAATAAACCCGCGTCCTGAATTAGTTCTCGTATAAATAAATCAATACTAAATGTGTGTCCCCATCTAACCAATTCTGCAATGGTGATAAATGAGATTAAACATATTAAGTTAATAATCAAATAACGATATTTTATCCACATAAAAACACTCCCTTACTCTACAACTGAGCAAATTTATATTATAACGTTACCAACTGTCTTTTTAACAGAGCGAATTCCCTGTTTAAATCTGAATTCGTTTCGAGGGAAATGCATAAAAAAAGTAAAAGGACGTATGGACGAAAGCATCCTCGTCTGCGTTTAGGGAGTTAGATACTGACTTTATTTAATGGTGCTTTTAATCTATGAAAGCCCAAAAAAACATCATCATACTGCTCTACATGAAATGATGGTAATAAACCTTAACATTTAATAGTTCCCCACTTCATGATGAAATAGAGAACTATTATTTTATTTTTGCTGCAACATTTTCTTTAACTCTTTTTTACTTTCTCTACTAACTAAAATGTATAAAATATCTCCAACCTTAATTTCTGTTTCCCCATATGGCGTAATGAGTTCATCTGTCCTAATAATTGCATTAATTAGGACATCTTTTGGGAAGTCTATGGCTGCAAGTCGCTTATTTGTAATGTTCGATTCTTCGCTTACTTCAAATTCAAGAATTTCGGCGTTTGCTTTACCAATTGAAACAAGTTCTAAAGAGTGAGGAGGTTCGATCTTAGTTGGACCAATAAGCCCAAGTTTTTCTGCAAAAATGGCAATAGTTGAACCTTGAACTAAGGCAGAAATTAATACAACGAAAAAGACGACATTAAAGAACAATTGACTATTCTCTAAACCAGCGAGCAACGGGAACGTTGCTAAAACAATCGGTACGGCACCTCTTAATCCAGCCCAAGAGAGGAAAATTCGTTCTTTTAGATCATAACCCATTTTCATTGTGGAAAGAAAAACGGCTACCGGTCGTGCAATTAATACCAAAGTAATCGATAGTAATAAACCCTTGATTATGACATCTAACGTGATTAATTGAGATGGGAATACTAGAAGACCTAAAATCGTAAACATTAAAATTTGCGCCATCCAAGCAAATCCTTCGTTAAACCTAAAGATTGATTGACGATACGTCAAATCTGAGTTACCAATTACCAATGCTGCAACATATACAGCCAATAATCCACTCGCTCCAATAATATCCGTTAGACTATAGGTTAATAAAGCAAAGGCAAGAGCGAATACAGGATATAATCCACTTGAATCTAGGTTAATCTGGTTAATAGCAAAAGTCGCTAATCTTCCTAAGAGAATCCCTACTATTAAACCAATTCCCATTTGCCAAAAGAATGATCCAACAAGTAATAGATACGATGGACTTTCTGTGAGGATTAATTCAATGAAGAAAATTGTCAGAAACATTGCCATAGGATCGTTGGATCCTGATTCAGCTTCAAGTGTCGCACCTAACCTCGCCCGAATATTTTGACCTTTCAAAACAGCAAAAACCGCCGCTGCATCTGTCGAACCGACAATTGCACCAAACAAAAATCCTTCAAGCCACGAAACCCCTAATATTAATTTTGCAGCTAACGCAACTATAACTGTTGTTAAAATCACACCTAATGTAGCAAGAGAAAGTGCGGGTTTGGTCACGGATTTCACCGTTGACCATTTTGTCTGTAGTCCACCTTCAAAAAGAATGATAATTAAGGCAAATATACCGATCAATTGGGCCAATTGAGGATTATCAAAATGAATAAGACCTAAACCGTCACTACCTGTAAGCATTCCTACAAGAATAAAAAGAATAAGAGCTGGTACGCCCACACGTGATGAGAATTTTGTTGTTAGAACCCCTATGATTAAAAGGAGAGCACTTAATAGAATAAAATAATCGTTATAAGACTGATCAAACAAAATAGAGACTCCTTTCTTTTATAAATTCACATCTATTTTAATATGATGTTCTTCATTTTTATCTATACCAATATAGCGTAGCGTTTCAGCTGGAGTAGTATGATTATAAATCGACTTTAATAAGGAAATCGCAATTCCTTTTCGATATGCATGATAACCAAACGTTTTTCTAAGAGTGTGAGTTCCAATGTTTCCTGAGATTCCTACTTCCTTAGCAGCATTATTAATAATTCGATAAGCTTGCTGACGTGTGATCGGCTGGTTTTGCTTTTTAGATCTAAACAGAAAATCATCGAGTTGATATTCTAGATTAAATAAGTAATTGTTTAATGCTATTTTCACTTTTGTATTTAGATAATAAGCTTTCCTTTCAAAATTTTTATCATCCAAAATACAAAGAAATTCTTTGGGGTTTCCTTCATCCCATACATCTCCTACTTTGAGTTTTAGTAAATCGCTTACTCTTATTCCTGTATTAATCCCAAGTACAAAGAGAAGTAGGTCTCTATCTGATTTATCTTCTAATTTCTTTTTTATTTCATTTATCTTTTCGATATCTTTTATGGGGTCAACATATTCCAATAAATTTTCTCCTTTCTAAAATGTTACTTAACATCGATTATATCATATAATAAGTAACTTTAAACTGTCAAAAGATTAGAAAGCATTGGATTCATAACTTCTTAACCTATTTCGTTTAAAACTATCAACTAAGAAGTCAAAATGTACTGGTAGCGATGCTAACTTTGTTCAATACAAAGTGCTATAACCGACCAATCTTCAATCTTCCTTAAAATACCGAGCCTGCAAATGTCACCAAATTTGAACTTTAAAACTCTGGCGCACATAAGGAAGTTGCCCCAATGGAGAGTAAACTATGTCCTATAGGTTAAAGTCTATTTGAACGAAATATTACGACCAAAGTAGGCTTCATACAGCAGATTGTAAAAGAATTGTTCATACCCATACTACCAAGAAAGAACTTCCCCTATTAGTGAACCTAAAACAGAAGAAGCACCTGAACTGGAAATAGAAATAAAAAAGAAACAAAAGAGAATCCTAAAAAGAAAATGCCTAGCTTTTTTTCATCCACCCAATGCAACAATTTTTAGATCGAGAAAATAAATAAAAGCTCTCGTACGAGAGCTCAGATTGTTGAGAAACCCCACTTTTTAAAAAAGCGGGGTTTCTTTTACTGAGTCAGACATCTAAAATATAAAAGAAGTGAACGTCTAAAAAGGATGGCAAACCACCTCACCCTCTAGTGAGGTGGTTTGCGATCTTCTTTATGTTCTGTGCAATAGCAGTCATTAGTGCTTGTTCGCTCGCGCCCTCTAAGCTGCGTAACCGGCAGTAGCGAAGCCCGTGGAGTTGTTTTGAATCCGCAAAGCTTCG
>NZ_ATAE01000053.1 GCF_000474275.2 Alkalihalophilus marmarensis DSM 21297
GCGCCCTTAGCTCAGCTGGATAGAGTGTTTGACTACGAATCAAAAGGTCGGGAGTTCGAATCTCTCAGGGCGCACCATTAGTAATTTATATATCGGGAAGTGGCTCAGCTTGGTAGAGCACCTGGTTTGGGACCAGGGGGTCGCAGGTTCAAATCCTGTCTTCCCGACCATCTTATTTCTTAATATGCGGGCGTAGTTTAGTGGTAAAACCTCAGCCTTCCAAGCTGATGATGTGGGTTCGATTCCCATCGCCCGCTCCAACAAAATATTTGGTGGGAGTGCTTTTTTTATTGCCTTTTTTAGGGCCTGTAGCTCAGCTGGTTAGAGCGCACGCCTGATAAGCGTGAGGTCGGTGGTTCGAGTCCACTCAGGCCCACCATAAAATATTTTAAAAAAGTTCTTGACGGTTCGATTTAGACTTGTTAAGATGGTTAAGTCGCTAACGAGCGGCAGACAAAAAAGTTCTTTGAAAACTGAACAAAAGCCAAGCGAAATAGAGATACATGATATCTCGTCAATTATTAACACCAGATGATTATTCATCTGTGTAAGTGAGCTTAATCAAACACTTTTATGGAGAGTTTGATCCTGGCTCAGGACGAACGCTGGCGGCGTGCCTAATA
>NZ_ATAE01000054.1 GCF_000474275.2 Alkalihalophilus marmarensis DSM 21297
TGAATAAATGGGAGGTGGCATTCTTGATAAAAACGACGAATGGCCGTCCCTCCCTCTCCTTTTAAGGAGTCACTTAAACGGACGATACCCATTACGGATGTTTCAATTTGTTTAAGCTGTTCTTGCTGATGTTCTATCTTTGTTTTTATTTCATCTATACCACTATGTAAGCCAGACACATCTAATGTTTTCATACATCACCTCTATTAAGCCAAGAAGGAATACTTTACCTATTATCTTAGTACATTCGACATTTGGATAAAATAGGAATATATGACGATATTGGTAGTATGAGTATTTTAGAAACTATTCTGCTACTACTTCATCAGGGAAGATAAAGATATTATGGATGTTATTATGTTATTGTATTTTTTAATAAACTTAGGAGGTTTTGTATAATTAAGCAAGCGTTGAGATTTTCATTAATGTACTTTGTAATCATGAGCTTGGTTCAATTTCTTCTACATTAAGAAATGAGATGGATCGAGAATCTAACGATTCGATTCATGGTATTTATTCTTATGTTATTTATAAACTGGTGCAGGGTCCCTTACAATTGGGATAAAAACAAGGAATGAATACATTTGTTAGTTTTGATAAAGAGTAGATGCTCTCTTTTATCATCTTTGTGAATAAGATATATAAACTTAAGATTGAACGAGGTGGCTTATGACCGGTAAAAAGAAGCTATTTTTACTCGTAATTTGTTTGGCTGTAGTTGGCATTGTGATAGGCTTTTTCGTAAATCACCAGCTAAAAGAAAATCGGTTAATCTATACGTCCCATACTTTTGGAGTTTTCTATGTGGAGGAAAAAGATTTCTATATTGAACCAGGTGACTACATGGAGATGTGGGTTATTGGCTATAATGATGCAGAAGAAGATCTTGAAAGTCGTGAAGAATTCAAAGTGTATATAAAAGATGCTAACGTCTATAATTTTATTGAAATAGACCAAAGCTATTTCCTGAACATTTCTTCCTTAAGTGAACCTGGTCAGGAGCGGTATTATTTAAACCAAATCCAAACGGGGAATGGGGAGCAGTTAAGAGGCGAGGGCAAATAATGAAAAAGGACTGCGCTCCTAACGGGTTCCGTTTAAGAGGGAAAATACCCTGCTATTCGTATGTAAATAAGCATAGATCCATGTCTATGCTTATTTAGGCTGTTTTTTCATCTACAACAATTTATAGTTTATACACTACAGAGTCCTTTATTTCGGTTACGACTTACTCACCTATTAACAAGTTTGAATTCTCCTTTTCAAGGTTGTTAATAGAGTAAAGCTCTTTCAGGTTTATTATATGTTCTAATTTTAATTATAAAATACATAATAAAAGATACAAATGTGATTCCGAGTTTAATAGCCTAAAGTAGAATTATTAAAAAAGTAGGAAATGTAATTTTTATGAAGGTGACTTTCGTATAGTTATGTGATAATATCTCTCAATGTTATTAATTTTAGGAGAGGTTTTGAATATCAATGAAAAGAAGAAGTATTATAAGAAGAATTAAATTGCCTGGTTGGACCATTATTCTAATACTACTACTAATTGTAACTGGTAGTACCTTAAACTTTTTTAGCTATCTAGATAAGAATGGATTAGAAGAACCGGCTAATGCCAGTGTGATAAAGGATAGTGACGATTACTCTGGAAGATTTCCAGGACTAGATGTTCTAGTTCGTACTAAACATACGGATGAATATACGTACTCAATCGCTTTGCCTGAGACAAAAAATGAATCCATTAATTCAATCTTAATGGACTGGGTGACAGAACAGGAAAAAGACTTTACAACAGCTATTAAAGATCAGTCTCATCAAGTTAGATCAAATCTGACTATAGAACTAGATACAAAAAGAATAACGGATGATATATATAGTTTTATTTTTTCAATGTATTATTACCTCGGAGGAGCGAACGGTAAAGAAGAAATTCAAACCTTTACTGTAGACCTTTCTAGTGGAAGTCTATTGGAAGTGGATGATGTCATCAATTTAAGTGCTTACTCAAAAGAAGTGCAGAAAATTATCATAAATAAACTCCATCAAGAGGAGTTGCTTCAGGATGTACTGTTTGAAGATCAACTAAATACGTTGTTGAAATCGCCTGATGAGTGGATGTGGTCCTTGAACCAAGATAGCTTCTCTCTCTATTTTGATGAATATGAGATTGCACCGGGTTTTGTAGGGGCTATTGAGCTAGACATACCTCTTGATGACATAACACCTTACATCTATGAAGATATTTTTTTTCAGTCAGAGGCTAGTGCAGAAACTGTAAACGAGCAAATAGATATAGATGAACAAGAGTGGTCGAAGTTGGACCCGGAAGGAAAATACGTCGCCCTTACCTTTGATGATGGTCCACATCCCATTGTGACTCCACAAGTGCTTGAGACACTAAACCGTTACGATGCGAAGGCTACTTTTTTCATGCTGGGCATTCAAGCTCAGTATTACCCTTCTCTTGTTCAAGCTGTCGCCGCGGAAGGACATGAAATTGGTAACCATTCCATGAATCATCCAGATTTGACGTCAATAAACGATGAAAAAGTTCGTGGTGAACTGGAACAGACCAACATTCATATTAAAGAGGCGGTAGGTTTCAGTCCCACTACTATGAGGCCTCCTTATGGTGCCTATAATGACCTTTTGGTAGACGTTATGAAAGATGCAGATACCCCTATCATTCTCTGGTCAATCGACTCACTTGACTGGAAGAGTCGAGATAAGGATAAGATAGCTCAAAGAGTTTTGGAAGACATTCACGATGGTGCCATCGTTTTGATGCATGATATTCACCAAGCTACGGCAGCTGCCCTTCCTATCATCTTGGAAAGCCTTCATGAGCAAGGATATGAGTTCGTAACTGTCTCAGAATTGTTGTATCAAAGAGCGGATAAAATCGGACCACATTATCAATATTAACTATTTAGAAAGAGGTTCCCTTTAAAGAGGTTGCTGATTGTCGCAAAGCTTCTGCTTTTTAATTATTTATACTCATAAAAGTATAGTAGGCATCTGTGAATCGGCTACACTGAACTAGACAGCTATGATATGCCTTTATTAATGAATTAGGAATGCCTGAATTGAAGGTTGAAATTAAACTATGGCGTGCTCAAGTTTAAAGGAACAGTAAAAAACTGTTCCTTTTATTTTTTCTACTCTTGTTTAACTTCAACTAAAGCACCCATTAGTTGAACAAAATTTGATACACGATATGAAAAACCTCCTGCTATAGATATATTTGAATATTACAGTAGAGACCTAATTGTACGCATTATGAATGTGCTCATGATAATATTCATTTATATCTTCTTTGTATTCGCATGATTCATTAGTGCATGTGTAAAATAATTTTTTCCGTAGCCATCCCATTCATAAAGATTCCATTTTACCGCACCAATCTTGCATTGTGGGCATATAGGTGTTTTTTTCGTACTATTCCCTCAACTAAAAAAAGCCGCATATACAGCTTTCTAATACCATTCTTGACTTAACAAACAGTCATAGGCTTTATTTTAAAGTCTGATAAAGGATAGTTATGTTACTTTAGACAAAGGCAGTCTTCGAGTCGAGTTGTTTCAAACTGACTTTCTTTCGACCAATTCTAATTCCAATTTTGTATCAGCATGAATTCCCTCTCCATTCACAAGTCTGTATAGTAAATTGGCAGCAACCTCACCTAATTCTATGATGGGTTGGTTTATTGTAGTTAGATCTAAAACCTTTGCAATGGGCTGATCATCAAACCCTATTAATGCTAGGTCTTCTGGAATCCGTATCCCTCGCCGCTTAACCTCATACAATATACCAGCTGCCACTTGATCACTACCTACCACCACCGCAGTTGGACGTACAGGGTTATCTAACAATTTACTTGCCACTTTTATGCCATCATAAATGGTATATCTTTCATCAAAGTACCAGTCATTGTTCCAAGTTAATTGATATTCCTGTAATAAGTTAAAAAAAGATTTCTTTCTAATTATCCCTACTCCACTTTTAGGGTTACCTAAACATAAACCGATTTTCTGATGCCCCTTCGACTTTAAATGATCTACGGCCAATTTAAAACCTGATTCATGATCCACAAAGACTCTTGGAAATTTTTCACTCGCAGAATACTCACAAGAAATGATCTTACCAGAAGAGGAAAGATCATTAATTTTATTAGTGGGTATAATGCTTGAACCTACTATCATGCCGTCAATTACCTTATTTTTAAGCATATCAAAATACTTCAGCTCTTTTTTTT
>NZ_ATAE01000055.1 GCF_000474275.2 Alkalihalophilus marmarensis DSM 21297
CGCCTGCCTTGCACGCAGGAGGTCAGCGGTTCGATCCCGCTAGGCTCCACCAATGGTTCTTTGAAAACTAGATAATGAAAACGGACAAAGAGAAACAAGAAGGTCGAGGATACGATCAAACGAGTGCTCGGAGCGTACATCGGTATGTGAGAACATGAGTTGTGAAGTAGACGAAGACATTCGAAGTTTATCTGAAGTCCATGTAAACATATTTGTTCATCGGTATCTTTTAATAGAGAAGATTGAACGAGCATGTCAAGAATTCAACAACCTTTTTTAA
>NZ_ATAE01000056.1 GCF_000474275.2 Alkalihalophilus marmarensis DSM 21297
TTAAGCTCTTTTGCGCCGATGGTAGTTGGGGGCTTCCCCCTGTGAGAGTAGGACGTTGCCAGGCGATAAAGCACAATCCAAATGGGTTGTGCTTTTTACTTTCCTATTCATATAAGCTTGACCACGGAACCGGCGCAATAATGAATAAAGTAGAAACAATGGTTCCCCACAATGATGCATTTCCTTCCTGAACAGACGCAATCAGATGACATTGGCGCAATTGACGTCTCAATAGACGCGATCATTAAAGGAATAGGCGCAATTTAGGAGTCTGCCAATGTAATAGCCGCTCGTACTGACGCAATTAGTGACCGGAGCAGCTGCGCGCCTATATCAATCAAACAAGCGCTTGGACCCGGCCCTTCCTATCTTCCTCTATATACTCTATGACCTCTCACCGATAATCAATTCAGAATTATGCCTGTCCCAATACATTGGAGTTCGTTCTGGATAATCAAAAAGATATTTAAAGTACCATGTATACAGTAAGTTATGCTGCTTTTCTAGTGTGCTGAGTTCATGTGTATATTGACGTAATTCGCTCGTAACGGAATCTCCTGCTTCATGCTTCTCTATAATTTCTCCTTTAAGCATTTCTACTCTTTCCGTCTTTATTTCAATCATTTGATAGCCTAAATAGGTCATAACACTAAAACAAACGACTAAAAAGAGAGTGAAGAAGATAAAGATTGGTTTAAGTTCATTAAACATTATAATTTTCTCCTTTCAAACAGTTACTTTTAAAACCCGTCGTTCATTGCCCGTCCGAATAATATGCAGAAGAACGAAACTGCAGGTCTTGCCATATACTATGTAACTCAGAGTAGAGGTGTCCCAAAAATAAGATAGATTGTAAGAGAATATGACTAATTTAGTTTTTTGAGTAGATAAACTGACAGAGCAATAGTGTAGCCAAGCTGTAGTACGTTAAGATCTTAATAAGGAAAATAATAGAAGGAAGGATTGATATATGTGCTTACACATTATTTAGAAGATCATTTTGGGATTTATAAGGAAGATGAGATTATTTCACCTAAGACAAATAAGAAAGTTCCTGTGCATCGAATCATTCATATGCTAGAGGAAAAAGGGAAGCTTCAGCAGGTCTCACATACGATAAAAGCTATTCAGTCTTTAGGGAGAAAAGGAGTAATCACCTATCTGTCTAAATTAATTGATCAAGAATAAGGACGGAATCAAAAGATCTCCTTTATAATAGAAAGAAAAAGAAAGCCTCTAGATATAGAGGTTTTTTGTTTGATGGGAGAGTGTGGGTATGATTGACTTAAGAAGTGATACAGTGACTAAACCAACTGCTGCAATGCGAGAAGCGATGTACCGGGCAGAAGTGGGCGATGATGTATACAAGGAAGATCCTACGGTAAGAAGACTAGAAGAGCTTGCTAGCCAAATGTTAGGCAAAGAGGATGCTTTGTTTGTGACGAGTGGTACCCAAGGAAATCAAATTGCTGTATTAACACATTGTCGAAGCGGAAATGAAGTTTTGCTCGAGCAAGATTCTCATATTTTCTATTATGAAGGAGGGGCAATTTCTGCTTTTGCTGGTGTACAAACAAGAACAATCCCCGGTAATAAAGGAGAAATGGACCCTCGTCAAATTGAGCTTGCCATTCGAGGAAATGATATTCACGAACCAGAAACAGGATTGATTTGTGTAGAGAACACTCATAATCGCGCTGGGGGTGCTATTGTCTCCGCAGAAAATATGAAAGCTATTTTTGAGGTGGCAACAGCTCATGCTGTGCCTGTTCATTTAGACGGGGCAAGATTATTTAACGCTGCTGTAGCAAGTAATTGCTCATTGAAAGAGTTCACCCAATATACGGATACGGTTCAAGTGTGTTTATCTAAAGGACTAGGGGCACCGATTGGTTCGATCATTGCTGGACCGAAAGAATTTATAACGAGCGCAAGAAAGTGGAGAAAGAGGCTCGGAGGCGGATTAAGACAGGTTGGAACAATCGCTGCTCCAGGGCTTATTGCGTTAAGTGAAATGGTTGACCGTTTAAGTGAAGATCACCACCATGCAAAGATTCTAGCAGAGGGAATCGGGTCAGTGAATGGCTTGGAGGTTGTGAATACCGTAGATACTAACATTGTGTTAGTAGATGTGTCTGGTAAAAAGCTGGCTTCAAATGAGTTTATCGAGAAACTGTCTGATGCAGGTGTTAAAGCTGTATCGTTTGGTCCTTCCGTGGTACGATTTACGACACATTACGACGTGTCCAAACAGGAAATAGAAGAGGCATTAAGATTCATCAACTCTATATAAGCGTATATTTGAGAGGGAGGGAAAACAGAGATGTCAACAACCATTCATGCGATACATATTGGCCAGCCTAGGAAAGTGGCACATGGGAAGCAGCTAATAAAGACAAGTATTTTTAAGGAACCTACTGATCAAAGAGTTGAAATCCATTCGTTAGGAATCAAGGGTGATACGCAATCAGACTTGGTAAACCACGGGGGCGTAGATAAAGCAATCTGTGCATATTCATACGATCGCTACCCTTTTTGGGAAGAAAGGCTAGGTCAGCCGGTCGGATATTCGGCATTTGGTGAGAATATCACTTTATATGGATGGTTAGAAGAAGAGGTACATATAGGCGATGTATTTGAGCTTGGATCGGCTGTTGTGCAAATTAGCCAGCCGAGACATCCATGCTATAAACTCGGTATTAAGCACCAGCAGCCCAAAATGCCGTTATGGGTGAAGGAAACGGGGTACAGCGGGTTTTATTTTAGGGTGTTAAAAGAAGGGCATGCTTCAGTGGAGGATGGTCTTAAACGCATTGAATCATATTCTCATAATCCAACCGTGATGGAAGTGAATAGGTGCAGAAATAATCCTGCTGCAACCAAAGAAGACCTGACAAAAATGCTGGAAATTAAGGAGTTAGCTTCTGAATGGGTTGAGGCATTTACAAAAAAACGAAATGAGATTTAGAGAATTCTTTCCTATGAAAGAGTTCTTTTTTATTTCACATAAGAGTAAATGAATGGAAATAATTGTTCGGGGCAAAATAAACCCACAACAATAGGGTAGGTGGTTATCATGCCTTCAATTATGTCAATTAGTACGTATACTCCGCCCAACACATTAAATCAAAATACAACAACAGAGTTTGCGAGAGAGCTGTTTGGTGAGAGCTTTCAAGATATCGAAAGGCTTCTGACTGTATTTTCAAACGGGCAGATTGATGAAAGACAGTTTGCTGTGCCGATGGATTGGTTCAAGGAAGATCATTCTCTTAAGGAGAAGAATGATCTCTATATTGAACTGGCGACTAAATACGGGGCAGAAGGGATTAAGAAATGTTTAAGTAATCGGCTGTTTCTAAAAGAAGATGTGGATGTAGAAGACATTGAAGCAATTATTCTTGTGTCTAGTTCTGGTATGGCCACACCAAGTATTGATGCAAGGATTATGAATGTACTTCCTTTTTCTGCTCATACGAAGAGAATCCCAATATGGGGATTAGGTTGTGCCGGCGGAGCGGCTGGAATCAGCCGTGCGTATGAATACTGCAGAGCTTATCCTGAATCCAATGTACTTGTTGTCTGTATAGAACTGTGCAGTTTAACGTTTCAACGTAATGACCGCTCTAAAAGCAACCTTGTTGGAACATCGTTATTTGCAGATGGCATTGCCTGTGCCTTAGTTTCGGGTGATCATTCTTCTATGATAAATAAATGTGAAAAATCTGTTCGACCGGTTATACGGGAAACCATGAGTACGCTTATGCCTGATTCTGAAGAAGTGATGGGCTGGGATGTGAGAGATACTGGGCTGCATGTGGTCTTCTCACGTGATATTCCATCTATTATTAAAAAATGGCTTAAGCCTAATGTGGATCAATTTCTAACGCAAAATAAATTAGAATCCGGACAAGTTGATGCGTTTGTGGCTCACCCTGGAGGCAAAAAAGTATTAGAAGCATATGAAGAAACCCTTTCTATTCCGAAGTCCATGACGGCTGTTTCAAGAGAAGTATTAAAGAAGCATGGGAATATGTCATCTCCTACGGTCTTATACGTGCTTGAGGAATTTATGAAAAAAGAAATGGCACCAGGATCTTACGGACTGATGGCGGCCCTTGGTCCTGGCTTTTGTTCAGAGTTAGTTTTACTTCAATGGGAGGGTGTTCATTAGTGGGATTGGTATATATTTTTATCGGATTTGTCATCATTCAGCGATTGGTTGAAGTCGTCATTGCGAATCAAAATGCAAAATGGATGAAAAAACAAGGCGGTTATGAGGCTGGCAGGGAACATTATAAATATATTTTTGTCTTGCATGCGTTCTTTTTTGTCGCCCTGCTTATAGAAGTGTCTTCTGTGCAAGCGGGAGGAGTAAAGTGGTCACTCATCCCTCTCGTTGTATTTTTGATTGCGCAAATAGGACGTGTATGGGCATTGTCCTCCCTTGGACGTTTCTGGAATACACGTATCATGATCCTGCCAGGCGCAAAAGTAGTTGCAAAAGGACCGTATCGTTTTATGCGTCACCCTAATTATGTCATTGTTACACTAGAACTCTTTGCTCTGCCGCTGATTTTTCAAGCATACTGGACCGCAATCGTCTTCTCACTCTTAAATGCAGTCATCTTAAGAGTGAGAATTAAAGAAGAGGAGCGAGCGTTAAAAGAAGCGACTGATTATGAGGAAGTGTTTAAAGAAAAGGGACGATTCATCCCAAGTTATGATGAGTAAAGGCCGGCTGAGCTGGCCTTTTTTTATTCGAGGAAAAGAGATAAAAGAAACGATGATTCAACCAAATCACCTATATCATTCAGTAGAATTAACGTGGTACGATTACACCTAATATGAACTAAAGGGTGAGGAGGGGGAGGAAATGGCTGCATTTCTGATGGAACATGCGCTTGTTATGGTCTTGACCATCTTAATTATTAATGTGGTGTATGTTACGTTATTTACAGTTAGGATGATATTCACTTTAAAAGGACAGAGGTATTTAGCTGCAGGTGTCAGCGTAATCGAAATTCTAGTCTACGTGATTGGACTTAGCTTAGTGCTTGATAATCTTGATCAGCCTCAAAATTTGATTGCCTATGCTTTAGGCTATGGGATAGGTGTTATAATTGGTATGAAGGTAGAAGAGAAGCTGGCACTCGGATATATCACTGTAAATGTAATTACAAAAGAATATGAACCAGACATCCCCAATGCTTTAAGAGATAAAGGGTATGGTGTGACAAATTGGGTCGCTTACGGGCGAGAAGGGGAGCGTTTGATGATGGAGATACTAACCTCGAGACGGTCAGAGCAAAATCTCTATCAAACGGTGAAAGAGCTCGACCCGAAGGCTTTTATTATTTCACACGAACCAAAAGCATTTTTTGGAGGATTCTGGGTTAAAGGAATACGGAGGTAGCAATAGTGGCTAAAAAGAAAAAAATGAAATTTGAAGTCGGCGAAAATGAATCAATCGGAGACTGCTTAGATCGTATGCAAAAAGAGGGCTATCAACCCGTTCGCCGGATGGAAGAACCTGTATTTGAAGAGAAGAAGAAGGGGCGTCAGGTTGAATATATTCCTGTTAGACAGAAAATCGTATTTGAAGGGAAATTGGTAGAAGGCGAACAATAATAGTCTGACTTTTTATCATCGTTCGACTTTTTGTTGACAGATCGTGTATCTGCTTGTAAGATGAAGATGAATAAACGAGAAAACAGAATATCACCTCATATAATCACGGGAATAAGGCCCGAAAGTCTCTACCCAATGACCGTAAATCGTTGGACTATGAGGGAAAGTGTCACTTCATTAGGATAGGTTTATTGAAGTGTCATGAAAGCGTGGAATTAGCTTCCTTTCTCTCAGTAGACAAAGATAGCTAATTCTGCGCTTTTTTTATGAGTAAAGTGCTATAGAAAACGCAACAAAGGGGAGAACATGATGAAGCCAGTTGTGGGAGTTATTATGGGGAGCACATCGGATTGGGAAACGATGAAACATGCATGTGAGATCTTAGATGAGCTTAAGGTTCCATACGAGAAAAAAGTTGTTTCTGCCCATCGTACACCTGACTTGATGTTTGAATATGCAGAGTCGGCAATCGAGCGAGGGCTAGAAGTCATTATTGCAGGGGCAGGAGGAGCAGCGCATCTGCCTGGCATGGTAGCCGCTAAAACGGTACTGCCGGTGATAGGAGTGCCTGTTGAATCAAAATCTCTTAAAGGGATGGATTCTCTCCTCTCAATTGTACAAATGCCTGGCGGAGTTCCTGTTGCCACTGTAGCCATCGGGGCTGCCGGAGCAAAAAATGCCGGTCTTCTTGCAGCACAAATTTTAGGTTCAACTGATAGAGAGGTTCAATCTAGATTAATAGATAAACGTGAAGCAACAAAAAAAGCAGTCTTAGGAAGCAGTGAGACGCTATGAGCAAAGTGATTCGACCAGGTTCTACGATTGGAATTATTGGCGGCGGCCAGCTCGGCAGAATGCTTTGTATAGCAGCGAAACAAATGGGCTACAAAACAGCGGTGCTCGAGCCTGCATCATCCTCTCCATGTGAAGGGTTAGCCGATGTACTTATTCAAGCAAGATATGACGATAAAGAAGCAGCGAGAGAACTTGCGGCCGTCTCAGATGTGATCACCTATGAATTTGAAAATATTGATGCCGAAACAGCGGCGCTTTTGACAGAAGAAGCGTATTTCCCGCAAGGATTTAAACTGCTTCAAACAACACAGCATCGGATTCGTGAAAAAGATTCCGTTTCCTCACTTGGTATAGAGGTCGCCCCGTATCAGTCGATAAAGAATCTAAACGACTGCCAAGCTGCAGCTAAAGATATTGGTTTTCCAGCCGTGCTGAAGACGTGTCGTGGCGGCTATGACGGAAAAGGGCAGGCTGTTGTGCATGATGAAGCTGAATTACTCAAGGAAGCGAAGCAACTGTTAGAATCAGGAGAGCTAGTGCTAGAAGGGTTTATCCCTTTTAAATGTGAGATTTCCATTATTGTCACTCGCTCAACTCTAGGGGAAGTGAAGACATTCCCGGTAAGTGAAAACATTCATGTCAACAGTATTCTTCACCAATCAATCGTGCCAGCAAGAGTAGAGGCAGAGTGGCTAAAGAAAGCTGAAACAATAGCAGAGACAATAGCAGACGGACTCGGTTTAACGGGCATACTAGCTATTGAGATGTTTGTGACCAATGAGGGTGAAGTGATTGTAAATGAGCTAGCACCAAGGCCTCATAATTCAGGGCATTACACGATAGAAGGTTGTTTCACTTCTCAATTTGAGCAGCATATTAGAGCGATTTGCGGACTGCCGCTTGGGTCAACGCATCTTTTAGGAGCGACAGTGATGGAGAACATCCTAGGTCAGCATCTAGAGGAAGTAATAAGCGAACTTGATTATTTAAGTGAGGCGAAACTTCATCTATACGGCAAAAAAGAAGCAAAAGATAACCGGAAAATGGGCCATATTACGGCGATGGGTGACACGGTGGAGGATGCACTTGAAAAGCTCAAGCGAAGAGTGAAGCGAATGTGCTAGAATGAGTAAGGTATTTTACTTATAAAGTTGGAGGATGGTTAGATGATTGAACGTTATACACGTCCTGAAATGGGTGCCATTTGGACAGAAGAAAATCGTTACAAAGCATGGTTAGAAGTAGAGATCGTAGCATGTGAAGCATGGGCAGAGCTTGGCGAAATTCCTAAAGAAGATGTGGCTAAAATTCGTGAGAACGCAAGCTTTGATGTCGCTCGTATCCACGAAATCGAAGCAGAAACAAGACATGATGTAGTTGCTTTCACTCGTGCCGTTTCAGAAACACTAGGGGAAGAGCGCAAGTGGGTGCATTACGGACTAACGTCTACAGATGTGGTTGATACGGCTTTATCTTATCTGCTTAAACAAGCAAATGAGATCTTACTGGCTGACTTAGAGCGTTTCTTAGGCATCATTAAAGATAAAGCGATTGAACATAAGTACACTGTAATGATGGGACGTACGCACGGTGTTCACGCTGAGCCAACGACATTTGGCTTGAAGCTTGGCCTTTGGTATGAGGAAATGAAACGCAACATCGAGCGCTTTAAGCATGCAGCAGAAGGGGTTCGTTTCGGTAAACTTTCAGGTGCTGTTGGAACCTATGCTAATATCGACCCTCGTGTAGAGGAGCTTGTTTGTGAAAATCTTGGACTTAATGCAGCCCCGATTTCTACACAAACATTGCAGCGTGATCGTCATGCAGAATACATGGCTTCGATTGCTCTTATCGCTACATCGATTGAGAAGTTCGCTGTAGAGATCCGCGGTCTGCAAAAGAGTGAAACGCGTGAAGTGGAAGAGTTCTTTGCTAAAGGACAAAAAGGATCATCGGCTATGCCACATAAGCGTAACCCAATCGGCTCTGAAAATATGACAGGACTTGCACGTGTGATCCGTGGTCATATGCTGACAGCTTACGAGAATGTTCCATTATGGCATGAGCGTGATATTTCTCACTCTTCAGCTGAGCGTATCATTCTTCCAGATGCAACAATTGCGCTTAACTACATGTTAAATCGTTTCGGAAATATCGTGAAAAACTTAACGGTGTTCCCTGAAAATATGAAGCGTAATATGACTCGTACGTACGGTTTAATTTACTCACAGCGTGTATTATTATCACTGATTGATAAAGGAATGGCTCGTGAGGAAGCATACGATCTTGTTCAGCCGAAGACGATGGAGGCATGGGAAAAAGGGATTCAATTCCGTGAGCTAGTGGAAGCTGAAGAAGCAATTACTGCTGTACTCTCAAAAGAAGAGATTGATGATTGCTTCGATTACAACTATCACTTGCAGCATGTGGATACAATCTTCAAGCGTCTGGGACTAGAAGCGAATTAAATAAAATAGAGGAGTGAACAGCGCTCCTCTTCCAAAAGTAATATTGCCAATATTCTGATTGTGAGGGTGGAGTATGGAAAAACGTGAACTGCTATACGAGGGAAAAGCGAAGAAAATATATCGTACAGATAACGAAAGTATTTTGTGGGTTTCTTATAAAGATGACGCAACTGCTTTTAATGGAGAAAAGAAAGCTCAGCTTGAGGGTAAAGCAAGGCTGAATAATGAAATCACATCTCTCATCTTTAAGCATTTAGAGGCAGAGGGGCTTGAAACTCATTTTGTTGAAAGACTATCAGAAACTGATCAGTTAGTTAGAAAAGTAGATATTGTTCCACTTGAAGTTGTTGTGAGAAATCAGGTAGCCGGAAGTATGGCTAAACGCTTAGGACTTGAAGAAGGCTTGAAACTCGCACGTCCTGTTGTGGAATTCTACTATAAAGACGATGCATTAGGAGACCCCCTTATTACAGAAGATCATATTGCGATACTCGCAGCTGCAACTCCTGAAGAGGTAGACCAGTTAAAATTAATGGCGCGTAAAGTAAACGAGCACCTGCAAAAGCTTTTTGCCACAATTGATATTAAATTAATTGATTTCAAACTTGAATTTGGCCGGACCGAGAGCGGTGAACTTCTTTTAGCAGATGAAATTTCACCGGATACATGCCGTCTTTGGGATATGGAAACAAACGAACGTTTTGATAAAGATTTATTCAGACGTAATCTAGGAAACTTGCAAGCTGGTTATCAAGAAATTTTAACTCGACTAGGAGGCCCAACATGTACAAAGTAAAAGTGTATGTAACGTTAAGAGAAAGTGTACTAGACCCTCAAGGAGTAGCAGTGAAAAGTGCTCTGCACACAATGGATTACAAAGAAGTAGAAGATGTACGTATTGGTAAATACTTAGAGCTTGCTGTAAATGAGACCGAAAATATTGAAGCTAGAATCGAAGAGATGTGTGAGAAACTGCTTGCTAATACAGTAATCGAAGACTACCGCTATGAAATCGAGGAGGTTGTCCCGTCATGAAATTTGCAGTAATCGTTTTTCCTGGCTCAAACTGTGATGCTGATATGTATCATGCAATCTCTGATGCTCTAGGAGCTGAAGCAGAGTACGTATGGCATCATGAAACCTCTCTTCAGGGATTTGACGGCATCTTGCTTCCGGGAGGGTTCTCGCACGGCGACTATTTACGCTCAGGTGCGATTGCACGCTTTGCTCCTATTATGAAAGCTGTCATTGAGGCTGCTAAAGAAGGAAAGCCAGTGCTAGGTGTATGCAACGGATTTCAAATTTTACTAGAAGCAGGTCTTCTTCCTGGGGCGATGAAGCGTAACGAGGGATTGAAGTTCATTTGTAGACCAGCTGTCTTAACGGTTGAAAATGAAAAAACGATGTTTACAGCAGGCTATGAAAAGGGTCAGGAAATTACGATCCCAGTCGCGCATGGCGAAGGAAACTATGAATGTGATGATGCAACTTTTAACGAACTTGAAAAGAACGGACAGATTATTTTCCGTTACCAAGACAATATCAACGGTTCACGTCATCAGATTGCTGGAATTATGAACGAAGCAGGAAATGTTTTAGGGATGATGCCGCACCCTGAGCGTGCAGTGGAAGCATTGCTTGGAAGTGACGATGGATTAGCATTATTTCAATCAATTGTACGAAATTGGAGGGAAACTCATGTCGCTACTACTTGAGCCTACAGCAGAACGTGTAAAAGAAGAGAAACTCTACTTGGAAATGGGTCTGACAGATGCGGAATTTGAGCTGGCAGAATCCATTTTAGGACGCACACCAAATTATACGGAGACAGGCTTATTTTCAGTCATGTGGTCTGAACACTGTAGCTACAAAAATTCAAAAGTGCTGCTACGCAAATTCCCGACTGAGGGAGAGAAGGTTCTTCAAGGGCCTGGAGAAGGAGCGGGGATTATTGATATTGGCGACTCGCAAGCTGTCGTATTTAAAATCGAGAGCCATAATCATCCTTCAGCGATTGAGCCTTATCAAGGAGCAGCTACAGGTGTAGGCGGTATTCTTCGTGATGTATTTTCAATGGGAGCTCGTCCAATTTCGTTATTAAATTCACTGCGTTTTGGTGAGTTGACATCACCAAAAGTTCGTTACTTATTTGAAGAGGTTGTAGCTGGGATTGCTGGCTATGGTAACTGTATCGGTGTACCGACTGTTGGCGGCGAAGTTCAATTTGATCCTTGTTATGAAGGGAATCCGCTAGTAAACGCCATGTGTGTCGGTTTAATTGACCATAAGGATATTCAAAAGGGTCAGGCAAAAGGTGTCGGCAATACGGTGATGTATGTTGGAGCAAGCACGGGGCGTGATGGAATTCACGGGGCCACATTTGCCTCTGAAGAGCTTAGTGAGGATTCGGATGAAAAACGTCCAGCCGTTCAAGTTGGCGACCCATTCATGGAGAAGTTATTGCTAGAAGCATGCCTTGAGTTGATCCAATCAGACGCCCTTGTAGGGATTCAAGATATGGGTGCAGCTGGATTAACGTCATCTTCAGCAGAGATGGCAAGTAAAGCGGGCTCAGGTATTGAGATGAACCTAGACCTCATCCCTCAGCGTGAAAAAGGGATGACGCCATATGAGATGATGCTCTCAGAATCTCAAGAGCGCATGCTCATCGTTGTCAAAAAAGGCCGCGAACAAGAGATTAAAGAAATCGTTGATCGTTGGGGCTTACTATCAGCTGAAGTTGGAGTTGTAACTGATGACAAACGTCTTCGCCTTCTTCACAACGGAGACATTGTAGCTGATGTACCAGTTGATGCACTGGCAGAAGAAGCACCGGTTTATCACAAGCCATCGAAGGTACCTGCTTACTACGAGGAGTTCCAAAAACAAGAGGCATGGACACCGGAAATTGACGATCCAAAAGAAACATTAGTCCAATTGCTTGCGCAGCCAACGATCGCAAGCAAAGAGTGGGTGTATGACCAATACGATCACATGGTTCAGACAAATACGGTTGTCACACCGGGTTCTGATGCGGCAGTTGTTCGTATCCGTGGAACACGCAAGGCACTTGCGATGACAACTGATTGTAATTCACGTTACTTATATTTAGACCCAGAAGTAGGCGGTCAAATCGCGATTGCTGAAGCTGCTCGTAATATCGTTTGTTCTGGTGCGACACCGCTTGGCTTAACAGATGGTTTAAATTACGGAAGTCCTGATAAACCAGAGATCTTCTGGCAGTTAGAGAAATCAACTGACGGCATGAGCGAGGCTTGCCGTGTTCTTGAAACACCTGTTATCGGCGGAAATGTCTCTCTTTACAATGAAACGAACGGCGTTGCTGTTTACCCAACACCGGTAATCGGCATGGTAGGACTTATTGAAGATGTAGATCATATCACGACTCAAACATTTAAAGAAGCAGGAGACTTCATCTATCTCATTGGTGATACAAAGGCTGAATTTGGAGGCAGTGAGCTTCAAAAAATGCTGAACGGATCGATCTCAGGCAAGGCGCCTACACTTGATCTTGAAGTGGAGAAAGCTCATCAAAACATGTTATTAACAGCAATCAAATCAGGGCTTGTTGCCTCTGCTCATGACGTAGCAGAAGGCGGCGTGGGAGTAGCACTTGCAGAGAGCTTAATTGGAACAGAACTTGGGGCAGATGCAGTATTAAATGGGGAGATTATCTCACAGCTGTTTGCAGAATCTCAATCTAGATTTATCGTTTCAGTGAAGCCTGCGAACCAAGCTCAATTTGAACAAGTAGTAAAAGCGACCTTAATTGGTTACGTCACAAATGATCCATCGCTTGTTGTGAAATCAGCTGATGAGAAGACGGTACTGAATGTATCAGTAGATGAAATGACTAAGGCTTGGAAGGGAGCCATTCCATGTTTGCTGAAATCAAAGGCTTAAATGAAGAATGTGGTGTATTTGCTGTCTGGGGTCATAAGGATGCTGCTCAAATTACGTATTATGGACTGCACAGCTTACAGCATAGAGGACAAGAAGGAGCTGGCATCGTCGTCACAGACGGTGAGCAGCTCTCCGTTCATAAAGGAATGGGGCTTGTAAATGAAGTATTCAGACCAGAGGACCTAACGTTGCTGCACGGAAAAGGAGCGGTTGGCCACGTTCGTTACGCTACAGCAGGCGGAGGCGGCTTTGCCAATGTGCAGCCGCTCCTGTTCCGCTCTCAGCGTGGGGGTTTAGCGCTTGCTCATAACGGTAATCTAGTGAACGCCAACAATCTGAAGCATCAGCTAGAAGGGCAAGGCAGTATCTTTCAATCGACTTCTGATACAGAAGTGTTAGCTCATTTAATTAAACGCAGCGGGTACTACACACTAGAGGATCAACTGAAAAATGCTCTAAGTATGTTAAAAGGGGCCTATGCATTTGCGGTCATGAACGAGACTCAACTAATGGTCGCTCTTGACCCGAATGGCTTGCGTCCGCTCTCTATTGGACGCCTTGGAGATGCTTATGTGGTAGCAAGTGAGACTTGTGCATTTGATATTATTGGGGCTGAGTACGAGCGGGATGTGCAGCCGGGTGAACTTGTAATTATTGATGATAATGGCTTACGTTCTGAGCGTTTTGTCAGCTCGCAGCCAAGAGCAATCTGCAGTATGGAGTATGTCTATTTTGCTCGTCCTGACAGCAATGTTGATGGGGTGAATGTTCATACCGCAAGAAAGAATCTCGGAAAGCAGCTGGCATATGAAGCACCTATTGAAGCGGATGTTGTGACAGGAGTACCGGATTCTAGTATTTCAGCAGCGATTGGCTATGCAGAGCAGACCGGTATTCCGTATGAGCTTGGATTAATTAAGAACCGTTATGTCGGCCGGACGTTTATCCAGCCTTCGCAAGAGCTTCGTGAGCAAGGAGTGAAAATGAAGCTGTCAGCCGTGCGTGGTGTAGTTGAAGGGAAACGCGTGGTAATGATCGATGATTCGATTGTACGCGGAACAACGAGTAGACGAATTGTACGGATGCTTCGTGAAGCGGGGGCAAAAGAAGTTCATGTACGTATCAGTTCACCGCCTATAAAGAACCCGTGCTTTTACGGAATCGATACATCAACAACAGAAGAGCTGATTGCATCAAATCATTCCATTGAAGAAATGAGAGACATGATGGGTGCAGATACATTAGCTTTCTTATCAACAGAAGGACTTATGGCTGGCATTGGCCGTGATAGTCTAGAACCTAATTGTGGGCAGTGTTTAGCATGCTTTACAGGACAGTACCCAACAGAGATCTATGCGGATACACTTCATCCACATGCAAAAGTATAACAACCGATTTATTGGAATAAAGGGGAGGAACCAAGGATGTCAGAAGCATATAAGCAAGCCGGAGTAGACATTGAAGCAGGGTATGAAGCCGTTCGCCGTATGGGCCAGCATGTTAATCGTACAAATCGCCCAGGAGTCATGGGGGGATTAGGCGGTTTTGGAGGCATGTTCGACCTTTCAAGCTTAAAAATGAAGGAGCCCGTATTAGTATCAGGAACAGACGGGGTAGGAACGAAGCTGATGCTTGCGTTTATGATGGATAAGCACGATACGATCGGTGTTGATGCGGTTGCGATGTGTGTGAATGATATCGTAGTTCAAGGGGCTGAGCCATTGTATTTCCTTGATTATTTAGCTGTAGGAAAGGCTGATCCCGTTCGGATTGAGTCGATTGTAAAAGGTGTGGCTGATGGCTGTGAGCAAGCAGGCTGTGCCTTAATTGGCGGAGAAACAGCTGAAATGCCGGGCATGTATAGTGAAGATGAATATGATGTAGCCGGTTTTTCAGTCGGTGCGGTTGAGAAGAGCGATTTACTTACAGGTGAAGAAATTACTCCAGGCGATATTGTGATTGGGCTTTCATCAAACGGTCTCCACAGCAACGGCTTCTCTTTAGTACGAAAAGTATTTCTAGAGGACAACAAGCTTTCGTTACATGACACTCTTCCTGGACTTGATGGCACGTTAGGAGAAGAATTGCTTACACCAACGAGAATTTACGTGAAGCCTTTATTAGAAGTGCTTCGTACTTACTCTGTTCACGGCCTGGCCCATGTAACCGGAGGCGGTTTTTACGAAAATATTCCGCGTATGCTTCCTGATGGCTGCGGTGTTGAAATTGATTTTGGCTCTTGGCCGATCCACCCTGTTTTCTCACTGCTTGAAGAGTACGGCAGTCTATCAAAAAAGGATATGTTTAGTGCGTTTAATATGGGAATTGGAATGATTGCGGTCGTTCCTGAAAAAGACCATACTAACGTGATTCGTACCCTTGAAGCGCAAGGCGAGAAAGCATTTATTATCGGTCGAGTGACAAGCGGTGCAGGAGTGACGATTGGAGGCATTGATTGATGAGGCGGATAGCTGTTTTTGCTTCTGGAAACGGAACAAATGCACAAGCGATTATTGATCAAGCAAAAAGCGGTGTGCTCGAATGTGAAGTGGTGCTTGTTGTGAGTGATAAGCCGAATGCATTTGCATTAACACGAGCAAAAAATGCAGGGATCGACACGTTTAGTTTCAAGCCATCTGATTTCAAAAATAAAGAAAGCTACGAGTCCGAGTTGGTCAAGAAGCTAAAAGAGAAAAACGTACAGTTTATTGCGTTAGCTGGATATATGCGCCTGATAGGGCAAACGCTGCTTAAGGCATTCGAAGGGAAAATAGTAAATATCCATCCATCTTTATTGCCGCAATTCCCTGGTCTTGATGCGATCGGCCAAGCGATGAATGCTGGTGTAAGGGAGACTGGTGTGACGATCCATCTTGTAGATTCAGGAATGGATACCGGTCCGATTATTGCTCAAGAAACAGTACAGGTTGATCAAGATGATACAATGGAAACATTAACAACAAAGATACAAGCAGTGGAACATCGGCTTTATCCTGCGATTATAAAGGGGTGGGTAAAGTCTTTAGAGCCGGAAGGAGTTATGAGCAAATGAAGAGAAGAGCATTAGTCAGTGTATCAAACAAAGAAGGCATTATCCCTTTTGTAGAAGGTTTAGTGAAAGAAGGATTTGAAGTTGTTTCTACAGGCGGAACGAAAAAAGCAATTCAAGAGGCAGGCATTCCTGTAACAGGGATTCAAGATGTGACAGGATTTCCTGAAATCTTAGAAGGCCGTGTTAAAACCCTTCACCCAAATATTCATGGTGGATTGCTTGCGATGCGTGATAAAGATGATCACAAAGCGCAGCTTGAAGAACACAATATTACACCGATTGATGTGGTTGTTGTGAATCTTTATCCTTTTCAACAAACGATCGCAAAACCAGGTTCAACATTTGAAGATGCTATTGAAAATATTGATATCGGCGGTCCAAGCATGCTTCGAGCGGCGGCAAAGAACCATAAGCATGTGACGGTTGTTGTTGACCCACAAGATTATGACACAGTACTAGCTGAACTTAAAGATGGTGTGACTGCTGAAACACGCCGCCGCCTAGCTGCAAAAGTATTCCGTCATACAGCTTCTTATGATGCAGTCATCGCTGAATATTTAACGGAAGCAACAGGCGAAGAAAGTCCGGAAACTCTAACAGTTACATATGAGAAAAAACAAAGCTTGCGCTATGGTGAAAACCCTCATCAAAAAGCGACATTTTATAAAAAGCCGCTTGCAAAAGATGGATCAATTGCTACAGCTGTTCAGTTACACGGAAAAGAACTCTCTTACAACAATATTAATGATGCAGACGCGGCTCTTGCGATTGTTAAAGAATTTGCAGAGCCTGCTTGTGTAGCTGTTAAACATATGAACCCGTGTGGTGTGGGTACTGGTAAGACAATTGAACAAGCGTATGATAAGGCATATGAAGCAGATCCAGTTTCCATTTTTGGCGGGATTATTGCTCTTAATAAAGAGGTAGATAAACAGACTGCGCTTAAAATGAAAGAAATCTTCTTAGAGATTATTATTGCGCCTGCATTTACTGAAGAAGCACTTGAAGTATTAAAAGAAAAGAAAAACCTTCGCCTCTTAACAGTGGATACAACAAAAGCCGAAGGAAAAGAAGCAAGCTTGACATCGATCCACGGTGGACTTCTTGTTCAAGATGAGGATACCTTCAGCTTTGATGAAGCGGATATCTCTGTACCGACAAAGCGTGAGCCTTCTGAAGAAGAATGGAGTGCATTGAAGCTTGCTTGGAAAGTCGTGAAGCACGTGAAGTCAAACGCGATTGTTCTAGCAAATGATCAAATGACTGTTGGTGTTGGAGCTGGTCAAATGAATCGTGTCGGGGCAGCTGCGATTGCTCTAGAGCAAGCAAGCGAGCGTATGGAAGGCGCGGTTATGGGTTCAGATGCTTTCTTCCCAATGGGTGATACAGTTGAAGCAGCAGCAAAAGCTGGCGTGCGTGCAATCATTCAGCCAGGCGGATCGATCCGTGATCAGGAATCAATTGATATGGCTGATCGTTATGATATTGCGATGGTATTTACAGGGGTACGTCATTTCAAACATTAAGAGGAGGCGTCTTGGATGAATGTGCTTGTTATCGGAAGCGGCGGACGTGAACATACAATTGCTTGGAAATTAAATCAGAGTAAGCAAGTGGATCAAGTATTCGTGGCGCCTGGCAATGATGGGATGAAAGATGTGGCAGTAACCGTTCCAATCAGTGAGGCAGATCACGCAGGGCTTATCCAATTTGCGAAAGAAAATGAAGTTGAGTTGACTGTTGTTGGACCAGAGGTGCCTCTTTTGGCAGGTGTAGTGGATGCTTTTATTGCTGCTGGCTTAAAAGCATTTGGCCCCACAAGAGCAGCGGCGTGTCTTGAAGGAAGTAAATCGTTTGCAAAAGAGATTATGCAAAAATACAATATCCCAACAGGAGCGTATGACACATTTACAGACTACAATTCGGCTGTGCAATACGTAAAAGAAAAGGGAGCTCCTATTGTTATTAAAGCTGACGGATTGGCTGCGGGTAAGGGTGTAGTTGTAGCGATGACTGAAGAGGAAGCGACCGCTGCCCTTCATTCTATGCTTAATGATGATGCCTTTGGTGAAGCTGGTGCATCAGTTGTCATTGAAGAATACTTAGAGGGCGAAGAGCTTTCGTTAATGGCATTCGTGAACGGAGACATCGTTGTACCGATGGTTGCTGCTCAAGATCATAAGCGGGCATTTGACAATGACGAGGGCCCGAATACTGGCGGCATGGGAGCTTATTCACCTGTACCTCAGTTTGGTGAAGAGCAAATTAAAGAAGCGGTCGAGACAATCTTAAAACCGACTGCAGCTGCGATGATTAAGGAAGGCCATCCGTTTACAGGTATCTTATATGCGGGGTTAATGATGACGACAACAGGTCCTAAAGTAATTGAATTTAACGCGCGCTTTGGCGACCCAGAAACACAAGTGGTGCTGCCGCGGTTAGAATCTGATTTAGAGCAGGTCATGCTAACGCTGTTAAACGGGGAGAAGCCGAATCTTAGCTGGTCTGATGATGCAGTCATTGGAGTGGTGATGGCGAGTAAAGGTTATCCGGCGTCTTATGAGAAGGGCTCAGTCATCAAAGGACTCGACACATTAAAAGACGACAAAGCATTGGTTTTTCACGCCGGAACAAAGCGTGTAGATGATAACTGGGTAACAAACGGAGGCCGCGTCTTATTAGTCGCTTCAAAAGCGAAAACTCTAAGCACGGCTAAAGAAACGGTTTATGAGGCCATTAAGCATATCCAAAGTGATGGGCTGTTTTATCGCTCTGATATAGGCCACAAAGCTATTTCACGCGTTTCTTCTTCATAAACACATATAAAAATGCAACAATACTTCCTATCAGTAAAATATAAATAAAAAGAGAATCTGTTGCATATTCTTGAATATTGAACATGTTGTCACCTCCAGTGATGATAAACCGTATAAGTTCTAGACTTATACGGTTTTTGTTTACCTTAAACGAAGCATGCCCTTCCGCCTTTCGGTCTAGCTGCGGCTCCTTGTCCTGCGGGTAAAAACGGTGCCTCGAATGAAGACAAAAAGCGTCTTCATATCGCTGCCCCTCATTTTACCGCATGCCAGTGAAGTCGCCTTCGCCTTTCGGGGTGTCTAGCTTCATGGCATTGTCCTTCGAGAAACTTTTGTGAATCAAACGAAGACAAAAAGCGACTTCTTTTTGCTTCCCCTAAGTTTTCGAATGCCAGAACATGCCCTTCCGCCTTTCGGTTCTAGCTGCGGCTCCTTGTCCTGCGGGTAAAAACGGTGCATCGAATGAAGACATAGAGCGTCTTCATATCGCTGCCCCTAATTTTACCGCATGCCAGTGCAGTCACCTTAGCTTTTCGTTCCTATGACGGGTTCATTACTCTGCCGTCTTGGTGGTGTTCGTCGTCGTGGCTTTGGTGGTGGTTGTGGTCCATTAGTTCGCTTTTCGCTAAATAGACAAGCGGGCAGAAGCGGGTAATTCCTTCTGCAATTTTCATACCGCCTAGCATGGCAGCTAAGAGTGATCGATTGCGGTTTGGTTTTCGTACCATTTTTGCGATTGAGTAAGCAAGGACAGTAAAGCCTGCTGTAATTCGGATTAATGCATCAATTCGTCCAATATTTGGTTTCATTTTTTCATCATCTGCCTTTCTTGTGAACGTGTTCACGAATTTGTTAAAAAAACATGTAAAAAGATTTGACAACTTTAGTGAGTTAATGAGTGATTGTATGGTACGATAGGAGCAACAGAATAATTTACAAAAAACAGGAACTTGGAAACGGGTGATTTCACATGACGGAGCGAATTTATCGCTGGACAAAAAAACGTTTACGCCAACAACTCGAAGTTGTTAGAGGAGAGCAGGCGCCTTCGCTCGTCCTAAAAAATGCAACCTATTTAAACCATGCGAGAAAGAAATGGTTACAAGCAAATATATGGATTGCACAGGATCGTATTGTTTATGTTGGAGACGATCTGCCTAACACATTAGACGGAACGGAAATTGTGGACTGTTCAGATCAATATATAGTCCCTGGATATATCGAGCATCATGCTCATCCATTTCAACTTTATAATCCCCACAGCTTTGCAAAATATGCAGCTTCACGTGGAACGACAACCTTGATTAATGACAACATGATGTTCTTTTTAAATCTCGAAAAAAAGAAAGCGCTTTCTTTGATAGAGGCACTAGATGAGCTTCCAACCTCTATGTATTGGTGGTGCCGATATGATGCTCAGACCGAATTAAAAAGTGAGGAAGCGTTCTCAAATTCTAAAATGAAAGCATGGCTTGAGCATCATTTAGTCATCCAAGGCGGGGAGTTGACTTCTTGGCCGAAGGTATTGACTGGAGATGATGCTACTCTTCATTGGATGCAGGAGACCACAAGACTTAGAAAACCGATTGAAGGGCATTTGCCTGGAGCTTCAGAGAAGACATTATCTCAAATGGCCTTGCTTGGTGTGACCTGTGATCATGAAGCGATGACAGGAGAAGAGGTCGTAAGAAGGTTGAATTTAGGATATACAACCTCTCTAAGACACTCATCTATCCGCCCGGATCTGCCGAAGCTGCTTAAAGAAATGCAAGAGCTTGGGGTAGATGTGTTTGATCGTTGCATTATGACTACAGATGGTTCTACACCAACGTTTTATGAAGACGGGGTCATGGATCATTTGATTAAAATAGCCTTAGATGCAGGGATTGAACCAATTGATGCCTATGCGATGGCAACATATAATGTCGCGAAATATTATAACTTGGATCATAAGTTAGGGATGATTGCTCCTGGTCGAGTGGCTCACCTGAACTTTTTAAATGATATAAATGATCCTAAGCCAACCTCAGTCATTGCAAAAGGTCAATGGGTTGTAAGAGATGGGCGTCAATGCGAAGGATATGAGTCTTTTCCATGGGAGGATTATGGAATTGAGCCTCTGAAAATTGATTGGGAATTAAAAGAAGATGATCTTCATTTTTCGATGCCAATGGGAATTGAAATGGTGAATGCCGTTATTTTAAAGCCTTATCAAATTCCAATTGAATGCACAGATCGCACATTAAGCCAAGATCACGACGAAAGCTTCTTTGTGATGTTAGATAAGAATGGCAAGTGGCTGATCACTTCTATGCTAAAAGGATTCGCAAATCGTATCTCAGGCTTTGCTAGCTCGTTTTCAAACACTGGCGATATCGTCTTGATTGGTAAAAACATTTCGGATATGGTTAGTGCCTTTAATGCACTAAAAGAACAAGGCGGAGGGATGGCGCTTGTAGAAGACGGAGAAGTTATCGGTTCAATCCCATTGAAGTTATTCGGTATGCTGTCTAATAAAAATATGAATGAGGTTATCAAAGAAGAAAAAGAGTTTGTAGGTATGCTTCGTGAGCGTGGATATAAACATGAAGATCCTATTTACAGCCTGCTTTTCTTCTCATCCACCCATCTCCCGTATATACGTGTCACACAAAGCGGGATTTATGATGTTCATAAGAAAACGGTACTCTTTCCTTCGATTATGCGTTAAACTATAAAAGAGTTTATGTTTTTATATTATTTAGCAAAGGGCGTAGACATTAAATGAAATGGTGGATGATTATAGCGGTTGCAGCTACAATGTTTACAGTCGCAGGATGCAGCAATGATTCAACAGAAGAGAGTGAACCAACAAATACAGAACAAGATACAGAAACAATGGAGAAAGAGTCAGAAGAGAATGCAGCAGAATTACCTTTTACTCATCCACTAACAGGAATGAAAAGCGAATATGAAGCAAAGAACCGCCCGGTCGCAGTCATGATTAATAATCACCCAGCAGCGAGACCTCAAACCGGCCTCGTGGATGCGGATGTCGTGTATGAGGTGTTAGCTGAGGGTGAAATGACACGTTTTGTGGCCATTTTCCACAGCACGCTGCCAGAAGAAGTTGGACCGGTCAGAAGTGCAAGAGAATATCATATTGAACTCGTTAATGGGTATGACGCAGCTTTTGTGACACACGGTTGGAGTCCAGGAGCAGAACAGCAGCTTCGGGCTGGCAGAACCGATTATTTAAGCGGGCTTCAATATGATGGGAGCTTGTTTCAGCGCTCAAGTGACCGCCGAGCCCCACATAATTCCTATATCACATTTGAAAACATAAAAAAGGGTATTGAGCAGGAAGGGTATGAGTGGGAAGCTGAAGTCACTCCGCTTACTTTTTATACAAATGATGATATACAGGTAGTAGGAAATGCGGCTTCTGAAGTTGTGATTAATTATCTAAATCGTAATGAGGTCACATACTCGTATGATGAGACAACAGGAATGTATCGCCGCTTTAACGGGGAGATGCAGACTGTTGATTACAGAACGGACGAGCCTCTAGAAGCAGCAAATTTGTTTATCGTGGAAACAAGTCACCGGGTAGTCGATGATGCAGGCCGCAGGGAAATTAATGTTACCGAAGGCGGGCGAGGTCTTCTTATACAAAGCGGTATTGCGAATGAAGTGATGTGGAAAAACATTGACGGTAAGATACTTCCTGTTGACGAGAATGGAAATGAAATGCCACTCAAGCCAGGCTTGACTTGGATTAATATTGTTCCCTCCTCACCAGGTATGGATGAGAGTGTAACCTATAATTAGTGAAAGGTGTGTGGATCTATGCAGATTGATAAATTGAGAGGTAGAGAATTAGATCAATTGTTCAATGCGATCTTGTCGCTTAAAGACCTTGATGAATGTTATGAGTTTTTTGATGATCTATGTACTATAAATGAAATTCAGTCACTTGCACAGCGTCTTGAAGTAGCACGTATGCTTAGAAATGGGTATACATATCACAAGATTGAGACGGAAACAGGTGCAAGTACGGCAACAATTTCGAGGGTGAAACGCTGTTTGAACTATGGAAATGACGGCTATAAAATGACCCTAGAGAGAATTAAAGAAGAAGAGCCGGTTGAGGAAAAATAAGCAGTTAAGGCATGAGGTTTATCTATAAACCTCATGCCTTTTTACATTCTCAAGATGTTTACTTTTCCTTAATTACGTGTATTACCTTATTAACAGATTGATTATGTTAAGACTAAATAGGAAACCAATTTGGAGGTATATACGATGTTAACGAATGAGCAACTACAAACATTAGAAAATAAACTGCTTCAGATGAAAAAGGAAATAGAAGACCGAGTATCAGATGAGGCGAGCGAGGCAGACTTAGAAAACCAGGGGGAGGATACGGGAGAATTATCCAACTACGACAACCACCCTGGTGATCTTGCAACCGAGCTGCATGATCGTGAATTAGAAGCAGCTCTTGATCAGCATTCCAAAGATGAACTAGAAGAAATTAATCAAGCCCTTGCTGCAATAGAAGATGGGACGTACGGAATTTGTGAAGTGTGTGGTGAGCCGATTCCTTTTGAGCGGCTAGAAGCTCTCCCGACAGCTAGACGCCGGATCGAGCATGCGGATGTGAATATAGAGGATGAAACAAGGAGACCGGTAGAGGAAGAAGTGATGAATCCAACGATCGCAGCTCGTGAAGAGGAAGAAAATGAATTGATTTATGATCGAGAGGACACGTGGAGAGATATTAGCGAGCATGGGACGAGTGAATCGCCCTCTGATCTAACGGATCCTGAAGAAGGTTATAATCCAGAGCCGACAGAAGAGGAGCCGATGACGGAGCTAGACCAACAAAAAGTAGCTGATATTAAAGGAAATGACTCTGGCCGTACGTCAGATCGAAAAGAGCATAGGTAAGAAGAGGAGAGTAACTTAGAATTCCTCTTTAACAGAGAGATACATGAGAAATCATGTGTCTTTTTGTATGGCGGCAATCTTCTTGTCTATTTTCCTCCCAAATCCCGTGCATCTGGCGCTGTTTCATACTACAATAGTAAAAATGTCTGAAGGAGTGACGAGATTGGAGAAGGAGCAATTACAACGAAGAATAGCAGCCGCATCTAAACGAGAAAAGGCAGAATTGGTATTAAAGAACGCCACAGTGGTGGATGTATTTAATGTAACCACATATAAAGCAGATGTTGCGATAAGTGACGGAATGATTGTTGGTTGCGGGGATTATAAAGGCGAGATTGAGATTGATATGAGTGGAAAGTTCATTTCTCCATCCTTTATTGATGGTCATGTTCATATTGAATCGGCGATGGTACCTCCAGAAGAATTCGCTAAGGTCGTTCTTCCACACGGGGTAACGACGGTGATCGCTGACCCGCATGAAATAGCCAACGTAGGCGGACTTGAAGCTGTTTTATATATGATTGAAGCGTCGAAATACCTTCCGCTTGAGGTGAAGATCATGGCACCTTCTTCTGTTCCTGCCACACCATTTGAACATAACGGAGCTTCTTTATCAGCAGAAGAAGCAGGGAGTCTTATGAAGGAAAAAGGTGCGTATGGATTAGCTGAGGTGATGGATTATCCTGCGGTGTTAAATGGAGACGAAGAGATGGTCACGAAGCTGCTTGCTGCACATCAAGAAAATAGAATCATTGATGGTCATGCAGCCGGACTTGATGAAACAGCGCTGAACACTTATTTAACTGCAGGGATTAGAAATGACCATGAAGCAGTGCGTGCGAGTGAAGCAGCAATGAGAACAGCTCGCGGGATGTATGTGCTGATGCGGGAAGGAACAGCGGCTAAAGATATGGAAGCGTTAATTGGAACCGTCACACCGTATAATGCTAGAAGGTACGTGTTTGCTACAGATGACAAGCATTTAGATGAATTAATAGAAGAAGGAAGTATTGATGCCAGTGTGCGTAAAGCAATCAAGTTAGGGATGGATCCTGTACAAGCGGTTCAACTTGCGAGTTTAAATGCGGCTGAATGCTTTGGGTTGAAAGATAAGGGAGCGATTGCACCAGGCTATCAAGCTGATTTTCTTGTGCTAAATGATTTAGAGAAGGTGGAAGTTGAAGCTGTATACGTTGCGGGGGAGAAGGTCGTTGAAGGCAACAAATTTGTCACTGAACTGAGAGTCGAAATTGAGCCGCCTTCTTATTTATTAGACAGCGTCCGTATGAAAGAGTGGGATGTGGCCTCATTTAAGCTTCCACTTGCATCAAATAAAGCGAAAGTCATTGGTGTGAAGTTAGGCTCGATTGTGACAGAAGCATTGGTTGAAGAGGTGAAGATATCAGATGGAGAATTCATACCATCTGTTGAACAGAACCAATTAAAACTTGTCGTTGCGGAACGTCATCATGAGCTTGGCCATGTTGGGGTCGGAATTGTAAAGGGGATTCCTTTGAAAAAAGGAGCCATTGCTACCACTGTGTCCCATGATTCTCACAATATTATTGCTTTGGGTACAGATGATGAGAGTATTGCTGCTGCGATTAAGGAGCTAGAGCGTATAAAGGGAGGGATGGTTGTAGCAGATCATCAAGACATTCTCGCAAGCTTACCCCTTCAAATTGGCGGCTTAATGTCATCTGAGCCTTATAAGATGGTGAACCGCCAGATTAAAGAAATTGATGAAGCATTGAAGAAGTTAGGTTATGAACAGGATAAGAACCCGTTTTTGACCTTATCTTTTCTAGCGCTCCCAGTTATTCCTGCACTTAAGCTAACAGATACCGGATTATTTGATGTCTCGCAATTTGCTCATGTAAAAATAGAAGCTGAATAAGAAAAACAGGCTGCGGACGAATCGCAGCCTGTGTTTCTATTGTACGTTTTCTACTTCTACTGTTCGGGAGATTTTAGCTGACGATCAGCTTCCATAGAAGGAGCAGTATGACTCTCCTTCTGCAATGAGAGAATGTAGTTGTACACTTTAATCATCTGCTCATCGATTAAGTGATATAACATCATATGAATCTCTTCTTTTGTAAGGGACATATCCTCACCCTTTCTGATTGTATATCACCCTTCCTCCTTAATCTCCTTTACCCGATGAGGTTGAAAATAATCACTTACATCCTAGTAATTTCAACTGCACCCTTTTGCAGGTATTGATATAAATTCAACGCCATGTGCACATCAAGAAATTGGCGGCTGTCTTGAAAATCTACTTCTAAAATCGTTTCTACACGTTTAAGTCGATAGGCTAAGGTGTTCAAATGAATATGCATCGCTTCGGCTGTCTTTTTTACATTTTGATTGTGATCAAGGTAGAGTATAAGAGTTTCTAGCAACTCAGTTTTTTTAGATCGTTCATACTGAAGAAGCGGGCCTAGTGTCTCTTCTACAAAATCAGTTAACTCTTCTTTTGTGTTTTGCAAGAGAAGCCTCTGAACGCCTAAGTCATGATATCTTAACTCATCAATCTGCAAATCGTAGCTGCGCAAAAATTGGATGCATTTCGAAGCCTCGTGGAATGACTTTTTCAGTTGGGTTAAATGGGTGTAGCTTCTGCCGATCCCGCATTGAATGTCAGTCTTCCATTCTTTCAGCTGTATTTGTTGTTTTATGTACGACAATAGTTCGTTTAATTGATATTCCCTCGTCTCTCTGGCAGATGGATGTTCAAAAGAGATTGCGACAAGGATTTGCTCATTTTTAGCAACGGCTACCCCGCTGTGCAGATGCTCATCAATATATTTTTGAATGAGGACAACCATCTGTCTTTGCAAGTGATTATCGTATTGATTGGTCACATCAAATTCTCTAAAACGAAGCATAAATGAAGTGAAATGCCCTTTCTCAGAAAGGTTAAGATGCTTCGCCCTCTCAAAGAAAGCGCGGTCCACATTTCCGGAGAGTAATTCTTCGATAAATTCGCCTTTAAGCGTTTGTTCTGTATCAAAGGCAGCTTGGTTCTTAAGAATCTCTAAAGATATAACAGCGCATGCATGACCTAGAGCTGCCAAAATCATCTCGCTGATCTCACCATCTGCAAGCAGCGCAAGTACTCCTAAATTCCCTTCTGCCGATCCAATAGGAAGTAACACTACAGAGACGTCGCCTAATTGTTTACAAGTGAGTTTGATAGGGCTAATAGGATTCGTTTCATTTGCAGCTTCTTCTAATGAGTTTAGGAGCGTTTGCGTTTCGGCCGGTGTAAATGGCGAATCTATAGTACTTGCCATCACATGGCCAAGCTCACTTATTAAAATGGCATGATAACCAATATTTTGATAGATATAATGCATGATTGAGCTGAGCCCTTCACCATGTAACACAAGGTCGGTTAAATTGGAGTGGATATCAATAGACCGTTTTAATAGAGCATTTTGTTCTACCATCTTCTCATTTAAGTGCTGCATCTCATTCAGGTGTTCTTCTTTTGCTTTGTAGAGATTTGCTTTTTCTAATGCAACGGCTGCTTGGTGGGCGATTGCTTCGACAAGGTTAATGTCTTCCTGTGTAAATTCTTTATTAGAGTAAAAACAGTCAAGGGTAATCACACCGATAGACTTACCATCGCGGATAATTGGAGCACATATGGCAGCAGAAGGGTAGTGAGGGATCGCTTTTTCAAGTTCTATGAAACTGGTTTTATTCATCGAAGAGGTTGTTTTCTTTATTAACTCCTGTGTTGGAAATACTAAGCAGTTCTTAGCCAAAAAAGCGAGGCCTGTCATAGATTCTCCAGGTGCAAGACGGACGTTATCAATATTATGCAAGCGAAACCCTTGTGATGATTTGGGCAGAAGAACATTCTCTTTTTCATCATATAAAAAGAGCACGCCGCCGTCAGCCGCATCAATCGCATTAATGGTTTCTCTCATTATCGAATCTATTGTGTGATCGATATCAACAGATGAATTCAGGACGTTTGATACATCCATTAAAAGCTTAAGCTGTTTTCGATTTAATGTGTCTTCCATTGCTCGTCCACCTCTAGTTGTCTAATCTTCAGTCTTTTATTAATTTACAGAATCATTATACTATTCATTGTACTATGTATTTGAAGGTAAAGGTATGTGTCAGTTAATAAAAAATGAATTCATATATTATCGATTTAAACAAAAAAATGAATTAGATCGTTTGTCTTTCTTGCAGTAATGCGGTGAATTAGATAAAAATGTTGTGATATTTCTAAATAAGTAGCATGGATTTTGTTACATTAACAGACTAAATCTATGTATAATCATAACTATCAAAATTATCTGATAATAAAAAGGGGGAGAAAATGATGCAGCCGAATACACAACAAGACGTCACAACAGAAAAGAGATCTGGATTGTTTACGATGTTTCTTAACATGATTGAAAAAGTAGGGAACAAGCTTCCAGATCCTGTAACGCTTTTCATCATTTTTGCTGTGCTAGTCATTATCGCTTCGCATTTTGCTGCCATGGCAGGAGTGAGCGTGATTAACCCGGCAACGGATGAAACGGTTGAAGCGATCAGTCTTCTCACGCGTGATGGAATTCAAATGATCATGACACAAATGGTCACAAACTTTGCTCAATTCCCGCCGCTTGGCCTGGTGCTCGTAACAATGATCGGCGTTGGCGTAGCTGAGGGAGTAGGACTTATATCTGCTTTATTAAAGAAAGTGGTACTGGGTTCACCGAAAGTTCTTATTACTGTATCAATTGTATTTGCTGGTATTTTAGCGAATATGGCTGGAGACGCAGGCTTTATCGTCCTGCCGCCGATCGCAGCGCTTGTCTTTATGAGTGTAGGACGCCATCCAATTGCAGGGATGGTAGCGGCATATGCTGCGGTTGCAGGGGGCTTTAGTGCTAACCTTATTGTAAATATGCTTGATGCTCTTCTTGCTGGATTTACGCAAGAGGCAGGCCAGATTATTGATTCTGAATTCATTGCCAATCCAGCAATGAACTATTATTTCTTAGCAGGTTCGGCATTTATTATTGTTCCTCTCGCTGTTTGGATCACAGATAAGATCGTTGAACCGCGTTTAGGTACATACACAGGACCACAGATGAAACTAGAGAAGCTCACAGCACTTGAGAATAAAGGATTAAAGTGGGCAGGGGTGACAACACTAGCGTACCTTGCTGTCATTGCTTTGATGATTGTTCCTGAGAGCGGCGTTCTTCGTGCAGATGATGGAGGAATTGTTATTTCACCGTTCATGAGCTCGCTAGTACCAATTATTATGGGACTATTTCTATTCCCTGCGTTGACGTATGGTTTTATCACAAAAACTGTGCGTTCTGACAAAGATGTCGCAGATACGATGGCGAAATCTATGGGAACGATGGGGATGTACATTATCCTGGCATTCTTCGCGGCTCAATTTATCTCGTATTTTAACTGGAGTAATTTAGGGATTATCTTAGCGATTTCAGGAGCCGATCTCTTGAAAAGCTTGAATTTTACAGGTCTGCCATTGTTAATCGGCTTTATCATCATTAGCGCTGGATTGAATTTATTTATTGGAAGCTCTTCGGCAAAATGGGCGATTTTAGGACCGGTATTTGTTCCGATGTTTATGCTGCTTGGCTATGATCCGGCATTCACGCAGCTGGCTTATCGAATTGGCGATTCGATTACAAACCCGATTACACCAATGTTTGCATATTTTGCAATCTTGCTCGCGTTAGCTCGCCGTTATGATAAGAATCTTGGTCTTGGATCGTTAATTGCGGTTATGCTCCCATATAGCATTTTCTTTGGGATCGCATGGATTGTTTTCTTTATCATTTGGTATTTCATTGGTCTGCCGCTTGGCCCAGGAAGTAATATTTTCTTATAAGATAGGAGTGTACGTGTTATGCAAACGATTTTTACAGATGAGCGCTTACTTGAAGGGGTCAATCAATGTGCAGAATATCCACATATTGACCCTGCCACACTTGCTAACCGAATCTTAGAGCTTGCTGCATTTGGCAAGACGGCTGACGGCGGTGTCACTCGTTTCGTTTATACGGAAGAAGAGAAGCAGGCTAAGAATTTATTTGTCAGCTGGATAAAGGAAGCAGGGCTTGAGGTAAGAGAAGATGGATTTGGGAATCTATTTGCAAAATATACAGGAGAGGACCCTGATCTGCCGGCAGTGATGACGGGATCTCACTTAGACAGCGTTCCTAACGGTGGTTATTTTGACGGACCACTTGGCTGCGTCAGCTCTTTTATGGCGATTGAGGCTCTTATGAAAGAAGGGAAGCGCCCTAAACGTTCGATTGAATTCGTGATTTTTGTTAATGAAGAAGGATCAAGGTTCAATAATGGGATCTTTGGCAGCCAGGCGTTGATGGGCGAAATCACAAAAAAAGAGCTTAACACTTACCGTGATAAAGAAGGCGTGAGTATTGCTGAAGCAATGAAGGAACAAGGATATGATCCTGAGATTGCCTTAGCTGGTAAATGTGAGAAGAGTGACATTCATGCGTTTTTAGAGCTGCATATTGAACAAGGAAAGCAGCTTGAATTAAACAATGAAAAGATTGGAATCGTGAGTGGTATTGCAGGACCGACTTGGCAATCATTTACGTTCCTTGGAGAAACAGATCATGCAGGGAATACTCCAATGCATCTGCGAAAAGATACGTTATGTGCGGCAGCTGAATTTATGCTAGAAGTAGAGAAACTTCCAAGACAAATAAATGAAACGGCTGTTGCGACTGTAGGAAAGATTGATGTCTCGCCAAACGGAGCAAACGTTATCTCTGGTAAAACGAATATCATCGTAGATGTAAGAGATATTGATAAGGAAAGTTTAGTTGAGCTGAATAAGAGAATTGTCTCGAGAGCGAGTGAAATAGCAGAGCGTAGAGGCATTCAAGTAGAGCATGAGGAATTAACGAAAATTGATCCAGTTGTTGTTCCCGAGTCCATTCAAGAATCAATTAAAGCATCTTGTGAGCGGCATCAGCTGGCTTATCGTTCGCTTGTCAGCGGAGCAGGACATGATGCGATGATTATGGGCAAATACGTACCATCAGCCATGGTGTTTGTACCAAGTGTAAACGGTAAAAGCCATTCACCTGAAGAGTTTACGCATTTAGCTGATTGTGTAGACGGTGTAGCAGTGATGAAAGATGTATTGTGGGATTTAGCAAACGAGTAAAGAGATAGAATTGATTAGAAAGAAATGGGGCAGGCAGGAACGAAACGGGTTAGGTTTTGAGAGGGAAAGTATGAACAGCATAGAATAAGCGTACAAATTAGCAGGGTTTGTACGCTTATTTTTTTGGTGATCAGAAATTTAAATCGAATTTATTTTTTCTGTTATCTTAATGAACAAAATTACAAAATAATAGGCCTGAAAAAGCCAACATATGGGTAGAGGGGAGAAAGGAGGTTGTTTGTAATGGAACGTAGAGATTCTCAACAAGGTATGGATAAATTATTAAGACAACTGGAAAGTGACTATATAAAAGCCGTAAAAGGCAATGAAAGCACAACTGTAGAAAGCTTCATTGAGCAGTTTTTGTATGATTCTTGGGATTATAATGATAAAAATTTAGAAGACATCAAGAGTGTTTTGAGCCGTTATTCAAATGGTCATATTTATCAAGGGACTTTCAGCAAATCATTCACCGAGATGCTCAAGCATCTGAAAATGAAACTCCAACAACTTGATCCGGCCATGGAATATCCTGTTCTTCACACCAATAATGGAGCATCACTGTTAGTTGCTTTTGTCGATGGGTTGGTCATCCAATACTATGTAGGTATTTATAATGTTGAAAAGTTAAGAGAGATGACTCCATACATAAAGGGTGTCATTCTCCATGCTTTAAAAACAGAAGGTACAGAAGCGATTGAACTAACTTAACCTGCATTTTAAGAAGAAAGTGCATGGGTGTAAAAAATAACATTGATCGCTTTTTTAGCAAAGCAGGGGCTGCCAGAGGTCATTCTATAATGATCTTATGGGAGCCCTGTTTTTATTGTTAAATCCAAAGTTAGAAAGGATGAGAATGTCAATATATCAAGCAAATCTTTACAACGTAACATTGTTATGTTACGTTAGAGGCTAGAGGTGAAGAGGATGGATGAAGTGTTAATCTCGAAAAAAGATTTATTAGAACAAACGGACATTACATACGGACAGCTCTATCGTTGGAAAAGAAAAGAGTTAATACCAGAAGAATGGTTTATCAGAAAATCAACGTTTACCGGACAAGAAACCTTTTTTCCTAAAGAAAAGATGATCGAAAGAATTACTAGAATTAAAGAACTAAAGGATACGCTGTCATTAGATGAATTAGCAAAGGCTTTATCTCCAAAGAAGAAGAATATCAACATATCATTAAAAGAATTACTTGAACAAAACATTGTTTCAGTTAATGCTGCTTCTATTTATGAAGAACAACTTGGTGAGCTTGATACAGTTACCTTCAAGACGTCGCTATATTTATATCTTTTAGATAAATCGTTGGAAACTGGAGAAGTGGGATGGGAAGAAGGAAAACAAATCGTCCAAACATTACATGATCACTTCCATAAGTTAGAAGACAAGCGCGCTTCTTTAATTGTGTTAAGAAAAATGGGTGTTGTAACAGTGTTGCTTATTACAAACTCTGATGATTTCTATGTTGATGAAAAAACAAAAGTGGCTGTGTTACTGGACGTTGAAATTGAATTAGAGGCGTTAATGAATTCCTTAGTAAAAGGAGGCTTTTAAATGACAAAGGACAAAAATAGAAATTTAAAAGTTCTAGGAGAAGGAAGGTATCCTGGCGGCGACTATGAAAAAATTAAAGTCACTGGAAAAGGGGAAATTTATGAAGACCTTCGTTCCAAAGAAACCAAGGTTATTGGGGAATGTCATATAAATGGAAATGCGACAATGGAACAAGTGCATGTAACGGGTGATCTTATTATAGATGAAAGATTAAGCAGTAATGAACTAAAAATTGTTGGAAAGCTGCAAGTTAAAAAGTCGATAAAAGCAAATAAGCTTGATATGAGAGGTTTTCTAACGGGTGCTGAAAATGTGGAGCTGGAAGAAATGAAGCTTGAAGGGGGCTTTAACATCTCAGGATTGTTGAATGTTGGCGATTTGCAGGTTAATTTACTAGTAGCTCCTAGCAGAGTCTTTGAAATTGGCAGTGAGAAAATCACCGTTAAAAGTAGAAGTTACATGAAACGTTCTTACACATTAGAAGCAGAAATTATAGAAGGAGATACCATTTATCTAGAACATACTACAGCAAAAATAGTGAGAGGAAATGATATTGAAATAGGTCCGAATTGTCATATTGAAAAAATAGAATATAGATCTACGTTTAAAAATAATGAAAAAGATTCAAAGAATATTTTTCAAGTTAAACAAATTTAAGAAAAAGGGGGAGCTTGGGATGGCTCAAAAAGCAAAAGGGGATTTAATTCTTTCTGGCAATAGTGAGTCAGGTGGTGGTTCATTTATAAGGGTTGAGATAAACGGTCAAGGAGCCATACATGATGGTGTAGAATGTAAAGATTTTGAGTGTAACGGCTCGGTAAAAATAAATGGAGGTATCACATCACAACGGGCTGTTATCAACGGGAGTACAAAGGTACAGGGAAGTCTTTCCTCTGAGCTGGTTGAGGTGTATGGTGATTTAACAATAGACGGAAATACATCTTTTCAGAAAATGAAAATCAAAGGGCATACACGAGTAAAGCAATCTATAAAAGGAGACGACATTCTTCTTGAAGGCATTATTAAGGTAGCTGGGGACTGTGAAGTGGAGAAAGCAGAGCTAAATGGTGCTTTTACCATTGATGGGTTACTAAATGCAGATCAGGTTGAAGTCATCTTACACGGGAAATCATCAGTGAAAGAAATTGGAGGAGAAGTAATTACGGTTAAGAGAAATCGGCAACCCATTCTGCATTTAGATAAATTAATTAAACCGCTAAGTAAAGAATTACAGGCTGATATTATTGAAGGTGACATAGTTAAACTAGAATATACGAAGGCAAACGTTGTACGTGGAAAGACAGTAGAGATCGGACCTGGGTGTGAAGTTGAATTTGTTGAGTATAGCAGTGATCTTAATATATCGGAAAAAGCTGTTGTAAAAAAGTCGGAGAAGTTTTAAAAGAGGCAGAGATTTGTTAAATAATTTATCTTGACCTTAGCCGGTTGAAAAAATTAAACTTACGGATAAACAAAACGCACTGATTTCATAATCAGTGCGTTTCTTGCTTACTTACTTGATTCTACCTCACTCTAATAAACCTCTTAGCTATACTTCTCTTCGTAATACCTCGGAACACGCTTGCTGACCGCGCAAACAATCTCATAATTAATCGTCCCTGTTAATTCAGCCATCTCATCGATTGGAAATTCCACATGATCGCCAAGCGCAGCATCTGGTATATGTGTTACATCGATCATCGTCTGGTCCATGCACACGCGACCTAAAATCGGTGCTTTTTGGCCGTGTAAAGTGACGAACCCTTTATTAGATAAGGCCCGGGAAAGACCGTCGGCATATCCGATCGGCATCGTAGCTACAACTTTTTCAGATGAGAGTTTATGCGTTCTCCCGTAACTAATTGATGAGCCTTCAGGAAGTTTTCTAAGCGATACAATACTAGAAAATAACCGCATTGCCTGAGTAAGTTCAATTGGGAATTCTAAGGAAACGTCCGGTCTTAACCCGTACAGGCTGATGCCGACACGTACCATATCAAGATGTTTATCCTTATGAAAGAGAGTTCCGGCACTGTTACAGCAATGTTTAATCGGGACGTTCATATCGACTTCTTCTATTGCCTCAATAAATGATAAAAATCGTGCAAATTGTTCATCTGTGTACGTAGACTGCAGGTTATCAGCTTCAGCAAAATGGGTGAAAATACCTTCTACTTCAATATTGTTATGTTGATAGAGAGGAGTTATGACGTCGAGCAGCTCTTCTTTGGTCTGCACACCTACTCGGCCCATTCCTGTTTCCGTTTTTATATGAACCTTTATTGGCGATTCGGCCTCAGAAGCCATCTCAAGCAAAGCATCCCGAACATCAGTAGAAAACACAGTGAGTGTAATATTGCGAGAAATCGCTTCTCGTAACGCATGTGGAGAGGTATAGCCTAACACTAAAATAGGTGCTTCAATTCCTGCATCCCGAAGCTCAATCGCTTCATCAAGAATGGCTACCCCTAAATAATCTGCCCCGCCGCTTAAGGCTGACCTAGCTGCAACAATTGCCCCGTGTCCATACCCGTCTCCTTTTACAACTGCCATTAAACTGCATGCAGGAGATTGGAGGGAAGCTTTAAAAGAAGCTGCATTTTCTTTTAGGGCTTGTAATGAGATTTGTGCATAGGTGTTTCTAAAACTGCTCGTCTTCATCTGGCAAACTCCTTTTACAAATAAGCGTATCTTTTAATAGACCCCCTCAGTCTAAGGTGACCGAGGGGGTGCGTGTAAGTCTATATTATAGTAGATTCTTATGCTTGAACAGGTGTTTTCTTTAATGCATCTTCTACAGATACTAACTCATATCCAAGATCACGTGCTACAGCGTTGTATGTTACATCACCGTTTGCAACGTTTACACCAAGAGCAAGTGCAGGGTTCTCAGCAACCGCTTTTTCTACGCCTTTGTTAGCAATCTGCATAGCGTAAGGAATTGTTACGTTTGTTAAGCCGATTGTTGATGTACGCGGAACAGCTCCAGGCATGTTAGCAACTGCATAGTGAACAACACCGTGTTTTGTGTAAGTTGGGTTATCGTGTGTTGTAATTTGATCAACTGTTTCAATGATACCGCCTTGGTCAATCGCTACGTCAACAACTACAGATCCAGGAGTCATTGATTTGATCATTTCCTCTGTTACAAGCTTAGGAGCTTTTGCACCAGGAATTAATACAGCACCGATTACTAAGTCAGATTCTTTTACTGCCTCAGCAATGTTAAGCGGGTTAGACATAAGTGTTTGAATGTCGTTTCCGAATTGATCATCAAGCTGGCGAAGACGATCTGCACTTAAGTCGATAAGTGTTACATCAGCACCAAGACCTACAGCAATTTTAGCTGCGTTTGTACCAACAACACCGCCGCCGATGATTGTTACTTTACCACGTTTTACTCCAGGAACACCTGATAATAGAATTCCTTTTCCGCCTTTAGACTTCTCTAGGAATTGAGCACCAATTTGTGATGCCATGCGTCCAGCTACTTCACTCATAGGAGTTAAAAGAGGAAGAGTGCGGTTTACTTCAACTGTTTCATAAGCGATCGCAATAACGCCGCTGTCTACTAGTGCTTTTGCAAGTTCAGGCTCAGCAGCTAGGTGAAGGTATGTGAATAGGATTAATCCTTTGCGGAAGTAGCCATATTCAGAGCTTAATGGTTCTTTAACTTTCATCACCATTTCAGCTTTAGCCCATACATCTTTCGCTTCTGGAATAATTGTTGCTCCAGCAGCTGTGTAATCTACATCTTCAAATCCGCTTCCAATTCCAGCGCCTTGTTCGATTAGAATGTCGTGACCTGCTTTTGTTAAAGCAACAACTCCTGCTGGTGTAATTGCTACGCGGTTTTCATTATTTTTAATTTCTTTTGGAATACCGATAATCATGTTTTTCGTCCCCCTAAGTCGGATGTTTGTTATATCGTTAGTATAAATCCACAAAAGGAGGAGCGCATTGTGCGTAAAATTAAAAATGTAAACGTTTTTTTGTTGTTTTTAACAAATGGTCCAAATCATTGACTAGCGTTTTAAATAGACCTTCATATCTAAATAGAGACCAATTTTCTGAACGGGGTCTTTTAATTGAATGTTTGCAATCTCTTGAATCCGTTTAAGACGGTAATTTAATGTATTCACATGACAATGAAGCTCTTTTGCTGCTTCATTCATGTTGCCGTCTTTGTCTAGGATGATACCTAATGTCTCAAGCAGATTAGTCCGGTGCTCTAAATCATACTTTTCAAGCTTGCGGATAGCAGGGTTAACCGTCATTTCCTGTTCTTTAATTGTTTGACGTATCAGATCAATGTAGCGAAATACCCCAAGTTCATGATAAAAAGCGGCTGATTGAAGCTCTTTAGTAAAGGTTTGTTTTAACGTGATGACCTTTGTTGCTTCATCATAGCTCCTCTTAATCCACTCGTAATTGTCGTACGCATACCCGCAGCCCGCGGTAACTTCCATTATCCCAAAACGTTCCCTTACTTGAGCTTTAAAAGTTTCCACAAACTCCTTTGTATCTTTTACAAAATCATTTGAAGCAGGGGAAGAAACGAGAAAGACGACTTGATTCTCATCCAAGGTCTGAATTAAAATCGTTACTTTTTGAGTCGTCTTTGCAACATAAACAAGCTTTTTATACAAATCATCGGACATTACTTCAAAATTGAATAAAATCACAGCCAGCGGTTTAGTGGGGTTAATCCCTATTTTCGAAAGCTGATCAGCGATATGCTTGTGGTCTCTGGCATCTCCTGTAATCAACTGCCACAGCAGTTCCTGATGATTCTTTTCTTTCTTTTTCTTTTGCATGTTTAATTGAAGCAGCTGGTTTTTGGCTTTGCTTGCAGCGAACTTTAAGTCGGCTAGGTCGTCAGCCGTAAGCTTTCGACCAACTTCAAGCACCCAAATGTAGCCAAGCACTTCATTGTTTTTTCGGATGGATACGGCAACACGATTGCCAAGCCCGATATCGTTGATTTGCGGGATAATAAGCGGTTCATCACTTTGATTAAGGGTTGGGATCACTCCTTCTTTCCAAAAGCGATTAATGACTTTCTCTGGAACACGTCTGCCGATAATAGTTGAAATCCTGGCCGCATCCGTTCCGTCATCATGAGAACTATAGGCAAGCAGATGGTGATTTGAATCTTCAATAGTTACAGGACATTGAAGACGTTCGCTGATTGCATCAACAAATTCTTCTAATGAATCAAACTGCCGGTTGAAAGATTTGAGTTTGTTATCGCTCATGGGAAAACTCCTTACTCTATAAAATAAGACATAAGTCGTCAGTCTTTTTGTTTAAAATCACAAGTGAAGCGTTTTCAGTTTGTGTGCTCTCACAAACAAAAGCTTGCATCGTCATGTTAGAATAACATATACAATCTTATTATAATATATGAAAGCGTTATCTGTGGGGAGTGAATGTGATGGACATCTTAGACATACTAGGAAAGATTAATAATGTATTATGGGGTCCGCCAAGTTTAATCTTATTATTTGGGACAGGCTTATTTTTAACCTTCGTTTTAAAAGGGTTGCAATTCCGTCGTCTTATTTATGCATTTAAGATTGGTTTTGGTAAAGAAGATAGTAAAGATGCTGCAGCTGAAGGTGATGTAAGTCATTTTAAAGCATTGATGACAGCGCTTGCGGCAACAATTGGTAATGGTAATATTGCCGGGGTAGCTACTGCAATTACGCTAGGTGGTCCTGGGGCAATTTTCTGGATGTGGATTGTTGGTTTACTAGGTATGGCAACAAAATATGGCGAGGCATTACTTGCTGTTAAATACCGTGTAAAGAATGATAAAGGTGAGTACTCCAGTGGTCCGATGTATTACATTGAGCGAGGGCTCGGTCGGAAGTTTAAAGGTCTTGCTATTGCCTTTGCTTTATTCGGTGCCTTTGCCGCTCTAGGTATTGGCAACAGTGTACAATCAAATACGATTGCGGATGTAACGAGCAACAGCTTTGGTATGGCAAACTGGGTAACTGGTTTAATCCTAGTAGTATTAGTAAGTGTCATTATTTTTGGTGGTATTCAGCGTATTAGTACGGTTGCAAGTTTCTTTGTTCCAATTATGGCTTTCCTATATATGGGTGGGGCATTAATCATCTTGATATTAAATTATGATATGATCATTCCTGCTTTTGAACTAATTTTCTATTATGCCTTTAATCCTGTAGCGGCAGCTGGTGGTTTCTTAGGAATCGTCGTTTCTGAAGCAATTCGTAATGGGGTTGCTCGTGGTATTTTCTCAAATGAAGCTGGTCTTGGTACCGCAGCATTAATTGCTGGTAACGCTCGTGCAGACCACCCGGTAAAACAAGCTCTTGTAGCAATGACGGGTACATTTATTGTAACGATCGTTGTTTGTACAATGACGGGGCTGACATTATTAATTACAGGCTTCTGGGATCCATCAGGCGGTGTCTTATCAGGGGTTGCTCATGATGCAACGCTTGAAGGCGGTGCATTAACAAGTGCTGCGTTCGGCTCGGTCCTTGGAGTAGTTGGTGAATATATCGTTTCATTCTCAGTAATCTTCTTTGGTTTCTCGACGATTGTCGGCTGGTATGTGTACGGCGAGAAGTGCTTTGAATACCTTGCAGGCTCAAAAGGTATCGCAGGCTATCGTCTAGTGTACATCGCAGCTTGTGGAGTCGGTACTGTAGCAAATCTGGCAACAGTATGGGCATTTGCAGATATGGCCAATGCATTGATGATGATTCCAAACTTAATTGCCTTATTATTGCTTTGGAAAGTCATTGTAGCTGAGACAAATGATTATTTTAATAATTTCTATGAAGCAGCTAAAACAACTGCAAAACAAGCAAGTTAACTAGCTCAAAGAGGTTCTGTCATAAAGACAGAGCCTCTTTTTTATGGAGAAGGTAGACATATATTATAAAGTATATTATTATCATTATATAAAATGATAATAATAAAGAGGGAGGGAAAATTTTGGCTGAAAAGAAAGCAGATATCATGCTTCATCCTATTCGTATGAGAATTATTCAGGAACTTGTTAAATCTCCTAACCAAACAGTACAGCAGCTGATTGATCATTTAGGCGATGTACCACAAGCAACAATGTACCGCCATTTAAAAATGTTGTCAGACGCTGAATTGATTCACGTGGTGGAAACGAACAAAGTAAGAGGAACAGTAGAAAAAGTATATGCCGTGCTGGTTGAGAATTTAGCGATCACAGATAAGGAATTAGAAGAAACAGCACCTGAAGAACATCTTCGTTATTTTATGACCTATCAAGCTAATTTAGCAAAAGAATTTGAACGGTATGTCATGAGTAAACAACCGGCTTCATATAAAGAAGATGGGCTAGGATATTGGCAGACTACGATGCACCTAAGTGATGAAGAGTTTGAAGAGTTTGCTGAAAATCTTGGTCAGCTCATTAAGAAAGCAGTGGAGAAGAAACCGAATAAAGATAGACGTGCACGGACGTTAGCAACCATTTCAATACCAGAGGTGGAATGAAAATGGAAAAGATGGTCTCGATACAGCGTGGTGACCTTACAATTAGCGGAACGCTTGAAGTGCCTGAAAAAAAAGAGCAGTCTTATCCTGCCGTACTCATTATCTCAGGGTCTGGTCCCCTTAATCGTGATGGGAATGGAAAAAGAGGGCAAGTGTTTAATCTTTATAACTCGCTCGCCGCATTTTTTAAAGAAAATGGCTTTGTCACATTGAGATATGATAAACGTGGAGTCGGTGCATCAACAGGGACGTATCTTGAGGCCGGCTTATGGGATTTGATTGATGATGCAAAAGCTGTGCTCCGCTTTTTAAAAGAACAGCCGGAAGTCGACCCGCATCATGTATTTGTCATTGGTCATAGTGAAGGGGCAATGATTGCACCAGCTTTAGCTAAAGACGAGGAGCTTGCTGGAGTCATTTTATTATCAGGTGCTGCTGAGACGATGGCTGAAGCGTTGGCCTATCAAAGAGGGCAGGCTGTTCGCAGTTTAAAAGAAATAAGCGGTATAAAAGGGAAGTTGTTAAATGTGTTGAAGGTTCCCGAGCGAGCGGAAAAGCAGGGACCTAAATTCGATGAAAAAATGATTCGCTCAGAATCAGCAACCGTACGTGTTCAAGGAATGAAAATGAATGCGAAATGGTTTCAGCAACATTATCAATTTAATGCACGTAAAGTACTTGAAGAAGTTGATTGTCCGATTTTAGCTGTAACGGGCTCAAAGGACGTGCAAGTTACGCCTGAGCGAGTATTTGAAGTCGAAAGGTATGCACCCGGCGAGGTGGAGGCGAAGATAATACCGAATATGAATCATATGCTAAGGGACCAAACAGAGGATTATTCGATTCTTCAGCTGAAGAAAGCATATAAACAAGCGGGCAGTAAACCACTTTCGGGAAAACTTTTAACGACGATGAAAGAGTGGCTTGTTAAATATGTATAGAAAGTGGAAGTTTTCACTTATTAGTCTCGCTATTCTCTTTCAAATACTGACCATTATTTTTGCATTTATTAACATCACATGGGCATTCATTAATTTGGCTTTATATATACTAAGCTTTATCGCTGTACTAATCGTATTTATTATTGAGCGGAAAAAAGAAAAAGAGGAGGAAATAGATTATGATGATAGTGACTACTGATACAATTGCTGGTGCTGAAATTACTGAAGTGATGGGTTACGTTAAAGGCGGCACAATTCAAACGAAACATATCGGCCGAGATATAACAGCTGGATTAAAAGGGATCGTCGGTGGAGAGATTAAAGGGTACAATGAAATGATGGATGAGGCGAGAAAGCTTGCTATTCATCGGATGGTAGATGAGGCGAAGAAAAAAGGAGCCAATGCCATTGTTGGTATGCGGCTGCAGTCATCAACCGTTATGGGTTCGGCTGCAGAGATTATCGCATATGGAACAGCAGTAAAAATTTTAGAGAAGTAAATTATTGGAGGCACGAATGGTTAAGCAGTCGCTGTATCGTCTTTTTATTGAATTATCAAATCATAAAATGAACTCTATTATATTAAAGAGTTTTGCAGAATCAAAAATGAGCAGAAGAGTAAATCGATCGTTTACTAAAACGTTTAATCTAAATGAACAAGAAATGCTAGAGCCTGTTCATTCCTATAAGAGTTTGCATGAGTTGTTCATCCGGAGGTTAAAGCCGGAGAGCAGACCGATTAATCAGCTAGAAGATATCCTCGTTAGTCCGGTTGATGGCATTTTGGCTGAGCAGCATATTCTGGCACCTGGTGTCACGTTTCAGGTAAAGGGGCAAGGTTATACTTTAGAAGAAATGTTAGGGTCTAGTGAAGCGGCAGAAAAATATGATGGCGGGGTAGTGATGGTTCTCTATTTAAGCCCTAGTCATTATCACCGTATCCATAGCCCGGCAGATGCTGAAATCACAAAACAATGGGCGTTAGGCGGGCGATCTTATCCTGTTAATAATTGGGGGCTTCTCTACGGAAGAAGGCCGCTTTCAAGAAACTATCGAGTCATTACGGAGCTTGACGTTTCCGGCAAACAGTTAGCTGTTGTAAAAGTAGGAGCGATGAATGTTAACACGATTGAGCTTACTCACAAGAACTCAACCTTATCACGAGGTGAAGAGATGGGGTACTTTTCCTTTGGCTCAACCGTTGTTTTAGTTGGGGAAAAAGGCTTGATGGAGCTTGCCGACAAGCAGACGCCAGCAGACGTACTAATGGGCCAAAAGCTGACCAATCGAGTTAATTAAACGTTTGTTTAACGGCATTTAGCATGTGATGATCCTCTACTTCAAGAGTGGGCATGGCAAGCGAGATTTTACAGATACGACAAGTAAGGATATGGGCTTGTCCCTCCTGGCATTATTTGTTGAACTCCGCTGCTGGCGCACGCTTTCCGCGGGCGGTCCGGGAGCTTCCTCGTCGCATACGCTCCTGTGGGATATCCCCCCCTGCCCCTGGCCACGCGCATCCCGCTGGAGTCGGCGCCTTCCGCTCCTATCAACGGAGGAAGGATGTTAATAAGTGGTTCCTATTATGGGTGGAAGCTTATTAGTAACCTTTTCAGATGGCGGATAAAAGCAATAATACTTTGACTTAAAGTAACTCATAATTAAATTGTTCCACTAAATAAAGTAACGAAGCACGTAACCCAGCGGATGAAATATGTGTAGACTCTTGCGGTGCCTAGAGCAGGGCTGAAATCCCGCAGGGCATAGCCCGAGGAAGCTCACTAGCTCCCCGCGGAACGCGTAGTATATTTCAGGAGCGACGAATCCGCTCTAACCCATGTTTTTGGCGCTTTTACTTAGAAAAGCTTTGAAGCTATGCAATACTCCACTACTATACATTTACTTCCCGGCCCTATTTTTCATATTGGGAGAATCCTTCCTGAAAACTCCTAACCACCTGACCACCCAGCCGCCTAACATCTCCAAAAATATAATCCTTGCATTCTACCCCTGATATCGTTTAATCTATCAATATATCGTATTAGTGATCATAATTAACAACTATATATTGTTTTTGCGGAATGTTGGTGCTGCTAGGCAGCTTAATAGGGAATCTGGTGAAAATCCAGAACTGTCCCCGCAACTGTAAGTGTGGATGAAATGAGACAACCACTGTATAAGAAAGCTGAAAGGTGCTTATACGGGAAGGCTCAGAGTAAAGAGAAGCACAAGTCAGGAGACCTGCCATCATTCCTCAGTCAGCTATCTTCGGGGGATGAGAAGTGAGACGGCAGCGGCTAGATTTGTGCTTATTTGCAAGGTGCATTCTAGCTCGATTAAGGTATGCAAATGACCAAGTCCGTTTTACGCTCTATTTCTCAAACCTGAGAGATAGGGCGTTTTTTATTTGCGAATGAAATGTACATAGCTGAATGAAGGAGTGTGGGACAAATGAAGATAAACGTAAAAGAGAAAAAAGATAACCCGCTAGATGTGCAGGTAGATCGTGATTGGTTAGAGCAAACGTCGCATTTAACATGGGAAAAACGTGCAGCACATGCTTTAAATGAACTATCTGTGGAGGAGCCGCATTGGACTTTTGTTGCAGCTGCTTGTTATATCAACCATTTGAGAGAACAAATAGCAGTACAACGAGGGGTAGAACCAAGAGTGCTTAGTGCAAGTTTTCCGGAGTATCTTAAAACGCAGATTGAAAAGGGAATTTATGATGAAAGATTGGATTCTTATTCAACTGATGAATTATACGAACTCGCATTAACGCTTGAACCGGCAAGAGATCAAAAGTTTACGTATATAGGCATTAAAACATTAGCAGACCGCTACCTGGCAAAGGACTTTAATGATCAAATCGTAGAGCTGCCGCAAGAGCGCTGGATGGTTATAGCAATGACTCTAATGTCAGAAGAGAATAGAGGGTCCCGGCTTGAATTGGTAAAGGAAGCCTATTGGGCGCTCTCACATTTATATATGACAGTTGCTACACCGACAATGAGTAATGCCGGCAAAGCGGGAGGCCAGCTCTCAAGCTGCTTTATCGATACGGTGGAAGATGATCTCAGGTCGATTTTCGATAGCTGTACCGATGCGGCAACCGTAAGTAAGAACGGCGGCGGGCTTGGTATGTATTTAGGGAAGATTCGTGCAAGAGGTTCATCGATTCGTGGATTTAAAAATGTTTCCTCAGGCGTTATTCCTTGGATGAAGCAGCTAAATAACGTAGCTGTCAGCGTAGACCAACTTGGCCAGAGGCAAGGCGCTATAGCGGTGTACCTGGATGTTTGGCATAAAGATATCTTTGCTTTTCTCGATGCGAAATTAAATAACGGGGATGAGCGTCAAAGAACTCATGATCTCTTTACAGCTGTCTCTTTGCCAGATCTATTTATGGAGGCTGTTGAGAAGAGAGATACTTGGTATTTGTTTGACCCCCATGAAGTTCGGGTGAAAATGGGATTCTCTCTTGAAGATTTTTATGATGAGAAAAAAGGAGATGGAGAGTTCCGTAAAAGGTACGAGCAATGTGCAGCGAATAATGAACTGTCGCGTACAGAAATTCCAGCGATTGAAGTTATGAAACGAATCATGCTCTCTCAGCTTGAAACAGGAAGCCCGTTTATGTTCTACCGGGATACAGCAAACAGGCTGAATCCAAACAAGCATAAAGGAATGATATACGGCTCTAATTTGTGTACTGAAATTATGCAGAATATGAGTGCGACAACCGTTGTGGAAGAAACGCTTGAAGACGATACGATATCAATCAAAAAGCAGCCGGGAGATTATGTTGTCTGTAATCTAAGCTCATTGTCACTAGCTCAAGTATTTTCAGATGATGTGGTAGAAAGGGTCGTGAAGATTCAAGTAAGGATGCTCGATAATGTGATTGATCAAAATTCGATCGGCGTAAAACAAGCAGAGAAGACGAACAAAATGTACAGAGCGATCGGCCTTGGTACGTACGGGTGGCATCATCACTTGGCAAAGCGAGCGATCGTTTGGGAGAGTGAGGAATCCGTTCAGGAAGTGGAGCGTGTATATGAGCGGATTAATCAAGCGGCCATTAAAGCTAGTGCAGAATTAGCGGCTGAAAAAGGTGCCTATCCGCATTATGAAGGGTCTGATTGGCAAACGGGCGAGTTCTTTAGCGAACGTGGATACGAAGGCGCAGAATGGGATGAGATTCGTTCGGTCATTTCAAAGCATGGCATGAGAAACGGGTACGTGATGGCTGTGGCACCAAATGCAACGACCTCTCTTATTGCTGGTTCTACTGCTTCTATTGATCCTCTGTTCCAAAAATATTACGTGGAAGAGAAGAAAAATTATCGTATTCCTGTTGTGGCGCCTGACCTCGATGCTCGGACAACTTGGTATTATAAGCCGGCTCATCTAGTTGACCAAACATGGAGCATCCGTCAAAATGCGGCTCGTCAGCGTCATGTCGACCAAGGAATTTCATTTAATCTATATGTTCCAAACAACGTAAAAGCAAAAGAGCTCCTTGATCTACATTTGCTTGCATGGAAAGAAGGGCTAAAGACAACGTATTACGTTCGCTCAACCTCGCTTTCGGTAGATGACTGTGAAAGCTGTTCAAGTTAAGAGGAGGAAATGAAATGACACTTCAAAAAAGAAAACTTTATAATCCACACGCCCCGAATGCTTCAACAGGAATTATTAACGGGGAAAGTTCAAATGTATTGAATTGGGATGATGTACGGTTCAGTTGGGCTTATCCTCTCTATAAAAACATGCTCGCTAATTTCTGGACGCCTTTTGAAATTAATATGAGCCATGATGCCAAGCAGTTTCAGAATCTAACAGAAACAGAACAAGAGGCCTTTAAAAAGATTATCGGCCTTCTTGCTTTCCTAGATAGTGTACAAACGGATTATTCATTAAAGGTAGCTGACTACTTAACAGATTCATCGCTTGTTGCATTAATGAGTGTGCTCTCATTTCAGGAGGTCGTTCATAACCAGAGTTACTCCTATGTGCTCTCAAGTCTTGTACCAAAAGCGACGCAGGATGAGATTTTTGATTACTGGAAAAATGATCCTGTCTTAAAAGAGAGAAATGAATTTATTGTAGACGGGTACGAGGAATTTGCAGATAACCCTACACCAGATACATTAGCAAGATCGATTGTTTACGATGTGATCTTAGAAGGAGTTAATTTTTATTCAGGCTTTGCCTTCTTCTACAATCTTGCTCGCCATCAGAAGATGGTGTCTACTTCAACGATGATTAATTACATTAACCGTGATGAACAGCTGCATGTGTATTTATTTACGAATGTATTTAAAGAATTAATTGAAGAGCATCCTGAATTAAACAACAGAGAGATGGAATCTTTCGTCAAACAGTCGCTAACGACGGCAGTGGAGCTTGAATTGAAGTGGTTCAACTATATCATCGGTGAGCAGATTGAAGGCGTAACCTCTGATGAGATGGAGTCCTATTTAAAATTTATTGCAAATAAAAGAGCAAAGCAGCTTGGCTACGATCATATTTTTCCTGAACATCGTACAAATGTATTTAAATGGATTAAAGCTTACGAGGATGTAAATGCGGCAAAAAGTGATTTCTTTGAACAAAAATCACGCCAATATGCGAAAGTTTCAAGTGACAACGGCTTTGATGAACTCTAAAAATAAGACGGTATCTGTAACAGCTGACCGCCCCCTCGTCGGGAAGCTGTTGCAGAAATACAGGTTTCACGATGGGCTAGGGCAATTCAGGCTGCCAAGTGAACAGCAGCTAGCGATGTTGGATGCTTTTCAAACTTTAGATGTAAATCTAGCGATAGCCTACACAGAGGAGTTTATCGTTGGTTATGCTATTATCTTACCGCCTGAGCCATATGAACGTTGGGTGAAAATGAAAGAGATACGCGTATTAGGTGTGGTTGAGGTGGCTCCTCTGTATAGAAAGCAGCAGGCGGCAAGTTCATTATTAACAGCCCTGCTCGATGAAGGCGACTATGAGAAGAATATACTTTTATCACTAGAATACCGGTGGCACTGGGATCTGGATTCTGTTAATGGTGATAGTTCTCTCTACAAAAAGCTTCTCCAAAAGCTGCTGATGAAAGGCGGCTTTGAAGAGGTGTTGACCAATGAACCTGACATTATGAATTATCATGATAACTTCATGATGGTCCGATTTGGAAGAGATGTGCCCAGTGCAATTGTTAAGCGCTTTCTTGAGTTGAGCGGAAATCCACTATCTAATAATGTCAGATAATTTCACCAAATAAGGTTGCATTCACCTTCTTTTAAAGTTAGAATTGTTTAAATATTTGAAAAGGAGGGGTTGGATGCAACCGGTTGGAAAGATCGAAAAAATTGGTTTGTGGATGAGTAAGTATTTTGCTCTTATTATTATTTTATGTAGTTTTATTGCGTTTTCTGCACCGCAGTTATTTACTTGGATCGCCCCTCATATCACGCTTCTCTTAGGTGTGATTATGTTTGGAATGGGTCTTACGATGAGAGCGGTTGACTTTAGTGTTGTCGCTAAGAAGCCGGTACCTGTAGTGATTGGTGTGATTGCTCAATTTTTGATTATGCCATTAGTCGCTTATGCGATTGCTGTTTTACTGCAGCTTCCGCCTGAACTTGCTGTAGGATTAATTCTTGTCGGCGCCTGTCCTGGCGGTACGGCCTCTAATGTTATGGTGTACCTAGCTAAAGGGGACCTGCCAGTTTCTGTTGCTATGACGTCTATTTCAACGCTGTTAGCGCCGTTATTAACACCGGTTATTCTATTGCTGTTAGCAGGACAATGGCTTCCTGTAAATGCTGGTGCAATGTTTCAATCTATTATTCAGGTGATCATTATCCCTATTGCTCTTGGCTTGCTTGCAAGACGCTTTTTCCCGAAAGCTGTGGAGAGCAGTGTGAAGACGTTGCCGATTATTTCCATTACAGCAATCTTAGCAATCGTACTCGCTGTTGTCGGGGTAAACCAAGCGAATATTGCTCAAACAGGTTTACTCGTCTTTTTAGCTGTAATGCTTCATAATAGCTTTGGATTATTCCTTGGATATGTAACAGCTAAATTATGCGGACTCGATGAAGCCAAACGCAGAGCGATCTCCATTGAAGTCGGGATGCAAAACTCTGGGCTCGGGGCATCGCTTGCGGCAGCTCATTTCTCACCGCTCGCGGCTCTGCCAAGCGCTATTTTTTCTGTTTGGCATAATGTATCTGGACCAGCGCTAGTTTCAATCTGGTCTAGAAAGAAAAATGGAAGTGAGCAAGAATCAGAAGCGAAACAAGCAGGGTAGTCAATCTCTATAAAATGAAAAAGCTTTCTCCCTTGACTTAGAAAGTATGGGAGGGAGCTTTTTGTTTATTTGGGAGACTGAGTGTTTGGTTTAGGTTCCTATTGCCGGGCGACAAGGGGCTTGGATTTTGATATAATGACGTTCAGAATCACAAGATAAGTCATAGCGAAACCCTGCTGCATAGAAGAGGGTAGATTATAGGAGTTGAAGATTCATGCTTGAATTTAAGGAATGGAAGCATGTGTTTAAATTAGATCCAAATAAAGAAATAAATGACGAAGAATTAGAAGCCATTTGTGAATCAGGTACAGATGGCTTAATTATTGGCGGTACTGACGGGGTGACATTGGATAACACGCTGCAGCTGTTAGCTCGTGTACGACGTTACTCTGTATCGGCTGCTCTTGAAATCTCAAATCTTGAAGCAATTACACCTGGATTTGATTATTATTTTATCCCGTCTGTGATGAACAGTCAGAGCGTTGACTGGATTCAAGGGCTGCATCATCAAGCGATTAAAGAGTACGGAGCGATCATGAACTGGGACGAGATTGTGATGGAAGGGTATTGCATTTTAAATCCCGAGGCCAAAGCTGCTAAAGTGACAGAAGCGAATACGGATATTGATGTAGAAGACGTGGTGGCTTATGCAAGAATGGCTGAGAACCTCTACCGTTTTCCCATCTTCTATATTGAATACAGCGGGACATACGGAGATCCTTCTTTGGTGCACCAGGTGAAAAACGTATTAAATGAAACGAAACTCGTCTATGGCGGTGGCATTCACTCACTAAAAGAGGCACAAGAGATGGCTGACGCAGCGGATATGATTGTTGTAGGGAATATCATCTATGAAGATTTAAGAGCTGCATTAGAAACAGTTAAAGCAACGAAATCTTAATAGAATGTTCATTAAAAGCAGAAGTCAGCTGGACATTCGATTGCATCAACTGGTAAGGCATTGTAGACTATAAACTAAGAACATTTGTTTGGTGGTGGAAGTATGCAAGAAAAGATCATAGAAAAAATGCTCTCAGGCTTAAATCCTGAGCAGAGACAAGCAACAACTCATACGGAAGGGCCGTTATTACTAATGGCAGGCGCGGGAAGTGGAAAGACACGGGTTCTTACCCATCGCATCGCTTATTTGCTGCGTGAAAAAGCCATTGCGCCGTGGAACGTACTTGCGATTACATTTACTAATAAAGCTGCACGAGAAATGAAAGATCGTGTGGCAAAACTTGTTGGCCCGGTAGCTGAAGATATTTGGATTTCGACCTTTCACTCGATGTGTGTCCGTATTTTGCGTCGTGATATTGACCGCATCGGCTACAACCGTAATTTCACAATTTTAGATTCCTCAGATCAATTATCTGTTATAAAGCAAATCCTAAAAAACAAGAACATTGATCCTAAGAAATTTGATCCAAGAAGCATCCTTGGAACAATGAGCGGCTGGAAAAATGAATTAAAGAAGCCTGATGACTGCATGAGTCAAGCTACGGGACCATATGATCAAACGGCAGCTGAAGTATATGTGGAGTACCAAAAACAATTAAAGAAAAATCACGCCTTAGATTTTGATGATCTTATCATGAAAACAATCGAGCTGTTCAAGATTGTACCAGAGGTATTAGAATTCTATCAACGCAAGTTTCAGTACATCCTGGTAGATGAGTATCAAGATACGAATAAAGCACAATATATGCTTGTCCGTATGCTTAGTGATAAATATGAAAATATCTGCGTTGTCGGGGATTCTGATCAGTCGATCTATCGCTGGAGGGGTGCGGATATTGCTAATATCTTATCCTTTGAAGAAGATTACCCGAATGCGACCGTTATTTTACTAGAGCAGAATTACCGCTCCACTAAAATGATTTTAAATGCAGCAAATAAAGTAATTGAGAACAACTTTAACCGCAAACCGAAAAACCTTTGGACAGAAAATGACGACGGGCCGAAGATTGGTTACTTTGGTGCAGATACGGAGCAATCGGAAGCACAGTTTGTGGTCGAGAAGATCCGTGAAGCAACGAGAAGCGGAGAGCACACTAACTCAGATATTGCGATTCTCTACCGAACAAATGCCCAGTCACGTGTAATTGAGGAATTTTTTGTGAAGTCTAATATCGAGTACAACATCGTCGGCGGAACTAAGTTCTATGATCGTAAAGAAATTAAAGATGTTCTTGCGTATCTGCGTCTTATTGCCAACCCTGACGATGATATCAGCTTGCAGCGGATTATTAACGTTCCAAAACGAGGCATAGGTGCGACAACTGTTGATAAAATTGGGGCATATGCTGTTGAACAAGGCATTTCTCTTTTTGCGGCCTTGCAAGAGATTGAGCAAGTGGGCCTGACAGCTCGTACGGTCGGCAAGCTAAAAGACTTTAGAGACCAGCTTTCTCACTGGATTCAAATGCAGGAGTATTTATCTGTGACTGAGTTAGTCGAGGAACTGCTAGAGAAGACAGGCTACCGTGATATGCTCCGCAACGAACAATCGATCGAGGCACAGAGCCGTCTTGAGAATATTGATGAGTTTATAACGGTTACGAACGAATTTGAAAAATCAAATGATGATAAATCATTAGTAGCATTTTTAACAGATCTTGCGCTTGTCGCAGATATTGACAAGCTTGACGATGAAGATGAAGGAAAACCTAAGGATGCGATCACGCTTATGACTCTGCATTCCGCAAAGGGACTGGAGTTCCCGCTAGTATTCTTAATTGGTATGGAAGAAGGGATCTTCCCGCATAGCCGCTCGCTTTTTGAGGCAGAAGAAATGGAAGAAGAGCGTCGCCTTGCCTATGTAGGGATTACGAGAGCTGAAAAGCAGCTTTATATAACGAATGCAAGGATGCGGACCTTATATGGTAAAACAAATACAAACCCGCCGTCTCGTTTTATTTCAGAGATTCCAGAAGAGTGTCTTGAACAAGTGAACGAGGATAAACCAACACCGGCTTGGATGAAAGCGTCACGCGGTACAGCCTCTGCTCCAGCAGCAAAACCTAAAGTGCGTGCATCTGTATCGACTTCAACGGGCGGTGATCAATTTGCTTGGGCTGTTGGAGACAAAGCGGAGCACAAAAAATGGGGAGTAGGGACCGTTGTCAGCATTAAAGGTGAAGGAGAAGCTGTTGAGCTTGATATTGCTTTCCCTCAGCCTACTGGCGTGAAGCGCTTATTTGCTAAGTTTGCCCCAATTACTAAGCAATAGGAAAGGAAGAAGAGTATGGATCGACAAGAGGCAGAAAAGCGTGTACAAACGCTGCGAGAGAAATTAGAAGAGTACGGCTATCACTATTATGTTCTTGACCAGCCGCTTGTAACAGATGCCGAATATGATCAGCTAATGCAAGAGTTGATTGCTCTAGAAGGAGAGCATCCAGAATTAGTGAGTGAGGATTCTCCGTCCGTGCGTGTAGGCGGAGAACCTCTTCCTTTCTTTGAAAAAGTAGAACATCAAATTCCGATGCTCAGTCTTGGAAATGCCTTCAATGATCAAGACCTACGTGATTTTGACCGACGTGTGCGCGAGCGTGTAGGCGATAATGTAACGTATAGCTGCGAACTTAAAATTGATGGATTGGCTGTCTCACTCACGTATGAGAATGGGAAGTTCATCCGCGGAGCAACTCGCGGAGACGGAACCATCGGTGAAGATATTACGAATAACTTAAAAACGATTCCTGCGATTCCTTTAAAGCTGAAGCAAGAAGCAAGTCTTGAAGTGCGCGGAGAGGCGTACATGCCTAAGAAGTCGTTTGAAGCGTTAAATGAAGCGAAAAGCGAGGCGGGGGAAGAGAAATTTGCTAACCCTCGTAACGCAGCGGCAGGATCTTTGCGCCAGTTAGATCCTAAAATTGCAGCGAAAAGGAACTTGTCGATCTTTATTTATGCGATCGGTAACGCAGAAGGCCAAGACCTTCTTTCTCATCACGAAGGCCTCGCTTACCTAAAAGAGCTTGGATTTAAAGTGAATAATGAAAGCAAGCACTGTCCGACAATTGAAGAAGTCATTGAGTATACAAATGAGTGGTTAGATAAACGTGCAGATCTCCCTTATGAAATTGACGGGATTGTCATCAAGGTTGATTCCATCGAACAACAAAAAGAGCTTGGATTTACAGCGAAAAGCCCTAGATGGGCAACTGCGTTTAAATTTCCAGCAGAAGAAGTCGTAACAGTTCTTCGTGATATCGAGCTTAGTGTAGGCAGAACAGGGGTTGTGACACCGACGGCTATTCTTGATCCCGTTGTTGTAGCTGGTACAACAGTTAAGCGCGCATCCTTACATAATGAGGACTTGATCCGTGAGAAGGATGTGAAGCTTGGAGATACGGTGATCGTGAAAAAAGCGGGAGACATTATTCCTGAAGTAGTGAATGTGCTGACGGACCGCCGTGACGGCAAAGAGAGGGACTTCAGCATGCCTACTCATTGCCCGGAATGCGAAAGCGAGCTAGTTCGTTTAGAAGGGGAAGTGGCACTTCGCTGCATTAATCCGGAATGCCCGGCACAAATTCGTGAAGGCTTAATTCATTTTGTTTCAAGACAAGCGATGAATATTGATGGATTGGGAGAAAAGGTCATTGCTCAATTATTTGATCATAAATTAATTCACACCGTCGCAGATCTCTATCAATTAGATCGTTCTGAGCTGTTAAAGCTTGAGCGCATGGGTGAGAAGTCTGTTGATAATTTAATCAAGGCGATCGAAGCTTCAAAAGAGAACTCGCTTGAAAAGCTGTTGTTTGGCCTGGGGATTCGTTTTGTCGGCTCAAAGGCAGCAAAGACGCTTGCGATGAAATTTGAATCAATTGAAGCGATTATCGAAGCAGATGAAGCGGCCCTGGTCGCTGTAAACGAGATCGGCGAGAAAATGGCCGCATCTATTGTGCGCTTTTTTGAAACAGATGAAGTAAAAGAGTTAACCAAACGTTTGCAATCATACGGGGTAAATACGACTTATAAGGGACCTAAGCCAGTTAGTGGTATGGAAGCTGCTGAAAGCCCGTTTGCCAATAAAACGGTTGTATTAACAGGGAAGCTTTATGAGATGACACGTGATGAAGCGAAAGAAAAAATTGAAACACTTGGTGGAAAAGTCACTGGCAGTGTAAGTAAGAAGACTGATATAGTGATTGCAGGCGAAGATGCCGGCTCAAAGAAAAAGAAAGCAGAAGAGCTAGGAATTGAGATTTGGGATGAGGCTGCATTGTTAAAAGAGCTTACGTAGTCTTTTCTAGTGCAGGTGTAGAGGAGGAAAGGTTACAATGGTAAGACGTTTGGGGCTGGTCTCCTTAACGGGACTACTGTTTTTAACGGGTTGTTTCCCGATGTTTCAGCAAGAACCCGATGAAGTCGTTGTAGAAGAATCACAGCAAGAAGAACAGGTGGTAGATATTGTTCCACGTGTGTCAACACCTGAGAATTACTACCAAAGTGTGCTTTATGATGGATCGTATTTACACGGCCAGTCTAGAGGGTTTGGTAATTCAGTTATTTACAACCGTTTGGATTTAGATAATCTAGAAATGGGACTTACGCAAATCGCGAAAGAGCAGTTTGATCCAGAAAACTATTTCTTTCGTGAAGGACAGTTTATTAATAGAAATGAGATTAACAGCTGGTTAATGCGTTATGACCAAGTAGAAAATCAACAAGGGTTAAACCCAGAGCTTGGGGAAGGGGCTACCTTACGTGAACAAGAGGAGAATCAGCCTCGTTATTTATCACATATTTTAGAGCATAATTATTTAGTTAGAAGTGAACAGGGGAATTATGAACTTGGCGGTATCGTTATTGGTCTTTCTATGAACAGTGTTTATAACTTCAGAGTAGAAGATGAGCAAGGCCGCTACTATTTCTATGAAACACCAATCAGCCAGGAGAAAATGGAAGAAGAGGGGCAGCGTATCGCTGACTTAATCGTACAAAGGCTGCGTGACCCTAATCGTGAAGAAGGCTTGTTTGACAGGGTACCGATTACAGTAGCGTTATTCCGCGAGCAGCCTCGTCAATCCACCATTCCAGGAAACTATTTTATGCAGGCAACGGCACAGCCAGGGGAAGGTCTTGAGCGGTGGCAGCGCATGAATGAACGGTATTATTTGTTCCCATCAAGTGCTGCTAATGAAGATGTAAGCAATGATGCAGCTTCTTTCGGTCAAATTAAAGACGATATACAAAGCTTCTTTGATACGTATGTCGGGGTAGTTGGCCGCGGCTACTACGTGGATAATCAATTGCAGGAATTAACGATTGAGGTGCCGCTGCGTTTTCAAGGGAAGGCTGAGATTGTAGCATTAACTCAATATGCAGCAGATGTGATCAACCAGCGTATTAACAATCAAAATGTTAAAGTGAATTTATATGTGACCTCAGTTGGCGGACAGCAAGAAAGTATGGTTGTCCGAAATCCGGGTGAGGAACCATTTATTCATGTATTTGAGTAAATCATATAAATGAATCATTCGAAGACTCCTTATATAAAGGGGTCTTTTTTTACTGTAAAGACACTCTATACCTATTTATTACCATGTAGATAACACATTGAATTCGCTTTCTTAGATAAAGTGTGTCAAATCCTGTGAACAATGAAAAAAAGTATTTATTATTGTCTAAGATCATGATATATTTATGACGTTTGGTGATGGTTGTTCATAGAGATAAGAAGTCTGATGTCTTACCAACGCCAAGCCTGCAAGATAGCGCTTACAAAATAGATGGACAAGCAGGGTGAAAGCCGGTATGATCGATCTTAGGTCATGGCTAAATAATCCTGTTAATATGCCATACTAATTTGTGTGCTCTCATGCAAACATTTATAAGGGGGAAATAAAATGAAAAAGTGGTTACGTACATTATCACTGTCTGTTGCTGCCGCTGTTGCTCTTGCTGCTTGTGGATCAGGTGATACTGCAGAAGAAACACCTGCTGATGGTGGGGATGACTCATCTGAAGAAGCAGTTGAAGCTGGAGATTTTAAAGTAGCAATGGTTACAGATGTTGGGGGAATTGATGATAAATCATTTAACCAATCAGCTTGGGAAGGTTTATCTGCATTTGGTGAAGAGGTTGGACTTGAAGAAGGAACAGGCTACCGTTACCTTCAATCACAAACCATGGATGATTTCGAGCCAAACTTACGTAACTTAGTGCGTGAAGATGCTGACCTTGTATGGGGTATTGGTTTCTTAATGGAAGATGCAATTCGTACAATTGCTGAGCAAGTTGAAGATGCGCAGCTTGCTATTGTAGATACAGTGGTTCTTGATGCTGAAGAAAATACGTATGACAACATTGCTAACGTAACATTTAAAGAGCATGAAGGTTCTTTCCTTGTTGGTGTTATTGCTGGTCTTCAAACAGAAGGCGATAAAGTAGGTTTCATCGGCGGAGTTGAAAGTGGTCTAATCAAGAAGTTCGAAAATGGATTCAAAGCTGGTGTTAAAGCAGTAAACCCAGATGCTGAAATCCTTGTTCAATATGCAGAGAGCTTTAACGATGCATCTCGTGGTTCTCAAATCGCAAACACAATGTACAGCCAAGGCGCTGACATCATTTATCACGCTGCAGGCGGAACTGGTAACGGGTTATTTACAGAAGCAATCAACCGTGCACGTAACGGAGAAAATGTTTGGGCAATCGGTGTTGACCGTGACCAACACGAAGAAGGCGAATACGGCGATGGTCAATCTGTCACTCTTACTTCAATGGTTAAACGTGTAGATACTGCTGTTGCAATCGTTTCTGAGCAAACAATGAACGGAGACTTCCCTGGCGGCGAAATTCTAGAGTATGGTCTTGAAGAAGATGCTGTAGGTATTGCTCCTTCTACAGATAATGTTTCTGAAGAAGCTTTATCTGCTGTTGAAGATTACAAAGGACAAATTCAATCAGGTGATATCAGCGTACCTCAAACAGATGATGAGTACGAAGAATACCTAAACGGCTTAGAATAAGCAACCATATAGTTATACAGAAGCAAAGGCTAGTATTACACTAGCCTTTGTTTTACCTTAAAGAGTCAGATGGTATGAAATGACAATCTCTTAGTACGAAGGGACAATGACGGATTGCTGTTTGCCCAATCCATCATTGCCTCTTTTTTGGCTAAACGATCAAACATGCAATCAGCGATGAACATACCTTCTCTTAAATATGTAAGGAGTGAATCCAATGAGTTATGTTATTGAGATGAATAACATCCGTAAAGAGTTTCCTGGCATTGTAGCCAATGATAATATTACACTCCAGCTTAAAAAGGGTGAGATTCATGCCTTACTTGGTGAAAATGGAGCTGGGAAATCAACACTAATGAACGTGCTGTTCGGCTTATATCAACCTGAGCGCGGGGAAATTCGCGTACATGGTGAAAAAGTTGAAATTACAGACCCTAACATTGCCAATCGTCTTGGAATTGGAATGGTGCATCAGCACTTTATGTTAGTAGATAAATTTACAGTTACTGAAAATATTGTAATGGGAAATGAACCGACTAAATTTGGAGTCGTTAATATTAAAAAGGCTGCAAAAGAAGTTAAAGCGATCTCAGAGCGTTATGGTCTTTCGGTCGATCCTCATGCGAAGATTGAAGACATTTCAGTCGGGATGCAGCAGCGTGTAGAGATTTTGAAGACGCTGTACCGCGGCGCTGATATTCTTATATTTGATGAACCGACAGCTGTACTGACCCCTCAAGAAATACAAGAGCTGATTGGAATTATGAAGACCCTTGTAGCAGAAGGGAAGTCAATTATTTTAATTACTCATAAGCTTAAAGAAATCATGGCTGTATGTGATCGTTGTACGGTTATCCGCCGTGGTAAGGGGATCGGAACAGTTGAAGTAAGCGAAACAGACCAGGACAAGCTTGCTGCTATGATGGTAGGACGCGAAGTTAATTTTAAAGTGGATAAAACACCAGCAGTCCCTAAAGAAACAGTGCTTTCTGTTACAGACTTAACCGTTAAAGATTCACGCGGTGTGGATGCTGTAAAATCCCTTAACCTTGAAATCAAAGCTGGAGAGATTGTCGGTCTTGCCGGGGTAGACGGAAACGGGCAATCTGAATTTATTGAAGCCATTGCGGGCTTGCGTAAAGCCGATAAAGGCTCAATCAAATTGAACAACAAAGAGTTAGTTGGCCTAAGACCACGTAAGGTAACAGAGTCTGGAATCGGGCATATTCCTGAAGATCGCCATAAGCACGGGTTAGTCCTTGATTTTGCGATTGGTGAAAATATTGTTTTGCAAACGTATTACCAAAAGCCTTACTCAAAAAATACCGTATTAAATTATCCAGAAATTTATAAGAAGGCGAAAGAATTAATTGAAGATTTTGATGTTAGAACGCCTTCAGAATATACACCAGCACGTGCGCTTTCTGGCGGTAATCAGCAAAAGGCAATTATTGCTCGTGAAGTAGACCGTTCACCTGACTTCTTAATTGCTGCACAGCCGACACGCGGTCTTGACGTAGGGGCAATCGAGTCCATTCATAAGCGGCTGATCTCAGAACGCGATAAGGGACGTGGAGTCTTATTAATGTCACTTGAGTTAGATGAAGTCCTAAATGTGAGTGACCGTATTGCGGTTATGTATGAAGGGCAGATCGTCGCGATTGTTGATGCAGATAAAACAAATGAGAAAGAGCTCGGGCTGCTTATGGCAGGCGGGAAGAAAGAGAAAGCGGGTGAAGCACAGTGATGTCGAAGTTGCTTCCTAAAGGAAGGTTATTGTCATGGTCTGTCCCTTTGATTGCCGTTTTTCTAGGTATTTTTATTGGGGCAATCATTATGTTAGTAAGTGGTTACAATCCTATTACGGGCTACTCAGCACTAGTTAGAGGGATCTTCAGCGATACGTATTATCTTGGTGAAACGATTCGTATGATGACACCGCTCATTCTGGCAGGTTTAGCAGTAGCATTTGCCTTTAGAACTGGATTACTAAATATAGGAGTTGAAGGTCAGCTGATTGTCGGATGGCTGGCATCTGTCTATGTAGGGATTGCTTTTGATCTGCCGGCGGTGCTTCACCTGCCAATGGCGATTTTAGCTGGGGCGCTTGCTGGTGCACTTTGGGGCTTTATTCCAGGTTTGCTTAAAGCTAAATTTCAAGTGCATGAAGTTATTGTTACAATCATGATGAACTATATTGCGCTTTATACAGCGAATGCTATTATTCGTTCTTATTTAATTGTACCGGGTGAGAGAACTGAGTCGATTAATCAGTCTGCTTCTCTTTCCTCTCCATTTTTACAATCACTAACAGACTTCTCGCGTTTGCACTGGGGATTCGTTGTTGCGATCTTAGCGTGTGTGATCATGTGGTTTATTTTATGGAGAACTACAAAAGGATACGAACTGCGTGCGGTTGGACTTAACCAACATGCCTCCCAATATGCGGGGATGAATGTTCAACGCAATATTATTTTATCCATGCTGATCAGCGGTGGGTTCGCTGGTGTGGCTGGAGCTATGGAAGGACTTGGAACATACGGCTACATGAGTATCTTATCCGGCTTCTCAGGCTTAGGGTTTGACGGAATCGCTGTTGCCCTTCTTGGTGCAAATACAGCAATTGGTGTAGTACTTGCTTCCTTCTTGTTCGGTGGATTAAAAATTGGTGCCTTAAACATGCAATCACAGGCTGGTGTACCAACAGAGTTAGTTGAAATTGTTATTGCCTTAATTATTTTCTTTGTGGCATCAAGTTACATCATTCGCTGGGTCATGAACCGTGTGAAGAAGGAGGACATCTAATGGATATCATGCAAATTCTTGGGCTTGTAATACCAGCTGCCATTTTTGCAGCAGCCCCGCTTATTTTAACTGCATTAGGTGGACTATTCAGTGAGCGTGCGGGTGTTGTAAACATCGGTCTTGAAGGGCTGATGGTGATGGGGGCTTTCACAGCCATTATTACGACGTTAACGTTAGAAGGGATGGGAATGGGCGGCCCAGTCGTTATTCTCCTTGCCTTAGTTATTTCGATTTTAATTGGGTCGCTTTTCTCATTATTTCATGCAGTTGCATCCATTACATTCCGTGCGGACCAGATTGTCAGCGGGGTTGCACTGAACTTCCTTGCTGTAGGGTTAACGGTATTTATTGTTCGACTTCTTTATAACAAAGGACAAACGGATTATATTTCTAACCGTATTTACAGAATGGATGTCCCGCTTTTAAGTGATATTCCGTTTATTGGACCACTATTCTTCTCGAGTGCATATATGACTTCGTATGTCGCGATTCTTTTAGCGGTCATTGTGTATTTCGTTATTTTCTACACACCATTCGGTCTTCGCTTACGTTCTGTAGGTGAGCACCCGATGGCAGCTGACACGATGGGGATTAATGTCAATCGTATGCGTTATATCGGTGTTATGCTAAGTGGTGCATTTGCAGGACTTGGAGGAGCAGTATTTGCTTTAACGGTTACAGGTAACTTCTCAGGAACGACCATCGTTGGACAAGGCTTTATGGCGTTGGCAGCTTTAATCTTTGGTAAGTGGAATCCGCTTGGAGCACTTGGAGCGGCGTTATTCTTTGGTCTTGCTCAAGCTTTAAGTATTACTGGTCAGCAAATTCCTTTACTATCTGATGTTCCGCCAGTATTCTTATTGATTGCGCCTTACGTGTTAACGATCTTAGCTCTTGCTGGATTTGTTGGACGTGCTGAAGGACCAAAAGCGATTGGTAAACCGTATATTAAAGGATCCAGATAAGTGATTTAGGCCTGCCTTTTAAAAGGCGGGTCTTTTTTATAGCTTTTTTTATTAAGCAAAGGTTTTAGATATGAAAAACCTGCGGAATAAAGCCTGATAAAAGAGGAAAAATAAGCTACAGCCTCGAATTATAATTGACAGCTTCTGTAGGATAATGGGAAATACTATAAGTCCTTTATCCTAATAAAGAAATTAATGATCATTTATTTTCATGAATATATATGTCTATATAGTGGATAAAACGGTTACATAAACGGTAATATTGTATATTTATACATTTGGAGATTTTAAAAATAAAGAACTGAATGTTCTGAATAGGATATTGTGTTATGATTGCTTTCGGAAATGCTGGTATGACCTTTGCGGATTGTCAGCAGACGGGGCATGAACAAAATAATAAATGCATATTCATTGTATAAATGCTATTTATTAGAATGGAGGTGATTGGATGGATTACGGATTAACAACAGCTACTTGGTTGCTTTTGTATATCCCCATGCCATTATTAATTTTGTTTTCATTGGTTTCGTTACTGAATAGAAGGAGAGGATAACGGTGGAATTAGCTACGATTATTACATTTATCGTGTATTTAGTTGGTATGCTCGTTATTGGTTTAATAGCATACAAAATGACAAGCAATTTATCAGATTATGTTTTAGGTGGTCGTCGATTAGGCGGAAGTGTTGCTGCACTTAGTGCGGGGGCATCTGATATGAGTAGTTGGCTATTACTAGGTCTACCGGGCGCTATGTATGTTGGTGGTATGAGTGAAATATGGCTCGCGGTTGGTTTAGCAGTTGGTGCATATTTAAATTGGCAGTTTATGGCGGCACGTCTTCGTAAGTACACAATGGTTGCGAATGATTCCATTACTCTACCAGATTTCTTAGAGCATCGTTTTAAAGATAACTCTAAGTCGCTTCGTATTATTTCAGCACTCGTTATTTTAGTATTCTTCGCTTTCTACACTTCTTCAGGACTTGTAGGAGGGGCATTGTTATTTGAATCATCATTTGGAATGACGTATACTCAAGCACTTTGGATTGGTGCCATTGTTATTATTTCTTACACATTCCTTGGTGGTTTCTTAGCAGTCAGCTGGACAGACTTTTTCCAAGGGATCTTAATGTTCTTAGCATTAGTCATTGTTCCGATTGTCGCTATTTCTGAGATGGGCGGCTGGAATGAAACAGTTAATGCGGTAGGTGCCATTGATCCATCTTATCTTGATGCCTTTACAGGAGTTGGAATCATCTCGATTCTATCACTTCTTGCTTGGGGACTTGGTTACTTTGGCCAGCCTCATATTGTAACTCGCTTTATGGCGGTTAAATCCGTCGATGAGATTCCTAAAGCTCGTTTTGTAGGGATGACATGGATGGTACTTGCACTATTTGGTGCAATTTTCACTGGATTTATCGGTATTGCATACTTCTCTGTTAATGGTCCTGCTGGTGCAGCGATCGGAGAAGGAGCTCATGAGACGGTGTTTATCTTATTTACGCAAATTCTATTTAATCCATGGGTTTCTGGATTCCTGCTTGCAGCGATTCTATCTGCAATTATGTCAACGATTGACTCACAGCTGCTTGTATCATCAAGTGCGCTTGCTGAGGATGTCTATAAAGGCTTCCTACGTAAAGATGCATCTCAAACGGAGTTAGTTTGGGTCGGCCGTATCGGGGTCGTTGTGATTGCTTTAATCGCGATTGCATTAGCTTACAATCCTGAAAGCTCTGTTCTTGAGCTGGTAGGATATGCGTGGGCTGGTTTCGGTGCTGCATTCGGTCCGGTTCTGCTTCTTGCATTGTTCTGGAAACGTATGACGCGTAACGGAGCACTTGCCGGTATGATTGTCGGTGGTGTGACTGTTATCGTTTGGGCAGAACTTGATCGCTGGTTTGGCTTAAGTGCTGATCAGTTCCCAATCCTAGGTCTATATGAAATCATCCCAGGTTTCATTTTTGCGTGGGTTGCAGCAATGGTCTTCAGTATCCTTGATAAAGAGCCATCTGAAGAGATTCAAGCTGAATTTGATCAAGTAAATGAAGAATTAAAATAGTAGAATGACGAGAGGGTTGATCCAATGCAGATCAGCCCTCTTTTTTATTATCTAAATATAGTATATGAAGCTCCTTTAAAGTAATAAAGAGGCATTGATACTATTGGGCTCTGTTGCCTATAGGTATGTAATTTGGTATCATTATGAATATTGTCTACATGCACGAAAACTTAGTGGAGGTGATTGAGATGTCACGAATCTCAACGGATGAAGTAAAGCACGTTGCTAACCTAGCAAGGCTCGCGATTACTGAAGAAGAAGCGGAAATGTTTCAAGGACAGCTTGATGCTATTATCACATTTGCAGAACAGCTGAATGAACTCGATACAACAGGAGTAGAACCTACTTCTCACGTTCTTGATATGAAGAATGTATTACGCGAAGATAAGCCAGCTGAAGGATTGCCAATTAAAGATGTACTTAAAAATGCACCAGATCATGAAGATGGCCACATTAGAGTGCCGTCTATTATGGATTAGCAGGGAGGGTTCGCTTCATGTCATTATTTGATCATAAAATGAAAGATTTACATACGATGCTTCACAATAAAGAAGTCAAAGTTTCAGAGCTTGTTGACGAGTCGTACAAGCGTATTGCCCAAGTCGATGACAAAGTAGGTGCTTTTTTAGCGTTAGATGAGGAAAAAGCTCGTGCCTATGCAAAAGAGCTCGATGAGGCACTAGGAACGGAAACATCTCGTGGTTTATTATTCGGTATGCCGATCGGGGTTAAGGATAATATCGTCACAAGAGATTTACGTACGACTTGCTCAAGCCGTATATTGGAAAATTTTGATCCAATCTATGATGCAACGGTTGTTCAGAAGCTAAGAGACGCGCAGTCTGTAACGATCGGTAAGTTAAACATGGATGAATTTGCAATGGGCTCATCAACAGAGAACTCAGCTTATAAAGAAACGAAAAATCCATGGAATCTTGACTACGTACCAGGCGGGTCAAGCGGTGGTTCCGCTGCAGCTGTAGCAGCAGGCGAAGTTCCTTTTACACTAGGTTCTGATACGGGCGGTTCGATTCGTCAGCCGGCAGCCTATTGCGGAGTCGTTGGATTAAAGCCTACATATGGACGAGTTTCACGATTTGGATTAGTAGCATTCGCTTCATCACTTGATCAAATCGGTCCTGTCACTCGTAATGTTGAAGATAATGCCTACTTACTGCAAGCAATATCAGGTGTCGATCCAATGGACGGCACATCTGCTCCAGTTGATGTACCTGACTTTTTATCAGCTCTTACAGGAGATGTTAAAGGGCTTAAAATTGCTGTGCCTAAAGAGTATTTAGGCGAGGGCGTAGATGAAAACGTCAAGCAGTCTGTTCTTGATTCCTTGAAAGTTCTTGAAGCCCAAGGTGCAACATGGGAAGAGGTATCCCTTCCGCACTCTAAATACGCTCTTGCAACGTATTACTTACTCTCTTCATCAGAGGCGTCAGCGAACCTTTCTCGTTTTGACGGGGTACGTTATGGCTACCGTACCGATAATGCCGATAACTTAATTGAAATGTATAAACAAACACGAGCAGAAGGCTTCGGTAACGAGGTGAAGCGCCGTATCATGCTTGGAACCTTTGCTCTAAGCTCTGGATACTATGATGCTTACTACAAAAAAGCTCAGCAGGTTCGTACGTTAATCAAGCAGGACTTTGATAAAATATTTGAAAATTATGATGTTATTATTGGGCCGACAACACCGACGCCTGCTTTCAAGATCGGTGAGAAAACAGACGATCCATTAACGATGTATGCCAACGATATTTTAACGATCCCAGTAAACTTAGCAGGTGTACCTGGTATCTCTGTGCCTTGTGGCTTCCAAAACGGTCTTCCTTTGGGCCTTCAAATTATTGGAAAGCACTTTGATGAGAGCACAATCTACCGTGTGGCGCATGTGTTTGAACAAGCAACGGACTATCATACAAAGAAACCAACATTGTAAGGGGTGAGATCAGCGATGAATTTTGAAACAATAATTGGTCTTGAAGTACACGTAGAATTAAAAACAGAATCAAAAATTTTCTCATCAAGCCCGAACCACTTCGGTTCAGAACCTAACACAAATACAAGTGTTATCGACCTAGGCTATCCTGGCGTGCTGCCTGTGTTAAATAAACGCGCAGTAGAGTATGCGATGAAAGCAGCAATGGCCCTGAATTGTGAAGTGGCAACGGATACGAAATTTGACCGTAAAAACTACTTCTACCCAGATAATCCGAAAGCCTATCAGATTTCACAATTTGATAAGCCGATTGGGGAGAACGGATATATTGATATCGAAGTAGACGGCAAAACAAAGCGTATCGGAATTACGAGACTGCACTTAGAAGAAGATGCTGGTAAGCTGACTCACTCGGGCAGCTATTCGCTTTGTGACTATAACCGTCAAGGAACACCTTTAATTGAAATTGTATCTGAGCCGGACATCCGCACCCCAGAAGAAGCATATGCGTACTTAGAAAAGCTGAAGTCCATTATTCAATATACAAGCGTATCTGATTGTAAAATGGAAGAGGGTTCTCTGCGTTGTGACGCCAATATCTCTCTGCGCCCGGTAGGACAAGAAAAGTTCGGAACTAAAGCAGAGCTGAAAAACTTAAACTCCTTTAACTTTGTACGCAAAGGGCTGGAGTATGAAGAAAAGCGTCAAGAGCAAGTGCTGCTCTCAGGAGGCATCATCGAGCAGGAAACACGCCGCTTTGACGAAGCAACAGGAAAAACGCTTCTAATGCGTGTGAAGGAAGGATCAGATGACTATCGTTACTTCCCAGAGCCTGACTTGATTCCGCTTTTCATTGATGATGAGTGGAAAGAGCGCATCAGTGCTGAAATTCCAGAGCTTCCTGATGCGAGAAAGAAGCGCTATGTCGAAGAACTTGGATTGCCTGAATATGATGCTGGTGTCTTAACCGTGACGAAAGAAATGGCAGATTTCTTTGAAGCAACGGTTGAACAAGGTGGAGACGCGAAGCTTGCTTCAAACTGGTTGATGGGCTCAGTAAATGAGTACTTAAATGCCGAGCAGAAAGAGCTTGGAGACGTAGCTCTAACTCCAGAAGGTCTTGCGAAAATGATTCAGTTGATCGAGAAAGGCACCATTTCATCTAAGATAGCGAAGAAAGTCTTCAAGGATTTAATCGAAAAAGGCGGAGATCCTGAACAGATCGTTAAAGACAAAGGTCTTGTTCAAATCTCTGATGAAGGCGAGCTTCTTAAGATGGTAACTGAAGTTCTTGATAACAACGATCAATCCGTTGAAGATTTCAAAAACGGAAAAGAACGCGCGATCGGATTCCTAGTCGGCCAAATTATGAAAGCCTCAAAAGGAAAAGCCAACCCGCAAATGGTCAACAAGATCTTATTAGAACAAATTAAAAAGCGCTAATCAGAGCGTTAAATCAAAACGTTAATCTCCTGCAACGGGGACAAGCATAAAGCGAGTGGAGAACCTGTGCGGTTAGCCGCTCGCTTTTTTCTGAGAGGAAGTGGATGAATGATTTACGGCTATATTTTAGTCGGATTGTTAATTATCGTTGGCTGGGTGTATATCATTAAGAAAAATAAACAATAGAAGATAGTTAAGGTGCTTGTCATGGAACTGATATTTTTTCATACAATGTAGGTAAGCAATATTAATTGTCCTTTTCTTCTTAATTAGGTTACAATACAAGCATAAATAAGCTGACAAATAGTGGATTTGAGTAAAGTTAATTTAATTAAAGTAGGGGATCTCAATGAAAAAAGCACGTCTTATCTACAACCCGACGTCTGGACGTGAACAGATTCGTAAAAATTTAGCCTATGTTCTAGAACGTTTAGAGAAGGCAGGGTATGAAACGTCTGCTCATGCCACAACAGGAGAGGGTTGTGCCAAAAGAGCAGCTAAGCTCGCGGCTGAACGGGGAGCTGATCTCGTCATTGCAGCAGGTGGAGACGGGACAATATTTGAAGTGGTAAATGGATTGGCCGAATTAGATGAGCGTCCAATGATCGGTCTGATTCCAGCAGGGACGACCAATGACTTTGCTCGTGCTCTTCATATTCCAAAAGAAATTGAAAAAGCATGCGACGTGCTCTGTGACGGCCATATTGAACCAATTGATATTGGGCGAGTGAATGATAAATATTTTATTAATATCGCAGCTGGCGGAACACTGACTGAACTCACATATGAAGTGCCTAGTAAGATGAAGACAATGGTCGGCCAGCTTGCCTACTACATTAAAGGGCTCGAAAAGCTGCCGCAAATTGCACCAACTCACGTTAAGATTGAATATGACGGAAAGCTGTTTGAAGGAGAAATTATGATGTTTCTCGTTTCCAATACGAATTCTGTCGGAGGGTTTGAGCGTCTCGCACCAAATGCATCTCTGCAGGACGGGATGTTTGACTTTATTGTGGTTAAAAAAATCTCTTTCCCAGAATTTCTGCACCTGACAACGCTGGCGATGCGCGGAGAGCACCTCAATCATCCAAAAGTAATGTATGTACAGGCAAACCGCATTAAAGTACAAGTGGAAAGTGACATGCAGCTGAACCTAGACGGTGAATACGGCGGCGTCCTTCCAGCGGAATTCGTGAACCTCTATCAACATTTTCAGATGCTTACACCGAAAAATCGTAAAAAACGTACGTAATATGTGAAGGCTGCGGGATCCCTGCAGCTTTTTTATGTTGTCGGGATGTGGTTATAGAGGTAATTCGAATGCAAAGAGAATTATTTCGAACAAAGTGGAGAATTTTTCAATCAAGTTTTCAATTAATTCGAACACAAGCCTCATTTTTTCGAACAAATGCATCAAGAATATGGAAATTCACATCCGCGCAGAACTTCCATTTCGTAATCCAATCAAACCATGCTACAATCACAAAAGGAAGAAAAGTGAAAAGGACGGCTATATTATGAGCAAACAACAATTACCAGTTGATAAAAATCAAATCATTGAGGTTCAAATAGAAGATCTCACCCATGACGGAGCAGGTGTCGCGAAAGTAGACGGTTATGCGTTGTTTATTCCAAAGGCGCTGCCAGGGGAGAAGATTAAAGCTAAAGTAGTAAAAGTGAAAAAAGGCTACGGCTTCGCACGAGTGATGGAGACGATTGAAGAAAGCCAGCACCGCACAGAACCGCCATGCCCAATCTACCACCAATGCGGAGGCTGTCAGCTGCAGCATATGAGCTACGAGGCGCAGCTTATGTATAAACAAAAGCAAGTGAAAGATGTACTCGCGCGAATCGGGCAAATGACAGACATCCCAGTTCACCCAACACTCGGCATGAACGATCCATGGCGCTACCGCAATAAAGCGCAAGTGCCGGTAGGAGAAGAGGAAGGCGGACTGATCGCTGGCTTCTATCAAGAGCGCAGCCACCGCATCATTGATATGGATGAATGCTTAATTCAACATCAGGAAAATGATGATGTGGTAAGTAAAGTGAAAGAAATCGCGAAGAAATACGGCATTCGCGGCTATGATGAGGACAAGCATAAAGGAACGCTCCGCCACGTCGTTGCACGCTACGGGAAACAAACTGGAGACATCATGGTTGTGCTTGTCACTAGAGGCAAGGAGCTGCCAAATAAAAAGAACATCATTGAAGAAATTAGAGGGTCGATTCCAAACGTGAAATCGATCGTACAAAACATTAATCCAAAACGCACGAATGTCATCTTCGGTGATCAAACGATTGTCTTATGGGGAGACGAATACATTTATGATTCAATCGGGGATATCCGCTTTGCGATATCTGCCCGCTCATTCTACCAAGTCAACCCGGATCAAACGAAAGTGCTGTATGATAAAGCGTTAGAATACGCAGATTTAAAAGGTGACGAAACTGTGATAGACGCCTATTGCGGCATCGGAACGATTTCACTGTTCCTCGCTCAAAAAGCAAAGCATGTCTACGGCGTGGAAATAGTCCCAGAGGCGATTTCTGATGCTAAGAAAAATGCTGAGATTAACGGCTTTACGAATGTAGACTTTGCAGTAGGTGAAGCAGAAAACGTCATGCCATGGTGGTATGCACAAGGCATCCGTCCAGATGTCATCGTCGTCGACCCGCCGCGCAAAGGCTGTGATGAAAAGCTCCTAGAAACAATTTTAAACATGAAGCCAAAACGCGTTGTATATGTCTCCTGTAATCCAGCAACCCTAGCACGAGATTTGCGAGTGTTAGAAGACGGAGGATATAAGACGAAGGAAGTCCAGCCGGTAGATATGTTCCCTCATTCAACACATGTAGAAACTGTTGCGGTACTAGAAGTAAAGAATTAATTAAAAGAGCCCAAGCTGGGCTCTTTTTTGAGATTGTAGGTTATTTTGGTCTATAGCATGAGGGGGTTCTCTTAAAAGTGATACAGTAGATGAGGTAGATCATACTTTAATGTAAAGAAGAATCCAACTGTGTATTGCTGATAAGAGTCATTGATTAACATAATTGGTCATAAGAATGCGAAAGTAAAAACTGCACCTCCTATTGGGGATAACTATCATGAAACTAAGACAGTAGTTCTTCTGCTTATGTACTACAAATAGGAATAGGTGAATAGTTATGGAGGTCTTAAATCAACAATGGTTAATTACTGAATTGCAAAAAAGAAGGGTTGCACAAGTCAATCGTGTCTTTTTCGCTTCCATTAATGACGACCAAGAACTCCACGTTTCCCTAAAAAATGAACAGCAGCAAATGCCGCCTATTTATAACTAACGGGGTAGGTTACAATTTATTATTTTCAACCTTGTACCAAGATAGGGGGGATAGGAGGGCACTATTAGAGAAACGATTGCTTTTAAGGCAATCGTTTTTCATAATGGATTCCTATTCTGTAACAATGAATTAGATTGTAATGTATATTGGTTGCTCAAATTAAAAAGGATCTACGGTAAGAAAATTACGTTTTATAAAGACAAGACTACTTCGTATAAGCGAATGATAAATTATTACGAATAAAAATTTTATCCTTCAAAATCGTGCACAGAATGTCGGATGTCTAGATTAAATTCCTGCTATTCTATTGATGAAAGGGGGCATATAAATGGATTTGCTTCACGACATGAATACTGCAATGAAGTATATCGAGGAAAACCTTACTCGTGAGATAGACTTTAAGGTGGTGGCAAGGTTAGCTCACTGTTCTGAATATCATTTTAAAAGAATGTTTTCTTTCCTTGCACGGATATCGTTATCAGAATATATACGTCGCAGAAGACTAACATTAGCTGCATTAGAATTTCAAAATCATAACGTAAAAGTAATTGATGTTGCGATGAAATATGGGTACAACTCACCGGACTCTTTTACTAGAGCGTTTCTCAATGTACATGGCATCACACCATCAGAAGCAAGAAAAAACGGTAGGCAATTAAAAGCATATCCACCCATGACCTTTCAATTATCAATAAAAGGAGGAACTGAAATGAATTATCGTATTGTTGAAAAAGAAGGGTTTAACGTGGTTGGTGTTAAGTATGAAGTTATGATGGTTAATGAGATTCTAACACCCACGTACGAAAGTATGATATCAGCTATTAGTGATAATGAAATGAAAGAATTAGAAGCTAGTTCGAATATAGAACCTTATGGTGTCGTTCATGTATCAGTAAATTACTCTGAAAGTAAGGAAGGAAAGGCAACTTTTAATCAATATATTGGAGCCGCTACATCAAAAGAGCCGCTAGAAAAATACTCTGTTTTAGAAGTACCTAGCTTATTGTGGGCAGTCTTTGAAATTGATGGGAACTGGGAGCATGTTGAAGAACAGTGGCAACGCATATACTCAGAGTGGCTACCTTCATCCTTATATGAATTGGCAGAAGGACCAGAAATACTAGCTAGCAAAGACCAAAAAAGTGAGATATGGATCTCTATTAAGGAAAAATAGGTATTTCTTGTTTTTAAGTATAAACATTGAGAGAAGCTTGTGAAACGGCTTCTCTCTATAATTGTTGACCCTTCTGCTTTGTCTCACTTTATTTGTCATAGATAGAACGGATCTGTGACCTGATCTCACGTCCATTTGTTGTTTGAAGAGCAAAAAACTTCGGCGGGGCAGGAATGGAGAAGCGTACATGGGAATGTGACATCTCCATAAGAAGTGTACCGATCTCCTTATGCTGACTATTTTTTATCGTAAGCCAAAATACTCTCTTTTCGTTCGCTGGTGTGCCCCATTGTTCTTTTTCAAGAGATTGGCGGAACAGAAGGAAACCAGCAATCACAAAATCATCCGCTTTCACTTCGGCTGCAGAATAGAAACCTGAATCTTCCACTTGCCGCCAGATAGGTCCCAGCAATTTTTCTGCGTAAATACCGTAGGTAGCATCTTCATACTCTGGGAATAAGGTTTCAAATTCCTCATGGTTGTCTTCAAGGATTCTCCCCCAGTTAGCTTCAACTTCTTCATTCAACGTTTTCTCAAGTTCAGTTATGGTCATGTTCTGCCTCAATAAAGTCATAGATTAATCCCCCTTCTTTTTGATTCTTCCTTATCGTACAACCTTAAAGCAAATTTCAAAGTTTGTTATAATAAATAAGGAAGTCTAGTTAGGTTTAGAGGTCAAACTTTGCAATGAAATTGAAGGAGATCATGTAATGGAGATACTTAAACCTGCCGACATTGCGGCGAAATTAAACGTAAGTACAAACACACTGCGTAACTACGAAGCTAAAGGACTTGTCCCTTCACCAAAACGAACAGCAAGTGGGTACCGTATTTACTCCAGTGTTCATCTTATCTATTTTTCGTGTGTAAAATCACTTTCTGATGGGTTTGGGATGGATGTAGCAGTGAAGGTTATGGAAAGCATAAGGGGTATGAAAATCGATGAAGCTCTTTGGACTCTTAACGACGAGCTGATTCGTAGGGGAGAAGAAAAAAAGTTTGTAATGGAAGCAGTTAAACTAATTGAGTACTCGGAGAAAAATTCTTGTCTCTGGTCGTTAGGGGAAGCAGCTGAAAGAATGAATGTTTCCCGAACAGCCATCAGATATTGGGATAAAGAAGGGTATATACGAGCTATCCGAGATTCGGATAGCGGCTACCGTACATTTGATGGTCTTCAATTGGCTAAAATAAGCCTGCTTAAAGCGATTAATCACCGATTTTATACGGATGAAAATGCAAGGATGAAGGACAGATTCGAGAGAACGGAGGGGACAGAGGCATGTCGAAATCTTGCTTCTGAGGTACTAACTCTGCTAGGTATACGAAATAGAAGACATTTAAAAGCGATGGCCTACGTAGAAAAACTTCTGGAGGTAATTGAATTTGAATAAGCTCGTTGCAAAGGAAATGGAGATGATTTTATGGCGAAAGAAATAATATTAAATCAGACTGTGATTAAGGTGCAGAGTTTCAAAGAAAGGAAAGTAAATAATATCCATGAAATTTCAGTTGTCTTTCACGTTACGAGTGAAGAGTATCATGATATAGCAACGTTACTATATCAAGGGACATTTGATGTAAAAGTACCTGAGAGAGGCTTATCATTTAGAGGAAGCATCGTGCAATATTCTACTTCAATTACAAATTTATACGAAAAAGGGCAAGTTGGGAACTATTCATTAACTTTGCTTGAAAACGCTAAAGAAATGGATGCAGCCATAAAGTGAAGTGGTTGCTTGTTTGACTTAATTAATAGAAGAAATAAATATCACAATTGGTATATGAGTAGGTAAGGAATGACTAGCTAGATTCTATTAGATAACAGAAACAGAAAGGATTAAAGATGACATTACAACAACTAAAATACGTAATTGAAGTAGCAAGATGTCGTTCCATTAACAAGGCTGCACAGAAGCTTTTTATTAGCCAACCCAGTCTTTCAAATGCACTAAAAGAGCTGGAAGAAGAAATCGGAATCACGATTTTTTCACGAACCAATAAGGGAATTGTCGTTACTCATGAGGGCTCGGAATTCTTAGGTTATGCAAGGCAGGTGGCAGAGCAAGCAGCACTTTTAGAAAACCGCTATACTAAAACTTCCTCAAAGCAACAAAGTTTCTCTGTGTCTGCCCAGCATTATGCCTTTGCAGTTAGTGCTTTTGTGAGACTGCTTAAAGAGTATGAGCGAGAGGAGTATGAGTTCACTTTACGAGAAACAAGAACCTATGAAATTATTGATGATGTGAAGAATCTCCGCAGTGAAATCGGTATTTTATACCTGAATGATTTTAATCGAAATGTGGTTCAAAAGTTTTTGAGAGAAGGAAATTTAACGTTTCATGAGCTGTTTATCGCAAAGCCTCATGTTTTCATTAGTTCCACCAATCCACTGTCTGAAAAGGACTTTGTTACATTAGATGACTTGTTTCCTTATCCTTACCTTTCTTATGAGCAGGGGGACTATAATTCTTTTTATTTTTCAGAGGAGATTCTAAGCACGCTTTCGAGGCAAAAAAATATACGGGTGAGTGATCGTGCCACTTTATTTAACTTGCTGATAGGATTAAATGGCTATACCATTTCCACTGGTGTGATCAGTCATAAGTTAAATAGCAAAGATATTATTGCTGTTCCGTTAAGAGTAGAAGAACAGATACATGTCGGTTATATTACTCATAAACATTTGACAACGAGTACGTTAGGCAGGATCTATATTCAATATTTAAAGGAAACCATTGAGGAAGAATTACAGCAGTTATAGCTTCAAGCTATAACAAGGAATAGATTTAATGTCTTACATTATAATAATCTCCCCATGCTACACTTATCCTACATCAAGCATTGAGAATATTAAATCTTTTAGGAAGTGGGAGAATATTCATGAATAAAACTATTGTTCGAGCACCATTTAGAGCTGATCATGTGGGAAGCCTATTAAGACCAGAAAGAATACATACTGCAAGAAAAGATTTCCAAAGTGACAAGATTACCGCTCAAGAACTCCATCAAATTGAAACAGAAGAAATTAAAAGGATCGTTGACAAGCAAATCAAAGTAGGACTCCAAGCTGTAACAGATGGAGAGTTCCGCCGTAGATTTTGGCATACTGATTTCCTTGAGCATTTGAATGGCGTAGAAGGATACGTACCAGACTACGGATTTGCCTTCAAAGGGGAGGAGACAGAAAGATATGATGTACGTGTTACTGGAAAAGTCTCATTTAACCCAAACCATCCTCATATTAAAGACTTTATCGAATTTAAAGAAGTGGTGGGGGGACGTGCTGTCGCAAAATTAACTATACCAAGTCCAAACCAAATGTTTAACGCAGGCATCCGCAATGTAGACATTTATCCAGATATCGAAGAATATACAAAGGATATTATTCAAACCTATCGCGAGGCAATTAAAGCCTTTTATGAAGCCGGATGTCGGTATTTACAATTAGATGATGTTTATATTGCTGGACTGAACGCATCAGAAATTCCGTTTAATGACAGCGGGTATTCACGTGAGGAATTAATAGACTTAGCTCTACGTGTTGCAAACGGAGTATTAGAAGACAAACCGGAAGATTTAATCATCACCACACATCTTTGCCGTGGAAACTACCGGTCTAAATGGGCCTTTGAAGGGAGTTATGCACAAATTGCTCCAACCTTATTTGCAAAAGAAAAGGTAAACGGATTTTTCCTCGAATATGATGATGACCGTTCTGGTGACTTTGGTCCGTTGGAATACATTCCAACTGGCGGTCCGCAAGTAGTGCTAGGTGTGTTCACATCAAAACATGGTCAATTAGAAGACAAGGAAACGATTAAAGCTCGTGTTGAAGAGGCTACAAAATATGTGCCACTAGAACAATTATGTATTAGTCCTCAATGTGGCTTTGCCTCAACTCATCATGGAAACACTTTAACAGAGGACGAGCAGTGGACGAAACTTAAATATATAGTAGACATTTCGAAAGAGATTTGGGGATAAGGGTTTTAACAATTTGCATTTTAAATACTAGGTGCATAAGGATTAGGAGGTGAACCAGATAGTATTGGTTCATCTTTTTTATGCAGGGTTAATGATATAAGTATTAGGATAGTACAAACTGGTTCATAGTGGATATAATAACTAAGTAATCTAACTTAAATTTGAAACGTCTATATAAAAAGGAGAAGAACATGGACATTATTGATAAGTTAAAACTGGATAAATATCAAAATATGACCGTGCTACTTCAACCAAATGATTATGACTTGTTTAGAGGGATTTAATTCGGAAGTATCAGGAAAGCACGATGCTATCTTCATCTTTGTTGAAACCATTGAAGAAATAGTAAATCAAACTCAAAAAATACTTAATGAGCAAAACTTAATAGATAAAGGATATTTATTATTTGCTTATCCGAAAAAAGGAAACAAGAGATATAGTACGTTTGTTCATAGAGATGAAATTTTTCCCGCATTGAAAGTAGGGGAAGATGGATATGTGAAAAATAGTGATTTGAAATTTTCGCGAATGGTAAGTATGGATCACGTCACAGTGGTGGGATTAACGTATGAAAAGAAGCGACTTAAAAAATCATCCTCTGCAAGTCAGTGTGTTGCAGATTATGAGGAGAATATTAAAGAGGTAGAAAAGCTATTAACCATGCATCCAAATGAACTTAAGTTTTATCAGAACCTAACTCCAGGTTACCAAAGGGAGTGGGCTCGCTACATCTTTTCTGCTAAGCAACAAAAAACTCGTGATAAACGCCACCTCCAAATGGTTGATATCTTATCTCAAGGATATAAGTCGATTGATTTGTTTCGACAAAAGAAGTAATTTACTGTAATGATATAACATAAAGTTACAGATGGAGTGCTGAGGTCACTCCTTTTTTACTGAAAGAAACTCAGTTTTCTAAAGGAAAGGAAATTTCTTTTTCCTTGTTTATCATCATATAGAAGTAATGGATTGATGAACATAAAAATACAAGACTGGTAATAACTTGAACATTCCTTTTTCTGTTTGATAAAACATGCATAAGCATGGTATAAATTTAAAAGAACCTGGGACATTCTCCTTTTATTTTTGGATAACGGGCAGGTCTGATATTCCATCATGAGAGAATTTGATTATAGATATGGATGTGAAGTAAAAATGGATCTTAATACTAATAAAGATTTAACTATAAATAAAAAAGATAATTTTTGGGCTGGTTTACCGCGTCCGTTCTTCATATTGGCACCAATGGAAGAAGTAACAGACGTTGTTTTTCGCCATGTTGTAAGTGAAGCGGCTAGACCTGATGTGTTTTTCACAGAGTTTACAAACAGTGAAAGTTATTGTCACCCGGACGGGATGAAAAGTGTTCGTGGGCGTTTAACTTTTACAGAGGATGAACAGCCGATTGTCGCTCATATATGGGGGGACAAGCCTGAATATTTTCGTCAAATGAGTATTGGAATGGCGGAACTTGGCTTTAAAGGTCTGGATATCAATATGGGCTGTCCAGTTCCTAATGTGGTACAGAATGGGAAGGGAAGCGGTCTGATTCGCCGTCCTGAAGTTGCAGCTGAACTAATCCAGGCAGCAAAAGCAGGGGGATTGCCTGTAAGTGTAAAAACAAGGATTGGCTTCGCTGAGGTAGACGAATGGCAGGACTGGCTGACTCACATTCTTAAGCAAGATATTGTGAACCTTTCTATTCATCTGCGTACAAGAAATGAAATGAGTAAAGTAGATGCTCATTGGGAGTTGATCCCAGAGATTAAAAAACTGCGTGACGAAGTGGCACCACATACGCTTTTAACAATCAATGGAGATATCCCTGACCGTCAAACCGGGTTAAAGCTTGTGGAGCAATATGGGGTTGATGGAGTGATGATTGGCCGTGGTATTTTCCATAATCCATTTGCCTTTGAAAAGGAGCCGAAAGACCATAGCAGTAAGGAGTTACTTGATCTCTTAAGATTGCATCTAGATCTCTATGATAAATATTCACATTTAGAGGTGCGTCCGTTCAAAGCCCTTCATCGCTTTTTCAAGATCTATGTCAAAGGATTTAGAGGTGCGGGTCAATTAAGAAATGAACTAATGAACACTAAGTCAACAGATGAAGTTCGCGAATGGCTTAATCAATTTGAGGCAACGAATTTTGAGGAAATGAAGGAAGAGTAGAAAGTCACATTCAAGTGAATAAAAAGCAGAAAGAGTCTTTCAAATGAAAAGGCTCTTTTTTATGGAAAAGGTAGAAGAATAGTCAGTTATTTATTGGATATTTATGTTAAAATAGTAAGGTGTTGTTTGTTGTATTTAGTATTAGAAAGGATGATGGAACGTGTCTGTTTTCCAATGGCTCGACCAATGGTTAGCTAGTGACCCAACAAATTTTAATTTGTTTATGATAATCTCAACAATCATTGCACTTTCTTCAGTCATTGTCCTGACAGTAATGACTAAAAAGATAGGCAGTGAGCACTTACATATCAAATTAAAGATCGATCGGGCGATGTTTGTATCCTTACTTATTTTAATTACCGGATTTGTCCTTTTTGTCCCTGTTGAAATGATTTTCTATAAACAATATGTAGGCTTGATGGTAGTCATTTCTATTCTTGTAGGTGCGGTCGTCAGCAGTTATTTCTATTTGAAGCAGAAGACTGTGTAAAGAAATGATGGAGATCTCATTGATCAGACATGGCAAATCACAATTTAATGAAAAGAAGAGAGTAACCTGTGCAGAGTTTGAAAGTTGGGTAGATAACTATAATGCTAGCGGGGTACATAGACAAGCGAATTATCCACCCGAAACACTCCTGAAAATCACCTCGGCCGATGTTTTAATCACCAGTGACTTAAAAAGATCAATTGACTCAGCAGCGATCCTCCACCCAGAAGGAAAAACGATCTCCCATTCTTTGTTTCGCGAAACAGAGCTGCCAACTCTACACGCGAAGCATCTGTCTATTAGATTAAAGCCAAGCACTTGGGCTGTATTTCTAAGGCTTTTATGGTTTGGAGGATATTCAAATGCTTGCGAATCAGTAAGTGAGGCAAAAGGGAGAGCAGAAAAAGCGACAGAACAATTAATTACCTATGCTAAGGAATCTCAATCCGTGGCAATCGTTGGACATGGTTTTTTTAATAGGTTTATCTCTAAGGAATTACAAAGGCAAGGGTGGAAGGGGAAGAAGAAGTCAGGAACAAAGCATTGGAGTTGTACGACGTATACGTGGTCTGAATAATTACCTTGGTGGTATATGGGGGTAACGAGGTAGAAAATGAGGGAGGCTTTAGAGTGGGCAAAACAACCTTATACATAGTAAGGCACGGTGAAACCGAATGGAATGTGGAAAAGCGATTGCAAGGTCATCACGATTCTCCTTTAACTCAACTGGGAGAATTACAAGCTGATTGGCTGCACGAAGCTCTCAAAGAGGTTGAGTTTGATGGTATTTACACTAGCTCCAGCCAAAGAGCAGTGAGAACGACAGAAATTATTTCACGTCAACAAAAATCACCGATTGTAAAGGTGGATCAATTAAGAGAAATGTATTTGGGAGAGTGGGAAGGGAAGCGTCAAAGTGATTTACTGAAGAGTGAACCTCACGAGTTTCAATCCTTTTGGCATACCCCTCATCTTTTTCAGCCAACAACGGGAGAATCATTTTTGGAGGTTCAAGACAGAGTAATAGACAAACTGAAGCAAATCCATAGAAATCATTATTCTGACTCACCTCTCTTAATCGTAACTCATACCGTCGTTGTAAAAGTATTAATGGCTTATTTTGAAGGAAGGCCGTTATCAAATATATGGGATCCACCTTACCTGCACCCTGCATGCCTGTGTAAAGTTGAGTTCGATGGTGACAAGTCGACTATCTATCTTCATGGCGACACCTCGCATTATAAGAAGCCATTATAATTATTGAGTGGGGTGAGTTGGTTGAAAAAGGTTGTAGAATATTTGCTTTTAGCAAACTTCTTCATAGTGTATTTTAAACTCTTTGAGAAAGTGTGGGTTTATTTACCTTTCCAATCCTCAGTTGGAGTACTTGCAGGGACTTTGGTAGTTTTTATTATGTCTCTAATCCTTGCCATTTGGACTTTGCGAGGGGTGGCTCATGTCCTTACAAGCTAAGGGCTAGCATTAAGAGCTTGGACAAAAGTATTTTAACTTATGGAAAAAGAATAAAATGATAGGAGCGTCTGATGGATAATCAATATGTTGTAGGCTGGGGTACACTGGCCTTGATTAATGCAGCACTGGCACAAGGGAAAAATCGAACAGGGCTCAACTGGTTTCTGCTCTCCCTTGTATTAGGCCCTGCGGCAACATTTATTTTGTTATTTGTTGAAAAGAGAGAGTATAAACAGGTTCGAGAAAATCAATAAACAAACCATCAAAATAATTTGGACTTATCATTTATACATGATGAGGAAAATGTAATAGGAATTAGTTTGGGTTATGCTTTTGACAGAATGAATTGGGAAACGGAAGAATAGATTAAGAGCTATCTTACTTAAAAATCTGGAGGTGTTCATATGAGTGAGAATAAAGAATCTCCAGAAAGACGAAGGGAAAGATTAAGGCAAGAAGAGTTAAAAAGAAATAGAACAAATTCTATGAGTGATGGCTTCAATCGAGCAAGCAGCGGAAGCATGGTCGATTTGGTTAACAGCTTGGGCTGGAAAGGCACAGGTATCCTTATTATCGTCATCATCCTCCTATTTATAACAGGGTCATTCGTATTTAGCCGTTAATATGTAAAAGCTCCAGGACCTATTCCTGGAGCTTTCTTATTACAACGCCAACTTAATCACTTTCTTATAATAAAGTACTGATAAGATCCCGAAGATCGAGTAGAGTGCTGCATATAATCCCATAACAATAAGCATTGGGGTCCAAAGCTCGGTGCCAAAGAAGAACCAGCCTGATTGGACAGCAAAGTAGCTGTGAACAAGTCCTACAATGAGAGGGATTCCGAAATTAAAGAGCTGTTTTCCGAGTATACCTTTTAGCAGGTCTTTTTCGGTAAAGCCTAGCTTGCGCAGGATCTTGTAATTTGGTTGCTCCTCGTCGCCTTCTTCCACCTGTTTAAAATAAAGAATACAGCCTGAAGTAATTAAGAAGGTAAGACCAAGGAATCCAACAATGAACATGAGAAGGCCCATATTCTGTTTTTGGATACGTTCTTCCGTGTAATGAGAGCTATTGCCAAACTCATCTTTGAATGGCATGCTGTTAAACAATTCATCAGCAACTGCTACAGTCGCTCTATCATCTAATGTGAAGCCAATATAAGTTGAGGATTCAAGTTGAATGTCTGGGTCCAAATCTGCAGCAAGCTGGGTATAGATCGACTCATCCACGATGGCGGTAGTTAACCCGCTCGTAAAATAGAGTGGCAACACGTTTTCTTTTGCTAACCCTAGATATTCTTGTTCAATAGTTGTCGTAAGGCCGTGAAAGGTAAGTGTGCCTGAATCCTGTAAGTTTAACAGCGTTTGCATCGCATCACTAAATCCTGCGAATGTCGTATCACCATCGCTTACATTGGTCTCCCTCACCTGATGATCACTAATGACAGCCATCCTCATTTTATTAGACTCAAATTGAAAGTTCTCCATATCTCTTCCTACAATCTGTTCTACATCAACTTCCACTTGAATGACATCAATTACTTTTTCACTGTAACCAATTCCGCTATCTTGTAACACTTCACCGAACATTTCTGCATTCTCTGTGGTGATAAATGCAAAGTCGTCAGGAGCTGTGCTCTCTGCTGTTCTTTCAGCAGAATAATACGAAATATAGCTTAATGATAGGAGGCCAATCGCTAAGGCAGATACCGTTGTGATAATGGTAAGCAGCATCGCATTTGATTTCATGCGGAACATAATCGACGATAGCGACATGACTTCGTTAATATTTAAGTATCCACCCTTACTTTTTCTAATGAGGTTGGCAATAAACCGGACAGAACCTTTGTAGAGAAAATAAGTCCCGATAATAACGGAAGCCAAAATAAAGATCATCGCAAAAAATAAATAGTTCGTAGAGACGAAGCTTCCATCAAAAAGCCTAGCAGATACGTAATAACCAGTGGCTATCAATGTGATACCTAAAATTCCCATCAAGATTTCAAGGATCGAAATCTTTCTTACTTGGCTTTCGGTTTTACTCTTTACTTGAAAAAGAGACAGGATGCTTTGATGTTTGATATACAGATAGTTCATCAGCATAATGAAAAGGTAGATGCCTCCGAACACGAGCAGTGTTTGAATAAATGCATTTCCTGAAAAGTAAAGAGAGGCAACAGCTTCCACACCCGTTATTTTAAATAAAATCATCGCGACTAATTTTGAAGCGGCAAAACCGATAAAGATCCCGATTACTAAGGACCCGAAATAAAGCATTAAATTTTCAGCACTTAGAATCATGAAGATACGGTTCTTCGTCATCCCAATCAGCTGAAACAACCCAATTTCTTTACTGCGTCTCTTAATAAATAAGTTATTTGCATAGATTAAAAACACAGTTACGATCGCAATAAGAAGCACGGATGCAGTCTGTATGGCTGCTAATCCTCTAAGTGACCCAGATGCCTCGTCCATTGCAGGATCATACTGCAAAGTAACAAAAGCAAAGTATAGAGCCGCACTAAACATCAGGGCAAATACATATAAATAATAGCTTTTCACATTCTTCTTAAAGCTGCGGAGAATTAAATGATTAATGCTCATAGTGCACCCCGCCTAAAACTCCTTGCGTCTTCATAATATCTTTTAAGAAGGTGTTGCGGCTCTCTTCTCCTTTATTTAACTGGGTGTAGATTTGGCCGTCTTTTATAAAAATGACACGGCTGCTGTAGCTCGCTGCCACTGGATCATGTGTCACCATGACAATCGTTGCTTTTCTTTTTTCGTTTAAGCTGCTTAATTTACCTAATAGGTCTGACGCTGCTTTAGAATCAAGAGCACCTGTCGGCTCATCGGCGAAAATAATGCTTGGCTCGTGAATAAACGCGCGCGCAGCAGACGTTCGCTGCTTTTGCCCTCCTGATATCTCATTAGGATATTTATCGGCAATTTCCGCAATACCTAGCTCTGCTGCCACTGTTTCGAATTTCTCGAGTGCAGCTTTTTTGGCAGTATTCGTAATGGAGAGTGGCAGCATGATATTTTCTTTAACTGTTAATGTATCTAACAAATTATAATCTTGAAAGATGAAGCCTAAATGATGCTTTCGAAATTCTGCCAGTGTTTTTTCTTTGCTTTTCGTTAGTTCCTCACCATTAATTATCAGCGAACCGTGGCTTAGGCGGTCAATCGTTGACAAGACATTTAAAAGAGTGGTTTTGCCTGAGCCTGATGCCCCCATAATTGTTAGGAATTCTCCCTTTTCAATGCTAATATCAATTCCTTTTAATACCTCTTGTTTTGTGAATTTATTTCCATAGCTTTTATGAATTTTTCTAGCTTCAAGTATATTCATAACAAAATTCCTCCATCTATTAAGATACCCTAATTGTATAAACTCTTGCACTAAGAGTCCTTTGATTCTCCTAACAAAAAGGCAAAAGCGAGTGACATTTTTGTCACACGCCTTGAATCTGGAGAAATTGATTTTCTTGTGAAAAGGTGAGGGTAAAGGTTGTCCCGCTGCCAACAGTTGATTGAACGGAAATATGGATGCCAAGCGGAGCGGCAGCCTTTTTTGCTAAGTATAAACCCATACCAGTTGCATGCTGATCTTGATGCTGATTAGTAGAGGTAAAACCTTTATCAAAAATTCTTGAAAGATCCCTTGGGTCGATTCCGCGGCCGTTATCTGCTACAGTTAGGGTCGTTTGTCCTTTTTGTACAGAGGATTGGATCATAATTTCTGAGCCTTCTTCGCTGTATTTTACGGCATTTGTTAAGAGCTGGCGTAGAATAAAGGCCAGCCATTTCGCATCAGTGAGTACTTCTGATGAAGCTAATTCAACGTCAAAGCCAATTCCTTTCTTTACACACCACGAACGCAACGTGTGAATCTCGCTGTAAAGCAGCGGCTCAAGATCAACTTTTTCAATAAACAAATCATTTTCAATAAAAGGAATACGCTTTTGATGCAGTTGTTGATCGAGCAAAAAGTGAATTCGCAACCATTCATGCATAAGCTCTGATTTTAATGTTGGATCATTCGTGCGATCAATAATTAATCGCAAAGCAGTTAAAGGTGTTTTCACCTCATGGATCCAAGAAAGCAGCTCATCTTTCTCTTGTTCAAGCAATAATTGATTTATAGAGGCTTCTTTTTCTAATTGTTCAACCGGAGAGGTGATCTGGTCATAAACGAGCGCTTCAAAAGGACTGTTTGGCTGAGGTAGAGTGGTTATATCAGTTGTAGAATCACGAGCATCAAGCTCCTTAAAAAAAGCTGTTTCTCTAAAATACCGAATAATGACAAAGAGGCTTGAAATCACGAGTGAGAGAAACATGTAATAAAGCATTGACTCCAGCGAGAGAGAGGGATCTAGATAAGCCATAAATAAACCAAGCAGCTGCAAAAGTACAATCAAAAAGATCCAGCTGATTCTCTCCTTAATGAATGTCCTGATCATTATCTCACCTCTCTATCGCCATATATCCTTGACTGACTTTTGTCTCAATTCCTGCTCCGAGGCCAATTTCAGCTAACTTTTTACGAAGCCTGTTTACATTCACAGTTAACGTATTATCGCTAATGAAGCGCTGATCGTCCCATAAAAGGTTAATTAACTCCTCTCGGCTGACGATTTTATTCTTGCGCTCAACAAGCAGTTTTAAGATAAATATTTCATTTTTAGTAAGCTCAATCATTCCATGATCATTAGAGATCCGGTTTCTCTCAAGATCAATCGTTGCACCCATCCATGTCTTTAAATCGGGTGCGGCCGTACTATAGTTATAAACACGGCGCAGGATCGCTTGAATTTTTGCAATTAATACTTCAAAATGAAATGGCTTTTGAACAAAATCATCAGCGCCTAAATTCATCGACATCACCATATCAGTAGGGTGATCACGTGAAGATAAAAAGATAATCGGTACATTAGAGTGCTCTCGAATCATTCGGCACCAATGAAATCCGTCATATTTCGGAAGCTGGATATCAATGATCACTAAATCGGGTTGAACCTCTGCAAAGCTCTCCATCACTTTTTGAAAGTCCCGCACCCCATACACTTCATACTCCCAAGCGGTAAGCCGCTCTTTGATCTCTTTAAAAAGAGAAGCATCATCTTCTATTAAAAAAATCTTAAACATTCAAATCACCACACCTTCCTTAAAAGTATAGCAAAATGTGATGAGAAAGGGGAATGATGGAAGTAACCTATGGTAAAATTTTACTTGAGTCATAAAAAGAATGGGGGATACGGAATGGGAATTGATTTTCACAGTAAGGAAAACCAACAAAGCTATACCACAAGAAATGTTCATTCTATATGGAGTGAGACGATACAGAAATTAGTACCTTTCGATCGCATATCGACTGCACTGGATGTTGGGTGCGGTGGGGGCATTTACTCCAAGGCTCTTTCTGATATGGGCGTAGATTCAATCATAGGAGTAGATTTTTCTCACGCCATGCTTGAAGGGGCAAAGGAAAATTGCAAGGGCTACCCGAGAATTTCATTTACACATGGTCATGCTTTTGACACTGGAGTAGAAGGGGAAAGTATCGATTTATTGCTGGAGAGAGCATTGATTCACCATCTCCAAGATCTTGCCTCCTGCTTTAAAGAAGGGCATCGAGTTTTAAAGGAAGAAGGATGTTACATCATCCAAGACCGTACACCAGAAGATTGTTTAGTAGAAGGAAGCGACGAACATATAAGAGGATATTTCTTTAAGCTGTTCCCTAGATTAATTGACAAAGAAACGAGCCGCCGACATACTAGCCAAACAGTCATTCACCATCTAAAAGCGGCTGGCTTTAAAGAAATCGAGGAAAGAAAGCTGTGGGAGATCAGAAAAGTATATAATCATAAAAATCAATTACTACAGGACCTTAAGGAGAGAGTAGGGAGAAGTATTTTACATGAGTTAGATGATAACGAATTACAGCATCTTATTCAGTTTATTGATAGAGCATTGCCATCTGAAGGTCAGATTGTTGAAAAAGATAGATGGACGATATGGAGGGTTGTTAAATAAGAGGAGATGGTAATTTATGGACGAACAGTTGTTAATTCGGGAAATTAGGATAGAGGATGTTGAAAGAGTGTCAGGGCTCTTAAATAAGGTAACCAAAGACTTAATTAAGAGAGGAATTAACCAATGGGAGTACCCCTTTGATAGGGAGCTGCTGTTAGAGCAAGCTAGACATCACCATTCATATGTCGTAACAACCGAAGAAAAAGAAATCATAGGGACCTTTTGTATAAAGGATATTGAACAGATCAATGATTTATCGTTGAAAGGTCTAAATAAATACCTTTACCAATTAGCTATCATACCTGAGTATCAAGGAAAGAATGCAGGGGCTGTTGTATTGAGTTTCGCATATAAGCTGGTTAAGAAGTTGAATACGGCCCTCTATCTAGATTGTTGGGCAGGAAACGAAAAGTTAAAGCAATTTTATCTGAGAAATGGGATGTCTTATATAGGTGACTTTCAAGAAGAAGGCTATTTTATAAGTGTGTTTACCTATAACCATCCCCAAAAGGGTTAACGTGAGAGGAGAAAGCTTGAAAGAATTATTATTACGATCACACTGCGTGTTCCCGACACCAAATATCATCAAAACAGCCAACTACTATGAGCAGAAAATGGGATTTAAAGCTGTACATTATCTGGACGCCAGTGAGCCGCATATTTGTCTGTATCGCGACTCAACAGAGATCATCTTAACGAAAACGAATGGGCAAAAGGTCATTCCGAATCGAACGCTGTATGGTTACGGCTATGATGCCTATTTCATCACAACGAATCAAGAAACGCTGGAAAAAGAGTTCAAGCAATCCGGCGTAAAAATCGTACGGCCCTTGCAACACACGGATTATCAAAATAAAGAGTTTGTGGTAGAGGACATCGATGGACGGTGGTTAGGGTTTGGTGTGAAGGTGGAAGAAAGGGAATAGGCATTAGTTTGTTCGAGAGCTTATTTCTAAATTCAACGTTGAACAATTCTGCCAACGTATAAAAAGAACGATTTTCATCAAGGAAATCGTTCTTCTTCATTTCTACAACCTATTCTATTCTCGACCCGGCATCAGATAATGAGGAAGGATTTATCTTCTTATCTAGAATACGAATCAAACCTATGCTGCTCTTTACTAACCAAAAAGTCATTGTAAGAACAGAGAACGTATACAGGCTGTTCCACCCCTTATGATACTCAACTAAATTTGTATGCTGCTCAAGCCAATCCTCTAACAATGTCATCGGGCCGCTAAAAAGGAAAACGCTCAAAATAGATAAGAGCGGCTTCATTTTATAGGTGAATTGGTTATAGATCACACATGATAACGGGAATAAGATATATAAAAATACAATGTTAGAATCAAATAATTTTGGGAAATAACGATTTGGGTACTTTACATATTTTCTCTTGATAACAGGGCCATCGATTAAGGTAGAAACGAGCGTCTTAATAAAGAAAATAAGAAACCAGTCCTTTGAATCGCCTTTTCTTCTTAATAAAACAAAAATAGTTGTCACTAGACCAAGCAGGGTTAGTATATTTAATATATGTCGATCTTTCATATAAACACCTCCACATTTATATGATGACCGGTTTCATATGTATTATGTGACTTTAGTTTAAATGGAACCATATGTAACCTATTCTCTCTAATGACCGTCTTATTGGTAACATGAAATTAAGGAGATGCTTAGATGAAAATGACTAAAATAATTATTCTTGCTCTAGCTGTCTTATTGATTGGCGGTACAGCTGTTGCAACAACATCATTTATAAATAGTGGATCAAAAGAAGAAGAGCAGGTGGAGCCAGCGTTTATACGTGTAACCGGGATGATTGAAAGCGTAGAAGAACGTGATGGAACCTTATACTATTTGATTAATGAAGGGCAGGATGAAACAAGCTACATCATTGTTTCCTCTGACACTGTGGTATTTGACAATACGGGGGACGTTACAGAGCTTGAGCCAGGTGAAGAGATAACAGCTTACACTTATGCGAATAAGCCAATGCCCCTTATTTATCCGCCGCAGTACAACCCAGAAGTTATTATTGTTGAAACGGACCTAATTGGGAGTGCGGCAGTCGGGACCTTTAATGACGAGTTAGTTGATGAAACGTTGTCGTTGAAATTGAATGTAAGTGAAGAGACGGAGCTATCAAGTCTCACAGGGAAAGATGTGGGGGTTGAAGACCTGGAAGGGCAAGATCTGCTTGTCTTTTACTCATTCACCACAAAGAGTATTCCAGCGCAAACAACTCCGGAAAAAATCATTGTATTAGACGGAGAGGAATCTTAGAAGTAGGCGAGGAGAGTGAGGCAGGCGTCTGGGTGAGCGTTTAATTGTATACTTTAGGACCATTTATGCGCCGGTGTGAGAGGTGATTGCGCTCATCTTCCGTACGATTGCGTTGGTTGCGAGCTGAATTGCGTCAATCTCCTTTAAATGCGCCGCTTCAAACGCTATATGCGTCAGTGTTCAGCACAATTACATTCATTCCCAGAGTAATTGCGTCGCTTCACCCGACGTCACTCTCTTTACCACACAAACAAAAGAAGCTGCTCCCGCATATGGCGGGAGCAGCTTCTAACTTGTTTTAAAGCTTAAATGAACTCTTCAATGAGACAATCAAGTTAAATACTGGGTTGTCTTTTGCTGTTTCTTTTGGATCGACGTTGAAGTAGCCATGTCTGAAGAATTGGAACTTGTCTTGCGGGCTGACTTCTTTCATGTTCGGTTCAACGAAGCCTTTTAACACTTCTAGAGAGTTTGGATTCACTTGGTCTAGGAATGTCTTTTCTGCAGCTGGCTCAGTTGCATCTTCTTCCTGCTCTTCAGGATCTTCATTTAGTAATAGCGGCTCATATAGGCGGAACTCTGCTGGTACAGCTTGAGTTGCTTCGACCCAGTGAAGGGTTCCTTTTACTTTACGGCCGGTGAAGCCTGACCCACTCTTTGTTTCAGGGTCATACGTACAGTGAATTTCAACAACATTACCATCCTCATCTTTAATCACGTCTTCACATTTAATGAAGTACGCATGCTTTAGACGAACCTCGTTGCCTGGGAAGAGGCGGAAGTATTTCTTAGGAGGGTTCTCCATGAAATCTTCTTGCTCGATATAAATTTCTCTTGAGAATGGGATTTGTCTTGTGCCCATTTCAGGATTTTCTGGATTGATTTCCGCCTCAAGCATTTCTACTTGTCCTTCTGGATAGTTCGTAATCACAACTTTTAATGGACGCAGGATTCCCATTGTGCGAGGAGCCTTCATTTTTAAGTCTTCACGTACAAAGTAATCAAGCATTTGTGAGTCGACAGCACCTGATCCTTTTGAGACACCCGTTTCCCGTACAAATGTGCGGATCGCTTCAGGTGTATAACCTCTTCTTCTAAGACCAGAAACCGTCGGCATGCGAGGGTCATCCCATCCGTCTACAAAACCTTCGTCTACAAGCTGCTTTAACTTACGTTTACTCATCACAGCATTCGTAATATTTAAGCGGCCGAATTCAATTTGTTGCGGAACGCTTTCTGTTTCACATTCACGGACAATCCAGTCATACAGCGGGCGTTGATCTTCAAACTCCGTCGTACAGATTGAATGTGTCACATCTTCAATCGCATCTTCAAGCGGGTGAGCAAAAGCATACATTGGGTAAATGCACCACTCGTCGCCTGTGTTATGGTGTGTCGTATGTGAAATACGATAAATTACCGGGTCTCTTAAGTTAATGTTAGGAGAGCTCATATCAATCTTCGCTCGTAACACTTTCTCTCCGTTGCCAAATTCACCTTTACGCATACGCTCAAATAAATCGAGGTTTTCCTCAATAGAGCGGTCACGGTAAGGGCTGTCTTTACCAGGCTCAGTAAGTGTGCCGCGGTATTCACGGATTTCATCTGCTGAGAGATCATCTACATAAGCTTTACCTTTTTTAATAAGAAGCACTGCTTTTTCATACATCTCTTGGAAGTAATTTGAAGCGAAAAAGAGGCCGTCCCAGTCATAGCCAAGCCATTTTACATCTTCTTTGATAGCATGAACATATTCAGAATCCTCTTTAAGAGGGTTCGTGTCATCAAAGCGCAGATTGGTTTTTCCGTTAAATTCATCTGCAAGGTCAAAGTTAATAACGATTGATTTTGCATGTCCGATATGTAAATAGCCGTTAGGTTCTGGTGGGAAACGAGTCGTCACATGGGTGCGTTTGCCGGACTCTAAGTCTTCTTTTATGATGTTTCGAATAAAATTGGAAGAAGTATGTTCCATATTTTTCACGCCTTTTCTTAGATTGAATTGTGTATAGAATGTTTTTCCATTATACATCGTTTAATAGAGAATATTGTATCACAACTCACTGGCGGAACAAATGCCAGGCTTTCTATTTAACAGGGTTTTCACCGTTTTTTTAGTGAAGTAGAGTGGTTTATGGTGCCCTGTTCGAAAATCGATTATGCAATCACTCCATGTAATGTAGCAAACTTGCATTTTGCCCATAGGATAAGGATAGGAGTCTAGAGAGTGAGGGGTATGCGATGTATTATACAAGGGTTTCAAATGGCCAGCCGCAAGTGGTTGCTTATGCACAAGGGGATGTGACCGGAGACGGGGTGCTAGATCAAGTTTACTTAACAGGAATACAAACACCAGATAGTCCTTTTGTACAAAACATCACCTTAGTTGTGCAAGAAGGGAATACAGGCTACATCTCCAGTGTCGCGCTTAGTGACAATACGGGTTACGATCCGACCTTGTTTTTAGGGGATTTTAGCGGTAATGGTGTAGATGATATTATGATAAGCATTAACACAGGCGGCAGCGGGGCCATTATGTATCATTATATTTATTCATACTTAGATAACATGGCTCAGCTGATGTTTGACTTTAATGTTTATAATGATGAGTATCAGTATGAAGTCACATATCAAGATTATTATAAAGTAGAAGTAATCAGTCAAAAGAACAATTTGAAATACATGATTGATATCTCGACTAGGGACAGCGAGTATTTAGATGAAATTTATGATCAGAATGGTCAGCTGATTAGTCCGATAAGCGGCTTTGTGAACCCATTGAGCGGGCTGTACCCTGTTGATTTCGATTCAAATGGTGTGTATGAGCTGCTCGCTTATCAAAAGATTGCCGGAAGATATAATGCAGATGGTCTTGGCTATGTGTTAAATACGTTAGGCTGGCAAGGGAATGGCTTTGAGCTTCAAAATCAAAATGTAGCCATTTGGGGTACGGACAATATTAAGTAAAGGGCAGAATGTCTGTCCTTTTTTGTGCGTTCAAAAGAGGTATATAGAGTTTTTTAACGTGTTTCGTTAAAAAACTTAGGGTATAGTAAGGTAAAAGAAGAGACATTCTGACTAACTAAACCTTCAAATAAAGGAGTTCTTTATGCCACAACAAAATGAGAATTCAAAACGAGAATGGGATTTAGAGAATAGTTATGCGAAACTGCCAGATATGTTTTATAAAGAGATAGAACCGAATCCTGTCAGGGACCCTAAGCTGGTTGTATTGAATGAAGAAGTCATACAGATGCTTGGCTTAGATAAAAGCGAGCTTCAAAGTGATACTGGAATAAATATATTAGCTGGCAACAGCGTTCCAAAGGGGGCGCATCCTATTGCCCAAGCGTATGCGGGGCACCAATTTGGACATTTTACAATGCTTGGAGATGGACGTGCGTTGTTGTTTGGAGAGCAAAAGACACCAACTGGGCAGACATATGATATTCAGCTTAAAGGCTCAGGGAGAACGCCATTTTCCCGTGGCGGAGATGGTCGTGCTGCTCTTGGTCCGATGCTGAGAGAATATATCATAAGTGAAGCTATGCATGGTTTGAACATCGCTACAACGAGAAGCCTCGCTGTAGTGACGACAGGGGAGCCGGTGTACCGTGAGAGAGAAGAGATCGGGGCCATTATGACGCGTGTCGCCTCTAGTCATATTCGGGTTGGAACGTTTGAATATGCTCTCCGCTTTGGCGGTGTTGAGGGAGTGGAGAAGCTTGCTGATTATACAATAGACCGGCATTATCCTGATGCTAGGAACGATGCTAATCCATATTTCTCCCTGTTGAATCGAGTCATTAATCGTCAAGCTGAGCTGGTTTCCAAATGGCAGATGGCAGGCTTTATCCACGGGGTTATGAACACAGATAATATGTCTATTTGCGGAGAAACCATTGACTATGGTCCTTGTGCGTTTATGGATACGTATGATCCTAAAACGGTATTCAGTTCGATTGATATACAAGGCCGCTATGCGTATGGAAATCAGCCGTATATTGCAGGATGGAATTTAGCCCGTTTTGCCGAAGCTCTAGTACCTTTACTAGATGATGATCAAGAGCGTGCAGTCGAAAAGGCACAGGATGCGATCTCTGGATTTAGCCCTTTATATAAGAAGTACTGGCTTAAAGGAATGAGATCAAAGCTTGGACTCTTTAATGACGAACAAGAGGATGAAGCGCTGATTGAGAGTCTTTTGGGCATGATGCAGAAATCTGGTGCTGACTTTACGAATACATTTAGAGCATTGACATTAAATGAGCTCGGGAAAAGCGAGTTGAGTAAAGCTGCTGAATTTACTCAGTGGCAAGAGCAGTGGATGGCAAGAAGAGAAAGACAGGATGAATCTAAAGAAGCATCCGTCAAACTGATGAAAGAAGTCAATCCAGCGGTCATTCCTCGTAATCACCGGGTAGAAGAAGCTCTACATGCAGCTGAAAATGGAGATTACAAAGTAATGGAGAAGCTTTTGCATGCCTTAAAAGATCCTTATGCGTACTTAGTTGAACAGGAAGAATACTGTTCATTGGCGCCTCAATCAGGTCAGCCATATCAAACGTTTTGCGGAACGTAATGTATATAACAAGAAAAAGACGCCTTTATAAATAAAGGCGTCTTTTGTGCGTATTGCGGCGAGAGACAGCACTCCACATAGTGCCTTGCCTAGAAGGCGCGTCAATCTCGTCTTATGCAAATTAGCTCATCGCTAGAACAGTATATCATCAATCGGACTGATAATGGAAGGTAAATATTTTCCTCTGCAGAGCTATTTTTGTCATTGTACATCCTCTTCTCCTCATAATCTGAAAAAGTGTAAATAATCGGAGGAGGGTGGATCAGGTGGTTTATTATAATCATCCGAATTGGCAAGGAAATTTGTATAGAAATAACCCGTTTAATGGCTATCAGTGGCAGGGGACAGAGTATCCATTTTTTTCTCAGCAGTCATACAATCCGTACCTAATGCAGCCATTTCAAAGTCAAGGTTATTCTTATCAGCCGTATCAATGGGGCCAACAGCAATATGATCCCTACACATCTTATCAGTGGGACGCGAGCCAATCGTACTGGCCCGAACAGCAGTACAATCCATTTGCCCTTGGGCAGCAGAACCCAGCTATATTTAATGGCGAGTATGAAAGCAATACCTATGATTGGCGTCAAGGATGGAGCGGCTGGGAGGATCTTGGCGCGCCAGGACGAGGCTTCATAGGGTCGCCTGCTTCAGCTTCTTGGCAGGCAAACAGAATTGATTCGTTCGTGCGCAGCAGAAACAATCAAATGTGGCATAAGTGGTGGGACGGCGCTGAATGGAGCAGATGGGAAGATCTTGGTTCGCCGCAAGGAGGATTAAGAAGCTCGCCAGCTGCTGTCTCATGGGGACCGAATCGTATTGATACGTTTGTGCGAGCTGGAAGAAACACCATGTGGCATAAGTGGTGGGACGGTGCAGGGTGGAGCAGGTGGGAAGATCTTGGTGCTCCAAGACCAGGGTTTGTTGGGAAGCCGGGTGTAGCTTCGTGGCAGTCAAATCGTCTCGATTGTTTTGTACAAGGAAGAGATAATAATTTATGGCATAAATGGTGGGACGGCTCAAGGTGGAGCGGCTGGGAAAACCTCGGCGCACCGCGAGGCGGATTGAATGGATCTCCGTCAGCTGTCTCATGGGGAGCAAACAGGATCGACTGCTTTGTCAGGGGGCGTAATAATCAGATGTGGCATAAATGGTGGGACGGCCGCAGGTGGAATGAGTGGGAGAATCTTGGCTCGCCGCAAGGAGGGTTTGAAGGCTCTGTCGGAGTGTCATCTTGGGCACAAAATCGAATCGACTGCTTTGTCAGGGGACGTAACAATCGGATGTGGCATAAATGGTGGGACGGCCGCAGGTGGAATGAGTGGGAGAATCTTGGCTCACCGCAAGGAGGGATCCGATCCTCGCCAAGTGCTGTGTCATGGGGCTTAAATCGAATCGACTGCTTTGCAAGAGGCAGAAATGATGGCATGTGGCATAAGTGGTTTACGTAATAAATACACTTTTTTTCAAGACAGATATGACACTTGTCATATCTTTTTTTTGACGTTCATGACTTCTCCTAAAAATGGTCATCTTATATGATGAAAGTATTCAATTCCCAAGTACGTGAATAAATACCGTTTTTCAAGGGGGAAGTTATGGCTCAGCAAAATTTATCAACACTCAAAAAAAGTATTGCACCATTTGAAAAGTCCGATACGAAATCAAGTGTAAGACAATTATTGAACACGGTTCCACCTTTCTTTCTATTGTGGTTTTTAGCCTATCAAAGCCTTTCTGTATCGGTTTGGTTGACCTTTGCCTTTGCTGTTGTCGCAGCAGGGTTTGTTGTGCGCATCTTTATTATTTTTCATGATTGTTGCCACGGATCATTTTTTAAAAACAAAAAGTTAAATAACATAGTTGGTACGATTACGGGGATTATTACGATGTTTCCATATGAAAAATGGAAGCGCGAGCATTCAATCCACCACGCAACAAGCAGTAACTTAGATAAGCGCGGCACAGGTGATGTATGGATTATGACGGTTGATGAATATGTCTCAGCCTCGTTTAGGGAGAGACTTCAATACAGACTTTACCGCAACCCGCTTGTGATGTTTGGTCTGGGACCGCTTTATCTGTTCCTAATAACGAATCGAATGAACCGCAAGGACGCTAGAAAAAAAGAAAGAATCAATACACATGTGACGAATATTTCAGTTGTTGCTATTTATTCGCTCATCATTTGGTTAATTGGCTGGCAGGCATTTTTGCTTGTGCAGGCACCGATTTTATTCGTGTCAGGCTCATTAGGCATTTGGTTATTTTATGTCCAGCATCAATTTGAAGATTCCTACTTTGAAGATGAAGGTGACTGGGATTATGTGAAGGCAGCAATTGACGGCAGCTCGTATTATAAGCTTCCAAGAGTACTGCAGTGGGTAACCGGGAATATCGGGTATCACCATGTCCATCACTTAAGCCCAAGAGTACCGAATTACAACTTAGAAAAAGTACATGAGTCAACACCGCCATTGCAGCAGGCAACGACGATTACAGTAGGCTCAAGTTTGCAGTCCATTCGTTTTCGTTTATATGACCAGCAAAGAAAAACATTTGTAAGCTTCAAGGAAGTGGCTCACCTTTTATCAAAGCCTCGTGGCAATGTTGAGCTTAAGAAAGACTCGACAAAGCTTTCACGTGCAAAATAATTTCCACAACCATTCAATTTGACGATTGGATGGTTTTTCTTCATATTTTACTGGAAACATTTTGTTGACCGAAGGCAATGGCAAGCTGAATATTGTATGATAGAGAAAAAAAGAGAGGAGCTCTATTTTGCAAAATTGGTATAATATTTTCCCGAAAAATACGGGACTTAGTGTGTATGTATGGATTATTTTTTGTCTCCTGCCCTTTTACTTTATTTTTAGATCTTCATCTCTTTGGGAAATCATCTTTGGAATTTTAATGATCGTTCTATTTTTTGTATCATATCGTCTATCCTTTATCACTAAGGGAGGGCTTGTCTACCTGTGGGTCAGTGTAGAAATGGCCATAAGTATTGGGATGACGTTGTTTTACGGCTATGTGTATTTTGCTATTTTCTTAGCTTTTTTTATCGGGAACATTCAAAGCAAGGGCGGTTTTATTACTCTTTATGTCGTTCATTTAGTCACGACGATTATTGCTGTCATCTTGAGCTTCTTTACTCAGCAAGAATTATTTCTCGCTCAGTTTCCGTTTATCATCATTTCTGTCATAGGTGTCATTTTACTGCCGTTTAATACGTATAACCGTAATAAGCGTGAGAAGCTAGAAGGACAGTTAGAAGATGCGAATAAACGAATCTCTCAATTAATTGTGATGGAAGAACGCCAGAGGATTGCAAGGGATCTTCATGATACGCTTGGCCAGAAACTGTCATTAATCGGCTTAAAAAGTGATTTGGCTCGGAAGTTAATTGATATAAACCCAGAATCTGCTAAAGTAGAAATAAGTGATATTAATCAAACCGCAAGAACGGCTTTAAAAGAAGTCCGTGAGATGGTCTCCGATATGCGCGGGACTAAATTAGAAGATGAAATTGTTCATTTGCAGCAGATCTTAAAGGCTGCAGAAATGGAATTCATTTTTGAAGGAAACGCGAAGCTTTCAAACACGCCCTTACTAGTAGAAAATGTGGTAACCATGTGCTTGAAAGAAGCCGTCACGAATGTGATTAAACATAGTGAAGCGACATCTTGTAAAGTTGTTATTAAAGAACTTCCGGAAGAGCTGCAAATTACTGTACAAGATAATGGGATTGGCATCAATGATAAGGAAGAATCTAATGATGGTACTGGACTATTAGGTATAAGAGAACGGCTTGAATTCGTCAATGGAAGCCTTGAGATCACTGCAGTGGACGGGACGACTCTTGATATTCGCGTGCCAAATGTCATTAAACAATCGATTAGGGGGGATTGACTTGATTCGTATTGTAATCGCCGAAGATCAGCGGATGCTGCTTGGAGCGCTTAGTTCGCTCTTGGACTTAGAAGAGGACATGGAAGTCGTGGGAAAAGCGAGAAACGGAGAAGAGGCGCTCGCTTTAGTACAAGAGCATAATCCTGATATTTGTATTATGGATATTGAAATGCCGGTAAAAAGCGGACTAGATGTCGCAGAAGAACTTGTCAATCACCCTTGTAATATCATTATTTTAACGACATTCGCCCGCGCTGGTTATTTTGAACGTGCTCGTAATGCAGAAGTCAGCGGCTATCTTCTTAAGGACAGTCCGAGTGAAGAGTTAGCTAGTTCCATTCGTATTATTATGGATGGCAGACGTATTTATGCCCCTGAATTAATCGACCTTGCGTATGACAACAAAAACCCGCTAACAAACCGTGAGAAGCAGGTAATGGAGCTGATCGCTGAAGGGAAAAGCACAAATGAGATTGCCAGTGAGCTTTATTTGACGAATGGAACGGTGCGTAATTATATTTCTGTTATATTAGATAAGCTTGATGTCGGAAATCGAATTGAAGCTATCTCTAGGTTTAAAGAGAAGGGCTGGTTTAAATAGCAGGATGCTTGTTGCAGAATAGTGTTCTATGCTGGGTAGAGATGTGGCGAGTTGCAATTGTCTGTTTTTGAGCTGTTTATGCGGTAGTTAAAGAAGGTATTGCGCGCATTCATCTGGTAAATGCGTCGGTTGAAGAGGCAATTGCGTCGATCTGCTTTTATTGCGCCTATTCAAATGTTAATTGCGTCGATGTTTAGCACAATTATATTCATTCAGGTTTAAATTGCATCACTTCTAAAAACAACTACCAAAAGCTATCCTATTACTAAAATAGGGTAGCTTATTTGTCTGCTAAAAGAAAGTAAGACTGCCTCCCTTCAATAGAGCATATAGTTTTATAAAGGTCTATTTTATAAGATTCTATTTTTGAAAATCGACTTTTTGAAAATCGACTTTTTAAAAATCGACTTTAAAAAGATCAACTTTCAAATAGAGAACAGGCAGGGGGCGATGACATGAGCAACAAGAAGAAGAAACCGAATATTCTTATCTTGATGGTGGACCAGCAGCGGTATCCTGCAGTGTATGAAACAAACGAAGTAAAGAAGTGGTGTAAAGAGAATTTATGCGCTCAGCAGATGCTTAAGAAAAATGGGATGGTATTTACTAATCATTATGCGGCAAGCACCGCCTGTTCTCCAAGCCGGACCACTTTATATACAGGACAATATCCTTCCCTTCATGGAGTCACCCAAACGACAGGAGTGGCTAAAGGAGTTTTTGATCCAGATGTTTTTTGGCTTGATGCGAATACCGTACCGACAATGGGTCATTATTTTCGCACTGCGGGCTACGAAACATTTTGGAAGGGAAAATGGCATGCGTCAGATGAAGATATTTTCATCCCTGGAACCCATGATGCGTACTCAAGCTATAACCTAGACACAGGCGTCCCTGAAAAAGACAAGGTAAAAATGTATAAACAAGCAAACAGGCTGGATGCGTTTGGCTTCTCTGGCTGGATTGGGCCTGAGCCTCATGGAACGGACCCGCGGAATTCGGCTTCTTCTGCCGCAACTGGTATGAGCGGCCGGGACCAAGTGTATGCAGAAGATACAGTAAAGCTGCTCGAAGCATTAGATAAGAAGAGTCAGAAAGAAGAGGAGCACAAGCCGTGGTTTGTGATGTGTTCCCTTGTTAATCCTCACGATATTGCCTTATACGGCGTGCTCACTGCTGTACAGCCGAATTATCATTTTGAGGTAGACCAGACCTTGCCATTTATTCCGCCTGCTCCTACTGTAGAAGAATCCTTATCGACAAAACCGCGTGCGCAGGAGAGCTATCGTTATACGTATCCGAGAGCGCTTCAGCCGATTATAGATAATAATTTTTACAGACAGCTCTATTACAGCTTGCAAAAGAAAGCAGATCAAGAAATGGAAAAGGTCCTTAAAGTGCTGCAGCAATCTAGTTTTTGTGAAGATACGATTGTGCTGTTCACTTCAGATCATGGAGAGCTGTTAGGGGCACATGGCGGGTTGCATCAAAAGTGGTATAACATGTACGAAGAATCGATCCACGTGCCGCTCATCATCCATAATCCGCAGCTTTTTAACACTCCTCTTGAGACTGATATGCTGACGAGTCATGTGGATGTGCTGCCTACATTACTCGGTTTAGCAGGGGTAAAGGTAGAAAAAGTGCAAGCTAAGCTTTCAAAGAATCATACGGAAGTGCGTCCATTGGTTGGTAGAGATTTAAGCAAGTTAATCAAAGGCTCTGATGAGTTTCATGAGGCGGATGAGCCGATCTATTTTATGACAGATGATGATGTGACAAAAGGGCTGAACCAAACAACTGCTAGAGGAGAACCTTATCAATCTGTTCTGCAGCCGAACCATATTGAAGCAGTGATCGCAATACTTCCTAGCGGCAAAGGGAGTAAGAAAGAAGTTTGGAAATATGCTAGATACTTTGACATCCCTCGAGCAGATGGCGACCAAGAAAGAAAACATGTCCCTGATGAATTTGAATTGTACAATCTTACGCAAGACCCGCTGGAAGAAAGAAATTTAGCGAATCCTCAATACGCTACCGAGCTTACAGGACGTATTCAAAAAGTACTGAGTGCGATCCTGGCTGAGCAATCGAAGCAGAAAAGACTTGTGCCAAAAAAGAGTGAATAAGCAGGTTACAACAGCCCTTTATCATCCTAGATAAAGGGCTGTTACGTGTGCACTGAAAAGTTGTTTGTTTAATAATGAGGTATATGGAAATAAATACATAGAGAGTGTAATGATAGAATAATTGATAGTTAAAAAGGAGGCACCTATGGAGACACCAAATACTAGAAACAATATTGGTGAGAATAATTATTCTCGGCGTAATCTCTGGTCTGGGATTTTATTTGGAATTGGACTCATTGCTTTTGTGGATGAGATGGTCTTTCATCAGCTTTTACGCTGGCATCATTTCTATGATTTATCAACAACAGATATCGGTTTGATCTCTGACGGGTTATTCCATGCGTTTAGTTGGTTTGCTACAATTGGCGGATTGTTTTTATTTGCTGATCTCAGACGGCGTTATGCTGTAAATAGTAAGCGGTGGTGGGGCGGTGTGTTTCTTGGTGCCGGAGCGTTTCAGCTGTATGACGGAATTGTTCAGCATAAAATAATGCGGATTCACCAAATTCGCTATGTAGAAAATGTCATTGTATATGACTTGGTTTGGAATATAGGGGCGATAATCATGATTATTATTGGACTTATTTTAGTAAAACGTTCTAGTCATATAAGCCAGGAAAAGGGGGAGTAAGGGATGGAAGGACATCATCACCATCATCAACACGCAATGGACGAGACCACGTTTGTGATGGCTGAGTGGATTTTAGCCACTCCCTTTATCATTTTGTTGGCAGCCTATTTAACTGCTGTCATCATTTCAAATCGCACGCATAAAAAATGGCCCGTTTATCGAGTTGTATTATGGATTGCGGGTACGGTTTTAGCAACAGTTTCTGTCTTAGGACCACTAGCTCAACTTGCACATGGGGATTTTGTTTGGCATATGGCTGGCCACTTATTCTTAGGTATGCTAGCCCCGCTATTCATGGTTCTTGCGGCTCCGATGACTCTGTTTTTACGGACTCTCCCTACACATGCTGCTAGAAAAGTAACAACCATTTTAAAATCAAAATTAGCTGCGTTTTATACTGACCCTATTGTCGCTTCTATATTAAATATAGGAGGACTTTGGATTCTCTACACCACAGAGCTTTATACGCTTATGCATGAGTATGTCATTCTTCATATTTTGATTCATTTCCATGTCTTTTTAGCAGGATATTTATTTACCCTCTCTATGATTTATATTGACCCAATGCCGCATATAAGAAGCTACCTATACCGTGCTGTTGTCCTAGTCCTAGCATTAGCAGGACATGGCATTCTATCAAAATATATTTATGCCAATCCTCCAGAAGGTGTTCTAAGAGCGCAAGCGGAAGCTGGGGGAATGTTGATGTATTACGGCGGGGATGCTGTAGATGTGATCATTATTTTTATCCTGTGCCTGCATTGGTATAGAGCGACTAAGCCTAAATTCCAGCAGATGAGGAGGCAGGCTGCGACTGAAAGTATGTAAATTGTTCATCTTGCGTTCATAAACCTTCTTTATAATAGAAGGAGCACGTATTCTAACTAAAATAGAGGGAAGAAGATGAAACAAAAGACGTTAAGCGTATTAATTATAGAGGACGATCCTCATATTGCAGAGTTAATACAGTTATATATGGAGAAGCTGGGCTATTTGACGCAAGTGGCCTATGACGGAGAAGCTGGGCTTGAAGCCTATTACGAAACCTATCCTGACTTTATCTTTCTTGATATTATGCTGCCTAAAATAGACGGGTGGGAGTTATGCAAAGAAATTAGATGGGATAATAGAAAAATACCGATCATTATGTTGACAGGGAAAGGAGAAAGCCAAGATAAGATAAAGGGTCTTGATATCGGGGCAGATGACTATGTTGTGAAGCCTTTTGACCCTAATGAACTGGTGGCTAGAATGAAGGCAGTTATGAGAAGAGCTGATCTTCTAAATGATGAAGATCAAGTCGTCTCCCTCTTAGGTCTTGTGGTTGATAAGAAGGAGTATAAGGCAGCTGCAGGTGATAAGGAGATTACGATGCCGCCTAAAGAGCTGGACTTACTCTATTATTTGGCCAGTTACCCCAATCAGGTGTTTACTCGACAGCAGCTGCTTGATCAGATTTGGGGTTACGCATTTGAAGGTGATCCACGAACAATTGATGTTCATATTAAACGGATACGCGAGAAGTTGACAGAGGCGGATGCAAAATGGACGATCAAAACAATTCGCGGAGTAGGGTACAAGTTTTTGGAGAAGCAACATGAGTAGACATCAGAATATTTTTACAAAGTTGTTCGGCACTTATTTTGTTATTATTTTGATTTCATTCTTTTTATTTAATTCTATCTTTCTCTACCTTTTTCATGTGAATATGTATGATGATTTTAAAGAAGGGTTTGCGTATTCAAAAGAGAAGATTGAAGCACATTTTGAGCTTGCTGACAGCGAAGGTTGGAGCGAGGAGCTTCTTGATGCCTCACTCGACATAAGTTTAAGCCAAATGAATAACAGCATTTATATCTACAATTCAGGTGCAGAGCGAGTTTACCAATCGAGCTATGACCAAGCCCCAAATCTTCAGGTTGATCGATCGATGGTTGAAGACGTGCTTCGGGGCGCGGAACTAGCTGAGGGAATGAGGGTGGATAACCGGCTTGTTTATACTATAGCTGAGCCGATTGATGTCACTGCGGGCACGCCTCATGTGATGGTCATGGTCTACTATGAATTAGATCATCAGTACAAACAGGTGCTGATCATGATTGGTTTAACCTTCACGATCACGATGGCGCTCACAGGATTTATCCTATGGTTTATCTCAAGAAGGCTGACTGCTCCGCTAAGGGAGATGAATCGAATTGCTCTTCAACTTGCTAAAGGAGATTTTTCTCAGCATGTACGGGTCAATTCTAAGGATGAAATCGGCCAGTTAGGCTCAACCTTCAATTATATGGCCAAAGAGCTTGAAAATATTGAGCAGATGCGGACAGACTTTATCACCAATGTGTCTCATGACTTAAGGTCGCCGCTTACATCGATTAAAGGGTTTCTAACTGCACTCCTTGATGGAACGATTGCCGATCAACGAAAAAACCATTATTATACGATCATGAAAAATGAAACGGAACGCTTGAGCAAGCTGGTAAATGATTTATTAGATGTGTCACAGCTTCAGCATGGTCATATTACGATTAAGCCGACAACGTATAATTTGAGTGAACAGGTTCGTCTGATCGCCGCAAAAATGGAACCGCAGCTTCAAGCTTCAGACCTTTTTATCGAGCTTGAGGAAGAAGCGGGAGATGTGTATGTATTTGCAGATAAAGACCGAATTGAACAGGTGTTGATTAATCTAATAGAGAATGCGATTCATCATTCACCCCCAAAAAAGCCTGTTTATGTTCACTTATTACAAGAAGCTGAACAGGTGAAAGTGAGCATTGAAGATTTAGGTGAGGGCATTAAAGAAGAAGACCTTACCTACATTTGGGAGAGATTTTACAAAACAGATAAAGCTCGTTCCAAAAAAACGGGGACAGGAGTTGGTCTCTCCATCGTAAAATCGATCATTGACCTTCATCAGTCGTCCATTCAAGTGAAAAGTGAGGTTGGTATAGGTACGACGTTTACCTTTAACTTGCCTAAAAGCATGGAAAAAAAGGAGGGTACGAGTCAATTTAGATGAAAAGTTCGTTCTGAAATTATTGGGTAAAAGATCAACCTAAATAGGATTGGTCTTTTGACTCTGCCATTAAATCTGTGGATCAATTAGGATAATATCTTTCCATATCGACAAAATAATGGTAAGATTTTTTTGGACGAAATTTAATAGTGAAGAGAATAGGTGCTTTTAGAGTTTAATATACTCAAAGAAGTTAAAAGGGAAGTCGGTTAAAAGCCGACACGGACCCGCCACTGTAAAGGATTTGGTGAATTTAGTAAAGCCTCTCTCCATCCATCCACTAGAATTATACTAGGGGAGTTTGGAAAGATTCCTAAGTCAGGAAACCTGCCTATTTTAACATCACTGCTAGACCTACGGGAGATTAGGGAGGTGGTTAGATTACGATTACATGGAATTAGTAGCATACTATTTTCTGCAAAAGCGTTTCTGACCTCTAATTATTTATGTCAGATGCGCTTTTTTTTATGAAAAAAGGAGGGAAGTTTATGGAAAAACATTTCAAATGGCTATTAGTTTTTATTATTCTTACTTTTCTTTCAGCCTGTAACACCACTGTTCAACAAAATGCATTAGAGAGTATAGAAGAATCGGAATCTAAAACGTTTAACGTAGCATTTACCTGGAGCCCTGCAAATTTAGATCCACACGGAAGCGAAGGGTGGGAAGTCATGCGAGCGGGTATCGCAGAGACCCTTATCATGTTAGACGAAAACCTTGAACCTTCGCCATGGCTTGCAAAGAATTGGGAGCAAGAAGATAGTCAAACGTTTATATTATATTTGCAAGAAAACGTTTTATTTCATAATGGGACAAAAATGAATGCCGAAAGAGTTAAAGCATCATTAGAAAGATCGCTCGAAATGAATCAGAGGGCAAAAGATCTCCTGCAACTAGATTTGATTGAGGTACTAGATGATCATTCTTTAAAATTGGTTACAAAAGAACCAAATGCAGCATTAATTGCTCATCTAGCTGACCCCAGTACAATCATAGCGGATGTATCGGTAATTGATGACAATATTAATTCTCCAGTACTTACAGGGGCGTTTACCGTGAAACAATTTCAAAAAGATGAATTCCTTCTTGTGGAACGGTTTAAAGAATATTGGGGAGAGCCCTCATTAATCGATGAAATAACTATTCGATTTATATCAGATGGAAACACACGTCTAATGGCATTGCAAGCAGGGGAAGTAGATGCTGCAACAGATATACCAATTGATAATATCCCAGTTATTGAAAGAGATAAGAACATAGAGATATTGACAGCTTCTTCATTACGTACCCATATGATGCTTTACAATTTTAATTCACCAATATTTGAAGAGCCTCTCCATCGACAAGCTATTGATAGCAGCATCCTTAAAGAAGAGATCGTTCAATCCGTAATGATGGGTAAAGGTGCCGTAGCTAACAGTCCTTTTGCAGATGTACTTCCCTTTGGCTCTATAAACTCTTCTGAGGAACGCCTCTCGTTGCCTTCTATATTGAAAGAAGCCGGTTGGGTGCGGGAAGAGACAGGCAATTGGATGAAGGGAGGAGAACCATTTGAAATAACGATGTTAACTTTTCCACAACGTCCAGAATTGACAGTGATGGCCGAGATCATTCAAAATACGCTCCACCAAGAGGGTATCCTTGTTCATTTAAAGCAAGTTGAAAATATTGATGAAGCATTAAAGACAGAGCATTGGGATATGGCCATGTACAGTATGTTAACCGCACATACAGGTGATCCTCAGTATTTTCTTAACATTTTTTATCATTCCAACAGTCCTTCTAATGTAAGTAATTATCAATCAGCAGCTATCGATGAATTAATAGAAGAGATTAATCGTACTAGTGATCAGGATAAAAGAAACACTCTTGCGTTAGAAATGCAAAATATGATTAACGAAGATCTGCCTCAATCATTCATCGTGTATCCGGAGACTGTTTTTGGGGCGCGCTCGAATGTGTCTGGTTTTAATCCTCACCCGATTGAATACTATTACATCCGTCCCGGTATTAAGGTGGAATAGTAGAGTAGATGAGAGTTATTTGGTTTTTAAGCGAGCGTTTATTTCAGTTATTTTTAGTTGTAACTACAGTAGCAACCATTACTTTCTTATTGCTGCGTTTTACTCCCGGGGATCCTGCTTATATGTTGCTATCTGCAAATGATATGGCTGTTTCTGAAAATGCTTTAGAGGCACTTCGCGATGACCTTGGTCTTACGGATTCGATATGGATGCAATATAGACAATGGATTGTTGGAGTCTTCACCTGGCAATGGGGAACATCTTATATTTCTAATGAAGCTGTGGTAACAGAGCTATTAGCGCGTCTGCCTGCAACTATAGAGCTAGCCATAGCTGGATTAATTGTAATGGTGTTCACTACCATAAGTTTTGGATTACTAAGTGCTATTTATTCAAATGGTTTGATTAATCGAGTGGGGCAAAGTTTGGCGTTGTTGGGTGCGGCAATTCCTACTTTTTGGCTGGCTTTTCTAATGATATATCTATTCTCAGTAAAGCTTGGATGGTTCCCTACTATGGGAAGGGGAAACATGGGTCATATTATCTTGCCAGCTTTATCGCTTGGAATTGGAATAGGTGTAGTGTATGCGAGGGTGCTAAGAAAAAACATGCTTGAAATGATGAATCAGCATTTTGTCAAAGCCTTACAAGCAGCGGGAATTTCACAGGCGCGCATCCTTGTCTTTCATGTGTTTAAACATGCAGCAATGCCGCTAATCACAATGCTTGGAACAAGTTTCGCCTTTATGCTTAGCGGCAGCATTATCATAGAAACAATCTTTAGCTGGCCTGGTCTTGGACGATATATTATAGAGGCTATCAATATGCGTGATTATCCAGTGATTCAAGGTTACGTAGTTTTTGCCACAATTTTGTTTATGAGTATTCATATCATCGTTGATTTAGTTTACTTTATCATTGACCCAAGAATGCGGTATTAGGAGGGGGAGAGACTGTCTAACAAAAAAATGAAAAAAAAGCTAAGTATTATTGGACTGCTTTCCCTAGTCATCGTTGGTCTTTTAGCTCCATGGATTGTCCCGCATGACCCATTATTTATAAATTTAGATAACCGTCTAGCGCCTCCTGGTTTTACTTATCTATTTGGTACGGACCATCTAGGTCGTTGTATATTTTCAAGAATTATCTATGGAATTCGAGTAACGGTGTTTGCTGCTTCTATCATTATGGTCATCACGGTAATGATTAGCTTGCCTCTTTCTCTAATAACGGGTTATTTACGAGGGTCTACTGATAACTTGTTTATGAGGGTTATCGATGGTATGTATGCCATTCCTGACTTTGTACTAACATTAGCAATCGTCGGTATGCTTGGGCCAAGCTTCATTAATATGATTATAGCTATAGTTATTGTACGATGGACAGATTATGTAAGACTATTTCGCAGTTTTGTAATTAAAGCCAGCAAAGAGGACTATATTGCGTATGCACGAATTGCTGGTAATTCTCATATACGAATTTTGAGTATGTACATTTTACCTCATATTTTTCCTATGGTTCTTGTTTATGCTGCCCTTGATGTAGGTAGAATTGTCCTGCTCATATCAGGTTTGTCCTTTCTTGGTGTGGGTGCCCAGCCTCCCATGCCTGAATGGGGTGTCATGCTCCAGGATGCAACAGGTTATTTCCAAGTTGCTCCTCATGTTATGTTGTTTCCAGGCCTAGCAATCGTATTTTTTGTGTATTTAAGTCAGCTAGTCAGTAACCAATTTCAAAACTCTACTGCAAAAGAGGTGTAAATGGTATGAGCTTGTTGAGAGTTGAGCACTTAGAAATTTCAATTAGTCAACCAAGTGGGTTTCAACCACTTATTCAAGACGTCTCATTTCAGATTAATAAAGGAGAAATGGTTGCTCTTGTAGGTCAGAGCGGTTGTGGGAAAAGTTTGACTGCACAAGCTATAGTAGGGTTGCTTGAAAAGAGTTTAGCTATAACCTCTGGAAACATTCTATATAAAGGTGAAAATATTGTTAATTATGACAAGGTGCGATTTATGCGGCTGCGTCGTCAAGAAATATCCTTATTGATTCAAGAATCGTTAAATGGACTTAACCCTATACGGCCGATAAAAAAGCAGATGGAAGAAATGATTAAGCAAAATAGAAAGTGTTCAAAAACTGAACGATCCTCTCAAATAAAATTTCTATTAGAGGAGGTGGGTTTTTCCAAACCTGACCAAATCTTACGAGCTTATCCTTTTGAATTGAGCGGAGGAATGAGGCAACGTGTGATGTTAGCAATGATATTAAGTCTTAAGCCGACGGTTCTCATTTTAGACGAACCGACAACCGCTTTAGACGTTGTGAACCGAAATAGAGTGATGAGACTTTTCAAGCATCTACAACGTGCTCTCTCAATGACAATTTTATTGATTTCTCATGATCAGAATAACATCATGACATACTCAGATAGAATAATAACTTTTGAAGGAAAAAGAGGCATGTATGATTTTACTAGAGTTGCATCAAATTACAAAAAGGTATAAAAAACGTTCTACGAATAAGGTTTTTTGGAAGGACTCCCTAACTTTCGAAGCAGTAAAAGACGTTTCGTTTCAATTAAAAGAGGGAGAATGTATGGGGATCATTGGTGAAAGCGGAAGTGGTAAAAGTACATTAGCAAAGTTAATTATGAAATTGGAAAAAACGACAAGTGGTGAGATTCGATTCCGAAGTAAACCAATAGAAACTATTAAGACCTTTCAATTATACCAGCAGATTCAACTAGTTATTCAAGATTCAAACTCCGTGCTGCACCCTAATATGAACGTATTCCAAATTATTCAAGAGCCTGTCCGGAATTTTTACCGAAATGATCGGTTAAATTGGGACGAATCATGTAATAGTCTCCTAAAAATGGTTGGTCTAGATGAGAGCTTGTGGAATCTTTTCCCTAACCAATTAAGCGGTGGTCAAAAACAAAGGGTGTGCATAGCAAGAGCGCTTGCAGCCAAGCCATCCCTTATCATATTTGATGAATCCGTTGCGAGCTTAGACAAGGAGGCGCAACAATTTATTATAAATCGATTAAAGGAACTACAACTTCAAGAAAAGGTTTCATATTTATTTATCTCACATGACTATGATTTTATTAGGGAGTTTTGTGATAGAGTGGCTGTAATGTATAAGGGAGAAATGGTTGACCTATTTAATCCGAAAGAGGTGGAGAACATTCTTCACCCATATACCCGAATGTTATTAGAATAATGCCAGATAATCAGCAGTATATTAATGTGGCTTTATACGTGCTTGGATCCAATTAAATGGGTCCGAGCATTTTTATTTTACATTAAAGGTTATGAATAAATAGAAGTTAACGCATTATGATCCCATTTGTTCATATTGTGTTCATATAGAAATGTTATTCTCTTTTAGAAATTACCCTATGACAAATACGTTTAATAGAAAAGAGGAGTATAGATGAAAACAATCGCTGCATTTGCCTCAAACCGTAAAGGGGTATGGATCATTTTACTAGCTTGGTTCATCATAGCAGGAGCCCTCGGCATGGCCCCTTCTGCCAATGATTATACGGTAAATACAGGGGAAAATGATCTGCCAAAAGAAGCACAGTCGGTTATTGCTAAGGAAAAAATTAACCACTATTTCCCTGAAGATACAGGAATGCTTGGACTGCTCGTATTTCAAAATGGTGCCGGATGGGATGAATCAACCTTAACTGAGGTGGATCAAGTAAGTGAATGGATAGGAGAAGAAATTCCAGAAGAACGTTTAGAGTCTTTAATTCCATTTCACCAGTTTCCAAGTCATGCAAAGGAAATGTTTTTATCGGAAGACGGTACAACCCTTGTCTTGCCTTTAATGCTTGCCGACCAACTTGCAATGGATGAAATCAGTGAGACTGTCATAGCTATAGAAAAGTACAGCTCAAAGGTTCTTGAAAATGGGACATTGATGATCACTGGACCAGCGGGAATTGCTTCAGATACGATTGCTATTTTCTCAAATGCTGATCTCGTTTTATTATTTTCTACGATTGCATTAGTGCTCGTTTTACTTATTGTTATCTACCGCTCGCCGTTGCTCGCTGTTATTCCGTTAGTGGCAGTTGCGTTTGTGTATCAGGTAGTTGACCGAGTGCTCGGTATACTTGCTGCCTCTGGGGCCTTGACGATTGAATCACAATCATTATCCATTGTGATGATCCTCTTATTTGGGGCTACGACAGACTACAGCTTATTTGTCTTCTCACGTTTCCGAGAAGAGCTGCGTAAGCGAGAAAACAAACATGAAGCCATGGATGCGGCAGTTAGAGAAGTGGCCGAGCCGATCTTCTTTAGCGGAGGAACAGTATTTGCTGCAATGCTGGTGTTATTACTAGCTCAGTACGGTCCCTATCAAAACTTTGCGCTCGTTTTTGCAATTACAATTGCGATTGTACTGATTGCTGGATTAACACTAATTCCAGCTCTATTCACGATTGTCGGACGCCGCTCGTTCTGGCCGTTTATTCCGAAAGTGGGAGAGGAGACATTGGAGAAAAATCGTTTCTGGTCTGCGATTGGATCTTTTGTCACTAAAAAACCGGTCATAGCAGGTGGACTAGTGCTCATCTTTCTGCTAATAAATGCGTCAAATGTGTTTAATACTCAGTATTCATTTAACATTATTCAATCCTTTCCTGAGGATATGAAGTCCCGTTTAGGGTTTGAACAATTAGAAGAAAGCTTTCCTCCAGGTGAGTTGGCACCGGTCTCTATATTAATAGAGGCAGAGGATGGATTTACACTAACAGATTCAGAGCTTGATTCTATTGAAATATTAAACGAACAACTTCTCAGTCTAGATGGAATAGATTCCACCTCACTTCCGGATAGAGAGCAGATTAGAGAAGGTAGTGAACATGGTGGAAATGTGTTAAACGAAACGGGTGAAGCGTTGAAGTTTGATGTAATTTTAAGCATGAATCCTTACGATCAGGCATCACTCGATATTGCAGATGAACTAGTCGACAGGAAAGAGGAGCTGTTGGCTGATAGCGGACTTGGTTCAGAGTATGAACTGTATATCGGCGGCGAAACAGCTAAATCTGCAGACATTCGTGCACTGAGCAATTGGGATACGTTCGTTATTGTAGTAACTGTCACACTCGTTATTTTTGTGATGCTTATCTTCCACACGAGATCGCTGGTTGCACCGATCTATATGATGGCAACCATCCTGCTTTCCTATGCTTCTGCCTTAGGATTAAGCTGGTTCTTCTTTGAGAATGTGTTTGGTTTTGAAGGAATGAGTTACCGAATTCCGCTCTATGCTTTTGTTTTCTTAGTAGCTCTCGGGGTTGATTACAACATCATGCTCATTTCACGAATTCGAGAAGAAAACCGAAGTTTTGGTATAAGAGAAGCGACAAAACGCGGTGTAGCATTAACAGGTGGTGTGATCTCATCAGCAGGATTAATACTAGCAGCAACGTTCGGTGTATTAATGACACAGCCGATCTTAGAGTTATTTATGTTTGGATTTATTGTCTCAATAGGAATCTTGCTTGATGCCTTTTTAGTACGAGGTATGCTCGTACCATCGACTGTAACCTTGCTAAAACAATGGAACTGGTGGCCTGCTGAGGCTAAGAAAGAACAAACAAAAGAGGTGTCAAAATGAATAAAACAAAAGTATTATTAAGATTCTCAGCGCTTTATGCGTTAATTGGAACATTTTTAGGAAGTCATATGGCAGGAGCAGGTTCAATGTTATTTAGAGCTATCCATGCCCACATTTTGCTGGTCGGCTGGCTTTCGCTATTTGCTTTTGCCATCTTCTATGCCGTATTTGCTATTCCAAAGCATTCTAAACTAGCGAAAGCCCATGTATGGACCGCACTGATCGGCAGCTTTGGCTTAACATTCGGCATGTGGATGCACTACTTCAAGCCTGACTGGGCACCAGAAACGTTCAGCCTCATTTTCTATATTGTCGGAGGAACGGTATTAATTATCAGCTTTGGACTATTCGCTGTAATGACGTTTGTGTACGGACGTTATTTTGGGGATAGAGGGTAGAAAAAAGCGGAGCGCATAAGGTGAAATCTCCCTATGAGCTCCGCTTTTTATTTAATTTATCCTACTATAAAATGAACATTGCTGTATGTGAAGTTGCTTGTGTAAACTTTATTGCCAATTTGGACATGTCCTTTTACTTTGATCGTTGAACCATTATTTGTTGTAAAAACAGTATTTTCATTAAAATAGGCGTTACCTTCCACAAGAATAGAAGATCCACCATTTAGAGTGACTCGTGGCGGGCCAAAAAGGTGGTGAGATACAGACAATTGACTTGTATTGTCCAATACTAAATTTCCGTCAAATCGAGCACTTCCTCCAATTGTAAGTTTGGATTGAGTGTTTAAATGCGTACTTCCTTTGACAAAGAAATTTTGTTGTACAATAACATTAGCTCCATTTTGTGGAAGATTATTAAAGAAGACACCGTTACCTTTAACCGTAATCTCTCCGCCGCTGTTAAGACCCCAGCTGTTTTGCTGTACGAAAAAGTTATTGTTTACTGTAAGTTTATACTCACCATTGTATCCTAGTCCGTTTGAGAAGAACACACCGCCATTAATGTAGGTATGTGTACAAGGAGCCCAATCGAAATTTCCTGCAAAATTAGAGTTTGATAATTTTGCATTTCCGGTGTACTCACATTGTTGTTTCGAAAACTTTTTCTCAGGATAATCCTCTGGGTTAAATGAAATTGAATCAAAGGATTCCTTATCAGTAAAAGCACTATCGTTAGGCGGTGGAGGTTCCTCGGAATCTGGATTGCTAGGATTATCTGGATTTGAAGGTGCTCCACAATCAGGATCTAGATAAGGAATAAACCCCTCATCACCAGCTGTAAAAACAAATATATCCCCTTGTGAACTGTTTCCTGGTGCTAGTTGATGTGTACCGCTGACATGAACGATGGAAGTATCACGAATATGACCGCCAGATTGGTGATCAAAGTCACCTTGAACATGTAAGGTGGCACCTGATACTTTTCCGCCGTGTTGTACCGTTAAATTACCCGTAATATAAATGGAGACATTATCCTTGCTTACTCCTACTAATTCTTTTCCATTCGGAATGATTAAATTTCCTTCAATCAGAATCGTTGTATTAGCTGGAATGGGGTCAGGCAGTTCTAATGATGCTCGAATTGTATCCCAATAATTAGTCGAACCTGAATAAATAGAACAGGTCTTCCCATTAGGAGGAGGCAGATCAATCGGATCTATATTACTGGCATATCTTTTTTCAATAATGGTATCGACCTCAAACGTTTGGTTTTGCTCGTCATTTAACGTAAACGCGACATATAAATGTTCCTCTATATTAGGGGAGAGCGGGCCGTCAAAAAGTGATTGTCCATTGATGTAGACCTGTTCAAAATGAACATCACTTCGTCCTATTAGATCATCTGCATTTAACTCATAAGGCGTATCGTTGCTATGTTTCTGTCTTAAGTGAGAGAGGATGATATTAGCCTCTTGCCTGAGGTCAATATGAGACTGTGTTTTGTTTGTATGAGTAACTGATGTTGTAAGAAGATTAAAAGTTACTGCGCCAACTATCCCTAGCAGAGTGAGGACAGCTAACACTTCGAGCAGGGTGATTCCCCGATCGTTTTTTATAATTTTAAAAAGCAATGTAATCACCTGCTTTGTTAGTTGAAGTAGTCGTTAATGTTGATGGTATAGGTACCACTGGCAGCTTCTTCAGAATTAACTTGGGTTATAATGTTAAAAGTAAATTGAGTGTTAAGCACGTTATCAAGATTTATTTTGTATGCTTGTTTATCATATTGGTTTGAATACTCTACCTGAACTCGTGAAGTGAAAAACGATTCAGGGGATTGAGGGTCTTCACCTTCGTCGAGGGATGAAAGATAAGCAACGTACTCTTTTGCAGTTTCTTCAAACGTTCTATCAATATAGATATAAGCCATATTCGCCAATTTCTCATGCTGCATTTGTTCTTCAACGATACTAAATTGTTTGGAACTAGATAAAACATTGTTCACTAGAATGGGGGCAAAAATGCCGATGACAGTGATAATAAGCAGGACGACTAACAAGGCATAGCCATGTTGATTTTTTATATAATTCACCTGTAAATCCTCCTTAATTATTCTCAATATAGCCGTAAAGTCTGGTGGTGTCTTTTTCATTAAAATCCTCTGAGATTGACACATCTACATAGAAGGGGATTAAATTTAAATGAGTTTGATCCGGTACTTCTTCAGCTTGAATGTAATAATATTTATTGTTTATTTGAAAATAGTGATTTCCTTCGTCTGATGTATCATATTCTCCTAATTCAATAGACTTTGCCGTCCGAACCTCAGCCAGCACCTTCTCAGCCAGGTTAACGGCCGTTAACCTGTCCTCAACTTTGCTTGAAAACATCATAGATTGTGAGAAAAAGGTCATAAAACTAATAATGACGATGCTAAGGATCACCATGGATGCAAGCACTTCTATTAAGGTGAGTCCATTGTTATTTATGCGAAATCGAGGTCTGTGCAATAAAACCACCTCATTTATAGGATGAATTAAGTACTATATCCTTAATTTACATGATGTCATCTTATAATACTATCGGAATATTTGTGGACAGAGTTTGTTTTTTTAGTCATTATTCTTAAAATGTTCATATGAAAGTGGCTTACCATAGGAACTCTCACCACTCGCTTATTGTAGTTATCTCATGAATCTGAGATAATAAATGAATAGTACATTGGCAGAAATGTTAATAAAGGAAGGTACATATGTCCGATCAGAATATTACAAGGATTCATTTAAATGGAAAAGAACTTATTTTAATAGGAACGGCTCACGTATCGAAGCAGAGTGCAGAAGAAGTGAAGCAAGTGATTGAGGCGGAGCAGCCTGATTCAGTTTGTGTAGAATTGGATGAGCAGCGCTATCAATCCATCACTGCCGGTAACAAGTGGAAGGACATGGACATTTTCAAGGTTATTAAGGAAAAGAAAGCAACTCTTTTACTGATGAACCTATTTATTTCCTCCTTTCAAAAACGTATGGCTAAGCAGTTTGATATTAAGCCTGGTCAAGAAATGATACAAGGAATGGAATCAGCAAAAGAGACTGGAGCAGAACTCGTACTTGCTGACCGTAACATCCAAATCACCTTCTCTAGAATTTGGCACGGAGTCGGTTTATGGGGACGTGCGAAACTTCTGATGTCTATTGTTTACAGCGTATTTAATAATGAAGAGATTTCAGAAGAAGAGCTTGAACGTTTAAAGACTGAAGATATGTTAAATACGATGCTTCATGATTTGACGGTCTCATTCCCGCGGTTAAAGAAGCCATTAATTGACGAGCGCGACCAATATCTGGCACAAAAAATTAAAGAAGCACCGGGAGATAAGGTGGTAGCCGTGTTGGGGGCTGCTCACGTTCCTGGAATTAAAGAACAAATTAAACAAGATCATGACTTAGATCGATTAAATGAACGTCCAAAAAAATCGATTGCCCCGTCCATTATTGGCTGGATGATTCCAATTCTAATTCTTGGAATGATTGGGTATGCTTTTTATACAAACCCTTCCGTAGGTGCAGATTTAACCTTGAGCTGGGTTCTGTGGAATAGTGCGTTTGCAGCGATTGGAGCAGCGATTGCGTTTGGTCATCCGTTAACGATTTTAACCGCACTCATACTAGCTCCACTGACCTCATTATATCCGTTGCTAGCTGCTGGCTGGTTTGCAGGCCTTGTTGAGGCGTATATCAGAAAGCCAAAAGTAGCGGACTTTGAGAGTCTATCGGATGATGTCTATTCGGTAAAAGGATTCTGGAGCAATAATGTGACTCGTATTCTGTTAGTCGTTGTCCTTACTAATCTTGGAAGTACGTTAGGCACAGTAATTGGCGGAGCTGACGTTGTACGCCAGTTTATGCAGAATATTTTTGGGTAAACGAATCTCTGTTATGTAGAGGGTAAGGTGATTAAATGACAATCGTTGACTTTAAAGCGGCACAAAAGTGGGCAAAGATTCCTAAAGACTTTCAACAACAGTTGTTAGAAAATGTATTTTGCCGAAATTGTGGTGTCACAAGAATTGTAGATTACGGAATAGAAACTGATAAATTCGGCATCGTGCTCACTGGCAAGTGTAAAAAGTGCGGTGCAGATGTGGCAAGAGTGATAGAAGATTAGATTTAATGAGCAAAACTCCTCGCTAGGCAGGCGAGGAGTTTTTTAATTGTATTTTTCTCTGTCTTTATTATATCTTTTCCCAACGGATATACGTGGCTTCTGCTGTTATATGCGTCAGTTGAGAGGATAATTGCGCTGATGTCAGGTAATTGCGTCATTGTACAGACGATTTGCGTTCATATTGAGCACAATTGTAATCTTCTAGTACTGTCAATAATTGCGCCGCTTCGCTACACAGCTTCGCCTCAGCACTCAGCTTCAATACAGCATCCCCGCCCAACAAAAAACGCCTCACCAAGCCGGTGAGGCGTTTCTCTTATTCTACGTTGGCGATTCGCTCTAAAATATCTCCGTATTGTTCTTCGTATTTTTCGTATACTGGCTGAACCTGCTCGCGGAAGGCGTCTAGGTCTAGTTCTTCTGCTGAAATAATTTCAACCCCGTTGTCTAGCAATTGCTGCTTCTGTTCTTCTTCGAGAGTTTGTGAAATCTCTCTTTGAGTCGCAGCGAATTCTTTTCCAAGAGTAACCAAGGTTTCTTGAATGTCTGCTGGTAATGACTCATATAAGTCATCATTCATCAGTAATGTAGCAGAAGCATAGTAAAGCCCTGCTTCTGTAAAGTGATCAACTTGCTCATAGACATTCGTACTTGAGATGACACCGTATGAGAAGTCAGATCCATCAATAACACCTTGCTGAAGGCCGCCGTACACTTCCGGGAAGGCCATTGGTGTCGCATTCGTTCCTAGCGCACTATATGTATCTAGTAATAGGTCGCTTTCGATTGTACGCATTTTTAAGCCTTTTAAATCATCAGGCGTTTTAACAGGCTGCTGGTTATTCGCAAAATGGCGCTGTCCATTTTCCCAGAACGAAATTCCTTTTAGGCCGGCATTGCTCATTGTATCTAATAATTCCTGGCCAATGTCGCTATCTAATGTTTGGTATGCATGATCAAGGTCTCTGAATAAGAATGGAAATTCAATAGCCGTTACTTCTGGGACAAAGTTAGTGACAACCCCCGTTGTGATCACACTCATATCCAAATTTGCCAATTGAACACCTTCTAATAGTTCGCGTTCTCCGCCTAAAGCACCGTTGCCGAATATTTCAAATTGTACACGGCCGTCCGTTGCTTCTTCTACAGCCTCAGCGTAAGCATCAAAGCCTAATGCGTATGCTTCCTCAGGCGGTGCGATATGACCGACCTTCAAGGTAATCACCTCATCTGATGCAGGGGCCTCGGCCGCTTCCGCTTCGGATGAGACTTCATCTGAGCCCCCACAGGCTGTTAACCATAGTAAACAAGCAGTTGTTGATGCGATTGATAAGATTTTTCTCTTTTTCATCTTCTCTCCCCCTACTGAATCTTTAGTGCTTAAAAGCGTTGAATTAATGATGTATTGCCTATTATAAACCATGTCAGATCATTTTACACTAATTTTTTAGAATTTTTTGTATATTAATTGTAAAATGACTATTTTATTTCGGTAAGCAAACTATTTGAAATGAAGATATAAACCTCCTATGATAGAACAAACGTTGTAGATGATTAGAGGAGGAACTAGAAATGAACAACCAATATACTTCTATTTTCAAGGATTACACATTTAAACGAGGGGTAACATTGAAAAACAGAGTGATGATGGCACCGATGACCAATTTTGCGTCTGATGAAGAAGGTAAGGTGACAGATGATGAGCTTGTCTATTACAAAGTTCGTTCCGGTGGAGTAGGGGCGGTTATTACAGCCGTTGCGTATGTTACTCGAGACGGAAAAGGGTTTCAAAATGAAATAAGTGCCGATTCAGATGAGATGATTCCTAGCCTGAAGCGATTGGCAGATACGATTAAGGGAGAGGGAGCAAGAGCGATTTTGCAAATTTTCCATGCAGGTAGAATGGCTCCAAAAGAAGAACTAGTCGAAGATCGTCCGGTTAGTGCAAGTGAAGTAGCAGCACTAAGACCAGGTTCAATTACTCCAAGAGAGCTTACAGAAAGAGAGATTGAGAACATCATTGACGCATTCGGCGCAGCTACAAGACGTGCGATTGAAGCAGGGTTTGATGGTGTGGAGATCCACGGTGCGAATACGTATCTTATCCAACAATTCTTCTCGCCGCATTCTAACCGCCGCACAGATAAATGGGGAGGCACATTAGAAAAACGCATGACGTTTCCTCTTGCCGTCATTGATAAAGTAAAAGAGGCGGTCAATGCATATGCAAGTAACCCGTTTATTGTCGGATATCGAATTTCACCTGAAGAAATTGAAAATCCAGGGATTACAATGGAGGATACCTTGTCCTTTGTAGATGTTCTATCAGAGCAGGACCTCGATTACCTGCATGTCTCCGTCCAAGACTTCTGGCAAGGATCTATTAGAGATGATCAAGATAAAGAGTCAAGAGTTACGATGATCCAAGAACGTGTAGGGAATAAGGTGCCAATCATTGGCGTAGGATCGCTTCATACGCCGGATGATGTGAAAAAAGCATTGGATACAGGTGTTCCTTTTGTTAGCTTAGGAAGAGAACTCATTATGGAACCGAAATGGATTGAAAAAGTTCAGGCAGGGCAAGAGTCTGATATCGCTACGACATTATCAAGAAAAGACCAAGAAACATTAGTCATTCCAGATGTATTATGGAGTGCTATCACGAATACACCGGGCTGGTTCCCGGTCGAAGATTAAAATGTAATGGTTTGATCCGCATAGTCTTTTTATGCGGATCTTTTTTGTGCCTTTATGGCTGTTTCGAAAATAGGCATTAACCATTGGGAGATCACCTACATATGTTGCATTAAAAGGGTTGGGGAGGGTGATTGAGTGAAAGGAACAATTCGGAACTACTATGCAGGGGGAAATACAGCTAAAGGTTTTTACAGTCTGTACGATTCAGCCATTGATGGATTAGATCGTTTATTTATTTTAAAGGGCGGTCCTGGTACCGGTAAATCAACATTAATGAAGGCAATTGGCCAAGAGATGGTTGATAAAGGGATGGATATTGAATTTCTTCACTGCTCGTCGGATACGAATTCAATTGATGGAATTATTGTTCCCGCTTATAAAATTGGAATTGTGGATGGAACGGCTCCGCATGTCATTGAACCGAAGGCCCCAGGTGTCATAGAGGAATATGTAAACTTAGGAGTGGCTTGGGATACTGAGAAATTAATGCCACATAAAGAGGAGATTTTAGCCCTTTCGAAGAAAATCTCTCATGCTTTTCACACTGCGTATGATACGTTTAGTGAAGCGCTGAGTGCTCATGATGACATCGAAGACATTTATATAAGCAATATGGACTTTGCGAAAGCAGATCAATTGGCAGAGGAGCTAATTGATTTATTTTACGGGGATTTGACGCTAGAGAAAACGGCTTGTGTGAAGCACCGGTTTTTAGGGGCAGCAACACCAGTAGGAGCCGTTGATCATATTCAAAATTTAACCGCAGATATCACTGACCGCTACTTTATTAAAGGTCGTGCCGGATCTGGGAAATCGACCATGCTGAAGAAGATTGCAAAAGCGGGAGAGGATAAAGGTTTTGATGTAGAGGTCTATCACTGCGGCTTTGATCCTAACAGCCTTGATATGGTAATTATTAGAGAGAAGGGCATTGCCATCTTTGACAGCACGGCCCCTCATGAATATTTCCCTGAACGGTCAGGTGATCATATCGTTGATGTGTATGAGCGTTGTATCACACCTGGAACGGATGAGAAATTTGCTGATGACATTGCCCGTACCACTAAATCGTATAAAGACAAAATGAAAGAAGCGATCACGTATTTAGCTGATGCAAAAGTGTTAAGAGATCAACTCGAGGCCATTTATATACAGGCAATGGACTTTAGTAAAGTTGATCAAATAAAAGAAGATCTGTTACACGAATTCAATCAACATATATCTAAATAATGAGCAGGACTGGGATATAACTAGTGGTTTACTAAGAATAAAAATGAAGCTCTAGCGGATTTACTATAGACTGTGGGAGTTAAAGAAAGTCACTTGAAAAGTATCTCCCTACAGTAGTTGTCGCTTTCCGCTACAGGGACTCGCTTTCCGCGGGCGGTCCGGAAGCCTCCTCGTCGCACGCTCCTGTGGGGTCTTCCATGGCCACGCACATCCCGCAGGAGTCGAGTCCCTTCCGCTTCAATCAACGGAGCAAATAGGTAGTTAAGTATCTCCCTCATTGAAAGCTGGTCGTCAATGGCTTGGCTTTTAGTAAAGTTGTTTAATTGATGTTTCGATTGGTCTGACCCCAAAAGAAATCATCTAGTAAATCCATTACAAAGCATATAACCTAACGGATGAAATATATGTAGACTTCTGCAGGGAGTAGAGCAGGAGTGAGATCCCACAGGGCAAAAAGCCCGAGGAAGCTCACTAGCTCCCCGCGAAAAGCGAAGTATATTTCAGGAGCGGCGATCTTGCACTCCACCCATATCTATTAGTTTTTCAGTTCCATCATTTTAGAGGTGTTTAAATAAGTTTAAAATACTATTTTCCCAGCCGTTTTTTCGTCTTAATTAAACGTTTGTTTAACGAGATGAATTCGGTTTCTAACTATGGTAAGATTTGTATAAACTTTAGAAGCAGAGGAAAACTCATGTATGATCCAACAATATTTGAAAATCTTAAAGTAGCAATAGAAAATACGGTTTATGACTTAGATAATATCGATCAACTAATTGAGGTCAGCGGCAGAAAAGACTTAATGGATATGGCTGTTATGTCAAGGATGCTTGAGCTGTCCTTTCATATGAAAAGCCAGACCCAAGTAGAAGCAACGATTCACTTAGATGCAGCTATAGAAGATTTAGCGGCAGAAATTCTAGAAGAAGAGGTTCAGCAGATTGGCTGCGTGTTGAGAGTTTCATTTCAGCTAATGGTTAAAGATCCTGACATAAAGTGCATGATGATTAACGAACTGCTTAAAGATATATGGCAGCCTGAATTAGCTATTTCTCAAAAGGTCGCCTGCCACTATCCATGTGAAGAAGGACAAGCGTATGAGAACACGGTTACTATTCTTTTTCCTCGAAAAATTAATGAAGACCAGATGGAGCAGCTGCCAGAATTTATAGAGCATATCTTAATCAGCCTTGAGAGATTAAATGATCTAGATTAAATAGGAGGGAAGAGTGTGATCACGACGGCAATAGAGCGTATAAAAACAGCTGAATATGCTTTTAATGAGCCAAAGTCTGATCTGCAGTCGGAGGTCAACACCTACCTTGATTATTACGGGCTCCCACGGGGCATGGCTGATCATACATATGGCTATCTCGACATTAAAGGAGAAAAGATTTTTCTCCAATCGTTTAATCCAGAAGAGCCGATTGCTGACGTGCTCGTTGTCCATGGATATTTCGATCATACTGGTTCCATGAGTCATTTAATCCATTCCCTATTAAAAGCCCGGTGCAGAGTATGGAGCTATGATTTAACTGGTCATGGGTTGTCTTCAGGAGAAAGAGCAGCAATTGAAGACTTTTCAGATTACCTCTCTGTCTTTAAAGAAGTGAGCGGGTATGTTACAGCTGATTCTTTGCCTGCCTATGTCATTGCACACAGCACAGGAGCAGCGATTGTACTGGACCATCTGTTACATTTTCGATCTTCTTTTGAAAAAACAATACTGCTCGCACCACTAGTGCGTTCCTATAGATGGAAGCTCTCGGTACTAGGCCGTATGATATCACCTGCATTTTTTCAAACGGCTAAGCGAGTGTACCGTAAAAACACCTCTTTAGCTGGATTTCAAAAGAAAGTTATTGAAGATCCTCTTCAGCACAACCGCCTCTCTTTAAGTTGGGTAGATGCTTTAATTTCGTGGAATAAAAAAGTACATGTAAAAGGCCCATGCAAGGAGAAGCTGTTAATCATTCAAGGCGATCTAGACAGGACGGTAGATTGGAAATATAACTGTCGTTTTATCAATTATAAATTTCCAAGTGCAAATATCATTTTAGTTAATGAAGCGGATCATCAATTAATGAATGAAACAAGCGAGGTGCGAGAGCTGGTCTTTTATTTAATTAATAACTATATAGGGAGCAATAAAGACCATTAGTAAGGGCCTTCCGTATGCGGGCAGGCTTTTTTCTTGTTTTTAAAAATCATAATCAGGGGATAATGTAATGGTTCATCCTCTATTTGCTTTTATATTGTCTAACAATTATAATAATTTTAATGATAAAAAGTGGAATATCTGTTCCGAATAATGGAATGAGGAGGGGAGATATGAGAAACGAACAGATTTTTATTCAACCGCTAAGTGATACATCGATTATTATTACGTTTGGAAATGAAATTGATGAGAAGATTCACCTGCAGGTACAATCGTTAAGCAAGTACCTTGAACAAAATCCTTTTAAAGGGTTTGTGGAATATGTTTCTGCCTTTACAAGTGTGACTGTTTTTTATGATCCGCTAGAAGTTCTAGAAGGAAGTAACAATGAGTACTCGCCTTATCAAATCGTACACCAAACCATTACTAGTGCACTGGGAAAACTGCAGACAGAGGTTGGTCATTCTTCAAGAAAGATCGACATTCCTGTTTGTTATGGAGGCGAGTTTGGTGAGGATTTAGAAGTTGTAGCTGATCATAATAATTTGACTACAGATCAAGTCATTGAGATTCACTCTAGCGGTGATTATCTCGTTTATATGATTGGATTTGCACCAGGATTCCCTTATTTAGGAGGGATGTCAAAGTCTATTGCTACTCCAAGAAGGTTAAATCCGAGAACATCTATTCCAAAGGGATCTGTCGGTATTGCTGGAGAACAGACTGGGGTTTACTCTCTAGACACACCTGGCGGCTGGCAGATTATCGGGAAAACTCCGCTCGATCTGTTTCGTCCTGAAGATGATACGCCTAGTTTGCTGCAACCGGGAGATAGAGTTCAATTTAAACCGATAACGGAAGCAGAATATCACAAGTACAAGGAGAAGATTACATGAGTATAAAAGTACTTCGCCCTGGACTGCTCACCACTCTACAAGATCTAGGAAGAGTTGGATATCAGAAATATGGTGTCATCGTCAGCGGGGCGATGGATCCCTATTCCTTGCGTATCGCCAATCTATTAGTTGGTAACCGAGAAGATACAGCGTGCCTAGAGATGACGATGCAAGGAGCGACACTTGAAGTAGAACAAGATACACTGATTGCCATTACAGGCGGGCAGTTAACACCAAGCATCGGGAATTACCAGATTCCTTTATGGAGACCTGTTTTCGTTAAACGTGGAAGCGTCATTCGATTTGGAAACTGTGCTAGTGGATGCCGGACGTATGTTGCAGTGGCGGGAGGATTTGACATATTGCCTGTGATGGGAAGTCAAAGTACATACTTACGGGCCAAAATTGGCGGGCTGGATGGAAGAGCGCTGCAAGAAGGCGATGTTCTGCCCGTTTCAAAAGAACTCTCTGATCACGCCAAATATTTCATGAACCTTTTTAAAGAAAAAGCCGAGAAGTCTTTTTACATTCCAGATTGGCGGGTAAGAACGTCCAATAATCTTCCGAAAAAAGAATCAGTGATACGGATTCTGCCTGGCACGCATTACGATACATTTACAGAGGAGTCAAAAGAGCGTTTCTACAATGATGCGTTTCAAATCTCGCCGCAGTCTGATCGCATGGGGTACCGGCTAGATGGATCAGAGCTTGCACGGAGTGAGGCTTCTGAAGTTGTCTCTGAAGCGGTTGCGTTAGGTACGGTTCAAGTGCCTGCAGATGGAAACCCGATTATCTTACTTGCAGACCGTCAAACGACAGGCGGTTATCCGAGGATCGCGCAGGTAATTTCGGTGGATATTCCGAAACTTGCTCAAATGAAACCTGGCGATTCGATTCAGTTTAGTGAAGTGACGCTAGAGGAAGCACAACAATTATATATGGAACGAGAAAGCGAATTAAAAGAGATAAAGATGGGACTCTATGTAAAAAGGCATGAAAAAACCCCTTCTTAAAGATGGGGCTCTTTGTAGCCGAGTTCTTTCGATATCTCATAGGATGCTTGTTTGAGTTGATCGATCATCTGTTGGATCTTATCATCGCTAAATCGCTCAGAGGGACCGGCAATGCTCAGGCCGCCAGCGATTTCGCTCTTGAAATCAAAGATAGGAGCAGCAACAGAGGTGGTACCGTTCTCAAGTTCAGAGCGGCTGATTGCTATTCCTTTCTTTCGTGAGTCAGATAGAATATCACGGAGTTTTGCAGCATCGGTTATTGTTCCATTTCCGTATGCTGTTAGCTTTTGCTCTTGTAGATACGTCTCTACGTCTTCTTCTGCCATGTGAGCTAAAATGATTCGTGAGCAAGCTCCGGCATATAAAGGAGAACGTCTGCCTACTTTCGTAAATAGCCTCACCGGATGGGTCGTATCAAGCTTTTCGATATAGAGGGCCTCTGATTGATCTTTTATGGTAAGGTTAACGGCTTCTCCGATTTGATCACGAAGCTCTTTCATATAAGGCAGGGCGATCTTTCTCAAATCCATTCGTTCCGTAACGAGCTGTCCGAATTCTAGAAAAAGAAGCCCTAATTTATACGAACCTGCCCCGTCTCTTTGCAGAAGGCCGGCTTCTTCTAATGAGGTAACCATTCTGTGCACAGACGTTTTTGGAAGTCCTGCTGCATCGACCATTTCATTTAAAGTAAGGGTCGGATTTGTACGGAATAAATGTAGGAGCTTCATCGATTTAATGACTGTTTTATTCGTGTTTTGCAAGAGAAACGCTCCTTTTTATGTATGAGTAGTTCCTCTTTATTGTATTAAACGTGTTCGTAGCTGTCTACATCATAGAGGTGAAGTCACTACATAAACAACTAAGGTGAAAGGGTGATACATATGAATCAAAATCCAATTGATGAACAGCAAGGAAAAATGACAGCGAAGCAGCGTTTAAGCGCCACGATGGGAGCGGCTTTCTTAATGGCCACCTCAGCTATAGGGCCTGGCTTTTTAACGCAGACAGCTGTATTCACCGAGCAGCTGTTAGCTAGTTTTGCTTTTATTATTTTAGCTTCAATTATTTTAGATATTGGTGCTCAAATGAACATCTGGCGTATTATTGCTGTTTCAAAAATGCGCGGACAAGAGATCGCGAATGCGGTTCTGCCGGGCCTTGGCTACGTTGTTGCTTTCTTTATAGTGCTAGGAGGTCTTGCTTTTAATATCGGGAATGTCGCTGGGGGCGGACTTGGGGTCAATGCGTTAATGGGGCTTGATCCAAGAATCGGTGCTGTAATGACCGGTGTGATTTGTATCGTTATTTTTACGCTTAAAGAAGCGAATGTAGCAATGGATAAAATTGTGCGTTATTTAGGCGCTGTTATGATTTTACTAACTCTTTATGTAATGTTTGTAAGTAATCCTCCTTATGCAGAGGCTGCTATCCGTACAGTGGCACCGCTTGAAATTGATTTTCTGGCGTTAATTACAGTCGTAGGTGGTACGGTTGGAGGCTATATTACGTTTGCCGGTGGTCACCGCTTGCTTGAGGCAGGTATTTCTGGTAAAGAAAATATCCGTCACGTTACAAATACAGCGATTTCAGGCATTGTTGTTGCTTCTATTATGCGTTTTATTTTATTCCTTGCCGTCCTTGGGGTGGTTTCAGCAGGCTTTGCTTTAAATGCAGAGAACCCTACTGCTTCTGTATTCCAAATAGCTGCAGGTGAGGTTGGTTACCGTATTTTTGGTTTAGTGTTATGGTTTGCTGGGATTACGTCTGTTATTGGTGCAGCTTATACATCTGTATCCTTCTTAACAACATTCCATAAAAGCATTGAGAAAAATAAAAATTATTGGACGATCGGCTTCATTGTCTTCTCAACAGCTGTCTTTGCCTTTATCGGCCGCCCTGTTACCTTGTTAATTTTAGCGGGGGCATTCAATGGATTAATTCTTCCATTAACGTTATCATGTGTGCTTCTTGCGGCACACCGTTCACGAATTGTCGGCGATTATAAGCACCCTATTTGGATGACGATCTTTGGTGCGATCATTGTTATTTTAACAACATACTTAGGTATTCACACGTTGACTCAAATGATTCCACAGCTATTCTAATGATAGAGAAAAAATGAACTTTTTTGAGGGAGTGAGAGGATGACGAGAGTAGATCTAAACTGTGATTTAGGGGAAAGTTTTGGAGCTTATAAAATAGGGCAGGATGAATTTATTTTAGATCATATCAGCTCGGCAAATGTGGCTTGCGGCTACCATGCTGGTGATCATAATGTGATGGCACAAACAGTTAAGATGGCTAAAGAAAGAGGAGTGAGCATCGGAGCTCACCCTGGCTTTCAAGATTTAATGGGCTTTGGCAGACGGCAGATCCAAACGAGTTCAGAGGATATTTATCACTTTGTTATCTATCAAATTAATGCCCTGAAAGGTTTTTGTCACTTAAATAATGTCTCAATGAAGCATGTTAAACCACATGGTGCACTATTTAATATGGCGGCAAAGGATCCTGTGATGGCGAAGGCGATCGCACAGGCTGTCCATGATACGGATCCGTCGCTTGTGTTATTTGGCCTATCAGGAAGTGAGCTTACAAAGGCAGGAGAAGAATTGGGATTAACGGTGGCAAATGAAGTATTCGCTGATCGTACCTATCAGCCGGATGGCTCTTTAACACCGCGCACAGAAGCGAATGCATTAATCCATGATACAAATGCAGCGGTAGAGCAGGTACTGCAGATGGTGAAAGAAGGCACCGTTACAGCAGTTGACGGTTCTATCGTTAAGATTAAAGCAGACACGGTATGCATCCACGGAGATGGTGAGAATGCATTATCTTTTGCGCAAACCTTACGAGAGGTCCTCACAAACGAAGGGATTACGATCGCTCCTGTAAAATAGCACGTAAAAAAGAGAGTCCGGAGACTCTCTTTTTGTGTTACATGAAATAGTTATAGGTGATTATTGCTTTAATTTATAAGCAGTTAACTGATGAACTTCAGTAAATCCCGCTTTTAGATAAGAATGAAGTGCAGCTTTTTGATTATTATTGACACATAGAGTAATCTCCTCGATCTCCTTGTAAGAAAATAATGCTCGTATCCCGCTTTGCAGCAATTGTGCGCCGATTCCTTTTCTTCGATAAGCCTCATCAACAGCTAAGAAGTGGATATCCCCTTCCTTAAAAGAGGGGCTCGCCGTCACATAAATATACCCAATGGTCTGATCTTTTTCTTCTGCAGCCAGAAGCTGGTTGGTGCTAGATTGGGCCTTCCACATCTCTTCAGCGCTGAAGTAAGTGTTAGGAAACGTTTTATCGTGCAGTGCTTTAAAAGAGGCAAAATGATGCTCAGCGGGCTTATGATATACAACACTCCTATTACCTAGAGCAGCTTCATTTTTACGTACAGTCAAAATCGTATGCTGTCCAGTTTTTCTAGCACCGATATGGGTCATAAAAGGATGAGCATAGTTATGAGCCTGGTTGTAGAAGCCATTATAGGTTAGCGGAGGGAGGTCAGCTGCTAGCTGTTCCCACATCGCATAAGCAACTCCTTCCCAATCTTGAACAGATACGAAAGGTCCCCAAATTTCTGCTTCATTTTCATTCAGGTCAATATCTAGACCTAGAAAGCCAACCATTTCACCATCTTCAAAAGCCGCGATGCAGGAACGTTCTAATGGCAGGTCTGAGAATTCTTGTTCCAAAGTATGGGCAATTTCATCAGCAGATTCTCCACAATAGCCGACATGATGTTCCTTTAAACCATTTAATCTTGCAAGAAAAGAAGCGGCTTCCTTGCTTGCAAATTGACGGGTAAACGTAATCAACATTTATCACTCCTAGAACCTTCATCCAGTGCTTAAATCGTAGCAAATATTGGTTATAATCTGTCTATTTTTTAACAATAAAGACGGTCAAAACTCGAATTGGTGCTAAGGTCTTAACTGATTAAGGCAATTTAATCCATTTATCCCATTGGTTTATAAAATGAGCGTGCTATAGTTAAAAAGATGCTAATTATGGTGAATAAATAACGATTTCTAAAGAAGTGGAATATAAGGGAAAATCTAAAAATAAATCGTAAACTGCTTAAATATAATAAGCGATTTTAAACAGAAACGTCTCTTTAAAAAATCTAAAGTGGGTGATGGGGGAAATGAAAGTATTAGATGTGAGTGCTCTTGATTTTGCCATTGATGAAACAAAACGCACTCTCACAAAACAAAGCGAACAGATCCAGCAAATTGAACAAGCAATAAAATCATTCACATCACTTCAAGATTCCTTTAAAGGGAGCGGGGCTGATGCTATTCGTTCGTTTTACGAAGAATGCCACCAGCCATTTTTATTGTTATTCCAAGCCGTCATTGATGAGTATTCCTCGATTCTTGATCAGATCAAAGGGGCAATGTATTCGTTTGAGCCAGCACCGAATGGTTTTATTCATCAACAATTTTTAGACGATGACTTAAACCAAGGATTAGAGCAGGCAAGAAATACAACCATGTATCTGACTGATCAGGCGAATTCAATTATGCAGCGTGTATCAGATATTCTACATCTGCCGCGTGTTAGCGATGACGACGTACTGATGCATATTGATCAAGCGAAAAAGCATGTGATTGAGACAAGTGAGAACATTATGCACTTCGACTATGAACAAACAAATTCCTTGCATACGGTAGAAGAAAGTTTACGAATCATGAGTCAATACCTGACAACGATCTCCAATATGTTTGCCCAGCAAGGATTTGCGATCTCATCCTTTATATCGGGTCAATTAAAGGAAGATGTTAGCTATAAAATGGTAAATGAAACGCTTCTATCAAAAACGGGTCAAAGTATAGAACAAAGTACACAAAATAAAGAAGAATCACCATCTTGGGTAGGAAGAGTGCTAGACTATTTCAATAGAGCGAACCAAACGATCGGGTTCTCTGATTTAGCTGTAGTAGGGTCCCAAGCTGCAATGACGACTTCTACCATCTATTTAACGAGAAAATTAAAAGTTAAGTATCTACCTGATAAAACACCGAGTATTATGCAAAGATTAAGAGGAGACTATCGTTTTTCGGTGGGTGCTCATGAGTCGTGGACGAGCAAAAGCAAGCACAGCTCAAAAACAGCAAAGTTCTTACTAGACTTCTCAAGATCCCAGCAAACCAATCCAATGGCACAAGGACTGCAGCGATTTGCAGCAAGCTACAACAGCCCGTCCCATATGCTGAGCCATTTGGCGGGATTCCCTAAAAACCACACAGGCTCTGTCGTAGGTTCAACTTTACAAACCACGTTCCAATCAAGGATGACAACAGGAACGAAAGAAATTGTAAAGCAAGTGTTTGATGTGAAAGGTTTGCAGACTGTGGGGAGAAGGGTTCCGATTGTAGGGACAGCGGTTTCGTTTGTAGCGAATGGAGCAGAGATTTTTGGAAGTCAAGGTGCAGATAGAAGCCTTGGAGAAAGCATTGGTAGAGCATTTGCGGGGATTGGCACCGATGCTGTAGCAATAGCTGCCGGAGCTAAAGTTGGTGCTACGATTGGAAGTGTTGGTGGTCCTGTTGGTATTGTAGTAGGAGGTGCTTTAGGAGGCCTAGTAGGAGGAATTGTGAGTACTGCAGCTGGTGAAAAAATCAAAGATATTGGCGGGGAAATTGGAAAAAATTCAATGGAGAAAATATCAAATACTCCTGTTGGAAAAGGTTTGAAGTATGTTCAAAGTTGGTTTAATTAAAGTTGAGTGTAGGTGAGTATTTGTTTTGAATGCAGAGAGTGTAATTACATTTTTCGAAAATTTATATGGACTTATGATAGCTTCTCAATTCGGTTTTGGTTTCGGTGTGCTATTGTTAGGAAAGTTTTTGGTGGAATATTATGAGTGGGGTATTTTCGAACCGCCAGAAACGCGATTTCAAAAATCCACTAATTTTTTTATGAAAGCAACGGTTGGAGGAGGCCCTTATTTCTTTAATCGTTTTAAGAAACATAATTGGTTTATAGCAAAACTTATATACATTATTACGTATTTTTTAGCAGGAATTTTAGCAATCTTTTTTTATTATATTTTATTCGGAGTATTAGAGATGATCTTTTTGAAATAAGAATGGGTCTGGTGAATAAGTATATTTTAATACATTAACAGTAGTGTAGAACGATTTTTTTATAAATAAGCTTGTTGATACCTAAACGATGAGCAATACCGAAGGATGTGTTATAGGCAAATGAATTTTGTAATGAAGTGTTCGACTGAGGAGCTGGCGCTGCTCGTATCGTTAACGGGATTTCCGAATGTAGCAAAAGGAATTCTAGAGACAGGGCTAGGGACGAAAACTCAACAAGAGTGGGATGCTGTGATGAAGGCGACAGCTCATCAATTAATGGTAAAAGACCTTTGGGTTGAAGAAGCTGAACGTAACGGAGGGATTCCATTAAGCGAGGAAATGCAGATGTTTATCAAATCCTATGTTGAGTCAAATTATATGATTCGTATTCCTGATGCGCCAAATCAACATGCGGCAATGCTGCATCATATCGAAGGACAAACATGGCTGCTTCACTCAATCGACCGCGATATCATTCATGAATTTGCTTATATGACTGTAGATGAAATGCCTCAGATGATCAAAGATTATTATGCATTTAGCGAGAAGCGGCCGGATGTACAAAGAACGTTTGCCCTATCTGATGAAGCGTTTGACTTACTGAGTGTGCGAGATAATGTAAGGAAGGTGCAGATGCTTGCAGATCTCTCGCCAGAAGAGGAAATACACTTCCAAGCGTTTTTGACAGATTTAGATAACCATGCATGGACTCTTCATAATATCTCATTCTTTCATATTCCTTCGATTGATGAGGATCCCTATCTAGAGAACATCACGTTCTTCTTGCCGGGTAGTGAAGGGATCTGGGTCATAAGTTATCAAGAAGGCGAAAAACTTCCTGTTCGAGTGACGCTTGAATCAACGGAAGAGTGGAATGTAATGGCAGAAGGTGTAGCCATTGTTGCTAAACAAGTAAGTGAATAAAGATAAAAAGCATTCATCTATTTTTTAGGTGAATGCTTTCTTTTGTTTCTCCTAATACAATTTGCCATCACACCTAGATGATCATTTAATCGTTTAGTGAAAAGTAGATTCCAAGTAGGAATGCGGATCTCTTCATCCTTCTTTAAATGGAGGTTTAGCGAAAACGGTGGCTGTGCTCCAAATGAGAAGTAAGTCATGTCATGAAAATAGAAGGTTTGATCGTTGTAAATCAATTTGTGCTGATCATACCTAAAAAGAACCGTATCTTTTCTGAACAGCCAAATAGTAGTGTAGAAGATACGTATCAAAAAACGGTAGATTCCAAGTAACACTAAATATCCAAAGGTTAAGGAAATAAATAAATTAAAATCAACTACCACTAATATGTACATTATGAAACCAAATAGAGCAAGAATCGCAAATTGAAACAATAGATTTAAGACTCCCTTTATCCGGCTGTACGTCACAATTATGGTTTCACCATCATTAAGGTGAAACTGTGGTTCTTCTTGTTCTGCTTTTTTATGCTTTTCATAATCCTTTTTTCTTTCTACATAAAGCTTATACCAATCATCATCTGATAAAGTCATCTCTGAATGGTGGATATCTCTCGTGAAAATAATAATGTCCCACTTTGTAAATAGCCAAATATGAAGCAGCAGGAAGCCAATGAAGAATAAAATGTACAAGTGGAAAGAAAACGGAATAATAGAAGCAAGTGAGTTATAAGCAATCGTGATAGGAATGGTGAGTGAGAGAAAAATAGTTAATCCATGAACCACGCGTATAATTAAGCTGTCAAGAAAATTGAGCGTATAAGAAGTTAACCTCTTTAACGCTGCTGCAAATAGATAGCTAATAATTAAAATGAAAAATATATAGCCGAGAAGTGTACTTATGTCAGCTGCTTTTTCCACGAAAAATTCGCTCGCTGTGATGTAGGCGATAAATATAATGAAGAAAGCTGACAAGAACATGCCTGCAAATAATAATATTTTCATAAATGCTTGTTTTATAATGAACGCCTCCCACCCAATTAAAAATCTACCAGAAAAAGTATTGCACCAATTACTAGCCTGGTCAAGACATGCGCACAAAAAAAGCCAAGAGGTCGACTTTTATCAAAAGCAGACCTCTTGGCTTTTTTTAGTTCTACATGATTACTTCTGTGTAGATACAACCTCTTTCTTAGCTTCCTCTAACATATTGTTAATTGATTGGATATACTCTTTTAAACTCATGATAACTCCTCCTTGTGTATGTAGTGTTTTTATATTTAGTATTTGTTTTTTGTTTTGTTACCTATATATTTGCCAGTTTCTCTTTTCTATAAACCTATCAATCTATAAATGAGTAAATAGTCTTATGAGCGGATTAGGAGAAGGTTATCTCAACGGAAGATGGTCTTATCTTTCTGGTGAAAAAGTTGGTTAAGCAAGGTGTTTTCAGGGAATCAATGAAGTATACAGGGGAGGAATAAAGATGAATCAAATAAAAGAAGATATTAAGGATTATTTAGAAAAGATCATAAAAGAAGAAAAGCAAGCAGCAAGGGACGGCAAGATCCCTGAATACATTGAAAAAGTAGACAATGAGGATCACGGAGCAGTATCTATGGCCATGATGGGACTAGATGGCAGATACGTACAAGCTGGTGATGATGAAGGGACCTTTTCAATCCAGAGTATATCTAAAATCATATCACTCGCTGTGGCTTTAATGGATCAAGGAGAAGAAGAAGTATTTAAGCATGTCGGCAAAGAGCCGACTGGAGACCCTTATCATTCACTAAGCAAGATGGAGCTGCAAGAAGACGGCGGGCCGTTGAATCCGATGGTAAATGCGGGGGCGATTGCTGTTGTCGGTCAAGTAAAAGGAAGTTCCGTGGATGAGAAATTTGGCAGGATCCTTGACCTGACTCGTAAACTCGCTGGCAACGACAAAATTGATTATAACCCCGAGATTGTAAAAGCAGAAGGACATGACCTTAATCGTGCCTTATTCTATTATAATCGCTACGGGGGATATATAAATGAGAAGCATGACCTTGAAGATGTGCTTCCTGTCTACTGGCGGATGACATCGATTGAAATGAATATTAAGGAATTATCAAGGATTGCTGCTGTCATTGCTAATTACGGCGTAGATATTGAAACGGGTGAGGAACTGATTCCAAGAGATGTTGTGAGAGTATTAAAGACATTTATGGTTACTTGCGGGATGTATGATCAATCCGGTGCGTTTGCTGTAGATGTAGGAATTCCAGCTAAAAGCGGAATCTCTGGAGGAATCATGGCAGCCATACCAGGCAGAATGGGCATAGGAGTACTTGGGCCAGATTTAAATGAACACCGCAATAGTATTGCCGGTATACGCTTATTAAGAAATATATCAGAACGCTGGAATTTAAGTTTATTTAATCAGTAGCAAGAAGACTTGGATTAGAGTGATGGAGAGTGCATGTAAAACGACCTGATAAATAATGTAAAACAAGGCGACATTCATTAAATGGGTGTCGTCTTGTTTAGTTTTAAATTGCTTTTTTAGAATACAACTCTAGTATGTTAGAGTTGTATCGCCGCTCCTGAACTATGCTTCGCTTTCCGCCATGAGCTGCTGAGCTTCCTCGGGCTTTGACCCTGTGGGATCTCAGCCCTGCTCTAGGCACCGCAGGAGCATTCGCATATTTCATCCGCTGGGTTGTTGCTTTCTCCCTGAATCGAGTGGATGATGTAGTTAATAGATTCGGTTCTATTTACTAAGTGCTACTTATATTGAGGGAGCACTGTACAACCTTCTCGCTCCGTTGATTGGAGTGGAAGGCACCGACTCCTGCGGGATGTGCGTGGCCAGGGAAGACCCCACAGGGCGTAAGCCCGAGGAGGCTTCCGGACCGCCCGCGGAAAGCGTGTGCCTGCAGCGGAGATCAACAATTACTGCAGGGGGACCCATTTTTCAGTGGACTTATATCTGTTATGAGTAGAGACGACGTGTAGGCTCCCGGACCGCCCGCGGAAAGCGTGCGCTTGCAGCGGAGATCAACACTTATGGCAGGAGGGACTCTTTCAATGTGCGCGTGTCCAGCGGTGTCCTTCTGGCTTTTCAGAACAAAAAAGCGCCCTGATGAAGGCGCTCAAAAATAGGAGGTCATGACGGAGGTTTGGCGGAGAAAGTTTTTATGCAGCAACGCATAAGTCAAAATAAAAGAATAATAGAGCGTTTGCTGACCCTTGATGTTTCTCACATTCATCAAGAATAATACAGTGTACGTAGATTCAGCAGATTTGCATAGACTAACGGACAGTATTTAAATAAAATCCGCTGATGATGATAGGGCCATATCATTGGCAAACTAAGCAAAGGGTTGAACTCTCTCGTTTTAACGAGAAGTTCTCTTTTTATGCAAAAATGTATTATCTATTCAAAAATGAATAAAGCCAGTGTACAATAAGATAAATTCTGAAAATACATAAAAATAAAATAAGTATTTTATTCATAGATGAATAATACTCAGGAGGATATGACATGAGGATGAGCAAAGCGGAAGAGAGTGAAGAAATATTAAATGCACTAAAAGATGATTTACTAGTAACAGACAAAAATGGTCAAATCTTAAGGGTGAGCGAAGAAACAAAAGCATTATATGGAATAGAGGAGAGAGAGATTGTAGGGGCTTCTGTATATGACCTAGAAAGACAAGGGGTTTTTACTCCAATCGTGACGCCTCTTGTGCTAAAAAAGAAGGATCGAGTCAATATCATTCAAACGACAAATAAAGGCAGAAAGCTGTTAATAACCGGAGTGCCTGTTTTCGATGAAGAAGGCGAGGTATACAGAATTGCATCGTATTCTCATGACATTACTGAAATGGTGAATATGAAGCATTTTTTAGCTGAGATGCAAGATGAGATGGAAAGGGTAAAAAATGAAATCGAGGTACTGCGTAATCAACAGATGAAAAACACTGGCTTTGTTGGGAGCTCTTATGAAATGAAAAAATGTTTATCCGTCGCAAAACAGGTGGCGGAAGTTGATGTGAACGTTCTCATTCTAGGAGAGTCGGGTGTAGGGAAGACTCATTTAGCAAAGCTCATTCACAGGGAGAGCGGGCGTTGTGATAAGCCGTTTATTGAAGTGAACTGCGGAGCTATTCCTGAAAGTCTTTTTGAATCAGAGTTCTTTGGGTATGAAGCAGGGTCTTTTACCAGTGCAAATAAAAAAGGAAAGCTTGGTTTAGCAGAGCTAGCCGAAGGGGGAACGCTTTTTTTAGATGAAATAGGAGAGTTGTCCCTTCCATTACAAGTAAAGGTCTTACGTTTTATCCAAGAAAAACAGTTTTACCGGGTAGGAGGTACGAAACCAAGAACGGTTGATTTCAGGCTGATTGCTGCAACAAACCAGCCGTTAGAGCAGTTAGTTCAAGAAAAGAAGTTTAGAGAAGATCTTTATTTTAGATTGAATGTTGTTCCAATCCGTATACCGCCGCTAAGGCAGCGAACAACCGATATTCTCCCCCTGCTAGACCATTTTGTTGAACAGTTCTCAAAGAAATATAACCGCAGCAGGCTGCTTGATGATGCGGTGAAACAGCAATTATTTAAGCAGCCGTGGCCAGGAAATATTCGAGAACTCATTAATTTAATTGAGAGGCTCGTAGTTGTTTCTACTTCAGAAATCATTACAATTAATGATTTGCCTGAATCTTATTATCTTCCGTATGGACAAGCTTTAAAGCTAGAAGAGAAGACGCTCCCTGAGATCCTTGAAGGAGTCGAGAGAGAGGTTCTCCAAAAAGCTAAAACTCAATATAGAACCACTGTTGAGATGGCAAAATATTTAGGTGTCAGTCAACCTACAATAGTCAGAAAATTAAGCAAATATAAAATAAAATGATTAATTGGTACATTTATTGCATTATAAAAAGTTACACATCTAGAGAAGCATGTAGGTCTAAAACTAAAGGGTAAGGTGAGGTGCTTTTATGGAGTTAGAGAAAAAGGAGATTTTAGTTTCAGAGTTTGAACGAGAAGAAACGATGACCACAACCAACAAGTTGAAATTCATTATCCCATCAATAGTGGGTTTGTTTCTATTCCTTATTCCATTAAATTATGGTGGGAAATGGACCATTGGAGTCGGAATTTTAGCTGAAACTGCTCAGGGAATAACTGCTGATTATCTCCCAGCCTTTATGGTAGCAGTGCTCTTGTTATCGGTTGTATTAACAATCGCAGCAAACGTAGCCAAGCCTCAATGGATCATGAACTCTGCTTTTCTTAAAGGCTTGTTTCATGTCAGCGGCTTTTGGCTGGTGATGCGAGCAGCAGGGGCATTGTTTGCCGTTATGGTCATTTTTGAAATAGGACCTGCCTTTATCTGGGATGCTTATACAGGAGGGACAGTTCTGTATGAATTAGTTCCTGTACTCACGATGTGGTTTCTATTTGCCGGCCTTCTTATGCCTTTATTGCTGGAGTTTGGATTAATGGACTTTATTGGAACTTCACTTAGAAAAGTGATGCGCCCTTTATTCCGTCTTCCGGGCAGATCCTCCATTGATGCGGTTGCTTCTTGGATGGGAAGCGGTACGGTAGGGGTGCTTATAACCACAAAGCAGTATGAGGAAGGATTCTATACAAAACGCGAAGCAGCGGTCATTGCGACGAATTTCTCTGTTGCATCAATCGCGTTTAGCTTAGTCGTCATTAGTTTTATCGGTCTTGATTATATGTTTATTCCATTTTATTTGACGGTTATCGTGGCAGGGTTGATTGCAGCCATTATCTGTCCTAGAATTCCGCCGCTCTCAAGAAAAGCGGATACGTACTATGAGGGGGCTGGAAAACAAATTTCAGAAGAAGTGCCTGAGGGGAAAACGAGCAGACAGTGGGCGTTAGAAAGAGCTGTAGCTACAGCTTCAAAAGTGAAAAGTGTGAAAGGTGTAGCAACAAAAGGTTTTCAAAATGTCTTAGATATTTGGTTTGGGCTCATTCCGCTTGTTATGGCATTAGGAACGATTGCTTTAATTGTTGCCGAATACACATCTGTCTTTACTTATTTATCCTATCCTTTTGTACCGATCCTAGAATTACTTAGAATCCCAGAGGCGCAAGCTGCTGCCCCGGCGTTACTTGTAGGCTTTGCAGACATGTTTTTACCTGCAGTGGTCGGGAGCGGAATTGAAAGTGAATTAACTCGCTTTGTTATTGCGGCAGTTTCAATGACTCAGCTTATCTATATGTCCGAGATTGGTATTTTACTGCTTCGCTCAAAGATTCCTCTGAGCCTGCTTGATCTAGTCATTGTATTTTTCCAGCGTACGATTATTACATTGCCGATTATTGTGTTCATGGCACACGTCTTTTTCTTCTAAGTGAACGGATCATCAATTATTTGTAAAAGGGAGCGAGGCATATGAGTACAGCGGATTGGAGTTACCTGCGAGAAAAATCAGCTGAACGATTAGCACCAAGCATGGCAAAAGATCATCCTAATTTGCCTGTTGTAAAGGAAGAGGGCTGTTATTACTACGGGGTAGATGGGGTGAAATATTTAGATTTCACATCAGGAATTGCAGTGACGAATGTGGGACACCGCCACCCGAAAGTTGTTCAGGCCATTAAGGAAGCGGCTGATCATTTAACCCATGGACCGATTGGTGTCATTCAATATGAATCCATTTTAAAATTAGCAGATGAGCTCGCTGATATCCTGCCGGGTGATCTGGATTGTTTCTTCTTTGCAAACAGCGGGACTGAAGCGATTGAAGGGGCTTTAAAGTTAGCTAAATTTGTAACGAAGCGGCCTTATGTCGTTTCATTTACAGGATGTTTTCACGGCCGGACACAAGGGTCACTTGGGGTAAGCACATCTAAAAGTAAGTATCGAAAATTCCTTCAGCCAAATGGGTTAACTTACCAGGTTCCTTATTTTAATCCGTCTGATCCAAGATTTCTTGATGAGGAAGGTGAAGTGGTAGAATCGTCAGCGTGTGCGCTGCTAGAAGAAGAGTTTAGGAACCTATTTAAATATCAAGTATCACCTGAGGAAGTAGCAGCGGTGATCTTAGAGCCCGTTCTTGGAGAAGGCGGATATATAATCCCGCCTGCCTCTTGGTTAGCTAAGGTAAGGGAGATTTGTAACCGTCACGGTATACTACTGATATTTGATGAAGTCCAAACAGGGTTTGGCCGCACAGGAGAATGGTTTGCGGCTCAAACATTCGGGGTCACTCCAGATATTATGGCAATTGCTAAAGGAATTGCATCAGGTTTGCCGCTTAGTGCTACTGTAGCTAACCACAAGCTGATGCAGCAATGGCCGCTCGGTAGCCACGGGACAACATTTGGAGGAAACCCGATAGCTTGTTCAGCCGCATTAGCCACTTTAGACGTTCTAAAAGAAGAAAACCTATTAGAGAATGCTAAAGAAGTCGGTGCCTATGCAAGAGAGAGGCTCAATTTATTAAAAGAGAAGTATGAGATGATTGGAAGCATCCGTAGTGTTGGGTTGATGATTGGGATAGAAATCATTGAGCCACACACAAAGAAGTCGGACGGAGCTGCAGTGCTGAGGATATTAGATTTAGCCCTGCAGGAAGGTGTTTTATTTTATCTATGCGGCAATGAAGGAGAGGTCATTCGAATGATCCCGCCGCTTAGCGTGACAAAAGAGCAAATTGACGATGGCTTAGATATGCTTCAGCGCGCGTTAGTAAAGTATAAAGAAGAAACGCATCAGCCGGCATCCCTCTAGTAAGCCATTCATTTAAGGCCTGCCTTCTAGTAATAATTGTTTTATCTTGTACTTACCGCAAAGACATGATATCAATAGAATATAAAACTATTTACCTATATCTATTGTATGGTGTAAAAGTGGATGAGGTGGAAGAATGAGTACGGGTAAAACAGATCAAGAAATATTAGATTCCATTGTAACAGCAGCTCCATTTATTCAAAAGGCGGCTAAAGAAGAAATTGCCATATCTATATGTGACCATGAAACATGGCTGTTGCAGCTAGATCACCCTAATCTAGTTCTTGGTAATAAAACCGGTGACCCTGTATCTAAAGAAGATCCAGTCATTCAAAGTGCTTTAAATGGAAAGAGCGAGATGGGGCGGCCTCCGTTTGAGGTTTACGGCATTCATTTCTTTGGGAAAACGACGCCGATCATGAACAATGGCAGAGTGATTGGGGCCATAGGGATGGCTTATAATATTGAAGTATTAATGAAAATGGAGAAAAATGTAGAGAAGCTCAATGACATAACAGGGAGCATTCAGAAGTTAATTGAACAGATCATTTCTCAAGCTGATCAGCTTCAAGAGACGAATAATGAATTATATCAGCTGTCTGAGAGATCAAAAGAGAATTCTGAAGAGGTTAATCATATTCTTGAATTGATGAATAAGATCTCAAGACAGACGAATATTTTAGGTTTAAACGCTAATATTGAAGCGGCACGAGCTGGTGATGCTGGGAATGGATTCTCTGTTGTTGCAAATGAAGTTCGTACGATCTCTAAGGAGACAGCAGCTTCATCAGATAAAATTAATGAATCCATTACGCTCATTAAAGGAAACTTAGAACAGATGATTGATAGTTTATCCACGATAAGAGGGCTGACAACTGAGCAGACTGAGCTTGTTAAGAATGCTGCCCAAACGCTTGATACTCTATCAACCATTATCTATCAGCTGCATGATTATATGAAGACATTAGGCTAAGCGAAAATACTCTATCAGGTGATGATAGGGTATTTTTTAGTCTGTTTGAACCAAATCGGACTAATTGTTAAATGATCTGACACCACAGACGCTATCTAAAGCAGTCATTTTTACAAAGTGTCAAATCATTCTCGTTATTTTAGAAACATCTTGTACAATTAAATATTTGAATATTTAGAATAGAATAAAGGTAACACTTTTATTGGGGGGATCAGAATGAAAACCACATACACCGCTTCAAGCTTAACCGTAAATAAGGAACGACTGCAGTCACGTATTGAGGAGCTCGCTGAAATTGGGAAGATTGCAGAAACTGGAGTATGCAGACTGACATTATCAAAAGAAGATAAAGAAGCTGTCTTAAAAGTAAAAGGCTGGATGGAAGAAGCTGGTCTCGAGACGAAAATAGATGATTGTGGAAACTTAATCGGGCAATGGGCAGGCGCTGATGACAGCCTTCCGATCCTAGTCGTAGGCTCTCATATAGATAGTCAGCCGTATGGCGGCAGATTTGATGGAGTCATTGGAGTTCTTGGTGCTCTTGAAGTTGTACAAACAATGAGAGAGAAAGGGGTTCAGCCTAATCGTACAATAGAGGTTATCGCATTTAGTGATGAAGAAGGATGCCGCTTTGATAAAGGCTTGTTCGGAGTAAGAGGTATCTTGAATCAGCTAGAAAAGGGAGAGCTTGATCGGGTGGATAAGGACGGGATTTCACGCAGAGAAGCCTTAATTGAGTTTGGGTGCAATCCAGATGAATTAGCAAAATCTGTTTACCCAGAGGGGCGGATTGGTGAATTTCTGGAGCTGCATATTGAACAAGGACCAATCCTTGATCGCAGCGAGGTGCCGGTTGGAATTGTGACAGGTATATCTGGTCCGCTCTGGCTGACGTTAGACATTCAAGGGTTTGCCGGACATGCGGGCTCTGTTCCGATGTCTTATCGTCAAGATGCGCTCGTTGCGGCAGCTGAGGTTACGCTTACGTTAAATGAGCTGGCCACAATGGACCCGGAAGCACCGACTGTAGCGACGGTTGGAAAAATGGAGGTATTCCCTAACTCGAGAAACATCATACCAGAACGAGTACGGATGACCATTGATCTGCGTGATATTGACCTCGAGAGAAGGAGAGATATTGAAGCGGCTCTTTATCAATCGATTGATCATATTTGTGAGAAACATCAAGTAACCCATACGATCCGTATTGATACAGAGAGTGACCCTAGATATTGTGCAGAAGAGATTATGAATGATATGCGTGCTTCTGCGATTGAGATGTTTGGAAATGCTGTCCCTGAATTAATGAGCGGACCATTCCATGATGCCTTAGCGATGTCGACCGTATGTGATTACGGCATGATCTTTGTCCGTTGTAAAGATGGGATCAGTCATAACCCAAAAGAGAGTGCAGAGTTCGATGATATTACACTTGGTACAGAGCTTTTGTATCAGACGGTTGTAAAAAGAGCTGCAAAGTAGAGCACTTCATATGAGGGGGGAAGGTTGATGTTTAAACGATATCCGAAAAAGAAGAAAATTTTGTACAGCTTGATCATCCTATGCTTTATCGTACTTGAAACTCCTCTTATCTTATTAGCGAATACGACTGAACCATTTGTTTTAGGAATGCCATTTTTCTTGTTTTGGAATTTAGTTTGGTGGTTTGTCCTCACTGGATTATTTTTCATTGGCTATATGATCAATTGGGGAAGTGCTGAAAGTAAAGAGGCTGATATCAGTTAAGATGTAGGGGGGATGCAAGTTGACTATAGGCGTATTAATTATTGCGGCATTTATGATTATTCCGCTTGTCATTGGGTTCTTCGCTGCAACGAAATCGACCAAGACAAGTGAGGATTTCTTTATTCAAGGCAGGGGAATGGGTGCGATTGCAGTCTTCTTTACCGTAGCAGCAACTTGGTGGAGCTCCTTTGCGTTTTTAGGTTCAAATGCTACGTTTTATACGAATGGTCCTGTTTATTTAACCGCTCTTGCATGGAACTTACTCTTTGGGTTTATGTACTATTGGGTGGGAAAACGGGTCTGGTTCTTAGGGAAACGATTTAATTACATCACTGCATCAGATTTATTAGGGGATTTCTACAATAATGAAAAGCTGCGGATGATCGTCGCTGGAATCTTGCTCGTATTTACGATTCCTTATTTGCAAATTCAATTAACCGGGGGCGCCTACTTGATTGAGGTAGCTTCAGGCGGAGTTATACCTTTTTGGTTAGCAGCATTAATGTTCTATTTTATTATTGTAACGTATGTATGGGTAGGGGGAATCCGTGCCGTTGCTTGGACCGATATTATTTACGGAGCGCTGCTATTCTTTGGAATGATGTATGCAGGGTATTATATTTCTCAGCATGTCGGCGGACCGAGCGGATTATTTGAGGGATTGCTAGCAACAAGTCCAGAACACCTCACACTTCCTGGCCCGCAAGGTGCGATGGGCTATCCGATGTGGTTCAGTTTATTCGCAGTGACAGCAATTGGGGCATTTATGGGACCGCAGATTTGGCTTAGAATGTATTCGGTAAAAAGCGGGAAGCTGTTTAACCTGATGCCGTTTTTACTAGGGTTTGCGGCCATTGCCTATATGGGATCACTGCTTGCGGGCTTTACAGGGGTGCTGCTCGAGCCGGGGCTGGCAAATCCAGACCAAATTCTTCCGGTCATGTTAATGGAATATGCGCCATTTGCCTTGGCCTCTCTTATTTTAGCAGCAGGTGCAGCAGCGGCGATGTCGACAGCGAACTCACAAATCCATGCAATCTCAACTATTGTAACAATGGATATTTATAAACGTTATCAAAATCCTAAAGCGAGCCAAGAAAGCATCATTAAAGTAGGCCGCTGGTCATTAATTGTCTTCTCACTGATTGCATATGTCATGGCTCTTGTTGTACCGGGAGTTCTTGTCACAATTGGGATTGCAGCACTTGCAGGAACGGCTCAGCTCTTAGTACCTACCATTGGAGCAATCAGCTGGCGTCGTGCTCATCCTACAGCGGCGATCTGGGGGCTTGTAGTCAGTATTGCAGTCGTTCTCTTGTTCACATTTGTTCCAGTATTAAAAAATCCTCTCGGGTTCCATGCCGGTGTGTGGGGATTACTAATTAATACGGTTCTCTTTATAGGAATTAGTTTAATGCTTAAGCGAACAGACAAAGAGGTAGTCAGTCGATTTGATACGGCTAGAAACGAATACAACAAATTGTATCATCCTGAGCTTGTAGATGGTGAAATCGATACAAAAAGAGAAGCTCTATAGGAAATACAAAATGGAGTGGTGATAAGTGTGAGCGTAACAGAAGTCGTAAACTTAACAAGGGAACTCATTCAAATTCCTTCAGAAAACCCAACCGGAAATGAATTGGCTTGTGCGAGATATATTGAATCGTGGTTGAGAAGAATCAATGGAATTGAAGTGAGTGTTCACGAGGTAGAAGAGGGACGGTGTAATATAATCGCTGCTTATCATTCTTCGATGAAGACGAGTCGTCCCCTCGTCTTCATCGGTCACATGGATACGGTGCCGGTTGAAGGAGATTGGACGTACCATCCTTTTGGCGGACAAATTGTGGATGGAAAGCTTTATGGAAGAGGCGCCTGTGATATGAAAAGCGGTTTAGCTTGTGCCTTAATAGCTTTAAAAAATCTAGCTGAGGCGAAGGTTGAATTAGAACGGGATGTCGTTGTTATCGCAAGTATTGATGAAGAAGGTCCTTATATGAAGGGGGCTGTCGCTTTAGAAAAAGAACATCTCATTCCAGAGGATGCTCTATTAGTAGCAATGGAGCCAACGAGCCTCACCATGTCGACTTCACATAAAGGAACGATTTGGTATGAACTGAATGTTGAGGGAAAGAGTGCGCACGGCGGAAACGCACACTTAGGGGCAGATGCTGTACATGCCGCTTCTGAAGTGATCAGCCGCTTAAAGCAGCAGGTCGCAGCACTTCCTTATGATCATCCGATATTCGGTAAGCCTGCGATATCAGTAGGAAGTATTAGGGGAGGACATAAAACAAATATGGTGGCAGGATCATGCCGGGTCGAGCTGGATTTCCGCCTCGTCCCACCGATGACAAAGGAAGAAGCAAATGCCATTATGAAAGCATGTGTAAGGGAAGGGTGCGAGTCTGTACCAGGAACGAAAGCACTCATCAAGCACTACGGCTGGCAAAGGCCTCCTATTGAGACGGATGCTGATAGTCCGCTTGTTAAAATGCTTGCTCAGAGCTATGAAAAAGTTAAAGGCGAGCGCATTAAGGAAACGGGATTCCCTGCTTATACAGATGTCAGCATGATCAGTTTACGAAATGGAAATAAGGACATTATTGTCTTTGGTCCAGGGGATTTAGATCAAGCACACGCTGTGGACGAATACGTAGAAATTGATCAGCTTGAAGTATGTACAGAGGTATTGATGGAATTAGCCCGATCACAAGAGTGACCGGGCTTTTTTATGAGCTTTTTCGATTAAACAATTCCTAACGTATTAATAAATACAATAATAATCACGATAGGAACAATATATTTCATTAAGAAAATCCAAAGAGAAAAGAACCCTTTAGCTAAACCATTGCCGCTCAAAAATTCCTGTTCCATTAAACGCTTCTCCATTTTAAAGGAAATGAATAAAGCGATGAATAAGCAGCCAAGCGGCAGCATGATATTACTTACTAAAAAGTCGGTCGCATCAAAAATCGGTCTTCCAAAGAACGTGACATTTGATAGCAAGCCAAATCCGAGAATTGTTGGAATCCCTGCTAGAAATACAACCAGTCCAGTATAGCCAGTTACTTTCTTTCGACTGCGCTGATTGCTTTCTGTAAAAGCAGAAATGATGATCTCAAGTAAGCTAAAAGAGGAAGTAAGTGTAGCAAAGAGAAATAACAGCAAAAATAAGGCTAAGAAAAGTTCACCTAGAATCATTTCAGCAAAGACTGCAGGCAGGACAATGAACAATAGACCAGGTCCTTCTGTAGGCTCAAACCCTAAGGCAAAGATAGCCGGGAAAATAGCAAGTCCTGCAAGTAAGGAGACAAATAGGTTCATTCCGACAACAGACGTAGCTGCTGATGGGATGCTTTCTTTTTTATCAAGGTACGAACTATATGTAACTAAACATGAAAACCCGACAGCTAAGGCAAAAAAGGATTGTCCTAGTGCATAAAGCACGCCTTCGCTTGTTATTTTAGAGAAGTCTGGCTGTAAGAAGAAACGAACACCCTCACCTGCGCCTTCAAGGGTCAGTGAACGTGCAACTAAAATAAGAAAGAATACAAACAGCAAAGGCATAAGAAATTTATTTGCTTTCTCAATTCCGTTTTTAATACCTAAAGACAAAACGAGTACATTAATAAGCATGAAAGCAAAGAGCCCGAGTAGTCCTATCCACGCTGTACTGGTAACCATCCCGAATAAAGCCCCGTAATCAGGTGTATTGCCGATAATCTGCCCTGTAACGGCTAGGACTGTATAGGTTAATACCCATCCTCCCACCACACTATAAAACGAAAGAAGGAGAAAGCAGCCTAGTACACCGAACTTACCAATCCATGTCCAGCCGCTGTTTGGTGCAAGCTTTTTGTACGCTGTAACCGCTTCCTTTTTTGAACCGCGTCCAATTACAAATTCCGCAATCAGCATAGGAAGTCCAATCAGAAGTGTAAAGGCAATAAAGAGGAGGAAAAACGCTCCTCCGCCATTTGTGCCTGTTACATAAGGGAACTTCCATATGGCGCCAAGACCGATCGCGGCCCCGGCTGATGCGAGAATAAACCCTAGTTTAGATGACCATTGCTCTCGATGTTCTCCCATCTTATTTCCCCCTTAGTATGTTTTTAGATTTCAGTTCGTAAACTCCATAACTCAGGGAAGAAACGTTGATCAAGAACTTTTTTCAAGTAATTAACCCCGGAAGATCCACCTGTTCCTACTTTAAAGCCAATGATACGTTCTACGGTCTTCATGTGACGGAAACGCCATTGCTGCAGCCAATCTTCAATGTCTACTAACTTCTCAGCAAGCTGATATAAATCCCAATAATTTTCTACATCACGATAGACAGTAAGCCAAGCTTCTCTTACGCTGTCGTCTTCTTCATATGGTTTTGAGTAATCACGATTCAACACTTCAGGATTAATTTTAAATCCAGCTTCAGCTAGCGCATCAATAGCTACATCATAAAGTCCAGGACCTTCGTAAGCCTCTTTTAATTGCTTGTGAAGCTCAGCATCTTTTTCATAAATCTTCAAGATATGAGGAGTCTTGTAGCCAAGAGCAAACTCAATTAAACGGTATTGATACGACTGGAAGCCTGAAGCTTGACCAAGTGAATCTCTGAATTCCATATATTCAGCTGGTGTCAGAGTAGATAATACATCCCACGCTTGGATAATTTGTGATTGAATTTTAGATACACGAGCAAGCTGTTTAAAGGACGTCTGCATATCACCTGATTGGATAGAGTGAATCGCTGCATTTGTCTCATGCAAAATAAGCTTCATCCAAAGTTCACTGACCTGATGAATGACAATAAATAACATTTCATCATGATGATCAGATAATCGCTCTTGTCCAGATAAGATTTGATCGAGCTTAAGATATTCGCCATACGTCATATTATTAATGAAATCAGTATGAATGCCTTTTTCATTGGCTGTCGTTTTTGTTGAATAAGACTCTTTTGTCATGTTCATTCTCCTTTAGAATCTAAGATTGTTTGCGAATAACCGCCCGGACTGGACTTCCATCCCCTTCTCTAATAGGCAGAGGAAGGGCAATTAATTCATAATCACCGTCTTCTGCATGATCGAGCATAATATTTTCTAAAATCGCAATATCATTTTTAAGCAAGGCATGATGTCCTTCTAACTCCTTACTAACCGGATGGTCCACTGACGGCACATCTACTCCGATTAATTGGATCCCGCATTGCTTCAGGTGGTCGGCCCCGCACGGAGTCACGTACGGAAAGTCTTCCGGAAAATGAGCAGGATTATTTGGAACCGATGTTTTAACAAGGACTCTTGTGACACCTGATAAATCAAATTGGCTGAAGGCATGCTCGTCTAATTTCTCAAAAGCAGACGCATCAATAACACGAGCTGAGCCTGTATACCGGTTAATATCAAGGTCAAGTACGCGAGCCCCGTCATTATCAAAATGGAATGGGGCATCAATATGTGTACCAGAGTGTAAGCTCATTGTCAGCTTACCAATATTCACTGAACCTGTTTGCTCTTTTGTATATTCGGTCACATAGTGAAAAGGGGTATCGCCAGGCCAATGGGCCAGTTTCTCATCTAATGGCTGTGAAATATCAATCCATTGATTATCCTTCATCAGGCCACGACACCTCGCTTGTTTTCATACTTTTTATAGAGTTCATTGTCCATAATTTCTTTTAAGATCTGCACGCTGTTCCATACATCCATATAGGAATTGTAGAGGGCTACAGGTGCTAAACGAATTCCGTTAGGCGAACGGAAATCAGGGATTACTCCTTTATCTTTCAATGCCTTACAAATACGAGCGGCTTCTGGATGTTCAATATATAAGTGGCCTCCGCGGCGCTCGTCTTCATCCGGGTTTCTAAATACAAAGCCGTACCCATCAAGCTCTTGGATCATGACATCTTTCATAAATCGAGTCATCTTTAGTGATTTTTCTCTAATTTTTTCAATGCCTGCTTCTTCAAATATTTCAAGAGAGCCGAGGATCGGAGCAACACTTAATACGTGAGGAGTTCCAATTTGGAAAGCACCTGCATCATCAGCTGGTGTAAGTGTGTGCTCCATATCAAACTGCTTTTCTTTATGTGAGCTGAACCAGCCTGCTAACCCTGGCATTGTACCGAAATGCTTCTTATTCACATATAGTGCTCCAACAGAGCCGGGGCCGCCATTTAAGTGTTTATAGTTGCACCAAAAAGCAAAATCTACATCCCATTCGCTTAATTTATGAGGGATCGAACCAATCGAGTGGCAAAGGTCGAATCCAATAAGGATGTTGCGCTTATGAGCCTCTTTGGTCAAACGTTTCATGTCTAGAATCTGCCCGCTCCGATAAAGAATACTTGGAAGCAAAATTAACGCTATGTCCTCAGTCATCGCTTCAATAATGTCGTCTTCATTTAAAGTGTGCCCGTCTTTACTCTTCACTTCAATTAAATGATCGTGGTAGTCTAGACCCTTTAACGTAATTTGACTTTGCAGCGCATAAATATCACTTGGGAAGTTCAATTCATCAGCCAAAATTTTTGTGCGTCCTTCAACCGGCTTATAAAAGGTAGAAACTAATTGATGCAGATTGGTTGTCGTGGAACCGGTTACAATCACTTCTTCAGGTGCTGCTCCGACTAATGGAGCCATCTTATCTCCTACTGTTTCTGATAAATAGAACCAAGGATTATCCCCATCAGTCCATCCGTCTATTCCAAGTGTCTTCCATGAATCTAACAGGTCCAGCAGGCTTTTTTCTGCCCGCTTAGATAGTAGTCCTAACGAGTTTCCATCTAAGTAAATGCTGTTTTTATTTAAATAAAATTCTTCTCTGAAACGTCCAAGTAGATCTTGTTGATCAAGCTCTAGCGCGTTGTCGGATGTTAATTGTTTTGTCATTATGGTCCTCCTTATTTCACTGATAAACTTATCGAGTGAAAAGTAAGAATACTTTTGATATTATTGTATAAGAGAAACTGACATGACGTCAATGACATTATGTCAGTGAAATGAATGAGAGAGTTATTAGGAGGAAGGCTGCAATGAAGAAACGATCTGTTAGGGAAGAGAAGGCGATTCAGACACGAGGGCGCCTGCTTCAAGCTGCCGAAGACGTTTTTATTGAACAAGGATTTGTGAAAACGACCATTTCTCAAATTATTAAACATGCCGGATTAGGATATGGCACTGCGTATGTTTATTTTCGGAATAAAGACGAATTATTTATAGAGCTTGTTGATGAATTAATGGATGCCTTTTATGAAGTGGGGGAACGTTCTTTTACCCCCGCTTCAACTAAAGAAGCAGCAGGTAGTATTAGAGAACAGGTTGAATTGTTTCTAACGCTTGCCCAAAAAGAAAGCCGTTTAATGAGCGTATTAAAAGAGGCAAGAGGCTCATCTGAAGTCATTGATGAAAAGTGGAATGAGATCCGTGAGCGTTTTATTAAAAGCATTACAAAAGATATCACCTTTGCTCAGACAAATGGATTAGCTTCGCCGCGTCTTGACGCAGCGCTTATTGCAAGGGGATGGTTTTATGCCAATGAGATGTTCATGTGGGAATGTGTCACAGGAGAATGTCGTCATTCAATTAAACAGTTAAGCGAACAACTGACAGAGCTTTATATGAATGGTCTGTATAGGAGCTAGCTGAAAACATAACTCATGAATTAGCGCACGGCCTCATATTCTGTTATATCGACTATTGGCGGGATGGAGGGAGACCTATGCTTGTTCGGGTTAGACGAGGAGATAATTTGTGGTACTACAGCCAGTTGTTTCGGCTTCCGCTCCAATTAGTGATTGATTCAAATGGTGGGGTAAACCCTAATGCCTTGCAGGTTGGAGCACTGGCAAGAATCCCAGGATATACGATACAATCTTACACCATTCAATCAGGAGATACATTTTGGACGCTTTCGAGAGAGTTTGGTCTGCCAATCGATTCTATCTTTTTGCTAAATCAGCAAACGAACCCTACTATGCTTCAAGTTGGAACTAATTTACATCTCCCAAGAAGAGTCACAGCTAAAATAGCTGATATAACAGATGACTATCGATTTTCTAAAATGACTGCAGACTTGGATCAATTAACTGAGATCTACCCCTTTATCCGAAGAAGAGTGATAGGAAGGAGTGTCATGGGAAAACCGATCGAAGAAATTAAGGTGGGTAATGGTCCAAAACGAGTTCATTTGAATGGCTCTTTCCATGCCCATGAATGGATTACAACGCCTGTATTAGTAGATTTCTTAAATGAGTACCTGCTTGCCATGACGAATCAGCAAACCATAAGAGAGATACCTGTTCTGCCATTTTACAATGAAGTAGAATTATCGATTGTCGCAATGGTTAATCCTGATGGAGTCGATTTAGTCATTGATGGGCTTCCAGATGAGGAGCCATATAGAAGCGTTGTGCTTGAAATAAATAATGGGAGTACCGATTTTTCCGGCTGGAGAGCCAATATTCAGGGAGTTGATTTGAATAATCAGTATCCAGCTAATTGGGAAGAAGAAGCTGCGACAAAACCTGCTCAGCCTGCATCTAGAGATTTTCCTGGGTATGCTCCATTAACAGAACCGGAATCAATAGCTATTGCAGAACTTACAATAGATAGTGATTTTAGCCGGGTTCTCGCTTTTCATACACAAGGAGAGGTCATATTTTGGGGCTTTCAAGGGTTTGAACCGCCAGAGTCTGAAGTGATAGTAGAAGAGTTTGCTAGAGTGAGCGGATTTAGACCGATTCAGTATGTTGATAGTTATGCTGGGTACAAGGATTGGTTTATTGAACAGTGGAGAAGACCTGGGTATACAGTGGAACTCGGTTTAGGGGAAAACCCGCTTCCTTTTTCCGATTATCCGAAGTTATATGAAGGTGCACAAGCGATCATACTCGCTTCTTTGTATATGTAAGCAAGGTGATCAGGCTCCAATTGCCTGATCACTTTTCTGTGTATTCAAATTAGTTGAAATCTTTATTTTGAGGTATGATAGAAAGTAATCTTTCGTTTTACTAAGAAAAAGCCGGGGTGTCTAGATTATGAGAAAGATTTTTTCGTTTATTAAGCCATATCGATTTCCGATGTGGATTGCCATTGTATTAATGTTAGTAGAGCTAGCAGTTGAACTTTTTCATCCCCTTCTATTAGCAAGGATTATTGATGAAGGTGTTGTTGCTGGAGATATAGATATAGTTATAAGGTGGGGGCTTATCATGATAGGGATGTCATTATTGGCTTTTCTATCAGGAGTGATTAATTCTTTTTATGCTGCCCATGTGTCGCAAAGTACAGGGTATGATTTAAGGCAGAGCATGTATACAAGAGTACAGTCATTTGCCTATTCTAAACTGCAAAATTTTGAAACCTCGTCTCTTATTACAAGAATGACAAATGATGTGACACAAATTCAAAATACGATATTTATGAGTTTGCGAATTATGATGCGAGCCCCGTTGCTGGTCATTGGGGGGACCATTATGGCTTTTGTGGTGAATGCAAAGCTTGCGTTATTTCTTGTGGTCACAATCCCAATTCTTATCTTCTTTCTTATTTGGATGATGAAAAAGGGCGGCAGCATGTTTCGTGAAGTACAAAATAAGCTTGATCAACTGAATCATGTCATGCGCGAAAATTTAAAAGGAATACGCATTATAAAAGCTTTTGTACGTAGAAACCATGAAGGAAAACGATTTAACAAGGACAATGAACGATTAAAAGATCAGACGATAAAAGCGCTGCGGTTAATGGAAGTGACCATGCCTGTCCTTTTATTGTTAATGAACGGTGCGATTATTGGGGTGCTCTGGTTTGGAGCGATCGATGTTGGGGCTAATCAAGCTCAAGTCGGTGAAGTAGTGGCAATTATTAATTATGCAACAAGAATCACTTCAGCTTTGACGGTATTTTCAATGATCATCATCGTCTTTTCAAGAGCAAGAGCTTCAGCGGCCCGTATTGATGAGGTTCTCTCAACTGAAACAGGAATGGAAGACGGAAGCATTGAGACAGCTATTGAACAAAGTAAACAGAGTGACAAACATATCGAATTTAATCATGTAACGTTTAACTATCCAAGAAGCCAAAAAGATGTCTTAAAGGATCTTTCCTTCTATGTGAAAAGAGGGGAAACAGTCGCTATATTAGGGGCAACGGGTTCAGGGAAGTCGAGCTTATTCCAGCTCATTCCTAGGTTGTATGATCCGCAAAAAGGCTCCATTTCTATTGATGGGATCGACTTGCGGGAATGGGAAATGGGTAAGCTGCGCCAGGTGATGGGTTATGTGCCGCAAGAATCCCTTTTGTTTACAGGTTCTATAAAAGAGAATCTAAGCTGGGGAAGAAAAGAAAGCACAGAAAGAGAGATGGAGGCATCTGCGAAAGCGGCTCAAATTCACGATACGATTGCTGCTCTACCAAAACAATATGAAACAAGAATTGGGCAAAAGGGTGTCAATCTCTCTGGAGGGCAAAAGCAAAGGATTTCGATTGCCAGAGCTCTTATCCGGCAGCCGCATATCCTGCTGCTCGATGATAGTACGAGCGCGCTTGATATGAAAACAGAAAGAAAGTTTTTGAAAGCATTAGAAGAATACCCTTGTACGACCCTTATTATTACACAAAAAATAAAGACCGCGATGGCAGCTGACCGGATTTTCCTTTTAGATCAAGGCCGGATGCTTGCTGAGGGATCGCATGAAGAACTGTTAAAGTACTCAGATCTTTACCAGCAGATCGCTCAATCTCAGCTAGGAAAGGAGGAGACACACCATGTTTGATCCTTTGACTCGTCCATTTAAGTATCAACCAATTGATTGGAGAGCGAGTGAACCAGCAACAAAGGGTAAGAAAAAGGAAAGAGCGAAGGATTGGTCAGGCACATTGTCTAGGCTTTGGTCTTATTTAGCCGTATATAAGGGCAAGCTTTTCCTTGTTGTGCTTATGGTGGTAGCAAGTTCGGTACTGAGCTTGCTTGGTCCTTTTCTAGTTGGAGTTTCGATTGATCGATTTATTGTGACAAATGAATTAAACGGTCTAACGACACTGCTGGTATTTTTATTTCTTATCTATATTGGGCATTCAGTGAGCATTTGGCTGCAAAATTACTGGATGGTCGAGGTAGCACAGAAGTCTGTGTACGAAATAAGGATGCACCTATTCACACATCTTCAAAAGCTGCCGATCCCGTTCTTTGATAAGAGGCAGCACGGGGAATTAATGAGTCGTGTCACAAATGATATGGAAAATGTCAGTTCTACTTTAAATAGTTCTGTGATCCAAATTCTCTCAAGTGTATTAACGTTTATTGGCATCCTAGGAGTGATGATTTACTTAAGTCCTTTAATGACAGTCTTGACACTTCTAATTATTCCAATAATGGTACTTGGGCTGAAATGGATCACAAGAAGAACAAGTGTCTTTTTTAAAGAGCAGCAGCGAAATATAGGAGATGTAAATGGATTTATTGAGGAAACTGTATCAGGGCAGTCCATGGTGAAGGTGTTCTCTCAAGAGGAGAGGGTTATTAGCGAGTTTGAAGAGAAGAACCAGAAATTAAAGCAATCTGGGTTTTGGGCTCAAACGTATTCTGGATTTATTCCAAAGGTAATGAATGTACTTAATAATTTGAGCTTTGCAGTCATTGCAGGTGTTGGCGGTGTGCTCGTTCTTCAAGATGCAATTACTATAGGGGTCATCGTTATTTTTGCTGAATATGCTAGACAGTTTACTAGGCCGTTAAATGATTTAGCTAACCAGTTCAACACGCTTCTCTCGGCAGTTGCAGGGGCTGAGAGAGTCTTTCAAATCATTGATGAGCCGGTAGAAAAAGATCAAAAAGACAGCCTGCCTGTCCCGAGATTTAAAGGGAATGTAGACTTTAGGGATGTCTCGTTTTCTTATGAAAAAGGTGAAAGAATCATCGATCACATTAGCTTTACTGTGAAATCAGGTGAAACCGCTGCGTTCGTAGGGCCGACCGGAGCAGGGAAAACAACCATTATTAATATGATCTCTCGTTTTTATGACCCGGATTCAGGAGAGATCTTGTTTGATGGAGAACAGGTGAACAAGTATGACAGAGAAGAAGTAAGGAGGCAGCTGGGTTATGTTCTTCAAGACCCGTTTTTATTTGAGGGAACGATTAGAGAGAACATTCGGTATGGGAGATTAAGTGCGACTGATGATGAAGTCGAACAAGCAGCCAAAGAAGCAAATGCCCACTCCTTTATTTCACACCTAGAGGAACAATATGACACGATCCTTTCTCAAGACGGGGGAGGAATCAGTCAAGGTCAAAAGCAGCTTATATCGATTGCTCGTGCTTTATTAGCTGATCCCTCTATCCTGATTTTAGATGAAGCAACAAGCAGTATTGACACTGTCACAGAGTTGAAGATACAAGAAGCACTCTTTAGGTTAATGAGGGGAAGAACGAGCTTTGTCATTGCGCACAGATTGAATACAATAGAGAAGGCAGATAAAATTTTTGTCTTAGTAGAGGGGAAGATTATTGAACAAGGAACACATGAAGAACTTAGCCATCAAAGAGGCTACTACCAGAAATTATACGAAGGGGATTAGGAGTAAGGCTGTACGCTTACTACTTCATAATAAATAGAGTCCATATACTATGATCGATAGAGCTGTCCTTTAGGGGCAGCTCTTTATTTTAGGACCTTAGTTTCGGAATTTGTCGAAAATTGTGTGAGGAAAGTTAAAGGAATCACTCACTCTATGTCGAATGTACGAAAAAGAAAAATATAAACTAGGGGTATTGAGAGATGATCATAGAGAAGTTATTACTACAAGTTCTAATTGTTTTATCTCCTGTTCTAATATATAGTGTCATTTCAAATGGAAAAAAAGAACCTCGCTTTCCTTTTTTGATGATATTTTACATGCTGGCTGGAGTATTATGCATCGTGTTTTCCTACCAAACATTCGGTTTGTATTGGGACCTGCGCTATGTGATTGTCGTCTGTGCTTTTTTGTATGGAGGAGTGAGGACAGGCTGGGTGGTATTCGCTGTTTTAATGCTGACAAGAACCATTTACGGCGGAGACCATTTACCATTTGCCTATCTTTGTATTACATCTGCTGCACTAGCCGCCTATTTTTTTCAAGCCAAGTATCAGCAAGTGGTGACAAAATGGAAAAAGGTATTATTTACGATAGCGCTCTCACTTGTCCCGGTAGTTATACAGGTGACGATTACAATGATCTTAGTTAGTCAGCATGCGTTGCCGGTTATGGACGAATCGGTCTTAGCAACCTACTTATTTTATTATGTATTTGTGATAATCATTGCGGCAGGATTCATCACACTCTTGCATGAAGCCGTTAATGAACGAAGACGAATGCAAGAAGAAATTATTCGTGCGGAGAAATTTAACACATTAGCGGGACTCGCCGCATCGATTGCTCATGAAGTGAGAAATCCTCTAACGGTAGTGAAAGGATTTCTGCAGTTAATGAAAGAAGATGACAAGAGCACGAATCAGCAGTATTTTTCTTTAGTACTCAATGAATTAGGTCGGGCAGAAAACATTATTAATGACTACTTGAGCTTTGCGAAGCCAGAATTAAAAAGTGTTGAAAATGTGAAGCTGCTAGAGACTGTACAAGAAATCCAGGCGCTGCTTCAGCCGTATGCGATTAAAGAGGGAGTACATTTAAATGAACTGCATGATATTGAAGAAGGGCTTTTAGTTAAGGCTGACAGAAATCAATTAAAGCAGGCTTTAATTAATTTTGTCAAAAATGCTATTGAAGCGACCCCTAATGGCGGGAATGTCAGTTTGATTGTTCAACAGGCTGGTAACATGGTGACTGTTCATATCTCTGATACAGGAAAGGGAATGAATAAAGAAGAGCTTAGCAGGATTGGTTCTCTATTTTACACTACGAAAGACAAAGGAACTGGTCTCGGGACAATGGTATCGATTCGCATTATTGAGGCGATGGCCGGGATGGTTACCTTTAAAAGTAAAGAATTAGTAGGTACCACAGTCTCTGTTTCTCTACCTGTTCAAAAAGAGCTAGCAACGATTCATTCGATTAATGATAAGAAAAAAGAAGCAATGTAGTGAAGCGAAAATGTTGTTATGGAAAACAGGAGAATTGGTGATAAAAACCAAATCTCCTGTTTGTATTATGTTAATCCTAATTCGGCTCTTTCTTCGTTTGTGAACACTCGTGACCGCGTTAAAAACCGTTTACCTTCAGGTCCTTCTAATGAAAACATGCCGCCGCGGCCTGCTACGACATCAATAATAAGCTGCGTATGCTTCCAATATTGATATTGATCTTTGGCAATGTAGAAAGGACAATCGGCGATATGGCCGAGCAGTACATCTTGATCGCCAATATTCAATTCTCCTTGTTGGTAGCACATCGGGGAGCTGCCATCGCAGCATCCCCCCGATTGATGAAACATCAAAGGTCCGTGAATGTCTTTTAGGTAGTGTATGAATTCTAGAGTCGCGTCGGTTGCTACAACACGCTCAACCATCAGCATCCCTCCGTTCTAGATTTAAAAGAATCCAAGTGCATCTTCGCTGTAGCTAACGAGCAGGTTCTTCGTTTGCTGATAGTGGCTTAGCATCATTTTATGATTCTCACGACCAATACCTGACTTTTTGTATCCGCCAAATGCAGCATGAGCTGGGTAGGCGTGGTAGCAGTTCGTCCAGACACGTCCAGCTTGGATTTCACGTCCGAAGCGGTATGCTGTGTTTATATTTCGTGACCATACACCTGCTCCAAGGCCATATAACGTATCGTTAGCAATGGCTAAAGCTTCTGCATCATCTTTAAATGTAGTAACTGAAACGACAGGGCCGAAAATTTCTTCTTGGAAAATACGCATATTATTTGTTCCAGCAAAGACAGTTGGCTGAACATAATAACCGTTAGCTAGATCGCCTTCAAGCTGGTTGCGTCCGCCGCCGGCAAGGCAAGTGGCGCCTTCTTGTTTTCCAATATCCAAGTAAGAAAGGATTTTTTCAAGCTGCTCTTGTGAAGCTTGTGCACCCATCATAGTATCTGGGTCTAGCGGGTTTCCGGTTTTGATTTCTTTAACACGAGCAATGACACGCTCCATAAATTCATCATAAATGGATTCGTGAACGAGGGCGCGGGACGGGCATGTACATACTTCACCTTGATTTAGGGCAAACATGACAAAGCCTTCTACCGCTTTATTTAAGAACGCATCATCCTTATCCATAATATCGGCGAAGAAAATATTTGGAGACTTGCCGCCAAGCTCTAAAGTGACCGGAATAATATTTTCAGAAGCATACTGCATAATTAAGCGGCCGGTTGTTGTCTCTCCAGTAAATGCTACTTTAGCAATACGGTTGCTTTGAGCAAGCGGCTTACCTGCCTCAACACCAAAACCGTTAACTACGTTTAATACCCCTTTTGGAAGCAGATCTTCAATCAGCTCTAATAAAACAAAGATTGAGACAGGAGTCTGCTCGGCTGGCTTTAATACGACGCAGTTTCCTGCAGCAAGGGCCGGTGCCAATTTCCAAGTTGCCATAAGAAGAGGGAAGTTCCACGGGATGATCTGTCCGACAACGCCTAAAGGCTCTTGGAAATGGTAAGCGACTGTATTCTCATCAATTTGCGAAATACTTCCTTCCTCAGCACGTAGGACACCAGCGAAATAGCGGAAATGATCAACAGCAAGCGGGATATCCGCATTTAAGGTTTCACGGACAGCTTTACCGTTTTCCCATGTTTCACTTACAGCAAGCATTTCAAGGTTTTCTTCCATACGATCAGCAATTTTATTTAAAATATTCGCGCGTTCTGCAGGAGACGTTTTCCCCCAGCTGTCCTTTGCGGCGTGCGCTGCATCAAGTGCAAGCTCAATATCTTCAGCAGAAGATCTAGCAACCTCGCAAAACACCTGTCCGGTTACAGGAGTAATATTTTCGAAGTATTTCCCACCTGCAGGAGGTGTCCATTCTCCGTTGATATAGTTTTCGTAACGATCCTTAAAGTGAATAAGTGCGCCTTCAGTGTTTGGGTTTTTGTAGACCATGTAAACTCCTCCTAAGTAAGTTGATATAAATGTGTTGAACATCACTTGTCCAAGATTTAATTTATGAAAGCGGTTGCAATAATAGACGTATAAACAGAGATCACATCCACATGATAAAATAGATTGAGACCCTTTATAAGAGAGGACCTGTAAATGTGAGAATTCAATTATATATGAGCAACACTGGTTATTGCTCAAGAAGAGAAACAGAAAGACTATTGGCTGCTGGTCGAATAACGGTTAATGGTAAAACAGCGACAAAAGATACATTTGTTGATACAGATGACTGTATTTTATTAGATGGTTCGCCGGTTCCGATGAAGGAACGAAATATTTACCTTTTGTTACATAAACCAACGGGCATTGTATGTACGGCCCAAAGGCAGGTCAAAAATAATCTGATTGATTACATGAATTATCCTGAACGGATTTTTGCTGTTGGACGTCTCGATAAAGATTCTGAAGGCCTGCTTCTCTTAACGAATGATGGTGATATTGTAAACAAAATCATGCGAGTCGAAAATGGCCATGAAAAAGAATATATTGTAACCGTTGACCGTCCTTATCCTGATTCATTTTTAAAGGGTATGGCGAGTGGTGTTGAGATTCTAGATCAGATGACAGAGCCATGTACTGTTACGAGAATCGATGAAATGACGTTTCGAATTATCTTAAAGCAGGGCTTAAATCGTCAAATTAGACGCATGACAAAAGAGTTCGGATACTATGTGACAAGACTTCGGCGCGTTCGAATTATGAACCTTTCAATAGATAGACTGCCATATGGACAATGGCGTGAATTAACAGATGAAGAACTTAATGTCTTGATGAAGGATCTTAGATGAGGGATTAGAAGTTGTTCGTACCACCTCCTATAAATAGTAGTGTACTAGAGATTCATAAAAAAGTCGAATATTATTTTATTTTTCTGAAAATATATCCCTTTTTTTAAAGACCTCTTTACAAGATTCATAGAGTCATGTATATTATAGGCAAGTTTATATTGAAGCTGATGAGTTCAATTGAGAGGCAGCTTTTTGCGAGATGCGATCTACTAAGATCGTACCTCGCAAAAAGTTGTCTCTTTTTTTGTACCCATCGGTAACCGCTTCCAAGAAAGGGGAGAGATGTATGAGTGTCTATTTAGCTGAATTAATTGGTACAATGGTTTTAATTATTTTTGGTGGAGGGGTTGTAGCCGGCGTCGTACTTAAAAAGTCAAAAGCTGAAAACTCTGGCTGGATTGTCATTACATTTGGATGGGGATTTGCCGTAGCTTTTGCTGTATATGCGGTCGGTGGAATCAGCGGAGCACATTTAAACCCTGCTGTAACGCTAGGACTCGCTTCGGTAGGAGAATTTTCTTGGAGTTTAGTTCCAGGGTATATCATCGCTCAAATTATTGGTGCATTTATTGGTGCGTGCATTGTCTTTATTCATTATCTGCCACATTGGAGAGAAACAAAGGATCAAGGGGCAAAATTAGCGGTTTTCTCAACAGATCCAGCAATTGCGCATACGCCATCTAACTTAATTAGTGAGGCGATTGGAACGGCTGTATTATTGTTTGGGCTGCTTGCTATTGGAGCGAATCAATTTACAGAAGGGTTAAATCCTTTAATTGTCGGGTTCCTTATCGTAGCCATTGGGTTGTCACTAGGAGGCACTACTGGTTATGCTATTAACCCGGCAAGGGATCTTGGGCCGCGTATAGCACATTTCTTTCTTCCGATAGCAGGAAAAGGCTCATCGAACTGGAAGTATGCATGGGTGCCGATTGCAGGACCTGCAATTGGAGGTGTGTTAGGAGCACAGTTCTATCACATTATGTTTAACGGTGGATCAGTTGTACCGTTATTTATTCTTATTGCACTTCTTATCACTATTAGTGCAGCGTCAAAATGGATGCCATCTGAATCAAAGGTAACAACACATTATCAAAATAACGCAGAAAACGTTTCATAACATTTAAAGGAGAGGGAAGACATGGAGAAAACATATATTCTATCAATCGACCAAGGAACAACAAGCTCGCGTGCTATCCTATTTGATAAAAAAGGAGGAATTGTTCATTCTGCACAAAAGGAATTTACACAGCACTTTCCAAAGCCAGGCTGGGTAGAGCATGATGCGAATGAAATTTGGGGTTCGGTACTCTCGGTTATTGCAAGCGTTTTATCTGAAGCGGATGTGACACCTGGTGAGATTGCTGCGATCGGCATTACAAATCAGCGCGAGACGACCGTTGTGTGGGACAAGCATACTGGAAAGCCTGTGTATAATGCAGTGGTTTGGCAATCAAGGCAGACAGCAGACATTTGTGAAGAATTGAAAGCAAGCGGGCATAATGAGTTATTCCGCAGCAAAACTGGATTGTTAATTGATGCGTACTTCTCCGGTACGAAAGTAAAATGGATTCTTGATAACGTGGACGGGGCAAGAGAGAAGGCGGAAGCTGGAGATTTACTATTCGGTACGATTGATACGTGGTTGATTTGGAAATTAAGCGGCGGCAAGGCGCATGTTACAGATTACACAAACGCATCTCGAACACTAATGTACAACATCTATGACTTAAAATGGGATGATGAGCTGCTTGAGATATTAACGATTCCAAAAACGATGCTGCCTGATGTTCGCTCTTCTTCTGAAGTATACGGGGAAACGGTTGATTATCATTTCTTTGGAGAACAAATTCCGATTGCAGGTGCTGCCGGCGACCAACAAGCGGCACTCTTTGGACAGGCTTGCTTTGAAAAAGGAATGGCTAAAAACACGTATGGTACAGGCTGCTTTATGTTAATGAATACAGGAGATAAAGCCGTACCATCTAAGAGCGGTCTTTTAACAACGATCGCTTGGGGACTAGATGGAAAAGTTGAATATGCGCTAGAAGGAAGTATTTTTGTTGCAGGTTCTGCTATTCAATGGCTGCGTGATGGGATGCGCATGGTTAATCAAGCATCGGATACAGAAGGATATGCAGCAAAAGTAGACTCTACTGACGGAGTGTATATGGTTCCGGCTTTCGTTGGTCTTGGAACGCCATACTGGGATAGTGAAGCTCGCGGGGCAGTGTTTGGGTTGACTCGAGGCACTACAAAAGAGCACTTCATTCGTGCGACGCTTGAGTCATTGGCTTATCAAACAAAGGACGTGCTACAGGCAATGGAAACTGATTCAGGAATTAACCTAAGGAAGCTTCGTGCAGATGGCGGTGCTGTTAAAAATAATTTCTTAATGCAGTTCCAAAGTGATATTCTAAATGTGCCGGTTGAGCGTCCGGTGGTAAATGAAACGACTGCTCTAGGTGCTGCTTATCTTGCTGGACTTGCTGTAGGCTTCTGGGAAGATAAACAAGAAATTGCTGATAATTGGAAGATCGATCGCTCGTTTGAAGTAGAGATGGACGATGACGTGCGGCAGCCTTTATATGATGGCTGGAAGCAAGCTGTTAAATCAACAATGGGATTTAAACCAAAAGCAAAATAGTTCCTGCACTCTGACGCCCATAAAGCCGGTTATTATTTACGAGATAAATAAGACTTGCTATACTTGGGGTAAGTTAATAAAGAGTCTATGAGGAGAGGACTGCAACTTTTTTGATTAATGATTTTCGTTAAGTGATACGTTAATGAATTGATCAAGTTTAGTTGTGGTCCTTTTTTATCTTGCTTCCATTAATTATTACGTAAAGTAAGGGTGAACCATATGAACTTTAACGGTCAAAAAGTGCTGCCCGCCATCAAGCGGATGAAAGATTTTGAAAAGGTGTTATCTAATAATGACGAATATATGGTCATGTTAGATCTTCATATTGCTCAGCTTGGTGCAGTCATGAATCAAACGAAAAGGGCTAATAAAAAAGTGATTCTTCACGCTGATATGATTCAAGGGCTGAGAAATGATAAATATTCCACTGAGTTTTTATGTCAGCAAATTAAACCGGCCGGTCTTATTTCAACGAGAGGCGATGTGCTTAGAACAGCTAAGAAAAATAACGTATTAGCTATCCAGCGTTTATTTTTATTAGATACGATTGCCCTAGAGACAAGCTATAAGCTGGTTGAACAGATAGAGCCGGATTTTATTGAAGTCCTTCCAGGCGTGATTCCTCACTATATCGAGAAGGTCAGAAAGGACACGAAGACTGAAGTCATAACGGGAGGGTTAATTGAAACAGAAGAGGATGCCACGAGAGCGTTTGAGGCAGGAGCGGTAGCCATTACAACCTCTAGAGAAGACTTATGGAAATTTAATATGGGCGACTAAAAAGGCTGCGAATTAACTCGCAGCCTTTTCGTTTGCTTGAATCTTGCCAGAGACGGTTTTTTGGTTTCCAACCATAATTCCTAGAAAAATAATGATGACACCGAGCCATTGAAAAATGGAAACCGCTTCGCCAAGTACGAAATAGGACATCATAACAGCGACAGGCAGTTCGGCCGACGTCAGTATTGTTCCAAGACCCGAGCCGACATGCGGCATGCCAATGGAAAATAATAATGGAGGCAGGGCGACTCCGAATAAACCTAACATTAATCCATAGAACACAATATCACTTGATAACGGTGTGTGAAGAACGACCGTCGGCGGAAAAATAAAGAGAACTAAAATAAAGCTTCCTGTAGCAAATAGTGTACTGCGCTGAATAGCAGGAAGATGTGTGCCTGCTGAACTGCTTAAGTACACAAATAAAGAAAAGGTGATGGATGATAGAAATCCCCAAAAGGCTCCGATCCAAGTAAAAGATGAGCCTCCGTTCGTCCCAATCCCAGCTGCAAGAACAGATCCACCTAACAAGACAGCAATCGAGACCAGCTTTACTTTGCTCGGACGCTTCTTTTGTAAGAGCCATTCAAGTAAGGACCCTACCCAGACAAATTGAAAAAGAAAGATGATAGCAAGGGAAGCATCCAGTGTTTCTAGAGCTTGATAATAAAATAAGCCTGTTAAAGCCATCGGTATACCTGCTGCAAACATCGTCAAAATGGATGTAATAGGCAGTTTAACTTTTGGAGAAAAGAGGAAAATAATCCAGAGGAAAACAATGCCGAAAGCAAATTGACTTAGTGTCACAATACTAAGAGTGTATCCTGCACCATATGCCAGCTTAACGAACGTTGATAAGATTCCTAAACAGCATCCGCCGATTAAGATAAGGATGGGGTATATCCATGATTTCATATCTCGAAACTCTCCCTTCAAAATAAAAAAGCCACACAGCTGCCAAAAAGCAGTTGTGTGGCGAAAATAAGAGATGATTCTCTTAGAAAAATCCACTTCCTATAAACTAGGTTTTGATATAAAAATGATTGTCTTATGTGTTCATCTGTTAATTTTATTGTAAGAGGGGAAGAGAGACCTGTCAATATAAGGGTTGTGTATTTTGAAATTTCAGAAAAATATCGTTTTACAGAATGCTTGTTTATAATAGACAAGATACTAAATTAAAGAGGTGAGTAAATTTGGAGAGTATTTTAAACGGGTTAAACTGGATCGTTGATGGCGGAAATAACCTGCTGTGGACGTACGTCTTAATTGCATTGCTGCTTGGGCTTGGCGTATACTTCACCATTGTTACGAAGTTTGTACAAGTAAGACTTTTTGGTGAGATGTTCCGAGTGATCACAGAGAAAAAAGATGGTAACAAAGGAATATCTGCTTTCCAAGCGTTTACGATCAGTACGGCTTCCCGTGTAGGTACTGGTAACTTAGCAGGGGTTGCCATTGCAATTGCGCTTGGGGGACCTGGTGCGATTTTTTGGATGTGGGTAGTAGCACTTATTGGTATGGCAACAGCTTTTATTGAAAGTACGTTAGCACAAGTGTATAAAGTTAGAGACGGTGAGCAGTTCCGCGGCGGGCCGGCTTATTACATGGAGAAGGCTTTAAATAAACGTGGCTTAGGAATTATTTTTGCTGTTTTAATTACTCTATGTTTTGGCTTGATCTTTAATGCGGTACAAGCTAACACAATTACGCTGGCTTTTGAAAACGCATTTAATTTTGATCGTTTTGTGATAGGTATTATTGTTGCGGGATTAGCAGGCTTAGTTATTTTTGGCGGCGTTAAACGAATTGCAAGTGTGACACAGATTGTTGTTCCAGTGATGGCTATTATTTATTTAGTGATTGCCTTCTTTATCGTTATTACAAACTTCACGCAAATTCCAGCTGTTTTCAACTTAATTATCACTAATGCATTTGGAATTAATGAAATCATTGGAGGAGGAATCGGTGCTGCCATTATGCAAGGGGTACGCCGTGGTTTATTCTCGAATGAAGCCGGTATGGGTAGTGTGCCGAATGCTGCAGCAACGGCAAATGTAAGCCACCCGGCTAAACAAGGATTAGTACAATCCCTTGGAGTATTTGTTGATACGATGATCATTTGTTCGGCAACGGCTTTCATGATCCTTCTTACAGATGTGTATCAAACAGGTGAATCAAATGGAATTGTATTAACGCAAAGTGCGCTAACACAGCATATTGGCTCGTGGGCACCAAGCTTTGTAGCGATTGCTATCTTATTGTTTGCCTTTAGTTCAATCATCGGTAACTACTATTATGGTGAAACAAATATTGAATTCATTCGCGAGAGCTCTGCGTGGAAAACCGTTTATCGTGTAGCTGTATTACTAATGGTTCTGTTCGGCTCTGTTGCAGAAATTATTCTTGTGTGGAACATGGCAGATTTATTTATGGGATTAATGGCTGTATTAAACTTAGTCGTGATCTTCCTCATTGGTAAGGTAGCGCTTGATGTGTTGAAAGATTACACATCTCAGCGCAAGGCAGGGAAAAATCCTGTGTTTTATGCAAGAAATATTACTGGTTTGAAAAATACAGAATGCTGGGATGAACAAGCGGAGAGAGACCGCCAGTAATTCCCTTTAGACACCTACTTATCCGTAGGTGTTTTTTTGATTGTAAAAAGGACCCATATTCTCTCTACTTGTCTCATATATAAGAAGGTGAGGGAGTGGGGCTTGTATGAATACGTTTGTTAAAGGTGCTGTTTTACTGATTATTGTCGCGTTTGTTGGTGAGTGCTTAGAGTTTTTGATCAATATGGTACTTGCAAGAGAATTAGGGGAAGAAGGACTAGGGTTATATATGTCGATCCTTCCTACCGTTTTATTTGTCGTCGTCATTGCCAGTTTAGAGCTGCCTATATCTATTTCAAAATTTGTAGCGGAAAAAGAAGCCATTTACCACCGAAGCATGCTTTCTCATGCCCTGCGTTTTGCATCGGTATGTACTGTCGTTTTTGTTGTACTAGCTTTTGTAATTTTGCCGATGATTCCTTTATTTAACCACTATCATCCAGCTACACCGATGCTTTTTATTACTTTAATCCCGATTATTGCCTTTTCCTCCGTTGCTAGAGGATATTTTATGGGTGCTCAGAATATGAGAAAAGTGGCTGCGGCCAACTTTTTAAGGCGAGCTGGCCAGCTTGTGTTGTTAGTTCTAGTTTTTTCTTTGTTTTCATTTGAAGTGGGTACGGCGATATTTGTTTCATTATGTGCGCTTATTGCCACCGAAATGATTGTACTTACCTACTTACTTATATCTTTTTACTTACAGATGAACACATTAAAAAAGCAGCCGCAAGCTAAGCTCTCAGGGAGTTCTGTACGCAGATCACTGCTCCAGGTGTCCTTGCCGACCACAGGATTGAGAATATTTCACGCCGCTTCTTTTGCTGTTAAACCGTTTCTCATTAAAGAAGCTTTAGTTAGAGCTGGGATGATAGATACCATGGCGATGGTTCAGTACGGCAAGCTTGCAGGCGTTGCCTTTACGATTGGCTTTTTCCCAGCTTTCATTGCTCATTCATTATTAATTGTCCTTATTCCCGCTGTGTCCGAAGCCTATTCTAAAGGAGACATAGAGAGGCTTCAGAAATTACTTAGACGAGTGATGCTGACGACTTTTCTGTATGGCATTCCTGCTGTCTACGTATTTTATTTCTATGCAGAACCGCTGACAAGTCTCTTTTTTGAAGATTCTCCTGCTGCAGGGTATTTGCAGCTGCTCGTTCCTTATTTTCTATTCCATTACTTTGTGATGCCGATGCAGGCGTACTTAATTGGACTCGGACTTGTTAAAGATGCATTCTGGCACGCTGTGTGGTCTACCACTTTATCTTTTATTTTGATGTTTGTCCTAGGTTCCCGTCCGGAATTTGGAATGGGCGGGATCATTATCGGGATGAATCTAGGGGCAGTATTGCTCACCTTAATGCACTATATGACCATCACCAAGAAAATTCACTTAAGCATATTGCTTAGAAAACAAGCTTAAAATATTTTTAACCTTGATGAGCACATTCGTGTTCATCTTTTTTTATTCAGGGTAAAGAGAAGAAAGTGAAAAATTTGTCGAAAAAAAAGATTGACGAAGTTGTATATACAAGATAAAATGAAAACGTAATCAAGACATGTATATACAAATATAGACAAGACACATATTTATTTGTAGTTAAGAAACACTATAGGAAAAAACGATGTCATTTTTCATTTTTACGAAGGAAATGAAAACGTTAACAGAGGGGGAAGGAAAATGAGTGCTAACAAAGAAGCTGCTAAGCAAATACTTGAGGCTATCGGTGGTAAAGAGAATATTGCTTCAGCTACACATTGTGTAACTCGTCTGCGTTTTGCTTTACATGATGAAGGGAAAGTGGACAAAGAAAAACTAGAAAATATCGACATTGTTAAAGGTTCATTTTCAACAAATGGGCAGTTCCAAGTCATTATTGGACAAGGCTTAGTCGATAAGGTATTTAAAGAATTAGTTGTCCTTGCTGGTATTTCTGAAGCGTCTAAAGAAGAAACTAAGACAGCAGCAGCTAAGAATCTAAATCCCATACAGCGTGCTATAAAAGTACTAGCTGATGTGTTTATCCCAATCCTTCCTGCGATTGTTACAGCTGGTTTGTTAATGGGGATCAACAACATTCTGACAGCACCTGGGATCTTTGGAAGTGAATCGGTTGTTGAGATGTTCCCGCAATGGGCAGATTTCGCGAACATCATTCACCTAATTGCTAATACCGCCTTTGTCTTCTTGCCGGCACTAATCGGTTGGTCAGCGGTCAAGCGGTTTGGCGGGAATGAACTCCTCGGGGTTGTACTCGGTTTAATGCTCGTTCACCCAGATTTATTGAATGCTTGGGCTTACGGGGAAGCACTAGAAGCAGGAGAAATTCCTTATTGGAACTTGTTTGGACTTGATATAGCGCAAGTTGGATACCAAGGTCAGGTTCTTCCGATCTTAATTGCATCATTTGTCCTTGCAAAAATTGAAATTGCCCTTAAAAAACGTATTCCTGATGGATTTCAGCTATTAGTTGTAGCACCTATTGCTCTTCTTGTTACTGGCTTCTTATCCTTCATTGTTATTGGTCCAATTACTTTTGCGATCGGTAATGGGATTACAGATTTATTTGTAGGTATTTTTGATAACTTCGCTGCGATTGGCGGCTTGTTATATGGTGCGATTTATGCGCCGCTGGTTATTACAGGTATGCACCACACATTCCTTGCGGTTGATCTACAGTTAATCGGAAGTACAGGTGCAACATTCTTATGGCCGATTGTGGCCTTATCAAATATTGCTCAAGGTTCTGCAGCGCTAGCGATGTACTTTGTGCTACGTGATGACAAAGTTAAAGGACTATCATTTACATCTGCAGTGTCAGCCTATCTTGGTATTACAGAACCAGCGATGTTTGGGGTAAACCTTCGTTACCGTTTCCCATTCATCTGTGCAATTATCGGCTCGGCCCTTGCAGCAGTATGGATTACTCTTAATGCGGTGACTGCCCCAGCTATTGGTGTCGGCGGACTGCCAGCAGTATTCTCGATTACAAGCGGAAAATGGATGGTCTTCTCCATTGGTATGGCGATCGCATTTATTGTACCGATTGTATTAACGTTCTTATTTGCAAAAATCCGCAAGCCAAACCTGTAAGTAAAGGGTTGCATTGTACGTGAAGCCATTTGTAGATCAGCTTATTCAAAGTGAATAAAGGCTGAGTACAAATGGCTTTCTTGTTTTTTAAACGCAATAAAGGTAAACTTGTATATACAAGTTATTGATGATTAGAAAGGTGTGTAGATAACATGAATGAATGGTGGAGAAAATCAGTCGTTTACCAAATCTATCCTAAGAGCTTTAATGATACAACTGGAAATGGTGTAGGTGACTTACAAGGTATTATTGAAAAGCTAGATTATCTAAAAGATTTAGGAGTAGACGTTCTGTGGTTAACTCCGGTATATGCGTCTCCTCAAAAAGATAATGGATATGATATTAGTGATTACTATTCCATTCATGGTGAGTATGGGACGATGGAAGACTTTGATCGATTATTAAGTGAAACACATAATCGTGGAATGAAACTAATTATGGATTTAGTAGTAAACCATACATCAACAGAGCACCAATGGTTTAAGGAATCTCAGCAATCAAAAGACAATAAATATCGTGATTTTTATATTTGGAAGGATCCTGTAGATGGTGCTGAGCCGACGAATTGGCAGTCTAAGTTTGGAGGGAATGCTTGGAAGTGGGATCCTGAAACAGAGCAATATTACTTGCACCTGTTTGATGTTACTCAAGCTGACTTAAACTGGGAAAATGAAGAGCTTCGCAAGCATGTATATGATATGATGCACTTCTGGTTTGATAAAGGAATTGATGGATTTAGATTAGATGTAATTAACTTAATTTCCAAAGACCAGTCTTTCCCTAATGATGATGGATCTGTCGCACCTGGTGATGGACGAAAATTTTATACAGATGGTCCGCGTGTGCATGAATATTTACAGGAGATGAATCGTGAAGTGCTCTCAAAATACGATAGTATGACTGTAGGTGAAATGTCATCTACTTCAATTGATCATTGTATTAAATACTCAAATCCAGACCGAAATGAACTTAGCATGACCTTTAATTTCCACCATTTGAAAGTTGATTATCCAAATGGGGAGAAATGGGCTATTGCTGATTTTGATTTTCAGGCACTAAAGCAGATCTTAACTAAATGGCAAGTGGAAATGCACAAAGGTGGAGGCTGGAATGCATTGTTCTGGTGCAACCATGATCAGCCGCGCGTTGTGACTCGCTATGGAAATGATCAAGAATTTCATAAAGAGTCTGCCAAAATGCTTGCTACAACCGTTCATATGATGCAAGGAACACCTTATGTGTATCAAGGCGAAGAGTTTGGAATGACTGACCCTAAGTTTACATCCATCGATCAGTATCGTGATGTAGAAACACTAAATTACTACAAAATCATGAAAGAAAAAGGCATTGATGAAGCGGAAATTATGGAGATCATTAAGCGCAAATCCCGTGATAATTCAAGAACTCCGGTACAATGGAATACTGATGAGCATGCCGGATTTACAACAGGAACTCCGTGGATTGGCGTAAGTGATAACTATAAGCAAATTAACGCTGAAAATGCTGTTGCTGACCCTTCATCCATTTTTTATCACTACAAAAACTTAATTCAGCTGCGTAAAGAGTACGATGTGATTACTTATGGAAACTATAAGTTAATCTTAGAAGATGATGATCAGATCTTTGCTTACGTACGTGAATACGAAGGTGAGCTTCTGCTTGTCGTTAATAATTTCTACGGGAAGGAAGCGTCGGTAAAATTAGATTCCATCATAGAGGGTTATGACCAATCGAAATTACTGATATCCAATTATGATGATTCATCCGAAGTATCTGAATTAACAGCACTCCGTCCTTACGAATCACTCGTTTATCACTTACAGAAATCGTGATAAAATACTGTTGGGTGGTAAATCATGACAAAGAACAAGTTTAGGTTAATCTATGATCAATTAGCAACAGAGATTCAAAAAGGAATGATTCAAGCTGGTGAACTGCTTCCATCAGAAAATGAGTTAGCTGATACGTATCAGGCTTCCAGGGAAACAATCCGTAAAGCATTAAAGCTTTTATCTGAGCATGGTTACATTCAAAAGGTTCAAGGGAAAGGCTCGATTGTTTTAGATATTAGTAAAATTGACTTTCCTATTTCAGGACTTGTCAGCTTTAAGGAGCTGGCTGATAAAATGGGAAAGCGTGCAAAAACAACAGTTGTAACCTTTAGTCGTGACCGTGTAAATGATTTTCTACGCGAACATCTTCAAGCCGTGGATGGTGAAGAGGTTTGGTCGGTTGCTCGTGTCCGTGAGATCGATGGGGAGAAAATTATTTTAGACAAAGATTTCTTACGAGTTGACTTGGTGCCTGTTTTAACCAAGAAAGATTGTGAAGAGTCGATCTATGCTCATATTGAAGAAGAACTTGGACTTGTCGTCAGCTTTGCTAAAAAAGAAATTACCGTAGAAGAGCCGACGGAGGAAGATATGGAGCTGCTTGACCTTGAAGGCTATTCAAATGTCGTAGTCGTCAAAAGTCATGTCTATCTTGATGATGCCAAACTTTTTCAGTATACCGAATCACGACATAGACCAGATAAATTTCGCTTTGTCGATTTTGCTAGACGTGCAAAATAAGGAGAAGGAGCTGTTTCCTAATAGGGACAGCTCTTTTCATGTTTTTGGGGTGAGGGAATGAGTAATGATTGATTGACGCAATTCCGCTCTACAAGAATAAAATTCCGGGTAAAGTGGATGAAATATGCTGATGAAACAGGGCAATAAGACGTGATAGGCGCAATAACGTGGGATCGGAGCAATTGTGCCAGCTAATGACGCAATTGCTCCGGGAACAAGCGCAATCGGCTGTCTGACAGACGCATAAACGGTTTGAAAATATACAATAGCAGCAGCTTAGCCAAAAATTAAGCACCTAGACAGTTTGTATCTGATCCGAGCAATATATTAGGTAGTTGTGTATGGTTTTTGTATAATGTATTTGTACATTTCATGCAAATGTTTTTATAAGGAGGAACACAACCATGTCAAGCGTACATGACTTTACTGTTCAGTCGACTAAAGGGGAAGAAGTCTCTTTATCGATTTACAAAGGTCAAATAATGCTAATTGTAAATACAGCGACAAAATGCGGCCTTGCTCCACAATTTAAAGGGTTAGAAAAGCTGCACCAGCAGTACAAAGACAAAGGATTGGCAGTGCTTGGCTTTCCGTGCAACCAGTTTATGAACCAAGAGCCTGTTAGTGATGAACAAATGACAGAAGCTTGTGAGATCAATTTTGGAGTGACTTTCCCGTTATTTGCCAAAATTAATGTGAACGGATCGGATGCTCATCCACTTTACAAACATCTTAAAAAAGAACAAAAAGGTCTGCTCAGTTCAGAAATTAAATGGAACTTTACTAAATTCTTAGTTGATAAAGATGGTGAAGTCGTCAAACGGTTTGGACCGAATACTTCTCCTGAGAAAATGGAAGATGAAATTAAGGAACTATTAGGCGAATAATAAATCGTAGCTATTTGGATACATTTTAATGATTCAAATAGCTTTTTTGTCTGTAAAATAGATATCATAAGAAAACGGGATCATATTAAGAAAGGAATCATAAAGGTGGCGAGGGAATGAATGTGAGTAATCATCCAACTAATTTAAAGAGTGAAGCGGCTTCCTTTTTAACTCAATGTTACTCAGAACTGGGCTTATCTAGTATACAATTAAACGATCGGATAGATGAAGTAAATCAAGAAATTGAGCAAACGGGTACATATACACACACGAGAGAAGAGCTCAGGCACGGTGCAAAAATGGCATGGAGAAACAGTAACCGCTGCATCGGACGTTTATTTTGGGAATCAATGCATGTTCTTGATGAGAGAGGCTTGAGTAAGGAGGAAGAGATTGCTGACGCTCTTTTTTATCATTTAACCTATGCGACAAATGAAGGCAAAGTCATCCCAACTATAACGGTTTTTAAGCCTGCATCGAACAATCAGGTACCGGTCCGCATCTGGAACCATCAATTAATTCGTTATGCAGGGTATGAAACAGAGAGTGGAACTATTGGAGACCCTGCTTCTATTGCCTTTACGAAGCAATGTGAGGAACTTGGCTGGAAGGGAGAAGGGACCCCTTTTGATGTGCTGCCTCTAGTCATTCAATGCGGCAAGCGGACGCCAAAGTGGTTTGAGATTCCAAAAGATTGCATCATGGAAGTGCCGATTACTCACCCGGCAAAGCCCCAATTTAAGGGGTTGAACTTAAAATGGTATGGTGTGCCGTTTATTTCAGATATGCGGCTTGAGATCGGGGGCATTGATTATGTCGCAGCCCCTTTTAATGGCTGGTATATGGGAACTGAAATTGGAGCAAGGAATTTGGCAGATGAAACAAGATATCATATGCTGCCAAAAGTGGCGGGGATTCTTGGGCTCAATTCTGAGAGAGAAGCTTATTTATGGAGGGATGAAGCGCTGGTTGAATTAAATCGTGCGGTGCTTTATTCTTTTAAAGAAGCAGGAGTGAGCATTGTGGATCACCACACAGCAGCCAAGCAGTTCAAGCGATTTGAGGAAAGAGAAGAGGATGCTGGCAGACCGGTTACTGGGATGTGGAGCTGGCTGATCCCGCCAATGTCTCCTGCAGCAACTCATATTTTCCATAAAGATTACGATAATAAAGTAGTAAGTCCGAATTATTTTTATCAAGAGCAGCCTTACAAGTAAAAGTATGCTTTCTTATTGTGTCTGGCAAAAGTGTCCGGCAATGAGAAAGGATGCTTTTTTATATGATGGTGCAAGGGATTGGTCGTTACGATACAATTAAGAAGCAGTAAAAGATAAAATGTTAGACAGCATAAATATATTGTGAAGTTACGCAGAAAAGGACGGATAGAATGAGCATTTTACAAGTAGAGCATTTAACCAAAACATATGGGGATAAAACTCTTTTCGATGATCTTTCATTTACAATTAATCAAAAAGAGAGAATTGGATTGATCGGAATAAACGGCACTGGAAAATCAACTCTATTGAAGGTGCTTGCTAAAATTGAGGGAATGGATTCAGGCGAATTAATTCATGCGAATGATTTTCAGATTGAATATTTGCCGCAGCAGCCGGAGCTTGAAGCAGGGTTAACTGTGCTTGAGCAGATCTATTACGGAGACTCACCAATTATGAAGACGATGAGAGCATATGAAGAAATGGTCTTAGAGCTTGAACGTGATCCGGCTAATGAAAAGAAATTAGCTTCCTTAATGAAGCTGCAGCAGAAAATGGACGAGCTTGATGCTTGGGAAGCGAATACGACTGCTAAGACAATTTTATCGAAGCTTGGTATAACGGATTACACGGAAAAAGTAGATTCCCTTTCTGGCGGACAGAAAAAACGGGTTGCGATTGCGAAAGCACTAATTCAGCCAGCGGACCTTCTATTATTAGATGAGCCGACTAACCACTTAGACCATGCAGTGATTGAATGGCTTGAAGGGTTCCTCGCTCAGTACCGCGGGGCATTTATCGTCATTACGCATGATCGTTATTTCTTAACGCGCGTCACAAATAAGATGATTGAACTTGACCGTGGCAGGCTTCATACATATGAGGGGAATTATGAAGAATATCTTTCATTGAAAGCGGAACGAGAAGAACAAGAGCATACGCAGGAAAGAAAGCGCCAAAATCTCTTAAGAAGAGAGCTTGCTTGGCTGCACCGCGGGGCGAAGGCAAGAACGACAAAACAGAAGGCAAGAATTCAGCGGGTAGATGAGCTGAAAGAAGATACACCTGAGTTTTTGAATCGTGAGTTTGATTTTGCTATCGGTTCAACGAGACTCGGCAAGCAAGTGCTTGAAGTAAAAGGTTTAACAAAGCATTTTGGGGATAAACAGTTAATAACAAATTTGAATTATTTGATCGTAAAAGGTGAACGACTTGGAATTGTCGGCCCTAATGGAAGCGGGAAAACGACGCTGCTTCAACTGCTCGCAGGCAGAGTAAAACCAACAAGCGGCGAGGTTCTTGTTGGTGAAACAGTCAAAATTGGATATTACACTCAAGAGGATGAAGAGATTGATGGAGGCCTTCGTGTTATTGACTATATAAAAGAAGTGGCGGAGGTTGTTCATACTGTTAATCATGAGGTCATTACAGCCGAGCAAATGCTTGAGCGTTTCTTATTTCCTCGTTCGATGCAGTATACGTATGTAAGACGTTTATCAGGCGGTGAGAAGCGTCGATTGTATCTTTTGAAAATCCTGATGGGAGAGCCGAATGTGTTATTCCTTGATGAGCCGACAAATGATCTTGATACACAAACTCTTTCTGTCCTTGAAGATTACCTAGATCAGTTCCCGGGTGTCGTTGTCACCGTTTCGCATGACCGCTATTTTCTCGATCGGGTGGTTGATCATTTGCTTGTCTTTAAAGGAGAAGGCAGCATAGAGCGTTTCCAAGGACATTATAGCGACTTTCTTCAATCACAAGAAGAAGATGCAGCTCTTCAAAAAGTGAAAGAGAAAACAGAAGCACCTAAAGTAGAAAAAACAAAACGTAAATTGTCTTACCACGAGCAAAAAGAGTGGGACGGTATTGAAGAGAAAATTGAGAAGCTCGAAATGAAAACAGCAGAGCTAGAAGAAGCGATTACTAAAGCAGGAAGTGACTACGGGAAAATAAGTGAATTGATGAGTGAGAAAGAAAAGGTTGAAACTGAGCTGAATCATACGATGGAACGCTGGGAAGAACTCTCTATACTCATTGAAGAGCTTCAAGGTTAGAAAAAAGGTATAAAGAAGTTGTACAAAGCCCTCGCATAATCGACGTAATACGATACAATGTAGTGAGAAGGAACTGAACATTGCAGGGACAGTAAAATGCTCTTTGACTGGGCGGACCAAGCAATGTATCAAGCGAAGAAAAAAGGCCGGAATCAAGTACTGGTTTATAACAAATAATACAAAAGCAACCAAAGATGGTTGCTTTTTTTGATTGAGTTGATTGATTTTGAACGAATAATTGAATGTTTTTGATTGATTATAAATGAATTTGGTTGTATACTCATAGTAATTAATAACGTAAGAGGTGTTTAATGATGCTTACGATCGAACGTCAAGAAACGATTCTTTCATTGCTGAAAGAAAAAGAAACAATAAAAATTCAAGAAATCATTGAAATAACAGGGTCTTCTGAGTCCACTATTAGAAGAGATTTAAAGGAACTAGAGCAATCAAAGAAATTAAAGCGCATACATGGCGGAGCAACATTATTTCAAAAGAAGCTGGTTGAGCCGACTGTAGCAGAAAAAACAGTCAAAAACCGTCAAGAAAAGCAGATGATCGCTAAAAAAGCGGCAGACTTAGTTGAAGAAGGAGATTGTCTCTTTCTAGATGCTGGTACGAGTACGGTTGAAATGATTCCTTTTCTTAAAGGCAAGGATATCGTCGTTGTCACAAATGGGTTGAATAATATTGCAGAGCTGCTTGAAGCAGAAATTGAAACCCATGTGGTCGGAGGATATGTGAAAAAAGGAACGAGAGCATTTGTTGGCCGTGGTGCGATTCAATCATTAAGAGGGTTTCGTTTTGACAAAGCGTTCATTGGTACGAATGGTATAAGCTTGAAAGATGGCTGTACAACGCCCGATCCAGAAGAGGCCTTTATTAAAGAAGAAGCGATCAAGCTTGCTGCCGAAAGTTTTGTGTTAGCTGATCATACGAAGTTTGGTGAAGTATCCTTTTCAAAATTTGCCGATGTGAAAGAAGTCGTCATTCTAACAAGTGCCCAAATTGATTCTGAACTGCGTAACCAGATAAGCCAAGCAACGAAAGTAGAGGTATTTCCATCATGATTTATACGATTACACTTAATCCTGCAGTTGATTATTTCTTGGAGGTTGATCATTTTACAGCAGGAGCCGTTAACCGTTCTAACGCCGAAAGAAAAGTTCCGGGCGGTAAGGGAATTAATGTATCTAGAGTATTACAGCGACTCGGACATAAGAGTGAGGCGTTAGGGTTTATCGGAGGGTTTACTGGAGATTTTATTGCTTCCTCACTTGAGGCGGAGTCCATTCAGACGAACTTCATTAAAGTTCACGGCGATTCAAGAATTAACGTCAAATTATATAGTGAAACAGAAACTGAGATAAACGGTTCATCCCCAATTATTACGAAAGCTCATGTGACTCAATTAAAGGGACAGATTGAAAGGCTAAGCGAAGGGGATGTCTTAGTTCTTGCTGGGAGCGTTCCAAGTTCACTTGATGATGACTTATACCAAGTATTAATAGAAGCGGCTAGAGAGCGAGGGGTGTTTGTATGCTTAGATACAAGCGGTGAACCTTTAAGAAAAGCGATAGAGGCTAAACCTTCATTAATTAAACCCAATCATCATGAACTGGGCGAGCTATTTGGAGTACAAATTAAAAATATTGATGAAGCACTGCCCTATGTCAGCCACCTTATTGAAAAAGGAATTGAGTATGTTCTTATCTCTTTTGCAGGTGAAGGAGCACTGCTTGGAACAAAAGAGGGAATTTATTCAGCTGTTCCTCCAAAAGGGAAGGTACAAAATTCAGTAGGTGCTGGAGACTCTACAGTAGCTGGATTTATCAATTCAGTACTAGCAGATTCAACAGATGTAGAAAAGCTTGCTTTTGCAGTAGCATGCGGAAGTGCTACCGCATTTTCTAAAAGCTTCTGCGAGCTAGAAGATGTGAAGAGATTAAAAGAGAGTATTGAAATAAAACATATAAAGTAAAAGATCTTAGGGGGAGGGTGATTAGAAATGAGAATATCAGATTTACTAAAAAGTGAAACGATTGTCCTTAATATGAGCGCCACTAAAAAGGGAGAGGCTATTAGTGAGCTGGTGAACTGCTTAGATAAAGCTGGCAGACTATCAAATGCTAAAGAATACAAGCAGGCTATTGAGGCCCGTGAAGCACAAAGTACAACAGGGATCGGTGAAGGCATTGCGATCCCGCACGCTAAAACGAGTGCAGTCAATACACCAGCTATTGCTTTTGGCCGCTCCAAAGACGGGGTTGATTATGAAGCATTAGATGGCCAGCCGAGTTATTTATTCTTTATGATTGCCGCATCTGAAGGGGCAAATAATGAGCATCTAGAAACTCTTTCAAGACTTTCAACCTTTTTAATGGATGAAGCATTACGTGAAAAGTTAATGCAAGCGCAATCAAAAGAAGAAATCCTGGCTGCGATTGACCAAAAAGAAAGCGAAGAAGAGATTGAGGCTGAAAGGGAGAGTGAAGACACATCTTCAACAGGTATTCAAATCCTTGCGGTTACAGGCTGTCCGACAGGAATTGCTCATACCTACATGGCTGCAGACGCCTTAAAGGAAGAAGCCAAAAAGCAAGGTGTATCCATTAAAGTAGAAACAAACGGTTCAAGCGGAGTGAAAAACCGCTTGTCAGATCAAGAGATTAAAGACGCAAAAGCGATTATTGTTACAGCAGATACAAAAATTGAAATGGACCGATTTGCTGGTAAACCTGTGATTCAAGGACCTGTAACCGATGGAATTAGACGTCCAAAAGAGCTTATTCAACAAGCAATCGCAGGTGAAGCGCCGATTTATCAAGCTAGAGGTGCATCTAGTGGTGAAAAGAATGCAGGAGAAGGGACTAAGAAAAACGGATTCTATAAACACTTAATGAATGGTGTATCCAACATGCTTCCATTTGTTGTTGGGGGCGGGATCTTAATTGCGATCTCCTTTATGTTCGGTATTGATTCTGATAATCAATTTGCCCAAATGTTAAGTGAGATTGGTGGAGGAAATGCATTCTTCCTGATGATCCCGGTATTATCTGCTTTCATTGCGATGAGTATTGCTGATCGACCTGGCTTTGCCGCTGGTATGGTAGGGGGACTAATTGCATTAAATGGTGAAGCTGGTTTCTTAGGCGGCTTAATTGCTGGTTTCCTTGCAGGGTACCTGGCTCTCCTTGTGAAGTGGGCGCTAAGGGGGCTGCCAGCTTCTCTAGAAGGTATTCGTACAATTTTGTTTTACCCAGTCTTAAATATCTTCTTAACAGGAATGATTATGCTTCTTCTTGTTACTCCGCTTTCTGCGTTTAACACGGGACTTGAAAACTGGTTAGGCGGTATGGGCACAACTAATATGGTCATCCTCGGATTGATACTCGGAGCAATGATGGCGATTGATATGGGTGGTCCGATTAACAAAGCGGCATTTACGTTCGGTATTGCGATGATTGATGCCGGGAATTTTGGTCCGCATGCTGCTGTCATGGCAGGCGGGATGGTTCCTCCATTAGGTATTGCACTTGCTACAACATTCTTTAAACAGAAGTTTACAAAGCAAGAACGAGAAGCAGGAAAGACTAACTATATTTTAGGGGCATCATTTATTACAGAAGGGGCTATCCCATTTGCAGCATCAGACCCTGCACGTGTCATCCCAGCTGTTATTACAGGATCTGCAGTAGCAGGTGCTTTGACGGCATTGTTTGGCATCGGTTTAAGAGCACCACACGGCGGAGTATTTGTTATCCCGTTAGTTGAAGGCGGGTTCTTATTATATGGATTAGCGATTTTAATAGGAGCTGTAGTTACGGCTGTTATGTTAGGAGTATTGAAAAAACGAGTTGCATAAAAAACACGCAACAAATGACCAAGGTGATAGACGCCTTGGTCTATTTTAATTAAAATTAGTTGATCAGTTGACTGATTTTTCTATATACTTTGTATGAATGATAGTGAAATGAGGTATGAGGATGATAGATGGCACATGTTTTCTAGAGGCAACCATAGATGAACTTCAAAGAATGATGGACCAGCAAGAAGTAACAGCGGTAAAACTGACCCGATATTATTTGGACCGAGTCGCAGCTTATGATCAACAACTTTCTTCTGTTTTAGAGATAAACCCTGATGCTCTACATACTGCAGCGGCACTTGATGCTGAGAGATCACGAACAGGCAAAAGGAGTATGCTGCATGGTATTCCCATTTTATTGAAGGATAATATTGATACGAAAGATAAACTGCATACGAGTGCCGGAGCGCTTGTTTTAGAACATTCTTATGCAAAAAAGGACGCTTTTCTTGTTAAGAGATTACGTGAAGCGGGAGCCGTTATTTTAGGGAAGACGAATATGTCAGAGTGGGCCTATTTCATGTCAACCGAAAATATGCCCAGTGGATATAGTTCAAGAGGAGGACAGACAGAAAACCCTTATGGAATAGGGAAATTTGATGTAGGCGGCTCAAGTTCGGGCTCAGGTGCGGCGATTGCTGCAAACTTTGCGGTTGCTGCAGTTGGAACGGAGACTTCGGGTTCGATTTTAAGTCCCTCTAGTCAAAACAGTATTGTGGGAATTAAACCGACGGTCGGGTTAGTTTCAAGATCAGGGATTATCCCGCTTTCACACACGCAAGATACGGCAGGCCCTATGGCAAGAACTGTGAGAGACGCTGTATATTTATTATGCGAAATGATGGGTGAGGACGAGGACGATCTCATTACAACAGTTTGTCCTTACCAACCAGATCAGCTGTTGAAGGCGTTGAATAACAGCAGTTTACATGAGAAGCGTATAGGTATTGTCCGTGAAAAGGTGATGGACCTTTTGGGAGAAGAGAAGGGGGAGGTATATGAGACAGCATTAAAACAATTATCCCACGCTGGTGCAAAGGTGATTGATGATGTGAAAATACCTTCTAGTACAAGGAAGTGGTCTTATAACGTATTAACCTATGAATTTAAAGCAAATGTAAATAAGTACCTCTCAGAGCTTGATTCATCTATTTCTGTCCGGACGCTTACTGATATAATCGATTGGAATAAGAATCATCACGAGAAAGCGTTAAAGTACGGACAGTCATTACTTATTGAGGCAGATAAGACTTCTGGCAAACTAACAGAGAAAGACTACCTAAAAGCACTGAATGAGGATGCATATTTTTCAGCAACAGAAGGAATAGATGCGGTTTTAAGAGAACATCAACTTGATGTCATCGTGTTTCCAAATAATTTAGGGGCAGCTATCCCTGCTAAAGCCGGCTATCCTTCAATAACTGTACCAGCGGGTTACACAGAATCAGGTGAACCAGTCGGGATAACATTTACTGCTAAAGCGTGGCAAGAGCCATTATTAATTGAGATTGCAGAAGCATTTGAGAAGCTGACGAAGGCAAGAAAGCAGCCATTACTATAATCTGTGTGTCGCTAAATTTTGATGTTTATGCTAGACTAAACACTAGATTAACAATTAAATGATTTCCACTAGGGGTGTCAGTTTGTCTGACTGAGAGAGGGAAGCCTCAACTCTTATAACCTGATCTAGCTTGTACTAGCGTAGGGAAGTGGTGGCACATTCTATTTAACGTCGAATAACTATGTGTACATGACATCCCCTCCGTGGAAACGAAAGGGGATTTTTTTATGAATCGGGAACGTTTAACGATTATGATTGAAATAGCAGTTATGGCAGGACTTGCGCTTGTCTTAAGCTTTGTCAAATTTGGAGCGCTGTGGGCGATGGGCGGTTCGATTTCTCTTGTGATGGTTCCTATCTTTCTTCTAGCCTTCCGCCGAGGGTTAAAAGTTGGACTGTTAACAGGCCTCCTCGTTGGTTTACTAGGGCTCGTAACAGGACCGACAATTGTCCATCCTGTTCAGTTGGTGCTCGACTATCCTCTTGCTTTTATGGTGTTAGGGTTTGCGGGGCTATTTGCTTCAAGGCAGGCAGTTCCTAAATTAAGCTATATTGTTCTTGGTTTAGTGCTGGCTACTGTGTTGCGTTTCTTAAGTCACTTTGTTTCCGGAGTCATTTGGTTTGGACAATATGCACCGGATGGAATGAACCCAAGTGTCTATTCTTTTCTATATAACCTTTCGTACCTGCTTCCGGAAATGCTCATTACCTTGGCCATCATTTTATTTTTGGCAAGGTCTTACTCACAATTTTTTAAAGCAGGTAAAACAAGTACAGTGTTATCTTCTTAATAATTATCAGACCTCCCGAATTTTTGGAGGTCTTTTTTGTGGTTAAGAAAGGGTTTTCCAGCCAGCATTTAGGGAATAAGTAGTATAGAAGCAGATTTTGGGAGGGGATAATGTGAAGCGAACTGAAACACAAGCCTTAATTGAAACGGTAATGAGTGACTTAGCTGAGCGCAGCAGTTTTTTAGGCATTGAAGACGATGAAAAAAGAAGATTCGTTTGTGGATCGGCAAAAGAAATCCTAAAAACAACGGATAAAGTAATTAAAAGCTACATACGAGTATCTACTGAGAAAGACGGCATTGTACGGATTCCGGCATACCGGGTGCAGCACAATAATATTAGCGGCTTCTATAAAGGCGGTATTCGTTTTAGTGAATTTGTCAATGAAGCAGAAGTTGAAAATCTAGCTATACTTATGACCTTAAAAAATGCCTTGCACAGGCTTCCATACGGCGGGGCAAAAGGCGGAGTTCATGTAGATCCGCGCAAATTCACAGATAAAGAATTAAACTTAATTAGTAAAAAATATGTCCAGCGTTTTTCTCGTGATATTGGCCCGAATCATGATATCCCGGCACCGGACTTAGGCACAAATGAGAAAATTGTTGATTGGATGGTAGGAGAATTCAAGACCATCCACCCAGGTGAACCATATTTAGGATCATTTACAGGGAAAAGCGTAGAGAATGGCGGAGCACGTGGAAGACGGGAAGCGACGGGAAGAGGGACCTTTTTAAGTTATTCTTGGCTTCTAGATCAATGGTCAGGCACTCACGCAAACGGAACAGATATTAATCGTCATAAACAATGGGACACTTTAAAAACATTGAGACAGCAGGCAGAGGATGGAAAGGCCATTCGTGTCGCTGTCCAAGGCTTTGGTAACGTGGGGGGAGTGGCAGCTCTTGAAGCGTACCAATATATGGAATATAATCACCGGGTAGTTGCGGTATCTGATCGTTTTACTACTCTCTATCATGAAGATGGTCTTGATGTGAAAAAGCTGATCGAGTATACAAAGAACGGACGGGACCTTCCGTCCAATCGAGAGCAGCTTCTAGAAGCTGGGGTTACCGCTCAAGTGAAGCCTGTAGAGGACGTGTTAACCATTGACACAGATGTATTAATTCTGGCTGCGATTGAAGGTCAAATTCATCAAGATAATATGGAAGATGTTAAAGCCAAAGTGCTGATAGAAGGAGCAAATGCACCGATTTCACTAGAAGCAGATGATTACTTCGAACGTGAAGGCACGGTTGTAATTCCAGATATTTTGGCCAATGCAGGCGGTGTTATTGTGTCTTATTTAGAATGGAAACAAAGCCGGGTGACAGAGTTATTTACTGAAGAAGAAATCATCGAAAACATGTCCAAACAAATGATAGAGACATTAAAAAATGTCTATGATACGTATTTCTCATCAGTCGGTCAAACGATGAGGACGACCTGTTTTACGTTGTCATTAGAAAGATTGACAAGTCTTTTATACCGTCACGGTAAATTGTTTTAAAGGTAATAAAAAGGCTGACTCTGTGATAAGAGTCAGCCTTTAAAATTATTCGACTGTAAATACATCGCCATACGAATAATCAGTTTTACCTGCTTTCGTTGAGAAGGCAACAAGACGATATTTCCCTGGAGCTAATGCTTCACCATTAATCGTTAGATCATAAGTGAAATCATAATAACCTGCAGCAATATTTGTATCTACGAAAGCACCACCTACTGGAGATGATAAAGTTTCAGTATATACCCAGAAATCTAGCTCCTCAGCACCGCCTGGTACATAAGCTGAACCAACTAGATCACCAGTCGCAGGGTTAGTGTTGTAAGCAAGTGAAGTGATACGAGGATAGTCTGGTTCTTGTACGAACAGAATAGTAGGAACCTCAAACGAATTTGTCCCATCACTTACAACAATAGTTCCTGGATAGTATCCAGAATCGAGCTTACTTGCATCCACTTGAACATTGAAGTTGATTTTCTGTGTTTTGTTCGGTTGTACGCGTAAGTTTTTACTTGTGTTTACTTTGATGGCTTCTGCACCTTTTTCAAATTTAACATCAAACGAATAAGCTTTGCGTTCATTTGATAGGTTATGAATCGTAAAGTGCTGACGTTCTGTTTGCTTTCCTTTTTTCTTGCTAAATACTCCAAACGAATGGCTTCCAGGAGTCACAAGTGTTTTTGTTTCAATTGCATCTAGCACACGGATACTTCCTGCCCCTTGTGTATTATGAGGGTATAGGTTTCCGTTCGCATCATATAAGTTTTCTGCTGTATTCATTAAACTTGCTTTAACAGCATCTACTCCCCAGTTAGGGTTCGCTTCAAGAATAAGCGCTGCTGCACCTGCCACGTGAGGAGCTGCCATACTTGTACCTTGAAGTGCTGCATAACCATGCGGGTTACCTGCTTGGTGAGTAGGAACTGTACTTGTAATATTGACACCAGGTGCTGATACGTCAGGCTTGATCATCCATGTGTCCATAACAGGACCGCGAGATGAGAAGTCAGCAACTGTTTCGCCAACCATTTTATCAAATTCGATTGAGAAGCTTACTGTATTAAAGCCGTCTTCAACGCCATCACGCATTGCTACGCCATCAGCGTTTGATAACATAATTGTAGGAACGGCCATACCAGGAACTTCTGGCATTACTCCCTCAACGTTATTGAAAATAATCGCTCCAACAGCTCCAGCTGCTTTCGCGTTTTCAGCTTTCTCTACAAAAGGATATTCACCGCGTATGATTAAAGCGATTTTACCTTCAACGTTTACATCTTCAAAATCTGCTGGACCACCAAGGTTTGCATAAACAAACTCAATTTCTTCTCCGTCTAATGCTAATAATTCTTCAACTGATGAAAAGCCCATTACTTGTGCGCTGTCAAATGCTTGATCAGAGCCAGTTGAAATGTCTGCGCTGTATACTTCGTAAGGCAAGCGAGTTGCGCCTACAGAGATTGCTTCACGAGAAGTACCTGGAGAACCTACAGTCCAGTTGTTAGGACCGCTGTTTCCATTTGATGTAACAGCAACAACACCTTCAGCCATTGCCCAGTCAAGTGCGATGCTTGTTGCCCAGTCAGGGTTATTTAAAGAATTTCCTAATGATAGATTCATAACATCTGCACCGTCTTGAACGGCACGCTCGATACCTGCTACAACATTTTCAGTTGTTCCGCTTCCGCCTGGTCCAAGAACGCGGTATCCAAGAAGGGTAGCATCTGGTGCGACACCTTTAATTAGACCGTTAGCAGCAACTGTTCCAGCAACATGCGTACCATGGTTTGTTTGACGGCCGCGCGGGTCACCTGGAGGTGTTTCTTGTGGGTCATCATTGTTATCAACAAAGTCCCATCCTTTGTAATCTCCGAATGCATGTGCAAGATCAGGGTGAGTATAATCGACACCTGTATCAATTACAGCAACCGTTACGCCTTCACCAGTAAAACCTGCATCCCATGCATCGTTTGAACCGATATGTGGAGCACTGTCAAGCATTGCCGGGCTGTATGCATCCTCTTCAATCATAAATCCTTCATCAATCGTTGTCGTTTTGTATTCAACATCAGGATAGATCGCTTTAACTCCTGGGATTGTTAGAAGGTTTGGAATTTCGTTTCTTTTTAACTCTACAGCAAATCCAGAGAAGATATACTCGTATTCTTGTCCGATTTTACTAGAAGCTGTTTCCTTTAACACATTGTTTTTAACTTGATCACGCTTTGCTTTTAAATTTTGTTTTGTTTGGTTTTTACCTTTGTGTTTTGCTTCTACAATTGATTCTTCTTCTAACTCAACAATAACCGTTGTAGGAGCAGATGATTTCGTATCAATCTCTCCCATAATTTCTGCAAGAGGTGTGTTCGTCTGATTAGCAAGAGATGCTGTGCCGAAACTAGTAAGTGCTAAGGCCAACACTAATGTATAGATGACGAACGATTGGAAGGTTCGTTTCATTTAATAGATCATCTCCTTAGATTAAGTAGAAAATAGTCGCTTTCTGGTGGGATCCTGCACAAGAACGCAATTATTTTCGTTGTAATGGCAATATTCTATTAATTTTTACATATTCCTTCATGATTTCCCTAAATTGAGTCTTAGTTCCTTATGCTGTAAAAAAATGCTTAAAAATGAGGCGAGTGGTACTAAAGGCATATATAAGAAACTCATTTATTTCAATTAATAATTACCTTAATGGATCAAAACTATTAGTATACTAATATTGTAAATGAGTATTAAGTTATAGGTTTAAAGGGCTGTTTTGTTTAGGGGCGGTAATATTTAGTGAATAAAATATTTTAAAATACGAAACTTTTTAGAGGAGCAGGGAGTTGGAGGGTATAAAATATGCATGCTATCCTTAATGGTATCAATGACATCGTCATAACGATAAGAAAGGGAGGAGTTATCTATGATCCACATCCTTTTTTCTCATGCAGCGAAAGCAACGTTCACTCAAGCGTTCGAAGATACAATCTTGCCTTTTTCCGGAGAGGTATTTGTTTTCGAACCTTATTTACAAATTGGTAATCTTTCAGATAAGGATCTAAGGCTAAAGCAGCTTAGCCAAGCGTTTGGAACAAAGAGCGACCAAAATGAGCGAGAAGCGTTAAAGAACATGCTGAACGAACAAGCAGATACTATTAACAATCTAATAAATTATCAGAAAAAAGTAATTTTTTGGCTTGGTGAAGAAGCGGCGGATGAGCTGGCGTTTATGTATCTGCTTTCTAAACTAGAGCTAGCTCGAGGTAGTTTTTCTTTGCAGGTAAACAGGGTAAGGGGGCCATTATTAATTCGGGAGCTGCCGCCTGAGCGGTTGGAAGCTCATTTTAACCCAGTAGAGCTAACAAACGATGCAATCTCCCAGCTTCAAAAGTCATGGGAATTGGTAAAAGAAAAAGAAAGCGACCTGAGAGTGCGGCAGGCAGACTTTATCTTTGAACATCCTTCATTTCATCACTATGATCCCATCATTTTATCGAATATAAAAGATAACGACGTATATGAAGCGGCTGCTTTAGTCGGAGAGATGTATGGAAAAATTCCTCATCTGCCGTTTCCATTTTTTCTATGGAGATTATATGTGCTGCATGACATGAAGTTAATTGATTGGATAGAGAAGGATGACAAGCAGCCTATGTCCGGTAAAATTGTCTTGAAGTCTTAATTAGAGAGCCTGTGTAAGAAGTCCATTGTATCATTCACGCGTTTTATGAGTCGGTTAGAGAGCTCATTACGCCCATGTCTAGTAGAATTGAGCCACTCCACATAAAGAAACAAAGAGCTGCTTAACTAGAGCAGCTCTCCATCATCTATGGTCGCTTACTATATCTGTTCCAGAATGTGAGAATCCATGAGAATGGAAAGGGGAGTTTATAGCCTGCCTTTTCGAATTGACGAAGCAAGTTGATAGATGCTCCGCCAATACGGCGGTGTTTGCGTAACTCTTCTTCATCAGCACGAACCGTAACGCGGTAGCCATCCTCCAAACCTTCAATTTTAATCTCCTTTGCACCAACTTTTTCTGTCGTTTCTAGCTTCTTTTGCATAAAGATCCCTCCAGTTAAAGTCTTTTGGTTGTTGCATAAAAAGAAATTCCACCGATGACCAAAGGAATACTGCTCCCAATCAACAATGCAGTATGATCAAAAAATAAAGCTGTCAAGATTCCAATCAAGCCGATTAACGTAAATAGAAATGAATAATGTCTCGACCATTTTAGTATCTCGTTTTCTCTATTTTCCCTATGCTGCTTTTCTTGAAGTTCTCGATATAATCTTGGTTCATCAAAAAGTGCATCCAGTTTGCTAGGGAACCTCAATATAGGAGCGCCATACTTTCTGAGCCAATGAGAGAAGGATGAGTATTCATCCTTCTCTCGGTTTCGTTCTAACCAATCAAGGACAATCGGCTTACCTAATTCGAATAGATCCAATTTAGGATCAATACTGTATAATACTCCTGTTAAAGTTGAGACAGCTCTGCCGAGAAAAGCGAATTCACTAGGCATTTGAACAGGAAGATCTTTAAGCAGCAGCCTGAAGTCTGCTAATAGCTGGTTCATAACGTCCTCGTCCCAGCCATTAATATTTGCTGTGAGAGCTACATCTAGAAATTGGCGGATCATTCTTTCTATCTGCTGTTTATCTGCATTTGGCAAAAGGAAGCGTAAACGTTCAAGCGATTCAACAACTTGGCTGTAATCACCTATTACAAGTGCTTCTACGAGAGTTTGCAGCTCCCTGCTATCTTCTTTTTTGATAGTAGCTACCATTCCAAAATCAATTAAAACAATCGTCCCATCCTCTTTTAGCAGGATATTACCGGGATGAGGGTCTGCGTGAAAAATTCCTTCTTGTAATAATTGATCAAGAAAAATAGTGAGGATTCGCTTAGAAGGCTCTTCTTTTGAGTAAGGAATAACTTCGATTTGCTCTGTATCGATTACGCTTTTGCCATCTATCCATTCCATGACTAGAACCTTAGCGGTTGTTAGTTCGTTGTTAAATGCAGGGATGTGTACATAAGCAGAGTTTGCATATCTTTCTTTAAAAATAACACTTTGTATACTTGTCCAATGGGAGCAGAAGCTATAGGTTCTTTTTCAATTGATTGAAGAACATTTTCATAAGAGGTGTCCCATTCTGTTTCTAGGACTTTTTTAGTTTGAGTCCATGGAACGGGGGGAACATGATCTATTAAATCGACCAATTCTTTTAAGAAGACTTCTGGGAGGAGATCGGCACGAGCAGCAAGGAATTGTCCTAGTTTAATAAGCAAGCCCTCAAGTTTTAAAGCTGTTTGCTTATATTCTCGTGCTTGCTGGTGCAGGAGGCTGTTCCACTTCTCTTCGTCCCAGTGGTTTTGATGCTTTCTTTGGAATCGAATAATTTGTAAGAAGAACTTTATACTCATGAAGACGATGGTGAACATTCGATAAATAGGCAAATTTTTCACAGAATCAATCACCTTCAGTTTTTATTTTATTATACATGCTGTATAATGATTGTGCATATATAAGGCCTTGTGTTGGGGGAAGCGGGTGATAAAGTGAGACTTGAACGTTATTCCTATATGAAAAGAAATCGTATAAAAGCGTATTTTGATCACTTTCCAGGCTCTCCTGTTATATTTAGCAAGATAGGGTCTTATTATTTTGTTTACGTAATACAATGGTCAGAATACGATCCCATTGTCCTTCGCAGAGATCTTGAAGAAATGGAATGGCTGTTGAATAAAGAATTAGGTCTTAACGAGGAATATATAAATAGACGTTCTTATAGAAACGACTAAAAAGGAGAAGGAGATAAAGACATGTTATGGCTAAAGTAATGGTAGTAGGAAGTATAAATAGTGACCTAGTCGTACAGGTAGAACGTTATCCGCATGCTGGTGAAACACTGAACGGCTCAGAGCTTGCATGGTTTCCGGGAGGGAAGGGTGCCAATCAGGCGGTTGCGGCTTCCCGTTTAGGAGCAAAGGTAACGATGGTTGGAGCAGTCGGGCGTGATTTTTATGGAGATGAATTGATCCATTCCCTTCAACTTAATTTAGTAGATATTAGTTATGTGAAAAGAACATCAGGCGCATCTGGGGCTGCTATTATTACGGTAGAACAAAACGGGGAAAATCGAATTATTTTATCACAAGGTGCGAATAAATATGTCACACTGGTCAACCCAGAGGAATTAGATGGAATCGATTGGCTGATCGTGCAAAATGAAATTCCTTGGAGCGTAACCGAAGCAGCGATTCAGCTTGCTCATGAACGTGGTGTGAAGGTACTGGTTAATCCTGCACCAGCTGCATTTATTCCGCACAACTTATATCCATTGGTTGACGTGCTAGTCGTTAATGAAGTTGAGGCAAAGGAAATAATGGGTGCAGAAGCAGATGAGCTTTCAGAAGAAGACACTGCCAGAAAGTTGGTTTCGCTAGGCGCTAGAGCTGTCCTGTTAACTCTCGGGGCGCGAGGCTCTCTTTATGTTACGCAGGATAAAATGTTAAGAATTCCTGCATATCCTGTAAAAAATATTGTCGATACAACCGCAGCAGGTGATACATTTATTGGCGGCTTTATTGCTGGTGTAACAGCTGGCAAGGCAATAGAAGAGGCCCTGCAATTTGCAACAGCAGCATCAGCGGTTGCTATATCTAGACTAGGTGCTCAAGCCTCGATCCCTACAAAAGGAGAAGTGGAAGCCTTCATACAAAAGCAATAGAAAAACGACTCATCGTCATATGCGATGAGTCGTTTCTTTGTTTAGACTGTTGCTTTTTGCAGTTTGTCGATAAACTTTAATGAACGTCCTGTACCTACAGCCACTGATTCAAGTGGATTTGGAGCAAGGTGAACAGGAACTGAGATCTCTTCTGAGAACCAGTCTTGAATACCGTTTAATAGAGCACCGCCGCCTGTAATCATTACACCACGGTCAACAATATCACCGCTTAGTTCAGGAGGGCAGTCCTCAAGAGTAGCTCTTACTGCTTCAAGCACTTGCAGAAGAGACTCGCTTAATGCTTGTTGAATTTCCGTCGAGTGAAGAGTGATGGTTTTAGGAAGACCATTCACTAAATCACGACCGCGTACTTCCATTGTCAGCTCTTCATGTTCAATAGGAGCATAACCGATTTCCATTTTGATTTGTTCTGCAGTACGTTCACCGATTAATACATTGTAGGATTTACGTACATGTTGAATGATCGCATCATCTAGCTTGTCTCCGCCGATACGGACAGAGTTACAAGAGACAACCCCGCCAAATGAAATGATCGCGACTTCCGTGGTACCTCCGCCAATATCAACTACAACATTGGCTACAGGCTCATCTACTGGTAAGTCTGCACCAATTGCTGCTGCTACAGGTTCTTCAATGATGTGTACATTTTTAGCACCGCAGCTTCTGACAGCATCAAGGATTGCTCTGCGTTCAACAGAGGTAGAGCCAGACGGCGCACACACGACGACATTCGGCTTTCTTAAAGATAAACCAAGCTGTTTGCTCGCTTTTTTCATTACGGCACGCAGCATACTAGCTGTCACATCAAAATCTGCAATGACACCATCACGTAGAGGGCGTACAGCTACAATATTAGCAGGAGTTTTTCCTACCATGCTTTTTGCTTCAGCACCAACAGCAAGCACATCACGTGTTTCTGTGTTTAATGCTACAACGGAGGGTTCATTTAAAACGATACCTTTATCTTTACTGTAAACAAGTAAATTTGCTGTTCCTAAGTCAATTCCTAATTCTGCATTTGACCACATAGTATTCACCAACTTTTCATTTAAAAGTCATCTTATAAAAGTCTTCATAGTAAGCTAGTTTAACAGTCCTTCGGATAGATTCAAAGGGGCGTAACGCTTATCTTCTATGTAAGAATATGAGAGATGTATGGGACTTGTTATAAATTTATCTAAAAATCTTCCAAACCTTGCTAATATAAGGCTTTGGTAGGTCTTTTGGTGCGGGTTTTTCCTCTTGCTTGCTAGAAGCTATTACTATATTAGATTGTCTATGCTAAATAAATATAAACACAAGAAAGACCCAGCCGCAGCCAGGTCTTTCCACATAAGGTGGGGGAGGGTGATGCTCATTGCTTGTTAGGCTAGGCGGGGGAGTCGTAAGGGTGCTCAAGCCTTACTTCTTAGCGCCTGTCTAGTCTTATAATTACCCGCCTTGAAATCAATTAAACCTAAAAACAATTATTTTTTTAAAAAATTATTTTGCTTGTTTGATAGAGACAATATTTTTGTCACCATGTTTAGCAGAAGCAGTTTTTTTCACTTCAATAAATTCATTTTCGGTTAAGTTAGTAAAGACAACCGGAGTAATAGAAGAGGTTGCTTTTTCTTTAATGAATTCTAAATCAAAGCGCAATAGCTCTTGGCCTTGTTTAATGTGATCGCCTTCTGAAACAAGAGCGTCAAATCCTTCTCCTTTTAAGTTCACTGTATCTAAGCCGACATGAATCAATACTTCTTTTCCTTCGTCTGTTACTAGGCCAAGAGCATGCTTTGTCGGGAATAGTGTCACAACTTTACCTGAGATTGGAGAATGCACGACACCTTCAGCAGGTTCAATCGCAAACCCATCACCCATCATTTTTTGTGAGAATACTTGATCCGGAACTTCAGTTATTGGAAGAACTTTACCTGAGATTGGCATTGAAAAATCAATGTCGCCAGCTACCGCTTCTACCGTTTCAACAGGTTCTTCTGCTACCGGCGTACGCCCGCTGATAATATCATGCATTTGTGTTTTAATCTGATCTGAACGTGGTCCAAAGATCGCTTGAATATTGTTGCCCATTTGCATAACGCCAGAGGCACCAAGTTTCTTTAAGGTGTCTTTTTCAACCTGATCAGCGTCTTTAACACTTACACGTAAGCGAGTGATACACGCATCAAGGTTTACTAGATTTTCTTTTCCTCCAAGAGCACGAAGGACGTTATATGGAAGATCGCCAGCTGAAACGCTAGTCGTATCAGCGTCTTCGGCTACTTCTTCACGACCAGGAGTCATTAGATTGAACTTCTTAATCGCATAACGGAAACCAAAGTAATAGATAACTGAGAATGCGAGTCCAACTGGAATAACAATCCACCAATCCGTACGGTTAGGAAGGACCCCGAATAGTAGGAAGTCAATTACACCGCCGGAGAAAGTCATTCCGATTTTAACATCTAGAATCTGCATAATCATAAACGATAAACCAGCAAACACCGTGTGAATCGCAAATAATAATGGTGCTACAAATAAGAAACTAAATTCAATTGGTTCAGTGATACCAGTTAAGAAAGATGTTAAGGCTGCTGAACCCATAATTCCTGCCACGACTTTCTTTTGTTCAGGACGTGCGCAGTGATAGATTGCTAGAGCAGCAGCAGGCAGACCGAACATCATGAATGGGAATTTACCAGTCATAAACGTACCAGCTGTAAGCTCAACACCATCACGAATTTGTGCAAAGAAAATTGTTTGATCGCCTCGTACAATTTGTCCGGCAGCATTAGTGTACTGTCCGAATTCAAACCAGAATGGTGAGTAGAAAATGTGGTGAAGTCCAAATGGAATTAACGCACGTTCAATCACACCAAAAATAAAGGCTGATAATGTTTGATTAGACTCAACCATTAAGTAGGACAGGTTGTTTAGTCCAACTTGAATCGTAGGCCATATCCAATAGAGAATAACCCCGATGAATAAAGCAAAAAACGCTGTAGCAATCGGTACAAATCGTTTACCTGCAAAGAAACCTAGGTAAGAAGGCAATTCAATATTAAAGAATTTTTTATAGGTGTAGGTGGCGAGAAGCCCGGCTATAATACCCCCGAACACACCTGTTTGAAGAGTAGGGATTCCTAGTACAGAAGAAATACCAGGGTCAGCACCAATCATCTCCGGTGTCCACTCGCCGTATCCTCCTAGAACGCTCATTGTTACATTCATAATGAGGTACCCAATTAGAGCAGCAAGACCTGCAACCCCGTCTCCATTTGATAATCCAATCGCAACACCAACCGCGAATAGTAAAGGCAGGTTCGCAAATACGATGTCTCCTGCACTTTCCATTACACTTGCTAACAGCACAATCCAATCTGCTGTTAAAAAGGGAAGGCGTGCTGTTAAGTCTGGATTTTGCATCGCATTTCCTAATGCGAGCAGAATACCTGCAGCAGGCAAGAGAGCAACAGGAAGCATCAATGCTTTACCGACACGCTGCAATACACTAAAAGACTGCTTAAACATGTAACATTCCTCCAATTTTGTTTAGAATTTAAAGTAGTAAGCTGATCTTTAAAACAACAAAAAAGACATGAGTGGAAAAAGCGAACACATCAACTGAATAACGAAATATGTCAGAAGGCATACTTCTTGTTCAATTCATGTGACCGCTTTCTTTTCCTCTCATGCCTGCATAACCAGTAACACGTAAAAAAGAAACGTATTGAGTATTTAATTACTGCTTCGATAAACGTTGTAAATGAAGCGTTAAATAAACTGCTTCAGCATCTGGAACCGTTTTCCTTAAAGCTTGCTGCATAATCTTGATCAGCTTCCAGGACAAATTGTAGCATACAGGATATTCAGATTGCAAGACACTTTTTAAAGCTTCTTGATTGTCTTCATATTTTTCTTTGTTAATCCGCTCAATTGCATGGTGAAGGTGACGAACTAAACGCAGATAATCCACATCCTTACGATCAATAGAGATCCCTAATGAGCTTTCGATGACTCCGACGAGTTCACTGATCAAACGAGTATGTCGATTTACCTCCTGAAGCGGCCTCCGGGTAAGGGCGCTGTGGATATGCAGGGCTACAAATCCAATTTCTCCTTCAGGAATATTAAGTGTAAGCTCTTGATTCATATGCCGAATAATCGTTTGGGCCATTTCAAATTCATCTGGGTAAGCTAATTCGGTCTCTGGAAGGAATGGATTTTTAATATCAAACCCTTGGTGAATGCGTTTGATTGCATAGAATAAGTGATCAGTCAGGGCAATATGAATATGTTCATGCAACCGCACTTTAAACCTCTCTTCAATCATTGAGATAACATCATTCATAAGACCGATAAAGGCTTCATCTACATAATCAAGCAGCTGCTTGTATTGTTCTTGTTCCTTTTCCTCTTTTAATACAAAGAATTTCTCAGCAACCTCACCAGCGACTTCTTCACCAGATTTTTTGCCAAAACCAAGTCCTTTCCCGATCAAAATGACCTCAGCATATTCCGGGTGCTCCGCTATCAACACATTGTTATTTAAGACCTTTTTAACAGTAAGCATACTGCCCCTCCTCTCAGTAAGGTATAAGTAGGTATCATAATAGCTGTTTTTATTAGATCAGGTCAATAAAAGATCATTATATTTCTTTTTTAAAATGATACGATGAATGCGAGGATATAAGTAGAGCCAACAAAAAAGGATGAAGAAAAAGGGCGGGTGAGGGAGTCATGTCAAACGAGAAACCTATTTTATTATTTGACGGGGTTTGTAATGTATGTAACGTAGCTGTTGATTTTATTTTAAAACATGAGAAAGAAGAACAATTTCAATTCGCTTCATTGCAGTCAGAGAAAGCAAAAGAAATAATGAAACGGTATAAGATTTCAGCAACGGTTGATTCTATTATTGTAATAGAACATGGCAAGGTCTATACATACAGCACAGCAGTTTTGAAAATCATTCCAAAACTATCGCTTGGCTGGCAGTTTTTCCGCCTATTTGTCATTTTGCCTAAGCCATTGCGGGATGCTTTGTACCGGCAGTTTGCTAAGCGTAGGTATCAATTTTTCGGAAAAAAAGAAAGCTGCAGAATCCCTGCGCCAGAAGAGAGAAAGCGTTTCCTTGACTAATAGAAGTTAGAATGGTAAGAAATTTCCGGTTGTTCTGCCAGTATTGCTTTGCTACTATAGTGAAGTTATTATATGTGGAATGGTTTAAATGGCGGACGCGTTGAAGGGTTAAAGAGTTTCGTCAGTCGAACGTTTTATAGTAGTGAAAGTGAGGAGTTGAGCAGGTTGAAACAACAAGAACAATGGTCGTCAAAACTAGGGTTTATCTATGCGACCGCTGGTACTGCAATCGGGCTTGGAGCCATTTGGAAATTTCCTTATGTAGCCGGAACAAGCGGTGGGGGTGCTTTTTTCTTTTTATTTATTTTGTTTACTGCACTCATTGGGCTGCCTCTATTAATTGGCGAGTTTTTACTGGGCCGGCATACCGGAAAAGATGCTATTTCTACCTACAAACAATTAGCACCTAAAACAGCATGGGTTTCAACAGGCTGGATCGGCGTAATTACATGTTTTATTGTTTTATCCTTTTATAGCGTGGTAGGTGGATGGAGTTTATTATATTTATTCCATTCTATTACAGGGCAATTGTCTGGGCTGACAGTGGAGCAATACGGTGAGCGCTTTGGAGAAATTATTGCGAACCCTGTGCCAACACTTGGAGCACAGCTGCTCTTTATTGTATTCACCATTCTCGTTGTATCAAAGGGTGTGCAAAAAGGGATTGAGCGAGCAAGTAAGATTATGATGCCTGCGTTATTTATCTTACTTATTGTTATTGCTATCAGATCTCTTACATTAGATGGTGCGATGGAAGGTGTGCGTTTCTTACTGCTTCCTGATGTATCAAATATCTCATCAGAAACGGTTTTATTTGCATTAGGACAAGCATTCTTTGCTTTATCACTAGGTGTTTCCATTATGGTAACGTACAGCTCATACGTACCAAAAACACAAAGTCTGTCATTGTCAGCTGCATCAATTGGAATTATGAACATCTTTGTTGCTCTTTTATCGGGACTGATTATATTTCCTGGAGTCTTTACGTTTGGCCTTGAACCAAGTGAAGGGCCGCCATTAATCTTTGTGGTACTTCCAGCCATTTTTGAACAAATGGTATTTGGTGAAATCTTTTTGATCGCATTCTTTGTTTTATTTGTCTTTGCAGCACTTACATCCGCTTTTTCAATGCTAGAGATTATTGTTGCGACACGAGTAAAAAAAGATATCACAAAACGCCCGAAAGTAAGCTGGATTGTAGGTCTTCTAATCTTCATACTAGGGATTCCTGCTTGTTTATCATACGGGGCATTGGCAGATGTACAGATATTCGGGCGGACATTCTTTGATAACGCTGATTATTTGGTGAGTAACATTTTGATGCCTTTTGGAGCACTGTTAATTTCAATCTTTATTCCTTTAAAGATGTCTAAAACAACGTTATTTGAAGAATTAAAACAAGGGTCGTCTATAGGGTCAAAATTATTTATGGTGTGGTACGTATTACTAAAATATGTGACGCCGCTTGCAATTATTGTTGTCTTTTTAGATGCCATAGGTATGTTTAGATAAAAGGGAGTAGAGCAGTCTGTTAGGGGCTGCTCTTTTTTTGTGGCATAGATATGACATAATTTTCTGATACATTTATGTTTTTCAAATCCTCTTAACGTGTTAAAATAGGTAAACAAGAGATGCATCTAAGGGCATCAATGGGGAGGGGACCTTATGGAGACAAACAAATTTCAAGCTTACCTAAATGAACGGTTAGAAAAAGCAAAACAACAATTTGAACGAACGATTGATTGTAAACACACGGAATTTGATGACCTCTATCCTTACATGACTGAGCAGCCGCAATTCTTCTGGTATAAACGTTATGTTGCCTGGCAAGAATTGTTGACAGTCGTTAGCATTACAGAAGACAATGAATTTGATTGGAAGTCACTGTTTACCGACAAGCAGAAATCCTACATTGAATCACGCATTTTGGACGCAAAAGTTCTTGATGACTGGTATGAGATGCAAGAAGAAAAAGAAGCGGAGCAATCAGCTCAAAATGAATAAATATCAGCCCCCTAAGTACTTGCGGCTTAGGGGGTTCCTTATGTATTGGAGTGGTTATAAATTGAGAAGGTTAGGGTTTATAGTACTAGCGTTGATATTCGTTTTGATCATTCAAGCATGTAAAGTAGGTGAAGAGCCCTCAGATGATGAGTCTGAGAATGTGCCACCTAAAGAGGAAGCGGCTTCTAAAGAAGAAGATCAGCCCGATGTGAATCAGAGGGAGGTGGAAGAGACTACGATCAATTACGATCTTGATCTGAGCCCATTTGAACGTGAACCTAGTCAGTGGGGCGAAAATGTTGATGGAGTGAAAACGAAAATGGATACAGATGAACAGCAGATCGCACTGACGTTTGATGCTTGCGGTGGTCCGTATGGCAATGGCTATGACGAGGAGCTGATCACATACTTACTAGAAGCCCAGATACCTGCTACGTTATTTGTAAATCAGCGATGGATTGATGAAAATGAAGAGCTCTTTCTAATGTTAGCGGATGAGCCTTTGTTTCAAATTGAGAATCACGGAACACAGCATGTACCACTTTCGGTAAACGGAGGAACGGCATGGGGTATAGAAGCAACAGAAAGCCCGAAAGAAGCACAGCAGGAAGTGTTGGGCAACCACAAACGAGTGTATAAGCTGACCGGGAAAGAAATGTCTTTGTTTCGCTCAGGAACGGCCTATTATGATGAAGTGGCTGTCAGTCTTGTTGAATCTCTAGGGTATGAAGTCGTGAATTTTGATATTTTAGGTGATGCAGGGGCAACGTTTAGCAAGGAACAAGTAACGAACGCATTACTTCAAGCCCAGCCAGGCTCTATTGCTCTTTTGCATATGAATCAACCGCAAAGTGGAACGGCAGGCGGGGTAAAGGAAGCTGTCCCGCTTCTTAAAGAACAGGGGTTTGAATTTGTCCAGCTTCAAGATGTTGAGTTGAAGTAAGGCTTAGACATACTTAACGCCGGGGTTCGGTCAATAAAACTCGACTAAATGGAAAACTCAAACATGCTGTAACATGTAAGGCCCTGCGGATCTCATACTTGCTCTAGGCCCATCGGAGTCTGCACGTAGTTCATTCGCGATGGTATTGCTTTTTGTAATTATTATGTGTAGTGATGAAGTTATAGCTTCAAAATCTACTTAACACAAAGTGCCTATATATGGTTTATAGCATAGTTGCCGCTCCTGAAATATGCTTCGCTTTCCGCGGTGAGCTGCTGAGCTTCCTCGGGCTTTTTTGCCCTGTGGGATCTCACCCCTGCTCTAGGCGAGGCCACTGATAAACCCATGGTTTTTTTAGTGGCCTGAGGAAATGATTAAAAAAATAAAAAAAAGGGCAGTTTCTTC
>NZ_ATAE01000057.1 GCF_000474275.2 Alkalihalophilus marmarensis DSM 21297
TGAACTGCCCCCTGTCAAGTAGACAGTGGAAATAATAAAAAGGATTTAAGCGGCTTTAGCTCTGTATTCCATAGGGCTTAAGCCGTTTAATCGTTTTTGGTATCTTTCATGATTATAAAAATGGATGTACTCATCTATCGCAAATGAAAGTTCATCAAATGTCTCATATTTATTCAAATAGTATTTCTCGCATTTCAGTGTTCCAAAGAAAGATTCCATTGGTCCATTATCAATACATCTCCCCACTCTTGACATACTTTGTGTCATCTTTGCGTCGTCTATCATCCGTTTAAACCCTTTAGATGTGTACTGGTATCCACGGTCACTATGGATAAGAGGGTGTTCCTCAGCTAATTGTGATGTAGCTTGGTCAAGTGTATTAAATACAAGTTGATTATTGTTGGAACGACCTAGAACATAACTTATAATGGCTCCATCATAAAGATCACGGATTGCACTTAAATAGGCCTTTTTTGATTGGCCATACTTAAATTCTGTGACATCCGTAACCCATTTTTCATTTTGTCTTTCTGCTGTAAATTCACGGTTTAATAGATTCTCTGCTACATGTTGAGGAGTAGAGTGTTTATATCGCTTTTTCTTGACACGGATGACAGAGCGCAAACCAGTTAACTTCATTAACCGATAAATTCTTTTATGATTAAATTTCTCATTAAACTTTCTGTTTATTTGAAGGTTCATTTGGCGATAGCCAAAGATACCATCAACTTTTCTATAGAGAGTTTTCATCTCTTTGATGATTTCTTCGTTCTTTAGTTCTCGGGAAGAAGGGGTACGATTAAACCACTTATAGTAGGCAGATCGTGCAACTCCTGCGATTTCACAAAGTAAATGGATGGTTAAATTCTCTTTCTTATGCAGCTCTTGTATAGCGATATATTTATCCTCATATCGGATTAGGTTTATCTTCGCCTCCTTTCGACCTCTTCTAACTTTTTTAAGAATAAATTCTCCGCTCGTAACCGTTCATTTTCTCTTTCTAACTTTTTCATTTGAAGCTCCATTTTCTCTTCTGGAGTCAGTTGCGCTTCCTCTTTCTTTTTACCACGTTTATCTTTTAGCGCTTCATCTCCGCCAGACTCATACTTCTTAACCCATTGATAGACCTGTTGATAGGAAACCTCATACGTATTAGCTGATTGTTGATAATCTTTTCCGTTCTTTAAGCAATGACGTGCAATGTGTATTCGTTCTTCCCAATTCGTTTTCTTCCTCTTAGTCATAGTGTTCGACCTTCCTTTTGCCGTATCTTTAAATTCACTATGACTATTATACTTCTTAATCCACTTCCTAAGGACTGAAGTACTTGATACTTCATACTTTTTAACAGCTTCATTTATAGAATATTGACCAGAGACACAATCTCTGACAGCTGAAAGCTTCAGTTCTTTTGTGTAACGTTTACAAGTTGATGATTCTTGAAGGCCTGAGGCACCATATGTATCCAACTTATATTTCCAATCTTTTATAGCACTTTTACTTACTTTGTATTTCTTCATGATCTCTGATAAAGTATAGAACCCATCTTCACATGCTTTTAAAACTTCCAATTTGAAGGTGGGTGTGAAAGCTCTTTTAGACATTAAAAATACTCCCCTTAAAGTAGCCAGATTTTTATTTTTTAATCTGTCTACCTTATGGGGAGCATATCA
>NZ_ATAE01000058.1 GCF_000474275.2 Alkalihalophilus marmarensis DSM 21297
CTGTTTATGGCAAACTAAAAATGTAGGCCATGGCATTCCTTTTATGTAGGTGGCCTTGAGAGGCAGCTATACAAAAAAAAAGCCACTTGCTAACATCCCAAAAATTCAATACACTTCCTGTTGGACCCAATACTGGCAGGAGGTAGTTTTAGGAGATGTTACAAGTGACCGAAATTAATTATATCAGACAAGAAGTTAATGGGAAAGGTTATTCCTATTCGGATGTGGCTAGAAGAACAAATAAAGATGTCAGAACCGTCAAAAAATATGCTGATCTCGAGGAGTTTCAACCAGAGAATAAGAGGAAGAAATCACAACCAGCTCCTGTGATGGACCCAGTAAAAGATATTGTGGATCAATGGTTGAAGGAAGATATGAAGAAGAAAAAGAAATATCTCAGGACTGCCAAACGTATATGGCAGCTACTTGTAAATCATGAGGAATTAGATTTTAAAGGATCTGATCGTACAGTAAGGGCCTATGTCTCGAAACGTAAAAAGGAATTATTAGAAGAAAGTGAAAATGCAGCTATTCCTTTAGAATCAAGGGCTGGTGATGCACAGGTAGACTTTGGGGAAGCACCCTTTAAAAGAAACGGCAAGGTCGTTGACCTTCCATATCTCGTTATGTCCTTTCCTTACAGTAATGCTTTCTTCGTTCAAGTCTTTGAATCTCAGAATCAAGATTGTTTCTTAGAAGGATTAAAACGATTTTTTAACTACTTAGAAGGTGTGCCCAAGAGGATACGTTTTGATAATTTGTCGCCAGCCGTGAAGAAGATTCTTCCACAGGGGAAACGAGAGTTAACAGAGGGTTTTGAGAGATTTGCCTTACACTATGGTTTTGAGTATGAATTCTGTAACCCTGGTGCTGGTAATGAAAAAGGGCATGTAGAAGCAATGGTAAAATACGTACGGAATAATTTCTTTTTACCGGAACGCTCTGTGTATCAACTAGAAGAATTGAATCATCGGTTGTGGGAAGAAGCAGAGAATGATCGATACCGTATGCACTACGAAAAGAAGCAGGAGATCGCTAAATTATTTGTGGAGGATCGTGAGGCGTTATTCTACTTACCTCCTAAAGAATACACAGGTAGACGCATCGAAACACTGAAAGCAGATAAGTATGGGTACGTCCTTGTAGATTCCAAAAGGTACTCTACTTCCCCGCGCTATGCGAACAATAGAGTATTGGTAGGTATTCATTACAATCGCATTGATATCCTCACGGATCAATACGAAGTCATCGTAAGCCATGAACGCTTATATGGAAAAGAGTCTAAGTCTATGATTTGGCACCCTTATCTATCACTTATGGCTAAGAGACCAACCGCTCTAAAGTACACGACCTTTTATAATCAGCTTCCAGATTCGTGGCAAAAATATCTACACGACTGTACAGTCGAAGAAAAGAAAAAAGCGCTTCTTCTATTATCAACCTTATTAAAGAGTAATCGCTTAGAAAAAGCCACAGAAGCCTTAGAGATCGCTTCTGAGAGGTGCCATCCGTCTTCAGAGGCGATAAAGCAAGTCTTCCATCAATTGATTCATGGCCGTGGTCAAAGGCAAACGCAAACGCTTAAACTCAAAAGTGCCGTGCCAGCTATGCCGATTGCCGAACGTGGTATGAAGCAATATGATGCCTTCTTTACATTAGGAGGCGATCTAAAGTGAAGCAAGAAAAGATCCAGGAATATGCTAAACGTTTGAAGCTTAGTTGGATTCGTGAGCACTTTCATGAAGTGGATTCGAAGAATCCTCAAGAGTATTTATTAACGCTTTTTGAAAAAGAAATAGAACAACGAGAGGAAAGAAAAATCAACTTACTGCTTAAAGCGGCAACCTTGCCAAACGTATCTGGCAAACCTTTTGACTGGAAAAATATTCAGCTTGGACACGGGTTAAGCCAACAATACTTATTAGACGGAACGTTTATAGAAACGAAGGAGAATATGGTTTTCTATGGGGGTGTAGGTGCTGGAAAGACATACCTCTCCACACTCATTGGCCTAAATGCCATACATAAGCATGGCAAGCGTGTTAAGTTTTACACGATTGCCTCTCTCGCAAATGAGCTATTAGATGCCAATGAAAAAGGTACTCTTACTAAATTTTTCAAGAGAATTGAGAAGCTAGATCTATTAATACTTGACGAACTAGGTTATATCCCCCTACATAAGCAGGGAGCCGAGTTACTTTTCCAAGTCATTTCTCTGTGTTATGAAAAAAGAAGTATTATTATCACGACAAACCTTCAATTTGGGCAATGGAATCATGTTTTTGGAGATCCTATTTTAACGGAAGCAGTTGTAGATCGTCTAATTCACCATTCCCACTTAGTCCTTTTTGGAGGAGATAGTAATCGAATGAAAGAGTCATTAGCACTAAGAGAATTATAAGTTAGAGAACTTAGGTTAGTAAGTGGCATTCAAAAAGGTTTGCCGTTTTAGACATTTTTCTCTTGCCAAATACA
>NZ_ATAE01000059.1 GCF_000474275.2 Alkalihalophilus marmarensis DSM 21297
TTCGTATTATAAGGTCAGCCAGATAAGAAAATATTTCTGGTTGACCATTTGTTATATGGTTTTATTATAACGGTAGCCGGGGTAAAACGTAACTGCTCGTGGGGCTTGATCCCGTCAACTAAACAGTTTGCCCCCTACTTGTAGAAACATGATTGAGGCTGGTTGGGACATAGATCTCGTATAACAAGCGAAGCTGTGATACTGCAAGAAGGATTAGGGGTACCGGTTAATATTAATATTTGGAGGGGATTGAGAATGAATCCAGTCATTGGTCTGGATGTGTCAAAAGGAGAAAGTCAGGTACAAGCATTCATAGATAAAGGGAAACCATACCGTAAGAGCTTTAAGGTATCACATATTAACGAAGGGCTTGAGTCCCTTGTACAATTCATTGAAGGTTTGACAGCTGAGACAGGGAAGAAACCTCCGGTTATTCTGGAAGCAACAGGACACTATCAAGCTCCTATTGTTCATTATCTTGAGGAACGGGGCTATCTCTTGATTGTTATTAACCCATTGATTTCTTACAAAGCCAAAAGTTCCAGCCTGCGAAAGGTTAAGACGGACGCAGCCGATGCTTATCTTCTGTGTGAACTGTACTATAAAGAGGAACTTGAACCCTATAAAAAGCGCGGTGTTCAACTCCTAAACTTACGTAATCTTACGAGACAACATGAGAATATTACTGGTACTTTAATTCAGACAAAGTTACAATTTCAAGCGATTCTAGATCAGGTATTCCCTGAATTTAGAGGAGTGTTTGGAGATTTATATTCCGTTGTGTCCCTGCTAACTTTAAAGGAATTTCCCTCGTCTGAAGATATTCTAAATGCCCGTGATGAGGTCTTGACCGAAAAGATCCACGGGAATTGTAAGAGTCGTTCACTAAGTTGGGCTAGTGATAAAGCAGCCCAAATCAAAGCTGCGGCCATTCGAAATCCGTTTGAGAAAGCCGTTTATCAGAGTCACATTTTGAGCCTTGGAATGTTTATTAATATTATCCTCCAATACAAAGAGCACCTATCAAAGTTAGAATCCGAGATAGATGCCCTTGCGCAAGAAGTTGAAGAATATGAAGTTATCAAATCAATTCCTGGTATCGGAGAAAAAATCGCTGCAACGATTATATCCGAGATTGGGGAAATTGATCGATTTGACCATCCAAAGAAGCTAGTCGCATTCGCTGGAGTGGATCCAAGCGTTTTTGAATCTGGTAAATTCACAGCTACTAAGAATCGAATAACCAAGCGTGGCTCCAGCAGGCTTCGTCACGCGTTATATATGGCCGTACGTTGTGCCATTCGAGACTGTCGTAAGAAGAAAACGAGTGATGAAATTATCCCTCGTAATAAGAAGTTACGTGAGTTCTACGACAAGAAACGTGATGAAGGAAAACCTTTTAAGGTGGCTGTCATTGCTTGTGTGAATAAGCTCTTACATTGGATTTATGCCCTGTTAAAAAGCAACACATTATTCCAAGATGTAGTTTAGTCACTACGTCTATCTAAATAGTCCAGAACCTTCCAAGTGTTGAGAAATGGTAGGTTATTTAGTGCACTCATTTTTAGTATATCATTTGTATTTTAACTTTTTTATTGAAAAATATTGACAAACTATTAGCTGGTTT
>NZ_ATAE01000060.1 GCF_000474275.2 Alkalihalophilus marmarensis DSM 21297
AACGAGCCCAAGATCAAACGAATAGAAACCAAATGATAGCAGCCATTAGGGTAATCGTTTCTTCTTGTTGAAGTAACGGGCAGTTTACTTTAACAAAGACCTATATGGTGATAGTCGGTAATTGGGAGGAGGAATATGATGTTACAAATTATTTAAATATTATGTAGGGTTAACCGCTCAAGCGACGACAATCCTCTATGGTTCTTATATGTTAGGTAAAGGTGCTGCTAAGACCCCTGGTATGAATAAGATCTTAGATAAAGTAGATAAAACGTTTAGTTCCTCAAAAGCCAGAACGATCGCGACAGGTGTAGGCGCGTATTCTATACAAGAGAAGATTCCGTATAGGGGTCCATCACAGGCACTCCATTACCAACTAGTGGCAAAAGAAGTGCCACTTTACCTGAGTAAAGATACTGATAATTGGAAAGACAGTAAGCCTCTTTTATTTACAGTCAAACCAGACGGATCACACAGTATTAATGAAAGGAAAGAAGGATGACTAGGGTGACTCAGTACTTAATGCTTTTATTTATAGCAGTAGGTTTTGTATTATTGACGCATTACTTTGACAAAGAGAAGATGCCAAAAAAATCAATCGTTCCCGCTTCTCTGTTAATGTTTGTACTATTAATTATTGTCAATGTAATAAAGGAACTGATTAATTAAGGTGGGGGGGAACTAAGATACACGTTAGTCGGCAATTAGATTAAAATTGGGAGATGGTAGATACTACCCCAGTCTGGGCAATTATTGACCTAAGCGGTTAATCGAAATCACGATTAATTAAGTATTAATGAGGGACGTAACGATTAAAAGAGCATGAGGTGTATCTGATGAAACTCAGCTTGAAATTTCTCTATTTTGTAGTTGCTATTTTAATAGTGATTATCCTTACTATTACTATTTATAATTACCGGTTAAATCTTGTAAGCGGTAGTGAAATAGAGAAAAACAGAATATTGCAAGAAACAATTTGGACTTTACAAGAAGAGGGCTATACAAAAGATGATATTCATTTTGTTTCCAGTGACTTCAATTATTCTAAAGGCCAATCCTATGAAGCGTATGTAGCTTTTGAAGAGGATCATCAAACTTTCTACATCTATACCTGGAATGATCCTAATAAAAAAGAGTTTGTAAAAAGAGTAGGACAAACTGGTAATGTTTTAAATGACTAACTGTTGTAGTTGGTATGATGGTCAACACTGTATTAATAAATTGGAATAGCCCCTTTGGATTTATCTAAAGGGTCGTCCTCGTTATAAAAAGACTTACATAATTTAGTAGTTATTTGTAAACTAGATTCATAGAAAACAGCGTAGTTTATGAAAATATACTCTTAAACTAAACCAGCTAATAGTTTGTCAATATTTTTCAATAAAAAAGTTAAAATACAAATGATATACTAAAAATGAGTGC
>NZ_ATAE01000061.1 GCF_000474275.2 Alkalihalophilus marmarensis DSM 21297
AGCATGACAGGGTCAATGGGAGGACGCCCATTATCTTGGGAATAAAAAGACTTCACCCGGTCATAGATAAAATTAAAATCAATCGACGCATCAATTTTCCGTAATAGATGATCTTCAGGAACCAGCTGATCAATAGATACGATTTCTAATTCAATTTGTTTTTCACGAATCGGACGTAACAATGTCATCACCTCAGCACTTTTCTTCTATTTTTATTATATCTATATGTATAATCGGTTTAAAGTATAAAAATAGGCTGTTGAGAAGACTTTCTCAACAGCCTG
>NZ_ATAE01000064.1 GCF_000474275.2 Alkalihalophilus marmarensis DSM 21297
GTCATTGACCCAAGTTCCCTAACGAAATTCCGTAAACTCCGTCTTCCAGATGAGGGTTTATTAGATATGCTGGTTGGGAAGAGTGTTGAGATCGCTATAGAACATAATATCCTTAAAGATCCCACTATTATCCTTGATGCGACTCATACGAGAGCTTGTTTTAATAAAAAGTCACCGAAAGAATTTCTACAAGAAAAGTCTAAAAATGTTCGGAAAGCAGTCTATCGCGTAGATGAGTCGATGCAAGGGAAGTTCCCTGACAAACCTTTATCTAATGACCTTCAAGAGGAGTTAGAGTACTGCCGACAGATCATTTCTACTGTAGAAAGCTCAAAAAGTATCGAAGTACCCGCTGTGAAAGAAAGACTTAATGTCTTAAAAGAAGTTGTCGAGGATTATGAAGAAAACATGATTCAATCGGATGATCCTGACGCACGAACAGGGTTTAAATCTCAAGACACTTCTTTCTTTGGATATAAATCTCACCTTGCCATGACAAATGAAGAACGAATTATTACCGCTGCGGTCATTACATCAGGTGAAAAAAATGACGGGAAATACCTAAGAGAACTCGTAGACAAAACAAGAAATGCAGGTGTAAACGTAGATACCATTATCGCTGATACAGCTTACTCCGAAAGAGAAAATATCCGTTTCACAAATGAACACAAAATGGAGCTTGTCTCAAAACTTCACCCTCTGGTTACTAATGGATCACGTAAGAATGATGAGTTTGAATTTAATAAAGATGCAGGTACATATATGTGTAAGGCAGGACACCTAGCCATTCAAAAGAAATATGATGGCTGTACCAAGCACAATAAAAATCCTAGATACCGCTATTTCTTCGACGTAGAAAGATGTAAGGTTTGCCCTCTGAAAGAGGGATGTTACAAAGAAGGGGCTAAAACAAAGTCGTACTACGTAACGGTTAAATCAACTGAACACACCGAACAAGAAGCGTTTCAAGAAACAGAGAGATTCAAAGAACTATCGAAGTCTCGATATAAAATAGAAGCGAAGAACAGCGAATTGAAAAACCGGCACGGGTATAAAAAAGCGAATTACTCGGGTCTATTTGGTATGCAAATACAAGCGGCCACCACCATATTCGCCGTCAATTTAAAAAGAATATTGAGACTCAAGAACCAAAAAGAGTCGTAATAATCAAGAGAAAGGGCAGTTCCTTCTCCACGGTCGGAGAAGAAACTGCCCTTTTTTTTATTTTTTT
>NZ_ATAE01000065.1 GCF_000474275.2 Alkalihalophilus marmarensis DSM 21297
TTATAAGTTAGAGAACTTAGGTTAGTAAGTGGCATTCAAAAAGGTTTGCCGTTTTAGACATTTTTCTCTTGCCAAATACATTACCATTATAATGTAAACGTACCCACTAACATTTATTAGAGATAACAAAGAAAGTAGGATGATAATGAATACTAAAAAGATCGAAGAGATTGCAGTTGCAGCTGTAAGGAATGAGATTTTGAAAAATGATTTTCTTTCTGATGAAATACCAACAAATGATAAAACTCCTTCCTGGGACGGAGAAATTTGGACTTATAACAACCAAAATCAAAGAAAGGATACTTTGTTCGGTAAAGTACCGGTTCAAGTTAAAGGAAAAAAGGTAGATACAATAAGTGTAAAGAAAACAAAATTCAAAATACAGAAGGCCGATTTAGAAAATTATTATAAAAACGGGGGGATATTGTTTTTTGTAATTGAGATTATTGATTCTCAAAATACACAGGTTTTTTACCTTTCACTTTTACCAATTGATATAAAAAAAATATTAACCGAATTGAAAGATAAAAAGTCGATCACTAAAGAATTTAAAATGTTACCTTCTACCGAAAAAGCACTTGAATTTATCACTAGAAATTTTATACACCATAGTAGGAAACAAAGTATATCATTGATCGATGATATAAAAGTTAATGAATTTGACACTTATACAGGCAAATTATTTGTTCTGGATAAAAACAATTTAACAGATGATTTATTTGAATATGGGACATATATGTATGGACGTCTTGAAGAACTTAATTTAGAAGTGCCTCTATATAAAGTGGATATACAGCAAATGACTGAAGAAACAGATTTGTGGGTTGGACTGAATGAAAATATCATCTATGAAGAGGTAATTAGAATAATTGAGAAAGAAAAAATAACTCTACGATTTGGAAAAAGTTTTGTTATTGAATTCCCTAAAATTCTTGAAAGTAGCAAACAGATTAAAATTCATTTTAATGAAAATGGAAGTATTCAAGACAGGATTAAAGATTGTAATTTTATGTGGGATTTGGTTAAAGAAAAAAGTATTACTATAAAAGACATAAAGATCCCTTTGAATAATTTTGACGAAAAAGAAAAATTTCTAAAAGAAATACCAGAATACATAAGATATTTAGAACAAATTGAGGAGACTTTTAATCAATTAGGAGTGTCTTTTAATCTCGAATTTGAAAATCTGACTCATGATGATTTTAAAAAGATAGAAATTTTAAAAGATATTATCCTAAATAAAAACTATGGAAAAGTAAACTTAAATCCAGAAAATCACTTCCTCCAGTTCTTAATTAATGATTTAAAAATAATATTAGTATCTTTAAAGACTGAAAAAGGATGGTTAGTCTTTAACTTGTTCGATTTAGATGCAATTAACAATAACTTTAAAATAACAGCAGTTTCTGGAGATAAAAAGCATCAAGTAAGGCATAGTCCTTTTATTATATTTGAAATGTATAATCTATTTAGTATGAGTAATTTAAACCTGAAAGTTATCGTAGAATCTTTGAAACAAGTGGATTACAAGGACGACTATGCCTTAGATTTAACAAATAACTTCCTTTTAAAAGCTCTTATTTACTACGATCAACAGAAAGAAAATGGTGAGATACTAAACTTACTTCTGGATGTCTATGACTTTTTATACCATCTGCAACCTAATAATATTCTTATCTTTTTAAATAAAATGCAAGTAATTAAAAGAAAAAGAGAATTCACGTGGGAAGAAAAACAAGAGATTTTTGAAAAGAAAAGCCGAGGGTTCCACAACGATGACATCCTTTGTGGCTTCTCTATATTATTAGAGAGTAAAATTGAATTCGAAGTACACTTTAAAAAGCTCAATGAGGAACAAAAAGAGGGATTCAAACTATTTCCAATTTATAATTTATTAAGAAGTAAAAACTCTTAAGTTTTTGCTTCTTTTTATTGTACAAAATAAAGAATTAATGAAGCAATTCATAAAGTTAGTATTGCATTAGGAAAGAGCCACCTATTTTGAACCATCTAGCAGCAATTTACTGTGGAACTTATGCTGCTATAAATTAACACTCTCATCGAAACTAAACTTCTTTAAAAATGTATGAATTATTATTAAGCGCTCTTTCCACTAATCGACATCCAAGTAAGGAGTAACAGCTTGTTTTAAAATTAACAAATAATTATTGATGTTAAAAAATCATCTATATTAAGTTGATAACCACTTGTTGTTCCTAAGTTTCATAACATTTATCTTGATCAGTATTTTGATTATAATCACAATAAAGATCTTAATTCTAATCTAAAATAGTTTTTCTAAAACAAAATCGGTTAGCCATTGTTGTGTGAATTAAGAATTCCTGTTTTAAGCGTTATTAATCTCATGTATAACTTGGTGGTTTAATTGTGGCTCATTTGAAAACAATCCCCTGATCATTTTTCTTTGGGAATCGGGAGTTTCAGAGTAAGATGTTCTTCCATGTGAGATTTTATGATTTGCCATTATTAAACCTTGGTTCCTTTGTAACCTGATACGTGTATAATAAGGGGAGTCAAGATTTATAAAGCGGTTTAGCTGATTAAAGCATTCCCTTAGGTTTAAAATTTGGTTAAACCCATATTCCCAATCACACGTATTATCCATAGAAAACCTTGATATTAGTTTATTATTCTCTATTTTAAAAGCAGGACCAATAGAAGATCTATTAGTTCTTCCAATATCAACTCTTTTTAAAGCATTTTCTTCTAGCATGGAGCAAGCTAAATTAGGAGACATTTTTAATAGAGTGAAAAATGCTGCTACTGAGTTGAAAATTAAATTGTCACCGCCTTCACCTGCCGGGTTAACACAGAATAAAGTAGATGTTTTAATTTGCCCAATTCCCTCCAGCGTTCCATCACTATGAAGCTTTTGATTATTGGTTGTTTGGAAAGCTCTATGAAATCTTTCTCCATTACCCTTTTTCTGACCTCTATGAATATAATTCAGTCCAGACTTTTGGTATATTTCGGGATCATGTTGGTATATCTGGGGTACAAAAGGCTGGTAAAGACCTAAACATTTATATAAATTAATAAGATCCATATCATTACTTATTGGTTGATTTAACTGAAAAATAGAAAAGCCAAAAACATTGTAATTTTCAATTATTTCAGCTGCTTGTTGCTGTGTAACGTTATTAGGTGAATTAATATGTACAGGTATAAAACATTTTTTCTGATACACAGTACTGAGAATTTCATTATTCTTTAATAAAGTTTCAATCATACTACTATTTCCCTTCTTCATTAATTGCCTCTAATACTAATTGTCTTGTCGATAGTGCAAGTAAGTTATAAGTTGTTTTGTCCATTTTCCCATCAAATGCTTCTTTATGGTCAGCATGTAATGCCAGTATTCCTATTCTGCCTGGTAAGCAAATAGCGAGCACAGAATTGTAATACAATTCTGCTCTCTCATTCGTATGCGCTATCTTGTATCCACCCCTTTCTAAACATTCCCAAACAATAGATGGGTTACCTCTTGTTTTAATCCAACTTGTACCATTATCTTTACCATTTTTAAGGGGAAATCTTGAAAAAGAAGTTAGTAGTTCAACCTCATTGTCTTCATATTTTTTAGAAATTCTTAGATATAATTTAGCAGAATATCCTTTACCTCCAAACATATATTCTGCCAGAGACGATATTTCATACGTTATTTGTTCTAATTTCTTTTTACTTATATTACTCAAATTAATAACTTCTGTTGGTATAGTAATATTCGTATCCCTAGAATTCTCAAATCTTGAACTAGGATTTATACATCTGCGAATCATGTTTTTTTGTGATTCAGACATTGAGTTAATTTCTAATTTAACAAAATCTGAAACTTTTTCTAAAAAAGATGTGTCTTCTTCTGGCTCTTCTTCATAAATTTTATCAAACAATGCCATCTTAGAAGCAAGTCGCTCAGATAAGTTTACTAATTTTAATCTTGTAACCTCTTGATTAAACTTATCAAAATCTTCAGGTAGCACTTTTACTATCCAAAATACCAACAATGAAATCATTAAATAGATAAATAGGATCAGAAATTTCACCCATAAATCTAGTCCAGGAGCAAATATAGCAAATATAGAACCGAAAATGGGAATTGCAACTTGAATTACTAGTAACTTATTTCTAAATGATAAATAAGTATTGTGTTTTTTTATGTAATTAAAGATAATATCGCGATATCTTTGAGTTTCCGATTTTTCAAATTCATTAAGAATATTTTCTACCTGTGAATTATTTTTTAATATTTCCCTCACTAATTCTGTATTTTTTGAATGTGACATCCTTTACCTCACTTTCATGTTTTATCAGTAATCGAATAAGATACTAACTTCTCAAAAAGTATTATCATCCTGTGGTTTTAGGTTAGCACCGTAAATAGAATTAATATTAATTCTATTTACGCTTAAACCTACTCCCCTTACTCTTCTTCCTCAACCTTTCAACCTGCGCTTCCACCTTGCTCTTCACACTTTCTGTCTTAACTAGATCAATCTCTACACTCTGTATTTCACCACCTTCAACAAGCAGCGTTAACCAATCACCCTCGCTAACTCCATCCGGTAGCATCTCTTTCTTAACCACATATTCCTTATCAAGCTCCTCAACTAAAATAACCCCATACTCACTGTCTACAATCCGATCTAACACTCCGTTTACCTTCATCCTTATCACCTCACGCAAGCTTTTCCTTCAGCTTTAATGTCTGCTAATCTACCTGCAGCAATTGGTCATAAGCTGTTGCTTTAATCTCGGCTGCTATATTATTTGATTCATAGCCTTCTTTATACCATTCTAATAAGGTGTCATTTTCTACCTCATTTGGTGGCTCGTAGCTCATCAGTTGAAAGGCTTGTAGATATCCTACTTCTACAGTTTCATCCTTAATAGCCTGTAACCCTTCCTTATATCCTTTTTCAAAAGGTTCGACAAAACGCTCATCAATTTTTACAGAATTTTGTTCTGTTAATTCATAGCCACTCTCATACCCTAATTCTTTGTGTTTTTTTGTTTCTTCATTAAAGCGCTTCTCATAACCTTTTTCATACTCATCTGTAAATACTTCACTTAGTTCCGAATCGCTTTTAACCTCTGTTGGAAGTTCTAATTCTCCTAGTTCATATCCTAGTTTATATCCATCCTCTTCAGCTCTAATTAATTGTTTTTGACGGTGATAGGCTCTTTCAAAAGCAGACATATAAGCTCTATTCCAGTCATCAGATTCAGAATCATTCACATTAGTTTCAATGTCTTTATCTTCTCTAGCAGCTTTTAGACCTTCGTTCATCCCTACTTTTGTTCCAGCTTCCGTATCTTCAACTGTAATCTTCTTTAACCCTTCTCTATAACCATCTTCATATCCAGCTGCATACCCAATCCGATAACCTTCATTTCCATTCTCCGAATTAACACTCTTACTCTTTCTTGCATATCCATCTTTATATCCATTCTCTTTACCATCAGCTTTACCTTCATCTATATCAGCTTGTGTATAGCTTGGCTTTGGACTTGTTGAAGTGCTAGCATTTGAAGAACCGCTCCCAGAGGAACTACTAGTTGAAGAGCTGGAGCTTCCTCCTCCATTGTGATAGTGGTACTCACCATATTCATACCCCCATTTTTCACAATTGGTTCTGCAAGTGTGACCACCATTACTATCTGTACGCCCAGGGTGAGAGTATATAGTCGGTACACTCGAAAAAGAAAAAATACTTACAATTAATAACCCTAAAATAACCTTCTTCAACCTTAAAATCCCCTTCTGTGTTTTGCAAGAAAAAAGTGCAGAGTAGCGCAAGAATTTGTACAGAGTTTTGCCACCCAGTATTCGTCTATTTAGGTTTTGATAATGCGTTTGATAGCCTATAACTTCCTCCAGAGAAAGTTAATACATGAGCGTGATGGATTAAAGGATCCACCAACGCTGCTGTTAGCCTCGAATCAATGAAAATTCTATTCCATTGACTGAACTCTAAATTAGATGTAATGATCAAGCTCTTTTGCTCATACCACTCTGCAATTAACTGAAACAATAGCTCAGAACCTTCCTTGCTAAACGGAAGATAACCCATTTCATCCAGAATAATTAACTCTACTTTCTCAAACTTCTTTCTAAAAGCAGCCAATTTATTATTAGTTAGAGCGTGTTCTAAAAGTTCTATTAATTGCGAGACTCGATAAAACCTAACTTCATAGCCTTGCTCACAAGCTTTTCTACCTAAGCCGGATGCTAAGTGAGTTTTTCCTGTTCCGGGCGCTCCAATCAAAACTACATTCTGCCGTTTCATAATAAATTGAAGGCTTACTAAGTCTTCTTTATTTGTGTGAGAAGGAAATCTAATCTTTTCATTCCATTCATAATTACTCAGATTTTTTTGATCCAGAAACTTTGCATTTTTAATTAAGCGTTGCACTTTGGCTCTTTCTCGCATTAGAAACTCCTCTTGAAATAGAGCTTCTAGAAACTGAGACGGCGATTCAAAAGGAACAGATTCATAGATCTCTGCCACATAAGCTAATCTTAATGACTTACACATATTTTTTATAGGATCACTCATGATGCCCCTCCCTTTCCGAAGGAGCTAAAGAATCATAAAGTGACCAATCAATCCCAAAGGGATTTTCACTATTACCAGAAATCAAGTCATAAAATTCCTCGTTAATTCTTTTAATATCATGTGTAACAAGTAAATTAATGATCTCTGCCAAACGTTCTTTACGAACAATGAGGTCTTCAACTAATAGATAATCATTAACCCTTCCTGGTAAGTACTTCTGATATCTTGAATAGGTTACAACCCTAGGCTTTTTCAACCATTCCTTGAATATAGATAGCCATGGTATTGCTCGTTTTTTGTGCATATAAGGCCTGTAATCTTCATATAGAATTTCTCCTTCTGGAGAAACGGCCTTAAACTTGTCCCAAGTTAAGTTTAAATGAATGGTTGGATAATTAGATGCTTTTGGTATATGGACTAGGGTATTATCTAATTTAACCTCATTAAATTTATTTACTGTTGGTTCAACATCTTTAAAGACTGGATAATCTTCAGATGGTAACTCTAGTAAATGCTTCTTTTCTTCACTCCAAAGATCTTCAATTCTAACTTCTTTTTCATAATGTAATCTTTGACGATCTTGCTCAAGCTTTTTATAAAGATCCTCAGTCAACTCTTCATAGCTGTTCATTACAGGGGATGTAGGGAAGAAGTTATACCTTATGTAACCAACTTTGTTTTCAACACTTCCTTTCTCATGTCCACTCCTAGGGTTACAAACTTGTACCTCAAAGCCATAATGATTCTGGAATTGAATAAAAGCATCTGTTAACTGGGCTTCCTCAAGTTTTGATCTCACCTTTTTGACTGCAGGTGTTAAGTTATCTATCCTAATCTTTCTAGGAACACCCTTTGATTGTTTGAAAAGTATTTTCAACCCTTCTAGAAAACATTCCTGATTTTCAGAAGGGAGAGGGACTGTGAAAGCAGTATTACTAAATGGATATGACATAACTAACGCATGCACATCAACAAATTCACCATCTTTTACGGCTTCCATAACTCCAAAGTCTACTTGAGCTTCACTAGGTGGATGAATCAAACGATCATAACCCTTGTCATTTGTATCATTATGGCTAGTTTCCCATTCAGCTATAAAGTAACAAACGGTTCTGTAAGAACCTTCAAATCCATGTCCTTGTAATTCTTTGAAGATCTCTTTCTTTGTACGGCGTAATTTCTTTTTAAGCCTACTATCTTCAAACAACCAATCGGCAACCATTTCACCCCAATTGTTTTCATACATCATGCCAGTCTTTTTCTTTATCTTAGATTGAGGAAGTTGACTCTCATCTCCATACTTCTTAGCTGTTCTCCAATTAATTCCTAACGTCTTTTGAATTTTTGTTATTGAGAAACCCTTGTCGTTCCTTAAATTTTTGATACAATTAATATCAGACATTGTTAGCATCCTCTCGTTTTCCTCCACTCTGTATTGATTCGACACCATTACAGTAGAGGGACTTGGGGTAGCTGGCAAGTCTTTTTTTATACACTTATAAATTAAGTGCAGGACTCTGCACTACACCTTTGCAAAGCTCTGCACTTTTATTTTGCAATAAACACCTTCACTAGAAAATATTGTCTAGTGATATTATTACTATAGTTCTATTACTTAGTAAATAATTTCTTATAGATTGTTTTTAAAATTGCACATAAAGACTTAAATTATCTAATTCAGCGTTTTTAGCCCCCTATCTTTATGCTTAACTTGTTAGACAACTGTCCTGTCCCCTTAGTTAAATAAGAAGCAAAAAAACTGCACAGTATAGTTGTACTGTGCAGCAAGTGACTAAGTTTTGTAAATTGTTCTTGTTAAAAATCAGCGTATGTTATGTTATAAGGACTAGATCCTTATACTTTAATTGTCGTTAATTGGTTAGCACTCACACCAAATTAATTTCAAATCCAATTAAATCATTTAGTTTTTTCTGTTAATTTCATCATTCTTTTTTCAAATTCTTCAGTATCCACTCCTCTTTCAGAATAATATTTAACTGCTTGTTTACATATATCAATCGCATAATCAAATTGGCTGCTCTTTTCATAGATAATTGCTAAACGTTTAAATGCCGGAATATTATAGTAGAACTGTTTCTGCTTAATTTCGGATATCTCAATTTCTACTTCTTTTTCAGGCTTTAGATCAGCTATTTTCTTTACCCGATCTATTTCGTTTTTAATATATGCCTTGTTTAATTCTTCAAGGGTATCGATATCAGCATAACAATATTTAATACACTCTTGAAGATACTTATCATCAAGTTCCCTATATTTGTAATAAAAATCCTGTAACTGGATCAAAGTAAAATGACGGTCTATTGGTCTGTTGTAATACTTCTTAAGTTCACCTAATAAGCGCCTCTCCTCAGAAGAATTAAACTGTAACTTCTTTTTTGGCTTATTTGTTTCCTTTTTCTTTGGCACCATATTCTTCTTTCTCATTTCCACTAACTTCTTTTTCACTGACTCATGCGCATTATTTAATAAATTAAAAATCGTTTTTTGAATGGTATCTGATTTTGTTAAATCAGGGACCTTAATCGTTTTATCAGATAATGACACATTTGCAAACAGTCTCATCTCAACTAAAGGCAGGTCATTTATATCAGGTAATAGCTCACTTAAGATTAACAATTCTCTATTGAATGTCTCCTGCATATATTGTTCTAAATATCCATTAAATAAGTCTGGATATTCTTTAATATAGTTGATTTTTGTGAATCCAAAGGTTTTTGCTAATCTCGTTAAATCTTGTGCTTCTAATGGTTTATCAAAACTGTGTATGGCAAGTAAGTACAGTGAAGCAGAAAATTTTCTTTTATACTCCTCATTTAACGATTGAATGAATAAAGTCATTAAGTCTGCTCGCTGATGCAGCAAACAGGATAATACAATTGCATTCCCTGAATATGACTGAAAGGATTCATTGGTATGTACTTCTCTCAACTTTAAAATTACCTCTATAGATCTCTCAAAATCATGCGTAAACAAGTGCCGTTCAAGTCCGTAATAAAGTAAAAACACGTAACTAATATCGGCTTGTGATTCATAAGGATTGCCAAGAAAGCGCCAATAAATATATTTCTGTTCAGGATTTAAACTTGAATAAGAAGGATAATAAGGCGGCCTCGCAACACTCACATAATCTTTTGGTTCTTTCATCTCAGCATTCATATCGATTAAACTCGGCTCTTCCATTCCTAAAAATGAAATTGTAATGTTATAATTTCCAACTGCGAAGGATTCACTTGATTTTGTCTCTGGAAGATAGTTTTGCTTTGGCCCATTTTTTATCCATATCAAATTTTCGATGTCTGAGTGAATAATAAAAGCCCTCGATGGATCAGTTATCTTATGATGTTTTTTTATAGAAGGAAGATTTGTAGGTTTAGCTTGTTGTTTTTGTTCAGGTAATTTGTCTCGGTTTCCAATAAATTTTTTTATAGAATCAAACAGTCCCATGTGAACATCCATCCCTTCAAGGTTTTGTTTATATGGATATTTTACACCCGTTCTGTTTACATTTACAGGAAAAATACGTCTTAATATTTATGCATTCTAATTGCAACAATTTTACAGGTTAAGTGCTTATGTTTAAATTAGATAAAAAAACGTTCGAACAGATTGAAGAAAAGGAAGTTTCTAAATCTTCAATATGAAGAGCTTGAGCTATGTTTGTAATTGAACATTTTAAAAATTTTTTTGCTTTATCGACCTATTAAGTCAGTTGCGGTATACTACCAGTATTATCCCCCACTAGTGTACCATCTTCAATCCATTCCTGAAAAACATGCTAGAATCGTAGCTTTACAATATCTTGAGGGCATGTCATGTCGTCCGATTTCTTGCATTTGAGGTTTTTCCAAAGTGAACTTTAATTGCTTTGTAAGTGTATTTAAAATACTGTAATGTTGTTACACTCAAATGAGATTTATGTAACTTTACCCAGTTATTAAAATACTCCTCAAAAGGTACGGAATCTACTTGGACTCAATACCATTCGCAAATCCCCCATTAATTTTTATCTTGATTGCATGCTTTGCCGAAAACCATTTCTAAGTTTATTTATTCTTCGGCTCATCTTTCTTCTAGCAGCAAAGGTAGAATTCTTTGACCCCCTGTTGCCATTCGTCACATTATCAACTTCTATATTATTACTAAATATATAATTGTACGGTTTAAATTTTGTTGATTGAAGTACTCGAAGAAATGGGAATGCAAAGCACTAGTTCTAAGCGTAGCGGTGCCTTTACACTGGGAGGCCCCCTTTGGTATCCTCTAGCGACGCGAGGAGCGTACGGTCAGAAAGTGCTAACTTTCCCTACTTACGGGTTTCCAAAGGGGGTAGGGGCCCAGTGTCAAGGCTAGAACGTGGTCTAGGAGTTGTGTTTAATATTCATAGAAATAATACCGTAGCGATACATTTAATTATTATCTAATATAGTTTTTAATGTGTATAATCGTTATTAAAGAAAGTTAGTACCGGCAACAGATTCACTAATCCATAGAAATGACACTCGCCATCATTTAACCCTCATCAGATCGACTTTTCTGCCTTGTCTCTTTTCTACTTTCATAATTTTTAGATTCTTTTTTTATAAACGATTTTGTACTCCCAATTCCTAAAATGATTGCTACAAAATAGAATATTGCGCTTATACTAAAAAAGGTTGCAATAGCTCCAAATAATAGTGGAGATACAAACTGCGTTAAGCGGTTAAAGGTCAAGCGTAAGCCCAACACTTCCGCTGTTCTATTTTTTGGACTAAAGCTTATAGTGGAGGTTATAGATAAAGGTTGCCCCACACCTAAAAATGCACCAAGTAACATAGAAATGATCATACTAAAAATTAAAATATCAGTAAGTGGAAGTAGTGCTAATAGGGCACCAGACAATAGAATAGATGTAAGGACTACTTCACTTTTACCCCACTTTTCAATTACTTGGATTAAGAACCACCTTATAAGGACACCTGCTCCGTTATGTAGTCCAATAATTAATCCTATAATTGTAGCACTATACCCATATTCATTCGCAAGCAATGGAAAATAATATATATAAAAGTCTCTTGCTAATAGAACAAGCATACTTACAATAATAGCTTTTCTAAGGTCAATATTTATCAACAATGGAAGAACACTACTTTTAAATGCTCTTTTGTTGCTCACTCTATGTTTATTAATAGAGGCCTTTTCATCTTTATTTTCAACTATATAAATTAAATAAATAATGACAAAAGGGATAAACATAGTGGCACCTAAAAAAGCAATAGCTAATGTATAGCCAATTAGATCTGATAAGCTTCCTCCAATTAAAGGTCCTACAAGCCCCCCTCCAGCTACTCCCATACTAAGGATGGAAATATTTCTTTCTCTGGAACTCCCGCTTGAATTAACGCTCACAAAGGACTGAGCTGCTAAAGCAAAAGAAGTCTGGGCAATCCCCCCAATTACTTGAGACAAATAAACCCCAGTTAGATTCCCTAATAGTAATGGGATAATTAAAGATAAACTAGCTAAAACAGCACTTAAAGCTAAAGGTTTAAGTGAGCCGAACCTATCAATTAAATATCCTAACTTAACAGAAAAAAATAAAGGAAGAAAAGCAAATAAAGCAATAATTATCCCAATCTGAAAAGTCGTAGCTCCTAGATCATTTGACAATAAAGGGATTAGAGGTCTACTCCCTACAATTCCTGTCATAAAAAATAACATTGCCAAAGCAATCAATCTACTTTTATTATAATTTGTCATATATCTTCTACCTTAACTTTTATAGTCAAGCACATTTACTTTTCTTGTCTCTGTATCCACCCAAGAAAAAGACCTTCCGTTGTTTATAAATGGAAAGTCTCTAAGTAGCATTACATTTGACTATTTCTAAACTTTTTAACAATGAACATAACTAAAGGTGATATTAATAATAAAGCTGCAATGGTCAACATAATTACTGAAACTGGTTTAGCAACAAACACCATCCAATTTCCATTTGCTAATGTTAAACTTTGACGCAGGGCCGTTTCCATCATTTCACCTAGAATAAATGCTAGGATAAAAGGTGCTAATGGGAATGCTAGCTTCTTCATTACAAAGCCCAGTACACCAAATAATAATAATAAGTATAAATCAAAAGTGTTGAAACTAACTGCATAAATTCCTATTAAGCAAAAAGTGATAACAAGAGAAATTAACAAAGGCCTTGGTATAGCTAATACCCTAGCAATATAGGGAACAAGTGGAAGGTTTATGATCAACAAAAATATATTCCCTATATACATACTTATAATTACACCCCAAAATAGTTGGGGATCATTTTCAATTAGGCCTGGCCCCGGCTGTACACCTAACACTAATAAAGCGCCTAATAGTAAGGCAGTTGTTCCGGACCCCGGTATGCCAAGACTTAATAAAGGGATAAACGAACCTGTTGAGGCTGCGTTATTTGCAGTTTCCGGAGCAGTTAACCCCTTTATTGACCCTTTACCAAACGATTCCGGATTTTTAGATAACTTTTTTTCTGATAAATAAGCTAAAAATGATGCTATTGTCGCGCCTGCTCCTGGAAGGATCCCTATAAAAAAACCTAAGAAAGAATTTCGACTCATTGGACCCGACATTTCCTTTATATCATTTTTAGTTAATTTCAATTTAAAGGCTTTCGTCATTTCGTCACTTAATTTATTTTTTCTGTTAATAATGAGATAACACACTTCCCCAATAGCAAACAGTCCCATAGCTACAACTAAGAAATCAATTCCGCTTAATAAATTTGAGCTCCCTAATACATAACGGCTGGTTCCTGTTTAGGAATCAATACCAATTGTTGCTATCATGAAGCCTAACGTAGCTGAGATCAAGGCTCTAACCATCGAACCTTCTGATAACGCTGCTATCGCGGTTAATCCGAGAAACATTAAGGCAAAGTACTCTGGAGGTCCAAAAGAAGTTGCGAAACCAGCTAAGAGAGGAGCTAGCAGAGTGGTTAGAATAACCGCTACAGTCCCACCTACAAATGAAGCAATTGCTGCTATTGCAAGTGCTTTACCAGGCTCTCCGTTCTTGGCCATAGGATAACCATCAAACGACGAAGCGACTGTACTAGCTGCCCCCGGTGCATTTAGTAATATTGATGAGGTAGACCCTCCGAATATAGCACCATAATAAACACCCGCCATAAGAAATAAAGCTAGATAAGGCTCCATACCATACGTTACTGGTATCATTACCGCAATTGCCGTAATCGGACCTAATCCAGGCATAATCCCAACGACTGTTCCAACTAATACACCTATTAAAATAAATAAAATCCCATAAACACTAAATACAGCTTGAAACCCTTGTAATATATCACCGAAAGCTCCCATTTTCCCTCCTCCTTTCAGAACCTATCTTAATAGGTCCTACATTTTTCACTCTCACTTTTAAACTTCCATTAAAAAGGTAAGATACCAGTTGGGAGGGAAATCATTAGTAACTGAGTGAATGTATAATAAATAGTAATAGGAAAAAACAACGCTACGACCGCATTAGTCAAATGTTTGCGATAGCCTAAAAGAAAAGAACAAGTAAATAAAAACAATGATGTAACTATCAAGAAACCAAGTATTTCAAGGAAGAAAATATATAGAATAATCAATAGAGCTACCCCTAGCAACATCATTAAATCTTGCTTTTTCACAAATAGAGTTATATTTTGAGGGTCCTTCGAGAAGAACAACACTATTGAAAGAAATAACAACAAAAATCCTAAAATTAGCGGAAGGAAATTTGAATCAATTGGTACGTGGGGGTACTCTGGTAAAAGTAGCCCCCCCGTAATGTAAGCAATGGATACCACAAACAGAACAATACCTATATACTTGTTTAACGTCCGCATCTTTTGTTTATTCTCCTATTAATCCTATTTGAGTAAGGATCTCCGTGTATACTCTTTCTTCTTCTTCAAGGAAATTTGCAAATTCTTCACTATCCATATATAATTCTTCCCAGCCTAATCTTGTCATCTGTGATTGGAATTCTTCGGATTCACTCACTTGCTTAAATAGTTCATTATAATATTCAACTTGACTCTCACTCATATCTTTAGGACCGTGCACTCCACGCCAGTTAGATGAAACTACATCATACCCTTGTTCTACCGCTGTAGGAACTTCTGTAAATAATTCATCTACAGTTAACCTTTCCTGAGAAAGAATTGCGAGAATTTTCAAGTTACCACCTCTAACCTGTTCTGCTACCCCACTCCCAGTTTTAGATGTTAATACTGCAGCACTGCCGCTTAATACAGCAGGAATCCCATGGTTTTCATTATCTGAGGCATAACGAATATCTTCAATTTCGATACCCTTTTCAAGAGCTAATCTCATAAACTGAACATGATCAAATCCTCCAGGATTATTTCCACCTATGATGCCAATAGATGAAGGGTCCTTTTCCATCTCTTCAAATAGATCATCTAAGGTATCCCACTCTGAATCAGCATGGACAGCAATAACTCCGTAATCTGCTCCAAAGTTAGTTAGGGGCGTAAAATCTTCAAAGCCATAGTTAGATTCATTTGATAACAATGTTGTTGTTGTTGTACCAGAACTAACAAATATACGGTGAGGATCATTTCTATTAGCAATATAATCCATACCAATTGCCCCACTTCCACCAGCACGGTTTTCTACTCCCATATTCTTCTCCATAAGGTCTTCTTGTCCAATCGTATTGGCAATTAATCTTGCTTGTGAATCCCATCCCCCTCCAGCGCCAGATGGCGCAACCAGTTCTACATTATTCTGTGGCTCCCACTCACCTTCACTAGCTACTTGAGAATTATTACTACATCCAACTGTAATTCCAATTAATAATAGAAAACCGATTAGTTTGCCTTTCATGATTAACACCCCTTCTTAGATAAAATTAATTTTCATTACATTTAATCTATTAACTTTTAGAATGATTTTTTAGTTAATAGTCAGAGATTCAAGTTCTGAGTATACTTCTTGAGTTAAAGGAATACCTTTTTCACTTCTTTTTTTATAAAGCACTGATTCAAGCTCTCCTGGCAAATAAATTTCATCAAAACCTTCTGCTTTTGCTATCTCTTTTACTTCATTACTCATTTGATCCATTCTTGACTTAAAAACTTTTAAGTCTATGAATAAATCAGCTTTAAAAACCAAGAAAAAGTGACCAATATTCTGAATTTTATCCTCATATAGAGTACCTAAATAAGGTCCATAACTTGCCCCGCTCATTATACCCGATAGAACTTCTACAAAGAAAGCTAGGCCATAGCCTTTATGACCACCTACTGGAAGTACTGCGCCCCCATCTAAGGCTACGTTAGGGTCATCAGTCTGTTTTCCATCTTTAGAAAGAGCCCAACCAATTGGTATTTTCATATTATTCTTTTGTGCTAATCTTATCTTTCCACGTGCAACTACACTTGTTGCCATATCAAAAATAATTGGATTTTCATTACCCCTTGGAACTCCATATGCGATGGGATTAGTCCCAAAGAAACTCTCCATTCCACCCCATGGTGGCATGCTAGATGGAGCATTTGTTACTGCTATGGCGATACAATTATTGTCTGTTGCATATTTAATATAATCAGCTAACATTCCACAATGGTTTGAATGATTAATAGAGACCATCCCTACTCCATTTTTTAGAGCTTTTTTAACGGCAATCTTCATTCCCTCTGTCGCTACAAGAATACCCATTGAGTTATTTCCATCTATTAGACAGCTAGTAGGAGTTTCCTTTGACATTGAAAACTTAAAATATTTTCTTACATTTCCGGATCGAAGGCGGTTAATATAGGTCTTTACACGACTTACGCCATGAGAATCTATACCTCTTAAATTAGCTAATACTAAATGCTTTGATAATATCTCAGCTTCTCTCTCCTTTAAGCCTTCTGTTTCAAAAATAACCTTTACTTTATTTTCTAATTCTTCTTTAGAGATTGTGATTAAGCTCATACAAAATCTCCTCTATTAACAGTAAGAATCTTTTCGATAACAGTTTGCCACTCTTTAGGTCGCCTATCGTTCCATTCCTGCTTAAGGTTTAAATGAGAGATATATTCTAATTTCATTTTTGTAGCATTTGTCATTTCTGAACGAAGATTATAAGTTCTTAATATATCTAAAGAACCTTCTAATTCATGTGCTCTTCTAGCTGCATGAATGGATGTACCTGTAATTAATTGATTTAATAATCTTTCAAAGCTTGATTCTTCCATTGTTTCCTTTAAAGAATGAATAACTTGTTCTTCTAATTTTAAATATTTAGCAGCTTCTAGTACCTCTACTAGCAATGCGGCAGTGCCTTTCATGTAAATACTTCTTAATAACTTTATTGAAGAGGCATCCCCAGCTTTTTCACTAATGTATTGAATAGCCATTCCAAAAGGTGTCATTAGTTCAATAAATATTTTTGTTCCATTCCCGCTAGCTACTATTGGTACTTTATGCTGGTGAACAGTTAAGGGTCCAAGCATGGCAGCATCTACGTAGTGTCCATTTCTCTCTTTTACTATGCTTTCAATATTTAGTTTGGTTTGAGGTGATGATGCAGCTACATCGACATAGACAGTATTACTATCAATTTCTGTTTCCAATTCTCTACAAGCAACCAGACTATACTGTGCTGGAACCGCAACAAAAATAATATTAACCGCTTTCATAACTTCCTTTGGGTCATTTACTATGAACACATCGGCTTCTTTTGCTTTAGATATTAACACTTCTTTTTTTTCTGGATTATTAATAATTTTATCGTATACTATTATTTCTTTTATTCCCTCTTTTTTTAATCCTTTAGAGAGTTCAAATCCTGCTTCTCCATAACCTACAAATCCAACCTTCAAATGATCCCCCCCTATTCTTTAAATTGTGCCATCTTTTCTTCCAACCAATCAGGCTCTAGATCTTTTGAAGTGCATCGATTCGTTTTATTTTGACTGAATAGTGAGATATCTCTCAGTCTTTGTTTTTCATATTTTTGTTTCTTTTCAGCACCAGCCAAAACCTGATCAATTTGATTTCTTGGAACAACCGCTACGCCATCCTGGTCACCAATTACAAGATCACCTGGATTAACTACCGCTCCTCCACATATAATTTTAAGGTTTTTTTCCCCTGGTCCATTTTTAGTTGGGCCACTAGGTATAAATCCTCTAGCATAAATAGGAAATCCTATCTTTTGTAGATCTGATTTATCCCTGACCAATCCATCAATAACTATTGCTTCTAACCCCGCTGCTTTAGCTGCAGCTGCCAGTAACTCTCCTAAATAAGCATTTTTAGTATGAGATTTACCGTCTACTACTAGTACATAACCCTCATCACTGTTATATATTGAATGATGTATAAATAAATTATCTCCTGGTACAGTAGAAATTGTTAAAGCCGTGCCTACAAAGTCCATGTTCCCTCCGACTGGCTTAATCTTATAATCCATAGTGTTCTCCCCACCCATAGCATCTGAGATAAGAGAACTATTTAACTTTTGAGCTCTACTGATGATAGATTCGGGTAATTTATCTGGAAAGTTGTTAAGTTTATTCATTTCTCATCATCCTCACTTACCTAACTTCACCTGCTTTTTAGGTTTTTGATGTAAATCTTTATTCTGGCCTGCCTTCAGTAAGAAACTCCCTCCATCTCTTCCAAAGTAGCTGGCAACATCTCTAGCTACAACCATTAATTCATCTAAATCGATGTCGGTACGAATATTCATTTCATGAAGGCTGTGCACAACATCTTCGGTAGCAATGTTCCCTGCTGCATTAGGTGCGTAGGGACAACCACCTAATCCAGAAGTAGAACTATCTATTGACGTGACCCCTTGAGATAATCCCGCTAATAAATTTGCAAAAGCCATCCCTCTTGTATTGTGTAAATGAAGGCTAAAATTAAAATCAGGAAAGACCTTTTTAAGGGCACCTAACATTTCATATACTTGAGCAGGGTTGCCCATTCCAGTTGTATCGGCAAGGGAAACCTCCTTAATCCCCATTTCTTTATACTTCTCAATTAAAGGTATTATTTTATCAATGGTAACTTTACCTTCGTAAGGACACCCAAAGGCTACTGTAAGAGATCCACTGATTTCAACTCCTTTATTATTTGCTAATTCAACAATTGGAAGCAGATTTTCTTGTGCCACTTTTACGGTGCAGTTAGAATTATTTAATGAATGAGAATCAGTAGAAGATAATAATAATTTTAGTTTCTTTACGCCTGCAAATATTGCTCGTTCAGCTCCTTTTAAATTGGGAACTAAGGCTCTAAATGAAACTTCTTCTAAGTTTTGTACACCTTTTACAACTTCTTCAGCATCTTTAAGTTGTGGAATGGCTTTAGGGTGGACAAAGGATGTTACCTCTATATTTTTAATTCCTGTCTTTGCTAGTTTACGGATGATTGTTATTTTATCTTCGGTAGGAATCCAATTATGTTCCATTTGAAAACCATCTCTAGGCAGTACTTCCCAAACAGTAACATTTTTTGGATAATACACTCTATCCATGTTAAATCACACCCTTCTTTTTAAGTTCAACAAGGTCTTCATCTGATAATCCTAAGGTTTGTTTATAAATGTGGTCATTATGCTCTCCTAAATCGGGAGCCCTATGTCTAATCTTCCCAGGTGTTTTAGAGAACTTGGGAACAATACCAGGTACTTTTACAGACCCAAGGCGAGGATGCTCTACGCTTACAATATTTTCTCTTGCTTGATAATGCGGATGCTCAAATATATCTTCAATATTAAGAATTGGAGAAATTGGAACCCCGAATTCATCTAACTTCTTAATTAAATCATCTTTGTTTTTGTTACCTATAAAATCTTTGATGAGTATTTGTAAATCCTCATCATTTTGCATTCGTTCTTTATTTGTTAGATATCTAGTATCAGTTATTAATTCTTTATGTCCCATTGCCATGGCAAGACGTTCCCATGTTTTCTGTGTACTGCACACCATAACCATCCAATAATTATCGTTTGTTTTATAAATACCTGCGGGACTAGAATGTCCATGAAGCATTGGTGAACGTTCTCTTACTTTTCCTAATTGATCAAATTCCGCTACTAGGAACTCCATCATTCTAAACATCCCTTCATATAATCCCATCTCTACTTGCTGCCCTTCATTTTTCCCCTTTTCCAAATCTCGATTGTATAGAGCGCTTACAGTCCCTAACGCAAGAAAAATACCAGATATATAGTCAAGCAAAGAGAAAGATGGGCTCACTGGATGACGATCAGTAAAACCTTGTAGATAGGTATAACCAGAAAATGCTGTTGCAGGAGTTCCAAAACCTGCCTTCTCTGCAAAAGGGCCTGTTTGTCCATAGCCTGATTGACGGGACATTATTAAACCCTCATTTACGCTTTTTAACACATCGTAACCTAAACCCCACTTCTCTAAAGTACCTGGTCTGAAATTTTCTATTAATATATCAGCTTTTTTAATCAGTTCTTTAAAGAGTTCCTTGCCCTCCAAAGTCCTTATATCAAGTGTTATTGATTTTTTATTACGTGAAATTCCAGGCCACCTCAAAGGCTCCCCATTTTTATAAGGACCCAAGCCCCTAAGAGAATCTCCTGTTCCAGGAATTTCAACCTTAATTACTTCTGCTCCAAAATCTCCCAGTAAACTCGCTGCAAAAGGACCTGCTAATACTGTTGAAGCATCTATCACAGTTACACCTGTTAATGGCCCAGCATTTTGATTTTGCTCATCCAACTTGATTCCCCCCTGACATTTTGTTCCGTATAGTGAGATTACAAAAATCATTATATGGAACTTTTCATAAGTCTAACACAGAATTTTCTAAAAAAAAAGAACCAATTGAAAATTGATTCTTTTTTTCTGAATATTCTTTTTGATTAAGTTAAATTCGTTAGTAAGTTGACTGCATCTCACAACCAACTAATTTAGAAATTTCTTTTGCCCCCTCTTTTACCCACTTTGACCATTTTTCCATAGATTCTTCGCTAAATCTCAAACTAGGTCCTGACAAACATAGAGCAAAACTAACGTTGCCAGACATACTAAATATCGGGGACGAGATAGCATTGACTCCCGCACCACGCTCATCAAAGCTTGATGCAAGATAAGATTTCTTAACTTTATTAATCTCTGATACAAGCCAATCTCTTTTAGCTTTTGTTAGTTGATTGTTGATAATTGTTTCAATAAAGTGCTCGTCTTGAAAGGCCAGCATAGCTTTCCCGGCAGAACCTATATCAAGTTCAAGCTTTGTACCCACTAGAACATTATGACTTACAGCTTGATTACTCATAAAACGTTCAATACAAACCCGCTTATCGCCAACAATTTTATATAATGATACGGATTCCCCACTTTGGTCTCTTAACTTCCTCATGATTGGTGAGGCTACTCTAATGATATCATTTGAATGTTCTGCTACCCTTCCTAAGATAAATAAATTATACCCAAGCTTATATTTGAAGTTATGTTCATTACGCTGTAACATGTCTGAATCAATTAATGTTTCAACTATACGAGATGTAGTAGACTTTGGAAGCTTAATCTTTTCACTTATTTCTGTTAATGATAATTCCGTTTCTTCTAATGTGAAACAATTTAATAAACTTATTGCTCGGTGCACAGTTTGCAGACCTCTTTTTTGTTCCTTTTCCATCTTCATATACTCCTTTCTATCTATTAATCTTTTCGTATATCAGTTAAATCACCTCTATTATTTTGACATAAAAACTAAGAGATTGAAAATTAAATAATTGCTAATAAAAGCATATATAAAAAATCAACTGACATATTTCGGTGCTTTATAGCGTCCTTTACTGCATAATGTGAAAATGATAAGAATTATTAAAAACGCATATATATTATCTAAGCATCTTTACTCAAATTTTCTTTTTTGAAATAACGACCCCGTTATTTCAAATATAAATACTATATTGTTTCTTCATCACTAAGACCTTAAAAATAGTTTTCTGGTGAACTGCGGTAAGAAGTTGCATTTAATATCCATAAAAATAAGATCGTGGAGAAGTGTTTAATCTTTCATCTAAGGTGCCTTTTCTTCTAGATGTTGCCTTTCTCATGAGTTTAGCCTTTTTAGTTTGTTTTACTATAATGTTATTAGTTTTAAGGGATATGGGAGTTTTTGATGGTTTGGTCTGAGGTTTGCTTGGTTCGAGCGTGATGATTAGTTGTTGGATTTCTTGCAGCAAATCGAATTCTTCCGTAGAAATTTCTTTCATATGGCATACTTTGTTTCTAACCGCTACCGTTTCATTGATTTTTTTTGATTGCTCTGAAGTTAAGTTAAAGTATTGGTGTTTGACAATGTGGTTTACTAAGGTTGAATATGAGGCCTTCTCATTGAGGGTGTTTGAGGGAAATGCTTTAGCAATTGCTCGTTTAAACTTGATTTCAATATCAAATATTAATTCAAAAGCGGATGTTGAGACCATTTTATCAGGATTCATTGCTCCTCCTTTCTAACTTAGATAGTAATATTTTACACGTATCTCGCAACTTTTTAAATTCGCAATAAACATCAATTTGAGATATTAATTGGTACTTAATATATTTTCTTCTTCTGTAGATAATCAACTAATTAATTTAATTGTCCTTGAGTTACTTTATTTTGATTTTGTATCACCATAGTTAAACCTTAGATCTATTGCTGCAATTCTTTGATTACTGGTTTTTATCGGAGAAGCAAACAGGATGCAGCGACTGGGAAACTTTTTAACCATGGGAATTTACTTACTGAAATAGAAGAGACTAGGACTAGGTCAAATAGTACCTGCAGGAAAGAACTCTCAGTATGCTACTCTTCTTTATAGAACTCTAGAAAGTATTAGTATTAAAGCTTCTTATATGTTAACTATATACGAGATTAGTGGCGAAGAGGGCGTTTTAAGAAGTAAACAAAATATTGAGAGTAACATTGAAGAAGTGGTTTACGAAGAAATAAAAGATATGTACGGTGAACAATCTGTAAGATTTACCCACCCTTCATTCACCGTACATGTGCCCGCTTAAACTCCCCTTAGTCAGAAGGGCTGAAAATAATTTAGGGTAATTTCATAGAGTGTTTTCCTATTATCCTAAAGACTTATTTATAGTGAGATTAAAGTATAATTATAATTTTTCCCAAGTTAAGTTTGGATTTTCCCCTTTTATTAATCTATATTTTTCTAACGTAATTCGTGCTTTCTTTATAATAGGTTCATCTATCATTCTTCCATTCAATTGAAAAACAGCTGCGCCATCTTGTTCTACTGTCTCTAATATCTCTTTTGCATCGAGTACTTCTTCTTCTGTTGGCGCAAATTTCTTATTTACTTCATCAATTTGGTTTGGATGAATAACTAGTTTACCGCCAAATCCTAACCCTTTTGCGGTATTGATCTCTATATCTAAACCTTCATAATCATTAAAATGAATATAGACTGTATCAATTGGTTGCAACTTTTCTGCAGCTCTTGATGCATTAACTATTTGAGACCGGGCATATAGTAATTCATTTCCACATTTAGTAGGTGTAATATTTACATCAAGACAATAATCAACAGCACCAAATGCTAACCGCTTCACTCGAGGTGATGCACTTGCGATATCAAAACAGAAATGTACTCCAGCAGCACTTTCAATTAACGGTACGATCTCTAGCTCATAATGTATGTTATATTTCTTTTCATAAGTAATTAACATCGTTTCTAAAGACTTGATTTGCTGGGCACTAGAAACCTTAGGAAGGATCAAACCTTTTAGAGATTTATTATAATTACTTAGAAGCGATAATACATCTTCATGTCCAAACATATCACTTAGTGAATTCATACGGACGAATATATTTTTTTTTGAGCTTTGTAAAGCTTCGATAACCATCTCCCTCGCTTGAATCTTGTCTTGAAGTAAAACCGCATCCTCTAGATCATAAATGATTACATCAGCATCGAGAAGCTCAGCTTTTTCAATTACTTTCATCCGATTTCCAGGTACGAATAACCATGAACGAGCTAACATATTAACCTCCGATTACGATAAAGTTATTTTATTATTCATGCATTGTATGTGATTTAACGAATCCAAATTCTTTTAAGATCTTTTCAGTATGCTCTCCAGCAGCAGGGATTGGGTTCATAACATAATCTATATACTTAGCGGTAAAAGGAGGTTTTAATGCCTGGATTGTTCCATTAGGTGTAATAACTTCTTCCCAGCGTTCTCTTTCCTGCAGCTGAGGATGTTTCATGAATTCTTTCATAGAATTCAATCTAGCATTCGCGATCTTAGCTGTATTTAACCGGTTAATAACTGCCTCGGAAGATATTTTATTGAACTCTGCTGTAATATAAGATTCTAATTCGTGATAGTTTTCTACACGCTTATGGTTGCTATTGAAACGGTTGTCTTCTATGAGATTTGGCAATTGTATTACCTTTTGGCAAAATTGTTTCCATTCACGTTCATTTTGAATACCTAGAAATACTGTTTTACCATCACCTGCTTTAAATGGTCCATAAGGATAGATTGTTGCATGACTAGCCCCTGTTCTTTTAGGTTCAGTGCCACCATAATTAGCGTAATACATTGGATAACCCATCCACTCTCCCAGTGCTTCTAGCATAGAAATCTCAATATGATCGCCTTTATTAGTTTGATTTCTAGCATAAAGTGCGGCTAATATACTTGAATATGCATACATACCTGCTGCGATATCCGCAATTGAAATACCTGCCTTTGACGGCACTTCTTCTGTACCTGTGACTGAAACAGCACCAGCCTCACATTGTATTAATAAATCATAGGCTTTCTTATCTCTATAAGATCCGTTGCTACCATACCCTGATATACTAACCGAAATAAGTTCTGGATATTTTTCAAGTAATTCTTCAGGATCAAAACCGAGTCGACTTATAGCCCCCGGAGCTAGGTTTTGAATAAAGACATCAGCTTCTGATAATAGCTTTTCTAATATCTGTTTATCTGTATCACTCTTCAAATCTAATTCAACCGATTCCTTTGAACGGTTAAGCCATACAAAGTGACTAGATAGCCCATTTACTGTAGTATCATACCCTCTAGCAAAATCCCCTCCGTCAGGTCTTTCAACTTTAATTACCCTCGCCCCCAAATCAGCTAACTGTCTTGATGCGAAAGGGGCTGCTACTGCTTGCTCAATCGATACCACAGTAATGCCTTGTAAAGGTAACATGTAATCCCCCCTATTCATTTAATAAGTGCCGTTCTTGACCTTCTTTGTACCAGTCGTTCCCGAAAGCATCATTAATTACAACGACTGGAAAGTCTTTTACAGTCAACTTTCGAATAGCTTCTGTTCCTAGATCCTCAAAAGCTACTACTTCGACCGATTTAATAGTTTTAGCAATAAGGGCCCCTAAACCACCGATAGCCACAAAATAAACTGCTTTATTTTCTTTTATAGCACCAACAACTTCTCTACTTCGATATCCCTTGCCTATCATTCCTTTAAGTCCTTTATTTAATAGACACGGTGTGTATTTATCCATTCGGCTACTTGTAGTAGGACCGGCTGAACCAATTAATGCATTTGGCTTAGCAGGTGTCGGTCCTACATAATAAATAACTTGATTTTCTAATGTAATTGGCAGCTTTTCTCCTCTTTCTAACATTTCGTACATTCTCTTATGGGCCATGTCCCTTGCAGTATAAATATCTCCAGAAAGCAATAAATTGTCTCCTGCTTTTAAAGAGATAATCTTCTCATTCGTTAGTGGAAGATCAACTTTTCTTTGCATTTTAATTTCCACCTTTTCATAAAGTGAATGTTTTATGTCTGCTTGCATGACAGTTAAGATTAACTGCTACTGGTAAAGCCGCAATATGACAAGGAGCTATTTCAACTTTTACATCCAGTGCAGTCGTACTACCACCCATCCCTTGTGGACCAACGCCTAAATTATTGATTTCTTTTATTAACTCTTTTTCTAGTTTTGCTACATGGGGCTTTGGATGTCTGTGTTCAATTGGTCGAAATAGAGATTTTTTGGCTAGATAGGCTGACAACTCAAAGTTGCCACCAATCCCGACACCTACTACTAGGGGTGGACAAGCATTAGGTCCTGCTTCTTCAACTGTTTTTAGTATAAATTCTTTAATCCCTTCAATCCCATCCGCAGGGGTGAGCATGGATAACCTGCTCATATTTTCACTTCCCCCACCTTTTGCGGACATATGAACCGTCAAGTGATCTCCTTCCACCAACTCAACATGTATAACAGCAGGTGCATTATAATCTTTACTTTTTTCTCGTGATAATGGGTCCTCCACAATGGAATGTCTGAGATAGCCCTCTTCATAACCTTTTCTCACACCTTCATTGAGCGCTTCTGTAAGACTCCCGCCAGTCACCATTATTTCTCGCCCAATTTCAACAATAAAAACTGCTACACCCGTATCTTGACACATAGGAACCCGTTCTGAGGAAGCAATATTGGCATTATCAATAAGTTGACTTAATATATTTCTTCCTGTCTCAGACGTTTCTGTCTTTATGGACGATTTAAATGCAGTGATGATATCATTTCCTAAGTCATAGTTAGCTTCTTGACACATCACTGAGACGTTTTCAACGATATCTTCATAATGTATTTGTTTCAACGGTATTCTCCTTTCTGAAATCAAACGGTAACAAAATCTATCTTAGTTAACGTTCTATTCAAAGAAGTGGCAATTCAGATATGTTAAAGTTCCAAACAAGTGGTAGATACAAATAAATCACGACAGTAAGAATAATGCTAAAAATAATATTGAGCCAAATACCTGACTTAGCCATATCTTTAATTGTCAGTACACCTGAACTAAAAACAATGGCGTTAGGAGGAGTTGCAATTGGCAGCATAAATGCACATGATGCCGCTATAGTGGTCCCTGCAATTAGCGCAATCGGATGAACTCCAACCGCTACTGCTAATGCTCCCATCATTGGAATTAGCATCGTAGCAGTTGCTGTGTTGGAAGTAATTTCCGTCAAGAAAATTACTAGGAAGATTACCGCAAAGAGAATAACAATTACTGGGAAATTCGAGAGGCCTGTCAACTGACTCCCAACCCATTCAGTCAAACCTGAATTAGTAAATCCAGCTGCTAAAGCTAATCCTCCTCCAAATAAAATCAGGATCCCCCACGGCAACTTTTTAGTCGTTTCCCAGTTTAATAAACTCTCTCCTGGCTTCTGCTTTGAAGGAAGTATGAAAAGAACCACAGCTGCTGTTATTGCAATAATGGCATCATCAATTCCTTGAGACACATATGGTTGCAACAAAAATGAACGAGTAATCCAAGCAATAGCTGTCAATGTAAATACAGCTGCTACCATTCCCTCTTCCCTACTCATACTCCCTAATGCTTTATACTGTTCCCTGATGATTTCTGATCCTCCAGGAAGATCCTTAATTCTTAATGGAAATAGAAATTTAACTAAAACAAAGAACGCTACCCCTGTAAAAACTATTGCAATTGGAACGCCGAAAAGCATCCAGCTGGCAAAAGAAATGTCTAGTCCATATGTTTCTCGTGCAAATCCTGCCATGATCGTATTAGGGGGCGTACCTATTAGTGTACCAAGACCACCAGTTAAAGCAGAGTATGAAATGGCAAGCATTAGCGCTTTTCCAAACTTATCTTTTAAATTTGAAATATCGCTCACTCTATGTTGCTTTAGTAGTTCTCCGAAGTTAACAATGATTGCTGTTCCAATTGGTACCATTAGCATAGTAGTCGCTGTACTTGAAATCCACATAGATAAAAATGCAGTAGCTATCATAAAACCCAGGATAATTTTCTCGGTGCTAGTACCAACTAGATTGATAATTGATAAAGCAATCCTTCGGTGTAGATTCCACCTTTCCATAGCTAAGGCGATCATAAAACCACCCATAAATAGAAAAATGATGTCTGAGCCATATGCTGAAGTGGTGGTATTTAGATCCACCCCCCCTGTAAGTGGGAATAAAATGATGGGCAATAAAGCCGTAACAGGGATAGGAACTGCTTCTGTCATCCACCAGACAGCCATCCATATAGTTATAGCTAAAACAGCTTGAGCTTGATTAGATAATCCTTCTGGTTGAAAAAACAAAATACATAGTAAAAATAAAACAGGTCCAGCTACAAGACCTATGCGTTGGGCATTGTTTTTCTTAGGAACAGGTGGTTCCGATTTTGCTTTTTCGATGCTAAAATCTTTTTGAACCGCTTCTGATCCCTTGATTGTAAAAAGACTCATAAACTTCTTTATTGTGAAATGTTCTTCCCAGAAGACCTTGCTAGCCTTAGATATAAGCTGTTTCATTAGCACACCCCTTTATTATCCCAGTCATAAATTGAAGCGCTTACAAAAAGCATTAAATTATATTTTGTTTGAATCTCTTAAAACTTTTTCTAGTAAGTTATTTTTCAAATTTGGAGCATGATCTTTTTTATAAACCATAAATGTCCGTTTAAACGTTACGACAATTTTACCTTCCTGGTTGTAGCCACTCGTCCTAACTTTAACAATGCCTACATTCTGACGGGATTTTGACTCACGTTTCTCAAGCACTTCACTGTATGAATAAATGGTATCCCCTTCAAAAACCGGATTAGGTAACTGAATTTCATCCCATCCTAAATTTGCCATGACATTTTGAGAGATATCTGTGACAGATTGGCCTGTAACCAATGCAACAGTAAATGTCGAATCTACTAAGGGACGACCGAATTCGGTCTTCTTTGAGTATACTTCATCAAAATGGATGGGATTTGTATTCTGTGTTAAAAGGGTAAACCAAATATTATCAGTTTGAGTTACCGTACGTCCAAGCGGGTGAGCGTAAATGTCACCAATATTAAAATCTTCTAAAAACCTACCATTCCAACCTTCTTTTATACTCATCTATTTTTCCTCCTTATATTTAAAATCTCTATTAATACGTTCTCGGCATCTTTAGTACATGTTGTCCGATATAAGACAGAATCATATTGTTATTTACAGGAGCTACTTGATACATTCTTGTTTCTCGAAACTTTCTTTCAATGTTGTACTCTTTGACAAACCCATTACCACCAAAAGTATCAATACAGGCATTACCAGCTTCCCAACTCGCTTTGCTTGATAAATATTTGGCTGTATTGGCCAGCTCTCCACATGCCATCCCTTGATCGAATTGATCAGCCGCCATATTTCTTACTACTTCAGAAGCTTTAACTGACGCATACGCTTTTGAGATTGGAAATTGAACACCCTGGTTAGAACCTATTTTCCTGTTAAATACTTCGCGTTCACTCGCATATTTTACGGCTTCATCTATAAAGAAGTAGCCATCACCAACCGCTTCTGAAGCAAGAAGTATTCTCTCAGCATTCATACCATCTAAAACATATTTGAAGCCCTTTCCTTCTTCTCCTATCAACGCATCTTCGGGTATATGCATATTTTTATACCAAACTTTATTTGTTGCATAATTGAACATTGTTGTTACAGGCTCAACTATTAAGGAATCTGGCTGGTTTTTTCTGATTTCCCTTAAATCAATAAGGAAAAGGCTGATCCCGTCTGTTTTTTTCTGCACTTCCTCTCTCTGAGTAGTTCTAGCAAGTAACATTAATAAGTCAGATTGTTCTATCCGACTGGTCCAGTTTTTGTGGCCATCTACCACATAACCATCGTCTGTTTTATCAGCAAAAGTCTTTATAGCTGTAGTATTTGATCCTGCTTCAGGCTCAGTAATGGAAAACGATTGAAAACGTAAATCTCCCTTAGCAATGAGGGGTAGATACTTCATCTTCTGAGCTTCTGAACCATGTTTTAACAATGCACCCATTGTATACATCTGAGCGTGACAGCCTGCTGCGTGCCCACCTGCTCTATGAATCTCCTCTAAAATAATACTAGCTTCCATAATTCCGTAGCCTTTCCCACCATATTCTTCAGGGATCAAAACTGAAAGATAGCCCTGTTGAGTCAATGCATCCACAAACTCATAAGGGTAGGCACGCTGCTCATCCAGCTCTCGCCAATAGTGATTTGAATAGCTTTCACAGAAATGCCGTATTTCTTTTCTTAGTTGCATTCTTTGTTCTTCATTTAACCTGTTTGTTGTAATATTCATTCACTTTCAACCTCCTAACTTTGTTAACTCAAATTATAACTTTGCAATTTTCAGAAAACAATTTCAATTATGCATAGATTCAATGTAGTTTTTGCATTAATAAAAAATTAATAAACAAAGCGTATCTAAAAAGAGATACGCTTTGTTCATAAATTCTTTTGGATTCAATCACCAAACCAGTTCTCCTATAAATTGATAGACTTTTTCTGAAGGGAATTTCCCTCTGTATTTTCCCCTCTATAGTTTTATTATTGTGTTAATACATAGCTGTTATATAATAAATAAAATGTAATTTTTAAAATTCAGTATATTCAAAAAGGGTGTATATGATCATGGATATGGTGCAGTTGAAAAACTTTATAGTAGTTGCAGAAGAAGAAAATATGACAAAAGCAGCTGATTTACTCCTCCTCTCTCAATCTGCTTTAAGTCGATCTATTCACACGATGGAAAAAGAATTAGGTGTACCATTGTTTGACAGAAAAAACAGGAAAATTGTATTGAATCAGTATGGGAAAATTTTTTTAAAAGATGCCAAAAATATGGTTCAGTATTGGGATCACTCAAAGATTAGGTTAAAAGAAATGATTGATCCTAGTATGGGAAATGTATCTGCTTCATTTGTCCATAGCTTGGGGATTACTTACATTCCCGAAATCTTAAAGGCATTTAAGCAAGACCACCCAGGATATAACCTCTCATTACAGGAAGGAAAAGCACCGAACATTATTAAAGACCTTTTAACTAATGATATAGAGTTTGGTTTTGGAACTCAGTACAAAACTTTTCCAGAGCTTGAATACACCGTACTTTTCAAAGACAAAATTTCACTAGTTATTTCTGCTCAACACCGTTTCGCAAAGTTAAATCATCCTATTACACTTGACATGTTAGAAGCCGAACCATTTATACAATATACTTCAGGTACAGAACTAAAAAAGTTGATTGAAGCTACAATTAACTCATTTAATAGAAAATTAAATACAGTTTATGATGGTCTAGAGGTCAATAGTATTATTGGTATAGTACGTGCAAATCAAGGCATAGCCTTTATCCCCGACTCAATAATTCCTACTATCAATGGAATTAGGGCAGTTAAAGTTGAGGGCGTAAATATTGAACGACCAATATACTTAATTCATAAAAAGCAGGGATATTTATCAAAAGCTGCTTTACAATTTAAAAATTTCATATTAAATAGGCACAACCTTCTTAAATAATAAGGTGTGCCCTGTTTTATTTCTCTTCATGGATCTAATCAAATGCTGGTTATTCTATTATGATACTAACCCCTGTTTTCTTAAGGTAATAGTTACATAAGCACAAACTATAGAAAAAATAGAAATTATCACCACCACTCCGTTCCAACCATAATTTGTATAAAATACACCACTGACCGTTCCTCCGACGCTACCTCCAATATAGTAAGCAAACAGATAAATAGATGCTGCTTGGGCTTTATTTTGTACTGCCACTTGCCCAACCCAGGTGCTAATGATAGAGTGAGCTGCGAAAAAACCAAAAGTAAAAATCGCAATTCCTAGAATCTTAATCCAAATGTTAATAGTTAGTGTAATCCATAGACCTGCCAATAATATTATTAATGATAGTTGCAACACTTTTTTAAGACCATGTCTACCTGCAAGCATTCCCATCCATGTAGAACTGAATGTACCAACTAAATACACAATAAAAATAAAACCTACAACTGATTCACTTAGAGAGTAAGGAGGTTTAATTAGTTCGAAACCAATATAATTATATAGGGCGACAAAGCTGGCTGCTGCAAAAAAGCCTATCATAAACAACTTCATTAGACTAGTAGAACCTAAGTGACATATAAACGTTCTTGCCAAATTTATTGTGCTAAAAGGTTTCGATTCGAAATGAGCTTGCTTGGGAAGAAGCAACATAAATAGTAAGCTCGATAATAAACAAATAATCCCTACCCCGATTAACGCCACCTGCCAGTTAAAATGATCGGTTAAGACACCGCCAATAATCCGACCACTCATTCCACCAATAGAATTCCCGCTAACATATAGTCCCATTGCCAAGCTCAGACTTCTTGGTTCAATCTCCTCTCCAAGGTATGCCATCGCCACAGCTGGGAGACCTGCCAAAGTAATTCCCTGGATAACTCGTAGAAAAATCAAAAGTTCAAAACTCTGTACAAATCCGATAGCGATTGAAAGAATAGCTGAAAGAACTAAAGAAATGGCCATGATACTCTTTCTACCAAAAACTTCTGACAAGGAACCTGCAATCAATAAACTTACAGCTAAAGAAATAGTAGTTCCTGACTGCGTTAAACTGGACATTGCAGGAGAAACATTAAATTCTTCTGCTATCTGCGGTAGAATAGGCTGCATTCCCCATAATATTGCGAAGGTGCAAAACCCCCCCGCAAAAAATGCCAAGTTAGTTTTTTTAAAATCCGTTGTACCACGTTGTATATATTGTTCCATATTGGAAACCCCTTTAGAATTAGTATGGAACGATTTAGCTTAGTTTTATAATACTCTTATTTCTAACGATCCTCTAATCGATTTTTTTCATTTGATTGATGTAGAAATTGCATTGTTTAATTAAGTGAAACTCTATTTGAATATGAGCCAATAATTAATTCAAAATAAAAAAGTCAAACCCTTATAGAGTTTAACTTTAATTTTATATAATTTTTAAATCCTAAACTCCTCCACCCACTGGTAAAAGAATACAAAAAGCATTGGTGGTTTTAAAACTAAAAGAGAAGCATAAGCAGCTTGCTCTGACATGCAGCAAGCTATAAATTCAAAATCATTCGTAGATAAAGCTTCCTCAAAAGTTAGTAGCACCCGTGCCCGATCCTTTCAATTAAAACTCCTTTTAAAACATTTAAGTTATATGAAGTTGAAAAATATTAATGTTGCTGCTTACCAGAAAGTATTAAACACTCTCCATGAAGAAGGTTATGCTCTTAATACTATAAGCGGAGTCCACTCAACTGGAAGGATGATCTTTAAAAAAGCACTTGAATATGACTTAATAAAAAAAAACCTACAGATTTCGCAAAACCAATCCGTAAGGTAGATACTATTGAAGAGTTAGAAAACCAAGAACAATCGCTTAAGTTCTTAGAAAAAAGAGGAACTTAGTATTTTTTTAAAAACGTGCTTTGACTAACGGCTTACCTCAAGATAAATATATATTTCCCCTACTAGCATACAGCGGCATCCGCATAGGTGAATTAATTGCCTTAAAATGGCCAGATATTGACTTTGATGATAATACTATCAATATTACTAAAACCATTTATAACCCCAAAAACAATGACAAAGACTATATTCTTTTAACTCCTAAAACTAAAGGTTCCATACGCAAAATTAAAATTGACGATGATATTATCAACTCCTTAAGACAGCATAAAAAAGAGCAAAACTTATTAAAAATGTACCATCGTGATGAATACGTCGATAATAACTTTATTTTCACCAAACCTTCAGGTCACCCTATGTTACAGAAAACTATTAATTGGAGAATGACTAGACTATCAAATCAAACAAACTTAATAAACACTTAACTCCACATTCATTAAGACATACCCACACCTCGCTACTAATTGAAGCTGGCGTGGGTATTAAAGAAATTCAGCAGCGTCTAGGCCATACTGATATTGAAACAACTATGAATATATATGCTCACCTTACTTCTGATATGGAAGAAAAAGCTTCAAAGAAGTTTAGTGATCTAATGAAAAAAGTTTTTTGAAATGTGGTCAAAATGTGGTCAATCACTTTAAATTAGCAATAAAGAACTTGCACATTAGAACATAAGCTAATATTAATTTGTTATTCCAATAACATTTT
>NZ_ATAE01000066.1 GCF_000474275.2 Alkalihalophilus marmarensis DSM 21297
CCATGCTTCCACACCAGACCTATCAACCTCATCATCTCTAAGGGGTCTTACTGGATTAACTCCATGGGAAATCTCATCTTGAGGGGGGCTTCATGCTTAGATGCTTTCAGCACTTATCCCGTCCACACGTAGCTACCCAGCGATGCTCCTGGCGGAACAACTGGTACACCAGCGGTGTGTCCATCCCGGTCCTCTCGTACTAAGGACAGCTCCTCTCAAATTTCCTACGCCCGCGACGGATAGGGACCGAACTGTCTCACGACGTTCTGAACCCAGCTCGCGTACCGCTTTAATGGGCGAACAGCCCAACCCTTGGGACCTACTTCAGCCCCAGGATGCGATGAGCCGACATCGAGGTGCCAAACCTCCCCGTCGATGTGGACTCTTGGGGGAGATAAGCCTGTTATCCCCAGGGTAGCTTTTATCCGTTGAGCGATGGCCCTTCCATGCGGAACCACCGGATCACTAAGCCCGACTTTCGTCCCTGCTCGACTTGTAGGTCTCGCAGTCAAGCTCCCTTTTGCCTTTGCACTCTACGAATGATTTCCAACCATTCTGAGGGAACCTTTGGGCGCCTCCGTTACTGTTTAGGAGGCGACCGCCCCAGTCAAACTGCCCACCTGACACTGTCCCTGAACCGGATCACGGCTCGAGGTTAGAATGTCAGCACAGTCAGGGTAGTATCCCACCGACGCCTCCATCGAAGCTGGCGCTCCGACTTCCAAGGCTCCTACCTATCCTGTACAAACTGTACCAACATCCAATATCAAGCTACAGTAAAGCTCCATGGGGTCTTTCCGTCCTGTCGCGGGTAACCTGCATCTTCACAGGTACTATAATTTCACCGGGTCTCTCGTTGAGACAGTATCCAAGTCGTTACACCATTCGTGCGGGTCGGAACTTACCCGACAAGGAATTTCGCTACCTTAGGACCGTTATAGTTACGGCCGCCGTTTACTGGGGCTTCAATTCAGAGCTTCTCCCGTAAGGGATAACCCCTCCTCTTAACCTTCCAGCACCGGGCAGGTGTCAGCCCCTATACTTCGCCTTGCGGCTTCGCAGAGACCTGTGTTTTTGCTAAACAGTCGCTTGGATCTTTTCACTGCGGCTCTCTCGGGCATACACCCTACCAGAGCACCCCTTCTCCCGAAGTTACGGGGTCATTTTGCCGAGTTCCTTAACGAGAGTTCTCCCGAGCGTCTTAGAATTCTCTTCTCGCCTACCTGTGTCGGTTTGCGGTACGGGCACCTCTCACCTCGCTAGAGGCTTTTCTTGGCAGTGGAGGATCAGGAACTTCGGTACTAAATTTCCCTCGCCATCACAACTCAGCCTTCACGAGAAGCGGATTTGCCTACTTCTCAGCCTAATTGCTTGGACGCACATATCCATCAGTGCGCTTACCCTACCTTACTGCGTCCCCCCATTACTCAAACGGTGAGGAGGTGGTACAGGAATTTCAACCTGTTGTCCATCGCCTACGCTTTTCAGCCTCGGCTTAGGTCCCGACTTACCCTGAGCGGACGAGCCTTCCTCAGGAAACCTTGGGCTTTCGACGGAGGGGATTCTCACCCCTCTTTTCGCTACTCATACCGGCATTCTCACTTCTAAGCGCTCCACCAGTCCTCACGATCTGACTTCGCTGCACTTAGAACGCTCCCCTACCACTGACACCTAAGGTGTCAATCCATAGCTTCGGTGATACGTTTAGCCCCGGTACATTTTCGGCGCAGAGTCACTCGACCAGTGAGCTATTACGCACTCTTTAAATGGTGGCTGCTTCTAAGCCAACATCCTGGTTGTCTGGGCAACTCCACATCCTTTTCCACTTAACGTATACTTTGGGACCTTAGCTGATGGTCTGGGCTGTTTCCCTCTTGACTACGGATCTTAGCACTCGCAGTCTGACTCCCGAGTAAAAGTTTTTGGCATTCGGAGTTTGACTGAATTCGGTAATCCTGTGGGGACCCCTAGTCCAATCAGTGCTCTACCTCCAAAACTCTCAACCTCGAGGCTAGCCCTAAAGCTATTTCGGGGAGAACCAGCTATTTCCGAGTTCGATTGGCATTTCACCCCTACCCACACCTCATCCCCGCATTTTTCAACATGCGTGGGTTCGGGCCTCCATTCAGTGTTACCTGAACTTCACCCTGGACATGGGTAGATCACACGGTTTCGGGTCTACGACGGCGTACTCATTCGCCCTATTCAGACTCGCTTTCGCTACGGCTCCGCCTTATCAGCTTAACCTTGCACGACATCGTAACTCGCCGGTTCATTCTACAAAAGGCACGCTGTCACCCATTAACGGGCTCCAACTAGTTGTAGGCACACGGTTTCAGGATCTGTTTCACTCCCCTTCCGGGGTGCTTTTCACCTTTCCCTCACGGTACTGGTTCACTATCGGTCACTAGGGAGTATTTAGCCTTGGGAGATGGTCCTCCCGGATTCCGACGGGGTTTCACGTGTCCCGCCGTACTCAGGATCCACTCAGGAGGAAATAGAATTTCGACTACAGGGCTGTTACCTTGTGTCGCGGACCTTTCCAGATCGCTTCGCCTATCCTATTTCTTTGTAACTCCGTATAGAGTGTCCTACAACCCCAAGAGGCAAGCCTCTTGGTTTGGGCTGATACCGTTTCGCTCGCCGCTACTCAGGTAATCGCATTTGCTTTCTCTTCCTCTGGGTACTTAGATGTTTCAGTTCCCCAGGTCTGCCTCCTCATACCCTATGTATTCAGGTATGGGTACTATTCCATTACGAATAGTGGGTTCCCCCATTCGGATATCCTCGGATCAAAGCTCACTTACAGCTCCCCGAGGCGTTTCGCCGTTCGTCGCGTCCTTCTTCGGCTCCTAGTGCCAAGGCATTCACCGTGCGCCCTTTCTAACTTAACCAAAATTTAAAAAAGGTTGTTGAATTCTTGACATGCTCGTTCAATCTTCTCTATTAAAAGATACCGATGAACAAATATGTTTACAT
>NZ_ATAE01000067.1 GCF_000474275.2 Alkalihalophilus marmarensis DSM 21297
GAAAAAGAGAGTGGTTGGTCGAATAAATTCGACCAACCACTCTCAGAAAACAAAAGGACTTTTTCAGTGGCCTCCTCTAGGCAGCGCAGGAGTCTTCACATATTTCATCCGCTATGTTACTTGCTTCGTCCATTTATTTAGTGGAACGATTTAGTTATGTACCATTTCAAATTATACGAATGCAGACATTATTAGGTTAATCTGCTAAGATCACTGAACTGCTCCTTATAAAAATGGGAGCAACTTAACCAAATCCCTTCCTCCGTTGATTGGAGCGGAAGGCGCCGACTCCTGCGGGATGTGCGTGACCAGGAAGACCCCAAAGGAGCAAAGCGACGAGGAGGCTTCCGGACCGCCCGCGGAAAGCGAGTGCCTGGAGCGGAAATCAACAACTACTGCAGGGAGAGACTAGTTAACCCACCTTCCTTTTTCGAAATTCGTTAACAATTTCAATGATTTTATTTGCCGTATAGGATATTTGTTCGCTGGTCGTACTTTTGCCTAGAGAAATGCGAAAATAGCGGTTAATTTCCTGTTCGGTTTTTTGTAATGCAATCATTGTTTTTGAGGGGGTTTGACTTCCTGTTTGACAGGCTGTGCCAGTAGAGATCTGAATATGGTGCCGGTCAAGCATCTGCATCATCCATTGACCTTCAATGCCCTCTATCGAAAGTCCGATGATTGAAGGGAGCTGCCTATCTTTTGCTGTACTCCCCTCAACTTTAAATGAAATGCCTGCGTTAAACAGTGCAGATAATAATTGCTCTCTAAGCTTCCAAAAATGATCAAGCTGCTGACTAAGCGTTTCCTGAATCTCCAGTGCAGCTGTAGTGAAGGCAGCTATTCCAGGCAGGTCAATCGTTCCTTGCCTAAATCCATTTTGATGATGAGTGAAGGGAAGAGTCGGACTCCAAGCGGTTTGTTTGTTGATGTAAGCAGCACCGACTCCTTTAGGGCCGTAAATTTTATGACTGGCCACTGAAATGGCATCAAGCTGGTACCGACGGACATTAAGCGGAAGCTTTCCGAAAGATTGCACACAATCACTATGGAAAATGATATTCTTCTCTTTCAATATGGCTCCAATCTCTTTAAGCGGTTGAATGGAACCTGTTTCTGAATTGACGTGCTGAATCGAAGCTAAAACCGTATCGCTTCGAATGGATTCTTTAAGCTCGGTAATAGATATCAAGCCCTCACTTGAAACAGGTAAGTACGTAACTTCCACTCTTTGCTCTTCTAGCTTTTGAAAAAAGGATAAGACAGAAGGGTGTTCAATAGAGGAAGTGATCACATGATTTCCTCTTGTTTTAATAGATTTGAATAAACTTTCTAATAGTAATTGATTTGCCTCAGAACCGCTCCCAGTAAAGTAGATTTCAGGCCCCTCGCAACCAAGAAGTTCTCCCATTTCTTTTTTACATATCTCAAATAAATGCCTTGCCTCTTCACCCTCTTCATGAAGGCTCTGGGTGTTGGCAAAATAATGTTCACTCGCACGAATCCATGCACCGATCACTGATTTTGAAATAGGGGTCGTTGCGGCATGGTCTAAATAGATCAACATCCTCACTCCTGTTAGTTAAGTCTTGTCTTTAGTTTAATTTTATGTAAATATAGGTGTCAAGACACATGTAAAGAATGGGTGGTTGCATGTTGAAAACAGATGTACTAATCATTGGCGGAGGACTGGCAGCCGTCGTATGTGCATTGAAGCTCGTTGACCGCTACGAAGTAACGATAGCTATGAAAGGGTCGATTGAGAGCGGCAATTCATGGAGGGCTCAAGGAGGGATTGCAGCAGCACTTTCATCTTTAGATCATCCATTTGTTCACTATAAAGACACGATGAAGGCTGGTTGTTATCAAAATAATAAGCAGCTAGTAGAAATGCTTGTCAAAGAAGGGCCAAGGCGGCTGAGAGGTTGGATGAAAGAAGGACTCAACTTTGATCAAACGATGGATGGAGAGCTTCTCTTCGGTCAAGAAGGAGCCCATTCGATCCGGCGTATCGTACATAACCAAGGGGATCAGACAGGGAAAGTCTGCATGACTTATTTTTGGAGTAAACTGCAGCAGAAAAAGGTCCGTATTCTATCACATTATCAAGCGATTGATCTAATTATAGAGAATGAGGTTTGTGATGGTGCCTGGTTTAAGAATAAGCAAAATGAATTAATAGAAGTCAGAGCCTCTGCAACAATTCTAGCAACAGGTGGAATTGGAGGATTATACGAAGCGACAACGAATGATCCGTCTTTAATAGGCGAAGGTTTAGTAATGGCTTATAGAGCGGGTGCTATTTTGAGAGATTTAGAGTTTATTCAGTTCCATCCTACGCTCATTTATTCACAAGGAAGGACTGCGGGATTAGCATCAGAGGCTTTAAGAGGAGAAGGAGCTCGGCTTGTAGATCAAGAGGGTACTCCTATTATGGATGGAAGAGACGACCGTGGTGACCTTGCCCCAAGAGATGTGGTGGCACGGGTAATTTACGAGTATACAAAAAAAGAGGAGCCCATTTTCTTAGATATTTCACCCATTCCTAACTTTAAAGATAAATTTCCTCAGATTACCAGCTTGTGTAATCAAGCTCAAGTTGATTTAGAAAAGCAGCGTATTCCTGTATGTCCAGGCGCTCATTTCCATATGGGGGGAGTGGAGACGAATGCGAACGGGGCCGCTTCTATTGCAAACTTATATGCGGTAGGAGAAGTGAGCGGGAATAATGTTCACGGGGCAAATAGGCTCGCAAGCAATTCTTTGTTAGAAGCTCTTGTATTCGGTGAACGTTTAGGAGAATTTCTTTTAAGCCAACCGCTTAAAAGAGAGCTGACTAGTGACGATGATCGATATATTCGTGCTGAGAAAGTCGATGACCCTTCTGCTTTGCCTTCTAAAAATGAGTTAAAACGTAAAGTGACACAAGCTTTAGGCATTACCCGCACCAGCCACGATCTAGAACAGTTACTTTCATGGTTAGGCGGCTTTAGACAGTTTGATCAAGACGTATACAGTCGGGTGAATTGGACGAGAGAACAAATTGAAATAGACACGATGTGTACGGCTGCAATGCTCATTGCCAAGTCTGCACTAGCACGAAAAGAGAGCTTAGGAGCCCATTTTCGAAATGATTCACAAGAGATAGGCAGGATGCCAATGAACCCCCAAGCTATGATGCAGGCAAGAGGCGATATATGGGCAAAACCTGTGAAAGAGAAGGAGAGGGTGTTGAAGTGAACAAACTTATGTTAAGGGAGCAATTAATTCAGTTTTTTTCTGAAGATATCGGACATGGAGACCTAACATCAGAAGCTATCTTTGATAATGAAAAAGGTAAGGCTTATTTTCTGGCAAAGGATGAAGGGATTTTTTGTGGAGAAGAGGTTATTTTTTCTTCATATCAGTTATTCGATCCTGCTATCGAGGTGATTATGCATAAGAACGACGGGGATGCAGTCAGGGGTGGCGAGATAATCTGTGAAGTCTATGGCAAAGCTCGTGATCTATTCACCTCTGAGCGAGTGATCTTAAATATCATTCAGCGGCTTTCAGGAATTGCCACAGAAACGAACAAAGCAGTTAAGAAAGTGGAAGGAACATCGATTCGAATTTGTGATACACGAAAAACAACACCAGGTCTACGGATGCTAGAAAAATACGCGGTAACATGCGGCGGCGGGTTTAATCACCGTTTTGGGCTGCATGATGCTGTGTTAATAAAAGACAATCATATTGCTCAATGCGGAGGAGATTTAGATACTGCCGTGAAACGAGTAAAAGAGAAGCTCGGCCATATGGTGAAAGTTGAAGTAGAGGTTGAGTCGTGTGAAGAGGTAAAGAGAGCCGTTGCATCACACGTAGATGTGATTATGTTTGATAACTGTTCTCCAACTGAAGCAAAAGAATGGCGAAAGCTTGTTCCTGATTCCATAGTGGTCGAATTATCAGGAGGGATTACGCTTCATCAATTAGAAGAGTATGTTCACACAGGGGTAGACTATATTTCGATGGGGGCCCTGACGCATTCGGTTAAGGCGTTAGATATCAGCCTGGATGTTTTAGTGAAAGAAGGTGTGTCCCATGCTTAAGATGGATCTTTTTTCAAAAGCAGGTCCAACAATCCCAGCGTATTACAAACAAATGAGTGACCAAGATTTAATAAAAAGAGCTGCCTATATAAAAAGTGAGCTCGGTGATACGTTGTTTATTCCTGGTCATCATTACCAAAAAGATGAAGTCATTCAATTTGCTGATGTGACAGGTGATTCCCTGCAGCTTGCAAGGCTGTCTGCTTCCAACCAGACAGCACGCTACATTGTGTTTTGCGGGGTTCATTTTATGGCAGAAACAGCAGATATCTTAACGGATGACGAACAAACAGTCATTCTCCCTGACATGCGGGCGGGCTGTTCAATGGCCGACATGGCAACAAAAGAGCAGACAGAAGCTGCATGGGAAAAGTTGACCGACGAATTTGGAGACACGATAATCCCGTTAACCTATGTGAATTCTTCGGCTGAAATAAAAGCATTTGTTGGCAGGAACGGGGGAGCGACGGTAACCTCTTCTAATGCAAAAGCGATGCTTGAATGGGCTTTTACAAAAAAGAAACGCATATTATTTCTGCCTGATCAGCACTTAGGGAGGAATACGGCATATGAACTTGGGATTCCTCTTGATGAGATGGTCATATGGAATCAACTAACTGAGGAAGTAGAAGGATCTTGTAAGAAGGATAAAGTGAAAATGATTTTATGGAAGGGACACTGTTCAGTTCATGAAAAGTTCCGCCTAGAACATGTAAACAAGATAAGAGCAGAAGAGCCTGAACGTAAAATCATTGTTCATCCGGAGTGTACATGGGATGTGGTTAATGCGAGTGATGATGCAGGTTCCACAAAGTATATCATTGATCAAATCAAAGCGGCTCCAACAGGGACAAAGTGGGCAATCGGAACGGAAATGAATCTAGTGAATCGATTAATGAACACACATCCAGATCAGTCAATCCGCTCACTTAATCCTGATATGTGCCCGTGTTTAACAATGAACCGGATTGATCTTCCTCATTTTGTATGGACGCTTGAACAAATAGCAGAAGGACAGCCTGTAAATGTTATAACAGTAGACGAAGAAACAGCCCAATCGGCTAAACTGGCTATTGAGCGTATGTTCACTTGTGTATAAATACATTAAGGAAAGCTGCAGACTAAACGAGTCTGCAGCTTTTTTGTCAGTGATTTTTTTAGTGAAACGAAAGATTTATGATTAACCTTTATGTAAGAAGCGTGATATAATGGCATAGTTTTATACAAGAAGGGGTGGCAAGGAGGAGTAAGATGAGAGAAACAAAAACATTAAAAGAGAAGCTTCAGCTGTTCCTTGTTGTTATGATGCCGATTCTCATTACACAATTAGGGCTGTATGCCATGAACTTTTTTGATACCACAATGTCCGGTCAGGCTGGTGCTGAAGATTTAGCCGGTGTGGCCATTGGTTCGAGTTTATGGGTGCCCGTATTTACTGGGTTAAGTGGTGTTCTCTTAGCACTGACGCCGATGATCGCTCAAAATATCGGTGCAGGTAATAAAGAGGAAGTGCCGTATACAGTGGTTCAAGGCTTGTATTTATCAATTGCTGTATCAATCGTCATTATTATAGGCGGAGGTCTAGTACTTGAGCCGATCTTAAATCTAATGTCATTAGAAGCAGAAGTGCACCGGGTGGCTTATTATTATTTAGTCGCACTTGGCTTTGGTGTCATACCTTTATTTATGTACACCGTGCTGCGCTGTTTTATTGATTCTCTTGGCCAAACACGTGTGACGATGTTTATTACGCTTTTGTCGCTGCCGATTAACGTGTTCTTTAACTATGTCCTTATTTTTGGTGCCTGGGGCTTTCCGCGCTTAGGAGGGATTGGAGCCGGGGTTGCTTCAACGATCACTTATTGGAGCATACTTGCAATTACGATTTATTTCATTGCTCGCGTACAGCCCTTTTCAACGTACCAGATCTTTAAGAATGTATATAAAATATCATTTGCAAAATGGAAAGAGCTTTTAATTTTAGGGCTGCCTATTGGTTTTACTATTTTCTTTGAAACGAGTATTTTCGCTGCCGTTACGTTATTAATGAGTGAGTTTAATACGGCCACTATTGCAGCACACCAAGCTGCGATTAACTTCGCTTCCTTCCTCTATATGATCCCATTAAGTTTTGCGTTCACTTTAACGATCGCTGTTGGGTATGAGGTAGGCGCTAAACGATTTGATGACGCAAAGCAGTATAGCAAAATGGGGATATGGATGGCGCTCGGCATGGGTGTCATTGCTGGCCTTATTATTTATGTCATGCGAGGACCTGTATCCGGGCTTTATACAAATGATCCGAATGTTGCGCGGTTAATTCAACAGTTCCTTATTTATTCGATTTTCTTCCAATTGTCTGATGCACTTGCTACCCCGATACAAGGGGTGTTACGCGGTCATAAAGATGTTAACATCCCATTTGTAATGGCGTTAGTTTCGTTTTGGCTGATCGGTCTTCCTACAGGATATATACTTGCCAACTACACAGAATTCGGACCGTTTGGATATTGGATCGGCTTGATAACAGGACTTGCCGTATGTGCAGCTGCTTTATTATGGAGATTATATACAGTTGAGAAACGAGCGAAAGTTCAATTAGAGAGGTAAGAGAAAAGGTGAGTGCGCGTTGATTGCGATGGGGCAGGTGGATTGTACGATTTGCGGCTGTATATGTGCCTGTAGGTGAGGTAATCTTGCTTATTCATCGTGTAATTGCATCATTTGCTGAGTCTTATGCGTCAATCTGCTCTAATTGCGCCGATTCAACAGTCTATTGCGTCCCTCTCAGACGAAATTGTATCGTACTATCCATTTATTGCGTCACTTCATTTCATTCTCTTCACCCTAATAAAAATGAGCTGTCCCTAAACCGGGCAGCTCCTATTTAGTTTAATGTGATATGTGAGTCGCGATGCTGATATATTCCATCAAGCTTCTCCCCGATATCTTCTTCAATTTCCTGATTAGAAGGGAGTTCATCATAACTTTCGATAATCGTAAAGCTCTCAAGACAAAGGAGATGATAAGGATACTTCTCTCCTTTATCCTCAATAATCGCATAGAGCTTATTACTCTTCGTACTAACAAGATCCCCAACTTCTTTCACTGAGCGCTTTCGATTAATCGTAATGTTCATGAGTTTACCCTCCTAAACGTTTTTTCAACAGGGTATCCACATTGTATTGATTTTATACGTTATTTCTTTTTCTTTTCGTTGGATTTGTTCCCGCCGTTATCAATCATCTCACTTGCTACTTCCTGATTAAACATACTCTCAGTCGGAGTTTGGTTATTTGTAACTGCTTTATTGTGCTGTTTATTTCGTTTAGTCATGGGTGATGCTCCTTTCATTTTGTGATATGCGCTTGATGTGTAAAAGGTGTTTGATTGTGTAAAAGGTGTTTCATTGTTACTATTTGATTAAATGGAAAACTTATACGAAGAAGGTGTCCCTATGGCAAAAAAGAAATTTTACGTGGTTTGGAATGGACGAAAAAAAGGTATTTTTACGACTTGGGCTGAATGTGAGGCGCAAGTGAAAGGTTTTACAGGAGCTCGTTTTAAATCCTTTCCGACAGAGGCGGAGGCGAAAGCTGCATTTAGCGGCGGCGGGGCGTCTGCATCCTCTAGTTCAAAGACAAAGAGTAAAGCGAGGACTTCCACACAAAAAAAGGAAACCGATGTAATCGCTGAAGTCAATTGGGACAGCATTTCTGTTGATGTTGGATGCCGGGGAAACCCTGGAATTGTTGAGTATAAAGGGGTACATACACAAACGGGAGAAATACTGTTTGCACATGATGAGATTCATATCGGGACAAACAATATGGGAGAATTTTTAGCCATTGTACACGGGCTTGCTTATTTAAAGGAACACGGACTGAACAAGCCGATCTATTCGGATTCTCTAACAGCAATTAAATGGGTAAAACAAAAGAAGGCAAAGTCTACACTTGATCGCAACGAACGGACGGCTTATATTTGGTCGCTTGTCGACCGTGCAGAGAAGTGGCTGCAAGAAAATGAGTATGATACGCCGATCCTAAAATGGCACACAGAAAAATGGGGAGAGATCAAAGCAGACTACGGGCGCAAATAAAGGTATAGTAAGAATGAGATTATGTTATTACATGTTAGGGGGACTTTAGCGATGTTTACGTCTTTACGAGAAAAACAAAAGCATTTCTTCTATACAGGACAGACAAAAGAGTATACCTTTAGAAAAAAACAGTTAGAGCGCTTGAAAGAAGCGATTCAAACAAATGAAGCAGAGCTTTTAGAAGCGTTAAAGCTTGATCTAAATAAAACAAATGAAGAAGCTTTTTTAACAGAGCTTGGACCAACCTATCAAGAAATAAATCATACATTAAAGCATTTAAAAGAATGGATGGAGCCGGAGAAAGTGAAGACACCAGCTTCTCATGTTGGTTCAGTTGGGAAAATACATTATGAACCTTACGGAGTGGCGTTAATCATTGCCCCTTGGAATTATCCACTCCAATTAGCCCTTTCACCACTAGTGGGGGCCATATCTGCAGGGAACTGTGCGATCGTCAAACCATCAGAATTAACTCCGCACACATCAAAAGCAATAGCAAAGCTCCTAGATCAAACCTTTGATGAGGCTTATATTAAAACCGTTGAAGGGGCCGTCGATGTCAGCCAGGCTTTGTTAAAAGAGCCGTTTGATTATATTTTCTTTACGGGAAGTGTTGGTGTCGGAAAGATTGTCATGGAAGCTGCTTCAAAGAACTTGACTCCTATTACCTTAGAGCTTGGTGGGAAGAGTCCTGCTATAGTTCATGAAGATGCGAAGCTTGATCTTGCTGCTAAACGAATTGCGTGGGGTAAATTTCTTAATGCAGGGCAGACCTGTGTAGCTCCTGATTATGTTCTTGTTCATGAGAAAGTCTATCCAGCCTTTCTGAAAAAGGTTAAGAAGCATACGAAAGCGTTATTTGATGAGGCTTTGCTTAAAGGAACCTATCCTCAAGTGGTCAGCGGACGCCATCTAGAGCGGTTAGCTGGATTCCTCTCAGATGGGCAGGTCGAACTTGGCGGGCAGTACAATAAGGAATCACGCACTTTAACACCGACCATTCTAACAGAAGTAAATTGGGAAGCGTCTATCATGCAGGAAGAGATTTTTGGACCGATCCTTCCTATTTTTACGTATCAATCGTTGGAGGAGGTATTAGATAAAGTAAGAGACAAAGCGAATCCACTTGCCTTATACGTATTTACTGAAAATAAAAAAGTTGAGGCGCTGATTACACAAAACTTGTCCTTTGGCGGCGGATGTATTAATGATACGGTCATGCATTTAGCTACCCCTTATCTGCCTTTTGGCGGTGTAGGAGAGAGCGGGACGGGTGCATACCATGGGGTAGAAAGCTTCCGCACCTTCTCTCATCGGAAGAGCATTTTAAAGCAATCAACGAAGGTGGATTTGCCTCTTAGATATAAACAAGGGAAACTAACAATGAAAGTATTGCGTAAATTATTTAATTAACCAAGTAAGAATTCAGTGTTTAAATAAGAAGATAGGCAGGGGAACTAGATGAAAGACAGTCATTATGATGTGATAGGGGTCGGTATAGGGCCGTTTAATTTGGGTCTGGCTGCATTACTTGAAGAAAACACTGAACTAAAAGCGGCATTTTTTGATAAAACAGAAGTGTTTCAATGGCATCCTGGTATGCTGCTTGAGCAGTCGGATCTTCAAGTCCCTTTCTTAGCAGATCTCGTCACATTAGCAGATCCGACAAGCAAGTACAGTTTTCTTAACTACCTGCATGTGCATAACCGGATGTATCAGTTTTATTTCTTTAAACGCTTTGATGTACCTAGAGTAGAATATAATGACTATTGTCAGTGGGTCGTATCAGATCTGTCCACGCTTCATTTTGGGAAAATGGTCACATCAGTGGAGTACGATCGTGATTATAAGCTTTACAATATTGAGGTCCAAGATGTACAGACGGGTAAAATGACCTCCTATACAGCAACTCATATTGTTATCGGTACGGGGAGCACTCCGCTTATCCCCTCTCCAATCGATGAGAAATTAAATGAAGATGTCATTCATACGAGCCGCTATAAGCATTATGAAAAAGAATTTAAAGAATCAAGAAGTGTGACAGTTGTAGGGTCTGGGCAAAGTGCGGCAGAAGTATTCTATGATCTGCTGTTTACTCAGCGGGAAAATAACTACCAATTAACATGGTTTACACGTTCGCCAGGCTTCTTTCAGCTTGAATCAGGGAAACTTGGACAAGAGGTATTCTCACCAGATTATGTCCAGTATTTTCATGAGCTTTCTTACGAAAAAAGAAAAGATGCTTTGCCGATGCTTGGCGGGCTGCGTAATGGCGTAGAAGCAGAAACTCTACATGCGATTTATGATCTGCTGTACCACCGTTCTATTAGAAGAGAAGACCCGGCAGTAACGATCCAGGCGATGACTTCAGTGAATGATGTCATCAAAAAAGAGCCGATGAAATATGAGTTAATGTGCGAGCAATGGCAGCAAGAAGAAGAATTTACACATGAAACAGAGAAAGTTGTATTTGCTACTGGGTATAAACCGCATCTGCCGGATTGGCTTCTCGATATGAAAGGTGAATTTAAGTGGGAAAGCGAGAAAGAATTTGCTGTAACAAATGATTATCGTCTCCAGTTCAAAGATGAACGTGAAAATCATTTGTTTGTTCTTACGAATCTTGAACATTCGCATGGTGCAAGTGCAACGAACCTAGCTTTATCTGTTCGTAGAAATCAAACGATTATCAATACCATTACAGGCAATGAGATTTTCTCTCTTAATAACGATACGGTTTTTCAACAATTTGATCGGAAAAATGAAGGATCACAGCCTTAGGCTGTGATCCTTTTTTACGTTCTGTTAAGTGGAGTAGTTATCAATAATATTGACTGATTGATAAAGTGAGTTAAATAGATTAATGAATAGGAGGTTGTTTCAACTATCCACCAAGCCATTTAGCTAGAAGAAAGAAGAGGATATTTATTAATGTTAATTATTTAATTAAAATTATTATTAATAAGTGTTGACATTGAGGTTTACTCTGAGTACAATGATAACTGTAATCAATTAATAATTATTATAAATAAGTAGTTATTATTACAATGGCTTCTGAAAAAGAAGAAAAAAGAAATAAAAGTTAAATATATGATCTTTATTTAATCAGGTTCAATTAGGAGGAATTGCAACGATGAAAAAATTATCGACAAACCAAGGTGCCCCAATTTATGACAACCAAAATTCTCGTACAGCCGGTCAACGCGGTCCGACGCTGCTTGAGGATTATCAATTGATTGAAAAGCTTGCTCATTTCGATCGTGAGCGTATTCCTGAGCGTGTCGTTCATGCTCGCGGTGCAGGAGCTCATGGTGTATTTAAAGTAACAAACAGTCTAAAACGTTTCTCTAAAGCTGCTGTATTTCAAGAAGGAGCCCAAACAGCTGTATTCGCTCGTTTCTCAACCGTAATACACGGTCAGCATTCACCTGAAACATTACGTGACCCGCGTGGATTTGCGGTAAAATTTTATACTGAAGAAGGAAACTGGGACTTTGTAGGGAATAATTTGCCGGTGTTCTTTATACGAGATGCAATGAAATTCCCTGACATGGTTCATTCATTGAAGCCAGACCCACGTACAAATCGTCAAGATCCAGACCGTTACTGGGATTTTATGACGCTTCGTCCTGAGTCTACAAATATGTTAACCCACTTGTTCTCTGATGAAGGTATTCCAGCTAGTTACCGCCACATGCGCGGGTCAAGTGTTCATGCATTTAAGCTGATTAATGAGTTTGGAAATACCGTCTATGCTAAATTTCGCTGGGTACCAAATCAAGGGGTAAAAAATCTATCAATGGAAGAAGCGGCTGAAATTCAAGCTGAGAACTTCAACCATGCATCACAAGATTTATATGAAGCGATTGAGAATGGGGATTATCCGGAATGGGACCTTTATGTTCAGATTCTAGATCCAGCTGATATGGACAAGTTTGACTTTGATCCGCTTGATGCAACAAAAGATTGGTTTGAAGAAGATATTCCTTATCAATTAGTTGGAACAATGACATTAAATAGAAACCCGGAGAATGTATTTGCTGAAACCGAGCAAGTAGGATTCAACCCTGGTGTGGTGGTTCCTGGTATCGAGCCATCTGAAGATAAACTGCTGCAAGGCCGACTATTCTCATACTCAGATACACAGCGCTACCGCGTGGGACCTAACTATATGCAGCTTCCAATCAACTGCCCGTTTGCCCAAGTAAACAACAACCAGCGTGACGGGGCAATGGCTTTTAAACAGCAGCCAGGTCATATCAATTACGAACCTAACCGTTATGCGGATACACCGAAAGAAGATGGCGCTCATACTGATCCTATGATGCCTGTTCAAGGGATGGCAGGCCGTCAGCCGATTGATAAGCCAAATAACTTTGGTCAAGCAGGTCAAGTGTGGAGACGTTATTCTAAAGAAGAACAGGATGCCGTTATTAAGAATATGACTGCCGATCTTCAAGGAGTAGCAGAACAAACAGTCATGCTTGCAATCTGCAATTTCTACAGAGCCGATGAAGAATTTGGTCAGCGTTTAGCAGATTCACTAGGTAAAGATATTACGCCGTATGTGGAAAAACTAAAGCAAATGTAAAAAAATAAAAGCAAGGAGTGAGCTCACTCCTTGCTTTTATTTTTGAAATTTGTAATTGGTTTTATTTACAGAGTTAAATGGTTTTAATGTAACTTCAATTGTTTCGAATTCAAAGTTATTAGAGGCTTCTTTTATACTTAGCCATTCAGTGTGATTTCGTCTAAAAAGAAAGTCTTCAAATTGGAAAACATCAGCGCCTATTTCCTGCCCCTTAATGATAGAGCTGGAGACTTCCCCTTCAATTGCTTTTTCTACTTTTCGTTTCACTTCATCCATTGTCAGCTCTGTTGAGTTCTCGCGAAGGACACTTGGTATAGTAACTGCTAATGTATAGCTTGTTCCTCCAGCTGATGATGTCTGCTTTATTTTAAAGGTAGGATTATTCAATTCAACGGTCAAAAATATCTCTTCTTCCTTTACATCAAAAAGAGAGCGTTTCGATTCGTTATTGGTTAAAATAAATCCTTTGAGATCGTTAATTGAAAGATACCCCTTATATTGCTTGTCTTTTATGATATGAGCCCCTTCGAAATATGGTACGGATACTCCTGTTAGGTCTTCTTTAATCGCATTATCCTCAATATTAATAGACGGTAGCACAATGGTTTTTGTTGGTTCTTCGTATTCAAGCATAAATTGCTGTAAGAAAAGTGAAGGCACTGAAGAGAGCTGTTCCTGCATATCTTCTGGCTGTGTTAATCTCGAATAGAGGAAAGGGTAATTAAAAATGACTTTACTCGTCAAAATTTCTTGTACAGGTTGATTTGTACTGTAAACCCATGCGGAATAAGGAATAAGAAAATTTTCAGTTAGCATATCTAGTGTTTCGCTTGCTTTTTCCTCAAGTATTGCTTTACCTAAGACAATGTTATATAGATGCTCATAATTTACAGGAAGCTGAATGGTTCGATATATTTCTGAAACAGCATCATCAATGCTTCTTCCGCGACCTACAGCTAACCATAATGGGACTTCTCCGCCCTTTCCTTGCTCAGATTTAGCTACATTACTAAAATCTAAAAATTGCAAAGTGAGTTCAAACTGTTCCTCTTTAAAATCAATCCCCATTGAAATAGCATAGGCGATAGACTGTATTTCTTTACTCTCAAGACACCCGCTTAATATTGTACATAAAAATAGAATGAATAATATTTTTCTCATGACTGCCCTCTAGTTGAATCGTTAGGGTCTAGATCAGGTGCTCGTTTGGTTTGTAAAGGTCTAGGCAGATTGATAAATATGCTGACTAAATCTTTGATTGACTCCATTTTATTGAATATCACATAAGAAGTCCCAAAAGATCTTAGAGAAGCGACGTGAATAGTTAAAGAAAGAAACCCTATAAAAAATCCAAATAATCCGAATCCTGAGCTTAAAAAGAGGATATAAAGCCTGGCAATAAATAAATTTCCTGTAAGTGATTGATTGACTAATGTGAAGCTAGATATGGCTGTGACACCCACAACCACCAGCATGGTCGGTGAAGTAATGCCGCCCCTTATTGCAGCATCTCCAATAATTAATCCACCTAAAACTGCTACTGTTTGACCGACTCCTTTCGGAAGTCTTGCACCAGCCTCTTTAAATAACTCAAACATAATTAACATAATAAGCATTTCTAAAAAGTTGGAAAATGGTAAGCCGCTTCTTGAGACCGATATTGTAGCGATTAATGGAAATGGAAGCTGTCCTATATTATGGGAAGTCAAAGCAGTATAAAAACCTGGAAGGTAAATACTTATCAACAATCCAATGGTACGAATGACCCTCTCTGTAGAAGCAAAGTAAAAACTGCTGCTGCTATCTTCAGCAGTTTTCAATAAAAAAGATAAATTAGCAGGACCGATTAGAGCGGTGGGAGAGCCGTCTACGATCACAGCAAAACGGCCTTGGTTAATTGATTGAGCTACAAAGTCCGGCCGGCCCGTATAATTAATTAAAGGGAATAAAGAAAATATTTGATCTGAAAGAAACTCTCCTAATCCTTCGCTGCTCGTAATAACATCGGTATTAACATTATTTATTCGGTCTTTAATTGTTTTTAATATATTTTCGTTTATGATGTCTGAAACATATAGTAAGGAAACACTTGTGTTAGAACGGGTACCTATAGTGAAATTTTCAACAACAAAACTAGAGGTTTTTAATCGTTTACGAACTAACCCAATATTTACTGAAGCTTGCTCAATAAAACCATCCTTTGGCCCCCTTGTAGAAACTTCTGCAACAGATTCATCTGGAGAACGAGCGGGGATTTTTGCGATATTTAAAAAGAATACATAATCAGATGATGCCTCTTTAGATGCAATATAAAGGTACCCATCATAAAGATATTTACATAATAAATCAAACGAAAAAGATTGTTTCTTTATCGTTGTCAGTTGAACTAATGTCGATAATTCTTCTAAATTAAACTCTCTCTCTTTAAAGTTTAAAAGATTGGAATGCAGGGCGTTATGATCAATTAACGGGTCACAAAACATCAACAGCACGTTCTGATTAGGATAGTCTTTAATCACTATGTCTGAGGAGTTGTGAAACTGTTCAGATAACCAGTCTTTATCCGTATATTGTACATCATTATGAGCAGAGGACGCGTTGTCAGGTGTCATAGCGAAACATTCCTTTCTTTTGATTTTCGATCCGTTATATAAAGGATTAATAGTAAGAAGAGAGTATGAATAACTAAAACAATTAAAGCTATTGGAAAGTAATATTGAAAGGTCCAGTCATAAAAAAGGTAGGGATCTAGCGGTAGAACTGAAATGAGATAAACTAAAAAGAAAATAACATAGATGGTTTTGTTTGTTTGTCGTTTATAACTTTTGAATATATTTACTAGAACAAATAAAAAAAGGCTGATCCGTACAATACCACCTGAGAGCCATTGAAAAGTAGCGAAAAAATCTACATTTGAAAAATACTTCCCGATCGTTAAGATTCTCCATTGTTCATAGGCCGGATACCTGAATAAAGCGGCGTACTCTGGACCAAATTCGACAATGGTACCGACGGTCGGACCTAACATTAGTCCGATAACTAATATCCCGATAATCAGGATACTTTTATACGAGAAGTGTTTACTGAAATGCGAATGAATAAAAAACAAAATGAAAAACTCAATGATTGGTAAGGAAGTATAGATTAATCCTTGTAATGTCGGCATAAACCCATTTTCAAATAACGGGAGCAGTAACTCGTAATGCTTTTTTGGGATATTAGCTGTCGCGACGAAAAAGCCTAAAAAGACAACGAGAGGTAAGAGTAATAAGCTTACATTTCCGATTGTGTTAAAACCTGAACTGACACAGAAAAAACAAAATAAAAGTAGTAATCCATTGATAATCCATATAGACAGATTAGGTGCATAGGTTAATTGACTCCAATAGGCAATATCTTTAATAGTGATGATCACCCCCAGAAAAAGATAAGCTGCAAAAGGGAGAGTGATAACGTAATACCAAACAGGAGACTTTGAATATTTCTTTAGAAAAACAGGGATATCTTTTTTGTAGAGAAGCCGTAAAATTTTATAAATAACAAATGCCCATACCACCCATAAGAAGCTCGTTAAGATAATGCTGATCCATGAATCACGATGAGACACAGATAACAATGCAGGGATCACTTGAACATGCGCAAATAAACCAACAGTTAAAAAGATTATAAAAGCAAGTGTAACAATTCCAAATGGCATATTTCTCTCTCCTTTGATGGTATTATCTTTCCTAGAGAAAGATTTATACATAAATATAAAAAGCCTGAGACTTTATAAAGTCTCAGGCTTAGAGATGGAGTACCAATCTCGTCTTAACATCGAATAAATCACATGATCGACATAATGGTCATAAAGCCACTCGGTTTCTCTGACAATGCCTTCTTGCGTGAAACCAAGACGCTCAGCTACAGCACGGCTTTTTTCATTTTGAACAGCTGTTCGTATTTCAACCCGGTTTAAGCCGAGGTCATGAAAAGCATGATTGGTTAATGCTTTGACTGCATCATACACGATGCCGTTTCCTTGAAACTCCTGCCCAATCCAATAGCCGATGGAGACACTCTTATTGTTCCAATCGATCGTATTAAAACTAACAATACCTGCAATTTGTTTGTTATAGACAATATAGGTGGTTAGGCTTTTTTGTTCTGCATAATTCTTTAAGTTAGCAAGTACAAATGATTTAGTATCTTCTGCTGTTTTCGAGTAATCAACCCAAGGAAGCCATTCTTTCAAATAAGCACGATTGCGGTCTATCAGTTGAAACGTTTCTTCAACGTCTTGTACAGCGACTAATTTTAAAGCAAGATCTTCACGAATACGGTGATAAAACATAGCACAGACCTCCATTTGGGTAAAATTTCTATTACCATATCATGGGTATAGACTCCGATCAATCAATTTTTTTAAAGGTAGTTCTAGCTTTACGTACAAAAAAACTAGTAATATAATAAAAAAAATACATATTGTAAGAAAATTAATATTTTTCTTTCTTATTTGACTAGAAATATATCATTTGATTAACAAGGAGGAATTTTGAATGAATGTACAGCATGATCCACAAATGTATCCATATCCTTCCCAAAGGAATGTCGTCTATGGTCGGAAGGGGATGGTTTCTACTTCACAGCCGCTTGCCGCTCAAGCGGGTTTAGACATTTTGAAACAGGGCGGAAATGCAATTGATGCAGCTATTGCTACTGCAGCCTGTCTGACAGTTGTAGAGCCGACATCTAATGGAATTGGCTCAGATTGCTTTGCACTAGTGTGGGTAGATGGCAAGCTTCACGGATTAAATGGCAGCGGTCAAGCTCCGAACGCTTTATCTATTGATGCTGTTAAGGCTGCAGGATATGAAAAGGAGCTCCCTACATTCGGGATGACACCAGTCACGGTTCCTGGAACTCCGCGCGCGTGGGCTGAGCTATCTAGGAAATTTGGTAAGCTTCCTTTAACAGAGGTACTTAAACCAGCGATTGATTATGCTGAAGGTGGCTTTCCGGTTTCGCCAACTCTTGCGAAATATTGGAATGGGGCATTTACTACCTTTTCTAAGCTGTTTAAAGGAGAAGAATTTAAGGCGTGGTTTGAGACGTTTGCACCAGAAGGGCGTGCTCCGCGTACGGGGGAAATGTGGAAATCTCCTGGTCATGCTGCTACGTTAAAAAGGATTGCCCAAACAGATGCAGAAGATTTTTACACAGGAGAAATTGCCGATCAGATTGATGCTTATTTTAAAGAATATCATGGTTATTTACGCAAGGAGGACTTAGAAGCATACCAACCTGAGTGGGTAGAGCCGATCTCTGTTTCTTACCGTGGATATGATGTGTGGGAAATCCCGCCTAATGGCCAAGGTCTAATTGCATTAGAAGCGCTGAAGATTCTAGAAGGCTATGAATTTACCGAGAAAGATTCAGTTGATACCCTTCATAAGCAAATTGAAGCGATGAAACTTGCATTTATTGATGGAATGAAATACATTACCGATCCAAAAGACATGAAGGTGACACCGGATGCCCTGCTTTCAGAAAGCTATGCCAAAGAGCGCAGAGAGCTAATTGGTAAAGAAGCACTCACACCGGAGCCAGGAACGCCGCCAAGAGGAGGAACCGTTTACCTTGCTGCAGCTGATGGTGAGGGGAATATGGTTTCCTTTATTCAAAGTAACTATATGGGCTTCGGTTCTGGTATTGTCGTTCCGGGAACTGGCATTGCGATGCAAAACCGCGGTCATAATTTCTCTTTAGATGAAACCCATGATAATTGTTTAAAGCCAGGCAAGAAAACCTATCATACTATTATTCCGGGCTTTTTAACTAAAGGCGATGAGGCAGTAGGACCATTTGGTGTAATGGGGGGTTTTATGCAGCCGCAAGGACATGTTCAAGTGGTGATGAATACAGTTGATTTTCATCTAAATCCGCAAGCTGCTCTAGATTCACCACGCTGGATGTGGTCAGAAGGGAAAACAGTACATGTAGAAGGGAGCTTGCCTTCTCATTTAGCACAAGCCTTAAAAAGAAAAGGTCATGACATTCAAGTCGCTCTTGATGGAGGTCCATTTGGAAGAGGACAGATTATTTGGAGAGATGCCGAGACGGGCGTACTAGCAGGGGGCACAGAACATCGTACAGACGGTGAAGTAGCTGCTTGGTAATGTGAATAAAAACGGGTTCAATCCTATTTGGTTTGAACCTGTTTTGTTTTTTATTTAGAAACTGTCTCACCACAATGTACCTTCTCAGAAATAATGTTTTACGTAAAATTCCGCAAAACGGGCAGAGTAACTATAAAATACGGCTTAAAAACAGTGTTCTAAATTATTATAGTTTTAATCCGCTTCGACTCTTAAATCGTCTAAGGAGAATATGGCTTTCTACGCGGGTGATCCCTTCAAGTGCATACAGTTCTTCATTTATAAAGTTCTCTAATTGATCGAAGTCTTCGACTAGGACATGCATATGCAGAGTGCTTGGTCCGGTCATTTGATAGCAGCTAGCCACCTTAGGGTTTTCAGCTAATGTCTCAGCCACTTGGACAAGAGAGGTTGGCTCACAATCCACTTCAAAAAACGCAGAGACGGATTTACCGACTTTATCAGAGTTGATAACGACACTGAACTTCTCAATGACTCCTTCTTCTTGGAGCTGATGAATTCGCTCCCTGATCGCCACACGTGAGAGCCCTAATTCTTTAGCTATATCAACATAAGACATCCTGCCGTTATCAGTAAGCAAAGCTAGAATCTTTCGGTCTGTTGCATCTATTTTCATCTCATTCACCACTTATTCATTAGGCTACGTTTATTATATATAACCAAAAATCATCTGTCACTTTTGGTTCGAGCAAACATAATGTCTTTGTTTGAAGAGTAGTCTATAATAAAAAGGAATAAAATATATCGAAAAATGTTCATTTTGTAAGTGTGATAAGGTATTATGTAATCATTAATATACTATTTAAATGTTAGCAGGAACGTTTTGCAGGGAGTGGGAGAATGGATATTATATTGCAAAGAGACTTATTTATTGCCTTTTTTCGTTCGGGCATCCTTGGATACGGAGGAGGTCCTTCGACCATTCCGCTTGTCCATAAGGAAGTGGTCGAGCGCTTTGGCTGGATGAATGATCAAGAGTTTGCGGACGTATTAGCGCTTGGAAATGCGCTGCCGGGTCCAATTGCGACAAAAATGGCGGGCTATATCGGCTACAAAGTAGGGGGATGGGTTGGTTTAATCAATAGCCTCATTGCCACAGTCCTGCCTACTGTTCTTTTAATGGTCGGGCTAATTGGTCTTTTGTCGTCATTCCGAGAGTCGCGTGTGGTGGCTGGAATGACAGCTGCAGTGGCCCCGGTTGTCGGCGTAATGCTGTTCGTTTTAACGATGCAATTTCTAAAGCAGTCTAAAAAAGGTATTGGTCTTGCTGTAACAGTTGTCCTAAGTATCGTCAGTTTAGCTGCTTATCAATTTTTAGGCATTCATCCTGCCATTGTGATTGGGATATTAATTGTGTACGGATTAACTGTACGTCCAAGACGTGAAAAAGAGGGGGCGGCATCATGATTTATTGGGAGTTGTTTTTAGCCTTCTTCATTCCTGGTATTGTCGGCTATGGGGGAGGACCAGCGTCTATTCCTCTCATCCAGACAGAGGTTGTCAACCGCTATGGGTGGGTGACAGTAGAAGAATTTGGAGAGCTGCTTGCCATTGGAAATGCGCTGCCTGGACCTATTGCCACAAAAATGGCAGGTTATATCGGCTATGAAGTAGGTGGTGTACTCGGTGCATCTGTTGCTTTATTTGCAACGATCGCTCCTTCTTTAATTATTATGATTTTCCTCTTGGGCATTTTGTATAAGTTCAAAGATTCGCCGCGTGTGAAAAGAATGACAGGGCTTATTAAACCTACCATTGCTATTTTACTTGGCGTCCTTGCCTTTGAGTTTTTTGATACATCTGTATTCAGCTCAGGGTGGGCTCAAACGATCTTTCTAATTGTTATTAGCTACCTGTTGCTTGAAAAATGGAAAGTACACCCTGCACTAGTCATAGCAGGAGCCTTACTATACGGCGGCTTATTCCTCGGACACGGCGCGGTGTAGGAGGGAGGATTCTAGGTTCAAAGGTGCTTGAGTATGCTCTGCGCTTCTGAACTATACTGCGCTTTCCGTGTGGAGCTAGTGAGCTTCCTCGGGCTACTGCCCTGCGGGATCTCACTCCTGTTCTAGTCCACACAGGAGTCTCCGTATAGTTCATCCGCTAGGGTAATGCTTTGTAGAATTATTAAGTGGGGTGATTTTGTTATGGATCAGTTCAAAATGATTAACCTGAAATCCGCGACCTCGCTTACTAAGATCATTCAATTACTTCTAAGATTTAGGGAGCAGTGCACAAAGCGACGAGGAAGCTCCCGGGCCGCCCACGGAAAGCGTGTGCCTGCAGCGGAAATCAACAGTCGCTGTCAGCAGGAGTGATTTCCTTAGCCTTCATCCTTTTTTATTTTTGAAATGTTCAAAATCTTATAGCGGTATAAAAAAAGGTTTGTTAAAGTAAGGTTAGTACGGAATGCGAAATAATTAAGGAGGAACATACATATGAAATACCCTCAAGTGTGGGACCTAGAGACCTTCTTTAAAGGAGGCAGTGATTCGGAGGAATTTAAGACATTTGTAAAAAAGGCAAATGAAATGAGCAAGGAGTTAAACGAAAGATTACAGCAGTCCTTATCGCTTAAAGAGCTAGAATCTTTCATTCATGACCTTCAAACCTTAATGCAGCATGCTAGAGAAGCTGGAGCATTTGTCAGCTGTCTTACTGCGCAGGATGTGAAAGATGAAAAGGCATCACTTTGGCAAGGTAGCGTCCAAGAGCTGTTTACTTCTGTACAAAATGTCACGGTAGGCTTAGAAGAAAAGTTAACTGATCTGACTGCAGATGAGTGGACGGCTCTGATAAATACAGAATCTTTAAGGGAAATTGCCTATAATTTAGAAGAAAAAAAGAAAGCAGCCGATGAAAAATTAAACCCTGCAGAGGAGAAGCTTGCTGCAGCTCTTGCTGTTGACGGGTACCATGCGTGGGGGACGGTATATAATCAAGCAGTGGGACGCATGCAGATTCCATTTGAAGAGAACGGCGAAACCAAATTATTATCAGCAGGCCAGCTCCAAAACCGCCTCAATAGCGCAGATCGCAAAACAAGAGAGCAGGCATTTGATGTTTCTGAAGAGGCATGGCAGAAAGAAGCCCCTTTATTTACATCCACTCTTAACCACCTAGCGGGTTTTCGCTTGAAATTGTACGAAGCAAGAGGCTGGGATCACGTATTAAAAGAACCGCTAGATATTAACCGAATGAGTGAGAAGACGCTTAACGCGATGTGGGAAGCGATTAATGATAATAAACCGCGCTTTTATGAATTTATGAATCGTAAAGCACAATTGCTTGGAGTGGAAAAGCTTGCGATGCATGATGTTCACGCACCGCTTCCGACCGAGGGGGATGCTTCTATTTCTTACGATGATGCTTGTGATTTAATTATTAAGCATTTTAATAAATTTAGTCCAAAGCTTGCGAGTTTCACTGAAGGAGCCCTGCGTGATGGCTGGGTAGAGGCAGAAGATCGAGCTGGTAAACGTCCTGGCGGCTTTTGCACTTCGTTTGCTGTATCGAAACAATCTCGAATCTTCATGACCTATGACGGTTCTATGGCGAATGTGGCAACATTGGCTCATGAGTTAGGTCATGCTTATCACAGTCACTGTTTAAAAACGAAGCAGCCGCTTGCACAGCGTTATGCAATGAATGTAGCAGAAACAGCTTCTACATTTGCAGAAACAATCGTAGCAGATGCTCTAGTAAATGAAGCGAAGGATGCCGATGTAAAACTTTCATTACTTGAAAATAAAGTAAACCGTGCGCTTGCTTTCTTTATGAATATCCATGCCCGCTTCCTATTTGAAACGAGATTCTATGAGGCTCGTAAAGAGAAACTTGTATCTACTGGTGAACTAAATGCTTTAATGGAAGAGGCTCAGCGTGAAGCATATGGAAATCAGCTTGAAAATTACTCACCGACCTTCTGGGCATCTAAACTCCATTTCCATATTACAGGAGTCCCTTTTTACAACTTCCCATACACGTTTGGCTACTTGTTCAGTATGGGAATCTATAAGCGCGCACTAGAAGCGGGAAGATCATTTGAAGATGATTATATTTCCTTGCTTGAAGATACAGCGAGTATGAGTGTAGAAGAGCTTGCTATGAAGCATCTACAAGCAGACCTCACTACAAAAGAATTCTGGCAGGAAGCAATTGACGTCGTTTTAGCTGATGTAGACGAGTTTATGAGATTAACAAATAAATAATAGACAGAACCAAGGAGATGATTTCCTTGGTTCTTTTAATTCTTCTTAAAACAGGACTTTATTACTGGTAAAATAGGTAACAAAAATAACTATTTATTGAGAGGTTATGGTACTATATATTTGCAATCGATTAAATTCAACAAATATTGCGAAACAATGGGGGGGAGAGAAGCAGATGAAAAGGGGATCAGTAGCTCAAAAAATGATAGCAGGGTTTGTGGTGGTTGCTATCATATTCAGTATTGCTAGTGTTTTTTCATACATAAATGTTAAAAATGTTGATCAATCATATCAGGATTTAACTGGTTTTGTGCGAGATCTTGAAGTAACGACCCTTCGTATGGAAAGTAATTTAAATCGTACGAGCAGTAATTTACGAGGGTATCTATTAACAGGGGAACGTGAGATGCTTGAGCGGTTTTATGATTATAACCGACAAGTGAATCTCTACATAGAAGAATTGCAGCAACTCGTTCCTGATGGGGAAGTTGCTGAGCAGATGGTGCTTCTTGAGGAATTAAATACAAGCTATTTACAACTGTCTAATACAGCGATTAATCAATTTCAGCTTAATCCTGAAGGGGCCATTGAAATTGTTAACAATGACGTCCTGCCGATTGCAAGAGATATGATTAACGAAGCGGACCAATTTACTGCACAAATTCAAGATTACCGAGAAGAACGGGCATCAGTTATTGCTAGAGAGGTAAGAAATGCGATTGTGTTAACAGTTGTAATTAGTATAGTGGCCTTCTTAGTCGCAATTGGGATTGGCATTGCTTTATCAATGCTGTTGACAAAGCCATTAAAAGAAATGAAATCCGCTGCTGAGAGAATGGCAAATGGAGATTTGACTGTTAATACATCAAGAGTGAGAGGGAATGATGAGATCGCAGCGCTATCTGCTTCCTTTGCTGTGATGCAAGAACAGCTGCGTACACTTGTGGGCCAGCTTTTATACAATTCTGATCAAGTGGCAGCAGCATCTGAGGAACTCTCAGCAAGTGCTGAACAGACTTCAAGAGCAACCGAACATACAGCGTCGGCTATTGAGAGGATTGCGAAAGGCAGCGACGATCAATTAGCTACAGCGGCAAAAAGTAATACTTTATTAGGTGAAGTTTCATCAAGTGTAGAAGAAATGGCTGTAAGTACTGCTGCAGTTGAGGAACAGTCCGAAAAATCTCGTCAGTATGCTGCAGATGGGGGCAAGCTTGTTCGTGAGACCGTCGACAAAATGAAAGCAATCGATCAATCTGTCAAAGATTCAGATAAGGCGATTCAAGGAATGTCTACTAAGGCAGAGGAGATTGGAGGCATTTTGGATGTGATCCGCGGGATTGCAGATCAGACGAATTTGCTTGCATTAAATGCAGCAATTGAAGCAGCGAGAGCAGGGGAGCATGGAAGAGGCTTTGCGGTTGTAGCAGATGAAGTGAGAAAACTTGCTGAACAATCTTCAGACAGTACGTTGAAAATTAATGATCTTATTTCTGAAATGCAAAATGAAACAAAACATTCTGTTACCATGATGGGGCTTGTAAAAGAAGAGGTACAGGAAGGACTTGTTACGGCAAATGATACCGATCGTAAATTTACAGCGATTAGCGAGGCCATTGAATTAATGAACGAGCAGATCGAACAAATCAATGATACTGCTCAAACAATGGCTGAGAGATCAGAGGTTGTCTCGTATTCTGTAAATGAGATGACGGATATTGCTAAAGAATCATCAGAGCACAGTTCGACAGTAAGTGCTTCGGCTCAAGAAACATTAGCATCGATGGAAGAAGTAACGTCTTCTGCTCATGCGCTGACAACAATGGCTGAAGAGCTGCAGCAGCTTGTGAAAACATTTAAAATTGATCGTTAATACGTAAAGTAGAAGCTGTCCCGCTGAGGACAGCTTCTTTCGTTTGGTCCATGGGAAGAGGCGCATATCCTCAGTCAATGAATACAATTCCAATTCACATGGACGCATAACTTAGTTGAAGCGACGTAATTCCCAGAGACAAGCGCATTTCACCCAGTAAACGACTCAATTACTCGAAACATGAACACAATAAACTCTTCAACTGAAGCATAAACAGGATGAAAACATACAATCGGTGACCCTCTACTCATAATTTAGAGCGGACCAGCACAACACATATAAAAGAAATGATTGTCAGCCCTCTTGTTTCAAATATCGTTTATCTTTCATAAACAATCTCCAGAAGAAAATGAAGATCGGAACCAGCACAGCCATTCCTACCCCATAACCAATCAGGAGCAGTCCAAACATCGTGTCGTTTGTAAACGCATCATAAATTGTGACATCTGGATAGAGGAAGTAAGGCATGTGGGCGGACCCGTAAGCAAAGCTTGCAAGACCGAACTGGGCAGCAATTAAAAGGACAGCTGCTCTAGGTTGTCCTACACTTACTTTTTTTGACGGCCACCAAAGCGCACTGTACCCTATGCTGAATGCTAACAAGGATAGCGAGAACAAAAGCCATTCGTTCGCCATATTTTCAAACATCCAGAATGCTTCAGGAATTAACGTGAAAATCGCAGCGACTGCAAACGCCAGAGTAATTGGACCAAGAATAATCGCATTTTTTCTATACACATGGTAGGTCTCTTCAGAATTGGCTTCTCTTGCATAATCACTTAATAATAGTGAAGATAAAAACAGCTCTGTACTAATTCCAAAGCCAAGGTGAGTGTAGAAAGTAGGGCTTGTGAAAAGCTGATTAACTAATACATATTGCCTGTCCCCTACTGTTTCTACAAAGCCGCCGATTGCTGCAGGCAGGATGCTAATAAGCAGGGCTGGAATTAATAAGCCGGTCACACCTGAGATGATGACAAGCATATTCGTATATTTCTGTACGGAATATGAATACACCATAAAGGCACTCCGGATCGTTAACAGAATTAACACAAGGCAAAAAGGAACGATCATAATTGTACCTAATGAAGAGGCAGCTCCTGGAAAGAAACCGACAAGAGCCACGACAAGGAGTACTAAAAAAACATTCGTTACTTCCCATGAAGGTGAGAGATACCTATTCGCAATACTTGCGGCTTTTGTGTCCGTTCGCTTACGATAAAACATCGCCCAGAAACCTGCGCCAAAATCAATAGAGCCTGCAATGGCATAGACAAATAAGAACACCCACAAAATGATAATGGCAATATAGACATTTTCCATCTTTTAAACTCCCTTCTATTTAAAGCATGATTTAAGCTGTAGGTGTCGTCGAATGCAGCTCGTGAGTGACAGGATTTCTCTTGAAATAAAAATACATGACAAGTCCAGTCAATACGAGCAAGCTCAAATAAAGAGTCAGGAATAAAAAGAAGAGCATGCCTAAGTTTCCGGAATTTGTCGCGGCTTCCGCCGTTCTTTGCACTCCGAAAATCGTCCAAGGCTGTCTGCCGGTACAGCTGAATATCCATCCCGTTTCAATGCCGATCATCGAAAGCGGCCCGCATAAAACAAGGGCTCCTAATAACCATTTTGGAAATGCTTTTTGTTTTTTTCTTCCCAAAAACCAAATAACCCAAAAGATACCGGCAAGTCCTAACAGAACGGTCCCGATCCCAACCATGACATTAAATAACGTATGGACGAATAAAGGCGGCCACTCATCCCGAGGAAAGTCGTTTAACCCTTGGACTACCCCGTCGGTTGAACCAGTCGCAAGCCAGCTTAGCATCCCTGGAATTTCAATTCCTCCGATCACTCGACCTGCTTCAGGATCCGGGGTGCCTAGTATGGCAAGCGGTGCATTGTCCTGTGTTTCAAACAATCCTTCAGCCGCAGCCAGTTTCACAGGTATTTCTTCATGCAGCATGATTGCTGTGTCATGGCCGTTATTAGCCGTGTAAAATGACATAACGAGTGCGACACCAAGCGAGAGCATCAGCCCTTTCTTGTGATAAGTTGTTTCACGAGCAGTTAACCCTCCGCGAAACAGCTTATACGCAGCAACAGAACCTAACATAAAGGCGCCAGTCATATAAGCGCTTCCCAGTACATGCATAGCCGTTACATAAATACTGGGATTAAATACAGCTTCAAGAGGGCGGACATTTGAAACGACTCCATCTACATAATCAAATCCTCTCGGCGTATTCATCCAGGCATGCGCATCCGTAATTAATACAGCAGAAGCCGTCGCACCTAATGCGACAAAGAATACCGTGATAATCCGCATTGTGGGAGAAAGGCGGTCTGCAGCATACACGTAAATAGAGAGAAAGAGGGCTTCGATAAAGAAGGCGAAGATCTCAATTTGAAACGGCAGGGCAATGACTTGTCCGACAATTTCCATATAACCCGGCCACAATAAAGACAGCATGACAGCTACAATTGTTCCTGATGGGATCGCGACTCCAAGCAAGATCGCCACACCTTTTGTCCATCTTTTTGCAAGTAACCCATAGTCCTCGTCTTTTTTGATCAGCCGTAATATTTCAGCCAGCAGTATCATTAATGTGATTCCGACACCTAATGTGGCAAAAATAATATGAAAGGCCATTGATGATCCGAATAAGCTGCGTGCTAATAGTACATTATCCATCTAGTTCGTTCCCTTCTAGCTGATGTAAGTCCATCACAGTAGTATGTAGCGCTGTGATTACTTTGTGTCAGGGCTAATGGAATTATGCACTATATTTTCCAGCATAAAAAAACCACCTCATCCATACAGCAGCAATACACTGAATAATGGACAGGTGGTTTATATGGTTATGAATGTTTTATTTTTTGTGAAGCTATCTTTTTCTCTTCTAGCCGCTTCTCAAGCTTATCGAGAAATTCAGGATCATTTAGTAATTGTTTTTTATTTTCAAGTACTAATTTATCAAAATTAACTGTTTGACGTCTCATTTAGCACCATTCCTTATACATTTTATTAACAAGGGGTAAAACCTTGCTGTACAGTAATTATAACAAGAAAAAGACGTATATACAGGTTAAATTGTTACAATTTTTTGATAAAGGTGAAAAATGACGGATGATGTCGAACATTTCTATTAACGTTTCTATTGATTCATTTGAACGCATAGGATGGTAAAAACGTGGAAAGGGTGTTGGAATGGACAGATCTGCGTTTAGACAAACGATACAGGTGAATGAGATGTTAGAGGATTTGATGGAGACGGAGAGTTCAGATGTATTGATGATTGATTATCTCTCTGTAATTTCTCCTAGTGAGCAAGCCTCTTTTTTATGGAAGCAAATATTAGAAAGTAGAAGAAGACATTATGATTGGCTTAGGAGCGTGTATTATCAACTAAACGGAAGGTGGCCGGAGGTAGATCAAGAAATTTTTAGGCGTCCTTCTTCATATGAGGAAGGACTTACAACCCAATTTACAAGAACAGAAAGAAGAAAACTCCATATGCAGAGTTTAATGAATCAAATGCTATATGCATCTGTATATTTCAGTCAATCTCTTCAAATCATTTATAATCAATTGTTGTATGAAGAGTTGTTGCTTAGACATCTTAGACGGTTCTAAAAGGAGCATATCATTTCACCATGATATGCTCTTTTTATTCATTCTAGAACTGGAAAAAATTAATTTTAAATGTAAGCGTTTACCGTAAAAATTAGGTGTTTACAAGAGGTTGTTTAATTGTTAGAATATTTTTAACATTTAAAGAAAGTTCACTGGATTAACCCATTCGTTAGTTGAACGATTGTTCGACAGCTGGGTTTATTCCCAAAATACACAGAGAAACGTATAGGAGGAGAGAGGCATGACAGTATCAGAAAAGAAAAAATTTGAGGATCTACAAAGAAAGATTGAAAGTCTTACTCATGAGTTAAATGAATTAAAGAAAGTTCAACAAGAAGGCTTTGAGCCTCTTGAAACAGATCATTTTCTTACACAAGCTTACAATTAATGTTAAGATGAAGATGTTTAACAGCTGTTAAGCATCTTCTTTTTATTATGTTAATGGAAGGAGTATTGTGATGACTGTCAAGACCGAGAAAATTCATTGTATAACGATACCTACGCCTTTTCTTGTAGGCCCTGTGAATTGTTACCTCATTGAAGGCGCTGTCCTTACTTTAGTAGATACAGGCCCTAAAACAGAGGAAGGATTAAACGTTTTAAAATCTCGAATTAAAGAAATTGGCTACACGATGAATGATATTGAACAAATTGTTCTCACTCATCATCACCCTGATCATGTTGGGCTCACTGCTTCATTTCCTCATGCCAAAGTGATCGGTCATAAATTAAATCAGCTGTGGTTGTCGCGAGACCGATTGTTTTTTGAGCAGTATGCCAGCTATTTCAAAACCTTTTATATGCAGCATGGCCTAAATGAAAATCAGTTAAAAGTCATTGAACGTTCGTCATTAGGTTATCTACATTTTGTTGATCGAACCAATGTAGATATTTTCATCAGTGAAGGTGATACGCTCCCTGGATTGCCTCATTGGCAGGTAGTGGAAACGCCAGGTCATGCGCAAAGTCATTTGTTTTTTATTAGAGACACTGACCGTATGGCTATAGGAGGAGATGTCTTATTAGCATCTGTTTCTTCAAATGCCTTGCTTGAAGCCCCTTTAGATGGAGAAGAGAGGCCAAAAACATTATTACAATACCGCGATTCTCTTCAAAAGTTAAAAGACCTCGATATTAAAGAACTTTATACAGGACATGGAGAAAAAATTAAGGACGTAGCAGCTTTAGTAGATAAACGCTTAGCTTCTCAAGAGGAACGAGCGAAAGTCATTTATGGCTACTTAAAAGAAGGTCCGATGACAGTCAATGAGCTTGGTGCAAAGATGTTTGGCAGAAGCCATGAAAAACAGCCGGAATTAACATTTTCTGAAGTGTTCGGGCACCTTGATTTATTAGCACAAGATGAGTTAGTGTCTGAGATCAATGATGGAGATTTTATTTATTTTAAAGCGAAATGAATGGTCAATCATTCATTATATAACTAAGATTTAATTATTCAGACAACATTCGTTTCTATTTCAGCTCAATTATTGGTAAAATAATGAGAAAGAGCATTTTCTTAAGGAGGAAGTTGTAATGGAAACGGAAAAAAAAGGGTGCCAGTCGCTTTGCAAAGGTTTATGGATTGGCGGGGCTGTTGCATTAACGATTGTACTCGCAAAAAAAGAATGGCGTCAAAAACTTAAAGAAGAAGTAACTGATTTAAAAGAAGGCACAACAGAAGCGGTGACATTTATCCGTGATAATCGTCAGCAGATTTTTGATCAAGTGCGTGAAACAGCTACAGAAGTTTCTCAAGTTATCCGTGATATATCAGAAGATGTTAAAAAACTTTCTGAGACTGCAGGTCACCTGAAGGAAAGTTCAGAAGAGATTATTCAAGCAACGAAGGAAGCAGCCGAAGAAGTAAAGCAACTTAAAAATAAAGAATAAAACTGGCGCATAATATTAAAAATTGCGGACATCATAATGTTTGAGGACGGCAGTTGATCTGCTGTTCTTACCACCAACCCTAAGGCAAGAAGTTGTTCAGAGGTACAATAGGCAAGTTACGAATTTTGAGTAAGATCCTTACATGAGGTGATTACATTGAAGGAGTATTACTAGTACGTTCAGATTGTTTTTAACATTTGTTCTTAACAATATGTTTTTTACAATATTGAGTGAGGTGTCTCCTAAAAACAAAGATCGTTACGACCCCAGATTGTTCATTGAATAAAGAATATCTGTTTTAGGATTTGGTGAAATGGAGGTGGCCACATTGCGTCGGTCACCTCCATTACTTTCAAAAAGGCAGGTGTCTGATATGAGCCAGAAGAAAAAGCCAAAAGCAAATGCACATCACTCTGGGCATAAACATGCCAATAATCATAAGACAAGCAGTTCTGCTAATAAACAAAATGGATATCACTAAAACATATAACCCTCATTCTTTTTAGAATGAGGGTTTTTTATTATTTGGATAACGTAACTTCTTGGTTTGTATTCGTTTGAGCAGACTTAAATAAAGTTCCTGTTACTAAGATGAAGAGGAGCATGCCGCCAATCGAATAATAAATACTGCCTGATTCAAAGATATCAATAAACACACCCCCGATAAGCGGACCTGTCATGCTTCCTACGCCAAAACTAATCGCCATCATTACGTTTCCAGTCGGCAAAAGGTGGGCAGGGATAAGATCGGCTAAGTACATAACTCCTAGAGAAAAGAAGGAGCCGACAAACGCTCCAGCCAAAATAAATAAGATAAACAGGATTGTGCTAGATGATTCAAAAGTGATCATTGCAAAAAAACAGAAGGCACCAAGGGCGGATAGAATTAACAAGATTCGTTTTCTGCCGATACGATCACTAAGAAGACCCAGAGGCAATTGAGTAATCAGGCCCCCGATTACAAAGGCTGGCAAAAGAATGGATACGAGCTCTATTGTCATACCTGACCTCAGCGCATAAACAGGATAATTCCCGTGAAGAGATGCTTCAAGAAAGCCATATCCAAAGGCCGGCAGAAAGGCAAACCATGCAAGTTTTAATACTTCTTTATAACGACTCCACGTTGAAAGCTTGCTTCCGGTTTCCAAGTCAGATAAAGGAAACTCATTTCTCATTTGAAGAATTAATAACCATGCGAGTAAACTAAGACCGGCAGATATTAAAAATGGCAGCCATTCGTTGATGGCTAGAAGCCTAGTCATAAATGGACCTGCTCCAAACCCTAAGCCAAATGCGAGGCCGTATAATGATATATTTCGACCACGGTTTTTCTGTGTACTGGTCGTTGTAATCCATACTTGTGTAGCAAAATGAACCATATTATCGCCGATGCCAATAATGATTCTAAGGATAAACCAAAACCAAAAAGCCTGCCATACAGGAAGTAATAAAAGAGAGGTGATCATAAGAATTAAACCGATCGTAATGACAGGCTTATATCCATACTTCCTTACAGGGTGCTCGATAAAAGGTGAAGCAAGCAAAACACCAATATAAAGAGCTGCTGCATTTAAGCCGTTAAGGGATGATGAGACGCCGGCATCTTCTAGCATAATAGCTAAAAGAGGCAAGAGCATTCCTTGAGCAAAGCCTGCTATAGCAACCATAATTATTAATACGATTAAGCGGTATAAAGGGCGGTTTTCCTCTTGTTGTTCACCTATCATCAGGGTTCACCTCTTTTCATTTACATACAACATCGTCTATTGTACCTTCTATCTATCCTTCTGACTATCAAACGATGAAGTTTGGAGAAAAAATGGTACAATAGAAGATGATACAGGGGATTAGTATTAAGTGTAGTAGGATATAAAGGAGGATGTATGATGGAATTTAAAATGAAAGAAAATGGCTTTGAAACGGATGTGGAATTTGGAACTTTACAGGTTTCAGGAAATGCCGAGTACGGCTTCAGACCTTATCAGCTGCTCGTTTCTTCGATTGCTGTATGCAGCGGAGGAGTATTACGCAAGGTGCTCGAGAAAAAGAGAGTTGCCTATGAGGATATTCATATTAAAGCAGATGTAGTACGCAATACAGAAGGAGCGCAAGAAATCCAAGCTGTACATATGCACTTTACGATTAGCGGATGCGATGCTAGTGAGCAAAAAATTGAAAAGTCATTAGAAGTAACAAGAAAAAACTGCTCAATGGTACAATCAGTGAAAGAAAGTATTGAGATTACTGAGTCCTTTGAATTAAGATAAACCTTTTCCGCCCTGCTGGTCTAACATGCTCAGCAGGGCTTACTCTTTTTATTAAAACCTATTTCATACTATAATGAGGCTTGGATGAAATAATGAGAATTAAAATGAATTGAAGCTAATATGAATAGAAGGGATTTATATGAAAACCGCGCAGACTAAGCAAATTGATTTTACAGAAGGCAGTATTAGGAAGAAGATAATTCTATTCTCTTGGCCGATCTTTTTTGCTAATATGCTACAAGCCTCGTATCAGTTTGTGGACTCTCTTTGGGTCGGAAACTTACTTGGAACCAATGCATTAGGAGCGATCTCGATCTCGGCTACGGTCGTCTTTACGATTTTATCATTTATTATCGGAGTAAATGGTGCGACGTTAACAGTTCTTTCTCAACGAAAAGGAGCGAATGATGAGAAGGGACTTAAAGAATCATTGAATGCATTCGTTTTTGTTCTTGGATCACTCGCTCTTATATTAGGTGCTATTGGGTTCCTTTTTTCAGGCAGTATTTTGCGTGCCATGGGAACTCCCGATGCGATTTTACCTTATGCTGAATCCTACTTGAAAATAAACTTTATTGGGATCTTGTTTTTATTTGGCTATAACTTTATAGGGACGGTACTCAGAGCGCTTGGGGATAGTAAGACTCCCATTCGATTTGTCATGCTTGCCGTCATTTTAAACGCCATTTTAGATCCCTTGTTTATCAGCGTGTTTAATCTAGGTATAGATGGTGCGGCTTATGCAACGATTATCGCACAAGGTACAGCTTTTATTTATGGGCTGTTGTACTCGATTTTACGTGCAGGTGTGCCCTTTAGTATTCCGACACTTCCTGAGCGGAAATACTTTGTCGTTCTCTTTAAAATGGGATTGCCAGCCGGACTCTCAATGATGGCTATCTCAGCTGGGATTTTAGCGATTATGACAGTTGTAACAGGCTTTGGTGAAGATGTTGTAGCTGGATTTGGAGCTGCTCAACGGCTTGATAGTATTATTATGCTGCCAGCACTTACCCTAGGTTCTGCGGTGAATAGTATGGCCGGTCAAAATATAGGCGCTAGAATGTGGGAGCGTGTTAGAGAGGTAGCTAAAGAGGCAATCAAGTTGATTGTAGCTGTCACTCTGCTGATCAGCACGATCATGTTTTTATTTGCAGAGTACTTTGTGTCTTTATTTATTCAAGACCCTGCAACCGTTGCATTTGGTGCGATGTATGTGCAAACGATCGCTTTCTTTTATCCGTTTTTAGGTATTAACTTCGTGTTAAATGGAATTGTTCGTGCCTCTGGAGCGATGGTACAAGTCCTCGTATTAAATATTATTTCTTTTTGGGTGCTGCGTTTTCCGCTAACCTATCTTTTTGCTGAATGGCTCGGTGAGAGAGGCATAGCAGTTGGTATGGGAATGAGCTTTGTAGTGAGCAGTATCATCGCAGCAAGCTATTATTTCCTCGGAAATTGGCGAAAGATAAGTGAAGATGTTATAAAGCACACAGAAGGAACGAAATAAGGTATAGTGGTAAAGTTGGAAAAAGTAATATGATGGAGGAATAGTGAATGTCTGTATCAGTTAAACGAGGGCTGTTTTATTTAGTAGGGCTCTTAATTTTGTCCTTTGGAATTACAATGACGATCTTAGCTGGGCTTGGAGCAGGTGCATGGGATGCTCTAAATGTTGGTTTGTCATTAATGACACCATTTACAGTGGGGAACTGGGTTATTTTCGTCGGGATTATCTTAATAATTTTGAATGCATTATTATCGAAATCAAAGCCGGAAGTTCTTTCATTAATCACAATTGTGGTATTAGGGTTCTTTATTGACTTTTGGCTGTTAATCGTATTTCCTAATATGTTTATAACCGAAGTGATCTTGCAATACATTGTTTTATTCGTAGGGATAGTGATGATGGCTTTAGGTATTGCAACATATCTTCAAGCTAAATTTGCTGTCATTCCGATTGATCGTTTTATGTTTGTCTTACAAGACTTGTTCAAGGTTAAACTTATGGTTGCAAAGACGATTGGAGAGGTGACAGCATTAATCGCGGCTTTCTTTGCAGGCGGGCCGATTGGTGTTGGAACGATATTAGTTACCTTTTTAATTGGGCCGATGATTCAGTATTTCTTTCCTAAACTTGAGAAAATGGTTTATGGCACAAATGAAGCATAAGAAAAAAGGTCTGACATCATGTCAGGCCTTTTCTTAATTTTTCTTAGCTTTCGCATGGTCATTCGTCGCTTTAACAGCTTCCATAATCGCTGCTTGAAAATGATTTTTCTCTAACGATTTCAGGCCAGCATCTGTTGCACCGCCAGGAGAGGTTACTTGCTCTCTTAACAAAGCTGGATCTTTATATGTTTTTAGCATTTCAGCACTTCCTATAACCATTTCTTGGACTAGCTTTTCTGCTTGATTTTGACTAAGTCCGTATTCAGCAGCCGCAACTTGTAATGCTTCTGTGAAATAATATAAGAAAGCAGGAGCACTCCCAGTAACTGCTGTAAGGTTGTGGATCTGATCTTCGGTCAATTGTTCTGATGCACCTATGGCGTTCAAAATCATTCTAAGCTGCTCTTTATGAGCTTCGTTAACATGTTGTCCGTATGTATAGATTGACATCGATTTTCCAACGCTTGCTGCTGTGTTGGGCATAACCCAGGCAACTGGTGTTTTATTTGGCAGGCGAGCCTCTAAGAATGTTGGATCAACTCCTGCAGCAACGGTAATAACAAATTGACCGTTTATACGCGGAGAAAGATCTTCTAATAACTGGTCATGGGCACTAGGCGGACAAGCAAGCAAAATTGTATCTGCCTCATCAATCCCCTCGCTCCAATGATTGATTGTTTCGATATGATAGCGTGTTTTTAAGGAAGCTAATTTTTCTTTATTATGTAAATTTGTGACGGTAACTTTTACATCTCTGTCGTTTTTATGAAGAATTCCAGCGAAAATAGCTTCTGCCATTCGACCAGCCCCGATAAATAGTATGTGCATCCCTCATCATCCTTTCTATTCCTATACCGTACCAAAAAGAAGTGGAAACGGAAAGTGACGGATATTTTTTTATTTCCTGCTTACACTACCGTTAACAATAACATTTAAATTAAGGAGGAAATAATGATGAAGCGGACAATAACGGTTCTTATGATGCTTCTCTTTGTGTGTATTTCATTTCAAAGCGCACCATATACAGTAATGGCCCAAGGAGATAGTGAAGGGAAAGATGGTAAAGATGAAAAAGTCGCTGAAGCAAAGAAAGATTTTACCATTCCAAGCTCAGTTTTGCCTATATCTAAAGAGAATACGTACACAAACCCTACCCAAGACCTTCCTTATCTTCAGCCGAGCACGTTAGCTGAAGAGTTACTAGGTACAACAGATGTTAAAATTGAAAACCCTGACCTTATCCGAATTTTTAATGAATCAACCATTAACGATTCCAAGCTGGCAATCGGGTTCCGTGCTTCTATTTACTTGGGTGAATGGCCGTTAGCTTATGAATCAAATGGAACCGAAGTGAACTGGGAATACCAGAAAGTGAACACTAATTTCATCGATAATCGCGGGGGACAGTCTCCGCAGAAGCTTGCCTATACTCAGGAACAACAAAAACGTGTGAATGGCGGGTTAACAGCAAAGATACCAAATAGTGAAGCAGTAAAGAAAATGATGATGATTAAAGCAGCTGAGCATACAAATTTACCGCTCGCATTTGATACAGTGATTGGTCAAGGAACAAAAAAGAATAATTCGTATCATATTGCCCCTAAGCAGGTAGGATATTTGCATAGCTATGTGCCAGCAGCACATGAAAAGGGAAAAGTGACTTACGGAGAAGTTTATTTAACGTTTAAAGGCGGCAAACGCAAACTTGAAGTAAAAAATGTAACACAGCAAGGGGTAGGCGCATGGATTCCTGTTCAAGATCATTTATCCTTTGCCTTTATTGCCGCGAATCAGCCTAAGTAGTAACAGGGTGAATTGGTTTGAGAAGGTATAATTGTATGATTGGGAGTCGTTTATGCGTTAGTTCGTGAGCTGATTGCGCCGATATTTCATGGAATTATATGTTTTGCCGGGTTAATTGCGCCAGTCTCGAGTAATTGCGTTACTTCAACTAACATATGCGTCGGTGCGAGGGAGAATTGTATCTGTTCAAAGGATATTTGCGTCCATCACCTGCTCGTTTATACGGGAAATAAGGAGCTGTCCTCAGGGACAAGCTCCTTTTTCGTTAAATATTTGATTTGCGTTTCGTAAAATCTAGCTCTTTATAGTACGCATCTTTTACAAGGACATTCGGGCCAAGACATTTAACGGAAGGACAATGGCAAGATAAAGACTTGTTTAATTCAGTGTTTCGCCATGTTTCGTACGCCTCATTTAAAGATGTGTTTGTAATGTTGCCAAGAGGTGGTGTATCTCCAAAATCAGTTACGATAATGTCTCCGTCAAAAATATTTACATTTAAGCGTGAACGACCGTCTGGATCATTTCGTACCGTTACATTCTTCTCACTAAATAACCTCTTTTGAAGGAGAAGGTCATCCGCGTTCTCACTACAAGGGTAAAATGGTAAAGTGCCAAATAACATCCATGTATCAGGGTCTCGTACGTCAAGGAGTCGGTGGATGCCAGCACGGATCTCATCTAATGAGGCCACTTCAAGAGTCGAAGCGAAGTCGCTAGGGTACATAGGGTGCACCTCATGTCTTTGGCAGCCCATTTCTACAATTTGTTGATGAATCTTATCTAAGTGAGGAAGCGTTCGTTTGTTAATCATCGTTTCCGCTGATACGATAACCCCTCGTTTGGTTAATTCTTTTGCATTGTTAACCATGCGTTCAAATAGAGCTCCACGCTGCTCGTAGCTCGGTTTACGTTCCATCACCGCAAATCCAATTTCCGCAAAATCATTTACACTTCCGTAATTATGAGAGATATGAAGAACATCGAGATATGGAATGATTTTTTCATACCGCTTTAAATCAAGTGTTAAGTTGGAGTTGATTTGTGTACGGACTCCACGTTCATGCGCATACTTTAGTAACGGAACGACATATTGATCGACCGATTTCATCGAGAGCATAGGTTCTCCGCCAGTAATACTAAATGCTTTTAAATGAGGAATTTCATCTAATCGCTTAATAAGTAAATCAAGCGGCAGTGGAGTCGGGTCTTTATGCTGCAGGGTGTAACCGACTGCACAATGTTCACACCTCATATTACAAAGGGTAGTCGTAGTGAACTCGATGTTTGTAAGTTCTTGTCTGCCAAAAGAGATGATATCTTCATAAGCCTCCCATGGGTCATAGGAGGGGGTGATTTTTGGTAATGTTTGATTCAAAAAAATCGAACTCCTTACTTTAGTTACAGTTCTGCATATGCAACATGCAAAACATCATGAATTCTCATACTAACCCTAATCATAACGTAAATAGAAAGTAAGAAAAAGACTTAACAACAATTGACATCCCGTTCCTTAGTTGTCCCGATCAATTGAATCTGTTAAACTTTAAGCAGTTTTAATGAAGAGTACGTTACGTATGACATGTTAGATCGAATGAATATAAAAGTAAATGTACTATAAAGGAGCGATTAAGAGTGGGCGGAGCTATTCACAACAAGAAAGAACAAATGGATTACCTGCACCGCAGGTTAGATTTAGTAATGAGTGTACTGGATTCAATCGACCCCGAAGATGCTGGTGTTGAAGAGATTGATCGATTACTTGCTATGCTGGATGATATTGAAGTAAAGTGTAAGCAATTCCGTAACGATTGGTCTGAATAAGGAGGCATTTAAATGAATCTTTATTTAATCCGTCACGGTGAATCAGAAGGTAATCGATTAGGTAAGATTCAAGGCTGGAGTGATTTTCCTCTTTCTGAGCTAGGAAAAAAACAAGCATTAAAGCTTGGAAACTTCTTTCAAGGAATTCAACTCGATTATCTATACAGCAGTGACTTAACCCGCGCACACGATACGGCTCTTGCAATTGGAAGCGAAAAAGACCTGACCGTTCATAAATGGGAGAAAGTCCGTGAAGTAAACTTAGGTCCGTTTCAAGGGTTATCACGCGATGAGATCTATGAACAATTTCCTAAAGTGAGAGAAACATCGATTCTAACCTCAGGCATTGCTGGAACAGAGTCTGTTCACGAGCTGACAGACCGATGTAAATACGTTGTTGACCAATTAAATAGGGCACATAAAAACGACCATGTTGCCATCGTTTCACATGGCGGCTTCATTAGTATTTTCCTCACGTATCTTATGATTGGTGACAATTGGGGAGAATTTCACCGTCCGTTTCAGATAGGGAATACAAGTATTTCACATATTGAGTGGAGTAAATCAGGCAAGCCATTATTTCATTACATTAATCGAGACCATCACTTATCGATGGAAGGAATGGCCTCAAAAAAAATGGGCTTATTATAATTTTATACATAAAAAAGGCGTTATGGAGCAGTGTTCCCTAGCGTCTTTTTAATTGCTCCCTTTTTTTGATGGTTTACAAGTGAGATAACTATGAGACAATAGAAGGACGTTATAAAATAGAAAGTGGGAAAAACAGTGCGAAAAAATAAATTTGATAAAAATGAAAAGGTATTACTTAAGTCTTTAAAAGAGACGGTCACAGTGAATAAATTCAGCTACGTGCCGAATATGAAACGTTACTCCTACACAGTCAAAGAATATCCCCACACTTTCTATTTTGAAGAAGAATTAGAACAACTTACAACTTAAATTTGCTTTTCCTCATCATAACTGTTATGATGAACTTACATTATTTTTGTTCGGATATCTCGATAAAGTTAAGCCTTTCTTTTACAAGTGGTTTTCTTTCTATTGGATTACATGAGCAAGAGTAGTAATAATATGTGGGTAATCCACGATGGAGGAATTTTCATGACACAAGGTACAGTTAAATGGTTCAACGCAGAAAAAGGTTTCGGTTTCATCGAAGTTGAAGGTGGAGACGACGTATTCGTACACTTCTCAGCTATCCAAGGTGAAGGTTTCAAATCACTTGAAGAAGGTCAAGCTGTTTCATTTGAAATCGAGCAAGGCGCTCGCGGACCTCAAGCTGCAAACGTACAGAAGTAATAACAGAAAGGACTCCTTAATGGGGTCCTTTTTTTATTTGTGTTCGCATCTGTAGACGCTTTCAATTTGGTCTTTCGGAATGTTTAGACTAGCAGTATAATAGAAGACGAAGAACATAGAGAAGAACGGAAAAGGAGCTGGCAGAAGTGGAGAAATTGCAACAAAGCATGTATGAGTTAATCGTGGAAACATCAACAAACTTACCGAATGATGTACGTCGTGCGATTGCTAAGGCAAAAGCACAAGAGAATGCAGGCACAAGAGCAGCACTTTCTTTATCAACAATTACAGAGAATATTGAAATGGCAGATGAGAAAGTGTCACCTATTTGTCAGGACACGGGTATGCCTACGTTTGAAATTAAAACTCCTGTAGGCGTAAACCAAATCGAAATTAAAAAAGCCATTCATAAAGCAATGGAGCAAGCAACAGCTGATGGAAAGCTTCGTCCGAACTCTGTTGATTCCTTAACAGGTAAAAACAGCGGCAACAACCTAGGTGGTGGGACACCGGTTATTCATTTTTCTCAATGGGAAGAAGATGTGATTGATGTCCGCTTAATCTTAAAGGGCGGCGGCTGTGAAAATAAAAATGTACAGTACAGCTTACCGGCAGAGTTAGAAGGACTCGGCCGTGCTGGACGTGACCTTGATGGTATTCGCAAGTGTATTATGCACTCTGTCTACCAAGCACAAGGACAAGGCTGTAGTGCGGGCTTCATTGGTGTTGGAATTGGCGGCGATCGTACAACGAGTTATTCCTTAGCTAAGGAGCAATTATTCCGCACAGTAGATGATGTAAACCCGGTTGAAGACCTTAAGAAGCTTGAAGATTATGTAATGGAAAATGCTAATAAACTTGGTATTGGAACAATGGGATTCGGCGGAGAAGCGACATTACTCGGCTGTAAAATTGGAGCAATGAACCGCTTACCAGCAAGCTTCTTTGTATCCGTAGCGTACAACTGCTGGGCATATCGCCGTTTAGGTGTAGTTATTGATCAATCAACTGGTGATATTAAAGAGTGGTTATACAAAGATGGCGAAACAGTTGATCTAAATACGGCGAGCAAAGAGATTGCCGCAACAGCTGAAGTACAGGAAGAAACACGTGAAGTGGTTCTTGAAGCACCAATCACTGAAGAACAAATTCGTGATCTTAAAGTCGGGGATGTTGTCATTATTAACGGAATGATGCATACAGGCCGTGATGCGATTCACCATCACCTAATGGATCATGATGCACCAATTGATTTGAACGGACAAATTATTTACCACTGTGGTCCAGTAATGCTTAAGGACGAAGAAGGAAACTGGCATGTGAAAGCGGCCGGTCCTACGACAAGTATTCGTGAAGAGCCTTATCAAGGTGATATCATGAAGAAATTTGGTATCCGAGCAGTAATGGGTAAAGGCGGTATGGGACCTAAGACACTTAAAGCTTTAGAGGAGCATGGCGGCGTCTACTTAAATGCCATTGGCGGTGCGGCTCAGTATTATGCTGACTGTATCAAAGAAGTAAAAGGTGTAGACTTAATGGAGTTTGGAATCCCAGAAGCGATGTGGCACCTAGAAGTAGAAGGGTTTGCTGCAATTGTAACGATGGATTCACACGGCAACAGTCTGCATGCTGATGTGGATAAATCTTCACTTGAAAAATTAGCTGAATTTAAAGAGCCGGTATTTAAATAAGTATTTGTTGAACAGGAAGCTGCCTTGTACAAGGCAGCTTTTTCCTCGTTTCTGAAGTTACACAATTCTTCCGTTAAAAAGATCAAATAATGATTAACAACGACGCATATCGTGGTTGAAAGGCCGCAATAGTGTGTAATTAGCGCAATGTAAATGGCAAAGGACACAATTACATTTCATACCCACGCAATAAGCTTATCAACAGGCGCATAAACAGTGTGAAAAAATTCAATTATGTGCAGTTCAGTCACTATACAAGTTCCGCAAGCCAAGTCTCTCATCACCTACGATACATCCTTCCTTATATTGTCTAATCAATGAAAAGCATACATATTGCACTGTACTAGTGACAAACTAAGAAAAAAGTGAGGGAGTATGATACATCATGATCAAAAAAACAACCGTCCTCCTCTTTCTTTTCTTCGTTTGTTTCAACATAACAGCAGGCGGCATTCATGCTTACGACTCCAAAACGTATAACTGGAGCTTCAAACCTGTAAAAGATAATAAGCCTGTTACAACCGAGCCTCTTTATATTCAGATGCTCGAAGATACAGGAGGCTTCTTTATCGGGGATACAACGAAAAAAGAATTGTACTTAACGTTCGATAATGGGTATGAAAATGGATACACTGAGAAGATTTTAGATGTGTTAAAAGAAAAAGAAGTACCAGCTGCGTTCTTTGTCACCGGTCATTACTTAGATTCTGCATCAGACCTTGTAGTGAGAATGGTCAATGAGGGCCATATTGTCGGTAATCACTCTTGGCATCATCCAAGTCTTCCTGAAATCGGTGAGGGAAGATTGATGGAAGAGTTAACTAAGGTAAAGAACAGATTTACAGAACTCACAGGCGAAAAAGAGATGCATTACCTCAGACCTCCTCGAGGACAATTCAGCGAACGTTCGTTAGCTTTATCTGCCAAATTAGGCTACACCAATGTATTTTGGTCCATGGCTTATAAAGATTGGGAAGTGAATAATCAAAAAGGCGGACAGTACGCATATGATCAAATCATGAAACGAATTCACCCAGGAGCCATCATGCTGATACACTCTATTTCTAGTGACAATGCAGAAGCTCTGCCAAAAGTAATCGATGAGGCTAGAAAACAAGGCTACACCTTCAAAAGCCTAGATGACTACATGTTCAGCCAAAAAATCGAACAACTCCCATTTCCATAAGAAAAGCGGAAGCGACTGTTCTGGCATGCGGTAAAATAAGGGGGAGTGATTCGAAGCCGTTCTTTGGCTTCAATCAATGCACCATTTTTACCCGCAGGACAAGGAGCTGCAGCTGGACAATAAGAAAAGCGGATTGATTCATTTAGATAGGAAGAGGCTGGTTTGGCATGAGGAATAATCCACGCACAAAAAATCCCCGTCATTGACGGGGATTTTATTAACTGACAAGACTTTCTTGTCCGATAGCTGAAGCGATGGTTTCTAATGTTGATACATCCGTCACATCAAATGCTATTGGCTGACGGCTGCGAACGATCATCATTCCTGTTTCTTCTCCTGCTGCATTTTTAATTGGGAATTTTAATTCTCCGTTACATTCCCATTTTAGGTCGTCTTCTAAGCAGGAAGCGGCTACAAGCTTGTGATTTAAGTTTTCATACATATAGATCCCTACCCAATCGATATATGGAACTTGTTCAACAAGGCTTTCCACCGTTTTGTTAAAAATCGATTGAAGACTCGCACGCTTGTACACGTGAGCCATGATTTGTAAGGATGCAACATCTGTTGGTATAGACACGAACAATCTCTCCTCCACTAAGTGTTTCCTTAACTTATTCTAACAGAGATGAAACGGGAAGCGACCTAGTAAGTTTAGGAAGAATGTACGATACATGCTATAATAGGAGCCGGAAATGAGGACGGAGTTGATAAAATGAAACAGCCATATAAACGAAATACGAAAGCTCAAGGTGATAGTCAGTCTGTTGAGTTAAACGTGGGCCAGAAAATCCCTTTATCCATCAAACGCCTTGGTATTAACGGGGAAGGGGTCGGCTATTTTAAACGTAAGGTTGTCTTTGTACCAGGAGCATTACCAGGTGAGGAAATAGTTGGGGAAGTGACAAAGGCAGGTGCTAGGTTCACAGAAGCTAAGATTTCGAAGATCAGAAAGAAGTCTAAGGAACGAATCGAGCCGCCTTGTCCGATCTATGATCAATGCGGTGGTTGTCAGCTGCAGCATATGGAATATCAGGCTACGCTTGTAAGTAAGCAAGATATTATTAGACAAGCTTTTGAACGTCATACAAAGCTTAATATGGAGAAGCAGGTTATTCAGCCGACAATTGGAATGGAAGACCCTTGGTACTACCGAAATAAAAGCCAGCTGCAAGTTGCTAAAAAGGGCGGTCGTGTCATTGCTGGACTTTATGCGATGAATTCCCATAAGGTAATCGATTTATCAGCCTGTATGGTACAGCATAAAGCAACGAATAAAGTAACGAGAGTAATGAAACAGATATTAGCTGATTTAAACGTCTCTATTTATGATGAGCGTAAGCATAAAGGGCTTATTCGCACAATCGTTACTCGTGTCGGATTTGAAACAGGCCATGTACAGGTCGTATTAGTGACGAATGAAAAGGAAATACCAAGACAGAATGTATTAATTGAAGAGATTAAGAAGCGCCTTCCTGAAGTGAATTCGCTTATGCAGAATATTAATGGCAACAAGACGTCGCTTATTTTTGGAGAAGAAACAGTCCACCTAGACGGGGAAGAAGTAATTGAAGAGAAACTTGGAGATATTTCATTTGAATTATCAGCAAGAGCGTTCTTTCAATTGAACCCTACCCAAACCGTTAAACTGTATAACGAAGCGAAGCGTGCAGCAAAGTTAACTGGGACGGAAAAAGTGGTTGACGCGTATTGCGGAGTTGGGACAATCGGCTTATGGCTTGCTGATGGCGCAGAAGAAGTTCGAGGCATGGATGTGATTGAAGCTTCTATTATAGATGCAAGAGTGAATGCCGATAAGCATGGTTATGATCATTTTACGTACGAGGTAGGAACGGCTGAAGAATGGCTGCCTAAGTGGGTGAAAGAAGGATGGAAGCCAGATGTGGTCGTAGTAGACCCACCAAGAACAGGCTGTGACGAGACGTTGCTTCGTACTATTACGGATGTCAAACCAAAACGAGTTGTCTATGTATCCTGTAATCCATCGACTCTAGCCAAAGATGTGGAGTACTTAAGAACAAAAGGATATAAGGTAGATAATATTCAGCCAGTCGACATGTTCCCATGGACGGCGCAGGTTGAGAGTGTTACGGTGTTAGAGTTGAAATAGCTTGATCATTAATTTTATGGTTTTAGTTAAATATAAAGAATTTTTTGTTCCCTCGGATTAATGATTCGGGGGATTTTTTGTGATGGTGATCTTATTAACAAAATGAGTGAGTATCAATTATTTATCAACTGATTCCGGTTGGTAATACTTATTTCTTGAAAAGGCTCAGCCTAGAATGTTTGATATGTAAGAGTAATTAGGAACAAAGACATATTATTACCTTCAATACATAAATAGTAATTATGGATATTTATAGCATCGGAGGGATTACTATATGTGTACCGCTATTACTTTACAGTCAACCCAAGGTGAGAACTTCTTTGGAAGAACGATGGACTTTTCCTATCCAATTGAACCTGGGATGTATGTTATACCTAGAAATTATGAATGGCACAGTCTAGCTACCAATAAACCATTCGCTAACGACTATAGCTTTATTTCTATTGGCCAGCAAACAGATGGTATGTTAGGTTTTTTCGATGGTGTAAATGAAAAAGGTTTTGCTTGTGCCGTTTTATATTTTGAAGGGTATGCGAATTATGATGTACCAACAGTAGAAGACAAAGAGTCGATTGCTTCCCTAGATTTTGTTCATTATATGCTTGGGCGCTGCAGCTCTATAGAGGATATAAAGTCTCTATTAGAAAGCGTTCATATCGTAGGTATCCCAGACCCTGTTACACAAAAAGCAGCTCCCCTGCATTGGATTGCAACGGATCGCAGTGGTAAATGTGTTGTGATTGAACAAACGAAAGCAGGCCTGGAGATAATTGATAACCCAATAGGAGTTATGGCGAATAGCCCGGATTTTCACTGGCATATGACCAACCTAAGAAATTACATGGGGGTTTCAACCACTCAAAAAAAGGAAGCTGAATGGGAAAATGTATTACTAACACCTTTTAGCCAAGGGGCAGGAACGAGACTTCTTCCCGGGGGCTTTACATCTCCTGAACGTTTTGTTCGTACGGCATTTCTAAAAACGCATATAGAAGTTCCTGCAAGCCGTTCTGAAGCCGTTATGTCGTGCTTTCATATTATGAACAGTGTTTATATTCCTAAAGGTATTGTGGTGACTGATAGAGATTCAATTGATTACACAAAATATGTTGCTTTTATCAATACGAAGACATGTGAATATTACTTCAAAACATATGAAAATAATCAAATGATCACAGCAAGACTCAAAGATTATTCCACAAATGGTGGGCAGCCCATCTTTCTTGGAAGCATTGTAATCCCTCTTACCGTTGAATAGGGAGATATAATAATAAACAGTGGGCAAAAGGCAATCGCTAAAAATAGGTTGTGTAACAAAATACTAATCAATAGCAGCCAGGATCACATATTCCTGGCTGCTATTTTAGTTTCTGATAAAAAAGTCCTGTTAGGAAAAAGGATTATCGTGTTTTGACTGTGAATAAGTATGTATAAACGAATAAAGGGGGATTCCATTGGCGATTCAGACGGGGGTAGGGCAACAGACGGTTAAGACGAAGAGAAAATGGCCTAAAATTGTAGGGATTACAGCAGTTGTATTGTTCATTGTGCTCATTGGGGCGGGAAGCTGGCTATATATGCAGATTGTTAAGCCGCTCCCAACAGTCGAGGGAGAAGTCACTCTCGAAGCTCTTGATGTGCCGGTATCTGTATGGCGAGACGAGATGGGGGTTCCTCATATTGAAGCTGAAAATGAGAAGGATCTCTATATTGCTCAAGGATATGTAACAGCTCAAGACAGATTATTTCAAATGGATTTAAGCCGTAGACAAGCTTCAGGTATGTTAAGTGAAGTTATAGGTGAGGCGGCTCTTGATACGGATAAATTTTTTCGCTCATTTGGCTTAAGAAGGGCAGCAGAGGCATCAGCAGAATTGTATTCAGATGAAGCGAAAGAGGCGCTTAGCGCCTATGCGATCGGTGTTAATGCATTTATTCGTGAAGCGAAAGAAAAGGGTACCTTGCCAATTGAGTTCCGAATCTTAGGGTATGAACCGGAGGAATGGACAGAGACAGATTCTTTAACAATCGGAAAATACATGGCGTTTGATTTAGGGGGACATTGGGAAGGCCAAGCATTTAGATATTATTTAGCGCAAAACTTTTCAGAGGAGGAAGCACTTGAGTTGTTTCCTAGCTATCCTGAGGACGGGGCGCTTGTCATGGAGGAGTTAAAAGCACATAAGCTTGATTTAACTGACCGTTTTCTCGCAGCTGTCATTCCCGATCCTTTTAACGGGAGTAATAACTGGGTTCTAAGCGGAGATAAGACCGAGACGGGGATGCCGATTCTAGCGGATGATCCACATTTAGGATTAGCGACACCAGCCATTTGGTATGAAACTCATCTGCAGTCACCTGAACAAAATGTGACTGGCGTTATTTTTGCAGGGGTTCCAGGCATTATTTTAGGACATAACGAAAACATTGCTTGGGGCGTGACAAACGTAGGTCCTGATGTGCAGGATCTTTATATCGAAAGAAGACATGCTGAAGACGCTTACTTATTTGAGTATATCGGAGAGTGGGAGAAAGCAACGGTATATGATGAGCTGATTAAAGTAAAAGACGCGGAAGATGTTCATTATGAAGTCGTTGAAACAAGACATGGCCCGATCATTTCAGAATTCGCCTATGATGACGATGATGAATATGCCCTTGCCCTGAGATGGACAGCACATCTTCCTTCACCTGAATTAGAAGCTGTGTTGAAGTTTAATAAAGCAACTGATTGGGACAGCTTTAGCGAGGCACTTGAATCCTTTCATACACCGGCACAAAATTTTGTCTTTGCAGATGTCAACGGAACGATTGCTTATCGTGCAAACGGCTTAATTCCTATCCGCTCTAAAGGAGACAGCTTAACTCCTGTGCCTGGCTGGACTGGGGAATACGAATGGGAAGGCTTTATCCCATGGGAGGAGCTGCCGACTGTGGTCAATCCTGAACAAGGGTTTATTGCAACGGCCAACAATAAGATTGTGAATGATGATTACCCATATCATATCACTCACACATGGGCTCAGCCGTTTAGACAGCAGCGGATTTATGATGTACTTGGAAGCGGAGATACATTTACGACAGAAGATATGAAACAGCTGCAGAATGATATTCATAATTTACAAGCAGAAGAAATGCTCCCAATATTATTAAATAGTGTAGAAGATTCTGCAGAGTTAAGGGATGAAGATCAACAGGCGTTAAAACTTCTTCGCGAGTGGGATTTTAAAGATCATAAAGATTTAGGGGCGCCGCTTATTTTTCATTTATGGATGCAGCAAGTTTCTGATGAGCTCTTTAAAGATCGAATTAATGAATCAATGATGGAGCTTTTTGATAACCGTGCTGGTGCAGTAGATGAATTAATCAGGCGAGCAGACCGCGGAGAGAGAAGTGAATGGATCGAAGCACAAGGAGGAATTGATCAGTTGTTGTTGACATCCTTACAAGAGACGACTGACCGAATCGTTCGGCTGCAAGGAAGTGATGCAAATGAATGGAATTGGGGAGAGTTTCATTCAGTCGCATTTGCTCATCCGCTCTCTAGTGTAGCTCCTCTTCATCTACTATTTAACAGCGAGCCGACGCCAATGAGCGGAAGTCGTGTCACGGTGATGGCGGCGAGTTGGAATGCTGACACGGGAAATGTTACAAATGGTGCAGGCTGGAGAGGGGTCATGGATCTTTCAGATTTATCTAGAAGTGAGCATGTAGTAGGCCCTGGTCAATCAGGTCATGTTAGAAGCCCTTGGTACCACAACCAAATAAAAGATTGGACACAAGCAGGCTATCATAAAACATTGCTCAACCCTGAAGAATACCAAACAAAAAGTAAGCATTTGATGCTGACACCATAGCAAAAAAATCCTCTATGCTGCATAAGGCATAGAGGATTTTTATTAGTTAAGCATCTGCTTGAATCACATTTTGCTGTTTGTTTAACTCTTCAGCCTGTCTGTAAGCATCGACCATACCCCAAATCCACATAATAGGATAAGTGATAAAACCGATAACAACAAAAAAAAGCAGCGCATTAATAAATTGAATAAACATAAATAAGAGCCCTTTACCGATTTGTCCATTGTAGATTTGCCCAAGTCCACACCAGAGTGCGCTTAATACAGCCGCCAGTCCAGCGTTTTTAAGAGGTTGAACAGGTTGTGACATCTTATCGCCTCATTTCTAAGTTGAATAGATTTTTTGAAAAGGCACTACATCATTATGTATGACACGAAGCGGATGGATATTCATGCTTGTGGTGTACAGAGGAGAATCATTTTCTAAGTAGGGTAAACACGATATAATGAGGCAATATAAGAAATGGAGGTGTTAGTAATGGAGCGTATCCAACTAACAGAAGACCTGTCATTTTCCCGTTTTGTACATGGGTTATGGCGTTTATCAGATTGGAATATTACAAAACAAGAGGCTATCTCTTTAATCAACGAAGTGTTAGAAACGGGCATTACAACGTTTGACCATGCTGATATTTATGGGAGCTACACATGTGAGGAACGTTTTGGAGAAGCTTTAGCTCTCATGCCATCAATCCGCGAGAAAATGGAGATTGTTACAAAATGCGGTATTGTACTGGAGTCTGAAAATCGTCCAGAGCATCGTTCCCACCATTATAATACGTCAAAAAAACATATTATTCAGTCGGCAGAAAGATCGCTGGCCAATTTGCATACGGACTATATTGATGTCTTACTTATTCATCGTCCTGACCCAATGATGGACCCTAGTGAAGTTGCTGAGGCATTCTCTCAGTTAAAGAAAGAAGGGAAAGTAAGAGCATTTGGAGTCTCTAACTTCAAGGAACATCAGTTGTCGATGCTGCAATCATATCTAGATGAAAAGCTGGTAACAAATCAAATCGAAGTTTCTCCTTATGAACTTGAAAATATTCATGATGGGACACTGAATGTTTGTCTGCGTGAGCGCATAGCTCCTATGGCTTGGTCACCTCTTGCAGGAGGGAAGCTATTTACAGGAGAAGATGATAAGAGTATTAGACTGCGAGAATCATTAACAAAGATCCAACACGAGACAGGGGCAGCCTCTATGGATCAAGTCGCTTATGCATGGCTGTTGAAGCACCCAGCAAAGATCATGCCGATCATTGGATCAGGAAATATCGAACGGATTCAAGGGGCAGCTGCATCGGCAGAGATTGAACTGACCTTAGATCAATGGTTTGAGATTTTGCATAGTTCGATGGGACACGAAGTACCTTAAGTTTTCGTCTGTTAAACTAAGAATGCGTCACTGCAAAAAAAAGGGATCAGTCCGAATAAGAGACTGATCCTTCTTTATTATAGATAATCCTGAACCGCTACTACTTCTCCATTAGGAAAAGAATCAGTCTCTAACAGCTGAACGACCACTTCAGCCACCTGTTTCGGAGGAAGGAGTTTTCCTTCTTCTTTATAGTTCTGGAATGTTTCAACGTTAATAAAATCTTCTTTTGCTGAAGAACGGATTTCTGCTTGCATGTCGGTGTCCATAATTCCTGGATAGAACGAAAGCACTTTGACTGGATGCTCTGTCTTTTCCTGATCAAGCGCTGCCCCTTGACTAAATAAGTCTAACCCAGCCTTAGAACTTCCATAGCTGCTCCATCCATAGATAGGTCGCTTAGCTGCCCCTGATGACACATTAATCACTCGTTTTTCACATTGAAGTGATGCAGTCATCTTGCAAAACGATGAAATCATCAGCATCGGCGCTACTAAATTTACATGCTGGCTTTTAATGATCTCTTCAGCATCACATCTTTCTATTGGCTTGATAGGAGCAACAATGCCAGCGTTGTTAACAAGATGGATGCTCTTAGCACTCTTTTTATCGATACGATTAAATACTTCGTCCATTAAATTTTCCATTTTTTCTATATTCACAAGATCAAATTGAATAGGTGTGAACTTTCCGCCTCTATCTTCAACTAATGCTTGAAGCTCTTGATTCTCTCCTCGTGCAATACTAATAATATGAGTACCTTCTTTGGCAAATGATTTCACAATCTCTTCTCCTAAACCTCTTGTCCCGCCTGTGATAATTAAGTAATTCATTTCTACCCTCTCCTCCGTTAATCTTTCATTTAATCTTTCATTATTTTACCATAAGGCTTGCAGGTAGTTAAAAAGGATACATAGGAAAGATTGAATAGTTGTGATATTCTGACATAAGACATGTGAAAAGCTAATGTAGATTGACATGCAAGGTTTGAAATGAGGTGGTGCAATGAATCGGGATATAAGAGGCAGTGGGAATATGAAAGGTAATTGGAATTCAAAAGAGAAGCTCATTCATTTACTTGGAGAGCTGACTGAAGTAGAAAGTGTCGTGGGAACGTCTAAAGAAGTAGAAATGGGAGAGAAGATAGAAGAGCTTGTTGGACAGATTGAATACTTCAAAGCACATCCAGAGGCCGTTTGCAGAATTCCTATTAAGGATGACCATTGGAATCGTTTTAGTGTAACAGCAGTTTATGAAGGCAATCCAGATGATTCGTCGGCTTACGTTCTATTAAGTCATTTTGATGTGGTAGGGGTGGATGATTTCGGTCAATATAAAGATCTAGCCTTTGACCACCACAGATATACGAAACAATTAGAGCAGCTTGAAGATCTCTCAGAAGATGCAGCAGCAGACTTAGCAACTGGAGAATGGCTTTTTGGACGTGGAGTAATGGATATGAAAGCCGGTCTAGCAGTCCAGCTGGCCGTAATGAGTGATGCGATTGAGAATCGGAAACCAATCAATCTTATTTTGCTTGCAACCCCAGATGAAGAAAGAAACTCAGAAGGAATGCTTGCGGCTGTTGAGTGGTTAGCTGAGTTGAAGCAAACAAAAGGATATGATCAAATGGTCGGGATTTGTTCAGAGCCTAGCTTCACAAGCTTTCCTGGAGATCAATCTAAATATGTCTATACTGGCTCAGTTGGTAAAATGCTGCCGCTTGTTTGTGCGGTTGGACTTGAGACGCATGTTGGTGAACCGCTTGCCGGAGTGAATGCATCTTGGATGATCTCAGAGGTAGTTTCTGAGATGGAGTTATCTGACCGTTTTTATGAACAAAGCGGGGAGGAGATCGTTCCCCCGCCAACGGTGCTGCGTCTTGCTGATTTGAAGTATGAGTACAATGTGCAAACTCCTACATTTGCTTATGCAACATTTAATATTTTGACCTATACGAAAACCGTACAGGATGTATTAGATGAAGTAAACGAGGTTGTATCTGATTCTGCTACTAAAATTAATCAAAGACTAAGCGACCGTTATCAAACGTATAAAGTGAAGCGTCAGCACCCTGCTGTTTCTGTTTATACGTACGGAGAACTTAAAGAGAGAGGAACGGCTTTATACGGTGAATCTTTTACAGCTCAATTAGAGAGCATTTCAAAGCGTGTATATCAAAATGGGGGAGATACACGAGATGTCACCATTGCCCTTGCAAAAGAAGTTGGAGACTATTTTGTTGACCTTGCGCCTTTCTATCTAGTGATGCTCGCGCCGCCATTTTATCCTTCGGTAAGACTAGAAGAGAAAAATGCGGATGAAGCAGCATTGCTTCATGAGGTAGGAGAGCTGCAAAAGTGGACCGAAGAAACATTTGGAGAGAACATTAGCAGAATGCATTATTTCCCGGGCCTGTCTGATGTTAGCTATGGGAAAATGGATAAGGACTTAAAAGTTAAACAAACCCTTGAGCGAGAAATGCCTGCCTTATCAAATGGATATGACTTGCCAATCACCGCCATACAGAGTTTACAAATGGCTACTGTGAATATTGGACCATATGGAAAAGATGCACATAAACGTACAGAGCGGCTGCATCTGCCATTTTTTACAGATGTCACACCGTGCATGTTAATGAAGTTTATTGATCAGATGATAAAGAAGTAAGAAGAGAGAGCGATCAGCTGGACATTAGGCTGCAATTGTATAATTTCAGGCTGTTTAAGCGTCAGTCAAAGAGCTTATTGCGTGGGTGTTTGTAGTTATTGCGTGAGGTGAAGAGTTAATTGCGCCGATCTCGTGTATATGCGTCTATTCAGCGAAGTTATGCGTCAGTGCTAAGCTTAATTGTTTTATTTCCGCTGACTATTGCGTCAAATATAGTGAAAGGAGCTGGCCACTGGGCTAGCTCCTTTATTTTTTCTTGTTGCTTTGCCAAACGAAGCAACAAACGCTTCTACTTGTCAAAGCTCCACCCTCCTTAGACCTAAACAGCCAATTCAGCTTTTCCTCTTGTCTAGCTTCGACTCCTTGCCTTGCGGGTAAAAACGGTGCATCGTATGAAGACAAAAAGCGTCTTCATATCGCTCCCCTTTATTTTACCGCAAGCCAGCCCAGTCGCCTCAGCTTTTCCTACTGTCTAGCTTCATGATTCAGGTAATCGGTGCCTTCACTTTGCCAAACGAAGCAAAAAGCGCTTCTCATTGTCAAAGCTCCAGCCCCCTCATACCTAAACGAATCATTCAGCTTTTCCTACAACACCTTGCTTAGAAATGCTTTTAGTCTTGGATGTTGGGGGTCATCGAATATTTGGGTCGGTTCTCCTTCTTCCATGAAAATTCCTTCATCAATGAAAAAGACTCGGTCGCTGACTTCTTTGGCGAAGCCCATTTCGTGAGTGACAACTACCATTGTCATTCCTTCTTCGGCAAGCTCTTTCATAACCTCAAGCACTTCTCCAACAAGTTCTGGATCGAGTGCAGAGGTAGGTTCATCGAATAACATAATTTTTGGGTTCATCGCTAGGGCGCGGGCAATCGCGACTCGCTGTTTTTGACCCCCAGACAGGCTGTTTGGATAGACGTTGGCTTTTTCTCCTAATCCAACTTTGTCTAATAAAGGCTTAGCTGCGCGCTCTGCTTCAGCTTTTGAGAGGCCTTTTACTTTGATAGGAGCAAGGGTTACATTATCAAGCACCGACATATGCGGGAACAGATTAAAGTGCTGAAACACCATCCCTACTCTAGACCTGACATCGTTAATGTTTACTTTTGGGTCGATTAAATTGCTGCCATCAACGATAACATCGCCTGAGGTCACGTCTTCTAACAAATTTAAACACCGTAAGAACGTACTTTTACCAGAACCAGAAGGGCCAATGACACAGACCACTTCTTTTTCATGAATTTCTGTAGTGATCCCTTTCAATACTTCTGTTTCTCCAAATGATTTACGTAGATCTTTTACTTGAATCATCAGCGGTCTAACCTCCGTTCAACTCGACGTAAAAACACACTCGCTGGAATGGTAATCATTAAATAGAGCACACATACCATTAAATAAGGTTCAAAATATGTAAAGGTTGCTGAGGCATATTGTCTGCCTTGGTATAATAATTCTCCCACTGCAATAACAGAGAAGAGGGATGTATCTTTTAAACTGATAATAAATTGATTTCCAAGCGGTGGAATCATTCGTCTTAACGCCTGGGGCCAAATAATATAGCGCATCGTTTGAGAAGCGGATAATCCAAGAGAGCGGCCTGCTTCACGCTGGCCTTTTTCAATGGACTCAACAGAACCACGCACAATTTCTGCAATATATGCTCCCGCATTTAAAGCGATCGCAATAATAGAGGCAGTAACTTTATCTAGTGTAATCCCGAGCAAATCTGGAAAACCGAAATAGATAAATAAAATTTGCACTAGGATGGGAGTGCCTCGAATAACCTCAACATACACCGTAGCAAGTCCATAAATAAATTTGTTTTTAGATACTCTGGCAAGTCCTACAAAGGCTCCGATGACAAAACCAATTGCAACACCAACTAGAGTGATAAGCAATGTTAATTGGAGTCCTTTAAGCAAATAAGGAAGGACATTCATATAATGAGGACTGATGAATGCGAATGTAGTCAACGTTCTCACCTCAATTTAATTTTTTTCAGCTATTATTTGATAGATTAGAAGAAAAATGGCGTGACACGCAGTTGTCACGCCACTTCGATCTTACTTACATTCCATCAGGACGCTCGCCGAACCATTTTTCATATAGATCAGCATAAGTTCCGTTTTCTTTTAATGTCGTTAAGGCTTCATCTGCAATATCACGAAGCTCTGAACCTTTAGGGAAAGCAATACCATATTCTTCACCAGTCAGCGCCTCACCAACTGTTTTTAACTGGCCTCCGCCTTCTGTTGATGCATAATACTGAACGTTTGGAATGTCATAGATTACAGCATCAGCACGCCCCTGAATAACATTCTGGTATGCTTCTGTAATTTGAGGAAATGCTTCTGGCGTTCCTCCCGTATTTTCACGGATGTACGTTTCACTTGTAGAGCCTGTACGAGTGGCTACTACTTTTCCGTCTAAGTCATCAACAGAGTTGATTTCATCATTGTCCGCGTGAACGGCAACAATTAATCCGGCATCATAGTATGGCTGAGAGAAGTCGATATTCTCTTTACGCTCTTCTGTAATGGTCATACCTGCAATCCCAATATCAAAGCGTCCAGAACCAATTCCTGCTACGATTCCATCAAACTCCATCGCTTCAAATTCAATATCAAAACCTGCTTCTTCTGCAATAGCTGTCATTAGATCAATGTCAAACCCAACAAGTTCCCCAGTCTCTTCATCTAAAAACTCAAAAGGGACATAGGCATTATCTGTTGCTACAACGTAAGATTCTCTTTCTCCGTCTTCAGCCGCTGCACCGTTATCAGCCTCACTGCTCGTGTCCTCTGAGCCACAGGCAGTAGCCACAAGGAGCAGTCCGCCAAATACTACTGATTTCCAATAACTTTTCTTCATCAAATTCCCCCTTTTTTATTTAGAAGAGCCGTATGTAAATAATTCAAGGGCTCTACATTACAGAATTATAACATAAAATAAAATTTTCTGAAAATAATATGTGAACTTATAGTAGAATATGGGAGTAAACTGATTCCCTTAATAAAAAGCAAAGATAGAAAACAACCATTCTCTTTTCAAGAGGGGAAAAGAGCTGTTATATTTAATAATGTGAAAAAGTATGGTTTATTTATACATAAGCGGGGAAGGGGTAAAGGGATAGTTCTGTTCGTTTGATTTAAGATAATCGTAGTGAAAAGGGGGAGCTATTATGAATGTATATAAAGCTCATATTGTTCATCCACATACTCAAATTCCTCTAATTGCTTATTTTAATGAGCGAGATGGCTATGTTACATTTGAAAAAGATGAAGCAGTATTAAATATTCTTTATGAATTAAAAAATGATCTCGAACAAGACAAATACTTTCAAGTAAATCTAGAACAGGCATCTAATATCTGTCTTACCCAATACCCAGTAGAAGACCTATCTGAAGCCGTGCTTTTTGTAACTAAATTAGGGTTAAGTGCAGACGATGTTGAGTTCAAGCAAATGATCCTTCATTAGACAGAAAAAGAGGCTGGGACAATCAATTAAACACTTCTGTCCCAGCCTTTTTGTGCTTCAACATTTATTCGTCATCAACTACTGGATATACACCATTTTCATCATGTGTTTCGTTTCCTGTTATAGGAGGGTTGAATACACATACCATGCGCATATCTGTCTTTGCACGAAGAAGGTGCTCATCATTTTCATCTAACGCATAGATCTCATCTTTTTTGATCGGCCAAACTTTATTATCTTTAAGCGTTTCTACTTCTCCTTCACCTTCAATGCAGTAGACCGCTTCTAGGTGGTTTTGATACCAAATATGAGTTTCTGTACCTGCTTTAATAACCGTATCATGGACAGAATACCCCATGCCATCTTTCTTCAAAAGCAGACGGCGGCTCGTCCAGTTTTCACCTTTTACTTCTTGATCTGATCCGATAATGTCTTTAAGAGCTACTACTTTCATGTTTGATTACCTCCGAATTTAGTATGATTATCGTGTTGAAATAATAAGGGAAGAGGGAGCAGTCAGGACTCCCTCATAATTGTGCGTCCTTAGTTAGCAACAGGCTCAGCTGCTTCAAGAGCTGTTTTAACACTTGCTTCAATGATTTCAAAGCCAGCCTCAAGACCTGCATCATCAATAATTAATGGTGGGAAGAGCTTGAATACCTCATCTTTTGGTCCTGATGTTTCCATAATTAAACCGCGATTAAATGCTTCGGCAGCGATCTTTTCAGATAACCCTTCCACTTCAGATCCAATACCAACCATATAGCCGCGTCCACGTACTTCGCCTTTTACTTCAGGGTACTTCTCTACAATACTTTCTAAGAAAGAGTAAATACGCTCAGAACGCTTTTGAATGTTGTGTTCAAATTCAGGATCCTTCCAGAATTCTAATGCAGCAGTTGCTGTGACGAATGCATGGTTGTTTCCGCGGAAGGTACCATTATGTTCACCTGGTGCCCAAATGTCTAAGTCTGGACGAATAAGAGTGATAGCAAGAGGTAGACCATAACCGCCGATTGATTTAGACATACATACGATGTCTGGTTTAATCCCTGCTTTTTCAAAGCTGAAGAACGTACCCGTACGGCCGACACCAGCTTGAACATCGTCGACAATGAGTAAAATGCCCCAACGCTTACAAATCGCTTCGATTCGTTGTAACCACTCGAAACTTGCAGCATTAATACCGCCTTCACCTTGGACTGTCTCGAGAATCATCGCAGCAGGAATGTCCACTCCACTGCCGCCATCCTCTAGGAAGCGTTCGAGATACTCCAGAGTGTCGAGGCCTTCGTTTACAAAGCTGTCGTATGGCATTGTTACTACATTTTGTAATGGTATTCCAGCACCTTTACGTTTAAAGGCGTTACCAGTTACCGAAAGTGAACCAATTGTCATGCCGTGGAATCCGTTAGTGAAACTAATAATATCTGTGCGGCCCGTGACCTTACGAGCAAGCTTTAGGGCACTCTCAACTGTATTCGTACCAGTCGGTCCTGGGAACATGACTTTGTATTCTAAATTACGTGGTTTTAAAATAACTTCATTGAATGTCTCAAGGAACTCGGCTTTTGGCTGAGTAGCCATATCAAGAGAGTGGGTAATACCGTCACTCATAATATAATTAACCAGCTTTTCTTTCATGCTGTCTTCATTGTGTCCGTAATTAAGGGCGCCGGCACCAGAGAAGAAATCTAAATATTCCTTTCCAGCTTCATCCCACATTTTGTACCCTTTTGCTTTAGTGAAGACTGTTGGAAAGCTACGGCAATAACTTCTTACCTCAGATTCTAATTGAGCGAATATATTCATATCAGTTTGTTTCATCGTTACTTTCTCCTCCTTTATATACTTACTACCTTACTAGGTATGGGTATTTAGTTGGTTCATAGGTTATCACGTGAAACATATTAATAACTTTTAAGTTACCTTAATGGTCCAATTCGAAACGTTAATTCTTTTTCATGGTTATCTCCAGGGAATAATTCTTCGGGAAAACACTCAAGGATTTCACACTCTGTGTTGTGATCACGTGCTAACCTTTTGAACAAGGATTGTGACGCTTTGTTGGATGGGGTGACTGTAGCCTCTACATATTGAACGTCCTTACAACCATCTCTTTTTACTAATTCGTTTAGCATTTGAGAGGCAAGGCCCCGTCCTCGCTGTGAGGTATCCACTCCAATTTGCCACACAAAAACGACATCTGGTTTTGTGGGAGGGATGAAAGCGGTGATGAAACCAACGACACGATCTTCATCTTTTGCAACGACACATGTTTCTGCAAAAAATTCGCACATCATAATGTACTTGTAAGCAGAATTTTGATCCAATGTAGAATGATTAACTAATTCCCACATTGCTGCCCCATCATTAACAGTTGGTTTCAATAGGTTAATATCAGTTACATTTTTAGCAGTTGCAGTTGCTTGTTGACTAGTAATGTCAGTTTCCTCCTTAACATTTTTCTTTTGATCGTCGTTATTACGTATTTAATCATATGATGATGCGTGGATGATCGCAAACTAGCTTAACAAGGATTATCACGCTTATATAGGGCTTAGATGGGGTGAAGGTAGGTAAGGGCGGTGATTGTTTTAAATGCTTCAGTATCGTTAAGTATTCTAACAAATCGATAAAATCAAACAATCAGAAAAATCTAGTATTAAAGTTATATAACCCTTATCTAGCATAGGGTTTGACTGATATGTAGGACCTATAAAAAAACACACAACAGGCGAAGGGCCGATTGTGTGTTTTTTGTAAAGATTATTGTTGGTTTTTCTTTTGACGCTTTCCAGCAGCTTTTTGCTGTTGTTGACGAGCTTGTTCAGCACTTGAACCTTCAGCAAATTCGTTCGCAAATTCTGCTTGGTGTTGTTGTTGCTGTTGCTGCATTGCTTGTTGTTGCTTATTACGATTCTTCTTTGCCATGATTCATTCCCCCTGTAGGTAAATGTCAGATAAGCAAGTGATATGCTTATCTACCTATAGTATGGATGGAACGAAAGGTACTATAAGTGTTAGCTTTTGGCAGGACGTCTTGCTGCACGGTCTGCAGCTCTGAATTCAGAAGCAAAACGAACTTCTTGTGCTTTGCGTAATGTACTTCGTTCTTCTGTTGCGTGACGTTTTTTACTCTCCATATTTACCCCTCACTTTCACTTATGAATAGTCTTAGTGTAGGCAAATAATAGAAAAATAATCCACTACGCTTCTTTTGCTTCAAATGGTTGAGAGTATGGTTGAGAAAATGGTTGAGATTGCTCAAGCTCTTGTCTCATTAAGTGCAGGTGATACTGATCTTTTTCAATTTGAAACAAGTCATATACTTCTTGGTCTTTATTAATTTGTTGATACACATCTGGTCTAATTTCATTTGCTAACGTACAATACGGAAGCTTTGTTGCAGCTTTGATTGAACGGATATTTTCTTTTCTAATGCGCATAAATACCGTTTGAATCTCAAGTTGAAAAAATAATTCACTAAAAAAGGCATCTTTGGCTGCTTGATTGTAGCCTTTGCCAAAATAAGGTTTGCCAATCCATGTACCTAAAAACCCGCTATGATCGTGAACATCAAACAAGTTAATCGTTCCAATCGGCTCGCCCCACTCATCGACGATCGTTCTGGATATGAGTTCGCCGCGTTCTTCAGCTTCAATGGTTTGTTTTGTTAAGAAAGCAAACTCATCATAAGATGAAGCTTTATGACGAACATATGGAAAAACAGCCGGGTCCACCATCAGTTCGAACAAAGCATGAGAATCAGCGACGTCTCGTCTCTTTAAAATCACAAAAAACCCTCCTTTTAACATGAGGGCAGGTGAGTTCTCCCACCCTCGAATTTAATATAATGAAGTATCAAATTCGGGGTGGGAATCGAACCCACTAGAACCAGTAGAATGGTGGCGCACCAATTGCCTTCCCAAAGCTTATATAATTGTTTATAAGGTCAAATAACACGATATAGTAGCAATACATTAGGTTAAGTGGTGATATGGTGTATATTAAATACGTATTCGCGTGTATGCTCCTTAATCCTTCTTTATATTAAATGTTTTTTGTTAAAAAAGATACTGTTTTTTGTAAAAAAATATTGAAGAAATTTTTACAAAAACAAGCACTATTTAAGCAGGTCGCAAAGAGCGGGTTTTAAGTCTCTAAAATGATACGTGTAGCCTAACTTTTCAGCTTTTGCAGGAAGCACTTTCTGCCCATCTAACACCAGTGTGCTCATTTCGCCTAACGCCATTTTTAAAGCAAAAGACGGAGCAGGCAGCCAGTGTGGTCTACCTAATACGTCCCCAACCACTTTCCCGAAATCATTCATCTGAAGCGGGTGAGGGGAGGTTACATTTATCGGACCCTCTGCGGCTTTTTGTTTTAAAGAGAATAAGATTAAACCGACGACATCATCGATATGAACCCAAGAAAACCACTGCTTACCTGAACCTAATGGACCTCCTGCAAATAGTTTATAAGGGAGCAGCATTCGATTTAGTGCTCCTTCTTCTTTTGACAAGACAATCCCAAAGCGGGTAAAAACAGTGCGAATGCCAAGCTCTTGTGCTTTTTGAGCTTCTTTTTCCCATTCAATCACAACATCACTGAGAAAATTGCGTTCAACCGGTGATGACCCTTCAGTGAAGGTTTCTGTTAAAGAGTTTCCGTAGTAGCCTGTCGCAGAAGCATTGACTAAGACGTCAGGTTTCTTATCTACTTTTTCGAGAATGGAGATCACTTCTTTTGTTGCATCAATTCGGCTCGATTTAATTCTTTTTTTACGTTCTTCTGTCCACCTGCCCTCACCAATAGACTCACCAGCAAGATTAACAATCGCATCAATGCCTTCTAATTCCTTTTCCGGGTTGGCCCCTTCACTTAACCACTTTATATAGGTGACAGACGGTTGTTCTGGTTTGTTATCTGGGTTTCTTGTTAAAATGTAAACAGAATGACCTTCTTTTGTTAAGGCAGAGGTTAATTTAGAACCGATAAATCCAGTCCCACCTGTTACAGCAATTTTCATAATGAGCCTCCTAATTTAGATGTTATATAAGACTTTACCCATTTATAGCTTTAAATAGTCTCACTGATTGGGCTGCTTTCATGATAGTTGAAGCGATGTATGGAAGGGAAGCGAGGAGAACTCAATGATCAAAATTACAAAGGTTTCCGTGCAAAAAAGAAGTAAAGAACGGTACAACATATTTATAGACAGAGGGCAAGGTGAAGAATACGGATTTAGTGTAGATGAAGATATCCTAATCAAGATTGGACTACGTAAGGGGCTTGAAATAGAGGAAGATGAGTTAAAAGAAATTCTAGACAAGGATGAGGAAAAGAAAACACATCATCTAGCTCTTCATTTCTTATCTTATCGAATGAGATCGGTCAAAGAGATGATGGAGTATCTTCAGAAAAAAGAACGTGAACCAAAACATATAGATACTGTAGTAAAAAGACTGCTTGATCAGAATCTCCTAAACGACGAAATGTTTGCTGCATCCTACATTGAATCAAAAAAACTTACGTTATTAAAAGGCCCTTTAAAATTAAAACAGGAGCTTAGTCAAAAAGGAGTTGGACAAGCACATATTGAAACTGCACTCGAGGATTTTACAGAAGAAGAGCAAATCGATAAGCTTATAAAATGGATCGCAAAAAAAGAGAGCCGTAAACCAAAGCAATCTGTAAGTGCCTATAAACAAAAGCTTGCAGGACAGTTAATGAATAAGGGTTTTACGCACTCTATTATTGAACAGGCCATGAGAGAAGTTACTTTTGAAGTAGATAATGAAGAGGAATGGGAAGCTTTAACGTATCAAGCGAGCAAGCTTAAGCGGAAATACAGTTCTAAATATGAGGGATATGAATATCAGCAGCGAATGAAGCAAGCCTTATACCAAAAGGGATTTCCAATCGATATGATTAATGAGTACTTATCACGAGAAAAAGAAGACGATATGGATTAATTTTTTTAGGTTATTTGCTATACTACAAATAGAAATATAATGGGGGCTAAAACAGTGGATGAGAAACGTTTCAGTGAAATGACAACATATGAACTTCAACAAGAAATTCAAAAGTTGAACGAGAAAGCAAAGAAGGCAGAACAACTTGGAATGATGAATGAATTTGCCGTACACGAAAGACGAATGATTATGGCTAAAGCCTATTTATTAGACCCAGCTGATTTTAAACCGGGCGAAGAATACATGTTAAATGATGAGGGATCCACCTTTCAAATCTCCTACTTAAATGGCCATTTTGCATGGGGGTATCGTGATAACGGGACTACACTTGATGCGGTGCCGATTTCGTTATTAAAACAAAAATAAGGATGAAGCGAGGCTTCATCCTTATATAGGGCTACGAACGTTTTCTTGTTTGTACTTCAAGTACAATATTGTGGTAACTTTGTTCGGTTTCACCATTCACTTGATGGAAAGCGTGCTTAGGATTAGCGCGCGGCGAACAAAAAGGATCTTTATAAGGAAACTTCTTATGTGGCTTGCCCATCACATACACCTCCGTAAGAATCGTTGCTATTGATTTTTATTTGCACGTGCCATTCTTTCTTGGGGATGATCATTAATTGATCCATCTGGACGTTTAGATAAAAAAGCATCGTTTTCTTTTTCGGTAAATTTTCTTGATTCTGGGAAGTCTTTCGCTTTATTACGCATCGTGAGGTGAACCTCCTTTAATTAAACGCCATTTTAAGGCAGTAAGCCATCATCTTAATTAGTAACTGGCTCATCAATAGTATAAGCTTGTTTTCATAAAAGATAAGACGTAGATATTGTTAATGGAGGAAAGAGAAAAGATGGAGACTATTTTTAAACGACTGACAGAAGAATTATTAGCTGTAAATGATGAGTTATCTGCTGAAGCTGCTCGTACGTGGGTAGAAGGCTTATGGGAAGATTTTGAAACGACACGAGCAAAGGCAGGGCGTGAGTATAAGGGGCAGGAAGTAACGGAACAAATTGTGCTAAAGTGGATAAAGCAATATGGTCCTCATTTGCACAAATATGCACCTAAACAAGAAAAATTCGCGCATTTAAACCAAGATAATCAACCTAAAAACTAAACAAAATAACAAGCCTCCACCCAATTAGGGCTGGAGGCTTGTTGATGTTTACAGCTGTTCTTCTAAGTTTAATTTCTTTTGCAGTGTTTCTTCAGAGAACACCCATCCTGTATATGAACTTAGAATGTTCAAGTTATCGTCTAGCTGAACGATGGCAACAAAAGGGTAGTGACCCTTGCTGCGGTAACGTAAATCAACAAAGCGTACTTCCGTCAAATCATCCTTCATCTCTACTTCCCAGCGGTATGTAGGAGAGAAGGAAAGAAAGGCTGCTAAATTTTTATCTTTTCTTGCAGCGTTAATGACCGGGTCATCAGGAATAGGGTCAAAGGAATACTTCTCAAAGAAATTTATTTGGTTATCACGTGATTCAGCAACATACAGAGTTGTCGGCGTCCGAATAACTAAATGGAATTGATTCCATCTGATTGTTGGCGACACAAAAATGTGAGTTGCATTTGGGTGAAGCCTGCGCGCATGTTTAACAACTTTTTGTTTCTCATAAATCCGCCAAATGTAGTACAGGGCTAATACAACATAAAGCAGTAAAAAGGTTATGCCAGGATGAGAACCAAATGCCCACATAGCAATTGCACCAAGATGCATAAAAAAGATAAACGGATCAAAAATATTGATCACACCAAGTGCAATCCATCTGTTTGAAATTGGTCTCAGTGCCTGGGTACCGTAGGCATTGAAAATATCAACAAACACATGCAGAACGACGGCAAGAAGCGACCATAAAAAGATCGTCAGCCATTCAACACCTGGCATAAAGAGAGTGATACCGGCTGTCAGCAATACAGGCCAGACTAAAAGGGCAGGCAGAGAATGGGTAATGCCGCGATGGTTTCGAATATATACGGCATTATTTTTAAGCTTTAAAACCGTATCAAAATCAGGAGCTTGAGAACCGATGATCGCAGCAATCATAACGGCACTTTGCATCGTTGGGTCGCCGCTGACATTAGGATCAAGCGTTGCAAGACCTCCTATGGCTATACCCATTACTACATGTGTACCTGTATCCATTACATGGCACCTCCCTTTTTCTATAAGTTACAGTAAGTATTGTGTATTAATCATACAGAATCTCATGCAAAATTCAAGACAATCGCTTTTGATCGTGGCATGATATAGTTTAGTTATACCCGAATTGTAAATGATTCAAAAGGGGGAATGGCAATGACTCAAGCATTAGACGTATTTATTGAGTATAAAATTCATGAAAAATATGTTAAACCATATGAAGAGAGCATGAAAAAGATCAAAGAACGAGTACAAGAAGTGGGGGCATCAGATTTTGAGTGGTATGAAGCCGCCGATCAACCCAACTTATATGTAGAAATGTTTAAAGTGAAAGATTACGCCGCTTATGAAAAAATAAAGTCACTAAGACAAGATGAAAGTGAATCTCTAACAAAAGATTTCGCAGCCTATGTAGCAGGAGGATCTAGTAAGGTTCATTGCTGGGCATTTAAGAGAAAAATGATTTAGGAGGAGAGCTGTGCAGCACGAAAAGTTAAATGAGTTTAACATCAGTCAATTTCAACAGGATTTAATTAACTGGTTTAAAGAAAATCAACGAACGCTCCCTTGGAGAGAAAATAAAGACCCGTATCGAGTATGGGTCTCTGAAATCATGTTGCAGCAAACAAGGGTCGACACTGTGATCCCTTATTATTTAAACTTTATGCGTGAGTTTCCAACACTAGAGGACTTAGCCTATGCAGAGGAAGACCGTATTTTAAAGGCATGGGAGGGACTTGGTTATTATTCAAGAGTGAGAAACCTCCAGACAGCTGTACGAGAAGTAGTAGAAGAGTACAATGCGGCTGTGCCTGATACCCTGAAAGAAATTTCCGCTTTAAAGGGAGTAGGCCCTTATACGGCGGGAGCGATTTTAAGCATTGCTTATGCAAAACCTGAACCAGCAGTAGATGGAAATGTAATGCGTGTTCTTTCTCGTGTGCTTGAAATAGATGAAGATATCGCTAAAGCGAAGACGAGGAAAACATTCGAAGCCATCATTTATGACCTCATTTCTAAAGAGGACCCGTCATCTTTTAACCAAGGATTAATGGAACTCGGTGCACTGATTTGTACACCAACTTCACCTGGCTGTCTGCTCTGTCCGGTTCGTGAACATTGCATGGCGTATAATAAAGGAATTCAAGATACACTGCCTGTAAAATCAAAGAAAAAGAAAGCGAAACGCAAGCTGATGGCGGCTTTCGTCGTTAAAGATGAAGATGGAAAGGTTCTCATTGAAAAGCGTCCAGATAAAGGGCTGCTAGCTGGATTGTGGCAGTTCCCGAACGTAGAAGTAGAGAGTCATTCATTTAATAAAGAGGAGATGGCAGAAGCATTGTCTCTGGCTATTGGTAAGCCAATTAGTATTCGTGACCGGATTCAAAAAGTGGAGCATGTCTTCTCTCACATTGTATGGGATATTGATGTGTATACCGCGGTGATCCCTATAAAAGAATGGGAAAAAGAAGGGCAGCGTTTTGTCGATCAATATCAGATTGAAGATTTTGCGTTTCCTGTCTCGCATCAAAAGATAATTAAACACTATTTTAGTGAGGCATTTTAAAAGTAAGTATGTTAAAAATGAGTTTGTAAAATAATTAGGAGTGAGATCATGGATTTAAACCTACATAATAAAGTGGTTCTTGTTACAGGAGGTACGAAAGGGATTGGCCGTGCGATTGCAGAAGCTTTCGTTCATGAAGGGGCCCGAGTGTATGTAACAGCAAGAGGAGAAGAGTCATTAAACGAAATGGATCATAAAGAAGGAATTACAGCTATTCAAGCTGATCTGACTAAGGAAGATGCGCGCAATGACGTCATGAATGAAATCCTTACTAAAGAGGAGCGCATTGATATTCTTATTAACAACGTAGGCGGAAGCAACGGCTCAACGGTAGCAGAGACTGAGCTATCCTTATTTAGAGAAGCATTTGAGCTAAATTACTTCTCTGCTGTTCATTTCAGCAAACTTGCTTTAGATGAAATGAAAAAACAGCAGGGTGGTGCGATAGTTAATATCTCATCCATCTTCGGACGTGAATCTGGAGGCAAGCCAACGTATAACAGTGCGAAAGCAGCGATGATCAGCTTTACCAAAGCATTAGCTGATGAAGCGATCAAAGACGGAATCCGAGTAAATGGCGTAGCCCCTGGGTCTATCCTTCACCCGACAGGAAACTGGCAAAAACGTTTAGATGAAAACCCGGAAAAAATTAATGCATTTGTTGAACAGGAAATACCAGCAGGAAGATTTGGTACAGTCGAGGAAGTGGCGAATGCGGTGCTGTTTTTAGCATCTGATAAAGCATCTTGGGTTGTCGGAGCTACGCTTAATGTAGATGGCGGTCAATCAAATGCAAACTTTTAAAATGGGGAGAGCTGTCCTGAGGGGACAGCTCTTTTGTTATTGTTCATATAAATGAAGAGGCGCATTTATCCGGTGAAGTGATACTATTGTGCCCCGCATTAGCGCATAAATTGATCCAAAGGACGCAATTAGACTAGAGTGACGCAATCAGCCGAGCAGCCATACAATTACATGTTGAACCCGTGAAATAAACTCTTTAGACTGACGCATAAACAGCTTGAAAACATACAATTACTGCTGAGCACGAGCCTTGCCCTCACCATATTAATGCCCAGCACGAGCCTTGTTTGCCCTCATAGACTATTGATCATTATTTACTAAGTGGATCTCTTGAATCTTTTGCTTCGTTTCTGCTGTACCTAAATTATATAGGGCTTCATATACATCATTTAGTCCTCGCTGGTACTCGTTTTTATCACGATCTCCTTTTTGATCATCAAAATGCCTGAATGTAATTAAGTTGCCAAGCTCGACGTCATGAGACTGTACTTCATGTAATAATTCTTCTAATGCTTTCTTTTCTGTCGCAGTTGCTTCAATTTCATACTCGATTAGCTGCCCGTCATCGACTCTTGTCGGGCTGATCGTATCCATACTGATAGGGTTCAAATTAACATAATACAATTGCTTTTCCATCGTCTTCATCTCCTTTTAAGGTGCTACTCTTATGATCACCAAAAAATGAGGAATCCATTAAAAAAACGAGAAAGCTACAGCTTTCCCGTCAAAAAATAAATCGTATTAATGTTTAATGATGATGCGGCCATCTACTGATTTAGACTCAAGCATAGCATGAGCTTTATCAGCTTCCTCAAATGAAAAGACTTCCCCAATATGTGCGCCTAATAATTTTTGAGCGAGGCCTGCTGAGATGTCATGACCTGCTTTTCCTACCTCATTTGGATCAACGGTGAATAGAAGAATACCGAGGAGAGCTGCATTTTTCATATTAAGTTTTCTCCAAGGGAGCTCTGGCGTATTGTTTACAGGTGAGCCTATTGTGACAATCCGCCCGCCGTTTCTAATCATGTCTAAGTTTTTATCTAAATTTTCACTGACACTCATATCCAAAATAACATCAATGCCTTTTTCATCAGTAAGTCCAAGAACTCTTTCGGTCACATTTTCCTCTTTGTAATTGATGACCACATCTGCACCGGCTTTTATGGCAATTTGCGACTTTTCATCATTTCCTGCTGTAGCAATGACAAACGCCCCTGCGCGTTTAGCTAGCTGAACAGCAGCTTGTCCTACAGCACCTGCTGCTCCGTAAATCAGTACTTTTTCCTCTTTTTTAAGATTTGCTCGGTAAAAAAGAGATAAATGTGCGGTCATAAAAGCCATCGCAACAGCGGCACCCTCTTCATAAGTAAGATGAGAAGGGAGCGGAAATGCAGCAGAGGCATCAAGCGCCACGTATTCTGCTGACGCGCCTTTTGCATTGGTTGCCCAAATACGGTCACCAATAGACAAATTCTGAACTCCATCTGCTGCTTCAACGACTTCACCAGCTAAATCGAAATGTGGTACATGTGGAAACGAGTTAACTTCTCTAATCCCTTTTCTAAAATACGTATCAACAGGGTTTACTCCGCTCGCGCCTACTTTTACCAACACTTGTCCTTGTTTTAAAGTCGGTTTTTCCATTTCCCCTACAGTTAGCACATTCGGCTCGCCATATTCTTTATACTGAATTACATGCATATTCTCATCCCCTTAGTCAAATAGTGGTTTTAATCTTGTCGCTGCTTCCTTTAAACGTTTTTCGTTTTGAACAAGAGCAATCCGGACAAAGCCTTCTCCTTCACTGCCAAAGGCCATACCAGGTGTAACGACGACACCAAGGTCAAGAGCAGCCAATGTAAATGACATTGAGGTATAAGCCTGAGGAATCTTTGCCCATAAAAACATCCCGCCGCCTGGATAGCGAACTTCCCAGCCGATTTCGCTCAACGCGCTGACTAGTGTGTCACGCCGTTTTTTATAAAGCAGGCGCTGGTCTTCCAAAAATGTTCCTGAGTTCGTTAAAGCTTTTGTTGCAGCATGCTGAATTGGTTTGAAAACCCCGTAATCAATATGAGATTTAATGATGGCAAGCGGCTTCAATAGTTCAGGGTTACCAAGGGCATAGCCGATTCTAGCCCCAGCAAAGTTGAAACTTTTTGACATTGAATTAAATTCGATCGCAACCTCGTCTGCACCATCAATGGATAAGATGCTTAAAGGCGTTTGGTTATCATACATTAGCTCAGAATAGGCAAAGTCATGTACAACAAGGATGCGATGTTCTTTTGCGTAGGCGATAACCTGTTCCAAATAATCTTTTGAAGCGGTAGCTGCCGTTGGGTTGCTCGGATAACTCAAAATAAGAATTTTAGCCTTATCAGCTACATCGTGTGGCAAGGAACGAAAGTCAAATTGGTAACTGTTCTCTTCATTTAACGGATAAGGGTGCAATGTGGCCCCTGCAATTTCTGCGCTTGCTGCATATATGGGATACCCTGGGTTTGGGACAAGTAAGATATCATCTTCATCCATATAAGACATAGCTAGATGAGCAAGCCCGTCTTGAGAGCCCATTAACTGCAGGATGTGATCTTCGTTTAAGGAGACACCGTAACGTTCCGCGTAGAAACGGCACACTGCTTCTCTAAACGTCAATTCGCTTGTAATCGCATATCCGTAGTCCGAGTCATTTGAAACGGCTTTGATTAATTCTTCTTTCAAAAAAGCAGGAGGAGGGAGGTCTGGGCTGCCAATACTTAAATCAATAAGAGTGGCCCCTGCGGCTTCTTTCTCCTGTTTTCGTAAGGATAGTTCTGTAAATACGCTAGTTGTTAAGTGATCTAATTTCTTTGATGGTGAAAACATATGTAACTCTCCTCAATCAACCTATAGTTAAATAAATAAAATAAAATATTCTTCTATATTATTTTAGCTGAATAATCTGAAAAAACCTAGTCTCACACAAGAAAAAAAGATAAGCCGCAGCTTATCTTAGTCATAATGTACTTCTGTTCCTTGCGTCCATGTTGCTTCTTGTTTAAGACCGCCTCTTGCTTCAATTTCTTTAATGATTTCCCTGTGGATGGTCGTACCTTCACTATTTAGGTAGGGGGTCATCTGTTGGAGACCATGATGAAAAAAGGCAAGTTCTTTATCCGTCCATTCTTTTTTGCTTATCATGGTAAGTTCCGTCATATCTCGTCCGACATACATCTAGCTCAGCTCCTTTAATCTATGGTCTTCTAGGTAGAAGAAGTTTTCCTTAGTGTTTCTGTTCGTCATGAACTCTATGCGATATAATGTAAAAAGACTAATAATGATGGAGGATATACATATGGAACAAAAAGTGGCATTAGTAACAGGAAGCAGCCGAGGGATCGGCAAACGAATTGCTCTACGATTAGCTGAGCAGGGATATGACTTGGTGATTAATTATGCAAGAAGTAAACAAGCAGCCCTAGATACAGCGGCTGAAATTGAAGCTCTAGGAAGAAAGGCATTTGTAGTTAAAGCGAATGTAGGAAAGCCTGAGAAGATTAAAGAAATGTTTGAGAAGATTGATGAAGAATACGGCCGATTAGATATCCTTGTAAATAATGCCGCATCCGGCGTGCTTCGTCCTTTAATGGAGCTTGAAGAAAGTCATTGGGATTGGACAATGGATATTAACAGTAAAGCATTATTGTTTTGTGCACAGGAAGCTGCTAAGCGAATGGAGAAAACGGGCGGTGGTAGAATTGTCAGCTTAAGCTCTCTAGGGTCGATTCGTTACTTAAAGAACTATACGACTGTAGGGGTATCAAAAGCAGCAGTTGAAGCATTAACGCGTTATCTTGCTGTAGAGCTTGCTGAGATGGGAATCGCAGTCAATGCCGTGTCTGGCGGAGCTGTTGATACAGATGCGTTAACTCATTTTCCAAACCGTGAAGAATTATTAGAAGATGCAGCGAAACGCACCCCGGCAGGAAGAATTGTGGAGGCAGAAGACTTAGCGGATACGGTAATGTTTTTATTATCTGATCAAGCAAAAATGATTCGCGGACAGACGATTATTGTTGATGGCGGGATTTCATTATTAACTTAATTTTTTTTGAATAAAATGATTCACCTCTGTACATATTAACTTTTGTGGAGGTGATATCACATGAACAACCAACAACAAAACCAACAGCAACAAGCGTCTAAAACAAACGCTCAAAAGGTACAAAAACAAAACGCCGCTTCTGCTCAAGGAAACAGCTACAACACTGAGTTTGCTAGCGAAACGAACGCTCAAGAAGTTCGTCAACAAAACGCTCAATCAGAAGCTCACAAAAACCAAGCTTCTACAAACTACAAGCAACAACAAAACCAACAAAATCGTTAATCAAACGATGAGAAAAGCACTCACAGACAATACGTCTTGTGGGTGCTTTTTTATATTTTTTACATAAAATAAATGAAAAATGTTTGAGTCAATGGCCAATTTTATTCGTTACAGGCGCTTACCGTTTCAAAAAGATGGGGAACACTGTATAATAGAAGAGAATGAAAGTAAAGTTGACGAAATTGGAATGGCGATAAGCAGTTTGTAGGGTAGAATGTAGAAGTGTATGGTGTGGCTAACAATGTACAAGCGTAAAAGAGACTACTCTACTTACAGACGTCCAAACTTCTAGTGGAAAGGAGACGTTTATGAATTTTCCCAAAGTAGGCAGTACTATTCAGATCCAGAGTTATAAACACAATGGATCCATTCATCGGATTTGGGAAGAATCAATAGTGCTTAAAGGGACGTCAAAGGTTGTAATCGGAGGTAATGATCGAATTCTTGTGAGAGAATCAGATGGACGTAACTGGAGAACACGTGAGCCAGCGATCTGTTATTTTGATTCTGAGCAATGGTTTAATACGATCGGTATGATTCGAGCAGATGGAATTTACTATTACTGTAATCTAGGCACCCCGTTTACATGGGATGAAGAAGCAGTAAAATACATTGACTATGACCTTGATATTAAAGTGTATCCAGATATGACCTTTAAGCTCTTAGATGAAGATGAATACGAACTGCATAGTAAATTAATGAATTATCCGCCTGAGATTGATGATATTCTAAAACGTAGTGTCGATGAATTGATTTCATGGATTCATCAACGCAAGGGTCCATTTGCCCCGCAATTTGTAGAGAGCTGGTATGAGCGCTTTCTGCAATATAGATAAAAATACTAGACACTGAAGGAAAGCCTGGTTACCAGGCTTTCTTTTCCGTCATACTACTAAAAAAGGGGGTGGGCATAATTGAATAGTATGAAACGTTATATGGTCTTTGTTAAGCCGTACTGGAAGCAAATTTTTTGGACAATCGTGATCGGTGTATTAAAATTTGGGATTCCTTTATTGCTTCCGCTCGTTATGATGTATGTCATTGATGATATTATTTTGGTTGAAGGAATGCCGCAAGATGAGAAGCTTTCAACGCTGTTCTGGATTATGGGAGGATTGTTCTTTATTTTCCTTGTCCTCAGACCTCCAATTGAATACTTAAGGCAATATTATGCACAGTGGATAGGCAGTAAGGTGCTGTATGATATACGTGATCAATTATTTACCCATATCCAAAAATTAAGTCTTAGATTTTATTCGAATCGAAAAGTAGGAGAAATCATTTCTCGTGTGATACATGACGTTGAACAGACGAAGAACTTTGTTATTACTGGTTTAATGAATATTTGGCTTGATCTATTTACGATTATTATTGCCATTATAATTATGTTAAATATTAATGTGTGGCTCACGCTGGTAGCCATTTCTATGTTTCCATTATACGGCTTTTCAGTGAAGTTTTTCTATGCAAGATTAAGGCATCTAACGAGAGTGCGTTCACAAGCTTTAGCAGAAGTGCAGGGACATTTGCATGAACGTGTTCAGGGGATGAATGTCATTAGGAGCTTTGCACTTGAGGAGCATGAACAGCACCAGTTTGCAAAGCGTAATAATCATTTCTTAGACCGTGCCCTAGACCATACACGCTGGAACGCTAAAACGTTTGCGGTGGTAAATACAATTACAGACTTAGCTCCGCTGTTAGTTATTTTAGTCTCAGGTTACTTTGTCATCACAGGAAATCTAGAGATTGGGGCAATGACGGCCTTTGTTTTATATATGGAGCGCTTATATGGTCCGCTGCGCCGGCTTGTTAACTCATCTACAACCTTAACGCAGGCTATTGCTTCAATGGACCGTGTATTTGAGTTTATCGATGAAAAGTATGATATTGAAGACTCTTTAGATGCCCAACCGCTCGACTCCGCACGTGGACGAGTTCAGTTTGAGGATGTTTCGTTCTATTATGATAATGAAGAGAAGCCGGTCTTAAAAAACGTATCCCTGGATATAAAAGAGGGAGAAACGGTCGCATTTGTAGGGATGAGCGGAGGCGGAAAAAGTACGCTTATCAGTCTAATTCCAAGGTTTTATGATGTGTCGAGCGGACGGATCACGCTTGATGGAGTAGATATTAGACATTTTCAAGTGCGCATGCTCAGAGATAAAATTGGAATGGTGCTTCAAGATAATATTTTGTTCAGTGATTCCGTCAAAATGAATATCTTAATGGGAAATCCAGAAGCGACTGATGAAGAAGTGATTGCTGCAGCAAAAGCAGCGAATGCGCATGACTTTATCATGAACTTGCCGAATGGATATGACACCGAAGTCGGTGAGCGAGGTGTAAAGCTGTCTGGAGGTCAAAAACAGCGTGTGGCGATTGCACGTGTCTTTTTGAAAAATCCGCCTATTTTAATTTTTGATGAGGCGACATCTGCTCTAGATTTAGAAAGTGAACACTACATTCAAGAAGCGCTTGAAAAATTAGCAAGAAATCGAACGACCTTTATTGTTGCACACCGTCTGTCAACGATTACTCATGCCGACCGGATTGTATTAATTGAAAACGGCGAGATTGTTGAGAGCGGCACCCATGAAGAATTAATGAAAAAAGCAGGGCATTATCAGAAACTGTTTGATGTCCAGCAATTATCATAATAAAAGACGTCCATCACTTAGGATTAAGTGTAATGGACGTCTTTTGTTTAATTATTCTTCTTCTTGCTCTTGCACGGTTACTTTATTTTCTTTTTTATGATAACAGAAAAAGCTGTCTACTAGGTGATCTAAGTGTTCAAGCTGCTCTTGATATTCTACTATCTGCGAGACGGCTGGCAGAATATGCAGCCACTGCGTTCGAACAGTATCCGGATCATCGTATAAATTAATGTACAGATCCGTTAAAGCGGCTTTCCCATCAATAATCTCCTGTACCGTCTCATCAGCAGGAAGTGATTGAACTTTTCCTACATATCGTAAGAGGATACGATCATGGTACTGGGTTAAGCGATTTAATTGCATCTCGATTTCTTTTTGGACTTCACAAGGCAGCTGGTGCAGTTCCTCTGATCGCCGTTCAAGATTCTTCAAGACAATAAATGACTTTTTCGTTGTGATCAGCATTTGGCGGAATAACACAATCTTTCGTGCTTTTCCGTATTTATTTTTCAGAAAATAATTTCTTTCTTCTTTATAAAGGAGATACAAATTATCTAATTTAACCATTTGTTCATCAAGTCTTGAGATATCACGTTTTAACATTCTTGGGTCAGCATCTTTCCGCAAGAAAAGCATCGTCCATTGAATAATATCTTCTGTTGCCTTTAGCATTTTATGATACAGCTTTGTTTCGTATCGGGGCGGGATAAATAACAGGTTAACTAAAAAGGCAGCAAACACCCCAATAATAATCAACATAAATCGGCCTGTAGCAAATTCGATAAAATTATCAGCTGGACTTTCCATAACGATGATAATGGTAACAATCGCTAAAGGAATCGTTGTAGGCTCAAGCTTCACTTTAAGAATAATGGCAATGGCTAAAATAACAACCAACCCGACAACAAACGGTTCATGACCAAATGTCATCACGAAAATAACTCCAAGGACCGCACCGATCACATTCGCTTGAACTTGTTCTAAGATCGTTTGGAATGTGCGGTAGATAGATGGCTGGATCGCAAATGCGGCAGCAAGTGCTGCAAACATTGGCGGTTCAAGACCAACCCATATCGCAAAATATAAAGATACAATAATGGCAAGACCCGTCTTAAATATACGAGCTCCAAGTTTCATGGTAACTAAATGTCCTTTCTGCTCATCGTTTTTTTTTACTAGTCTTTAAAAAGAAGTAACGATAGCATCCATTAATAAAATCATACCGAACGTACTATACAACGACCACTGAAAAGAATCAACCACTTTTTATAAAAACAAAAATTGTAAGCGTTTATTTTTTTTGTCTGTTTGTTTAACCATACCCTCTTTTAGTGTATTAAAAAAAGCGCCGGTTTAAACCAGCGCTTTTTTCGTATGATGGTTAATTGAACCTAAGTGACGCAATCAACCGATGAAGTGATACATTTATTCTAATGAATGACGCATAACAAGATTGAATGGACGCAATAAGACTAGAGAGACGCAATTAGGCCGGTAAACAACGCAATCAACAAGTAGATAAGCGCAATTTACTAATCAACCGGCGCATAAATCTCTCTAAATCACGCAATTACCAATCGGCGGTCTATCACCTTCGTTAGATCTTCTCAGCGACACATTTAAATGCATGGTCAACAGCTTCTAACGTCTTAGTGATATCCTCGTCTGTATGAGCGGTTGTTAAGAACCATGCTTCATATTTCGATGGGGCTAAGTTGATGCCTTGTTTTAGCATTTCTTTAAAGAAAATAGAGAATTGTTCTCCATTTGTTTTCTCAGCTTGGTCATAATTACGGATCACTTCAGTTGTAAAGTAGATCGTTAATGCTCCTTTTAAACGGTTCACCGTAATTTCCACTTCATGTTTAGAAGCAAGTTCAACAATCCCTTTTTCTAAAATGGCTCCCAAACGGTCTAATTCTTCATACACACCATCTTCTTTAAGGACTTCTAAACAAGCAATGCCTGCACTCATTGAAGCGGGGTTACCAGCCATAGTGCCTGCTTGATATGCTGGTCCAAGCGGTGCAACTTTTTCCATAATATCTACACGACCGCCGTAAGCTCCAATCGGAAGCCCTCCGCCGATAATTTTGCCTAATGCTGTCATATCCGGTTCCACGCCTAGATAATTTTGAGCGCCGCCGTACATGAAACGGAATGCTGTAATTACCTCGTCATAAATAACAAGTGCCCCGGCATCATGGGTTAGTGTATTAACTGCCTCAAGAAACCCTGGATCTGGTTCCACAATCCCGAAATTCCCGACAATCGGTTCAACAAGAACAGCAGCGATCTCATCGCCCCATTTCCGGAGTGCTTCCTTATAAGCTTCAATATCATTGAATGGGACAGTAATAACTTCTTTAGCGATATTTTTGGTTACACCTGCAGAGTCTGGTGTTCCTAGTGTAGATGGGCCAGAGCCTGCTGCTACTAGAACTAGATCTGAGTGACCGTGATAGCAGCCGGCAAATTTAATAATCTTATCTCGTCCTGTGTACGCACGGGCAACACGAATGGTTGTCATTACAGCTTCTGTACCAGAATTGACAAAGCGGACTTTTTCTAATGAAGGAATCGCTTCTTTTAACATTTTGGCAAATTTGTTTTCGAGCTTAGTCGGTGTACCGTATAAGACTCCGTTCTGGGCGGCCGTTGTAATTGCCTCCGTAATATGTGGATGAGCATGGCCTGTTATAATAGGACCGTATGCGGCTAAATAATCGATATATTGATTACCATCTACATCCCAAAAATAAGCACCTTTTGCACGTTCCATAAAAACAGGTGAGCCTCCGCCAACCCCTTTAAAAGCACGGGAAGGACTGTTCACACCGCCGACGATATGTTCTTGGGCCTCTTTATATAAGGCTTCTGAATTTGTAAAGTTCATCTAAATATTTCCTCCAAACACTCAAGTATCCTGCCTATTGAACTATAAATAATAGATTAAATCATATTCATTCAATACAGCAGTTAAATGTAGATCATGTATATAGATATTCAATCATAAGCTGGGACATAGGACAAGCTATAGGGAATGCTAAGCAGTATGTATAGGTGCTGCATAGAAGAAATTGAGGTTTATTCTTGTGGGTGTGTAGAAAGTTGCGATGCGAGATGTTGAAGATTGCGCTTGCATAACTCTTGAAATAATATATCGACGAAATCCTCTTCTAATCCAAACTCTTGGGCTCGGCAATAACTTAGAATCAACACTTCGTCTGATAATGAGTGCATAACTAAACGACCTCCTTTTTTACAATGAACGTCACTACATTCTAGGAGGTATAAAAGACAGGGTGTATGATGTGATTAAAACAAACAATCGTTCTCCTTTCATCATAATACAGTTAAATGATTAAGGCTAGTATTTATTTGAATACTCAGTCATATATTTAATAAGCAACATTACATTAGTGTTTTTCTGGTAAAGAGGTGGGCTGATGGACCATTGGCTGTTGTATTTTTGCATGTTTGTTGCAGCATTAGGTGTCATAATGAGCTTTTTGTTGCTGCTTAGGTATAAACCGATGCGAGGGCGGCACAAGGTCTCGCTAAGACATTTTGCAATGTTGGTAAATGTGTATGTGACGGTAATGCTGGCGTTTGCGTTAATGTATATGGTGCTTGAGTTACTCGGTATTCCTGTATTAGCAGAAGCAAATCGAAACGTGGGTGGAGAGTTGACTCATTTAGTTTTAGATGTGGTGTATTTTAGTGCGATCACACTTTTGTCCGTCGGATACGGTGATATTGTACCAATGGGAGTAGGTAGGATTTTAGCGATCATACAAGCTTTATTTGGTTATCTGCTGCCAGCAGCTTTTGTCGTCACAACTGTTATTCGTCTAGAAAATAAGGTAGAATAGTTGTAATAAACACGAAGAATCCGTATCCTAATTCATATCACTAGATCTAGAAAGGTTGTGGCAATATGGCTATTGAAATCGGACAAGTTGCGCCAAATTTTACATTAGAAGCAAGCAGCGGGGAGCAAGTCTCTTTAAGTCAATTCAGAGGAAAGAATGTTGTGCTGTATTTTTATCCAAAAGATATGACACCTGGATGCACAACTCAAGCATGTGATTTCCGTGACCGAGTTGAATCATTTGAATCGTTAGATACAGTGATTCTAGGAGTGAGTCCGGATCCTTTAGCAAGACATGAGAAGTTTATTGAAAAATATGATCTCCCATTTCTTTTATTAGCAGATGAGGATCATGCTGTGGCGGAGTTATTTGATGTGTGGAAATTAAAGAAAAACTTCGGCAAGGAATATATGGGGATTGAAAGATCCACCTTTGTGATTGATAAAGAAGGCAAAATCGTAAAAGAATGGCGTAAAGTACGTGTGAAAGACCACGTAGAAGAAGCGCTGACTTTCATTAAAGAAGAAGTAGAAGTGTAAAAATCATAAAGCATAAAAGCGAGGGGGGACTCTCGCTTTTTTTGGAATACAGGAGGTGGGGACTACTATGAAGATTGTCTCTTCAGCAAGGTTAAAAGATGAGGTTAAAGCACAGCTCGTAGCGGACTTTCCTCATATCGACTTTTCCTTTTGTTATGGCATGAAAGAAGTAGGAGAGGAAGTGCAGGACTGTGAGGTGCTGCTTACATACGGAGAAGATTTAACGGATGAACACATAAAAGAGGCCAAGCAGCTTAAATGGATTATGGTCCTTGCTGCAGGACTAGAGAAGATGCCGCATGAGGCTATTTGCAAACGTAATATCATCGTGACTAATGTCCGCGGAATTCATGCTGTTCCGATGGGGGAATATACTCTTAACATGATGCTGCAAATGGCTAAGAAGACAAAAACATTTATAAAAAATGAAGGGTCAGCAAACTGGGAGAGAAGCGTACCCGTCTTTGAGCTTAACGGATTAACTGTAGGAATCCTTGGGGCAGGGGCTATTGGACAAGAAGTCGCTAGATTATGTCAGGCTTTTGGGATGAGAACGCTTGGCATGAATAGTTCAGGTAATGATGCCTTGTTTATCGAACAAATGTATACAGAAGATACGGTAGATGCATTACTAAGACAGTCAGACTTTATTGTAAACGTTCTGCCTCTTACTAAGAAGACAGCTTCATTTATGGATGAAGAAAAGTTTGCTTCTATGAAAAAAGGAGCGTACTTTATTAACATAGGACGTGGGAAAACAGTTGATGAACACGCATTAATCCAAGCGTTAGATGCCGGTCAATTGGCTGGAGCTGGATTAGATGTGTTTGAAGAAGAACCATTAGATGCCAACCATCCTTTTTGGAAGCACGAAAACGTAACGATCACCCCTCATATCTCTGGGTTGTCCTCTAAATACCAAAGTAGAGCAATGGAAATCTTTAAAAAGAACTTAATTGGCTATCTAAATGGAAGGAACGAAACCCTCACAAATAGAATAGATCTAACTAAAGGGTATTAATAAAAGGGGGGGCAGGCCATGAAGCTTCTAATTTGTATCATTGATGATTTTTATGCGGATGAAGTGGAAAAGGAACTGCGAGATGAGGGGTATCGAATGACCGAGCTTGCTAGTTCAGGTGGCTTTTTAAAGAAGGGGAATACAACCTTTTTGTTTGGTGTAGAAGAAGAAGACCTTCCTAAGTTGAAAACGGCTTTAAAGGCCGCGTGTCTTACAGTAGAAGGAAAGAAAAAAAGAAAATCAAGTACAGCTCATCGGTACACGTCATTTTTAGTGAACGCTTCGCATGCTGTTCCTTTTTTATAATTGATAAAACGCATATAGGGGAGTCTGCCTAGAACATTGACTTATCCTGCCAAGATGTATTATACTAATTATAAATATTATAAAGTAAGAATGTTTGTTGAAAGTGAGGTGCATGACGATGTCTAATCATCGCTTGCAAGATGCAATTGATGCACTTAAAAGCACCCGTGTTCGTATGACGCCTCAACGTCATGCCATTTTAGAATTTCTATATGAAACGTCAATGCATCCAACTGCTGATGACATTTATAAAGCTTTGGAGGGCCGTTTCCCTAATATGAGTGTAGCAACAGTCTATAACAACCTGCGTGTGTTTAAAGAAGTAGGAATTGTAAAAGAGTTAACGTATGGAGACTCTTCAAGCCGCTTTGATTGTGTTACATCTGATCATTATCATGTCATTTGCCAAGATTGTGGTAAGATTGTTGATTTTCACTATCCTGGTCTTGATGAAGTGGAAACTCTTGCTGAGCATGTGACTGGATTTAAGGTGCATAGCCACCGTATGGAAATTTACGGAACGTGTACTGAGTGCACCAAAAAAGTACAGCATTAAATCTTTTATTATTTTACGCCTTAAGCACATTGCTTAAGGTTTTTTTGTGCATAAAAAAACGAAGCCGATCAGCTTCGTTTTGATTTATTATTATATGATTCATCGAACTCTTTTCCTTCTAGAGAAGGGTCTAGTGTAAGCGGCTCGCTGCAGTGCATACACGCATCCACGCGGCCCAGCATTTTTGTGGGTTTCTTACAGCTTGGACATACTACTTGAACAGACTTTGTAGAAAGCATGCCGATCCAGAAATAAACCACCGTACTTCCAATAATAAAAAGAAAGCCTATTAGCATTGCGATCGTCATGAGAATAGGAGAATCTCTAAAGAAAATTCCTATGTACATAACGAGAATACCGATAAATACAAGCGATAAAGCAAACGTTCGAATCTTATTTATTTTGTTTGTATATTTAATAGCCATATTCGTCCCTCCTAGATACGAGTATAGCATATAAGATAGGAACAACCTATGAATCAAGTAAGAATTTCACTACTTTGTGAAGGATTCCCCCATTAATTGTCGAATAGGGTATGCGAGGTTGATGTGAGAAGTTTTTATGAGAGGTTTTTCGAGAGAATTTGCGTAAGGTTTTGCGTAAGGTTTTGCTTAATGAGGAGGAATAGGAATGAATGTTTTACTGAGGCAGCTGTATCAAGATCGAGCAAGTGAGGATGATACGTTTGCAATATTAGTGATCCAAAAAGAGTTATCCCCGTTATCAATATTAGATGGCTTTGATGCCATTGTGTTAGTCATAAAAAATAATCCAGAAGTAGACTGGCATGTTAAACACTATCAAATGGATGATATGAAAGTAGCTCTGCATTCGTTAAGTCAAACAACAATGCACCATTCATTAATAGCAGGAACGCATCGCAGGTTAGTGGATTGGCTCTTTCATGGTAAAGTAGTATTTGATCGCAACGAATTCCTTAAAGGAGTAAAAGAAAGAATTGAAACCTTTCCTCCTGGTGATCGAATGAAGAAGATGACCATTCAATTTACAAAGATGCTAAGACGATTCGATGAGGGAAAGATTTTATTCTATAATGAACAACCTTTTGATGCGTTCAGTAACATGATGCATTCTCTTCATCACTTAGCAAGACTTGCAGTCATTAATCATGGGTATTATCCAGAGGTGACTGTGTGGGACCAAGTAAGAAAGATTGAACCTGAAACATACAAGCTCTATAGAGAACTTCTTAAGAGTGAGGAGTCGCTTGAACAAAGGATTGAATTATTAATCTTAGCAACTGAAATAGCTGTCCGTTCTAAAACAGAAATTGGTTCTGAGCATTTTCGTTCATTACTAGCAGATAGAGGAGACTCATTTACGATTGCTGAAATGATGGAGATACCAGAGGTGCAAGATTACCGGATCGACCTTGAATTGTTGGTCAATTTCTTAATAGAGAAAGAGTTTCTGGTAATAGATCATCATGAATCAAAAGCACAAGGAATCCACCATATTCGTTATAGATTAAATACTTAAAATAAAATTGATGAAAAGTGTTGACTTTGTTTTACGTGCGTGATAAATTATTACTTGTCGCTGACAACAACAGTTGTTACGCACGAAAAACATTTTAAAAAAAGTTGTTGACATTCAAATCACGATTTGATAAGATAATGAAGTCGCCAACAACGACAAACAAGTTCTTTGAAAACTGAACAAAAGCCAAGCGAAATAGAGATACATGATATCTCGTCAATTTTTAAAACAAGATGCTA
>NZ_ATAE01000068.1 GCF_000474275.2 Alkalihalophilus marmarensis DSM 21297
AGTTTTTTGAAAATTGAATAAAAGTTAAGTGAAATAGAGATATATGATATTTTGTTAATTTTTAAAATAAGATGTTAGTGTATTTTATGTAAGTGAGTTTAATTAAATATTTTTATGGAGAGTTTGATTTTGGTTTAGGATGAATGTTGGTGGTGTGTTTAATATATGTAAGTTGAGTGGATTGATGGGAGTTTGTTTTTTGATGTTAGTGGTGGATGGGTGAGTAATATGTGGGTAATTTGTTTGTAAGATTGGGATAATTTTGGGAAATTGGGGTTAATATTGGATAATTTGTTTTATTTTATGGTGGAGTGGTAAAAGATGGTTTTTGGTTATTATTTATAGATGGGTTTGTGGTGTATTAGTTAGTTGGTAAGGTAATTGTTTATTAAGGTGATGATGTGTAGTTGATTTGAGAGGGTGATTGGTTATATTGGGATTGAGATATGGTTTAGATTTTTATGGGAGGTAGTAGTAGGGAATTTTTTGTAATGGATGAAAGTTTGATGGAGTAATGTTGTGTGAGTGATGAAGGTTTTTGGATTGTAAAGTTTTGTTGTTAGGGAAGAATAAGTGTTGTTTGAATAAGGTGGTATTTTGATGGTATTTAATTAGAAAGTTATGGTTAATTATGTGTTAGTAGTTGTGGTAATATGTAGGTGGTAAGTGTTGTTTGGAATTATTGGGTGTAAAGTGTGTGTAGGTGGTTTTTTAAGTTTGATGTGAAAGTTTATGGTTTAATTGTGGAGGGTTATTGGAAATTGGGAGATTTGAGTATAGAAGAGGAGAGTGGAATTTTATGTGTAGTGGTGAAATGTGTAGATATGTGGAGGAATATTAGTGGTGAAGGTGATTTTTTGGTTTGTAATTGATGTTGAGGTGTGAAAGTGTGGGGAGTAAATAGGATTAGATATTTTGGTAGTTTATGTTGTAAATGATGAGTGTTAGGTGTTAGGGGTTTTGATGTTTTTAGTGTTGAAGTTAATATATTAAGTATTTTGTTTGGGGAGTATGATTGTAAGGTTGAAATTTAAAGGAATTGATGGGGGTTTGTATAAGTAGTGGAGTATGTGGTTTAATTTGAAGTAATGTGAAGAATTTTATTAGGTTTTGATATTTTTTGATTATTTTAGAGATAGGGTTTTTTTTTTTGGGGGATAAAGTGATAGGTGGTGTATGGTTGTTGTTAGTTTGTGTTGTGAGATGTTGGGTTAAGTTTTGTAATGAGTGTAATTTTTGATTTTAGTTGTTAGTATTTAGTTGGGTATTTTAAGGTGATTGTTGGTGATAAATTGGAGGAAGGTGGGGATGATGTTAAATTATTATGTTTTTTATGATTTGGGTTATATATGTGTTATAATGGATGGTATAAAGGGTTGTAAAATTGTGAGGTTGAGTGAATTTTATAAAGTTATTTTTAGTTTGGATTGTAGGTTGTAATTTGTTTATATGAAGTTGGAATTGTTAGTAATTGTGGATTAGTATGTTGTGGTGAATATGTTTTTGGGTTTTGTATATATTGTTTGTTATATTATGAGAGTTTGTAATATTTGAAGTTGGTGAGGTAATTTTTTGGAGTTAGTTGTTTAAGGTGGGATAGATGATTGGGGTGAAGTTGTAATAAGGTAGTTGTATTGGAAGGTGTGGTTGGATTATTTTTTTTTTATGGAGTATTTATTTTAGTTGATGTATGATTTTATGATTATATATGTTTTGGATTTTTTGTTTAGTTTTGAAGGAATTATTTTTTAATTAGATATTAATTTTTATTAAGTTGAGTAAGAGTTAGTATTTGGTTTTTTGAAAATTAGATAATGAAATGTAAATATATTTGTTTATTGGTATTTTTTAATAGAGAAGATTGAATGAGTATGTTAAGAATTTAATAATTTTTTTTAAATTTTGGTTAAGTTAGAAAGGGTGTATGGTGAATGTTTTGGTATTAGGAGTTGAAGAAGGATGTGATGAATGGTGAAATGTTTTGGGGAGTTGTAAGTGAGTTTTGATTTGAGGATATTTGAATGGGGGAATTTATTATTTGTAATGGAATAGTATTTATATTTGAATATATAGGGTATGAGGAGGTAGATTTGGGGAATTGAAATATTTAAGTATTTAGAGGAAGAGAAAGTAAATGTGATTATTTGAGTAGTGGTGAGTGAAATGGTATTAGTTTAAATTAAGAGGTTTGTTTTTTGGGGTTGTAGGATATTTTATATGGAGTTATAAAGAAATAGGATAGGTGAAGTGATTTGGAAAGGTTTGTGATATAAGGTAATAGTTTTGTAGTTGAAATTTTATTTTTTTTTGAGTGGATTTTGAGTATGGTGGGATATGTGAAATTTTGTTGGAATTTGGGAGGATTATTTTTTAAGGTTAAATATTTTTTAGTGATTGATAGTGAATTAGTATTGTGAGGGAAAGGTGAAAAGTATTTTGGAAGGGGAGTGAAATAGATTTTGAAATTGTGTGTTTATAATTAGTTGGAGTTTGTTAATGGGTGATAGTGTGTTTTTTGTAGAATGAATTGGTGAGTTATGATGTTGTGTAAGGTTAAGTTGATAAGGTGGAGTTGTAGTGAAAGTGAGTTTGAATAGGGTGAATGAGTATGTTGTTGTAGATTTGAAATTGTGTGATTTATTTATGTTTAGGGTGAAGTTTAGGTAATATTGAATGGAGGTTTGAATTTATGTATGTTGAAAAATGTGGGGATGAGGTGTGGGTAGGGGTGAAATGTTAATTGAATTTGGAAATAGTTGGTTTTTTTTGAAATAGTTTTAGGGTTAGTTTTGAGGTTGAGAGTTTTGGAGGTAGAGTATTGATTGGATTAGGGGTTTTTATAGGATTATTGAATTTAGTTAAATTTTGAATGTTAAAAATTTTTATTTGGGAGTTAGATTGTGAGTGTTAAGATTTGTAGTTAAGAGGGAAATAGTTTAGATTATTAGTTAAGGTTTTAAAGTATATGTTAAGTGGAAAAGGATGTGGAGTTGTTTAGATAATTAGGATGTTGGTTTAGAAGTAGTTATTATTTAAAGAGTGTGTAATAGTTTATTGGTTGAGTGATTTTGTGTTGAAAATGTATTGGGGTTAAATGTATTATTGAAGTTATGGATTGATATTTTAGGTGTTAGTGGTAGGGGAGTGTTTTAAGTGTAGTGAAGTTAGATTGTGAGGATTGGTGGAGTGTTTAGAAGTGAGAATGTTGGTATGAGTAGTGAAAAGAGGGGTGAGAATTTTTTTTGTTGAAAGTTTAAGGTTTTTTGAGGAAGGTTTGTTTGTTTAGGGTAAGTTGGGATTTAAGTTGAGGTTGAAAAGTGTAGGTGATGGATAATAGGTTGAAATTTTTGTATTATTTTTTTATTGTTTGAGTAATGGGGGGATGTAGTAAGGTAGGGTAAGTGTATTGATGGATATGTGTGTTTAAGTAATTAGGTTGAGAAGTAGGTAAATTTGTTTTTTGTGAAGGTTGAGTTGTGATGGTGAGGGAAATTTAGTATTGAAGTTTTTGATTTTTTATTGTTAAGAAAAGTTTTTAGTGAGGTGAGAGGTGTTTGTATTGTAAATTGATATAGGTAGGTGAGAAGAGAATTTTAAGATGTTTGGGAGAATTTTTGTTAAGGAATTTGGTAAAATGATTTTGTAATTTTGGGAGAAGGGGTGTTTTGGTAGGGTGTATGTTTGAGAGAGTTGTAGTGAAAAGATTTAAGTGATTGTTTAGTAAAAATATAGGTTTTTGTGAAGTTGTAAGGTGAAGTATAGGGGTTGATATTTGTTTGGTGTTGGAAGGTTAAGAGGAGGGGTTATTTTTTATGGGAGAAGTTTTGAATTGAAGTTTTAGTAAATGGTGGTTGTAATTATAATGGTTTTAAGGTAGTGAAATTTTTTGTTGGGTAAGTTTTGATTTGTATGAATGGTGTAATGATTTGGATATTGTTTTAATGAGAGATTTGGTGAAATTATAGTATTTGTGAAGATGTAGGTTATTTGTGATAGGATGGAAAGATTTTATGGAGTTTTATTGTAGTTTGATATTGGATGTTGGTATAGTTTGTATAGGATAGGTAGGAGTTTTGGAAGTTGGAGTGTTAGTTTTGATGGAGGTGTTGGTGGGATATTATTTTGATTGTGTTGATATTTTAATTTTGAGTTGTGATTTGGTTTAGGGATAGTGTTAGGTGGGTAGTTTGATTGGGGTGGTTGTTTTTTAAATAGTAATGGAGGTGTTTAAAGGTTTTTTTAGAATGGTTGGAAATTATTTGTAGAGTGTAAAGGTAAAAGGGAGTTTGATTGTGAGATTTATAAGTTGAGTAGGGATGAAAGTTGGGTTTAGTGATTTGGTGGTTTTGTATGGAAGGGTTATTGTTTAATGGATAAAAGTTATTTTGGGGATAATAGGTTTATTTTTTTTAAGAGTTTATATTGATGGGGAGGTTTGGTATTTTGATGTTGGTTTATTGTATTTTGGGGTTGAAGTAGGTTTTAAGGGTTGGGTTGTTTGTTTATTAAAGTGGTATGTGAGTTGGGTTTAGAATGTTGTGAGATAGTTTGGTTTTTATTTGTTGTGGGTGTAGGAAATTTGAGAGGAGTTGTTTTTAGTATGAGAGGATTGGGATGGATATATTGTTGGTGTATTAGTTGTTTTGTTAGGAGTATTGTTGGGTAGTTATGTGTGGATGGGATAAGTGTTGAAAGTATTTAAGTATGAAGTTTTTTTTAAGATGAGATTTTTTATGGAGTTAATTTAGTAAGATTTTTTAGAGATGATGAGGTTGATAGGTTTGGTGTGGAAGTATGGTGATATGTGGAGTTGATAGATATTAATTGGTTGAGGATTTATTTAAATGATTTTTGATATATGTTTATATATTATTTAGTTTTGAGAGAATTATTTTAATTAAATAGTATATGGTTTGTTTTTGTGTATTATGTTTGTTTGAAGTAAGTTAGTTGAGAAGTTAGGTAGGTTGTAAGTTTGGTGGTGATAGTAAAGAGGTTATATTTGTTTTTATGTTGAATATGGTTGTTAAGTTTTTTTGTGTTGATGGTAGTTGGGGGTTTTTTTTTGTGAGAGTAGGATGTTGTTAGGTGATAAAGTATAATTTA
>NZ_ATAE01000069.1 GCF_000474275.2 Alkalihalophilus marmarensis DSM 21297
ATCGAGTAGGAGGAGGCTATTAGCCTCCGACCTCTCACACCACCGTACGTACGGTTCCGTATACGGCGGTTCAAATTCATACTAAGCATGTACTTTCCTGTAATGTTGGACGCCAGATAACAGACCGAATTGAGTTAATCTCTTATTGGTAATCGTTTTCGTAAGCACCCAAGAATAAGCTATCCTAACTGCCCCTTTGCTCGAATAACTGTATTTATAAGCAGTGTGTCTATCCATTCCGAGTTTAATAAGGTTCTTTCTTCTGTTCTTAGAGGTTTTCCACTTCTTCCAGATACACATCCTGAGTCGAAACCTTGTGTGACTGTCTATGCGTTCGAGAGCCTTTTTCATGAAACCGATTTTAAAATAATTAACCCAGCCTCGTACCACCTGATTGATTCGTTCAACCTGAAACTTCGTTTCCACACTCCAGTTCTTCCTAGTTAATTGCTTCAGTTTAAATTTAAAGTTATCCACCGACTTTTGATGTGGCTTTGCTTTATATACCTCGACCTGAGGATCTTTAAAGAAACCGAATCCCAGAAATTTCATATTGGGGTCATTAGGTCTTGTTACTTTTGTTTTTGTGGTGTTGACTATCAAACCTAGTTTTTCTTCAATGAACCTAGTCACTGATCTCATCACTCGTCTCGCTGCCATTTCACTTTTAACCATAATGATACAGTCATCCGCATAACGCACGAAGCGAAGTCCACGACTTTCTAGTTCCGTATCAAGTTCGTTGAGCATAATGTTACTAAGCAGCGGAGATAAGTTCCCTCCTTGGGGTGTGCCTATAACGGTTTCTTTATAATCTTCATCAATCTGTACACCGCTTACTAAGAATTTACGGATGAGCGAGATGATGTCTCCGTCTTGGATTGTTCTTGAGATGAGGTTCATCAACCTATCGTGATTAACTGTATCGAAGAATCGTTCGAGATCTATGTCTACAATCCATTCATGACCATCATTTAAGTATTCTAGTGTTTGAATAATTGCCATTTCTGCATACCTATTAGGCCTAAACCCATAACTGTGCTCACTAAATTTCTTATCAAACATCGGTGTAAGAACTTGTGCAATGGCCTGTTGGACAAGCCGGTCTTTGACTGTTGGAATACCTAAAAGTCTTATCCCACCGTCTGGTTTGGGAATTTCAACCCGTAGTACGGGTTGGGGTTGATATTTTCTCTGCCGAATCTGAGAGATGAGCTCTTTCTTGTTCAGCGCGATATATGCCCCTAACTCTTGTACAGTCATCCCATCGGTGCCTGCGGAGCCCTTATTTCTTTTCACCTTTTTGTATGCTTGATTTAGATTCTCAGTGTCCAAAATTTTGTCTAATAATGTTTCTCCATACATGCTTTGTTATTTCCCTTCTGTCTCGTAAAGTCGGTATCCACTTTCCCGCTTCATGCCAGTGGTCTATTTCCGCTTCCAATCGAGATTTCTATAACGATGAAATTGTTCAGCCCTTCGCTCCTTCTAACTTTCATTAGACATCTTCACTACTACGGCTTCTGCTGACTTCTCACTATCCAGCCTTGTATCGCTACAAGATTTTGGTGTAGACCAGTGAGACCTCCCCAGTTAAGGTGCGAACTCTTTCCCTCCATCCATCTGCCATATATACACCGTATGATACAGGTTGTAGCTATTGGACTTTAACTTCTTTTGCAGTCTCATCCTCATACGTTGCCTCCTATATGATTTCTGTTCGTCAGACCGGAGGTTTGCCTAGAGCTTCCTTCAGATCCCACGTCACCATGGGCACCCTTGCTTTTGGCTATGTACTTACCGCTACAGGGTCGTACTCGGGACTTTCACCCGTTAGAGTTCGCCCATGCTGGGCGAACAAAAAA
>NZ_ATAE01000070.1 GCF_000474275.2 Alkalihalophilus marmarensis DSM 21297
CCTGCTTCGTTAGTCAACACACGTCCCTAGTGCTGTTTTAAAACGCTCTTGTTACTTTGTTAACTATCTGCAAGGTTTTTTATATTAAAATAAGTGAGCACAAATCCTATGAAGAAAGCAAGCAGCGGAAAAGCTAATATAATATTTGCTAAATCCTGCCTCATAGATTTGTTTTTCACCATTTTACTCACTACCAAATCAATCAAGCTAATGACTAGCGCAAATAACAGGATAATCATGATGTTGATCTCGATCATGAAAATATAATTAAGTACGACAGAATAGATCCCGTAGATGAACATGGAAAGTGGGAGGTACGTTTTTACCTGGTGCTTCGTTTCAAAACCTTCCAAAAATGAACCTGCTATGATGGAAAAAATGTTAAAAATGGTTCCAAAAGAAAATGATAAGACATTGAAGAAATCACCACTCAGTAAATCTCCCTTCAATAATAGAAAAGACCACATGGCAATAGAGCCAATAAACAAAGATCGAAAAATTCTACTTGAACTCAATGAGCATCATCTCCACTTGTTAAGTTTAGAATTCTTTTAAGATGATCAATGCCATACCTAATGAATCAATTATATGAATGAAACCGTCATTGAGTTTCTTCCTTATATTAACATTAATTTCTATCTTCCTTACCTTGTTGAAGGAATGCACCCGTTAGTGCAATAAGCCTACCCTTAGTCCTCCAAGACTCGCTACGAGCGAATGGCTAGTTTTTACTCGACGGGAATCCCACCCGTTATATGATATGACCTAGGCTCTGCCGCACTCGCACCCATTAGCAAAACCGGCCCTCCACCCCTTGGATAGGCATGGCGATACGATGTACATCAAATTCATCAAATAACTTTTTGACTAAACTACTCACCGCTTCTGTTGCATATCCCTTCCCTGAAGCTTCACGTTTATTTTCATCATACCGTAAATGGTGATGTCGTCTAATTGTGTTTCACTATATAGACAAAAACCAAACCGCCTATAATGGCTAATATTCCTTTTATTTTCAGTATCTAATGCAATCCCACGAGAACGATGATCTTCACGAACTTGTTTCATGATATGCTTCATTAACTGACCGCCAACACCATATCCTTGTCTGGATGGCATTACGCCAATCATGATGAGATAATGCAAGGGCAGCTTCGGAACACTTCTTCTGGATCCCTTCATATAACGATTCAGCTTGATGACTGTCTTCAACGATAGATTTTTCAGAAGTTGAATGACCCTACCGACTAGCTTAAGTCCACCAAAAATCTTTTGAGTTCCTTTCATATGTGGCATCTCGATGATGTACGCTCCAATGAGCTTATCTTGATCATAGATGCCCCATATTTCTTCTAACAAGCAAAAGCTTTTATCAAAAAGAAAGGCAACAAACGCGCAAGCACGCTCCTCAAATTTTTGATCTACCTCACCATCTTTAAATAAATAATTGAATAATGGATCATTTTCAAATGATTTTGCCATGAGTTGAACAAAACATGGTTTATCCGACCTATTTAACCTTCTGATATGGTCATCTCTGCTCATCAATGACGCCACCTACTCCCGTACCTTCTATAATGGTTGACACTAAAACTGAACAATACTTTGACCATAAAAAGCATGCTGACAATCAGCATAAAAGCTTCCATTTCAAGCATTGGCATCCATGCTACCCCTAGCGACAATAACAAACCAGCCACAAAAACTTGGTTTCTACCTTCGATGGATTGAATGGTAAATGCACACATAATCGTATACATCCAAACCATCAAAACTGAAAAAATAGGTATATGAAGCATCACTGCAACGAGCAATATGTGAACATGAATAGAGATGAAGACGATACGTTTCGTTTTTCTCTTTGCGTAGTAATCATTTGTAGATTGAGTGAAATTGGCGATACACCCTGAAAATATATCAAACACGAGAATAAAGGCTAGTATACTACGCCACAGTGGAAGGTCCATATACATGTTGGGGTACAAGTAAAACAACACTGTAGATAACGTCACTCCAAAGAGTAAGATCACGATGATGTGCAGAACACTTTGTCTTTCTCCAAAAACCTCATGAAAAAAAGCCGGAATTTCTATGTCTCTCATTTATTACCCTCCCACAACAAAATTTATGTAGTATTTATACATAATAAGTATAAAACTATATAACAATATATGCAATAACTTTATAGTATGTGAATTGAAATACTCTAAAACTTGAGATAAACTGAACATGAGGTGGTATCGTATGGATGGATTTGAAAAAAGAAAAGAAAAAAAAATGAAGCAGATATTTTCTGCTGCACTTGATTTGGTTTGCAAATATGGATTTGACAAGATCAGTGTCAATGAGATCGCCGCTAAAGCCCGCGTTTCTCCAGCCACGATCTATAACTACTTTGGAACGAAGGAACAACTTTACCATTCCATGCTTCATGATTGGGTAGATTCTAAAATACATGAATATGATGTCATCCTTCAATCGGGCAAATCTTTCAATGACAAGATAAAAGACATCATGACACTGGAAGCTCATAACCTCAGACTTTTGGCTAATATGAGTCAGAGTCACGATCCTGAACCTGTTCATTTTTTTCTTAGTGGTGTGGAAGAGAAGTTAGAATCCTTTTTTCATAGACTGGTTCATATAGGAAAAACAGAAGGATATATTGCAAAAGGTTTTTCGGATAAAGTCTTATTAAAACACTTCAAACTATTTTTTTATGAAATCAGTGAACACATAAGCGTTCATGGTAAACGGGAGAATGATGAAGAAATGGATCAACTACTTCAATTATTTTTCTACGGATTAACCCCCCATCAAGTAATCAAATGAGAATGAATGATCGAATAAAAAAACGCATTTCGACCGTTTTGTAATCATGTATATGGTGCACTCTCCAGGCACTATTATATTCAGTTCACTTCGCTGATTAAATCGACGTTGTGTTAATCAATGGAGAATAGCTCGTTCGAACGGCTATTCTCCACACTCAGTGTAATGTTTCACCCAAAATGGACTGCTGAACAGTCCATTGATGTACTATTCCAGTTACCCGTTTAAACGAGCAAGAAAAGCATACTTAAAAAAATAAATGCCATAAATTTCATTTTCAAAAAATCATCCCCCTAAAACAAAATTTTATTACTGATAATGTTAATTATACTAAATTTATACTATACCTCTTAAACTAAACTGCCCTTTCGTATTATAAGGTCAGCCAGATAAGAAAATATTTCTGGTTGACCATTTGTTATATGGTTTTATTATAACGGTAG
>NZ_ATAE01000071.1 GCF_000474275.2 Alkalihalophilus marmarensis DSM 21297
TTTTTTTTGTATAGCTGCCTCTCAAGGCCACCTACATAAAAGGAATGCCATGGCCTACATTTTTAGTTTGCCATAAACAGGTAATTCATAATTAAAATATACCAAATATTTATAGTAGATGATGCATTCTAAGTCAATAGTTTAGATTAATCAGTTTCGCAGAACGTTGTAATCTTTCATTAAACATTTAATTTATATACGAAATATAGATTGGAACATATAGCAATAAATTCACTAAACCCTTATATATTTATCGGCCCTAAAAATTTAATATTATAATGAAGTATTTATACTAGTGAATTTACCCCCTATATGGACGGCATAATGTAAAAAAAAGCAAGCATTCTATGATCACATTTTAATCACAGAAATAAATCCTTAAAGTTTCAGAAAGTGAAGTACAATCATTTATTATCTTTAAAACTGCTACTAAGATAAGCTTTATTCGCATTAAGTAACTAAAGGGAACTAGTCCCTCCACTTTGATAGAGTGGAGGTCGTTGAGTCCAGTTCGGGTCATACGTAGGTACTTACAATGCTGTTTTAAAAATGATGTATTAATGTAACTAGATTCCGAAATTAACGGAATTTATAGCATTTACGTAATTTACTAAGTTGTAAGCCTATAATTCATAGACATATTCTGCATTTTTTCCACGTATAAATCTCTTACTAGAATTACTAGAGAGGTGTGCCTATGAACCGACGACAACTAAAGGGACAAGAAACCAAAAAACGTATTCTTAATACAGCCCTCAACCTATTTGCAAAAAAAGGCTTTCATAATGTAACGGTCGATGAAATTGTGCAACAAAGCTCTTCTTCTAAAGGTGCTTTCTATAATCACTTCAAATCCAAGCATGAAATCTTTCATAGTAAGTTTGAAGAAATTGACCAATTTTATGTATCTTTTGTTGAGAGTCAGCAAATACCAGTAGAGAATTCAATCTACCAGCAGCTCCTAGATTTTTTTGAGTTTCAGATGACATATATTCAAAAAGAGTTAGGACATGATTTAATTCGGACTATATATGAAAATGAGCTGACACCGGAGAGGGAAAGTTTCTTTGGAAATCCAGATCGTCCTTTTTATCAAATTTTGAACACCTATTTCATGGAGGGGCAACAGAGGGGTGAATTTCGTACGGATATTGAGGCTCCTTATATGACGCGTTGCATCGCCCGAGCGATAAGGGGGTTGCTTTATGATTGGGCTATTTTCAATCATTCTGTAGATATAGTTGAAGAATCGCAGAAATACTTACGCTATTGCTTGGACGGCTTTAGCTCTAAATTAGATAGGACCATTTAGATATTAACCACTGCTAGTGCAACTCTCGAGCAGTGGTTTTTTCTATGAAAGTATATTTTTCTGAAAATTACGCATATTTAGTGATGGTTTTAATATATTTGAAACAGACTACGGTCTAGATAGAACAGACTAAATTTTGTAAGCGTATACAAAAGGGAGGTTTTACTGTGGAGATTTGGGGCGTTATTGTGATTTTCTTGTCTCTTGGTTTATTAATTTTTCTAGCGCTGCGTGGGTTTAGTATCATCATCATTGCTCCTCTTGCTAGTTTGTTCGTAATAATTCTCACTCAGATGCCATTACTTGAATCACTTCAGGACACGTATATGTCTGGATTTGTGAATTTTGCTAAGAACTATTATTTAATCTTTTTGTTTGCTGCGCTATTTGGGAAGTTTATGGAGGATAGTGGCGCAGCGCGATCGATTGCGGAAAAGATGCTCAACTTGATTGGCAGAAGATCAAAGTTCAAAGCGATGATGTCGATAGTTGTGATCTGTGCCATTCTTACATATGGTGGGATTAATGTCTTCGTCGTGATATTCGCTGTTCTTCCAATTGCTAAACCATTATTCAGAGAGTTAAACATTCCATGGCATCTCTTCTTAGTTCCCTTCTTCTTTGGGATTGCGACTTTTACAATGACAATGCTGCCTGGTACTCCGTCAATTCAAAACATTATTCCGATTCAATACTTTGGTACCTCAACTATGGCAGCTCCTTTAATTGGGGTTGTTGCGACAATTACAGTAATCGCCGTTAATATTTTCTACATGCGCTATGCCTTACGTAGATCAGAGAAAAAAGGAGAAACATATTTTAATTCGAAAAACCTAGAGAAAACCAATAGTCCAGACGAAGATCCGTATGCATCTAAAAAGCTACCACCATTTTTATTAAGTCTGCTTCCACCAGCGTTTCTATTAATTACTTTAAATATTTTCAAAATGGAAGTTATATATTCCCTCATGCTTTCAGTCATTGTGTGTCTTTTCATATTCTGGCCTTACATTGATAAAAAGTTACAAACGATTAATGTTGGTGCAACTAATACCGTTCTCCCAATTGTCAATACGAGTGCCGATGTCGGCTATGGCGCCGTGATTGCAGCCTCAGCGGGATTTGCGGTTGTATCTGGTTGGTTAACAGATATTCCAGGAAGTCCGTTAATCTCCCTCTTTTTAGCAACGACATTCTTAGCAGGGATTACTGGATCAGCTTCTGGTGGGTTAGGGATTGCTATGGAAGCGTTGGGTGAAACCTATTTAAAACTCGGGCTTGATCCTGAAGTACTTCATCGTATTGCTACGATTGCTTCCGGCGGTTTTGATGCCCTGCCGCATAACGGTGCGGTTATCACAGCACTTGCTGTAGTAGGGTTAACTCATAAAGATGGCTATAAACATATTTTCGTTACAGCTGTTATTGCGCCAGTGGTTGCTGCCATCCCTGCTCTTATTATCGCGATTCTATTCTATTAATAATTGAAAGAGGTGTTCCAATATGTTTGAAAAAGTAGCGGTTATAGGGGCTGGTACGTTGGGTTGTGGCATTGCACTTTCCTTTGCGATGCACGGTCACCAGACCATCTTATCTGATATTTCATCAGAATCTCTCGCTATAGCGAATAAAAAGTCAGAACAGATTCTAGCCTTCTTTGAAAGAGAGGGCTACCCCTTAGTAGGGTCACAAAAAGAAATTTTAGCACGTCTCTCTTTTATTAGTGACCTTGAAGAGGTAGCCGATTGTGATTTCGTCACCGAATGCATTGTTGAAGACTTAAGTAGCAAACAACTATTATTTCAACAACTCGATCAACTATGCAAGCCAGATACAATCTTAGCGACAAATACCTCAAGTTTACGATTATCTGATATCATCGAGCGTGTTACGAGGCATAGATCTCGTATTCTCTTAACTCATTGGTTCAATCCTCCTCATATCGTTCCGCTTGTGGAATTACTAAAAGGTAAGGAGACGAGCGAAGAAGTTTATGAGCAAGTGAAACAGTTTTTAGAGGAACAGAATAAAGTAACTATTAATGTAAAAAAAGAGGTAGCTGGTCTTGTGGCAAACCGCATTCAAATTGCGATGGCTCGTGAGGTGCTAGCGCTTTGGTCAGAAGGGGTCGCTACTGCTTCAGACCTCGATGTGGCTATTACGAGTGGACCTGGCTTTCGTCTAGCGACAAGTGGATTGCTTGAGATTATTGACTTTGGAGGAGCTGATGTTTGGGCGAGGGTGTTGGAACAACTTCAACCTAAAATCGAAAGCAGTAAGACAGTTAATCCGCAGCTTCTAGAACAAGTTGAAACAGGAAAATATGGGGTTAAAACAGGTGAAGGTTTTTTTCAATACCCAGGTAAAAGCTTTGATGAGTATGCATTAGACCGAGATACGAAACTACTTCGACAACTCCTTCAGGTTATATCAGTTAAGGAGGATTCTAGATGAACGCTCAAACCATTCCAGCAGTCTTAGAAAAACAAATTACAGCTTTTAAGGATAAACCCTTTCTTCTGTATAAAAAAGAGTCTTTTACGTACGAGGAAGCTAACCAGCACGCTAATCAAATGGCTCACTACTTGCAGTCACACGGGATTAAACAAGGCGATCATGTTGCTTTACTTATGAATAATTCACCAACTTTTATTTTCACCTGGTTGGGTCTTGCCAAGCTTGGTGCAGTGATGGTTCCGATTAATACGTTTATCAAAGGGGAGAGTCTTTCTTATATTCTCTCGCAAAGCGAATCGCAGTTTCTCTTTTATGATTGGGAGTATGAAGAAATTGTCTTAGAGCTTGATCCTCCAATCTCAACGATACAAACAGATCACACACTTGAAAATATCACTGCTTTCTCGCTAGATTTTCAATCTGCGGAGGTCAGGCCAGAATCACTTATGTCGATTATTTACACCTCTGGTACAACCGGCTTACCGAAGGGTGTTCAACTTTCTCATTACTCATATGTCAACACAGGCAATCAAACACGTGACCGGATGCTTCTCGTTACTGAGGAGGATATTTTATATACATGTTTACCGTTATTCCATTGCAACGCTCAACAAATCACTGTAATGGGTGCGCTCGTCAGCGGAGCTACAATTGCTTTGTCTCCTCGATTTAGCGCAAGTCGCTTTTGGGAGGAGATACAATTCCACCAAGCAACTGTCTTTAACTATATAGGCTCCATTCTCACTGTGTTAAATAAGAGAGAACCATGCGATAGGGAGAAGAACAACAGTGTTACCCGTGCATTCGGTGGAGCAGCTCCAAAAGAAATATGGAGAGAATTTGAAGACCGCTTTGGATTAACCATCATTGAGGGCTATGGACTAACAGAAGTGGCAACAGTATGTTTATGCAACCATCCAGATAAAACACGAGTCGGATCCATAGGGGTGCCACTCGAACATGTCGATGTAACTGTTTTAAGAAACGATGGAACGCATGCGAAACCAAATGAGCTAGGGGAGATTGCGGTCCGTTCCAAAGTAGAACATACTATTTTTTCTGGTTACTATAAAAAGCCCGAGGCTACATCTAAAGCGTTAAAGAACGGCTGGTTTTATTCGGGTGACCGTGGTTATTACGATGAGGAAGGCTTCTTCTATTTTTTAGATCGGATGAAGGATTCTATTCGCTACCGTGGTGAAAATATCTCTTCCTATGAAGTCGAGCAAATCGTAAATAAACATCCACTCGTTAAGGAGTCAGCAGCGATTGGCGTTCCGTCCGAATTAGGCGAGGACGATGTGAAGGTCATTATTACGGTTAAAGATGTATCTACTTTTGATTATGAAGCGTTCATTCGCTATTGTGAAGAAAAAATGGCCTATTTCATGATCCCTCGATATGTTGAAATCAAAAAAAAGTTACCGAAAACAGCCACCGAACGAGTTCAGAAGTTTGAACTGCGCAAGGAAGGTATTGGAGAGTCATGGGATCGAGTGAAAGCCGGTGTAGTCTTATCTAAGCGGAAGTAGGTTGATACCACGACCATGAATACACTTTCATTCGATAAAAATTTAAAGGGCACACCAGGTGTTGAGCAAATCTATAATATGTAGTAAAGGTCTGATCATTGATGTCAGGCCTTTTTAATATTGAATCTTACACTAATTAACTTCTTATGAATAAGCATTTACAGTAACCTATAGATTTTTTTATATGATTTAAAATAATCCCACCCTGTTTAGGACCAGGTGTTATAATCGAAACAGTATGCACTAACAGGTTTTATAGATTGTATATTAAATATAGAAAAGGTGTAATAAATGAACAATTTCAACGACAAAATAACAAATATAATATTAGAATTTGTCTATGTTGTTAAACAGGTTAAGAATTTAAGCTTTGAATTTATTTACGATATAATACGAAATTATAATTCTATAATGTTGTTATGTACCTTGTTGCTAATAGTATGTACATATATTTGGTATCAGTTTAAGAAAGAGCAGGAGACGCCATTTACTCCTTTCCTCGTTATTAATATAATCAGCCATATAGCTTTAGCTTGTACTCTAGGTTATATATTAAAGTTTATAGATATAAGTAGGATGACCCAATTTTTAGATATCTATTGGTCCTTTGGATTTTATTTATTCTTTTTCTTCCTTATTGTATTAATAAAGGAATTAATTCAATTCGTAAAATCTTCAAATAAAATCACTCGAAATTTTGCTAGAGCTTATTACTTTCTGGGTTTATCCTATATATTTGCTGCGATTGCTTCCGATCAGTTAATTGTCGTAAATGACCTGTTATTAATAGTTTTATTTGTATTTGGTTGGATGGGATTGCAGTTACTATCCCAAGAAAAAAAAGTAAAATATGACGATTCAGTAGATGAAGAATCAGATGTTGAGATTACATCGTACAATCAATTGTTAGCGACAAGAAAAAAAGAATTTGCCAGAATAACAGATTTACTTAGGAAAAATAACTACGACGAGCCCTTTGCTTTATTGCTAAATGGAAATTGGGGAGTAGGTAAAACGAGCTTAATAAACGTACTTACCAAGAAGTTAGAAGATGAAGGAAACTTTAAGGTTTTTATTCAACCATTGATATTAGATACAACAGAGAAACAGATGGATTATTTTTTCGGTCAACTTGAAGAAATGTTAAATTCAAATGGGATCTATACAGGTAAGGACAGTCCATTTAAGAAATATGTAAATATCCTTTTTCAGACAATAAATACACTGAATATGAAACAAGTAATAAGTTTAGATGGATTACTTGATAGTCTGAATAATGATGAACAAATTGATTTTAGAAGTAGTAAGATAAGGTTGGAAAATGATATTCAGAACTTATTGATTAGTAAGAAATTAGAAAGAAAATTAAATAAACAAAGTCTAGCTGATAAGGAAGAAGAAAACCTGATATCCTCAGAAACGAAGAAGAAAATTTATATTATCATTGATGATTTTGATAGGGTAGAAGAAGAGACTTTTAAAAATACATTAGTTTTTATAAAAGAGTTAGTTAATTTTAAAGGTGTTAATGTAATTTTTTTAATGGATGAACAAAAGATTGAAAAGAATGAAAAGATTAATAGAGATTACTTAGATAAATTTGTTAACAGAAAGTTTCAACTATCTACGATTGGTTATGAAGAAATAATTAGTCATTTCAATAAAAACTTGGTAAGTAATGAAATAAAAAATGAATGGATTAAAGATATAGGTAATGAAATCAAAGAAAGTATGATTCTATATATTGAGAAGCTTACTGAAGATTTCGAAGAAAAAGTTGAAGAGATTCAACAAAACATTGAAAATTTATCTAGTAAAAATAATTCTAGTGGAGAAAACACAGATGGAGTAGCTGAGTCGGATAGATATGAAAAGTTAAATACGGAGATAAAAGAGCTTAAGAAAACTTATCAGATATTAAAAGATGGCATTTCAAATGTTAGAAGAATAAAGAAAATAATTAGAGAAATAAAAGAGCTATTAATAGAAATGGATCAATCGAGTTCAAAAAACGATAATTTTAAAATTAATGTAGAAAAGATTGACCGACTTGAAGAACTTATTGTTAGGGTTGCTATCTTTAAGATTCTTTATGGGGAACAACTGGATAAAATAATTCAACAGGTTGATTTTTTCAGTGTAGTGACAGATATTAAGCTTTTAAAGAATAAGGATCATTTATTAAGTACTTTTTTTATCAGCTTTGCCGACATTAGCTTTATCGAAGAAAAAGGTTTAAAGATGGATATTATGAGTGATTTTTGCAATTCATTAATGCACAATCGTTCATTCGAGGAGTTATTTGTCAATAAGAAAACGGTTAGTGAAACTATATTGTCTGAACTAGACAACAAAGCCGCAGAATTAAATATACAAGGTATGGAGGAAATTAAAGAATATTTAAAGGTCATTATGCTTAACAGTTACGGAGAAGATAATAATTTAGTCCAAGCAAGAATTGTTAAGTTAATCGATCATATCTTTACTCTATATCAAGAACAGTCTTTTCCGCTTGTTTGCCTATTTGAACTACTAGGAAAACCACAAAGAAATCCTCTTCTAGAAAATGAAATTTTCTTGGAAGGATTAATTGAGGTTTTGAGAACTAATCCAGAATTTCAAAATTCAAAAGATAAAAATGTATGTATACATTATGTTGAAGAAATTACAATTCATATTTTCTTAAGACATCAAAATGATATTCTAATGTTAATGAGACTACTCAATTTAAAAGTACCAACATATAGATATGAAAATTTTAAATCGGACCTAGGGGATATATATTCTCTTAAAGAAATGGTAGCAGCTATTAAGCGTATTTTTAATGAAGAAAACAAATCTATTTCGGATTTAGACTTTTTCAAAATGTGGTTTGAAAATTCAATAAGGGTAATTGAAAGTGAGAATAGAGAAAATATATATATTTTAGAGTCAGTTAAACACTATCAAAAAAGAGTAAAGGATTTCATGAAATTGTATCGGATAAAAGAAGAACTTCTTATGAGGTTGAAGAATACCTCAGTAGATCCAATTAGTAAATTTAGTGAGAAGCTTTCAATAAATTCATCAGAAGAACTGACTTGTGTTATAGAAGAACTTTATGAATTTATTTGTATTTGTTATAATCCTATAACTTCACCGCTTCTTAGAAGTTATAGTTCCATTTTAGTCTCGCTGGAAAGGTATACGAGGAGTATAGATTTTAATGATGATATAATAAACAAAGCCGAAGAATTATACAAAAGTATACCTGTTGATGAGTATGATGAGTTCTCAGATGAAAAACAAACATGGCTTTTCTGCACTGTAAAGCTAGGTGAAGTAAAGGAAAATTTTAAACAGAAACAGATACGATTAGAAGAACAAAACAAAGAAGATCTATAATAAATAACGAGGATCAGTTGGAGAAAGATGAAACATTAAAGAGTAATATTTTTGAGAGGCAAATCGAATATACACTTAAAAATTTCCTGTAAAGTTTAATGACTCTCCAATAGCCCATATTTAATGATGTAAATAATTCATTTAGAAATTACTATAGCCCAATGTTGTGAATATTGTTTATATGAGGTATTGAGAAAAAGCAAGCTAAGTGAGACAAGAGAAATAAGCGAAAGAAAAAAGATTAAAAAGGTAAAAACACCCATGAGAATATTGCTATCCTATCATTGAGCGCTACTCTAAATTGACCACAAATGGACCACACGATTAAATTATTAACAATAAACAAGGGTGAACTTAAGTAAATAAGTTCACCCTTTTTACATATTCAAATTGCCTAAAGTAAAGCGTTTGACCTTACAGTTTCATAAAGTTAATTGCTTACTTATATGCAAGGCATGATGCCTATTGTAGGATATAACTACGGAGCCAAGCAATACGATCGGATGCGAGAAACTATATGGCTAACATTAAAAGTCGTCGTAATCTCATCTGTCGCCATCTTTTTATCAATGATGATTTTC
>NZ_ATAE01000072.1 GCF_000474275.2 Alkalihalophilus marmarensis DSM 21297
AGTATGACAGGGTCAATGGGAGGACGCCCATTATCTTGGGAATAAAAAGACTTCACCCGGTCATAGATAAAATTAAAATCCATCGACGCATCAATTTTCCGTAATAGATGACCTTCAGGAACCAGCTGATCAATAGATACCATTTCTAATTCAATTTGTTTCCCGCGAATCGGACGTAACAATGGCATCACCTCAGCACTTTTTTTATATATTATATCTATCTGGATAATTGGTTTAAAGTATAAAAATAGGCAGTTGAGAAGACTTTCTCAACTGCCTGAAGATAACAGTTTAAGGTTGTCTCTTTTACTTGGTGTACAATTGATTTTGAAACTCGTTACTGATTAATTATCTTCCTTTTATAAAAAATAACTACATTTCTGAAAACGTTCTTTAACAAAAGCACCCGTTAGTATTCATTTAATTTAGTGATCTCATCGCTTTCTTTTGATTCTAAATTTCTTCTCATTTTAGCATATACAGGTTGCACTTAGTTACTGGGCTATTTACAATTTAAACTTCTTAACCGCTTCTTGTAGACTTTCTGCCATTTCAGAAAGTGTAGTTGCTGCCGCAGTGATTTCTTCCATTGACGCGTTTTGTTCTTCTGCAGCTGCAGCTACCTCTTGTGAATATGATGCAGATCCTTCAGCCGTGTTAGAAGCATCGTCAATAAACGTTACCATCGTTTTCATTTGATCGGTTATCTGTTGGACTGAGTTGGAGACTTCTTCAATTTGGTTTGTTACATCATTAATCGAGGTAGAAATACCTTCAAATTCATTTCCTGCTGAACCAACAATTGTAATCCCCTCTTTTACAGCTTCCTTTGTATCGTCCATTGATACTACAGATTTATCAATTTGTTGCTGAATATCCTGAATCAAATTCCTAATTTGACTGGCTGAACCACTAGATTGTTCTGCTAATTTTCGTACTTCATCGGCAACAACAGCAAATCCCTTTCCGTGCGCTCCAGCTCTTGCTGCTTCAATTGCAGCATTCAATGCCAACAAATTGGTTTGCTCAGCAACAGTCGTAATAATGGTGATAATATTTCCAATTTCACTTGATTTTGTTCCGAGTTCTTGAACAATGGTAGCTATATCTTCTGTCTTATCTTCAATTAGATTCATTTGAGAAATTGCTTGTTGAATAACATTAATACCGGTTTCTGATTTTTCCTTAGCAGACGTTGAAGAATGGGTTACCGTTTTAACACTGGATTTAATAGCTTGCATCGAATCTGAAATAGTAACAGATGATTGATTTGCTTGCATCGTCGTATTTACTTGGTTTTCCGAACCAGAAGCTATGGCTTGAATTGATTCAGAAATTTGATCCGTTGCCCTACTGGTTTCTTCTGCTCCAGCTGTTAACTCTTCTGATGAAGCTGCTACTTGTTCTGAGGTTTCCACTACATGTTTAATCAAAGTATTAAGGTTATTCTTCATGAGATTATAGCTGTTTGTTAACTGACCAATTTCATCCTTTGACTGATCGGATACATGCGTAGTGAAGTCGCCTTGACCAGCTTTTTCTAATGCATCCCCTAAAAGGTTTAACCTCTTCTTCATTTGATGTGCAAACAAAAAAACGACAGTACTAGCTATCCCAATACCAATAACCAAAACGACAAGCAATCCATTAAAAATAGTTCCTACAGTGTCGTCAATAAATTGTTCCGATACACCAACAAACCACATTCCGATGGCTTCCCCGTTCGGATTGTGAATAGGTTGATAGGCTGTTTGATTCAGTGTACCTGCAACATCAGCTTCACCAAAAAATGTTTTTCCTTCTTGCAATACGGTTTGACTAATCATATCTGATGCTTGTGTTCCGACTGCTCTGTTACCGTCAACCACTACATTAGTGGTGATACGTGTATCACCTTGGAAGATCGTAACGGACCCACCCGTCATATCGGCTATATAATCCACCATTTCAATATTTTCGTTAACTAGAACATTCCCTTTATATAATTGGTTATTTCTAATCTCCCAATCACCAGGGTATCTTTCTTCTAAAGCACGAAAGCCCAAATTAAGATCAGATCGAGCTTTTTCAATAGCACTTTCTTTGACTCCGGTTACTACTAAATTTTGTACGACAAAGCCAAGTACAACGGAAAATACTATCAGGATACTCATAACAAGGAGATTAATTTTCGTTCCAATTTTAAGATTATTAAACGTTCTCAATTCTACTTTCCCTCCTGGAATAAATATAATATAAGTTGATTTGTGGTTATGTTGCAGTACTTTTTTTCACCCTTTCCCTGCTTATAATGATCCATTTTATATAAGGCACAAAAAAAACACTTTCTTCTCTAAATGGTTTAGAAAAGGAAGCGCTTTAGATTTATAGCAAGTTTGCTGCCTAATATCCATTTTCCCAATTTTTTATAGGTTAATGATAATAACTCAACTTTCGCACACTGAAATAGGCAGGTAGACCTTGATGTAATTAGGTAAGCCCGCAATCCAGTGTTGTAGTTGACTTTGAATTAACTTTTGAATTTTTTTGTTGCTTTCTTTTAGGACATCTTGAAGAAGCTCAAGTAGCTGCCCAAGTGCAACAGCCCAATCGAGGTCACTGATTTCATCACATAGTTCATAGAACAGACCCCCTAATGTTCTTTGATCTGTGCTGCAACGGTTCTGCCAAGAGAGTACAATGTATCTAGTAAAGACAATCGTGGTATGACAAATCAAGGAGTCATAAGAACGACCTTGAAACTCCTTTTGTAGCTTTAATAATGACTTTGTTGTTTTGAAAAAGACTTCAATGTCCCAACGAATTCCGTAAATACCAATGATATCTTGTTCACTTAATGTGCAATCTGTACTTAAAATAGCTAACCATTCGCTCTTTTTATTACGATTACGTACAAAGACAATTTTGACAGGAATTCCATTAGCTTGCGTCGTTTGGATAGAACGAAGAATCCCTTTCTTTTCCTGAATAGGTGAAGCTAACTGATAAAGCTCTTTCAAACTAACCTTTTTATCATTGTTAAGATAGCGTTGCTTTAAGTTTTTCACCATGCCAATGACATCTAGACCTTGGTCTTTGATCTCTTTCATAAGCGGTTGATGTGTAAACCAAGTATCCATCAGCACATAAGAGGCTTCAATCCCCGTGTTCATGGCACGCTGAATCATCGTTGGAATTTGTTCAGGTGCGGATTGTAAAGCTTCTAGACGTCGCTTATAACCAGAACTGCGTTTATCAATTTGGTCTGACATTCCATTTATGATACTGTTTTTTGAGCTCAATAAAGAAAAGTCTACAGGCATAAACGTTGTACCATCAGACCAACCCATTGTAAGCATACGAAAACCCTTGTAAAAACGCATTTTTTGAGACGCATGGTCAAAGCAACGCGCAAGTAATTCAACCGATTTACTTCGATTTTTGTCATAGGAAGAGTCATCAATAATCAGTACTTTTATACGCTCATGATTTGTCAGGTTACTCACTTTTTCAATGGAGTCTGAGCTGAGGAGAAGGAGAAATCTTCTCCATGAATAAGTGGAGCGATTTAAGAAACGGTAAACCGCATCTTTAGCTGGAATATCCGTCGACTTCTTGCTTTCGTGTGTACGAAACCAGTTTTTGTTTTCGAAAATCAAACAGAAAATAAGCTGAAATAAATAAGCACAAGTAAAGCCAAGTGATTTGGTAATCCCAGCTTTTCTAAGATGTTTCAAGACGTTTAGTTCTTTAAATGTAGATTTTAATTCATTTGGTAGTTGCTTCGTTTGGTCATGATTCGCTATCATATAGAGGACACCTCTTCTGTATGGTTATGTGATTCTAGTCAAATCAACTATACCAAACGGATGGGTGTTTTTTCATGCAATTTTTTGTGTCAATGTTAGTATTTTAAAGGTGTCAGCAACTACTGCTGGCTGAACTTATCGAACTTTTATAGGTGCGAAAGTTGAGATAATAAGTAACAGGTTCTATCCTTCATCATTCATTAAGCCTATAACTTTTTTACTAATCAGTCACATTATAGCAATATTTTAGAAATAGTCCAATAGTTTTCGACAAATTTCTTAAGTCATTATCTTTTTACATTGAATAAATACTTACAAAAGAAAAATGACGCATCCGTGAACTACTCCCACCACTGACCACCCTTACGGGTTATCAAGACCTAAATTTAAAAAAGTAAATAAATTGAAGGGCATAACATATTTTATATGACTAATATGTTATGCCCTTTCTTGTTCAACTAACGCTCTCCGTTAATGCAGTAAGTTGATTTATGAAAAAGAGATTCTTTTAGTGGTTTTTAATTTGAATACGAGAATTCCTTTTTTGTAATTCATCTACAAATAAATTTAATTCTTTAGGGGAGAGCTGAATTGTATCATATTTTCCGTAATTAATTTCGATCCTATACATAGAAAGTGCAGGAGCTGTAAATGGATTTTTAGTTTTCCTAATACTGTTAATTTCATCAATCCTTATATACTTTTTAAAAGGACCGTATTTTATTTTAATAAAGTTGTTTTCGATGGTATATCCAGTCTTAAACCAAACCCACAGTAGACAGAACCCAATTGGAAATAAGACAACAATTTTAATCCATTGCTTGTTTAAGAGTTCAGGGGTCATCCAAACTCCAAAATCAGGATAGAAAACTGGTGGAACAATTAAAAGAAATGCGGACAACCAAATTATAATTGACATCCATAAGTCTGTTTTTGAAGAAAAATACATTTTATCACCTCTAGATAATGATACGATCAATATATTATTTGGTTTCAAAAGTATATTTGGCTTATTCCACTCTACTGCTCCTTTAGTTTAACATTAATTTCCTTTTTGTTGATAAAGAAAAAAGCATCCCTTGTTGAAGGAATGCACCCATTAGTTGAAGAAGAATTCTTGACATTTTTCTACTTTAACATTTAGAACTTGAGATTAAACCATCCCGTATCTTTCGGAAAATCGTCTCTTGTTAGTTTATCTCCTGTAATAAACTGTCTATAAGATGTGATTGTTCCATCGTGAGAAATAATATAGATTTTTGGAGTTTCTTGCTGTTTACACCACTCAAGAAATTGTTTAGCCAATTGATTAAAGTTTTCTTGGGGTAATATGTTTATTCCATTAGCCCAAAGTTCTTCAGGCAACTCTTCTTCAATTTGTATATTTGGAAAATCGACGGATATTTTTTGCCTATCTAATAATCTATCACAAGGTAATGTTCTTCCCTCAGAAACTTGAGGAAATATCCTGGGAGATACTAATGGGTTTACAGTTTTTTTGCAATTAATTCCCATACTCCAGTAGTGAGCCGTTAGCAAAGCTCTTCTCAAAGGACTAATAACTAAAATATCCTCTTTTGACAACGGGAATTGTGTTCTAAGCAATTTAGCTTGATTAATCCCTTCATCAGTAAGTATGGGGTCAGAGGTTTGTAAACTGTTGGGTATATTTAGGGTGTGCTCTCCTTCTCCGTGCCTAATAAAGATTAACTCCATATTTAGATTCCTCCTTTTAACAAAGGATACCAACAGAATGTAATAACACTACATGCTTGGAAGTTACTTTTAAAATGGTATAAAGAATAGATATTTTTTTACATCCATTCATCAAACTTCATGTGTTCTTACAATAATCTGCCCCTTCAGTTTAACATTTATTTCCTTCCCTTGACATAGAAAAAAGCATCCCTTGTTGAAGGAACGCTCCCATTAGGAAAAAAAATTTCACTAATGCTTAACAGAAAGAGTAAAATGCAACAATCACATCATATTTGGAATAAATACTTTCATAAAATAGAGATAGCTTAAAATGCCGCCTAAGACAAAAATAAAGATAATTAAAATTGGAATTTTTTTAGACTTCATAAAGACCATCTTTCCTTTCCATGATTAGATACAAAACACTTCAAGTGTTCATAATTGAAATTTTTTAGAGAATTAGTTAAAAACTAAATAACCATAAAGATATATCCATAATGGAATAAACATTATCCCCAAGTGTAAAATAATCAATCTTTTGTAGATGGATTGTGAAAGACCTTGAGTCTTTTTATATCCTAAAACACATAAGGAAATCCCCAATATTCCTACAGTAGCAACTAAACTAACAGCGGTGAATGTACTAAGTTTCCAAATCGACAAAACAGGATACATAAATAAATTTAATATAAGAAGGATTAACGAAATGTTAAAGGCGTTATGTTCCATTGTACTATACCTCACTTTATTAAATATTCTTTAGCTTTTGACTATCCTCCGAAAAAAAGATAAGCGACCGCTTCATGTGCTAAACTGTCTCTTTAGTTTAACATTAATTTCCTTTTATTTGACATAGAAAAAGCATTCCTTGTTGAAGGAATGCACCCGTTAATGGAAGAAGCATTATTCAAACATTAAGATTTTAGGGTCCTTGTTATAACAGTGGACAAGCATAGCATGTAATTGCCCTCTATGATGATAGACGTGTGCTAATATCTCTAATAACCATTCATACTTCGTATAAGTTAGTCCCCAATATGAAGTAGTTTGAGAGATGAGTTCTTCCTCGGATAAATTCAAATAATTGTTTTTTAATATATAAAAATTGGACAGTAAACCATCTTTAAGTGAATCTAAGGTTTTATATGATACTTCTGCATAAAAACTTTGCATTTCTTCTTGTGTTGCTTCTTTTGAAATATGCCAATCTGCTTTACATATTAATGCTATATGTTCTAATAGTTCCCCGATAGAATGCTTTTTAGGTGTCGGTCTTTTTTGTAGGTCTTCTTCCTCTAAATTATCTATTATTTCGATTATTGTTTTTAACGCTACTTCAATTTGGTGTAATACACTTTCACAACTCATAAGTACCCCCTTGTTAAACTCTTCTGCTCCTTTAGTTTAACATTAATTTCCTTTAATATTGACAAAGAAAAAGCATCCCTTATTGAAGGAATGCACCCGTTACTTTAATAAGATTTTGTTTATTCTGATTTATTTAATAACTCAAAGGTTTCTTCTAAACCATCCCATTTCACAATAACGGGTATGATTTCATCCTCATATACTTTAGCTCCATTATCACTACTATTTGACCTTAATGTAATGTCAGTGGGTGGTTCATCAAACTCTCTGCTTCCACTACCCTCTCCAGCTGATGTTTTATAGTTATATTCTATTTTTTCTATTGTTTGCATCTCTTCAACGTCCCCTTTGTAGGAGAGTGTAAATACATCGCTATTGATTGTAGAATATGCCGTCCTTCCATTTTTATCCTTCTGTGTTTCTTCACTCTCAAAAACATATTCAGCTTCCCAATACGCACCTTCCCCTATAAAGGTGTATCTGTCATTCACAACTTCTTCGTTACTACATGCGGTAAGCAAGACCGTTATCACAATAATGGAAATGAAAATTAAATTTTTCAAATCGCTACTCCCCCTTTTTAATGAAATCCCCTCTTATTACTACAACTTGTTATTGAATAATCCTGCCCCGTTACTTCAACAAGAAGAAACGATTACCCTAATGGCTGCTATCATTTGGTTTCTATTCGTTTGATCTTGGGCTCGTT
>NZ_ATAE01000073.1 GCF_000474275.2 Alkalihalophilus marmarensis DSM 21297
TGATATGTTTTTTATAAGGTAGATAGATTAAAAAATAAAAATTTGGTTATTTTAAGGGGAGTATTTTTAATGTTTAAAAGAGTTTTTATATTTATTTTTAAATTGGAAGTTTTAAAAGTATGTGAAGATGGGTTTTATATTTTATTAGAGATTATGAAGAAATATAAAGTAAGTAAAAGTGTTATAAAAGATTGGAAATATAAGTTGGATATATATGGTGTTTTAGGTTTTTAAGAATTATTAATTTGTAAATGTTATATAAAAGAATTGAAGTTTTTAGTTGTTAGAGATTGTGTTTTTGGTTAATATTTTATAAATGAAGTTGTTAAAAAGTATGAAGTATTAAGTATTTTAGTTTTTAGGAAGTGGATTAAGAAGTATAATAGTTATAGTGAATTTAAAGATATGGTAAAAGGAAGGTTGAATATTATGATTAAGAGGAAGAAAATGAATTGGGAAGAATGAATATATATTGTATGTTATTGTTTAAAGAATGGAAAAGATTATTAATAATTAGTTAATATGTATGAGGTTTTTTATTAATAGGTTTATTAATGGGTTAAGAAGTATGAGTTTGGTGGAGATGAAGTGTTAAAAGATAAATGTGGTAAAAAGAAAGAGGAAGTGTAATTGATTTTAGAAGAGAAAATGGAGTTTTAAATGAAAAAGTTAGAAAGAGAAAATGAATGGTTATGAGTGGAGAATTTATTTTTAAAAAAGTTAGAAGAGGTTGAAAGGAGGTGAAGATAAATTTAATTTGATATGAGGATAAATATATTGTTATATAAGAGTTGTATAAGAAAGAGAATTTAATTATTTATTTATTTTGTGAAATTGTAGGAGTTGTATGATTTGTTTATTATAAGTGGTTTAATTGTATTTTTTTTTTTTGAGAATTAAAGAATGAAGAAATTATTAAAGAGATGAAAATTTTTTATAGAAAAGTTGATGGTATTTTTGGTTATTGTTAAATGAATTTTTAAATAAATAGAAAGTTTAATGAGAAATTTAATTATAAAAGAATTTATTGGTTAATGAAGTTAATTGGTTTGTGTTTTGTTATTTGTGTTAAGAAAAAGTGATATAAATATTTTATTTTTTAATATGTAGTAGAGAATTTATTAAATTGTGAATTTATAGTAGAAAGATAAAATGAAAAATGGGTTATGGATGTTATAGAATTTAAGTATGGTTAATTAAAAAAGGTTTATTTAAGTGTAATTTGTGATTTTTATGATGGAGTTATTATAAGTTATGTTTTAGGTTGTTTTAATAATAATTAATTTGTATTTAATATATTTGATTAAGTTATATTATAATTAGTTGAGGAATATTTTTTTATTTATAGTGATTGTGGATATTAGTATATATTTAAAGGGTTTAAATGGATGATAGATGATGTAAAGATGATATAAAGTATGTTAAGAGTGGGGAGATGTATTGATAATGGATTAATGGAATTTTTTTTTGGAATATTGAAATGTGAGAAATATTATTTGAATAAATATGAGATATTTGATGAATTTTTATTTGTGATAGATGAGTATATTTATTTTTATAATTATGAAAGATATTAAAAATGATTAAATGGTTTAAGTTTTATGGAATATAGAGTTAAAGTTGTTTAAATTTTTTTTATTATTTTTATTGTTTATTTGATAGGGGGTAGTTTAT
>NZ_ATAE01000074.1 GCF_000474275.2 Alkalihalophilus marmarensis DSM 21297
TGTATATTTCCCTTGTTCTTTTGCGATCTCAATCCCTTAAAATGTACAAAAAAATGCGTCCCTGCTTGTTGCAGAAACGCTACACGTTAGTTTAGTAAGTAAATACTATTTATTTCACTTTGCTACCCATCAGAATATCTTTTAACTGCTCAACAGTATCGACAATAAAAGTAGGGTTAGAATGTTTTAATTCTTCAAATGAACCATACCCATAAGTAACACCAATAGAGTCAATACCAGTATTATTTGAGCCGATAATATCGTGCTTTCTATCTCCAATCATAATAAAGTCTCCAAGTTTAAATTCAGTATATGTATCTAGTATATATTGAATGATTTCAGTTTTTGATGCTCTTGTACCATCAAGATTGCTCCCTACTATAAGTTCAAAATACTGGTCAATATTAAAATGCTTTAGTATTTGCTCAGAGAAAACAGTAGGCTTTGAAGTTGCAACAACTAAAGCATTTCCTTGTTCTATTAACGATTCTAATAACAAGGGAATATTTAAATATAACTCATTTTCAAACATTCCTTTTTCCTTAAACCTCTCCCTATATAAATTTATTGCTTTTTGTGAATTTGCCTCATTAAAATTGTAATATTCAGTAAATGACACTTGTAATGGTGGTCCAATAAAGCCTTCTAGTTTATCAATATCAGGCTCAAAAATGCCCATCTTATGTAACGCATATTGAACAGATTTAGTTATTCCTACCTTTGGGTCTGAAAGTGTTCCGTCTAAATCAAATAAAATCACTTTATATTTATTCATATGAGACCTCCCTCTAAACTAAACATACCATAAGAAAAACAAATAAGTTCAAATTCTTTATTCAACTAACCTGCCCGTTCGTATTATAAGGTCAGCCAGATAAGAAAATATTTCTGGTTGACCATTTGTTATATGGTTTTATTATAACGGTAGCCGG
>NZ_ATAE01000075.1 GCF_000474275.2 Alkalihalophilus marmarensis DSM 21297
GAAGAAAAATCAGGAGTATAGAAAATCGTTAGAACCCAACCTGATATAATTTGTAATACGATAAATAGAAGCATAAAACTAAATATAAATACAATAAATTTTCCCATTTTATTCACTCCCTTTAAATTTTTTACGAAACACCTAGAAGTAAGGTTTCAATTAAATCCAATATTTTATAACCTTGCCCTTTTGGTTTAATATTAATTTTTTTCGTTAACAAAGAGAAATGCATCCCTTATTGAAGGATGCTGCTTCGTTAATTCATTGAAAAATGGCGATAACCATTAATCAGCTATCGTACCCCGTTAGCGTAATATCTTAAATTTCACCTTGTAAAAAGGGAGAGAACACAGAATAAGCAGACCAAATGAAAACTATCCAAAAAGTAATAGAAGTTATACGTTCGTTCAATAGTGGACTTCTTTTAGATAAGATATAAGTCCGAAACAATGTATATAGACAAAATAGTAAAAAAGATAAACCAAACCAGACTACACCAACATTCCCTAAATAAGCTATGCCTGCACTTTCGTATATGTTACTTAATACTTTTTCAGTCAAAAGGAATCCCGCAACTAAGAAAATGATTATTTCAACAAATGTAATAGCATACATCTTCCAAACACCCAAAAAGTTTCCCTCCCTTTTCTTAAATACTACCATTAAAACCCAGAATCATTCTTAAAGTATTCTGCTCCTTTAGCACAAGAATCGAATGCTTTTTATTGAACACTCGTTGCCCGTTAGAATAATTCATTACTCTTGATAGGCTTTATACCAATGATGTGGTTGTATTTCTTTTAATGTTTTATAATCCAATTCACCAGTTCGATTAGTAACAGCTGCTTTTACATTATCTCCCCAGTAAAAAAGTCTTTCTTGACATACGCCACAAGGAGTCAAAATTTTAAAGTCAGCATTTTCGTCTTTTCTTACAACACAAACAGTATGTGTGACCTTAGTATTAAGTTTATGTGCTTCAAGAATGGCCCCAGTTTCAATACACAATTCAGTTGAAGCAACTATAACATCTGGTGCTACACTGGTGAGGATTTGACCATCTTCTGTATACATAGCTGCAGCCCCACCCCAATTTGATCGATACCTCTGTTTTATCAAATCTATTGCTGCATTATAAATTCTTCGTTCAATGTCCATTTTTCTTAATCCCCCAAACTTTCTTTAAACTAATATCGTATAATATTTAGTTTCTTGCACTAAACTGCTCCTTTCGTATTATAAGGTCAGCCAGATAAGAAAATATTTCTGGTTGACCATTTGTTATATGGTTTTATTATAACGGTAGC
>NZ_ATAE01000076.1 GCF_000474275.2 Alkalihalophilus marmarensis DSM 21297
AAAAAAAAATTCTAAAACACTCAAAAAAACTCTCATTAAAAAACTCAACAAAATAACCCCATAACTTCAAAAAAAAAAATACTCTAATAAAATATATACCCAAAAAAACCACAATAAAAAAATCCAAACAACTATTTAACAAAAACACAAATCTCTACAAAACCACAAAACAAAATATAAAAACTAACACCTACCCAATACTAAAAAATTAAAAAAAAAAATTATCCCTTACAAAAAAAACTCTAAATTAAAACCCCAATAAACAACAACCATAACTATAACAATCCTAAAATAACAAAATTCCTTATCAAATAAATTCCAACCCACACAAATAATATAACAACTTAAATACTATCTCAACAAAAAACCCAATAAAATTATAATACCTATAAAAATACAAATTACCCACAACAAAACAAAAAAACCCCATAAAACTTTACTATAACTTAATATTAAATATTAATACAATTTATACAAAATAAATAAAAACCTTAAAAATCAAAACACCAACTTCAATAAAAACATCAATAAAATACTACCCTAACTATACTAACATTCTAACCTCAAACCATAATCCAATTCAAAAACAATATCAAATAAACAATTTAACTAAAACAATCACCTCCTAAACAATAACAAAAACACCCAAAAATTCCCTCAAAATAATTAAAAATCATTCATAAAATACAAAAACAAAAAAAAACTTAACTACAAAACCTACAAATCAAACAAAAACAAAAATCAAACTTAATAATCCAATAATTCCACATAAAAAAACCATCACTCAACAAATAAAAACTACCCTAAAAATAACAAACTTATCTCCCCCAAAAATCCACATCAACAAAAAAATTTAACACCTCAATATCAACTCATCACATCCTAAAACTAAAATAAATCCCAAAAATTAAACTATTCACCCATTAAAACAATACACAAACTAAATTCAAAACATCATAAAACAATTCAATCCCTATCCATCACAAACATAAAAAATTTAAAAAAAACTATCCTTAATACAAAAAAACCAAAATAAACACACCACTAATATACCAATTATTCCACCAAAAACATCACTAAATAACTACATATAAACAAAATAAATACTAAAAACATCTAAACATAAAACCCCCCTCAAAATAAAATTTCCCATAAAATTAATCCAATAAAACCCCTTAAAAATAATAAAATTAATAAATCTAATATAAAAACATAACAACATATAAAACTAACAAATACTAATCAATCAAAAACTTATCCAAATAATTCTTAACATATATTTACACATTATCTAATTTTAAAAAAACCATCTCAAACATTCACTATAAAATAAATCATAATCTAATAACAATAACAAAAAAATCACACCCATTCCCATACCAAACACAATCATTAAACTCTTTTACACCAATAATAATTAAA
>NZ_ATAE01000077.1 GCF_000474275.2 Alkalihalophilus marmarensis DSM 21297
TTTTTTTTTTTTTGGGTATTTAGATGTTTTAGTTTTTTAGGTTTGTTTTTTTATATTTTATGTATTTAGGTATGGGTATTATTTTATTATGAATAGTGGGTTTTTTTATTTGGATATTTTTGGATTAAAGTTTATTTATAGTTTTTTGAGGTGTTTTGTTGTTTGTTGTGTTTTTTTTTGGTTTTTAGTGTTAAGGTATTTATTGTGTGTTTTTTTTAATTTAATTAAAATTTAAAAAAGGTTGTTGAATTTTTGATATGTTTGTTTAATTTTTTTTATTAAAAGATATTGATGAATAAATATGTTTATATTTTATTATTTAGTTTTTAAAGAATTAAGTATTAATTTTTATTTAATTTGGTGAGAATTAGTATTTAATTGAAGGATAGTTTTTTTAAAATTGAATAAAAGATTTAAAGTGTATATGATTGTAAGATTATATATTGATTAGAGTAAATATTTTATAGAAAGGAGGTGATTTAGTTGTATTTTTTGATATGGTTATTTTGTTATGATTTTATTTTAATTATTTGTTTTATTTTAGGTGGTTGGTTTTAAAAGGTTATTTTATTGATTTTGGGTGTTATAAATTTTTGTGGTGTGATGGGTGGTGTGTATAAGGTTTGGGAATGTATTTATTGTGGTATGTTGATTTGTGATTATTAGTAATTTTGGTTTTATGTAGGTGAGTTGTAGTTTATAATTTGAATTGAGAATGGTTTTATGGGATTTGTTTAATTTTGTGGTTTTGTAGTTTTTTGTATTATTTATTGTAGTATGTGTGTAGTTTAGGTTATAAGGGGTATGATGATTTGATGTTATTTTTATTTTTTTTTGGTTTGTTATTGGTAGTTATTTTAGAGTGTTTAATTGAATGTTGGTAATTAAGATTAAGGGTTGTGTTTGTTGTGGGATTTAATTTAATATTTTATGATATGAGTTGATGATAATTATGTATTATTTGTTATTTTGTTTTTTGAAGGGGAAAGTTTTATTTTTAGGGTGGTTAAAGGATGTTAAGATTTGGTAAGGTTTTTTGTGTTGTTTTGAATTAAATTATATGTTTTATTGTTTGTGTGGGTTTTTGTTAATTTTTTTGAGTTTTAATTTTGTGGTTGTATTTTTTAGGTGGAGTGTTTAATGTGTTAATTTTGGTATTAAGGGTATTGAAATTTTTAATATTTAGTATTTATTGTTTATGGTGTGGATTATTAGGGTATTTAATTTTGTTTGTTTTTTATGTTTTTGTGTTTTAGTGTTAGTTATAGATTAGAGAGTTGTTTTTGTTATTGGTGTTTTTTTATATATTTATGTATTTTATTGTTATATGTGGAATTTTATTTTTTTTTTT
>NZ_ATAE01000078.1 GCF_000474275.2 Alkalihalophilus marmarensis DSM 21297
GCGCCCTTAGCTCAGCTGGATAGAGTGTTTGACTACGAATCAAAAGGTCGGGAGTTCGAATCTCTCAGGGCGCACCATTATTTTTTTTTATCTTTTTTTATTTGCCGGTGTGGCGGAATTGGCAGACGCGCACGACTCAAAATCGTGTTCCTTCTGGAGTGTCGGTTCGACCCCGACCACCGGTACTTAAAAGCTACTATACAAAGACTTCAACGTTATGTTGGGGTCTTTTTTGTTGTTCTCGTAACACGATCAAAATAACTAAAAATCGTGTGCGTAGGAGCCTATTAGTGAAGAGACGAAAATAATTACCTGCTAATATTTTGCTACATAATAAACCTAAACTGTACAACATAGTCTTCATTTTAGGGTGACTTTGTGAAAGAATTTAAGAGTTTAAGAACAAGATGAACACTTCCGACACGAACACGCTCTTTACGCCTTATCTTGTCGGAAGAGACCCAAACTACAAATTTGTTACATAGCTGCAAAGATTGAATACATACTTTCTAAAAAAGCATTGATCTAAAGAGGGATTAATGCTTTTTTTGTTTAAGTATGTTATTATGATATTTTAATATTCTTTATATTTCGATAAAATTATACGGAGCTTCAAGATTTTTAAGTTGAGGGTTGGGTTGTTTTTTTCTAATTAAAGTAAACTTATAGTTTACTTGGAAGTGGAAGTTTGCAATAGACAAAATTTATGTGCAGTTGTTTACTAAGATTGGTCAGCGAGATGTTATAACTTGTTTTTAGATAGATTAATCTAGTTATACTTTTTATTTTAAAATTATAAAGATGAAGGAGAATGTGTTCACATGAGTAAAAACATTTCAAAAAGCCGTAGTTCAGTTTTTAACGATATAAATCGTGCCCCAAATCGTGCAATGATCAGGGCAACGGGGATTAATGACGAAGACTTTAATAAACCCTTTGTAGGAATTGCTAGTACATGGAGTGAAGTTACACCGTGTAACATGCATATTGATAAGTTGGCTCTAAAGACAAAGGAAGGAACTTTAGAGAATGGGGGAACTCCTTTTATTTTCAATACGATTACAGTATCAGATGGTATCTCAATGGGAACTGAAGGGATGCGTTATTCATTACCGAGTCGGGAGGTTATAGCCGATTCCATTGAAACAGTAATCGGTGCTCAAAGTTATGACGGGGTTGTAGCAATTGGTGGATGCGATAAAAATATGCCAGGATGTATGATTGCGATAGGGCGTTTAAATTTGCCGTCTGTATTTGTATATGGGGGGACGATTCGACCAGGAAAAGTAGATGGGAAAGACATAGATATTGTTTCTGCCTTTGAGGGAGTCGGAAAATACAATAATGGAGATATAGACCGTGATGAACTACATAAAATTGAATGTCAAGCCTGTCCGGGAGCTGGGTCATGTGGCGGGATGTACACAGCAAATACAATGGCCTCGGCGATCGAAGCAATGGGAATGAGTCTGCCAGGAAGTTCTTCCAATCCAGCCGAAACGCCAGATAAATTAAAAGATTGTGAAGAAGCAGGAATGGCAGTGATGAATTTACTGGATAAAGGGATTACTCCAAAGGATATTATGACTAAACAAGCATTTGAAAATGCCATCACCGTTGTAATGGCTCTTGGTGGATCTACTAATGCAGTACTCCATTTACTCGCTATGGCTCATTCCGTTGATGTTGACCTTGACTTAGATGATTTTGAGCGAATCGGAGAGCGTGTGCCGCATATTGCAGATCTTAAACCAAGTGGGCGATATGTTATGGAACACTTATCAGAAATTGGAGGCGTACCGGGAGTAATGAAATTACTTCTTGAAAAGGGGCTTCTTCACGGTGAATGTATGACCGTTACTGGGAAAACACTCGAACAAAATCTTGCTGAAGTGGAACCATTAAGAGAAGGTCAAGAAATTATCTCTTTTGAAAATCCTAAGCGTAAAACAGGGCCTTTAGTTATCTTGAAAGGAAACTTGGCACCTGAGGGAGCTTTAGCAAAAATGTCAGGATTAAAAATAAAAGAAATAACCGGACCTGCTCGTGTGTTTGATACAGAAATAGATGCTACTAAAGCTGTGTTAAACAATGAGATTAATTCAGGAGATGTTATAGTGATCCGCTATGTAGGTCCTAAGGGCGGCCCAGGGATGGCTGAAATGCTGTCTATTACTGCCATCGTAGTTGGAAAAGGTTTAGGCGAAAAGGTCGGTTTAATAACAGATGGGAGATTTTCAGGAGGTACACATGGACTAGTCGTTGGTCATATCGCTCCTGAAGCCCAGGTAGGTGGACCAATAGCATTAATTAAAGAAGGAGATATGATCACGATCGATAGTGAGACTCAGGAACTCCAAGTCGATATTTCACCAGAAGAATTTGAGGTGAGAGCAAAGGAATGGACTGCTCCACAACAACATTTAAAAGGGTATCTTTCTAAATACGCACGTTTAGTTTCCTCTGCATCTAAAGGGGCAATAACTGATTAATAATTTACTTGAGGAAGAACAATAAAGAGAAAGGCCCTCGTGCCCACGTTGTTATTTTGATTTGCAAGGAGGACCTATACCTATAAACCAACAAGGTTCTTATAATGCTTCACACTTCATTCGGACACAATCATTAAAAGACGATTATGCTTAGCGTAATCGTCTTTCTTCTTGCATAAAGAATACCTGCCCTAGCAAGATAAGAAATTATCCTTTCCTAAAAAAGTGAAAGGATATCTCTCCCTCACGTCTAATACACTTCATAACTAGTTTTTACAAAGAGGAGAGAGTAACATGAACCAATCATTCATTGATCAAGTCCATTACATTCGCATTCCAGTGAGGGATTTAGCGACTGCATCTGTGTGGTATAGAGATGTGTTAGGGTTTCAACTTTTGAGCATTACCGACGATCCTTTTGCGCTCATGAAAGTGAATGAGGGACCTTTGTTGATTATCTTAGTGCCAACTACAGAGGAGACGTATGCTCATTTTTCAGTGAACGGGGAATCTGCGTTTTGTGTTGGTTTCACAAGTCCTAAGCTACAGAAATTTCATCAGCATTTATCTGAGCAGGGAGTAAAAGTAGAGGATATAAAAGAAGACAACGGTCATGCTTACTTTTATTTTTATGATCCCGATGGAAATCAGCTTCAGGTGCATTGGTAATGCTTATACCTACTCTAAGACTCTGACGATGGTCAGGGTCTTTTTTTATCGGCAATGGAGGATTGTAATCTGCACAAAAGGGAATAAGACAAACAGGTAGAAAGTGAGGGATCTCAGTTGACTAGGCATCAAATCGCATATAAAGAACCGAAAAAAATATTAACTCCTGCCAGTGGATTTTTATATGGATACACCCATTCTCTTAATCCTTATACCGGCTGCTTATTTGGATGTTCTTACTGTTACGTGAGACAGAGTCCGGTTGGCTTATTTAGAGGAGAAGAGTGGGGTGAGTGGGTTGATATTAAAAAGGGCATTCATGAAAAGTATATTCGTGAAATGAGCATCCTGCGAAAACGGGGGAAGGAAGTAACGATCTTTATGGCATCTGCGACAGATCCATATCAATCAGTTGAGTATAAAGAAAACATAACAAGGGCCCTGCTTGAAGCAATGGTAGAGATGCCTCCAGACTTTCTTTTTGTACAGACACGGAGCCCGCTTGTCACGCGAGACATTGACTTGTTTTTAAAGCTTAAAGACAGCCTGCGCCTCAGTGTGACAGTTGAGACAGATCTCGATGAGGTACGAAAAAACTTCTCACCACAAGCCCCTCCAATTCAAGCGAGGCTGAAGGCAATCAGAGAGCTTCAAAAAAATGACCTGCCAATACAAGCAGCGGTGGCGCCTGTACTCCCTTTTTCTAAACAATTCCCAGAAACGCTGGCTGCTCTCGTTAACCGAATTGTCATTGATGATTTTTATACGGGGGATGGAAGTAATGGGAAGAGAACGGAGCGTCTTAAAATAAAAGAACGATTTACGGAGGAAGAATTAGAAAAATGGTACGGAGAACATGTACACAAGTATGCGTATGAACAAATGAAAACGGCGTTCTCTTCTGATCAAATCTTAATCAGCAAGGAAGGATTTATGCCTTATTAATTCAAGTAATATTAACGTTCTTTAGCAACATGCAAAGAACGTTTCTTTCAATTTGACCTAATACCCTTGTAGGTATATAATGTGGATATAAACAAATTACCGAAAAGAGGTGAGGAATAGAATGTCAGAACAAGAAAAACATGCATGTAAAAGTGATCAGTGAGGCATAACAAAGAAGAGAACAGATGGGGCAAAAAAGGCATCTAAGCCGCCTATATGACCAGCTGTTTACTTATGGTTCCTGGTAGGAGCTATCTTTATTGTATATAACGTCGGCCTGTACTTTATGGGTTTTTTTAAATAAATAGCTAGAAGGGTAAGATCGGAGGCTTATATGGATGGACAGAAGAATGAGAGCAAGAATGATGCTAGTAAAAATGAGACGGTCGAATCTAAATATATTCAACAGCATCTAGCAAACGAGCGAACGTATCTAGCGTGGATTAGAACGGCTATTGCTATTATTGGGCTAGGGTTTTTAGCTACGACTCTTCACTTTAATACGCCTTTGCATCAATTTATGGATAATGCATTAGCGATGTTTATAAGCGGTTTTTCACTCATGCTGGGTCTATTGACAATCGCACTCGCTACTCATGTGTATTTTCGTAACAGGAAAATGATCAACACACAAGAGTTTCATTCTTCTTTTAAGTTTATCGTGTATATGACTGCCGTAATTTTTATGATTTTAGTATTATTTATGGTGTATTATTTCTATCTAATGGCTGGAACGTAAGAAAGACAGTATACTTAGTGGTGCATAAGGGTGAGGTGATCTACATGACAAGTGTGGTTGTCATTATGGCAATGGGCATTGCGTACTTTTTGTATAAAAGATATATACCTGTTATCGGTTTAAAATGTACTGATATCCAGAATATAAAAGATAATAATGAGGTTGTTATCCTCGATGTACGTGATTTTCCCGTTGCAAATAAAACAAGTATAGACGGTACAATGAATATTCCGTTAGCCTATCTTAAAAGATATTATCACGACCTAGATAAGAAGATAATCTATCTCGTTTGTGCAGAAAGACAAGAGGCTAATTTAAGCGCACGTTTTCTAAAGAGTAAAGGGTATCGTGTAGGAGGCTTTATGATTAAGAATGAGGCGACTCCTCACCCTTGTCGGGGTAAAGAGGCATACGGATTGTAAAATATACAGAGCAGAGGTGGGGTCTATGGTGAAAAGTCCTTGAATGCCTTTGGCGAGAGCGGTTGGAGACCGCTCACTAAGAGAACATTATTTGATCTCAAAAGCTGACTTTTCTTTAGAAGGAGAGAAGGCAGTTGTATTAACCTTTGATGATGGGCCTAGTAAATACATAGGTTCATTTCTTGATGTATTAAATGAGGAACAGGTTCATGCCATGTTCTTTTGGCAGTCTCGGTTACTTCATCATAAGCGGCCGTGGAAAAGAACGATAGCTGAAGGGCATATGATAGGGACGCATACTCATAGACATCCAAATCTTGCTCGATTGAATGCAGATAAGCAGAGAAAAGAGATCGAAACGAGCAGAAGAGAAGTGGAAAGGATCATAGGCCAGCCCATTCAGCATTTTAGACCGCCTTTCGGTCAATATAATGTGGATACACTGAATATTGCAGCTGCTATGCAGCTCGATGTAGTCCTTTGGGATGTTCCTTCTTATGACTGGGAGTTAAAAAAAGATCCGGATAAAATCATCTCAAATGTAGTAGAGAACGTAGAAAATGGATCCATTATCCTGCTGCATGAATTAGAGCAGACATTATACGTACTGCCACAATTAATAAAAGAATTAAAAAGAGGCGGCTTCAGTTTTAGGACATTATAGGGGGAGTTAGAATGGAATTAATTATTCAAGGATTATTTATTGCTTTTATCGTATGGTTTGTTGTGAAGAGAATTTTACCTGCTAATGGCGTAAAACAAATCACAACTGAAGAACTAAGAAAAGAATTAACACGAAAAGATGTACAGCTTGTTGATGTAAGAACGCAAGGGGAATTCAGCGGACATAAAATTAAACAAGCCAAAAACATTCCATTGCATGAGCTAAAAGGTCGTCATAACGAGCTTTCAAAGGATAAAGAAGTGATTGTGATCTGTCAAAGCGGGATGAGAAGCAATAAGGCCTGCGGTACATTAAAGAAATTAGGATATTCGAATATAACAAATGTCAAAGGCGGAATGTCCGCTTGGAGAGGCTGATCTCCATTAAAAACAAGAAGACTAGAGCAGATTCATTGCTCTAGTCTTCTTTTATTGGAAACGTCATAGTGACGGTTGTACCCGTTCCAACTTTACTATCATATTTAATTGTTCCGTTATGAGCTTCCACGATTTTGAAGCTGACTGTCAGCCCTAATCCAGTTCCCTTTTCTTTTTCGGAATAGAATGGTTCTCCTAATTTTTTGATTCTCTCTTCACTAATGCCTTGGCCGTTATCTGTAATACTCACAATAATGGAGTCATCTTGTTTCTTGATATGAATGCATATGTTCTTGGACTCTGCTTCGATCGCGTTTTTAAGCAGATTAATGAATAGCTGCTTTAACTGATTAGGCTCACAATCAAGGAGTGTTGGATCAGCCTCGGTTTGAAAATCAACAGACACCCCGTGTAAGTTCATTTCTGACTCAAGCAGGGTTAAGACATCTTTTATGGAATCATTTATATTTTTTTTAGAGAACGTAATCTCTTGCGGTCTTGACAATACGAGCAGCTCACTGACAATCGAATTGATCCGGTCAAGTTCATCTAGCATAATCGTATGAATAAAGTTCTCCTTTTTGCTCTCAGACTGAAACATTTGCACGAACCCTTTTAAAGAAGTGAGCGGATTTCTGATTTCATGGGCAATCCCCGCAGCAAGTTCTCCAATCACAGCAAGTTTTTCTGTAGTCTTAAGCTTTTCTTCCGTCTCAAGTATTTGGGTAATGTCAGTGGCATAACCGATAATTCCTGTTGTTTCATTATCAATAATAATCGGAACAAATGCGAAGTGAGCGATAACCTTTTTCCCTTCTTTATGGCAGATCGCTACTTCACGATTAGTTTTAGCTCGCTTTTCTTTAATGACCGAATTAAATGCTTCATAGATCCGTGTCTTGTCTTTTTCGCAAATGTAGTTAAAGATCGGAGTACCCATTGCTTCATCATCGTTGTAGGCAGTCAGAGGTTCAAACTTAGGATTTAAGTCTGTAATCGTTCCGTTTAAATCCACCATGAAGACGAGCTCAGGATTATACTTAAAAAGAGATTTATATTTAAGTTCGTTCTCTTTCATTTGCTTCTCTGCTAGTTTCCGCTCTGTAATATCTCGCCCGATCACAACTAACCCTTTACGTTCTTTATTTGGTTTGAAGAGAGGAACTTTAATCGTATCAAATGTTTTCTCATCGCCATTTGGCAGCGGGATGACTTCTTCGCAGCGTGTTACTTTAGCCGCTTGCCATGTTTCCTCATCCGACGTCATGCAGTAATTCAGGGCATCATGGTAAAAATCTGTATACTTTGCAAGTTCAGCATCTGTTTTTCCACGGTAATCAACATTCTCTAGTTGAAAAAGCTTTAGACCGAATTCGTTCGATTCAATCCAGCGTCCTTCCCCGTCTTTAAAGTTAACAAAATCAACCATAGAATTAATCAGGGTTGTCAGTTTTTCTTTCTCATTTTTAAGGAGTTCAACTTCTTCTCGTTTTCCTAGAATATAGTAAATGAAAAATCCAGTTAACATCACAAAGATAATTCCTTTGATTTTCTGAATGCTAAGATAGGTCCCAAGGTCTAACATTAAGACTAGGTAGTCAGTGAAGACAATCCAAACCAAACCTAAGACCAAATAGATAAGAAGCATTTTCTTCTTGTAACTCATCTCAAAGCCGCCTTCTCTCTTATTCCTTGATCAACGTTTCGTCTCAGCTGAATCAAGTAGTATCTAACTATTTATTATAACCATATTCGCATCAAAAAAATGTACTAATTCACTAGAAACATTTCCTAATACGGAGAAAAAATTCGACAAATCCCTATAAGAAGAGGATGAACCTTTAGGTCTATCAAAAACGAATCTTTTGATCTGCTAACTATGAACTATATAATGTAACAGTTTGGTTAAAATGAGGTTTTTTATGTAATTATAAGTTAATTTAGGCTATACCAAATTTACAAAAAATAATGCTAGACTTAGAACGAATGGAAAATGTTGTCGAAATGAGTCAATGGAAAATGCTCGGCAATGGCCATTTAAACTACATATTATGGAGGGTATGAGATGTTTAAAAATGATTCAATTAGATGGAAGAAGATTCTCTCTATTATTCTTTGTCTAGTATTATTAGCAATCCCTTTTGCTTCGAATCAAGCACACGCAGAGGAATTAAATGAAGAAATAGTAGATTTACGTGTGTTATACACCAATGATATTCATGCGAGTATCGATGGTTTTGGAGCTGCAGCAGCGTATATTAATGAGCAACGCGACGCGGCTGATTATTCTCTATATTTAGATGCAGGAGATATTTTTAGCGGCAATCCTGTAGTCGATCTAAACTACGGAAAACCGATCATTGATATTCTTAACCTTGTTGGTGTAGATGCAATGACAATCGGAAACCATGAGTTTGATTACGGTCAAGAGATCTTTGCTGAGAGAATGGAAGAATCAAACTTCCCATGGATGGCTGCTAATATGGAAGTATTTGATGAATCCATTGCGATTGAACAGCCAAAGCCATATGAAATCTTTGATGTGAACGGAGTAAATGTAGCAGTATTTTCTCTTACTCAAGCCCCTCCATCAACTGCCCCTGCTGGAGTAGTTGGTATTGATTTTGAAGCTGATTATACTGCGGTTGCAAAGCAGTATCAAGAAGAACTTGAGGATCAATCCGACATTATTATCGCGTTGACTCATATTGGACATAACGATGACCGCCGTTTAGCAGAGGAAGTAGACTATTTTGACGTGATTATTGGCGGACACAGCCACACATTGTTAAATGCACCGGCAGTCGTAAACGGAACCCCAATTGTACAGACAAATGGCAACTTGAACTTCGTCGGTAACTTAAATCTGCAGCTTAATACTGCAACAAATGAAGTGACAGTAACAGAGGGCTTTGTTCAAAACGTTAGCCAGCTAACGAATGTAGATGAAGATGTACAAGCAATCATTGATGTATACAACGAAGAAATGAATGAACTTCTTGGTGAAGTCATTGGTTATTCAGATACAGGGTTAAGCCGTGATGGACGTTATGAGTATGATGCGCCGCTTGGAAACTTCTGGACGGATGCAATGAGTGCATATGCAGATACGGACTTTGCAATTACAAATAATGGCGGAATTCGTGATAGTATCGCACCTGGTGAAGTAACGGTAGGCGATATTTATGCGATCGAGCCATTTGCGAATGAAATTATGGTTTATGAAATGACAGGTCAGGCGATTAAAGATGTTCTCGCATTCTCTTATTCTCGCGGGGACCGTAATCAAATTGACTTGCAAGCATCAGGCTTTGAATATGAAATTGTAGCAGGACCTGTTGGAAATCTATTAGATGTAAACTTAACAAGAAATGGACAGCCCCTTAATTTAGAGGAACGTTACACGATTGCTGTGCCTGATTATATCGGGACAGGCGGATCTGGTTATGAGTTTGAAGGAACGATTGTTAATCCGTTAGTAGGTCAAATGACTACAGCGATGATCGACTATGCAAAAGAGCTTACAGCGAATGAAGAAGCAATTAACTACAGTCGCGAAGGAAGAATTAAAATTTCTGTTGATCCAAGCGGTCCAATGCCAGGTGAAGTGATTGGTACAACGGACAATGGACTGTTTTCTAGCAATAAAAACATTGCTGATGTAGGTATGGGCAATCTTTATACAGATGCAATCCGTGATACGGCTGATGCAGATATTGCTTTACTAAACGGTTCTTCTGTATCAGGAGAAATTCCTGCAGGGTACATTACAGATAAACAGATTGAAGCACTTGATCGTTTTGGAAATGAAATCGTTGTTGTAGAGACTACAGGAACTAAATTGAAAGAAGTGATTTTATCACAATCTAGCTACCACCGTGGAGTAGACCTGCAAGCTTCTGGAATCAAGTATCAATTGATCCCTAGTGAGAGTGGTACAGGGATGCAGGATGTTCTGTTATTTGATGAAGATGGTACAGAGCTAGATCTTGATGCAAACTATACAGTTGCTTACAACGATTACATGCATGGACAAGGATTCTATCGTCTAAGTGACTCTGTTTTATCTCAATCAGAAGGTACCGTTTGGGAAGCGACAGTTGAGTATATTCAAAATCATGATGGTGCGATTGACTATATTGAGGGAGAACGAATTTCAATTGAAGGGGTAGACCTTCCTGATGGAGATCGTTTCCTAACAGTAGCCGAAGCAATTGCACAGAATTCAGGTATTGCGAATGTTCGTGGATATATTGTTGGTTCGATTAACTCAAATCAAGTGATCTTAGGAGAAGGGACACATGCTGCTTCTAACCTGTTGCTAGCAGATGACCCAAATGAAACAGATCGTGAGAAGATGCTGCCCGTTCAATTAGTAAATGGAACAACGGTACGCACTGGGTTAAACGTAGTATCTCATCCTGATAATCTTGGAAAATATGTATCCATCACCGGCTCTCTTGAAGCTTATTTCCAAACACCAGGCATGAGAAATCCTTCTGCTTTCACATTTGAAGAAGCCCCAGGTGATGATAACGAGCAAGAGCCACAAGGTCCTTTGACTGTTGCAGATGCACTGTTGCAATCTGAAGGTGAAGTAGAAGTAAGCGGCTATGTAATCGGTAATGCCCGTTCGAAAAATCATGTAGCTCTAGCACCAGCTTATTACGATGATTTAAGTGTACTTATTGCCGATGATCCAAATGAAACAGACCAAAGCAAAATGATGATCGTTCAGCTTAAGCCTGAAGACCGTGCAAGTTATGGATTAGTAACAAATCCTGAGCTGCACGGAGAAAAAGTAACCGTCTTAGGTGAACGCGATCATTTTAAAGGATTTGAAGCAGTAAAACACCCTGAATTTAACTAAGCAAGATAGAAGAGACAGCAGATGGATGCTGTCTCTTTATTTTGTTTCATGTATCTGACGTTAAGTGTTCCTCTTCTGCATATATATCAATCAACATTAAAAAGGAGGATACGTGGATGAATATGTCGATACTGCCTGTTGAGATTCGTACTCGTCATTTAATTCAGCCTAGGCTCGATGTTTACTACCCACAGCTTGCTGGCTTAGTTGATCACACCATAGAAAAGAAATTAAATGAGCGGATCTATCAGCAAGTGCAAACGATGATTACGAAGCAAGGATTCTATGACTATCCAGAAACTGAGATTACGGGTGGCTATGAGGTGAAAACGAACGAAAGGAATATAGTCAGTCTTACAAATCTACATTATTCCTATTCTGGCGGGGCTCATGGCCTATCTACGCTGCGCTCCCTGACAATGGATGTACAAACAGGAAAAGTGTATAAGCTGAAGGAATTGTTTAAAGAGGACGCTCCTTACATCAAGAGGTTGAACAAGATCATTGAAGCACAAATAAAAGACCGAGACCTTCCGTTGTTATCTCCATTTAAAGGAATTGCTCCAAATCAATATTTTTATCAAGCTGACCGGGCCCTCATTATTTATTTTCAATTATATGATCTCGTTCCTTATGCATTTGGATTCCCTTTCTTTGTCATCTCCGTGTATGAAATAGAAGATATAATCGATCAAGAGGGGCCATTAGGGAGGATGCTGTATTAGCATTCTTCTTTCTTTTTTACAGCGAATTCTCAGCCAGCCTCTCGTTTAGCTCTCCTAGATAAAGGAACCTATACAATAAATGTCGAATACATATCAGGTGACTAGAATGAAGGAGATGAGTAAATGAAAATGCTGATTGGCGGCTCTTTTGTAGGAGAAGGGCTCAGTACGATTGATGTGTTCAATCCGGCAACTGGAGAGAAGGTTGGGACGGCCCCGGATGGCGGAGAAAACGAAGCGAAGGCTGCGGTTGATGAAGCTTATACAGCATTTAAAACGTGGTCTAAAAAGACAGCGAATGAACGAAGCAAAGCTTTAATGAGCTGGTTTAGAAAAATTGAAGAAGCAACTGAAGAGCTTGCTGAATTAATGACTAAAGAGCAAGGGAAGCCGATAAAAGAAGCCAAAGGTGAGATCGGCTATGCCAATTCATTTATTGAATGGTACGCAGAAGAAGGTAAACGGATCTACGGTGAGACGATTCCTGCGTCAGCTGCGAACAAACGGATCTTCGTCCAAAGACAAGCCGTTGGAGTCGTTGCAGCGATTACTCCGTGGAACTTCCCGGCAGCGATGATAACAAGAAAGGTAGCGCCGGCTCTTGCTGCAGGATGTACCGTTGTAGTTAAGCCTGCTGAGCAAACACCGCTGACAGCCTTACGCTTAGGAGAGCTAGCAATTGAAGCTGGTATTCCAAGCGGAGTGATCAATATTGTTACAGGAGATGCTAAAACAATTGCAGAGGTGTGGCAGGAAGATTCTCGTGTGAGAAAGCTGACGTTCACCGGCTCAACGGAAGTGGGGAAAGTCTTAATGGAAGGCGCTTCTAAAACAATGAAGAAAATCTCCTTAGAACTTGGCGGACAAGCACCGTTTATCGTAATGGATGATGCAGATCTTGATACAGCCGTTTCTCACTTTATTGCTTCTAAATATCGTAATGCGGGGCAGACATGTGTATGTGCTAACCGAATTTATGTGCATGAAGATGTAGTCGATGCTTTTTCTGAAAAAGCAAAAGCAGCCGTCTCTGAGCTGAAAGTAGGCAACGGGCTTGAAGAAGGCGTTGACCTTGGGCCATTAATTGATGAAGATGCGGTTAAAAAGGTTCAAGAACATATTGAAGATGCAAAAGATAAAGGGGCAGAGATCGTATACGGTGGAGAAGAAGCGGATGGTCAATTTATCGGCCCGACTGTACTACGCGGGGTCACCGAAGAGATGAAGTGTATGCGGGAAGAGACGTTTGGCCCACTCGCTCCTATCTCGATGTTTAAAACAGAGGAAGAAGTCATCGAACGAGCCAATGGAACCCCATTTGGTCTTGCTGCCTATCTATTCACTCGTGATATAGGAAAGGCTGTTCGCTTAAGTGAAGAGCTGGAATTTGGCATTGTAGGGATCAATGATGGATTGCCTTCTGTACCGCAGGCGCCGTTCGGCGGATTTAAAGAGAGCGGATTAGGACGTGAAGGCGGACACCACGGCATGGATGAATTTCTTGAAGTAAAGTATATTTCACTTGCTTTTGAATAAGTAATAATAATAGTGGTAAAAGAGCTGTCCTAGTGTGGGCAGCTCTTTGCTTGGTTAAGAGAGGCAGGATGGGCGCAATTATGGGGGAAAGAAATATAATTCATCTTAACAGTGACGCATATCGGCTGTGAACTGACGCAATGAGAGCAGATAAGCGCAATAAGGCTCTTAACAGACGCAATTAAAAAGAACAGGAATACAATTCACAATGTCACTGACGCATAATCAACTTGAAATCATACAATTCCAGAATACCGGCTGATAAGGCACCTACAGAAATAAAAAACGAGTCTGAGGGGGTTGCCTCAAACTCGTTTTGCTTCATTATTTTAAGAATGAACGGAGCATCCAGTTGTGTTTCTCAAGAGATTGATGGATAGAGAGAAGCATATCAGCTGTCGTTTCATCTCCAAGAGAATCTGCAGCCTCCATACCTTCTTTAAGTTCATCAATCAGTTTTGTGAAATCATCTGATAACTCACTTACCATTTCTTCTGCGGATTGGCCTGGTTTCGCCTCTTCAATTGAAGAAGTTTCAAGATATTCTTTCATTGTAGCGACTGGATGGCCTTTAAGTGCTAAAAGTCTCTCAGCAAGCTCATCAATATACGTTTGTGCTTCATTGTAAAGCTCTTCAAACTTTGTGTGAAGCGTGAAAAATTGTGGCCCTTTAACATACCAGTGATAGTTATGTAGTTTTACAAAAAGAACACTCCAGTTAGCGATTTGCTTGTTTAGAATAACGGAAACTTTATCTTGACTCATAATAACATCGTCCTCTCTTTGTTAGTAATATTCTCTTTATACATTCCCATAATACCCTTAAATTAAACGTGTTAACAAAAAGAACTTCCAATGTTTAGGGATTTCATAAATTGATCACAGATGCTTGCAGGAGTTCTCCTCCGTGTATTTGGGTGAACATGGATGCCGCTGCAGATACAAGTTTTTCAGCTTCCTCAACTTCCATGGAAGGCTTTAAATAAATAAGCTGGATCGCATCAGTTGTCGATGTTGATACGCTTGTACGTCTGGAGTCGACGATAGGGCTGCCGAAGGGACCGTGTTCATCTGAGGTAATAATTTTTCCAGACATATCATTAAAGCGGCCATTCACCCCGTCATAGCCTTCACCCGCCTCACCTAAGCGAATAGAGATATCTCCTTTTAAAGCAGAAGCATCGTAAATTCCAAAAGGGATCATGTACTGTAGAGAGAAAAACGTGTTCAGGTCTACCGCAGATTGAACGGTAGGTAGAAAGTTTCCTTTTTTAATTCTTCGCATCAAAGCTTCATGTGAGGGACGGTATTTAGACGGATCTATTTTACAAATTTTAAATACGTCTCTCCATTCAGCCACACCGCTAAAGGCTGTTAAAGGTTTTTCTTCAAGGTCCACCTGCAGAGTTTCTTGAAAAAATTGCAAACGGCCTTTTAACATTTGTGGTGAGTCGCTAATCACGATAGAATGGTATGATATAAAGCCAAGCTTAAATTGAGGGATAAGGGATGAGATGCTTTTATCTATTTGTATGGCTGACATAAGACTGCCTCCTCCATTCGTTGTGTACGTATTGTAGCATAAAGGTGGATTTGGTAGAAGAAAGGTGATGGGGCATGATACTCGCCCAATTAAAAGAAGAGCTTATTGCATATAGTAAGACTATCGGAGTTGACAAAATCGGCTTCACTACAGCTGATCCTTTTATCACGTTGAAAGACCGCTTGGTAACCCAGCAAAAGCTAGGCTATCAATCAGGTTTTGAAGAGCCTGATATTGATAAAAGAGTGCATCCAGAGCAGAATTTGGAAGAGGCTAGGAGCATCATTTCGATTGCATTAGCTTATCCTTCTAAAATGAAAGATGCACCCAAAAATACCAAGGACGCACGCCGCGGGATTTTTTGCCGGGCGTCATGGGGGCAGGATTACCATGATGTGCTTCGTGACCGGTTAAGCAAAATTGAAAAGTTCTTAGATGAGAAGGTGCCTCAAGCAAAAAAGGTATCAATGGTTGATACAGGAGCTCTCTCAGACCGTGAAGTAGCAAAAAGAGCGGGAATTGGTTGGACAGGAAAAAATTGCGCGATTATTACTCCCGAGTTTGGCAGTTATGTGTACTTAGGAGAAATAATCACGACGATTCCATTTGAGCCAGATACACCGATCACTGATCAATGCGGCACATGCAATAAATGCGTGGAGGCGTGTCCGACTGATGCACTGGTACAAGGAGGACAGTTAAACTCTCAAGCTTGTATAGCCTATTTAACACAAACAAAAGGATTTCTTCCTGAACCATATAGAGAAAAACTTGGCAATAGATTGTACGGGTGTGACACATGTCAGCAGGTGTGTCCTGAAAATAAAGGAAAAGATTTTCATCATCATCCTGAAATGGAGCCAGACCCAGAGATTGCTAAGCCTCTCCTAAAGCCTTTATTAACGATTTCAAACCGTGAGTTTAAAGAAACGTTTGGTCATGTGTCAGGGTCATGGAGGGGGAAAAAGCCGATACAGAGAAATGCGATTATTGCTTTAGCTCATTTTAAGGATGAATCAGCACTGCCTCTTTTGGCCGAATTGATGAAATCTGACCCAAGACCCGTTATTCGTGGAACGGCTGCATGGGCAATCGGCAAAATAAGTCGAATGAAGGAGAATCGCAGGAATGAAGAGGAAACCAGGCTTATATTAGCGAAAGAACGTGAAAAAGACGATGAGGTACTCCGAGAGATTGATAGAGCGCTTGAAATGCTCGAAAATGCACGATAAGTAATTGGTAAACTTACCTAACAGTAAGGTAAGATGGTGGAAAATGGACAATCGGAAGGAAGGGCTAACATGGCACTAGAAACAACGCTTTATGTTAATGAAATGGATAGTCCACTTGGTACGCTAACAATCGTTGCAACCCAACGAGGCGTTTGTCATATACATTTTGGTGATTTAGAAACATGTACGGCAGCTCTTCGGGCAAAATTAAGAAAGCAAGGCTTAACAGGTGAATTTATCCGATGCGGTGAACAATCTGCAAACGATACATTGTATTCTGTATGTGAGCAGCTGCGTGATTATTTTAATGGTGAAAGAATGCATTTTGATATTCCGCTTGATTTATCTGGCACACCGTTTCAACGAAAAGTGTGGGAAGCCTTACGCGAAATTCAATATGGTGAAACCAGATCTTATAAACAAATTGCTGAATCCATTGGAGCACCTAAAGCTGTGCGTGCAATCGGCGGGGCTAATAATCAAAATCCCCTCCCAATTATTGTTCCATGCCACCGTGTGATTGGCAGTAATGGAGCAATGGTAGGGTATGGCGGAGGATTAGACAAAAAAGAGATCTTACTTAATCTCGAAGGTGCGATTGAAAGAATTTCATAAAAAATCTCATAAATAATTTCTCCATGTATTCATGTATAGCCTCTTTCATTTGAAAGGGGCTTATTTTTATATGAGAGGCATGATGGACAATTCCTCGCTCATAAATTAAATAAAGCATATTCGGTTATAAAAGGCAGGTGCGGTGGATGGAAAAACGAATTGTTGAGCCTATTCATGCATTAATTCAAAAGAGAAATACCCGATGGGTACAGACTGCCGAGCGTGATTCACCTGGTTCTCTTGAATACACAGAGGCAATTGAAAACCAATCAGAGTTGAATTGCTTTATGCGAGCTAAAGAGTCGTTAGGACGGAGGGGAGGAGAATGTATCCGTTCTAAAGCATCAGGCACAATCCTTCGTAAACAGCAGATTGGGAGAAAGGAATTTGTGGATTATGTTGTTAAATATGAGCAGTTCATCCGCATCAAAAAGAACATTCATTTAACAGAAATCGTGGAGGAAAGAAGAGCTGTATTTGAGGACGGTCTCCTAACAAAAGACAGTGAGAAGAGGCCTCTTATTCAAAGAAGAGAGGACAAAGAGAGTTCTCAACCGTTAACATTTTTAAATGCAGCTGAAACAAGGAGCAGCCGTAATGCCTATAATCGTCTTGAGGCAGTTAAATATGCAGAACGATGGTGGAATGATTATAACCCCGCCTATAAAAAATTTAAGGATAACTGCACGAATTACATTTCTCAATGTCTTCAGGCTGGGGGAGCTCCGATGACAGCTGCCGGTAATCGTTCTAAAGGCTGGTGGATGCAAAAAGGCAATTGGAGCTACAGCTGGTCTGTTGCTCATTCCTTTAGATGGTATTTGAGCGGGGCAAAGACAGGACTGCGCGGTGTAGAAAGAGAGAGGGCACGTGATCTGAATTTAGGTGATGTAATTTGCTATGATTTCAACGGGGATGGAAGGTGGCAGCACTCTACGATTGTGGTCGCAAAAGATGGAAACGGGGAGCCGTTAGTCAATGCACAGACAACGAACAGCCGGATGAGGTATTGGGCTTATGAAGATTCAACGGCCTGGACGCCGAATATAAAATATAAGTTTTTCCACATTAATGTATAATGGTCAAAACCGCTTGATGGTGACAAGCGGTTTCTTCTTTGATCTAACCTTTTGAAGTGGTATACTAGTTGTTATGTGAAATGAGATAAAACATGATCGGAAATGAAACATGATCATTGAAGAACATGAAGAAATAGAGGTGTGCCACTTGGGTTTACATATTGTCCTTTATCAACCTGAAATTCCTGCAAACACTGGAAATATTGCTAGAACATGTGCAGGAACGAATACATCGCTGCATTTAATCAGACCGCTTGGTTTTTCAACAGACGATAAAATGTTAAAACGTGCTGGCTGTGATTATTGGCCAAGCGTTGATATTCATTATTATGACTCGTTAGAAGAGCTGTTTGATACGTACAAAGAGGGCGAATTTTACTTTATTGAAACGGTTGGAACGAAAAATTTCAGTGAGTTTGATTACTCAGATGATAATAAAGATCATTTCTTTGTATTTGGACGTGAAACAACAGGGATTCCACAAGATATTATTGACCGTAATCTTGACCGCTGTTTTAGGATCCCTCAAACAGATAAAGTGCGTTCACTAAATGTGTCTAATACTGCGGCGATTGTGATTTATGAAGCCATCCGCCAGCAAGGATTTAAAGGATTATCATAAATACGAAAAATCGACCTTACATCATGGTAAGGTCGATTTTTGTTAGTTCTTATGTGGATTGTCTTCGTAGCCAGCTGCGAAAATTGCAGCTAAAAATGCTACACAGACACCAAGGATTAGGATTGTACCCATGCTTATTCCTCCTTGTGAGTCAACATAGTTTCTATTATAAAGCAAGTCTCTTGCAAATGAAATAAAAGCTGTCGAAAATCTTTGTCAAGCTCATGACGCTTTGCCAGAATCCTTTGCAACAATGCTTTGCAACAATGCTTTGCAACAATGAGTGAAAACGTTATACTTAAAGGGAGCTTATGACAAAGGAGGAAGATCAATGTATGTTGTAATGAATGAACTTCACGTGCCAAAACAAGCTAAAGAAGAGCTTTCTAATCGTTTTGGCAATGCTGCTGAGAATATGAAGAAGGTACCTGGCTGCCTTGAATTTATGTTTTTAGGAAACGAAGATGAAGATGGCAAGCAAGTCGTTTTCACAAAATGGGAAACAAAAGAGCATTACGAAGAGTGGTTACATAGTGATGCGTTTAAGCGCGCACATAAAGAAAAGCGCGAATCAAAAGAAAAAGGACCAACAACAGGAAATGAATTAAACGCCTATACGGTTATTCATCAATCCTAAGCAGCAGGCCCGTCCTGCTGTTTTTTTAGTGACTATGAACGATGACTAGAAACGATACTTTGAAGCCAAGCTGGTATGATATGAGAATAGGAGACATATAGGAATGTCGAATCGATATATTACGAGTCATTTCCCCTTAATTTCTATTTTGCTATTTAGTTTAACGTTTGCACTTTATACTCAAACCCTCATTTTAACGCAACTTGTTGACCTTGGGGTGTATGAGGGGATGCGCGAGTTTTTCTCTGAAAATGGGATTAAGTTAACGCTGTTATTTTTATTAATGTTGTTCTTTTTTATGGTTTTTTCTGCGTTAAAGCTTATTGCAGATACTACGGTTGAGCTCTCCATGCTGTTTTTCTCAAAAGATATTGAAGGGGTAGAGCTGAATAAAATACGTGCCGGATCCTCTATTTTTATGGCATTGAGCATTATTTCGCTTGCTCTTACACAGGATATCATTTATTTAACTGCGGCTTTTGCAGCTGCTTGTTTTATTTATTTTGTCTACTTCGTTTATAGAGTAAGTGATTCGCTTTCCATTCTAGGATTGGTTGGACTTATCTTTTTTCATATTATCTTTTGGAGTACATTTTTAATTGCTGTGATCTATGCGTTAGTAAAATTATATAACAGCTTTATGGCAAGTCTGCCAATATAGAAGGCCCGTTACAACGAATGTAACGAGCCTTTTCTTATTTCATAATCTCTCTCCAGATTGTTAAATGCGGGGAGTTGCCGTAAATAGCTGACAGTGATTCACGTCGATCCTTTCCGATCCAGACGCCTGTTGTATATTGGTCATTTAAGCCGATAAACCACATGTCATGATAATCATTCGTTGTTCCCGTTTTTCCTCCAACATAATTCGAGGAAATCGAGGCGCGCCTGCCGGTTCCGCTTTTGACAACCTCTCTTAAAAGAGTACGCATTTTATCATTTGTCTCAGGACTCCAAAGCTCTGCATCCACGGCTTCCCAGCTGTATAAAATATCCCCTTCATCCGATTTTACAGAACGAATGCCGTAAGCGGGAGCATACTGGCCATTGCGGCCAAACGGAGTATAAGAACGGGTAAGTTCAAGCGGCGACATCCCGTAAGTAAAACCTCCTAATGCTGCAGGGAGAAAATGATCCTCTTTAGTTACTTCTTTAAAGCCGAATGTGTCTAAATAAGTAAAGGCTGTCTCAATCCCTACACGGTCAAGGATTCTTACTGCGGGTGTATTATACGAGTGTTTGAAAGCAGTCATTAAGCTGACATTCCCATATTGGCCGCCGCCGTAATTTTTTGGACAATATCCACTTGAACAAAAGTTATTCGCATTAATGGAGCTTTGAAGAGGAACGCCTGATTCTTCCATATACGGTGCATAGACGAGAATCGGCTTAATCGCTGACCCAGGCTGCCTGTACATTTGATATCCCCTGTGGAAATCAAACTTTTGATACGCTTTGCCGGCAGTTATCCCTACAAGTTCGTTACGCAGATGATCAATCATAACTGCAGTTGCTTGGATGTCTGTTTGTGGCAGTGTGTTTGCGATCACATCATTGGCTCTTTTTTGCATGGCAGGATCGAGTGCCGTATCAATATGTACACCTGATTGAAGCACCTTTTCCACTTTCTGATTCAGCTCTCGTTCAATCGCTTGAGTCTGCTCAGCAGACGCAGCAGACGACAGTCTTCTGTTAAAGCCATCCGTTTCAGCAATTAATTCTTTTAATTCATAATGAATATACGTTACGTAATCAGGGAAAAGATCAATCCTTTTCTTCGGAGTAATGGTTATTTGCTGTTTCCTTGCTTGATCAGCTTCCTCTATTGTAATGACCTCAGCTTCTAGCATTTTCTCAATGATCCAGTCTTTTCTGAGGTTCGTATTTTGACTGTTCTTTATTGGGTCATAGTGAGTTGGGTTATTAGGAACGGCACTTAAGAACGCGACCTCTGCTAGCGTGAGCTCTGAACTCGTACGCCCGAAATAAAATTGACTGGCCGCTTCAAAGCCGTACACGCCATTTTGAAAATAGATCGTATTTAAATAGAGTTCAATAATTTCTTCTTTTGAATACTGTTTTTCAATTTCATGAGCATATAACAGTTCACTTAACTTACGGTTATAGCTTTGTTCATGAGAAAGGAACACGTTACGTGCAAGCTGCTGAGTCATCGTACTTGCCCCTTCTTCAATGGAACTGCTTTTTGCATTTATAACAAGTGCACGAATAATGGCTGTCCCGTCGTATCCTTTATGATCAAAGAACCTGCGATCTTCTGTTTGAATAAAGGCATCAATAACTACCTTTGGAATATCTTCATATTCTATATACTCACGGTTGCCTTCATTATAAATCTCTGAAATAACTTGCCCTTCCTTATCATACATATAACTATTCGAGGACAATTCGATCGTATCTATGGCTACATGTTCTTCGAATACTTCACTTAAAGTCTGAATATCCTTTATTTCTGCTGCTGCTTCCATAAACAAAAAAGAGAAGCCGAAAAGCATCAGGATAATCAGAAACCAGCCTATCAATGTTTTCATCTGTTTACACTCTTTTCCTATTAATCAATGATGATTGTACCATGACTTTTGTTGTTTTTGGGTTAAAGAATTACAGCTGTCATGGAAAATATTAATCTTTGTATTTGCCGAATGAAGTCATTATCTGAAATGGGATGCATGTTCACTTGGGCCTGTGCATAAAGTATATTAATCTCTCTTGACGATGAGGATGGGGGTAAAATAATGGATATCTTAAAAAAGATTGAGAATTTCAGAGAAGAAGAAGAGCGGTTGAAATGGGAAGGAACATTCGCTGACTACTTAGACTTATTAAGAGAAAAACCGTACGTAGCTCAAACAGCACACTCCCGCGTTTATCATATGATTAAAGATGCTGGGGTGGAAGAAGAAAATGGAGGAAAGAAATACTCATTTTTCAGTGATCAAATCTATGGCTTAGAAGAATCGATTGAAAAGCTGGTAGAAGAGTATTTTCACTCGGCAGCCAAGCGATTAGATGTACGCAAACGGATCCTTTTATTAATGGGACCTGTCAGTGGTGGTAAATCAACACTTGTTACGATGCTGAAAAGAGGTCTTGAGCAGTATTCACGCTCAGACCAAGGTGCTGTATATGCGATTAAAGGTTGTCCGATGCATGAAGATCCGCTTCATTTGATCCCGCAGCATTTACGCGGAGATTTCTTTGAAGAATACGGAGTGAAAATTGAGGGGAATCTTTCTCCGCTTAATATGATGAGGCTTGAGCAGGAATATGGCGGCAGAATTGAAGATGTGATGGTTGAGCGTATCTTCTTCTCAGAGGATAAGCGAACAGGGATTGGTACATTTAGTCCATCAGATCCTAAATCCCAAGATATTGCCGACCTGACAGGGAGCATCGATTTTTCAACGATTGCCGAATATGGTTCTGAGTCAGACCCGCGCGCTTACCGTTTCGACGGAGAATTAAATAAGGCCAATCGCGGGATGATGGAATTTCAGGAGATGTTGAAGTGTGATGAGAAATTCTTATGGCACTTATTATCACTAACTCAAGAAGGAAACTTTAAAGCTGGCAGGTTCGCGCTGATTTCTGCTGATGAACTGATTGTCGCTCATACGAATGAATCAGAGTATAAATCGTTTATTTCAAATAAGAAAAACGAAGCCTTGCACTCGCGGATTATTGTGATGAAGATTCCTTATAACTTAAAAGTAAGTGAAGAGGAACGAATTTATAAGAAAATGATTCAAGACAGTGACTTGTCTCATGTTCATATTGCTCCGCATGCGCTTAAGGTGGCAGCTATCTTTACCATTTTAACGAGATTAAAAGATCCTAAGAAACAAGGCGTCGACCTCGTGAAGAAAATGCGTCTATATGACGGAGAAAGTGTGGAAGGCTTTAACTCTCAAGATCTTGAAGAGTTAAAAGCAGAGCATCCAGATGAAGGGATGAGCGGTATTGATCCGCGTTATGTCATTAACCGGATCTCATCTGCGATTATTAGAAAGCAATTAACATCGATTAATGCGCTGGATGTGTTAAGGTCGATTAAAGAGGGACTGAATCAGCACGCCTCAATCTCACAAGAAGACCGCGAGCGCTACATGGACTTTATTGCGGTTGCTAGGAAAGAGTACGATAAAATCGCTAAGAAAGAAGTTCAAAAAGCGTTTGTGTATTCGTATGATGAGTCTGCTAAAACGTTAATGGACAATTACTTGGATAATGTTGAGGCCTATTGTAATAAAAATAAGCTGCGTGATCCATTAACAGGCGAGGAAATGACTCCAGACGAGAAGTTAATGCGCTCAATTGAAGAGCAGATCGGCATTTCAGAGAATGCTAAAAAAGCATTCCGTGAAGAAATTCTCATTCGCATTTCTGCCTATGCACGTAAGGGTAAGAAGTTTGATTATAATTCACATGAACGTCTGCGTGAAGCGATTCAGAAGAAGTTGTTCGCTGATCTTAAAGATATCGTGAAAATTACGACATCTGTTAAGACGCCAGATGAGTCGCAGCTGAAGAAGGTAAATGAGGTTATTGCTAGATTAATTGATGAGCATGGCTATAACTCTACTTCAGCCAATGAGCTGCTTCGTTACGTCGGAAGCTTGTTAAATCGCTAATAAAGGGTGTCATCATCTCAATAAAGAGATGATGACACTTTTTTATTTAGAGAAAGCGTATGTATGGTAAGGGGGATTGATGTATTTTTGCTTGTACAATACGAATTTGTCAGAATTTATTAGCAACTCTTATCCCTGTCTGCATAGGATATTATAAGCCCCTATCTAAACGACAGTAAAACAAAGGGCGGTTCGAGATTAGTATATGTCATTATTTGAGAAGTGTGCTTGGATATGTTGAAGGAATGTTGCTGATTATCAGGTTTGATTCATTGTATACAGAGGATGGAGATATAGGAGGGGAAAAGGTGTGAAAAATCCAAACAATCATAATTTTGTCGTGTCGCAAGAGAATTGGTCCCTCCATCGCAAGGGACATCAAGATCAAAGACGTCATCAAGAGAAGGTGCAAGAAGCCATCAAAAAAAACCTTCCTGATTTAGTAAGTGAAGAAAATATTGTTATGTCTAATGGGCGTGAAGTCATACGAATCCCTATTCGATCTTTAGATGAATACAAAATTCGCTATAATTACGATAAGAATAAGCATGTTGGACAGGGAAAAGGTGATAGTAAAGTTGGCGATGTGGTAGCAAGAGACCCGAATGCCCAGCAGCAGCAAGGACCTGGAAAAGGCCAGGGTGCAGGGGAAGATGCAGGAGAAGATTATTTTGAGGCAGAAGTGTCGATTATGGAACTGCAAGAAATGTTGTTTAAAGAGCTCGAACTTCCTAATTTGCAGAAAAAAGAGGAAGCAGAACTAATTGTAGAAGATATTTCATTCAATGATATTCGAAAAAAAGGTTTAATGGGCAATGTTGATAAACGCCGTACCATCTTATCAGCAATTAAGCGAAATGCCCTAGAAGGCAGACCAGGTCTTATCCCGATTTATAATGATGATCTCCGTTTTAAAACATGGACAGAAACAATCAGACCAGAATCAAAAGCCGTTGTGCTTGCGATGATGGACACAAGCGGAAGTATGGGGCGCTGGGAAAAGTATATGGCACGCAGTTTCTTTTTCTGGATGACTCGTTTCCTGCGTACGAAATATGAAACGGTTGATATTGAATTTATTGCTCATCACACAGAAGCTAAAGTCGTATCTGAAGAAGACTTCTTCTCAAAAGGGGAAAGCGGAGGAACGATTTGTTCGTCGGCTTATCGCAAAGCATTAGAGCTGATTAATCAAAAATACGATCCTAAGCGTTTTAATATTTATCCGTTTCACTTTTCAGATGGGGACAATTTAACGAGTGATAATGCAAGGTGCTTAAAGCTTGTACAGGAGCTGATGGAGAAGAGCAGCATGTTTGGGTACGGGGAAGTCAATCAGTACAGCCGTCACTCTACCTTAATGAGTGCCTATAAAAATATTGACGATCCTCGATTTAGACATCATATTTTAAAAGAAAAAGGCGATGTGTATCATGCGATGAAGACCTTCTTTAAGAAAGAGGAAGAAGGAGCGATGGCATAGTAATAATGATTTCATTAGAGTAAGCATTTCTTCGGCTGCGAAGGGGTGCTTTTTTTGTTTGGCTAAAGAAAGTTTTGGTCGGATAGAGAGGGGGTAGAGCATTGATAAAGGAGTGATAGTGTGAATTTACAAGAGGCACTTAAGAAGAAAATTGGATTAGGTACAGCCCCTCTCGGCAATATGTTCCGAGATGTACCCGAGGAAGAAGCCATAGATACAATACAATCTGCATGGGATCATGGTATCCGCTATTTTGATACGGCCCCTTTTTATGGATTTGGGTTAGCGGAAATGCGACTAGCTAAGGTGCTTTCAACCTACCCTAGAGAGCAATATGCATTAAGCTCTAAGGTAGGACGGATCGTTTCAGATGAGAAAGAAGAAAAAGAAGGGCTTTTTGAGCATGCTCGTAAAAATAAAATTATCCATGATTACACAGAAGACGGTACCTTAAAATCCATTGAAGATAGTCTCTCACGTCTGAAAACAGATTACTTAGATTTTGTATTCGTTCATGATCTATCACCTGATTTTCACGGGGATGAATGGATTACTAAGTTTGATGAGGCTCGTAAAGGGGCCTTTCGAACGCTAAGCCGTTTACGTGATGAGGGTGTGATTAAATCATGGGGTCTTGGTGTGAATACGACGACCCCAATTGAGCTGGCTATGCAATTAGATGATGTCCGGCCGGACCTATGTTTATCAGCCACCCAATACACGCTTATGCAGCATGAAGGTGCCTTAGAGAAAATGATGCCCTTAGCTCAAAGGAAAAATATCGAATTTATAATTGGCAGTCCTTATAATTCAGGTGCGCTCTTAGGAGGAGACCACTTTGATTATGCAGAAATAACAGATGATAAAAAAGCGCATGTCGAGAAATTACGGAAAGTGGCAGATGAACATAACGTTTCTCTCAAAGCAGCAGCCTTGCAATTTTCAACTGCACATCCTGCAGTAAAAGCAGTCATACCTGGATCTACAAGACCAGGTCGAATAAAAGAGGATTTGGCTGCTATGGATGAGCAAATTCCTCGAGCTTTTTGGGAGGATTTGCTTGATCGCAAATTAATTTCTGCAAAGGCACCACTACCTAAATAAAGATAGATAGATGCAAAGACCATTCAGATCCTCCTCTGAATGGTCTTACTTATGTAATAATGATAATTGCTCTCAATTAAACCTTGATCCTATTTAAATAGGATAGTATACTGTGAGTGTCAATGATAATCATTATCAAATTAACTTACATAATGGAGGAACAAATGATGAAGTCGTGGTTACGTTTAGCAATCCTTGTTTTACTTATCTCCCTGCTTGCTGCTTGCGGCGGGAATGCAGATGAACAGGAGTCAGCTGAAAATACAGAAGAAAAGACAGAACAAACGGGAGATACAGAAAGTACAGAGGCTGTGACAGTTCGGGATGCGTTTGAGGAAAAGACGTTTGAGGAGACCCCAGTAAAAGTCTTAGCGCTTGAATGGACGTATGTGGAGGATTTACTTGCCCTTGGTGTTCAGCCTGTTGGTGTAGCTGATATTGAAGGATATAATTCATGGGTTGATATTGATGCAGAACTAGATGAAGAGGTAGTTGATGTAGGTACACGTCAAGAGCCTAACTTAGAGATGATTGCAGAACTTGAGCCTGACTTAATTATTACAGCAGGTTTCCGTCATGAAGCGATTCAACAGGAGCTTGAATTTATTGCACCAACGTTATTCTTTGATCCTTACCCAACAGATGAAACAGTAAGTCAATACGATGAAATGGAAGAAACTTTCCGTACGATTGCTAAGGTGGTTCAAAAAGAAGAAGAGGCAGAGAGTGTTCTAGAAGAGTTAGATGCCAAATATGAAGAAGCTAAAGAACAAATTGCAGCAGCAGATCTTAAAACAAATGAATTTGTTTTAACGCAAGCGTTCAGTGCGAACCAAGCACCTACTCTTCGCTTATTTACACCAAATGCCATGGCTACACAAATCTTTGAAAAAGTGGGTCTTGAAAATGTGTATGATTCTGGCCAGTTTGAAATGTACGGTTACTCCGAAGTAAACGTAGAAGCATTGCCGGCTGTTGAAGATGCTAATTTTTTCTATGTTGTGCAAGATGATGATAATGTTTTTGAAGATCAGCTTCAGTCAAACAGTGTGTGGCAGAATCTAAACTTTGTTCAAAATGATCAGCTTTACCCGCTTGGCGGAGATGCTTGGTTATTTGGAGGTCCGCTTTCAGCAATGACACTTGTTGATCGTATTGTTGAAGTCGTGGAAGAAGAGTAATATGAGCGAGTCTACAACTAGACGGAAGTCCATTTTCCTTTTTGGGTTGGGCTTCCTTCTCCTATTTATCACAAGCCTTGTTCATATCAGTCAAGGCCAGGCTGGCTATAGTGTCATGACGCTGTTAATAGAAGTTTGGACGAATGGTAGAGTTCAAGATGTAGTACTTGGGCTGCGTTTGCCTAGGGTGGTGATTGGAATACTTGCTGGAGGTGCATTGGCTGTTGCAGGTGTGTTATTACAAACAATCACAAAAAACCCGCTTGCATCAGCGAGTACACTCGGAATGAATGCGGGGGCTCATTTATTTGTCATTAGTGCCATCATCTTTCTGCCTGGAACACTTGGACAATTCCCGTTTCTTGTTGCTTTTCTTGGCGCAGCATGCGCTTCACTGCTCGTTATGATGCTTGTAGGGAAGGCTATGGAGCCAGTCCGGGTAGCATTAACTGGGATGGTGGTTGCCCTCTTATTTTCATCTATTACTGGAAGTCTTCAATTAATCTTTGAAAATGAAACAAACGGTTTGTTCCTTTGGGGATCAGGGACGCTTGTCCAGCTTGATTGGTCAGGTGTGCAATTTGCGGTAGGCTTTATTTTAGCTGGTGTAGGTATCGCTCTGTTAAATGCTAAAAGTTTAGATGTACTCACACTTGGGGAAGATATCGCCACCTCGCTAGGACAGCCAGTGCAAAGAGTAAAGTTGTTTGCTTGGATTAGTGCGATTTTGCTTGCTGCAACGACTGTAAGTGTGGTTGGGCCGATAGGGTTTGTTGGATTAATAGCCCCTCACCTCGTAAGAATGATGGGTGTTAAAGGACATCTCCCCCTGATCATTCATTCGTTTTTATGGGGAGCCATCCTCCTTATTACAGCTGATATATTAGCGCGCTGGATTCAACCTGGCCAAGAAATACCTGTTGGTGCCATGACAGCTTTGATAGGCGGTCCATGGTTGATGTATTTAGCTTATAAAACAGGTAAGAAACATTCGAGAAGACAGACAAAACTTGGCGGGCATTCTGTCGCTGCACCTTACCCTGTGTTACTAGCAATAGGAGCTATAGTGTCTATTATGGTCACAGCCCTATCCGTTTCTTATGGGGCAGGTTCATTTTTCAGCTGGAACGATTGGTTGAATCAAGCCTATTTATCTCCTTTTGTATGGGAGTTTAGGGTACCGAGAATATTGACGGCTTTTATTGTTGGAATGCTGCTTGCCATGTGCGGGGTGCTGCTACAAGGAGTACTTCGAAACCCATTAGCTGATCCAACGGTGCTTGGGATCACATCAGGCGGAGGAGCGGGGGCGATGATTTTTCTTGTTTTATTCCCTGCCGTATCCATACAATTCCTGCCGTTTGCAGCTATGATAGGTGCGGCCGTTTCAATGGGTATTATTTTACTTGTCACATGGAGGTCTAATTGGGAACCTATTCTCCTTGCTTTAATGGGAGTTGCGGTATCTGCAGTAGGGTCTGCGATTATTCAGATCATGGTTGTAAAGGCAAAAATGGGTGTCGCACCTGCACTTGCATGGCTGGCAGGTTCTACGTATGCAAAAAGCTGGTCTCATTTACAGATCGTATTTCTTGTGGCGCTTATTGCGATCCCATTAGGGTGGTTTTTATCTAGAAAACTAGATTTACTATCATTTGGTGATGATGTATCTACTGGACTTGGAATGAATGTCGGTCAGACAAGAATCCTTGCCATCATGTTAGGAGTTGCTATGGGAGCAGCTAGTGTCTCAATTGTAGGGACAATTGGATTTATCGGGTTATTAGCCCCGCATGCGGTAAGAAGGCTTGTTGGGGTGGAGCATCGCCGTCTCATCCCATTGTCTCTTCTTCTTGGGGGAATTTTACTCGTAGCTGCAGATTTTGTGGGACGATTTATATTAGCTCCTAAAGAGATCCCTGCAGGTCTTGTCGTGGCAGTTCTTGGAACACCATATATTTTGTATTTGTTAAGAAAAACATAAAGCGTTTGAGAGGGAGTGTGGCAGGTATGAAAAAGGCTGACAACGGGTTGAATGAAATAACTTCAATACAAACAAAAAGTAATGCCATCAGTGCTCGCGAGTTAACATTAGGATACGATGATAAAGTTGTAATAGATCAATTAGATGTGCATATCCCTGAAGGTGAGATTACGGTTTTCATTGGAGGAAATGGCTGCGGGAAGTCAACGCTGCTGAGGTCCTTGGCTCGCCTCTTAAAGCCTCAGTCAGGTTCCATTCTCTTAGATGGTGAAGCCATCCATAAGCAGTCTACAAAAGAAATAGCACGCCAGTTGGCCATACTCCCTCAAGGACCTGAAGCACCGGAGGGATTGACGGTCCTTCAATTAGTCAAACAAGGAAGATTCCCTTATCAAGGACTGTTCTCCAAATGGACTGAAAAGGATGAAGAGAAAGTCCAAGCGGCCTTGAGTGCGACTCATTTAACCGAACTTAAAGACCGTCCTGTTGATTCATTATCAGGGGGGCAAAGACAACGGGCTTGGATTGCGATGACCCTTGCTCAAGATACTGATATCATTTTGCTTGATGAGCCGACTACTTATCTTGATATGACGCACCAAATTGAAATATTGGATTTGTTATTTGATTTAAATGAAAAAGAGGGGCGGACGATTGTTATGGTGCTGCATGACCTTAACTTAGCATGTCGTTACGCGCATCACTTAATAGCTGTTCAAGATAAGGGGATTTATGCAGAGGGGAAGCCTGAGGACGTCATTACCTGTGATTTAGTCCGTGACGTATTTAAAATGGAGTGTCAAGTGACAGCTGATCCTCTATTTGGTACTCCTTTATGTATCCCGCATGGGAAAGGGAGATGCGTGGTGCGTGAGGAGGTCGAGAGAATTGATCCTTACAAAGCTCTCAGCTGAGGAAATTAGTGCCCTAGAGTCCACCCGTATGAGCTTTCAATTGAATCAAACACATCCTCTCTCGTGCAAGTCCGAAGAGTTGTTTGATGATCATTTTCTCCTTTCTTATTTAGAAGGAGTGAAAAAAGAAGTCCAAGCACCGGACTTGCTTGTAGCAGCTTCAATCTTCTCTAAACGATACAGCCTGGTGGTCACACTGCCCGCGCTTATGATGATGACAGTATACAATAAGCGTATGAGCTGGAAAACAGAAGATCTCGTTCTCACGGACTCGTTATCGAAAGAGTGGTGGCTTCCTGGCATCTTCCATCAACATATCGTTTCTTATGAAATAAATAATGAAAACCGTCTGAAGCAGCAAGAAAATTTATTTGCAGAATTATTTGCTCATCATTTATCACCGTTATGGGTGAAACTAAACAAGCTCTCAGGTGCACCTGTCCCTACTTTATGGGAGAATACATTTTCTTATATTAAGTGGTTTTATGAGACAGTGCTTCCTGAAAAAGCAGACCCGCTTAGAGTAGAGAAAGATTATGAGTGGCTTAGTAATGCTGAGGGGCATTTGTATGCTTCAAGAAAAAATCCATTCCACCCCTTTTGGCTTGATGCAAAGAGGCATAAAGAGATGAGAAGGACCTGCTGCTTTGCTTACAAATGTTCTTCTGATAAAATCATGTGCAATTCTTGCCCCAAAAAATAAATACCTTTCCGGGAAGGCATCTAGGAAACTAGGTGTCTTTTTTGTGAAAACATTGGAAGGATATGACTTGTAGTGAATAGAATCATATAAAGAATGAAGAGAAGGAGAGTGGGTATGGAGGTCAATTACATTCATGAAATGAAAGAAGAGCTTGCGAAACAACTGATTGAGTTGCAGCAGCAATCCTACCGCATAGAAGCAAATTTGATTAATTATCCGAATATCCCTCCTCTCAATGAAACCGTGGCGGACCTTTTGGGGGAGCCGAAGACCTGGCTTACTGCAAGCTCTGACAATCACATTATTGGAGCAATTGCTATAGAGACAAGAGCCGACCACTGGCTGTTAAACAAAGTGATCGTGTCACCTCGCTTTTTTAGAAGAGGAGTCGGGAGGATGCTCATTCAGAAAGTAAAGGAAGAGACGAGTGTCCCGCTTTATGTAACGACAGCAAGTCATAATACCCCTGCTGTTAAGTTATATGAAAGTGAAGGCTTTACTCAATTTAAGCATGAACGCACAACAGACGGACTGCTCCTTAGAACATTTGTGTATAGAAAAGAGCCTGGGACATAATTAAAGGTCACAGGCAAAGTAAATTGTATTCCTATAGTAGTAGTTGATTTCCGCTGCAGGGACTCGCTTTCCGCGGGCGGTCCGGAAGCCTCCTCGTCGCTTTGCTCCTGTGGGGTCTTCCCTGGCCACGCACATGAGGCCACTGAAAAAGTCCTTTTGTTTTCTGAGAGTGGTTGGTCGAATTTATTCGACCAACCACTCTCTTTTTCTTATAT
>NZ_ATAE01000079.1 GCF_000474275.2 Alkalihalophilus marmarensis DSM 21297
TGTATATTTCCCTTGTTCTTTTGCGATCTCAATCCCTTAAAATGTACAAAAAAATGCGTCCCTGCTTGTTGCAGAAACGCACCCGTTAGTTGAAGAGAATTTCTTCACAAAGTTAGCGCTAAATAGATGTTAGTTTGCTGCACAGTATCGTTGTACTGCGCAACAACTAAATCTGTTGTTCTTCATTTTATTAAACATAAGCTTCCGTTAGTAGAAAGACTATTTTTCAGAATTTTCTTCCTCATTCTTTCCTTTTAGGGATAGCCTCAGGAAAATGCAGATTTACAACGTTAAGGAAATTTCAATATTAAAAAGCCTAATTTGGCTTTGCGGCATTTGAGCGACTGGATGCGAAACTAATTATTCCAGAGTCTATCAAACTACTTCAGTTAGCTTAATAAAAAAAGCGGGCGGGAGAAGACGTTAATGTCCACACTCCTACCCGCTTCTTTTTTAGTTTTCATCCTTTGTAGGTCTCCCATTCTTAAAAGCTGCGTTGCCAGTTAGGTTTCAAAGTAAGAATTTCCTAGAGGCTTGAACTCCCCCCGATAAATCCTAACCTTAAAAGGAAGCATCTGAAATCGTACTTCTCATTCTCGCTTTTCCTCGGTGTGGATGCCACTCGGTTCCGCTCGATTGTCATTTTGCATAAGGATTCAATGAACTTCGTGTAATGGGCCACCTCCTCACCATCCTCTGTATATGGAAACCATGGGAACCGAACTTTTACATCGTTTTCGATAACCCTCAAGTCCATGGTGCCGATGGCCTTGCTGATGAGTTCGCCTTTGCGTTTACAATCTTGTGTAGGTTCTCGATGGCCTTCTCTGTGAACATTTCTATTGGCATTGCTACTTCGATTCCGTCAAAGGCATTCTCTCCGTAGTTTGTGAGCATAAACTCTTGTGCTTCGAGCACCGTTACCATTTTGTCCACTTCTGCGGGGTCATGCTGTCATTTAGAATAACCGCTCCCTCCCGGTCAACCACCAAGTCTCCAATTTCGTAAGCACATGTTGGAACACCTTTGTATTTGGGTATGGTGTTTAAGAACTCACTGATTCCCTGCACCAGATCCTTTCTTCGCTGTCCTTTGACTTCACAAGTGATTTTAAATTCCATTCTTTATCATCCTTTCGTTTTTTTGGTTACACCATATATCACTCTGAAGCCACAGAATAGCAAGTTATTTGTGTACGGAAAAAGAGACCATCGAATGATGATCTCCTCTCCCACTCATGCGCCCTTTGCGGAATATTGGTAAATGCAAAAATACAACCTAAAATATTTTTGCATTTACCAGATAGTTAATAACTGATATTTATAATCCCTTTTATTCAAAAAACACACTTGGATATTCAACAACCCCTGAAACTTTATTGAGAGCATTCTCACTTAGTTCTAGTGCCATAAATGCTTCATCTGGAACTTCAAAGGGTGCTTTTATCCCCCATAAGGATGCTATTTTGAAGCCGAATTTCGGATAATATTCTGGATGTCCCAAGACAACAACTGATTTGTATCCAAGTTCTTTTGCTTCTTTCAAAGCTACGTTAATTAATAGTCCTCCTATACCTTTGTTTTGATACTCTGGTAGGACAGACACAGGTGCAAGGGCAAGTGATTCTGCCATTTGATTATTGTTACTAATTTTTATTTTAGATAAAAGAATATGTCCCAAAATTTTGTTACTGTTTGTATCTGTTGCCACTAATGACAATCTCGGAATGAACTCGTTGGATTTTCTGATTCGATTTACCAATTCATGCTCTTTTTTATCACTGTGTTCAGCATCTGCAAATGCAGCTTTTACAACACTTTCAGTTAATTCGTAATCCTCTATTTGTTCTTGTCTTATTTTCAAGTTCATATTAGACAACTCCTATTCCAATAAACAAGTATAACATCCCTTAAATTAAATCATATTTTCCCTCTACTATACCAATCTGTCCCGATTTAAGCATAAATCTTATTCAATTACTGCGCCCTTTAACAGAAGACTCGATTTCTAGATAATCTAAAAAGACATTAATATCAATCTTCTGTTACTGCCCCTCGTATATTTCCTAGTGACTGGGTTCTTACAATAGACCGTAAGCACCTTGATGTCAATGATTCTCCTTATTCAAATGCACTTCTTTTATGATTTAAATGTAGTCAATTATAGTATTTCGATATACCCATCTGTTCCATGTACGCGTATTCGTTATCCATCTTTTATAAGTTTGGTAGCATGATCCACTCCGACAACGGCGGGTAAGCCATATTCACGTGCGATAACGGCTCCATGGGTCATCAGTCCACCAACTTCGGTGACGAGGCATTTTATGGATACAAATAATGGTGTCCAGCCAGGATCTGTAAAGGAGGTAACTAATATATCTCCCTCTTCTAGATTAGCGTCTTTCATATTTAAAATGACACGTGCTCGTCCCTCTATCACTCCAGATGAAACAGGTAGGCCTACAATCGCTTCAGCAGGGAGATTTTCTCGTTTATACTTACCCATAATGATTTCACCATCAGAGGTGATCACACGTGGGGGAGTTAGTTTTTCATATAATGTGTACTCGTCTTTACGTTTGTTAATGATCTGGTAATCAAGGTTATTTGTGCGTACAACTTCGCGAAGTTCTTCAAAATCAAGATAATATATATCTTCTTTTTCATGAATAACGCATGTCTGTACAAGTTGTTCGGCTTCTTTCAATAAAGCCTGTTTATAAACAAAATAGCGATTAACCATGCCGTATTTTGGGTATTCCCTAAACCCACTGAAATTCCGAATTAGGTCAATCATTCGTTTTGTTTCTTTGACTTTTTGTTCACCATCTGGTAATTGCTTTACTCGATTTAATATCTCTTGTTCTTTTTCCAAAGCTTCCTGTCGTCCTTGTTCAAATTTCCGATTACTTGAACCAGGCTCAGATTCTTTTATGTGATTGAGAATCATGGGAACAAGAGTAGTTGGTTTTTCACACCAACGAGTTTTTGTTATATCGATTTCAGCCGCACATCTCATGCCATATTTGTTGAGATAAGCTATTATTGCGTTTTGGGATTCCTGTCCACCCTCAAACTTAACCAATTCATCCAAAAAGTTATCATCTTTTACATGCTTTAAATAATTAATTACTTCTGGATAAGGTCGAATTACATCTGCAACATCCAACAGCTCCAGACCCATTTCTGAAGTGATATTGTTGGGTACAGATTGAGAAAGCGTATCTGCTACGTTTTTTTCACCCAACCACTCTTTCATTTTTTCATTGATCCAAGTTGATGCGTCCATTGCAGCTAAAATCACACCTAAACCATGGGGGTTAAATAGAATCTTCGTTAATTGCTGGATATCTTCTAGAATAAAATCAAATAAATCTGTTCCTGATTTCGTTTGGATGTTATGTTTTAACTCTTCTATTGATGTTTGACTACTCTTAATCAAATCAGTGACGATTGCGGGATCGTGTTCGATTTGTGCTTGATTATCTGAAGACTGCATCCCGGTGTTGCTTTTACTTATTTCTTTTTTATCATTTGGTAACACCTTTATAAAGTCTCCACGCTCTATAATGGTCATCAGTGCATCTTTTATGAGAGGATCGGATTCACCCAAGGTATTTAAATATACTTCCCTTTCTGGAGATGACAATTGATGTGTTACATCAACAAACAATCTTCCACCAGCTTTTCGCATAGGTGCAGGAGTCGTATAGAGGAAAAGTTTCATAGGTTCGGTCATCATTTGTTGATGACTAACAGATACATAGACGTGATTGTCTTGATCATTCGCTTTAGGTGTGGGGTATAAAGTAGTGATTGGCCGACTCTGGACGATATAAAATATATCATCTACCAAACACCATTCGATATCTTGTGGGAAACCAAAATAAGCTTCGATCTGTCTTCCGATACGTGCCAGTTGTAAAATCTGCTGGTCAGTAAGTGTTTGTATTTTTTGCTGATCTGGATCAATCGGTAGTATCTCTGTTCCACCATCCTTTAGTCCATAGATAGCCAATTTCTTGGCTGCTATCATCTTATCGACTATTTTATCTTCCTGTACTTTATAATTATCGGCAGATACCAAGCCAGAGACCAGTGCTTCTCCAAGTCCATAACTGGCATCGATCGTTAATAACTTTCGATTAGAAGTAATCGGATCAGCGGTAAATAAAATCCCTGAAGCCTGTGGAAAAGCCATCCTTTGAACGACAACTGATAAATAAATTTGTCTGTGGTCAAATCCATTTTGCATACGGTAGATTACTGCACGATCCGTAAATAGGGAAGCCCAACATTTGCTGATATGCTGCAAGATGGCTTCTTTTCCGATGATATTTAAATAGGTATCTTGTTGACCAGCAAAAGAGGCATGTGGCAAATCTTCAGCAGTCGCACTAGAACGCACTGCAAAAGCATCTTCGCCAAAATGGGAGAGATAGTCAGCAACTGCGTAGGTAACATCTGAAGGAATTTCTACTTCCATAATGATTTGTCGAATTTCCCTACTGATTTCACCAATTTGATCTAGATCTTCTACTTTTAGCAATGCTAGTTGATCCAACAATGCTTGAATCTTTTCGTTTTGATCGATGGCTTTCTTATATCCCACTGTTGTAACACAAAATCCTTCGGGTACTTGTATTCCTTGAATTTTGATAATTCCGCTAAATTTAACCCTTTCCCACCAACGAGCATAAGCTGTGTTTTATCCATTTCCTGAAAACCGAGAACCAATGACCTCATTCTGCATCTCCCCTAACCATAATGTTCTTTCAGGAGTTTCATTTGACCGCTCATCAAATTCTCCCTCTTTGCCAATCACTATACTCTAATAATCTGAGTTACTAATATTTAAGTACGGTTATTCATCTTAATCATCCATTTAAGTCAAGCTTGGATGAAACCTTCTGGCAAGACATTTTGTAATAATGGGCTCGGTTCACCTACGCTGTAAAGCAGCAAATAATGCATCGCTCTTGTGCAGGCAGTGTAGAAAACTCTGCGTAAACTCTCATCACCATATACATGCTTTGATGCATCATAAATGATGACGGCATCGAATTCGATTCCCTTGGACAAATACGAGGGTACAACAACAACACCTTGCTCATATTCAATCGAGTTGCTCTTTATAAGTTTAATATCATCAATACCAGTTAGAGATTCATATGCACGTGCACTTTCCTCAGCAGATTTGCATATGATCGCAATGCTATTCATGCCTTGACTTCGAAATTCTGCAACTTTAGCTGTAATGCATCTGTGCAGTTCTACGTGATCTGTCACTTGTTTCAGCACAGGTTTCTCACCTTCGCGTTCAAATGGAACAATCTTATCTCCATTTGGAACGAGTCTTCTCGTAAATTCAATAATCGGTTTCGTAGAACGGTAACTTCGTGTGATATTGATCAATTCCGTTTCTTCTGATCCGAAAAGGCATGTTAGTGTGTTGAAATCAACTCTTTCACTAGCATGGGCGAATATCGCCTGATTAAAGTCGCCAAGTACTGTCATCCTTGCCGCCGGAAACAAACGTCTCAAAAACTCAAATTGAAATGGTGAATAATCCTGAGCCTCATCAACAACGATCTGTTTGATCGAGCTGTTCGTCTGAAAGCCTTGTATCAGCTCTTTCAATAGTAAAAATGGGGTTGCATCCTCATAAAATAATTTATTTTCATCCAGCATTTCCAGCGTCGCTTGGCAAATATCCATCCACTGTACTGGTGTTTCCCCTTCAATCCAACGTTTTATTTGCCCGGGATCTACAAAAAGTTGCTTGTAAATCACCTTAAAATCAATGAAACGAAACGCTCGGATTCGTTTTCGTAACGGCTTCAATTTTTGGTGAACAATCAATTGGGCAAGTGCTTTTGGTTCCATCTCATAGTCAGCAATTGCTTCTCTTTTATATCCTCGTTTTTCTGCTAAGAAACGATGCGCCTTATGGTATTCATCGTTGCTAAGCAGCTCGATTTCCTCCTGTACCCAAGACTTTTTCCATTCGACCCTTTGGACCTCTTTTATTTCTTTAACTAGCCAATCCTGCAATTTTTCAAGTCTATTATGAAATCGGAGTGAAGTGTCTTGAGTGTAAAAACGTTCTGCTATTTGTTGAGCAGTTACAAATAGCTTCCCTCTGAAAATAATGTCCTTAAACTGCATACCTGATAATTCCAGTGACTGTCTATATGATTGGATCGCCTCAAAAAAACGGATAGAAGCTTTAAAACGGGTACTTTCAAGTCTTGATCTGTATGAAGGAGTATTCACCTGAGTTAAAACATACTCCAATTGCTCGTATGGATTTTCAACTTGAAACTCTTTACTTAGACGATGATCCAAGTATTCCTGAAATGTGACCTGTTGCATATTCTCTTCACCAAGTTCTGGCAACACATTGGACACGTAATTGCTAAACATTGAATTAGGTGAAAAAAGAATGATTTGATCAGCATTAAGCCGATCTCGATATTTGTAGAGCAAATAAGCAATTCGCTGCAGGGCGGCTGATGTTTTGCCACTGCCTGCTGCACCGTGAACAATCAAAAGCCTCCCACGGTCATGACGAATAATCCTGTTTTGCTCCTGTTGAATGGTCGCTACAATATTGTGCATTTGTTTGTCGGTACCTTTGCCCAGAACCTCTTGCAAAATCTCGTCTCCAATGGTTAGACTAGTATCGAACATGGATTGAAGAACGCCATCGCGAATAAGATATTGCCACTTTTTCTCCAATTTGCCTTCGATTGTGCCTCCAGGTGTTCCATACTTGGCCGGACCAGGCTGGTAATCGTAGTAGACACTTGAGACCGGAGCCCTCCAGTCATAGATCAGGAAATTTTCTCCACTACGATCCTTAAGCGAGGAAATACCAATATAGAATTGTTCCTCAGTTGAATCTCCTTCTTCGACAAAATCGATTCGACCAAAATAAGGAACCTCCTCCATTCTCCTTAGTGTTGATAAGCGTTTTGAGGCATGTCTATGAGTGCTTTGGCTAACAGACAGAGCTTGAGCTTCTTGGCGCAAGCCGATAACGGTCTCGAGGTAATCATCAAAGGTATCCGTATTCACCTTGACTTCATCCCAAAAGTGCTTGCGGATCTGTACCACTTCTTGCTTACGCCTGGAAGTTTCTTCTTCCAATCTGTTAACTTCCTCCGTGATTGTTTTCATTACACTTTCTACTCGCTTTTGCTCCTGCTGAAGTTTCAAATTCAAGGCAAGCACTCCTCGTAAAAAAATTTGATAAAAGGGTTGACTAATATACCGATGATGTTGTATATTTATAATAGGTATATTAGACAAAAAAATAAACTAATTAACATATACTTATATAAGTTACCATAGAACCTCTTTCTTTTCAATATATTTTGAGTCGAATTCGTATGATTAAAGGTTCATGACCCTTTCTATTTTTAAAAATAATGGCTTCAAGGCTTTATCAGTCATGTCTAAACCTCATTAAAATCAAAACCACCCGTGATCACGGGTGGTTTTTTCTGTGGCTAGAAGCCTTTGTTACTGGCCAGACCTCAAAGGTCTTTCTTCTTTATTTTTTCTTTCTCTTACTTATTTTTTTCTCCTGTAAAAAGGTTGTTGCTCCACAATATGGCCCGATTGTTGAATACATACCTCCGATAAATAATAATACCTCTTTAATAAAGCACATTCTTTCATAAACGTAATAATTTGCTGCGTAGTATACGTCTACTACGTATAAGAAATGATCACTTACTTTTTAAACTAACCTGCTCCGTTAGTCAAAAAACGTCCCTGTTGCTGTTCTAAAACGCTCCTGTTATTTTGTTAACTATCTGCAAGGTTATTTAAATAAAATTAGTGAGCACAAATCCCATGAAGAAAGCAAGCAGCGGAAAAGCTAATACTATATTTGCTAAACCCTGCTTCGTAGATCTTTTTTTCACCATTTTACTCACTACCAAATCAATCAAGCTAATGACTATCGCAAATGAAAGGATAATTACGATGTTGATCTCGATCATGAAAATATGTTTAAGTACGAAAGAATAGATCCCGTAGATGGACATGGAAAGCGGAAGGTACGTTTTTACCTGGTGCTTCGTTTCAAAACCTTCCAAAAATGAACCTGTTATGATGGAAAAAATGATAAAAATGGTTCCAAAAGAAAACGATAGGATATTGAAGAAATCACCACTCAGTAAATCTCCCTTCAATAATAGAAAAGCCCACATGGCAATAGAGCCAATAAACAAAGATCGAAAAATTCTACTTGAACTCATTAAGCATCATCTCCACATGTTAAGTTTAGAATTCATCTAAGATGATCAATGCCATACGCAATGAATCAATTATAAGAATGAAACCGTCATTGAGTTTCTTACTTATATTAATATAAATTACTATCTTCCTTACCTTGTTGAAGGAACGCTACCCGTTACTTTAAGAAGTAAAAATCATTTAGCAGGCATTGAAAAAGTTATAATACTACTATTGCCTTGTTCTATTTTCGAATAAATTTCATTAATTATTTCTTTCGCCCTGTCATTTGTGTCATATTTCCCTAATACTTTACTCCAATAAACGAAAAAGCTTCTGCTAAC
>NZ_ATAE01000080.1 GCF_000474275.2 Alkalihalophilus marmarensis DSM 21297
AAATCAAAAAAAAACAAAAATAAACCTAATCCAATATAAAAATAAATATATCACTATACAAAAACTACATAAAAAAAAAAATTTAACCATCCATTTACTTTATAAAATCACAAAAATTACACAATCTACCTACTATAAATAATTTAATCATACCCCTTCTTCCCAAAAACTAAAAAACAAAAAAATCATCAAAAAAATAAAAACTCTCTATAAAAAAATTAATAATATCTTTAACTATCACCAAATAAACCTTCAAATAAACAAAAAATTTAATAAAAAATTTAATCATAAAAAAATTTATCAATTAATAAAATTAACTAATTTACACTCTATCATCCATATCAAAAAAAAACAATATAAACACTCTACTCCTCAACATATAACAAAAAATCTATTAAACCATAAATTTACAACAAAAAAACAAAATAAAAAATAAATTACAAATATCACAAAATTTAAATATAACCAATCAAAAAAAACCTATTTAAATACAATCCATAATCTTTATAATAAAACCATTATAAATTATATTCTAAATCATTCCAACAATAATCAACTTATATTTAATACACTTAACCAAACTACATCACAATTAACTAAAAAACACCCTCTTATCCATAATAACCATAAATACCAATACACATCTAAAAAATTTAAACAAATAATAAACAACACAAAAATAACACAAAATATATCAAAAATAAAAAAATATATTAATAATAAACCAATAAAATCTTTCTTTAAAACACTAAAATACAAAAAATACTATTTAAATAAATATAAAACATTTAATAAACTTTCATTTACAATAAATAAATACATCCATTTTTATAATCATAAAAAATACCAAAAACAATTAAACAACTTAAACCCTATAAAATACAAAACTAAAACCACTTAAATCCTTTTTATTATTTCCACTATCTACTTAACAAAAAACAATTCA
>NZ_ATAE01000081.1 GCF_000474275.2 Alkalihalophilus marmarensis DSM 21297
CCTACTCTAAACAAAACCACTAAAAAAATCCTTTTATTTTCTAAAAATAATTAATCAAATTTATTCAACCAACCACTCTCTTTTTCTTATATAATTAAAATACTAATAACAATATAAATAATATTAAAATAATTAAAAAACAAAACTCAATCCCTCTTAACCCATATATAAAACTCTATAATCTCATAATACCTAAAAACAATATACTTCATCAAATAAATAAACTCATCAATTTTTCTTTCATCATAAAAAAACTTCAAAATAAATATTATTTAACAAATAATCATAATACAATCTCTCCAATCCACATATTTAAATACCTTTTATTAAAAACTATTTTTAATTTATCAAATATTAATATAATAAAACACTCTAAATACAACATATCATTTAAATACTTTTTAAACTTAACTCCAAAAACTAATATCATTAACCCAAATTCCCTAACAAAATTCCATAAACTCCATCTTCCAAATAAAAATTTATTAAATATACTAATTAAAAAAAATATTAAAATCACTATAAAACATAATATCCTTAAAAATCCCACTATTATCCTTAATACAACTCATACAAAAACTTATTTTAATAAAAAATCACCAAAAAAATTTCTACAAAAAAAATCTAAAAATATTCAAAAAACAATCTATCACATAAATAAATCAATACAAAAAAAATTCCCTAACAAACCTTTATCTAATAACCTTCAAAAAAAATTAAAATACTACCAACAAATCATTTCTACTATAAAAAACTCAAAAAATATCAAAATACCCACTATAAAAAAAAAACTTAATATCTTAAAAAAAATTATCAAAAATTATAAAAAAAACATAATTCAATCAAATAATCCTAACACACAAACAAAATTTAAATCTCAAAACACTTCTTTCTTTAAATATAAATCTCACCTTACCATAACAAATAAAAAACAAATTATTACCACTACAATCATTACATCAAATAAAAAAAATAACAAAAAATACCTAAAAAAACTCATAAACAAAACAAAAAATACAAATATAAACATAAATACCATTATCACTAATACAACTTACTCCAAAAAAAAAAATATCCATTTCACAAATAAACACAAAATAAAACTTATCTCAAAACTTCACCCTCTAATTACTAATAAATCACATAAAAATAATAAATTTAAATTTAATAAAAATACAAATACATATATATATAAAACAAAACACCTAACCATTCAAAAAAAATATAATAACTATACCAAACACAATAAAAATCCTAAATACCACTATTTCTTCAACATAAAAAAATATAAAATTTACCCTCTAAAAAAAAAATATTACAAAAAAAAAACTAAAACAAAATCATACTACATAACAATTAAATCAACTAAACACACCAAACAAAAAACATTTCAAAAAACAAAAAAATTCAAAAAACTATCAAAATCTCAATATAAAATAAAAACAAAAAACAACAAATTAAAAAACCAACACAAATATAAAAAAACAAATTACTCAAATCTATTTAATATACAAATACAAACAACCACCACCATATTCACCATCAATTTAAAAAAAATATTAAAACTCAAAAACCAAAAAAAATCATAATAATCAAAAAAAAAAACAATTCCTTCTCCACAATCAAAAAAAAA
>NZ_ATAE01000082.1 GCF_000474275.2 Alkalihalophilus marmarensis DSM 21297
AAAAAAATAAAAAAAAAAACAATTTCTTCTCCAACCATAAAAAAAAAACTACCCTTTCTCTTAATTATTACAACTCTTTTTAATTCTTAAATCTCAATATTCTTTTTAAATTAACAACAAATATAATAATAACCACTTATATTTACATACCAAATAAACCCAAATAATTCACTTTTTTATACCCATACCAATTTTTCAATTCACTATTCTTCACTTCTATTTTATATCAAAACTTCAATAATTCTTTAAATCTCTCTATTTCTTAAAACACTTCTTATTCAATATATTCAATTAATTTAACCATTACATAATACAACTTTATTTTAACCCCTTCTTTATAACATCCCTCTTTCAAAAAACAAACCTTACATCTTTCTACATCAAAAAAATAACAATATCTAAAATTTTTATTATACTTAATACAACCATCATATTTCTTTTAAATAACTAAATATCCTACCTTACACATATATATACCTACATCTTTATTAAATTCAAACTCATCATTCTTACATAATCCATTAATAACCAAAAAATAAAATTTTAAAACAAACTCCATTTTATATTCATTTATAAAACAAATATTTTCTCTTTCAAAATAAACTATATCAACAATAATAATATCTACATTTACACCTACATTTCTTATTTTATCTACAAATTCTCTTAAATATTTCCCATCATTTTTTTCACCTAATATAATAACCACAACAATAATAATTCATTCTTCATTTATCATAACAAAATAAAATTTATATCCAAAAAAAAAAATATCTTAAAATTTAAACCCTATTCATACATCAAAATCATCCAATTAAATCATATTTTCTTCATAATCCTCAACAACTTCTTTTAAAACATTAAATCTTTCTTTCACAACAAATACTTCAATACTTTTTAAACTTTCTACAATAAAAATAATCTATCAACAATACTCTAACTCCTCTTAAAAATCATTAAATAAAAATTTATCAAAAAACTTCCCTTACATCAACTCATCTACACAATAAACTACTTTCCAAACATTTTTAAACTTTTCTTATAAAAATTCTTTCAATAACTTTTTATTAAAACAAACTCTCATATAAATCACATCAAAAATAATAATAAAATCTTTAAAAATATTATATTCTATAACAATCTCAACACTCTTCCCAACCAACATATCTAATAAACCCTCATCTAAAAAACAAAATTTACAAAATTTCATTAAAAAACTTAAATCAATAACACCAACTTCTAAAACCAAATCTAAAAAATATTTAAATAACATATCATACTTAAAACATTCCACTACATCAACATCCAACAAATCAAAAATAATCTTTAATAAAAAATATTTAAACATACAAATCAAAAAAATCACATTACAACCATTCATCAAACAATACTTATCTTAAAACTCCTCCATAATAAAAAAAAAATCAACAAATTCATTCATTTAACAAAACATATTATCTTTAAATACCACAAAATCATAAAATCCCATATATAAACTAAAAAAAATCAAATCTTATCCTTTAATCATTTCAACATCACCTATACCATTATTAATACCTTAATTATATAAAAAAAAAAAAA
>NZ_ATAE01000083.1 GCF_000474275.2 Alkalihalophilus marmarensis DSM 21297
GAGGCCACTGAAAAAGTCCTTTTGTTTTCTGAGAGTGGTTGGTCGAATTTATTCGACCAACCACTCTCTTTTTCTTATATAATTAAGGTACTAATAACGGTATAGGTGATGTTGAAATGATTAAAGGACAAGACTCGATCCCTCTTAGCCCATATATGGGACTCTATGATCTCGTGGTACCTAAAGACAATATGCTTCGTCAAATGAATGAACTCGTCGATTTTTCTTTCATCATGGAGGAGCTTCAAGATAAGTATTGTTTGACGAATGGTCGTAATGCGATCTCTCCGATCCGCATGTTTAAATACCTTTTATTAAAGACTATTTTTGATTTGTCGGATGTTGATGTAGTGGAACGCTCTAAGTACGACATGTCATTTAAATACTTTTTAGACTTGGCTCCAGAAGCTGGTGTCATTGACCC
>NZ_ATAE01000084.1 GCF_000474275.2 Alkalihalophilus marmarensis DSM 21297
TTTTTTTTTTGTTATTTATATTGGTATTTTTATTTTTAAGTGTTTTATTAGTTTTTATGATTTGATTTTGTTGTATTTAGAATGTTTTTTTATTATTGATATTTAAGGTGTTAATTTATAGTTTTGGTGATATGTTTAGTTTTGGTATATTTTTGGTGTAGAGTTATTTGATTAGTGAGTTATTATGTATTTTTTAAATGGTGGTTGTTTTTAAGTTAATATTTTGGTTGTTTGGGTAATTTTATATTTTTTTTTATTTAATGTATATTTTGGGATTTTAGTTGATGGTTTGGGTTGTTTTTTTTTTGATTATGGATTTTAGTATTTGTAGTTTGATTTTTGAGTAAAAGTTTTTGGTATTTGGAGTTTGATTGAATTTGGTAATTTTGTGGGGATTTTTAGTTTAATTAGTGTTTTATTTTTAAAATTTTTAATTTTGAGGTTAGTTTTAAAGTTATTTTGGGGAGAATTAGTTATTTTTGAGTTTGATTGGTATTTTATTTTTATTTATATTTTATTTTTGTATTTTTTAATATGTGTGGGTTTGGGTTTTTATTTAGTGTTATTTGAATTTTATTTTGGATATGGGTAGATTATATGGTTTTGGGTTTATGATGGTGTATTTATTTGTTTTATTTAGATTTGTTTTTGTTATGGTTTTGTTTTATTAGTTTAATTTTGTATGATATTGTAATTTGTTGGTTTATTTTATAAAAGGTATGTTGTTATTTATTAATGGGTTTTAATTAGTTGTAGGTATATGGTTTTAGGATTTGTTTTATTTTTTTTTTGGGGTGTTTTTTATTTTTTTTTTATGGTATTGGTTTATTATTGGTTATTAGGGAGTATTTAGTTTTGGGAGATGGTTTTTTTGGATTTTGATGGGGTTTTATGTGTTTTGTTGTATTTAGGATTTATTTAGGAGGAAATAGAATTTTGATTATAGGGTTGTTATTTTGTGTTGTGGATTTTTTTAGATTGTTTTGTTTATTTTATTTTTTTGTAATTTTGTATAGAGTGTTTTATAATTTTAAGAGGTAAGTTTTTTGGTTTGGGTTGATATTGTTTTGTTTGTTGTTATTTAGGTAATTGTATTTGTTTTTTTTTTTTT
>NZ_ATAE01000085.1 GCF_000474275.2 Alkalihalophilus marmarensis DSM 21297
TATATTGAGTAGGAGGAGGTTATTAGTTTTTGATTTTTTATATTATTGTATGTATGGTTTTGTATATGGTGGTTTAAATTTATATTAAGTATGTATTTTTTTGTAATGTTGGATGTTAGATAATAGATTGAATTGAGTTAATTTTTTATTGGTAATTGTTTTTGTAAGTATTTAAGAATAAGTTATTTTAATTGTTTTTTTGTTTGAATAATTGTATTTATAAGTAGTGTGTTTATTTATTTTGAGTTTAATAAGGTTTTTTTTTTTGTTTTTAGGGGTTTTTTATTTTTTTTAGATATATATTTTGAGTTGAAATTTTGTGTGATTGTTTATGTGTTTGAGAGTTTTTTTTATGAAATTGATTTTAAAATAATTAATTTAGTTTTGTATTATTTGATTGATTTGTTTAATTTGAAATTTTGTTTTTATATTTTAGTTTTTTTTAGTTAATTGTTTTAGTTTAAATTTAAAGTTATTTATTGATTTTTGATGTGGTTTTGTTTTATATATTTTGATTTGAGGATTTTTAAAGAAATTGAATTTTAGAAATTTTATATTGGGGTTATTAGGTTTTGTTATTTTTGTTTTTGTGGTGTTGATTATTAAATTTAGTTTTTTTTTAATGAATTTAGTTATTGATTTTATTATTTGTTTTGTTGTTATTTTATTTTTAATTATAATGATATAGTTATTTGTATAATGTATGAAGTGAAGTTTATGATTTTTTAGTTTTGTATTAAGTTTGTTGAGTATAATGTTATTAAGTAGTGGAGATAAGTTTTTTTTTTGGGGTGTGTTTATAATGGTTTTTTTATAATTTTTATTAATTTGTATATTGTTTATTAAGAATTTATGGATGAGTGAGATGATGTTTTTGTTTTGGATTGTTTTTGAGATGAGGTTTATTAATTTATTGTGATTAATTGTATTGAAGAATTGTTTGAGATTTATGTTTATAATTTATTTATGATTATTATTTAAGTATTTTAGTGTTTGAATAATTGTTATTTTTGTATATTTATTAGGTTTAAATTTATAATTGTGTTTATTAAATTTTTTATTAAATATTGGTGTAAGAATTTGTGTAATGGTTTGTTGGATAAGTTGGTTTTTGATTGTTGGAATATTTAAAAGTTTTATTTTATTGTTTGGTTTGGGAATTTTAATTTGTAGTATGGGTTGGGGTTGATATTTTTTTTGTTGAATTTGAGAGATGAGTTTTTTTTTGTTTAGTGTGATATATGTTTTTAATTTTTGTATAGTTATTTTATTGGTGTTTGTGGAGTTTTTATTTTTTTTTATTTTTTTGTATGTTTGATTTAGATTTTTAGTGTTTAAAATTTTGTTTAATAATGTTTTTTTATATATGTTTTGTTATTTTTTTTTTGTTTTGTAAAGTTGGTATTTATTTTTTTGTTTTATGTTAGTGGTTTATTTTTGTTTTTAATTGAGATTTTTATAATGATGAAATTGTTTAGTTTTTTGTTTTTTTTAATTTTTATTAGATATTTTTATTATTATGGTTTTTGTTGATTTTTTATTATTTAGTTTTGTATTGTTATAAGATTTTGGTGTAGATTAGTGAGATTTTTTTAGTTAAGGTGTGAATTTTTTTTTTT
>NZ_ATAE01000086.1 GCF_000474275.2 Alkalihalophilus marmarensis DSM 21297
AAATTAGTTAATAGTTTGTTAATATTTTTTAATAAAAAAGTTAAAATATAAATGATATATTAAAAATGAGTGTATTAAATAATTTATTATTTTTTAATATTTGGAAGGTTTTGGATTATTTAGATAGATGTAGTGATTAAATTATATTTTGGAATAATGTGTTGTTTTTTAATAGGGTATAAATTTAATGTAAGAGTTTATTTATATAAGTAATGATAGTTATTTTAAAAGGTTTTTTTTTATTATGTTTTTTGTTGTAGAATTTATGTAATTTTTTATTATGAGGGATAATTTTATTATTTGTTTTTTTTTTATGATAGTTTTGAATGGTATAATGTATGGTTATATATAATGTGTGATGAAGTTTGTTGGAGTTATGTTTGGTTATTTGATTTTTAGTAGTTGTGAATTTATTAGATTTAAAAATGTTTGGATTTATTTTAGTGAATGTGATTAGTTTTTTTGGATGGTTAAATTGATTAATTTTTTTAATTTTGGATATAATTGTTGTAGTGATTTTTTTTTTGATATTAGGAATTGATTTGATAATTTTATATTTTTTAATTTTTTGTGTAAGGGTATTTATTTTGGATTTTAATTTTGATAGGTGTTTTTTGTATTGGAGGATAATATTAATAAATATTTTAAGGTTTAAAATGTGATTTTGATAAATGGTTTTTTTAAATGGATTTTGAATGGTTGTAGTTTTGATTTGGGTTGTTTTATTATTAGTTTAATTTAGTGAATGATTTTTATAATTTTTGTGGATTTTTTTGGTTAAGATTTTATTATGGGTATTTAGAATATTTTTAGATGAGGGAAATTTTTTTAAAGTTAGTAGGGATATAATGGAATATAAATTTTTAAATATTTTTTTAAATTTAGGGAATATTTGATTTAGAATTGTTTGAAATTGTAATTTTGTTTGAATTAAAGTATTAGTAATATTTTTATGTTGTTTTGTAAGATTATGTAAGTTTAGGAGTTGAATATTGTGTTTTTTATAGGGTTTAAGTTTTTTTTTATAGTATAGTTTATATAGAAGATAAGTATTGGTTGTGTTTGTTTTAATTTTTTGTAGGTTGGAATTTTTGGTTTTGTAAGAAATTAATGGGTTAATAATAATTAAGAGATAGTTTTGTTTTTTAAGATAATGAATAATAGGAGTTTGATAGTGTTTTGTTGTTTTTAGAATAATTGGAGGTTTTTTTTTTGTTTTAGTTGTTAAATTTTTAATGAATTGTATAAGGGATTTAAGTTTTTTGTTAATATGTGATATTTTAAAGTTTTTATGGTATGGTTTTTTTTTATTTATGAATGTTTGTATTTGATTTTTTTTTTT
>NZ_ATAE01000087.1 GCF_000474275.2 Alkalihalophilus marmarensis DSM 21297
TTTTTTTGTTTGTTTAGTATGGGTGAATTTTAATGGGTGAAAGTTTTGAGTATGATTTTGTAGTGGTAAGTATATAGTTAAAAGTAAGGGTGTTTATGGTGATGTGGGATTTGAAGGAAGTTTTAGGTAAATTTTTGGTTTGATGAATAGAAATTATATAGGAGGTAATGTATGAGGATGAGATTGTAAAAGAAGTTAAAGTTTAATAGTTATAATTTGTATTATATGGTGTATATATGGTAGATGGATGGAGGGAAAGAGTTTGTATTTTAATTGGGGAGGTTTTATTGGTTTATATTAAAATTTTGTAGTGATATAAGGTTGGATAGTGAGAAGTTAGTAGAAGTTGTAGTAGTGAAGATGTTTAATGAAAGTTAGAAGGAGTGAAGGGTTGAATAATTTTATTGTTATAGAAATTTTGATTGGAAGTGGAAATAGATTATTGGTATGAAGTGGGAAAGTGGATATTGATTTTATGAGATAGAAGGGAAATAATAAAGTATGTATGGAGAAATATTATTAGATAAAATTTTGGATATTGAGAATTTAAATTAAGTATATAAAAAGGTGAAAAGAAATAAGGGTTTTGTAGGTATTGATGGGATGATTGTATAAGAGTTAGGGGTATATATTGTGTTGAATAAGAAAGAGTTTATTTTTTAGATTTGGTAGAGAAAATATTAATTTTAATTTGTATTATGGGTTGAAATTTTTAAATTAGATGGTGGGATAAGGTTTTTAGGTATTTTAATAGTTAAAGATTGGTTTGTTTAATAGGTTATTGTATAAGTTTTTATATTGATGTTTGATAAGAAATTTAGTGAGTATAGTTATGGGTTTAGGTTTAATAGGTATGTAGAAATGGTAATTATTTAAATATTAGAATATTTAAATGATGGTTATGAATGGATTGTAGATATAGATTTTGAATGATTTTTTGATATAGTTAATTATGATAGGTTGATGAATTTTATTTTAAGAATAATTTAAGATGGAGATATTATTTTGTTTATTTGTAAATTTTTAGTAAGTGGTGTATAGATTGATGAAGATTATAAAGAAATTGTTATAGGTATATTTTAAGGAGGGAATTTATTTTTGTTGTTTAGTAATATTATGTTTAATGAATTTGATATGGAATTAGAAAGTTGTGGATTTTGTTTTGTGTGTTATGTGGATGATTGTATTATTATGGTTAAAAGTGAAATGGTAGTGAGATGAGTGATGAGATTAGTGATTAGGTTTATTGAAGAAAAATTAGGTTTGATAGTTAATATTATAAAAATAAAAGTAATAAGATTTAATGATTTTAATATGAAATTTTTGGGATTTGGTTTTTTTAAAGATTTTTAGGTTGAGGTATATAAAGTAAAGTTATATTAAAAGTTGGTGGATAATTTTAAATTTAAATTGAAGTAATTAATTAGGAAGAATTGGAGTGTGGAAATGAAGTTTTAGGTTGAATGAATTAATTAGGTGGTATGAGGTTGGGTTAATTATTTTAAAATTGGTTTTATGAAAAAGGTTTTTGAATGTATAGATAGTTATATAAGGTTTTGATTTAGGATGTGTATTTGGAAGAAGTGGAAAATTTTTAAGAATAGAAGAAAGAATTTTATTAAATTTGGAATGGATAGATATATTGTTTATAAATATAGTTATTTGAGTAAAGGGGTAGTTAGGATAGTTTATTTTTGGGTGTTTATGAAAATGATTATTAATAAGAGATTAATTTAATTTGGTTTGTTATTTGGTGTTTAATATTATAGGAAAGTATATGTTTAGTATGAATTTGAATTGTTGTATATGGAATTGTATGTATGGTGGTGTGAGAGGTTGGAGGTTAATAGTTTTTTTTTATTTGATATG
>NZ_ATAE01000088.1 GCF_000474275.2 Alkalihalophilus marmarensis DSM 21297
TAAAATGTACCCTATAGAGTAGACACTTAAAAAAAGTCTACCTATAGGGTACTTTTTTGTATAATAAATAACATTACTACTAGAGAAATACATCATGAGATGGGAGTACATAATGAGTAAAAAGGACTTTACTAAAAACGAGATTAAGCGATTATCATCTAATAAGTACGTTAGATCTGTTAGTTCAAAAAGCATCACTTATACAGATGAATTTAAACACATATTTATAGCGGAAAAAGAGAAAGGGAGGTTTGCCAGAGACATATTTGAAGTATGCGGATTTGACGTTGAAGTTTTAGGAACAGAAAGGATTAAATCAGCGAGTAAAAGATGGCAAAAAGCTTACAATCAAGACGGGTTAATGGGACTACGTGACACGAGAGCTGAAAATTCAGGGCGTACAAAGGAAAAGGAGCTTTCCATGGAGGAGAAGAATGCTCGCTTAGAAGCTCAAATTAACTTACTAAAGGCGGAAAACGAACTTTTAAAAAAGATTCGGTTCGCGGAAAGGGGGATGAAGAAATAGTCCTTCCCCCTAGCCAGAAGTATATCCTCATTCGTACTGTGATTGAAAAGTATCAACTGAAACATATGGTTAAATATCTTTGTGAATTAGCTGGTGTCTCAAGAAGCGGGTACTATAATTACTTTTCATTAAAGTCACAGGAACACAGGAAACAACGAGATAAAGCCGATCAAAAAGTGAAGAAGGTCATCCTAAAAGCTTTCCATTTTAAAGGTCGTAAGAAAGGGGCACGTCAAATTAAAATGACATTGGCGGGTCAATTTAGTGTTGTCTACAATTTGAAGCGGATCCGACGAATCATGAAGAAATACAACATTATTTGTCCTATTAGGAAGGCCAACCCTTATAGACGAATGATGAAAGCTACACATGAACATCGGACAATGCCAAACTTATTGAATCGGGAGTTTAGGCAAGGTATTCCAGGAAAAGTCCTCTTAACAGATATCACCTATTTATTTTACGGTAAAAATCAAAAGGCTTACTTATCAACCATAATAGATGGTACCTCTGGACAAGCTTTGGCTTATCATGTGTTAGACCGCCTAACGATGGACTTAGCTACAGACACTCTTTTAAAGTTAAAGAAGAATAGAAACTTCAAGAAAGCAAAGGATGCTTTCATTCACTCGGATCAAGGATTTCATTACACAAGTCCTGCTTTTCAAAAGTTAGTGAAGAAGATGGGATATCATCAGTCGATGTCAAGACGAGGAAACTGTTGGGATAACGCCCCTCAGGAATCTTTCTTTGGCCACCTTAAGGATGAAGCCTCTATTAAAGAATGTTCAACTCTAGATGAAGTAAAAAAAGAAATGAAACGATATATGACCTACTACAATCACTATAGATACCAGTGGAATAGAAATAAGATGACCCCTGTTCAGTACAGAGATCATCTTATTAAGGCTGCCTAGGCTTTTTAAAAATGTCCTTTACAAAGGGTACACTTTA
>NZ_ATAE01000089.1 GCF_000474275.2 Alkalihalophilus marmarensis DSM 21297
AGAAGAAACTGCCCTTTTTTTTATTTTTTTAATCATTTCCTCAGGCCACTAAAAAAACCATGGGTTTATCAGTGGCCTCCACGCACATCCCGCAGGAGTCGAGTCCCTTGCACTCCAATCAACGGAGTAAGAATGTTGTTAAGTTGCTCCTTCATTAAAAGCAAATTTTCAGGCATTAGAAAGCGAAAGCAATTATACTTTGGCCTTAAGGGAACTGAATCGTAACAAAATTACCCCACTTAATACTTTCACAAAGCAATAAATCAGCGGATGAAATATGCGAGACTTCTGTGGGGACTAGAGCAGGAGTGAGATCCCACAGGGCATCCCCACGAAAAGCGAAGTATATTTCAGGAGCGGCGCCCCTCCTCAAACACACGTTTATTTTCAAGCTGCATTTACGAGAGGTATACATAAGCCGCATCTCTAATGTTCGTATATTTACAAGTTAATATGTTATCTTTATTTATCGTTTTAACTTGGGAATCTCGAGATAGGTTCCTGCTCGCCATACCCATTCGAACGGTCCCATTTTAAAGCGTTTGAGCCACCAGCTGCTGAATAGTACTTGGAGCAAGAAAAATCCAACGGCTAGAAGGGCACCAGCAAAATAGCCAATACTATTAAATAAGCCAATTCCATACCCGAAGAATAAGGTAGTAAAGACGATGGACTGCATTAAATAGTTTGTTAGAGACAGCCTGCCGACTTTTGCTAAAGGCTGTAACCATTTTTGTGCTTTAGGGCTTGTAGCTAAAAGAGCAATACTTGTTGCATAGAACATCGCGACAAGCGGTCCGCCGATTGTCATATGAAGCATTTCATAGGAATAGGAATCCCCCATAAAAGCATGTGGAATTTTAGCAGGGAACCCAACGAGCATCGTGATCCACCATATTTTCTTTATGAATGGACGGTTCTCTTCAATGGTCAACAGCCACTTTTTCCGCGCAACAAATGCACCGAGTAAAAACATGCCAAGAACAGCTACTACCGCATTAAATGTAACAAGGAGCTGGCCCCATCCGCCCATTCCAAATGGATCTGTTGTTAACCTGAATTGTACAACTTCTGCATATGTCCCAGACGTGAGCACTTCTTTTTCTTCTGCAGAGTAGGCTGCTAGTGAATCTTCAAAAGTGAAGGTGGATTCATCCTCTGGCATTGCAATACTTGAAGCCATCAATAACAAAATGATAAAAGACCAGATAAGAAGGCCTCGTTCCTTTAAGCGGAGAAACAAAAATAAGATAAATCCTCCGATCGCATATGTTATCAGAATATCTCCATCCCAAATCAAAAGGTAATGGGCTAACCCAGCGAAAAGCAGAAGGAACATTCTTCTATAATATACAGTTCCAAATCGGAGTTCGCGTTGTTCAAGCCTCTCTTTCAAAAGGGCCATCCCGTAGCCGAATAAAAATGAAAATAAGGTATAAAAGCTTGCTGTGGCAAAGAATAAGATCGCACTCTCAGCAACTCGGTCAATTGTACCTAATGGGTAATAATCATGCAGCCCTGGAATCAAGAAAAGACCGTATTGAAAATGCAGGCTGTTAGCAAGTAAAATCCCGAGTAATGCGAGCCCGCGCATCATATCAAGGGAGGCAATCCGATCATTGTCTTGGATTGAGGTAGCTCGTGTGTTCATCTCAAACCTCCTGTGTAAAATTGGAATCATCGTAACTTATTCATTGTAAAATATTTCTATTACTCTCACAAGACACAATTCTTTCTCCAGCTACATAGATCATGTAAACTATTTAATAAATCAGAAAAAAAGGGTGATTCTTATGAAAAATGAAATGACAGAGCTCTTGCAAAGCCATCGTTCGATTCGTGCCTTTACTAGTGAAAAAGTAAGTAAAGGGATGATAGAGGAAATCAGCGAGTCCGGCAGGTGGGCGCCTACTTCCCATCACGTTCAAGCTTACAGTATTGTTGTCGTCACAGATCAGCAGAAAAAAGATACATTAAGTGAGCTATGCGGCAGCCAGAAGTATGTCGCTGATTGCCCAGTATTTTTCGTCATTTGTGCAGATTATAACCGTCTAAAAAAGGCTAGCGACAAACATGGGGCTCCTCTTGAAGTTAGAGGCATCGAACAAGTTCTTGTAGGAGCAGTTGATGCAGCCCTTGTAGCTGAAAATATGCTTATTGCTGCAAGGTCCTATGGTCTTGGCGGAGTGATGATCGGCGGCATTCGAAACCTTCCGGACCAAGTAAGTGAGCTTCTCGATCTTCCTGATTATACATTTCCTGTAATGGGATTATGTATCGGTTATCCTGATCAAAACCCTGATCAAAAGCCACGGCTGCCAAAGGCTGGTGCTGTTCATTATGAGACATATCAACACGATCAAATCACATCATCTCTTGCTCAGTATGATGAAGAAATGAAGCAATATTATACAGAGCGGACAAATGGTACAAGGAAAACAACGTGGACTGAGATGATGGCAGCTCACCACTCTACCCCAAAGCGTGCACATCTCGATCAGTTTCTTAAAAATCAAGGATTTTTACATTCTGACACAAAAGATTGACAAATCGTTAACAATTCTGTAAACTCTCATTCATAAAGAGTAAATACATAATGTGTAGCGCTTTCATTAGAGTGTTAGACAAAATGAATAATCATCACTTATCCAGAGAGACCGAGGGAACAGGCCCGACGACGTCCAGCAACCGCCGCAAGGAAAGGTGCTCCTTCCTGCAGAATCATTGTATTCTGAAAGATAAGCGAATTGTCTTATTCAGACAAGAGCCTTTTCAGAATATGGAAAGGCTCTTTTTTTATTTTTAAGTTAATAAATAGGTAGAAAATATAGAGGTGACGCACATGAAAACATTTGAACCATCTAGAGCTATGAAGAGGCTCCCAAATCAATTTTTTGCAAAACTCGTTAATAAAGTGAATGAAGTGAAGAAACATCATGATGATGTGATTAATCTCGGGCAAGGCAATCCGGATCAGCCGACACCTGCACATATCGTTGAGAAATTAAAAGAAGCAGCTGACAATCCAATGCATCATAAATATGCTCCTTTTGCAGGTCACACGTTTCTAAAGGAAGCTGTCGCTGAATATTACCATCGTGAATACGGAGTAGAAATAGATGCACAAACAGAAGTGGCTGTACTGGGCGGGGCTAAAACAGGTCTAATTGAGCTTAGTCAGTGCTTGTTAAATCCTGAAGATCTTGCCCTCGTACCAGATCCTGGATACCCTGATTACTGGTCAGGGGTTGAGCTTGCCGGAGCAAAGATGCACATGATGCCTCTGTTACAAGAATTGGATTTTCATCCCGACTTTACAACACTTAAAGAAGAAACACTTGAACAAGCTAAATTAATGTTCTTGAATTACCCTAATAACCCAACTGGCGCGATTGCTACACCAGTTTTGTTTCAAGATGCAATTGAACTTGGCCAAAAGCATGATCTATGTATTGTTCATGATTTTGCTTATGGGGCGATTGGTTTTGAAGGAAAGAAGCCTCTTAGTTTCTTGCAATTAAAAGGAGCAAAAGATGTTGGTGTAGAAGTGATGACGTTATCCAAAACATACAATATGGCAGGTTGGAGAGTCGGGTTTGTTGTTGGAAACAAAAGCGTGGTGAGTGCAATTGAAAAGCTTCAGGATCACTTATTTTGCAGTATTTTTGGAGGGATTCAAGAAGCGGCTGCTCATGCGCTCTTATCAGATCAACAGTGTGTAGATGATCTTGTAGCCACATATGAGGCCCGCCGTAACGTACTAGTTGAAGCAGCACATAAAGCAGGGTGGGAAGCAGAAGCGCCGCTTGGATCGTTCTTTGCATGGTTCCCTGTTCCAAAAGACTATACATCAGAAGAATTTGCAGATATTCTTCTTGAAGAAGCAAGAGTTGTGGTCGCTCCTGGGGTCGGGTTTGGTAAATACGGAGAAGGATATGTTCGCATAGGGCTGCTTGCAGATGAAGACACATTAAGAGAGGCAATGGAGCGTATCGGGGCTCTTCGGCTCTTTGACAAATAAAAGGTAATAAGACAAACAATCTCTCACATAAAACATATAGAGTTACTATATGTGAAATAGGAGGGATTGTTTTGTTTACTCGCTATAATCGCTTAGCTATTGAACTCCCTAAGCCAAAGGCTCCTGATGCCAATGCCGCTGCTGCTGTACAGGAACTTCTTGGCGGGAAATTTGGGGAGATGTCGACGTTAAATAACTACTTATTTCAGTCATTTAACTTCCGGAACAAAAAGAAGTTAAAACCGTTTTTTGATTTAGTCGCTAGTATTACAGCTGAAGAGCTTGGTCATGTTGAACTGGTCTCAAACACGATTAACTTAATGATTGAAGGGACGACATTCCCAGGAGACCCGAATATTGCACCGATGCAGGCAGCTACTGACAAGCGGAATACGGCCCATTTTATTCAAACGGCACAAACGTCTTACCCAATGGACTCAATGGGAGGATCGTGGAGAGGAGACTATGTTTTTAACAGCGGCAACTTAATCCTTGATTTATTACACAATTTCTTCTTAGAGTGCGGAGCGAGAACACATAAGATGCGTGTATATGAAATGACAAGCAACCCAGTAGCTCGTGAGATGATTGGGTATTTACTTGTGCGCGGGGGAGTTCATGTTGTGGCTTATGCAAAGGCAATTGAAATTGCAACAGGTGTTGATGTAACAAAGATGCTTCCAATTCCAAACTTGGATAATGCAGCTTTTGAGACAACAAGGAAATTCGAAGCAGAGGGCGTGCACCGTAAATTATATACATGGAGTGCCACGGATTACAGAGATATAGATAAGATCTGGAAAGGAAATCATCCACTGCAGGGAGGCCAGCTCGAAGTGATCGTAGGGGCCCCAGCCGGAGCACCAATGCCTGACTTAGAAGAAATTCCTGAGGAGTTTGCACCTGGGATCTCTAAGGAAGATTTCGATGAGATTGTCAAACGTCTTCAACGTTCTGCTGGTATATGATGAACGGAGCGCACAGTAGAACATATATTGTGCGCTTCTTTCGTTTTGCGAAACAAAGCGCTTTCAATTTTTAGAATTATTTAATAAAATATGAGTTGGAGAGGAGTGTAGAAAAATGAAACAGATAAAATTAGCAGTCATCCCAGGAGACGGGGTTGGCGTTGAAATTATGCCGTACGCAACAAAGGTACTAGATGCAGTAGCAGACCTGCACGGAGGCCTGAAATTTGAGCATGAGTGGTATCCATACAGCTGTGAGTATTATCTTGAGCACGGCGAGATGATGCCAAGAGATGGACTAGATCAGCTTAGCCAGCATGATGCTGTCTTTTTAGGAGCGGTAGGAAACCCAAAGCTTGTTGCGGACCATATCTCTTTATGGGGGCTACTTATCAATATCCGCAGAGGTTTTAAACAAACATTAAATATTAGACATGCTAAACAATTAAGAGGCATTCAGCCGATGGTCACTAATCCTGGCGGGTTTGATCTTATTGTTGTGCGTGAAAATAGTGAGGGTGAATATAGTGAAGTAGGCGGCCGTATCCATTCTGGTGAAGATGAGGTCGTTGTCCAAAATGCAGTATTTACGAGAAAAGCAACAGAACGCGCGATGCGTTATGCCTTTGATTTAGCTAAAACTCGAAAAGGTCATGTCACAAGTGCAACAAAGTCAAATGGAATTGTATTCTCTATGCCATTTTGGGATGAAGTATTTGAGCAAGTAGGACAAGACTATCAGGACATTGAAAAACGTACAGCTCACATCGATGCCTTATCTGCGTTCCTTGTGTCTAAACCAGCAGAATTTGATGTGATTGTGGCGAGTAACTTATTTGGCGATATCTTAACTGATATTAGTGCAGCAGTCATGGGGAGTATTGGAATCGGTCCTGCTGCCAACTTAAATGTAGACGGTACACATCCTTCCATGTTTGAGCCCGTACATGGCTCTGCCCCTGATATCGTTGGACGTGGAATTGCTAACCCAATCGGGCAAATTTGGACGGGGAAAATGATGCTTGATCACTTTGGAGAAAGTGAGCTTGCTGATCAGCTGCTCACAATTGTGGAAGATGTAACGGAATCGGGTATGAAAACACCTGATGTGGGCGGCAATGCGACAACAGGCGAAGTCAGTGAAGAAATCATTTCACGGATTAAACAACTTACTTAAGAGGAGCGATTGTCATGAATGAAGTGAAAAATATCTTTTGTATCGGCCGTAATTATGCCAAGCATGCGGTTGAATTAGGAAATGAAGTGCCGGAAGCTCCAATTCTTTTTACAAAGCCGACACATGCCCTTACTTATGCTAAAGGAGAAGACATCACGTTTCCGGCTGATAAAGGGGAGATTCACCATGAACTAGAAGTTATTCTACATATCGATAAGCCTGTAAAACAAGGTGACCGCTTAGATGATGTAGTAAGCGATATTTCACTTGGGATTGATTTCACATTAAGAGATGTGCAAAGTGAGCTTAAGAAAAAAGGTCAGCCGTGGGATAGAGCGAAAGGGTTCCCTAATGCAGCAGTCACGACAGAGCGCTTTCCTTTCCCAGGCATAGAAGCATGCCGCAAAGAAACATTCTCACTTCTTAAAAACGGAGAAGTGGCTCAAGAAGGAACAATTAATGAGATGATGTTTGATTTTCAAGCGATTATCGATGAATGTCAGCAAGTGTTTGGGCTAGATGCAGGAGATTTAATCTACACTGGTACACCAGAAGGAGTTGGTCCTATTAAAGATGGAGATCAATTCGAGTTTTTCTGGGGAAGCAAACGTATCGGAAGCTTTATTGTATCAATGAAATAAATGAAGAGGAGCTGATCCGAGTGGGTCAGCTCCTTAGTTATGCAGCTAGAGTGGCGCAATTCCGCGGTGAACCAATCTAATTCTGATGCACAGCGACACATATCTTGGTTGAATCCTCACAATAACAAGAGAACGACGCAATAAGTCCGGCAACGAACGCAATAACGTGATCAACACGCACAATCTGCTTGCCAACTAACGCATAAATTCCTTCAAAGAATACAATGAACACTTATATATCTACGCCAAAAGAGCAGACAGATTAGATTAATCATTCAAAGCTGTATAAACGGCCACTTTGTATTCAAATCGAGTTTTCTCCACAGCCTTTCCCGGTTCTCCAAAATAAAAGCCTAACAGCTTACGTGCTTCTTCCACATGATCAAAGATAAAAGCTGTCTCAATTACGTGATAATCAAAACCGCGCTTAATCCAGTGATTTGTGCTGCTCGTAATTAAACGGTCTGAGAGCGCACAAAACTCATCTTCCCCGTAATTGTCAACGATTATCAATGGCCCGCCTTTTTTAACTACCCGTTTCATTTCGGCTATCCCTTTATCAAGGTCAGTGATTCCTTCAAAGAAGAAGGCCCAAGTGGAATAGGCGGCATCAAATGTATGAGTGTGAAAAGGAATATCCTGAGCGCAGCCTTTTGTAAAAATCACTTGCTTTGTGCGGTCAATCATTAACTCATCGGGCTCCATTCCAATAATCGTACGTTGAGTGGTTTGCAGCTTTGCTGCTGTAAACCCATTTCCTGCTCCTATATCAAGAATCAATCCATTAGGCAGCAGTTGTTGTAGTTCATCTATTACTTTCCCCTCCCGGTCCATACACCGGCGTTCAATCTCAAATAATTCAGGGTGGGTACCGCCATAAAAAGGGATAATATCAGTTTGTTTCATTCATAAGCCTCCTTTTAAAATTGATTACATGTAAGGAGTTTCTCGACTAAATTTGTTAATTTCACGGTTTAACCCTTTTCCATTAAAAAAGTGATAAGTGTTTTACCTGCAGCCTTTGAGCAGTATTAATTTGCCAGGCGTAATTTGTTTTGCTCGCTAGTAATTAGAAGATTATTATAACTTAAAGAATATCATAATCTTTTATGGTTGGAAGAGGGGAATTTAAATAAAAAGATCCAGCCACATATTTTGCGGCTGGATTTTTGTTTTTTTACCCTTCTTGCCTTACACCGGTGTTTTGGGCCTTCTCTTCTCGCATTTGTTTTAAGAAGCGGTGTGTCTCAGCGACAACAACGCCTGAGAGTCCAAGAAGACCAATTAAGTTCGGAATCGCCATTAAACCATTCATAATATCAGCTACACCCCATACAACATCTAAGCTGGCACCAGCACCGACTGCTACAGCTAGAACGAATAAAACACGGTAAACTATAATCGATGTTTGAGATTTAAATAGATAGTAGAAACATTTCTCGCCGTAATAAGACCAACCTAAAATGGTTGAATAAGCAAAGAATACAAGACCTACAGCAACGACGACTGCCCCAGCCGGCCCTAAGAAATATTCAAACGTTGCGGAAGTCAGTGCCGCACCCGTTTCGCCGCCTGTATATAAGTTACCCATAACAAGGGCAATACCCGTAATTGAACAGATAATGATCGTATCAATGAACACTTGAGTCATTGAAACAAGCGCTTGGCGTCCTGGGTAATCGGTTTTAGCAGCAGCAGCAGCGATTGGAGCAGAACCTAGACCTGCTTCATTCGAGAATACACCACGAGCTACCCCGTATTGAATAACAACTCCGATTGCACCGCCGGCTACAGCCTGACCTGTAAAGGCATCAGAGAAAATTAATGCTACTGCACTAGGAACAAGTGCTACATTACCTAAAATTAAAATAAGTCCAGCTCCTACATAGAATAAAGCCATCAATGGAACGATAAACGCAACGGCACGGCCGATACTGCGAATACCGCCAAGTAAAACAAGTCCTGTGAAAATTGCTAATAAAATACCTGTGATCCATGGATTAATACCCCAGTTGCTCTCAATAACAGCGGCTACTGAGTTTGATTGAACTGTATTTCCAATTCCAAACGCAGCAATGGCAGCCAGAACAGCAAATGTTACACCAAGCCATTTCATTTTCAGTCCTTTTTCGAGATAATACATCGGACCGCCAGCCATTTGACCGTTTTTATCTTTTTCACGATACTTAACAGCTAAAATAGCCTCTGCATATTTTGTTGCCATCCCAAAAATCGCAGACAGCCACATCCAAAATACAGCACCAGGTCCCCCGATTACGACTGCGGTTGCTACCCCGGCAATGTTACCTGTACCGACAGTTGCTGCGAGTGCAGTCATTAATGATTGGAAATGGGAGATATCTCCTTCTGAACTCTTATCTTGCTTTTTGCTGAAAGCAAGCTTCAAAGCGTAAGGTAATGTTCGAAATTGAAGAAAAGCGAGACGAAATGTAAGATAAATACCCGTACCGACTAATAAAATAAGCAGCGGTGGACCCCATACAAAGCCACTGATTTCATTGATTGTCTGAATTAATCGGCTTTCTTCCATAATAAAACCCCCTTTTAGTTGCATTAATAGTATTAATATTCCGAAAATATACCGAGTTTGTCAAGCTCTTAAAAAAAATATGTCTGCAAGACAAGCTAGTTGTCATACTAGCAAGCATTTTGTCATCTATCAACTAGTTTGTAAGGTATTCTCACAATGCTAGTTTTCTAAAGAGAAAAGGGGTATGATGTATGGATAAGAATGACATAATGATTGATTTTTTATAGAAATAGTTACATATAGTTAGGTGATGACAACATGGATATACAATTAACGATACTAGGAACGATGTTCGCTCTTATTACTACCATCGGTTTAATCCTCATCCGAGTAGCACCAGCTTATGCGATGATGACAGGTGCTTTAATCGGCGGTGTGATTGGCGGTGCTACATTAGTTGAAACAGTTGGGCTTATGATTGGCGGAGCTGAAGGAATGGTCGGTGTTGTTTTACGTGTATTAGCAGCTGGTATTCTAGCTGGCGTGCTGATTGAATCAGGCGCAGCAAAGACGATTGCCGAGTCTATATTATATAAGCTCGGAGAAACGAAAGCGTTACTTGCTGTGGCCGGTGCAACGATGGTTTTAACAGGAGTCGGCGTATTTATTGGAGTTGCTGTTTTAACAGTAGCACCAATCGCGCTTTCTATCGCTAAGCGAGCGAATTTGTCTAAGATGGCAGTACTCTTGGCGATTTCTGGCGGGGGCAAGGCTGGGAATATTATTTCTCCTAACCCAAATACAATAGCAGCAGCAGAGGCTTTTCAAGTACCACTGACTTCTGTGATGTTTGTTGGAGTAGTACCAGCACTTTTTGGGATAGGTGCTACGTATATTTTGGCAAAAAGAATACGAAATGTTGGAGCGCCCGTTGATGATACTGAACTCTCAAGTGAGGTGAAAGGGGATTCTCCAAGCTTGGCAAAAGCCCTGACTGCACCAGGTGTAGCAATTGCTTTATTGCTTTTACAGCCATTGTTTGGCATCCATGTTGATCCGCTTTTTGCCCTTCCTATTGGGGGGATTGTTGGAGCACTCATTATGGGGAAAGGTAAACATTTAAATGCTTATATTACATCTGGTCTTGAAAAAATGGCAGGGGTGGCTATCTTATTATTAGGCACAGGAACATTAGCTGGTATTATCGCGCATTCCGCTTTGATTGAAGCCATCTTAAATGGGATTGATGCTTTGAGTTTACCTGCTTACTTCCTAGCGCCTATTGCAGGAATTACGATGTCAGCAGCCACGGGATCTACCGCTGCAGCGACAGCCGTAGCGGGTAATGTGTTTGCTCCGACCATTCTTGAACTTGGTATTCATGCCTTAGCAGGTGCTGCTATGGTCCATGCAGGAGCAACTGTTCTTGATCATATGCCTCATGGGACGTTTTTTCATATTACAAGAGCAAGTGTTGGGATGGCGATGAAAGAGCGCTTTAAGTTATTGCCTTATGAAACACTTGTTGGACTAGTCATTGTGATTGTTTCTACATTAATCTTTGGCGTGTTTGGATTCTTGTTTTTTAGTTGATCCGAACAATGAGACTTGGTTGTAAATGAATAACTCACTTATTCCTTCGTACATACTAACAGTTGATAAAGGCCAATCTGTCTCTTTATCTAAAACGAGGAGGTATGAAGATGAATAAGAACCCAAACCAAAAGCAAAAACAACAGAACAGCCAAGAAAACATGCAATATCAAGGTCCATACGATGAGGTAGAGTTTTCCAAGGAATTTGCTGATTCAGAAGATCAAGAAGCAATGGTTCGCATGAAAGAAGCAGACGCAAGAGCTGGTCAACAAAAGAAATAATATAAATGGGGGTGCCTTTCTTTATAAGCAGGAAGGCATCTTTTTATTTGTATCGAACATATAGTGAAGGAAGATATGATATACATTGAATGGATTTCAAAATGAATTTCACATGAAATAAATTTGATGAAAAGGAGATCGATTAATGATCAATACCGCTATTTTTGCTCACCGGGGTGCTTCGAAGTTTTTTCCAGAGAATACCATGTCAGCCTTTGAAGCGGCACATTTATACGGGGCAGACGGGATAGAGTTTGACGTTCAGTTAAGTAAGGACCTTGTACCGGTGGTTATTCATGATACGACGTTAGAGAGAACGACCAATGGATTAGGCAAGGTTAGTTCATATACGGTAGAACAATTAAAGAGTTTAAGCGCAGGAGAGTGGTTTGGTCCTCGTTTTAAAGATGAGGCAATTCCAACACTCGAGGAGGTACTGATCTGGGCAAGCGAAAATGGAATGAAATTAAACATTGAATTAAAAGGGGCTATACATCAAAGAAATCATGTGATTCAGACGATTATTCCTTTAATTAAAGACTATCAGCTCATAGATAAAGTAATTCTCTCTTCATTTGATCACCGAGTCATTTACCAAGCGATACAGCACACACCTGAGATTGAAACAGCTGTCATTGTGACTGCCGCGCTCCATGATCCTGAGGCATATGTAAAACGTATCGTTGGAGCCCGGGGCTATCATTTTTTATCGCCGTTATTATTAGAGGAGGAAGCGAGAGATCTTATCAAGAGCGGTGTGAACATTAGACCTTATACCGTAAATGAGAGAGATCAGCTTGCTATATATATGAAGTGGGGCTGTCAAGGTGTGTTCACAGATGACCCTAAACTTGCAATTGAGGTAAGAGAGCAGCTGAATTGTTAAATGCTGTAAGGAAAAGTCACAGTTCAGTTCAAATGAATAACAAATAATACAGTGAAATGATGTAGTGATAGATTCAAAACTTAAAGTGCCACAAACATTGGTTATAGCAAGCTCGCCGCTGCTGAAATATACTACGCTTTCCGTGGGGAGCTAGTGAGCTTCCTCGGGCTGTAGCCCTGTGGGATCTCAGCTCTGCTCTAGGCACCATAGGGACTCTTTTAGCATCACCTAGATTAGCGCTTTGATTGTAAATGTAGTAAAACACTTCAGTTACTTACCATTTTGTTTAATTTGCATTGCCCTACGCGATCTCACTCCTGCACATAGCTTCAAAACTTAAAATGCCTTAAACGTGGGTTATAGCGGACTCGCCGCTCCTGAACTATACTTCGCTTTCCATGGTGAGCTGCTGAGCTTCCTCGGGCTGTAGCCCTGTGGGATCTCAGCTCTGCTCTAGGCACCATAGGAGTCTCCGTATAGTTCATCCGCTAAGTTTTTGCTTTTTCCAGAAATGCAATGGAATGATGTAGGAAGCTCAGTTCTAATTATAATTGCTTTCATCTGCTGCGGCACTGTCCTTTAAGTTTAGATGCTGCTTATAATAAGGGCGCACCATGCAATATCCACGCTCCGTTGATTGGAGCGGAAGGCACCGACTCCAGCGGGATGTGCGTGACCAGGGGAGATCCCACAGGAGCGTAGCGACGAGGAAGCTCCCGGACCGCCCGCGGAAAGCGTGTGCCTGCAGTGGAAATCAACAGCTGCTGCAGGGAGGTGTTTTCTTCAGTTGCCTGAAAAGTGTGAAGACCTTGCATTAGCCAAGCAACGAGAAAGTCTCCCAGACCGCCCGCGGAAAGTGTTCGCCTGCAGTGGAGATTAACCACTATTGCAGGGGACGAGCATATTAGTAATTAAACACTTGATTCCCATTTTATTTTATTTGCATTGACATTCGATCGTTATCATACATATAATTCTATATAAATCGAATGTTTGATTATATAGTGTTTGGAGGTACCAAATGGAGCCATTGAAGAAAATGACGTTTGTATCCTCAACTGTCATTGATTTATTAGCCAGTATGCTGAGAGTAGTCAATCATGAGCAGCTAAAGGAAACTGAGGGATTAGGCGGGCAGGTGACAAAAGAGATAGAAACATGGGTGCTTGAAACAAGAAAGAAAGTACCTGAAGAAATGATGAAAGAGCTCGAAACGTTCTTTCACCATGAAAGTTACTTAGCAATCACATTAATACCCCTGATTATTAAGTATGAATTGTATAGTGATGTTCATTCGTTTCTTAGTGCATTGCACAATCTAGAGGATGAAGAACTGTATTATTATTTCATAAATACAGGATTTGGTCCTGACGAAGAGCTAACAACGTTTTCTGATCCGAGTGCTGTGATCTCTTTTTTGAATAAATTAAATGTGCCAGAAACAGAAAAATGGAAATTAAGTTATTTAATTTTTGATGGACCGAAAACAAAGCAGCGGTTAATTAAATTAATAGAACGTTTTTATTACCATTACTACGAATCGGTTGAGGCTCAGATAGTCAAAGATCAACAAAAGTGGATTGACACGATGACGGACTTTACCAACGAGAGAACGAAGAACTACTTTAATACATTGAATAAACAATTTGTGATCAATGTGGAAGAGTGGGAGAAGGTCATTGTAACACCATCTTATTTTATGGATTTTTCAATGCTTTTTATGTCGATTAGAAAAATCAACCTCACTGCATATGTACCGGGAATCAGGCATATTGAAGTGCAGGATGTCGGCAGAGGGGAGAAAGAAACATTAGAGTCTATTCGTACCATGACAGATGAAAAGCGATTTAAGATGCTTCAGCTTCTTAATAAGCAGCCCATGTATGGCTATGAATTGGCCCAGCATTTAGACGTGTCGAACTCCACGATCTCTCATCACTTATCTGCTTTAGTAGCAAGACAATTTGTGCAGGCCAATAGGAGAGAAAATAAAGTGTACTATGAAGTAAATCAAGAAGAAATTAAGCAAGTTATTAGGTCATTAGAGCGTTTATTAATTAAATAGGTGAGACCTGTCTTCATCTATTTTTTTGAAGGGATATTCGATCTGTGTCGTAATAGACTTACAATTAAATTGAAAAGAGGTTGGCTGTAATGGCAGAGCTATCAGTGGAGAAAGAAGAGTCTGCAGTCGTTCGAGAACGTTCCTTATTGAAAGAGTACCGCTTTTTGTTGTTATTTTTCACGCTGCTTGTTTCAAGTTTAAGTGTATCCTTTTTTATGGTAGCAACCAATTGGTATGTCGTTGATTATTTAGGTGTAGAAGTAATGCTTGGTATCGTCTTTTTTGCATCAAGTGTACCGAGACTGATCTTTATGCTGATTGGCGGGGTCATCGCCGATCGAATGAGTAAAGCTTGGGTCATGTTTCTATCAGATTTCTTGAAAGGGCTTTTATTACTTGGTGTAATTTCTTTATTCTTTTTTGATTTATTTACGATCTGGCCGCTTGTTATCTTAGCTTTTATATTTGGTGTTCTTGATGCCTTTTTCTGGCCGGCAAGCGGTGCGATTTTACCTGAATGTGTAAAACAATCACAGTTGACTCGGGCAAATACAATTATTGATATGACCCGTCAAGGATCTATGATTGCAGGTCCATTACTAGCGGCAAGCATGCTGGCTCTAGGTGGATATGTCCTGCTTTTTGGGATAACAGCTTTATTGCTGCTTTTGGCCGGAGTCATTGATTTGGTTCTGAAAAAGAAAATACCTGAGAAAAAAGCGAGTGAAGCAGTTGCTGGTCAAACGGAAACGGTCATACAAGCAATGAAGGAAGGGTTCCACTACGTAAAGCAAAGTCCGTTCCTTCTTGCTTTAATGGCTTCAACAATCTTTCTAAACTTCTTTTTCAGCGGGCCGCTTCAGTTAGGGATGCCGATATTTGCTTCACATGTACTTCACGGAGATGAAGTGACGTATGCATTGTTAAACGGAGGAATTGCAGCTGGCATGTTAGCAGGCGGAATCATTATTGGCATCGTCAATGTGCAGCGGAAAAGAGGATTAGTTTCAATCATAGCCATGTCATTTATAGGGCTAATGTTTTTAGGGCTTAGTTTATCAACAACCATTATAGGAAGCATGTTGTTTATTATTTTGCTCGGGGCAGCTGTTAGTATAACGAACATTCCTCTGATTACTGTTATTCAAAGCCACACAAAAGGAGAGTACCTCGGAAGAGTGATGAGTTTAACTTCTTTTGCTTCAATGGGATTGATGCCGATCTCTTACTTGTCCACTTCTATGCTTTTAGCGGCTGGCTTGCCGATTGAACAAATTATGTTCTACAGTGCAGCAGGGCTGGTGCTTGTATGTTTAATGATCTTATGGAAAGCAGAGGCATTAAGAACGGCTGATTAGAAAGGTGTATCTTCTAGAAAATGTCGGTAAAGCTAACCTTATCAATGGTATGATTAGTTTTCTTAAGAAGGTGTTGAAAAAGGTGAAGAATTACCGGATATTCTCAATCATGATCATAATCCTTTCTTTCTTTACAGCCACTACTTTAGGCAAAAGAACGTTGAAGAGATATCTGCCGGCTACTTTGGTGATGTCCCTCATCGTGATATTAGAAAGCATCATAGCTAAAAAGCGAGTGTGGTGGTGGTTTTATGAAAAGCTTCACCCTAAGGTTCCAGGGGAGTTTCCGCTTATTTTTGGTCCTTTTTTTATTGGTTCCTTGATCATATTAAAGGCAACGTACGGAATATTTTTACGATATTTTTTATTGAATACGATGATTCATTTACTATTTGTCGGTCCGATCATTACACTTTTAAAACGATTTGGTATTTCTTCTTTAGTTCGTATAAATCGCATCCAATTGTTTTTCTTGTTTTTTACTAAATCAATGATGATGTATATTACTCAAATGGTTATTGATCGAATAAGAAGGGAAGGGCAAGTGTCAAATAACCGAAATAATGATTCACACATATCATAGAAAAAGTGCTTAGGGTTGGGTCCCTAAGCACTTTTTGATCGTTATGCTTTTGAATATTGCGAGGAGGAGATGTTCCATATTTCATTTGCATATTCCATAATCGTATGATCGCTTGAAAATTTACCTGAATGCGCAATATTTGTTGCGCTTTTCTTTAACCAGCTGGATTGATCGCGGTAGGTCTGCTCAATCAACTGCTGTGCTTCTACATAGCTGTCAAAATCTCTTAGAACAAAATATTCATCGTTATTAAAAAGAAGAGAATAATAGATATCTTTGAATTCTACATCATCTTGTGTAAACGATTGGTTAATTAATTGATCAATTACATTACGGAGGCGGAAATCACTATTATAATAATCGCGTGCTTTATATTTTCCGCTTTGCTGATACTCAAATACTTCATCGGCAGTAAGACCAAAGGTGAAAATATTATCAGAGCCGACAGCAGCGCCTATTTCTACGTTTGCCCCGTCCTGTGTTCCGAGTGTTAAAGCTCCGTTCATCATTAACTTCATATTTCCTGTACCGGATGCTTCTTTGCTCGCAGTAGAGATCTGCTCGCTTACATCAGATGCCGGAATGATTTTTTCAGCTAGACTTACACTATAATTTTCAAGGAAAACGACTTTCAACTTATCTTTGATAGCAGGGTCATGATTAATTTTATCTGCAACGGTTGTGATTAACTTGATGACATGCTTTGCGAAGTGGTAACTAGGAGCAGCTTTCGCTCCGAAGATGAAGGTTCTAGGAGTACAGTTCATTGATGGGTTCTCACGATACAAATGATACAGGTGAAGGATATGAAATACATTTAATAATTGACGCTTGTAGCCATGCAGCCGTTTAATGTGAACATCAAAAATTGAGTTCTCATCGACTAAAATGCCATGCTTATGATTAATATAGGAAGCTAGCCTGCTTTTATTTTTCTTTTTCACACGTGCGAGCTCTGATTGGAATGAGGAATCACCTACGTATTTTAATATATTGATTAATTCTTTAGGCTCTTGGATCCAGCTCTTTCCGATTGTTTCATTTAAAAGGGAAGCAAGCTCAGGGTTCGCATGAAGCAGCCAGCGCCTGTGGGTGATCCCGTTTGTTTTATTTGAGAAGCGTTCAGGATACATCGTATAAAAAGGTTTCATCACACGATCTTTTAAAATATCTGTGTGAAGCTTGGCTACACCATTCACACTAAAGCTGCCTACCATTGCAAGATGTGCCATATGGATCTGTCCGTAGGAAATGATGGCCATGTCAGCAATTTGATCACGCAATTCAGGGTGATTAAACCAAATATCCTGACAGAAACGTTCATTAATTTCTTCAATAATTAAATAATGTCTAGGCAGGAGCTCTCTTACCATTTCTTTAGGCCATTTTTCTAAGGCTTCACTTAATGTCGTATGATTCGTGTAGGCAACGGTTTTCGTCGTTAACTCCCAAGCTAGATCCCAGCCGAGTCCGTGAACATCCATTAATAAGCGCATCAATTCAGGAATCACAAGGGTAGGGTGGGTATCGTTAATTTGAATGGAAATTTTATTTGGCAGTTCATTCAGAGGCTGATTGCTCTTAAGAAATTGATTTAAAATACTTTGAACACCAGCTGAAACTAAGAAATACTGTTGTTTTAAACGTAGCAGTTTTCCATCATAGGAAGAGTCATCAGGGTAGAGAAACTCTGAAATTTTTTCAACAGAGCGCTTGTAATCCAAATAATGATAATAGTCTTTTCCTTGTACGGAATTAAAGTGAAAAGGGTTATTGGTTGATTCTGCACTCCACAATCTTAATGTATTTACATTGTCTGTCGCATAGCCGACGATAGGAACATCATAAGGGACTGCTAGTACTTTTTCGTAATCGTAGTGTTCGAAAACCAGCTTGTTATCTACATAAGCAGGTTTGACGTGCCCTCCAAAGTGAACCTCAATCGCTTTTTCAGACCGTTTCGTCTCCCACATGTAGTCGTCTTTAAGCCAGTAGTCCGGAAGTTCAACTTGGTAACCGTTCACCATCTTCTGTTGGAAGAGGCCATATTTATATCGAATGCCAATGCCATGTCCTGGAAGGTTTAATGAAGCGAGAGAGTCAAGAAAGCAAGCGGCTAATCTGCCGAGGCCGCCATTGCCAAGGCCCGCATCAGCCTCTTCTTGAAACACCTCATCTGGATTAAAATCATATTCCTTCAGTGTTTCACAGCATACATCATACCAGCCGTGATTCAAAAGGTTTGTCTCTAACAGACGACCTAGCAAAAATTCCATCGAGAAATAATACATCTGTTTTTCATCGTTGCTAAGGTGGACTTGCTTTGTTTGCTGCCAATTGCTGTTCACTTCTTTATTGACTAGAAGGGCAATTGCTTGAAATGCTTCTTTATTTGTTGCTTCATCGGGCTGTTTGCTGAATGTGGTTAACAGCTCTTCTTGAAATTGTGCTGCAAATGTCTCTTTATTCATCGCGTTGATCCCACGCTCCTTTTGTCATCACATAATTATAGACGTTCTCATACGCTTTTGCTGAGTGTACCCAATTACTGCTGCTTTGATATATATTTTGAAGCAGCTGGTTCCACAGATGTTCTTCGCGGAATAACCATAAACCGCGTCGAACGGTATAAAGAAAGTCTCTCTCATTGTAATTCGTGAAGCTTAGACCATTTCCTTCTCCATTAAACTCATTAAATGAAGAAATCGTGTCCTTTAAGCCGCCGGTTTCCCGAACAATCGGAACCGTTTCATAACGAAGAGCGATTAGCTGGCTTAGCCCGCATGGTTCAAATTTTGATGGCATGAGCAGGAAATCAGCTGCTGCATACATAAAAGCTGCGAGCTTTTCATTAAAGCCTTTATAAAAAGATACGCGTTCTGGGTGAGTACGAGCCATCCGTTCTAATTGTTCCTCAAGATGAGCATCACCTGACCCTAACAACACAAGCTGAACATCTTCTTCACAAAGCAGCTCATCGGCGGTATCAACCAATAAAGAAACTCCTTTTTCATCAACAAGCCTTGATATTAGGGCGATCATTGGCGTGTTTTCACTGATTGTTAATCCTAATTTATCTTGAAGGGCCTTTTTATTCTCTTGCTTTTTCTCAGGCTGACGATGGTACGTATAAGGAATATGAAAGTCTTTTGCCGGATTGTAATAATCCTCATCAATCCCATTAATGATACCCGACAAAGAATGCTTTCTTTCACACAAGAGCCTATCTAAACCTTCTCCAAAAGCGGGGGTTTGAATTTCTTCTGAATAAGTTGGACTTACAGTTGTAATCCAATCAGCATGATAGATTGCCGCCTTCATAAAATTAATGTTCTCGTTAAGTTCAAGACCCAAGCGATGCTCCTCGTTTAAATGTAGGAGCTCATCGAAAACCGAGTGGGGGAAGACCCCTTGGTATCTAAGATTATGAATGGTGTAGATAATCTTAGGCTGACTCTCTAATGCTCCGGTTTTTATATATGCAGGAATAAGCCCAGTCTGCCAGTCATGACAATGAACAATATCAATAGTCAAATTTAACTTGTTAATAGTATCTAAGACGGCGTGAGTAAAGAAAGCAAAGCGTTCCCCGTCATCTGCTTGCCCATAAAAGGGTACACGGTCAAAATAATAGTCATTTTCAATAAAGTAGTATGTCACCTTATGCTCTTTGTAGCGTAACACGGCACAATGTTGATTTCTCCATTTGACAGCTACATCAAATGTTTCCACCCATTCAAGCTGCTCTAACACAATAGAGGAGAGGGAAGCTGTCTTTGGAAGAAAGACAGTTAGTTCATGATCTAGGTGAGTCAAAGCTTTTGGAAGCGAGCTGATAACATCAGCTAAGCCTCCTGTTTTAAAAAAAGGGGTGCATTCAGTTGCGACCATGGCGATTTTCATTGCTGGCTTCTCTCCTTTAATCGTTAAATCACTTTTCGTTTAGCTACCACATAAGGCTGTTTATCTGCTCCAATTAAGGTTTTATTAGGTGTAAGAGTAATGTCTTTATCAAGAACAACATTCTTTAGGACGGTTCCTTTTTTGATGACGCACCGCTGCATAATCACGGAGTTTTCAATCACAGCGCCACGCTCTACTTTAACCCCGCGAAACAAGATGCTGTTAGATACTTTCCCTTCAATAACGCAGCCGTTGGCTATTAATGAGTTCGTTGCGTTTGAACCTCTTTTATACACAGTAGGGGGTTCATTCTTAATTTTGGTCAACAATGGCTTTTTTGATAAGAATAATTCCTCAAAATGTTGGTCGGATAAAAGCTTCATACTTTGTTGGTAGTATGCAGATAGTGAATCAATAACGGCAAGGTAGCCTTTGTATGCATAGCTTCTAATATTAAGCTTGTCAGCACGGGGGATAATACCCTCTTCAAAAAGAAATGATTTTCCCCGAGCAATACATGAATCCACTAACTCGAGTAAAAGATCTTTTTTAATGATATACATATTCATATAATAGTTAGGATTTTTTTGATCATTTGTCAGATCACGTACGTGGCCTGTTTTATCTATTGTAATTTTCTTTGAAAATGGTGTATCTGTTACCATCTTTTCATTGTGTTGATAGACGACTGTCACATCTGCATTGGTATTTAGGTGCTGAGTGAAGACTTCTTCAAAATCAACGGTTGAGACGTGCTGGCTGCCCGTAATAAGGACATGGTCTGCTTGGCCTCGGGCAAAGAAGTCGCGATTATTATGAAAATGCTGCAGCTCCCCTTTAGAGATATCAGTCGGGTCATTCCAGTCTGGAGGAAGGATGAAGAGCCCGCCTTTAACATGATCGAGATCCCACGCCTTGCCATTCCCTAAATGATCCATTAATGATCGATATTTTCTTCTTGTGAAAACCGCAATTTCTGAAATTTGTGCATGAACCATATTGGATAAAACAAAATCAATCAAACGGTAGCGCCCGCCAAACGGCACAGCAGCTCCGCATCTAAAGTAAGTTAACTCTCCTAGCAGATCTTGTTCAGCATCTAAGTTAATTACCCCCATTAATCGCTTCAATGAACGACCATCCTCCTTACGCTAACATCGTTAACGCTTCAAATTTTGTCTCTTGATCGATAACTAAAATGTCATGTTTAGAAGAAGTAATTCTTGTGCCATCAGGAATTTGAGTACCCTCTGTCACAATGACATTTGTTAAGGTCACATTTGAGCCGATCTGTACATTAGGCATCAAAATAGAATTTGTCACTTCACTGTGTTGCCCGACTTTAACTCCATGGAATAGTATCGATTTCACAAGCTTTCCATAGACTAGACACCCTTCATTAATGAAAGAACGGCTGATTTTTGCTCCGGCGGCTATATATTGCGGAGGCTGATTAGGATTAGTTGAATAAATTCTCCACGCGTCTTCATGTAAATCAAGAGGAGAGTCGGTAGCTAAAAGGTCCATACTCGCTTCCCAATAACTTTGAACGGTTCCAACATCACGCCAGTACCCGGAGAAAGGATAGGCAACAAGCTTGAGATCACTTTCGAGCATAGAAGGGATGACGTTTTTCCCGAAATCATGCTCAGAATGAGGATTTAACGCATCATTAGTTAAAAATGATTTCAGATAAGACCATGTAAATAAATAAACTCCCATAGAGGCTAGGTTATTTTTCGGGTGTTTAGGTTTTTCTTCAAATTCATTGATCGTGTAGTCTTCATCGGTGTTCATGATGCCAAAACGGCTCGCTTCATCCATAGGCACCTCAATGACTGAGATCGTCACATCTGCTTGTTTTTCTTTATGGTATTGAAGCATTTTGTCGTAATCCATTTTATAAATGTGGTCTCCTGATAACACGAGTACGTATTCGGGCTCGTATTGTTCAATGAAGCAAGTATTTTGATAGATAGCGTCTGCTGTTCCGAGATACCAGGACCCCCCTGCTTTTTCTACAAATGGAGGCAATGCTGTTAATCCCCCTTGACGATGATCAAGCCCCCAAGGAGTTCCAATTCCAAGGTGGGTGTTAAGTGCTAATGGTTCATACTGAGTGAGAACTCCTACTGTATCAATACCAGAGTTTGTACAATTGCTGAGCGGGAAATCAATAATGCGATATTTGCCTCCAAAATACACAGCTGGTTTAGCCAGCTTTTTTGTGAGCGAGCCTAATCGCTTTCCTTCCCCACCAGCTAAAAGCATTGCGACACATTCTTTTTTAGAACTATTCATTTAATAAGCCTCACTTTCATTAACGTCAATTGATGGCACTTCGCTTGTTGGTTGCTTGTAAAATAGAAAATATTCTCAAACCACTTCTAAGATAGTACAAATATATTTCCTCTTACTCTATGATTGTGCAAGCGCTTACCATGACTAATAAAAAATATTAATTTTTCACTGTGGGTTTTTTGGGTAATAAGTTCTGTTTAATCTGTCGTCTTAATTAAAATAAGGATTACCTATAGCTAATATTGGTCTTTTGTACTAAAATAAAATATATCAAAAGAACTAAGGTGAGGCTTATGAACGATACAATTGAGCCGCTCTATGATAAAAGTTGTGCGTGTATGGTTTGTGGTCATTCATTTACAACAAAGAGAATTCGTTCTCGCTTTGTCAAAGTAAAAAAGCTGCACAATGATTTTTTTACTGAATATAAAGAAGTTGATTTAAATCCTAGTTATTATGAAGCCGCAGTTTGTCCGGAATGTGGGTTTACATTTACAGATATGTTCCAACCAAGCTTTCCTCCAGGGTCCTCAGATGCGATAAGGGAAGTGTTAAAAAGCTGGAAGAAACAGAATTTTGGAGAGCAGCGAACAAGAAGCGATGCGATACGCACAATGAAGCTGGCCTTACTGTCTGCTGTCCTTAAGAAGGAAAAACATATCGTCATTGCCGGGCTTTGCCTGAGGTTAGCTTGGGTTTACCGTGAATTACGCTCAAGTGAATTATCTTCAAATAAATTACCCCAATCTGAAGAAAAACGATTCTTAGAACAGGCATTAGAAAGATACATCGCTTCTTATGAACAAGCGGATTATGTTGGTACTCAGATGAGTGACATAAGAATTCTTTATTTGATTGGAGAGTTATCGAGACAATTAGGGAATCAAGCAGATGGCATTCGTTATTTTAGTGAAGTGATTCATCACAAAAATAGAGCAGTTGAAACAAAGCTTGTAGAGATGGCAAGAGAACAATGGTACATTATGCGTCAAGGCATCAAGGACGTAGCAAGTCAATAAAGGCAAGGGTATGAAAGATCATAGGAGGTCTGGCGTTATGAATGTGCAATACATAAATGCGATTTGCCGTGCTGCAAAATCAATTTTAACGAGTCATTTAGGAGTAGAAGTTGAGAATATGCGCCCAAGTGCAGGCAGCGGGACAGTTCCTTCACATGGGATCTCCGTCATTCTTGGGGTTAAAGGCGACTTAAAAGGTCAGATTATATGTACCTTCCAAACCGAAACCGCCTTAAGTATTGTTGGAGCTATGATGGGCGGAATGAAAATAGAGGTACTAGATGAAATGGGCTTCAGTGCCGTTCAAGAGTTCGGAAACTGGGTTGCTGGAACGACTGCGACTGAACTATCAAAAGAAGGCTGTGTGATTGATGTAACTCCGCCTGTAATCAATGAAGGAGATTCAAAATTCCACTCCAGTTATCCATATATAACGGTTCCCCTAAAAAGTACATTAGGTGAGATTCAAGTGCATATTTCCGTATCAGAAGACGGGGCAAAGACACGATCTGCTATATAGGCAGGTCGTTTTTTGTTCACCGGATAGAAAAGAATGCTGCTTCCTAAAAAGAAATAAGAGTGTTCCATTCAAAAGAGTGTTCAAATCGACAAAAAACGGGTAAACTCATGGGTGTTATGGTAAAGGAGATGATATGAATGTCAGAAATAGATGTTTCCAAATTTGAGAAAAAAATGATTATCCGAACGATAGAAGAACGTGATTTTGATGCAATTATAAATATGCAAAAAGTTTGTTTTCCAAACATGGAGCCATGGAAGAGAGAACATTTGCAAAGTCATATCGATATTTTCCCAGAAGGACAGTTCTGTGTTGAGTATGACGGGGAAATCATTGGTTCATGTTCTAGTTTAATTATCAACTTTGACGAGTACGATGATCAACATACATGGGATGAAATTACTGATGAAGGCTACATTACGAATCATGATCCTGAAGGATACAATTTATACGGAATTGAAGTGATGGTTCACCCGCAGTACCGCCGCATGAAAATCGGCAGAAGACTTTATGAAGCAAGGAAAGACCTTGCAAGAGAACTTAATCTAAAAAGTATTATTATCGGCGGGAGAATCCCAAATTATCATAACCATGCAAAGGAACTTACGCCGCGTCAATATGTTGAAGAAGTAACGATGCATAACTTGTATGATCCAGTTCTTACTTTCCAGGTGATGAATGGATTCAGCTTAAAACGAATTAATCAGAACTATCTTGAAGACGACCGTGCTTCCATGCGTTATGCGACTTTGATGGAGTGGAATAATATTGACTATCGTCCGACGACTCCTAAACGTCAATTTAAAACATCTTTCCCTGTGCGCATTACGACGATCCAATATGAGATGAAGAAAATTTCTTCCTTTGAAGATTTCGCGATTCAGTGTGAGTACTATACAGATGTTGCGGCAAGTTATCAATCGGACTTTGCTGTATTTCCGGAGATCTTTACGTTGCAGCTGCTTTCATTCTTACCGGAAAAAAGCCCAAGTCGTGCAATTCGCAGGCTGACGGAATTTACTGAGGATTACATTGAATTATTTACGAATTTAGCGGTTAAATACAATGTAAACATTATTGGAGGATCGCATTTCGTTGAAGAGGAAGGGAAGATTTACAATATTGCGTATCTTTTCCGTCGCGATGGAACAATTGAGAAGCAATATAAACTTCATATTACTCCAAATGAACGTAAGTTCTGGGGTATTCATGGTGGAGACAAAGTAAATGTATTTGATACAGACTGCGGAAAGATTGCCATTCAAATTTGTTATGATATTGAATTCCCTGAGCTTGGTCGTATTGCAGTTGATAAAGGAGCGAATATTATCTTTACTCCATTCTGTACCGATGACCGCCAAGGCTATCTGAGAGTACGTTACTGTTCACAAGCTCGTGCGATTGAAAATCAAGTATATACCGTTCTTTCTGGTACAGTCGGAAACTTATCTCAGGTGGAAAATATGGATATTCAATATGCTCAATCTGGTATCTTCAGTCCATCAGACTTTACGTTTGCACGTGATGGCATTGTCGGGGAATGCAACCCTAATATCGAAACCGTTGTAGTCGGAGACGTTGACCTTGAAATCCTCCGCCGCCATCGCCGTGCCGGAAGTGTAAATCAGCTTCGCGATAGAAGACATGATGTGTATAAAATTGTCTATAAACAAGATTAAGTTTAGAGACTGAGGAAATTACTAAAGCTCAGCACCCCGAGAAAGCACCTTTGCCAGGTGCTTTTTTTGTATGAACAAAACGAAAGAGGTAGTATTTAGTTGGGCTGATTAAAGTCCCTCCTGCAGTAGTGGCTGATTTCCGCTGCGATCAACGGAGCGAAGAGGTAATATTGTGCTCCCTCATTATAAGTAGCTTCTAAACCTAAAAGACGGTGCGGCAGATGAAAGCAATCTTAATTAGAACTGAACTCATTTGCTACATCATTACACTACAGTTCTAGAAAAAGCGATAACCTAGCGGATGAACTATACGGACACTTCTACGGGGCCTAGAGCAGGAGTGAGATCCCACAGGGCATAGCCCGAGGAAGCTCACTAGCTCCCCGTGAAAAGCGAAGTATAGTTCAGGAGCGACGAATCCGCTATAACCCATGTTTAAGGCATTTGAAGTTAAATAAGCTTTGAAGCTATAACTACATCACTCCCAAAATGATAAAATGCAATCACTTAGCAAAGTAAAGTTCAGTAGCAGCATACTCAAGCCGCTCCATAATGTCTATATACCTGTAAGTGAAAATCCGTTTGTCCGCCCCTGTGGATCGAACAAACGTTTATCATCCTCCCTAAATGGATAAGCTGTAGACATTAAATGGGAGGAATGAAATATGAAGCTTGAAAAGGTATTACGGCCAGAATGGGTTATACCAGCCATCATTGTACTCTTTATTTTAGGTTCAGGAGCTGTTCTTTTCTTAGCTGCGGTCTCAAAAGATCAAGTCGTAACCGATTGGTCGATGAATGTAGCAGGGCTTGATGAGTTTTATCAGACAGGAGAAGCGGTCGATATTCATTTATTTTTAGAGGACGCAGACGGACGCCCGATTGAAGATGCCAATGTATCAGTTCTCCTAGACAGGCCTGAGACGGTGCATTATATAAATAAGGTGATGCATAAGGTCGAGGGGGGATTATATGAGACAGAAGCTATCTTCTCTTTGCCTGGTACTTGGATTGGAATGGTAGAGGCAGTTAGAGGGAAGGATGTGTACCGCAATCAATTTTTGCTTCGGGTAGAGGGCGGAATAATTGCAGAGTCTAATCGTGACCCTGGAGATGTATTCACTCTAGATCAGCCCTTGCCTGCATATTTACAAAAAGAAATGGAAGCGATTCCGGCATCGCATCCTTAGACTTTTCAAATAATACCAATAGCGTTATAATGACTCTATGATAAAAGGTCGGAGACAAAGGGACCACAACATGATGCGGAGTGAAGGTAGCTCTGTAGATGGTTGTGGTCTTTTTTAGAGTAAGAAGGAGTGAAGAAGATGGCCCATACATTCTCAAGTGAAAAGCGTTTTGCTTATGTAAATGAGTTAAAAACAAAAGAATTGGATCTTTTGGTCATTGGTGGAGGGATTACTGGTGCAGGGATCGCACTCGATGGAGCATCAAGAGGGTTGAAAATTGGTTTAATTGAGATGCAGGATTTTGCGGCAGGGACCTCAAGCCGTTCCACTAAGCTTGTACACGGAGGTCTGCGTTATCTTAAGCAGCTTGAAGTTAAGCTAGTAGCGGAAGTGGGCAAAGAACGGGCCATTGTATATGAAAATGCACCCCATGTAACTTCACCTGAATGGATGCTTCTACCTATTTTTAAAAATGGCACATTCGGCAAATTCTCGACTTCCTTTGGTTTAAATGTATATGACCGGCTGGCTGATGTTAGAAAAGATGAAAGACGTCATATGTTGAACAAAAAAACAACGTTACAGCGTGAGCCTCTGCTTAGAAAAGATAAATTGAAAGGCGGCGGATTGTATGTAGAATACCGTACAGATGACGCCCGTCTCACACTTGAAATTCTAAAAGAAGCAGTGAGACGAGGGACTGTTGCGGTTAATTATATGAAAGTCGAGTCTTTTCTCTATGAAAACGGTAAGGCAGTCGGTGTTGTGATGGTTGATCAATTCACAGGTGAGGCGCATAAAGTGTTTGCGAAAGTGATTGTCAACGCAGCCGGACCTTGGGTAGATACGCTGCGTGAGCAGGACAGGTCCAAATCGGGTAAGCAGCTTAAGCTATCTAAAGGGGTTCATCTAGTTATTGATCATGCTCGCTTTCCTTTAAGTCAAGCGGTTTATTTTGATACTGAAAAAGATGGCCGGATGATATTTGCTATTCCTCGTGATGGGAAAACGTACGTTGGAACAACCGATACGTACTATGAGGCTGACATCGCTCACCCAAGAATGACGATAGCTGATCGCGATTACATATTAGAGGCTGTGAACTTTATGTTCCCTTCCCTGCATTTAACTCCAGAAGATGTTGAGTCTAGCTGGACTGGGCTCAGACCTTTGATTTATGAAGAAGGAAAAAGTGCTTCAGAAGTGTCACGTAAGGATGAAGTATTTACCTCTGATTCCGGTCTTTTGTCTATTGCAGGCGGGAAGTTGACAGGATACCGGAAAATGGCTGAGCGTGTGGTGGATGACGTTTGTAAAAAGCTTAGTATAAAAGCAGTCTGCCAAACGGATTCGATTACTTTATCTGGCGGCCACGTAGGCGGGATTGACCAATTTCAAGCATTTTTAGAGCAGCAAACGAGAGAAGGAGTCCGTCTTGGGCTCTCAGAAAATACCGCGTATGCCCTCTCAAAATTATACGGCTCGAATGTGACGAAAGTGTATGCCTGTCTTAGACAGACCAAAAGACATGCCGAAGCATTCCATTTGCCAAAAGAATTACTAGCTCAATTAAGGTATGGAATAGAAGAGGAAATGGTTGCAACGCCCCTTGATTTCTTTAACCGCAGAACGGGAGCTCTATTCTTTAATATTCAATGGGTAATTGAACATAAAGAAGCCGTTCTCCGCTATATGAAATCAGTGTTTGAGTGGAGCGAAGAAGAAGCGGCGATGCATGAAGAAGAATTAAATAGAGAGATTCACTATGCTAGAACACCGGTAGCTGACGAGAGTAAGCCAGTATAAGGCGTACAAGAAGTACGTCTTATCTTTTTTTGCCCTTAGAGTAATTTGTAAGACATAGATATTTAATTGATAAGAGGTTTCTCCGGTGTGGTGTGGAATATTATATAATGTCTAGGAGAGGTTCGACTTAGAAAAGATCGAATAGAGAGGGGAAATGATATGAATTGGAGAGCTCGCTACGGGAGATGGAACAACTTCCATGCGCTAGAAAAGGAACTGAAAGAAACTTTAACTAAGATTGAAAGTGATGAAGGAGCCTTAGAAGATTGTTTTTATAAAGATCTAGAATTCGGCACGGGCGGCATGCGTGGTGAAATTGGACCAGGGCCTAACCGAATGAATACATATACAATACGCAGAGCAGCGAAAGGCCTTGCTCTTTTCATTGAGGCACAAGGTGAGGAGGCAAAGAAAAGAGGCGTAGTCATTGCTTATGATTCAAGACATAAATCACCCGAATTTGCAAAAGAAGCGGCGCTGACTCTTGGAAAACACGGTGTGAAGACATATTTATTTCTTGACCTTAGACCGACACCAGAACTGTCCTATGCGGTTCGTAAGTTAAACGCGTATGGCGGAATTGTTGTGACAGCTAGTCATAACCCTCCAGAGTACAACGGATTTAAAGTGTACGGCCCAGATGGAGGTCAGCTTCCGCCAGGTCCTGCAGATGAGCTTGTTCGTTATGTAAATGGAATTGAAGACGAGTTGACGATTGAAGTTGCGGATGAATTAGAACTTAAGGCAGAGCGCTTATTACAAATCGTTGCTGAAGAGGTAGACAATGCCTACAATGAAGAGCTTAAAACAATTGTTGTGAATCCTGATCTCCTTAAAGAAGTTGGAGGAGATGTGAAAATTATCTTTACTCCGCTTCATGGTACAGCAAATGTATCAGTCAGACGTGTACTAGAGGAAACAGGCTTTACTGATGTCACTGTTGTAGCTGAGCAAGAGCTGCCAGATCCGCAATTTTCTACCGTGAAATCGCCTAATCCAGAGGAGCATGCCGCTTTTGAACTCGCAATTCAGTATGGTGAAAAAGTAGGCGCAGACCTGCTGCTTGCAACCGACCCTGATGCTGATCGCGTCGGACTTGCCGTGAAAAATAATGACGGGGAATATGTTGTATTAACAGGTAACCAAACAGGTGCCCTTTTGCTTGATTATATTTTGAGTCAAAAAGAGAAGCAAGGGACCCTTCCTGCTAACGGAATTGTAATGAAAACAATCGTTACTTCAGAATTAGGCCGAGCCATTGCAGAACACTACGGTATGACGGCAATGGATACACTAACCGGATTTAAATTTATAGGAGAGAAAATTGCTCAATTTGAACAAACAGGTGAGCATACCTTCTTATTTGGGTACGAAGAAAGCTATGGCTATTTAATTGGTGATTTTGTACGCGATAAAGATGCAGTTCAAGCCTGCTTAGCTGCGGCTGAATTAGCGGCTTACTATAAGTCTCGTCAAATGACGGTGTATGAAGGACTACTTGAGTTATATGATAAATACGGATACTTTCAAGAATCATTGCAGTCGCTCACGCTAAAAGGAAAAGCCGGTATCGAGAAAATCCAATCGATTATTTCTTCTTTTAGAACAGAGCCGCCAGTTGAGATTGCTGGTAACCGAGTGGCCTATATTGAAGACTATCAATCGAGCCAATCAATGAACGTCGCATTAGCTGAACCGAGTATGATTCAGCTTCCAAAATCAAATGTTCTAAAATATAAGTTAGAGGATGGCTCGTGGTTCTGCATTAGACCATCCGGCACAGAGCCAAAAGTGAAATTCTATTTTGGGGTCCAAAAGAATTCATTAGAAGAAAGCCGGTTAAGCTTACTAGAGTTAGAGCAAGCTGTTATGAACCGTGTACATGCCTTAAGTTAATCTTTAAGAAAGCTATAGATCCTTTATAAGGGTTTGTAGCTTTTTTAGTTTACTAAAAGCTGTATGATCCAATGTTTTCCTGTTAAAATAGCGTAAAACTACAGAGGAGAGATCCCATGATTACCTATCCCTACTTAAAACAAAGCGCGACAATAGGAGTGACTGCCCCTTCATCAGGGGTCCCAGACAATCTTCATCCTCTTTTAAAGCAAGCTTGTACACGACTTGAAGCAAAAGGGTATCAAATTAGGAGCGGGACAACAGCCTGGACTCAACAAAAAGCAAGATCCGCTTCTGCTGAAAAACGAGCAGAAGAGTTTAACAGTATAATGGCTGATCCGGATATTGATGCGATCATTCCACCATGGGGCGGAGAATTGTTAATTGAAATGCTGGATGGTGTAGATTTTAAAGCGATACAGCCTAAATGGGTGCTTGGATATTCTGATGTGAGTCTATTGCTGTTAGCAATCACACTGAAAACAGGGATAGCTACTGCTCATGGAACGAATTTAGTCGACCTGCGGGGAGAAGAGTCAGATGAAATAACAGCCATGTGGGAACATGTTTTATGTAAAAAGAAAGGGGAGGGAATTGTTCAACACTCATCTGATTTCTATCAAAAAGAGTGGAATTTTGAAGAACCTAGTCCGCACATCTTTCATTTAACGGAACCGACAACTTGGAGGGCAGTCAATGATGAGAAAGTTGTTCTAGAGGGAAGATTACTTGGCGGCTGTATTGATGTCATCAGACATTTAATTGGAACACCTTATGGAGATGTAAGGAAGTTTTATAGTCAGTTTGGTGAAGGAAAGCCGATTATTTGGTATTTGGAAAACTGTGAATTAACGACAACGGATTTAAAAAGAACGCTTGTGCATATGAAATTAGCTGGATGGTTCGATCATTGTACTGGCATTATGTTTGGCAGAAGCGGTGCAAATCAGCCTGTGCAAGATTATACAGTGCATGATGTGTACAGCGAATTACAAACAGAGCTTGGAATTCCCGTCGTGTATGACATTGATTGCGGTCATATGCCGCCGCAGCTCACATTGATAAATGGTGCTCATGCTAAAGTGTTAGTGGACCATGGCAGGGGTATGGTTGAACAATCTTTTATTTGAGCATGATCTTAGTACTCTCCTATTAATTGTTCTCATGAATTGTCTTACCCTCTCATAAAATGAAGGAAGCAGCATTTAGGAGGGGGATTTTAAAATGAATGAGAACTGGAAGGAGCTCGAATATGCAATTGCTGAAATTACAGAAATTGCTGAAGGCTTTGGACTGGATTTTTATGAAATGAGATATGAGATTTGCCCTGCGGAAATTATCTATACATTTGGTGCCTATGGAATGCCGACACGTTATTCACATTGGAGCTTTGGAAAACAATTTCATAAAATGAAGCTGCAATATGACCTCGGCCTCAGTAAAATCTATGAGCTCGTTATTAACTCAGACCCTTGTTATGCGTTTTTACTAGACAGCAATTCGTTAATTCAAAATAAATTAATTGTTGCTCACGTCCTGGCACATTGTGACTTCTTTAAAAATAATGTAAGGTTTTCAAATACAAGAAGAGATATGGTAGAGAGTATGAGTGCAACCGCAGACCGAATTGCGCACTATGAGCATGTGTATGGAAAAGAAGAAGTGGAGAATTTTTTAGATGCGGTACTTGCGATTCAAGAACATATTGACCCAAGCCTCGTTCGTCCGAAGCTGGCCTGGAGTAAGGATGACGAAGAAGATAGTACGGTCGTCAAAAAACGAGGCGATTATGATGATCTTTGGTCTCTTGATCAGAAAGCAAAAACAGAAGAGATAAAACCCAAAAAACGAAAGTTTCCTCCTAGCCCGGAAAAAGATATTCTCCTGTTTATTGAAGAATACAGCCGTGAACTTGATCCGTGGCAGCGTGATATATTAACCATGATGCGAGAGGAAATGCTCTATTTCTGGCCGCAGTTAGAAACGAAAATTATGAATGAAGGCTGGGCATCATTTTGGCATGCTAGAATCTTACGAGAAATGGACCTTACAAGTGAGGAGACCATTGAATATGCAAAATTAAATGCAGGCGTTGTTCAGCCTTCAAAAACGTCGATTAACCCTTATTATTTAGGGCTTAAAATCTTTGAGGATATTGAAGAGCGGTATAATAATCCAACAAAAGAAATGCAGGAGAGGCAAGGTGTAAAACCTGGAAGCGGACGTGAGAAAATGTATGAAGTAAGAGAAATCGAATCGGATATTTCTTTTATTAGAAACTATTTAACCAAAGATCTTGTGATGCGTGAAGATATGTATCTATTCCAAAAACAAGGTGCGGAATATAAGGTAGTAGATAAAGAGTGGGAACATGTCAGAGACCAGCTTGCCTCCTCAAGAGTAAACGGAGGGTTTCCTTACTTATCGGTAACCGATGGAGACTATTTAAAGAACGGGGAACTCTACATCACCCATGCATTTGAAGGAACAGAGCTTGATGTCAGTTACCTAGAAAAAGTTCTTCCATATTTATATCAACTATGGGGAAGAACCGTTCATATCGAATCAATTATTAATGAAAAGCGAATCACGTTTATCTATGACGGCAAGAAGGTACACCGTAAGTATTTATAAGCTTGTAAGAGGTTGGGATTGAAATAAGGTCTATAAATTCTGAAGTGTGGTGTGTATAAAAGGCGACTCTAATAAAAAAGGTCGTCTTTTTGCGTTTTTTGATTTTGAACTTAATCATTTGTGTATTCACTCCGTTGAATAGGGCGAAAGGCAATCGAATTCGGGATGGCTTTAGAAGGAGTTGAAAAGCTGTCAAACATTCTGGTTAGTTTAAGGTTGCCGCTCCTGAAATATGCTTCGCTTTTCGCGGTGAGCTGCTGAGCTTCCTCGGGCTTTAGCCCTGTGGGATCTCAGCCCTGCTCTAGGCACCGCAGAAGTCTTCACATATTTCATCCGCTAAGTAATCTTCTGGAAACGGATTTAGGGGGGTGATTTCGATTTGTATCAGACCAATCGAAACACAAATTATATTAGCTTCACTATAAAGATAAGTCACTGAATCGTTCAATGAGGATGATACTTAACTACCTATTAGCTCCGTTGATTGGAGCGGAAGGCGCCGACTCCTGCGGGAAGTGCGTGACCAGGGAAGACCCCACAGGAGCGTAGCGACGAGGAGGCTTCCGGACCGCCCGCGGAAAGCGTGTGCCTGCAGAGGAAATCAACAACTATGGCAAGGGGGGCGGGAGCGATGAGGAACCTCCCGGACCGCCCGCGGAAAGCGAGTACCTGCAGCGGAGATCAACAACTAATGTAAGGGGAGACATTGTTTTCATTTTCCTCACTGAAGAATTTGTACTGTTCATCAATTAGCATTAACCCAATGTACATAGTGCTAATCTAGTGTTTCGTTTTGTACAAGCCTAATATCATTCTAAGCTGTATATTTCCTCTGCTCTTTGTTTAAACTAACCTTTGTATCATGGTTAATGGTACATATTTCCGGGTATACGTTTAAAAAATGAATTGGAGGAATTTATAAATGAAGATGTTAAAAATGTTTTTAATGAGCATTGGTTTAATCACGATTCTAGCTGCTTGTGGAGGGAACGATAATGTAGATGAGCCTCCAGCAGATGCGCCTGTAGAAGAAGATGATACAATGTTTGATGATAACGATGACGCTGCTGCACCTGATGAAACGGGTGATACAAATGGAGAAGAGGGCAGTTATGCATTCACTTCTTTCGATTTAGATGTGGAGTATCAAGATAACCAAGAGGTCGATGTTGATTATGAAAGCGAACAAGACGGAATGGAAGCAAAGTATCGCAACGACTTTGAAGGAATTGACCTTGAAGGCGATGAAGCGATGCAGGAGCTTGAGGCCTACTTCACTCAGCTAGATTTTGATTCAGCTGCAGCAGATGAAGAGGTCATTGACCAAGTGATGTCTGTCTTTAATTTAGATCCATCTTACACTGAATTTGAGCTAGAAGTTGATTTTGCAGATGGAACAGTAAAAGAATACAAAGCGCAAGGCAATCAATAAATACAAACAGACACATCACTACGGTGGTGTGTTTTTTATAAGTTATAACTGACAGAAAATTTAAAATAGACTGTTGACTAGGTGCTTGTCTTCGAAGTATGATTAAATTCGCTCCGAAAATCATTCGAGTTACGAATGAATAAGGGGAAATTTGGATAATAAAAGGCGGGTGTACATATGGATACGTTTAAGCGCTTAAAGAGCTTTTATTGGCCTTATAAAAATTACTTTATTTGGTCGCTTGTTGCCTTAATAGGTGTAACAGGAATGACTGTTATGTATCCAATTATTTTGCAATATACAATTGATCATGCTGTACTTGGCGGCCAGTATGAGGTCATCCCTTATCTCGTTTTAGGCTTAATCGCTGTCATGGCTGTTAAAGGGTTTGCTGTCTATATCCATCAATATTTAGGGGATTTGTTTGGTATTACAGCGGTTCATCGTTTACGGAATTCGTTATATGAGAAACTTCAATTCTTACCATTCCGCTATTATGACAATGCTAAAACAGGAGATTTAATGTCACGTCTAACAGGAGATGTGGAGACGTTTCGTTTCTTCTTATCATTCGGTTGTGCGCAGCTTGTAAACTTTGTTCTCCTTGTCGGCTTTAGTATGGGGGTTATGTTTTACTACTCTGTTCCACTGACACTTGTGACGATGGTGATGCTGCCCTTCCTAGCTGTAGTCGTTTGGAAGTTTGATAAGCGGGTTCATCCTGGATTTCGGGGAATTCGTAAATCTCTTGCAAGGCTTAACACAAAAGTGCAAGAGAATGTAAGCGGGGTTCATACGGTTAAAGCTCTTTCACAGGAAGATGAAGAAATTTCTAGGTTTGATCAGATCAATGATGATTATAAACAAAAGCACTTAGATATTTCTAAAATATGGGGAAATTACTTTCCGTTGATGGAGTTCATTGGAAATCTATCGGCTGTTTTTTTGCTTGCTTTTGGAGGATATCTGGTCATTCAAGGAAGCCTGCAGCCAGGTGAGTTAGTCGCTTTTTTTAGTTTAGTTTGGTATATTATCGGGCCGATTATGAATTTAGGTTTTATTATAAATATGTTTTCACAATCTAAGGCTTCCGGTGAGCGCTTGTTAGAGATTCTTGATGAAGAGGAGAGGCTGGATGCTGCAGATAGAAAAGAAGAGAGCAGCAAACCACGATTAGTAGGGGAAGTCTTTTTTAAGAATGTCAGCTTGCATTATGGAGGGAGTGAACGTCCGGCTTTAAGCAGCCTGACTTTTCAGGCCGGAGAGGGGAAAACGATTGGTTTAGTCGGGGCAACGGGTTCAGGGAAGTCTAGTATCGCTCAATTGATAACAAGGTTTTATGAAAAGAGCTCAGGTGAAATTATGATCGACGGTAAACCGATAGAGAATTATTCGTTAAGCCACTTGAGACATCATATTGGAACTGTGATGCAGGAAACGTTTCTTTTCTCCTCGACCATTCGTGATAACTTAGCATACGGTCGTCCTGATGCTTCAATGGAAGAAATTATTGCTGCAAGTATTCGGGCTGATGCTCACGAATTTATAACTGAACTACCTGATGGATATGATACCGTGCTCGGTGAACGTGGTCTTGGATTATCCGGAGGTCAAAAGCAGCGTATTGCGATTGCTCGTGCGATTATTATGAATCCAAGCATCCTTATTTTAGACGACGCAACAAGTGCGGTTGATATGCAGACTGAAGTGAAAATTCAGCAAGCATTTCGCGAGTTAATGAAGGGGCGTACCACGTTTATCATCGCTCACCGAATCTCTTCTGTAAAACATGCAGATGAGATATTGGTGCTAGATCGAGGTGAAATCGTAGAGCGCGGCACTCATAAACAATTACTTCAGCACAAAGAGGGATTATACCGAAGAATTTACGATATCCAAAATCAAGATCAAGAATATGTGTTGCAACAAGCATAAGGAGGTGTAGCAATTATGCAGCATACAGAGAAGAAAGCCCGATTTCATTATTCAACAGAACAAGTGATTGAAAAACCATTCAACTGGTCACAAATGGTCAGACTTTTAGGATATATGAAGCCTTATGCTTGGACCCTTTTACCAAAAACAATATTTGTCATGCTATTAGCAACGGCAGTGAGGTTAGCCGTTCCTATCTTTATTGGGGTATATGCCTTAGACCGAGCCATTGCAACGAACGATCTCACTCTCGTTTATACGTACGCCGGAATCGTTCTCGCTCTGTACATCACTGCTTATGCAGCGAATGTCTTTCGAATTAGATGGATGAATGAACTAGGGCAGCATATTATTTATGATATTAGACAGGCATTATTTAAACATATTCAACGTTTGTCTCACCGTTTTTTTGACCAGCGTTCAGGAGGATCTATTCTAGTTCGAGTGGTCAATGACGTGAACTCGATGCAGGATCTATTTACGAATGGTGTTGTTAACTTATTGATGGACATTATTATGCTCGTTGGAATTGTGATTATCTTATTTACACTTAGTCCTGAGCTTGCGGTTTTGATTCTCATTGTCTTGCCGATTATGTTCATCATTTCAACTAAATTGCGTAGAAAAATCCGCAGGTCTTGGCAGGTTGTGAGGGTGAGTCAATCAAAATTAAATTCTCACTTAAATGAAAGCATTCAAGGGATCCGCGTCACTCAAGCCTATTCTCAAGAAAAAGAGAATATGGAATTCTTCAACCAAGTGAATACGGATAATTATGAAAGCTGGAAGACAGCTACGCGTATGAATGCACTATTCCGTCCTTTTGTGGAAATGGCAAGCTTGGTAGGTGCTGTTATTCTTATTTGGTATGGTGCCCATCTTTATCAAACGGGTGCCGTTACTATTGGTGTATTTGTTTCCTTTGCTTTTTACTTGGGCATGTTCTGGGAGCCGATCTCAAGACTCGGCCAAGTGTATAACCAGCTGTTAGTAGGGATGGCCTCATCGGAGAGGATCTTTGAATTCCTAGATGAAAAGCCGTCTGTACCTGAGGCCAAATATCCAAAGACCCTTAGGAATGTAAAGGGTGAAATCGTTTTTGATCAAGTGGAATTTGCTTATGATGAGAAACGACGTGCTTTAAACGAAATTAACTTAACATTTAAAGCCGGCAAAACCATTGCGTTGGTTGGTCACACAGGGTCAGGTAAATCAACCATTGTCAATTTAATGAGCAGATTTTATGATCCAACAAAAGGCTCGATCACATTAGATGGCGTTGATTTACGAGATTTGAAGCTTGATGAATTAAGAACGAATGTTAGTTATGTCTTGCAAGATACGTTCATATTTGCTGGAACCATTATGGATAATATACGTTTCGGAAAGCCGCAAGCAACTGACGAGGAAGTCGTGGCAGCAGCTAAAGCGATTGGTGCGCATTCCTTTATCGAGCGGTTGGATAAGGGCTATTTCACAGAGGTTGAAGAAAAAGGGAATGTCTTATCTGTTGGAGAGAGGCAATTGCTCTCATTTGCCAGAGCATTGCTTGCTGATCCGAAAATATTAATTTTAGATGAAGCTACAGCAAGTATTGATACAGAGACAGAGCTTAAAATACAAGCCGGTCTAAAAAAGCTGCTTCATAACCGTACTGCTGTAATGATTGCCCATCGACTATCAACGATAAGAGATGCTGACCATATTATTGTTCTTGATCATGGGAATGTGATAGAAGAAGGGACGCATAATTCACTGATGAGTCAAAGAGGAACGTACTTTGGCCTCGTTCAATCACAATATACGGCCATCACTGCTGAATAATTTAACTAGGCCTATGGATGAATTCATTTTGATGAAATCATTCGCAGGTCTTTTTTATGCGAGCAGGAACATTTTTAAATTTACTGCTTTTCATGTACACTTTAGAAAAAAACATGAGGGAGTGCGTTGTAAGTGAACAATGCCCGAATTCTAATTGTTGAAGATGAAGCGAATATTGCTCGAGTCATAGAATTAGAGCTTGAACATGAAGGCTACGAAACAGAGATTGCAGCAGATGGACTAAGCGCACTAGAGCAGATCGAGCAAGGTGGATGGTCTTTGATCCTGCTAGATGTGATGCTGCCGAGATTAAGCGGAATGGAAGTGTTAAGAAGAATACGGAAGGAAGGGAATACGACTCCCGTTATTATGTTAACGGCTCGCGATACCATAGTAGATAAAGTGATGGGCCTTGATCAAGGTGCAAATGATTATGTGACGAAGCCTTTTGAGATTGAAGAGTTGTTAGCACGCATAAGAGCCTGCCTCAGAACTCAACTCAGTACAAGCGGTACACAGCTTGATGAAGGTGAATTAACGTTAGCTGATTTGTATGTAAATGAACGAACACGAGAAATTAAACGCGGAGAAACAACGATTGAGCTTACTCCGCGGGAATTTGATTTACTTGTCTATTTGCTGCGGCATACCGAACAGGTAATGACAAGAGAGCAAATTTTAGAACATGTATGGGGATTTGATTATTTTGGTGATACGAATGTTGTCGATGTCTATATCCGCTATATTAGACAGAAGCTCGATAAGCCATTTGATGCTCCTCTCATTCATACGATCAGAGGGGTCGGCTATGTAATGAAGGAATCCGTTACATGAGTATATCAAAGCGAATCACTCTTTTTTCAACGGGCTTTTTGTTCCTATTGCTTGTATTAGTAAATGGAAGTATCTATTTTTTGTTCCAGCAATTTTCCACTAATGCTGAACTAGAAAGAATGCAGGCGCAATTGCAAACGATTGCTGAATCGGCCCAGGGGAGCCAATCGGATCTATGGCTTACATCCTATGGTACGGGAGATGGTATGCTTCGTGTGATCCGTGAAGACGGCTCATCTACCTTAACTGTCACAAAAGAGCCTGATCTACGATTAATCCCTGCTGAGTACAGTAATCGAGAGAGCGGAGAAGTGATCAGTTATCAAGAACAGAGCTACTCCCTTAACCGGTTTCCGATCATTTGGGTTGATGGTTCGATTGTTTCTTTAGAATTGATTCATCCGCTTACTACACTTGAATCAACGCTTTCTACCCTTAGAATCGTTTTGATGATTGCATCAGTCTTAATTATAATCCCTGCTTATTTCGCAGGAAGGGCACTGGGCCGCATCATTTTAATGCCAGTTCAAACGTTAATAAACACTATGCAAGGTATTAGAGGGAGCGGGTCTTTTCAGAAGATAGATATTAAGCCTGACGCTAAAGATGAATTGGCTCAAATGAGTCATACCTTTAATGAGATGATGGAGCTGTTAGAAGAAAATTATGATAAACAGCAGCGTTTTGTCTCAGATGCCTCCCATGAGCTTCGAACTCCTCTAACAGTGATCGAAAGTTATGCAAGCCTCCTAAAAAGATGGGGTATGAAGAAGCCTGACCTGTTAGAAGAAGCTGTAGATGCCATCTATGATGAGTCCCAGCGGATGAAAGGCTTAACAAAACAGATGCTGGCCCTTGCTACAGGAGAACCAGATAAAACCGTCATTCTTCAGCAAATAGACCTTGTAAAGTCGGCCGAAGATACAGCGAAACGGCTTAGGCAAGCATATCGTAGAGAGATCGTTGTCACAGCTAATGAGAAGCCCATCTATATACTCGGTGATCCAGAGCGAATCAAACAGCTTCTATTTATATTTGTTGAGAATGGATTGAAATACAGCGATGATGACATTAGGATCACGCTTGATCAAAAGATAAATAATGTTGTACTCTCTATTCAAGATAAAGGAATTGGTATCCCGAAAGATGATATCCCAAATGTATTCGAACGTTTCTTTAGAGTGGATAAGGCTAGAAGCAGGCAGACGGGCGGAAGTGGTTTAGGTTTGTCCATTGCTAAAGCAATTATTGACGCGCACGGAGCAAAAGTAGATGTTCAAAGTGAAGAAGGAAAAGGGACGACATTTAGAATCTCTTTTCCACAAGTAAATAAAAAACAAAATGAAAAACAAAGTGGAGGTGAAAAGGTGGATGAGTAAGAAATATAAGTGGATCGCAGCGGGCGTTGTCGGTATTTTGGTGATTGGATTAGGTATGTTTATGATGCAGCCGGCAGAAGCTTCAATGGATGAAGAAGAAGTCCGGGAGCTGATAGGATCCCAGTTTGGAGGCACGATTAGTTCAGTAAACAAAACGTTAGCTGATGGAACAAGTGTCTTTGAAATTGAATTGTTATCAGATGGCGGTATTTATTTGATTATAGTTGATGCGGCTTCGGGAGATATTTTATCGTTAGAACAAACCGTCGCAAGAGAAGAGGTAGGAAGCCCAGGTTCAACTGATGAGGCCGAGAAACTAACTCTAGAAGAAGTGAAAAGTCTGGTAAAAGAAGAGTATGGGGATGAGGTGGTTATCTCAAGTGTGGACCTTGTTGATGGAGCACAATCAGAAGACTCTTCCTATGAAGTGATTATGCAGGAGGGTGCAGGGGAGTCACGATTGATTATTAATGCTGTAACGGGCGAGACAATCAGTTATTCTCTAGTAGATGAAGGAGAGCATCCAGGTGCTTCTAGCAATCAAAATAATGAGACAAAAGCTGAACCTATTGGAGAAGCGGAAGCCGCACGAATTGCCCTTTCAAAAGTAACGGGAGAAATAGATGATGTCGACCTTGAGGAAAAAGATGGCCGCCTTTATTATGAAGTCGAAGTCGAAAATGACTCAGAAGGCTATGATGCCTATGTTTGGATTGATGCATTAACAGGAGAAGTAGTAAATATCATATGGGAAGATTAAAAGGTCCGGCTAAATGCCGGGCTTTTTGTTTTCTCATCGATTCTCATCAATTTCTCATTTTCCTTTAAGGGTGTTTTCATTTCGTGTGTATATGATTAAGACATCAACATAACACAAACAAAAAGGAGAGATTCATAATGAAAAAGTGGGTAGCCATTTTCTCAAGTGCTTTATTAGCTGGAGGTGCTGCAGTAGGAGCTTCTGCTTCTGAAGCTGGTAAGTTCGTTTCATATGAAAATACGGTAGCAACAAACACTGAAACCGTAACAGAAAAGGATGGCAATCAAGCCAAAGGTCAGATTACAAAAGAAGAAGCAGTTAAAGCAGCGCAAGCTATTTTAGATGGCTCTGTAAAAGAAGTAGAGCTTGACCGTGAAGATGGGAAGCTTATCTATGAGGTTGAATTATATTTCAACGGAAACGATTATGACTTTGATATTGATGCGATCACAGGTGATGTTTTATCGATTGATGATGATCTTCTAAAAACACCAGTGAAAAATCAAATGAAGGTAAATGTAGGTGAAGCCAAAAGAGAGGCTCTTTCTCTATTTGATAAAGCTGGAATAAAAGATGTAGAGCTAGAAATGAAAAATGGTCGCTTTGTATACGAAATTGAAGTGAAGGTTGCAGGAGAAGATGGAGACGTCTACATTGATGCAACAACAGGTGAGGTGCTGTACATTGAAGATGATATTCGTAATAAAGCAATCAGTCAGGGGGCTAATGAGGACGATAAAGAAGGAAGCAGCCTAGAGTCCACGAAAAAGTCTGATCACGACTCTATAAAGATCACAAAAGAACAAGCAGTTGAAACCGCACTAAATCACGTAGGAGGGGGCACGATTGATGAGGTTGAATTAGATCGTGAGGATGGAATCTTAGTCTATGAAATTGAGATTGAACAAGATGGCCAAGAAGTAGACGTAGATGTTGATGCAGCAACAGGTGAAGTAGTATCTGTCGACTGGGATTAATTATAAGAAGAGTTTTAGAGAGCTGCCTCATATTGAACTGCCCCCTGTCAAGTAGACAGTGGAAATAATAAAAAGGATTTAAGCGGCTTTAGCTCTGTATTCCATAGGGCTTA
>NZ_ATAE01000090.1 GCF_000474275.2 Alkalihalophilus marmarensis DSM 21297
GGAATCCCACATAACGTCATCAATACAAACGGGATGAGAAACCAGCTAGGTGAGACGAACCAAGCGAACTTGATTAAGGTGGAGCAAGGAGCTGGGGTACGGAGTGTTGATGGTAAGGGTAAAAATAATGTTAAAGATATAACTAAATTAACTGTTGATGATATACCAACTGCAAAGAGTGGGAATTTTAATAAATTCTTCAATTCCCTTACAAGTAGAGAACTAGACGAACTTTGGAAAGATAAAAAGATTAGAAAGAAAATTGAACGTCAACTTAGAGAACCTGGAGGTTTACATGAGCGGCACCTAGTTTCAAGGGCTCCGCATTTTAAGTATTGGAATATTGGTGCTGAAGAGATTAAAGATTTAAGAACAGCCATATCCGAGGTCAAATTTGTCAATCCAAACGGTGTGCATGGGGGATTAGGCTCAACTAAAGCACTTAATGAATTGTTAGCAATAATAGATACTTCTAGCGACTATAATTCATTTGTTAGACGACTAAATAATTGGTCTAATTATAGATTAGAGGGTGGAGTTTCGTCTTTACCACAAGGTTTAAAATTAAAGTAGGAGGATACTATAATGGAAAAACAAGGATGGGTTTCAATTTGGTTAGGGAATATTAACGATGAGGACTCAATAGGAGAGTATGTTGATTTAACGTATGATGAAGATGGCGAGTCTGTCCCTTCCCAATTCTTTATCGATTTTAATATTGATATGGATGAAACAGATGAGGATACTATAGAAAAAGCAGTTTATAAGAATAGTAGTAGTAATATTTCAGCATTATTAGATGGGTGTTCGTATGAAGAAATGGTCATCCCAAAAATCCAAAAAAGTATAACCCTAAAGAAATCATATAATGTAGTAATTTTAATATATAATTTTGAATATAAAAATGAAATTAGTTCAACAGGCGCTTTTGATTTTATTGCTGCTACAAATTATGAGTAAGAGAAATCTTAAAGGTATGGGGAATTGATTTAGTTGATGGTTAGCTCAGATGTAAATTATCTGGTAGAGGTGCTTTATAAGTAATATTCTAATCAGCTAGTTAATAAACAAGAAAATCCGCCAATACTCAATTACTTTGCTGAAAATTATTATTGGAATAATGGGTTTGAAGTACGTCTGGACAATATTAACCGATTAAGCATGTCCATCAAAGCCTCTTAAAAGAAGGGATAGTTATGACCCCGTGGAAAGACTTATTGGTAAAAATAAAAAAGATTGAAAAGAAATACGGAAGTTCACTTAAGAAGCGAGCATCACCTACAGAAATAATAAAAATGAATCAAGGGATTCAGCTGAATTTCGGGAATATGGTATTACCTGATTCGTATGAGAGATTTTTAAAAACTATAAATGGATTAAACTTTAATGAATTAGTAATTTATGGTGTTGATAAAGGTCTACTTGATAATGAATTAAATGAAGACATGCATGGTTTTATCGAGTCAAATGAACTTTG
>NZ_ATAE01000091.1 GCF_000474275.2 Alkalihalophilus marmarensis DSM 21297
CTTACCAATCAACTCCATAGGAATTTTGAAATTGTTCAGCTAAATGGGGTTTTTCAGTAAGACTAAAAGCATCTAATACCGTCCTATTGTTTTGATAAACTCGAACTATAAACTCTTCACCGTCAGCTTTAGCTAAATAAAATTTTCGCAATTGTGGAGAGTCTTCTGTTCCAACAAACTCAAATGATATATCACTGCTTGAGCTAAGGACTTCAACCATATTTGCTTCGAGAGTCCTTTGTTGTTGAGCGTTTGCAAATGCAATTATTCCAACAAAAAATATTAAAGAAATAACAATAAAACCAACCATACCTTTAGCAATACTAACTTCATTACCAGTAACAACTTTGTGTTTTCTATTAACCTCCGTTTGCATACCAACACCTCCTATTCTATATTACTAAAAAATTCTATTTATACCATTTAATTAGTTAATATTCACATAATATCCTTAATTTGGAGTTAACTACTAGTAAATTAAATTAACATTCTCCTTTAACTTAAAATCATTTTCATTTTATTAACAATAAAAAAAGCAATGCCATGTTCAGCGTTGCTCAGGTAGTGTTATTTTCTACTCGTTACAAATAATCTTTGAGAAAAATAGTAAGCTAATGTTGCGATTGATAAAGTTGCCAGTAACGGAATTATAGAAGTCTGCCCAAACATTACTTCTTGATTTACACCAATCTTCGTTGAAGAAAAATCAGGAGTATAGAAAATCGTTAGAAC
>NZ_ATAE01000092.1 GCF_000474275.2 Alkalihalophilus marmarensis DSM 21297
TGCCGAACACGGTCGTTAAGCTCTTTTGCGCCGATGGTAGTTGGGGGCTTCCCCCTGTGAGAGTAGGACGTTGCCAGGCATTTTTTTACGTTCCACAGTAGCTCAGTGGTAGAGCAATCGGCTGTTAACCGATCGGTCGTAGGTTCGAGTCCTACCTGTGGAGCCATTTTTTATGCTTCCATAGCTCAGCAGGTAGAGCACTACCATGGTAAGGTAGGGGTCAGCGGTTCGAATCCGCTTGGAAGCTCCAGAGAGACTTTACCTTATATCTATAGATCAAACCAGCCTGGTAAGGTTGGTTTTTTATTTGTAAAAAATTTTATATTCACTCTTAATATAGTCAACTCAATACAGTAGTTTCTAAAGTCTATAAATTAAAATAAAGCTCCTATTCAGGAGAATTTTGCTCCTGAGAGAGCCTTATTTTAGTGAAATGGGTTGCTAGCAGGTAGAAGTAGTTGTTGACCAATAAGAGGACCTCTCTATCGCGTAGAACGGCTTTTTAGCTCTTCAGTAGTTAAACCTGTAACAGCTCGTACAAGCTGCAAGTCAATTCCATAATCAATCATTCTTTCAGCCACTTCTAGCCTTGTTTCATTTCTAGCTTGATTTTTAACATATTGAAACTTTTTAATTAAGTCCGCCTGCAGCATTTCTTGATCTAGATTCATTAAGATCACTCCATTACGTATGCTATTTATTATAGTATAGCGAATATGCGTTCGTATAATCAATGTTTTTTACAGTAGAATAAAAAAAAGAAAAAAATCTATAAAAAAATGTGCAAAAGGGGTTGTCATCGAAAAGAATATTGGATATAATACTTTTTGTCAGCAAGAAACGACACATTCTGAAACGATGGCCCGTTGGTCAAGCGGTTAAGACACCGCCCTTTCACGGCGGTAACACGGGTTCGAATCCCGTACGGGTCACCATTAATTTTATAACATACATAAATGACTTACTTTTAAGACAAGCTATGGAGGATTAGCTCAGCTGGGAGAGCACCTGCCTTACAAGCAGGGGGTCGGCGGTTCGAGCCCGTCATCCTCCACCATATGCCGGTCTAGCTCAATTGGTAGAGCAACTGACTTGTAATCAGTAGGTTGGGGGTT
>NZ_ATAE01000093.1 GCF_000474275.2 Alkalihalophilus marmarensis DSM 21297
GAAGAGAAAGGGTGAGCCAGGACGTTGCCAGGCAGATAAAACACAATCCATTAGGATTGTGTTTTTTAGTATGCATAAACAGCGAAGGACCACTTATGAGCTAAGCCTAGCAGATCTCCTCGCCCGTCAACTAATGCAATAAACAGCAAAGCAGGTACTATTCCGCTTTCTACTGATGCAAATAGCTGCTCATCAGGCGCAATAAACAATCTTTGACGCAATGAGCCTCTGAACCTGAACAATTACACGAAACCCCGGCGCAATCCTCCATTCAACCAACGCAATTACTCATTAAATCGGCGCATACCATCCTCCTCAATCCTGCCTCTATCTAAAATATCTCGTATATGAGCTACTTTCTAAAATTAAAAACCTTTCAACTGATTCGAAATAATAATGATTATTCTATTCATATATAGGGAATAGAGAAAGAATTACTTAACCAATTACATATTCCATGTAGAGATTGATGAGTCATTGGCTATACTAGCTTGTGTGACGTCAAATAGTTGCACTTTTACAACAGATTGATTATAATATTTTCAAAGTCAAAGATAGTCAAAGTCAAAATGGAAGAGAGGAGGCGTCTATGATTGAGGAACATATCGGATATTATTGAAAATTACCTTAAGTCAACTTTAATGAAAAGTAAAGATGATTTGCTTGAAATAAAACGAAGCGAATTAGCAAAACAATTTGAATGTGTGCCCTCTCAAATTAATTATGTGATTAGTACTCGTTTCACAATAGAAAAAGGTTATATTGTGGAAAGTAAACGAGGCGGTGGCGGGTATATTCGAATTATTAAAGTGAAGCCTCATGACGATCTAGCTCTCTTCGAACAGGTCATGAATGTAATTGGAACAAAAATTGATCAACAAACAGCAGAAAATGTGATACTACGGCTTCTAGAAGAAGGGGCTATCTCTAAAAGGGAAGCAAATCTTATGGTAAGTGTAGTAGACCGATCATTATTCCAAACAACGGTTACTCATCGAGATGAAATAAGGGCAAACCTTATAAAAGCAATGCTCGAAACATTAACTTATAAACAAGACCGTTAATAGAAATTCGTTAAAAGACTTACCTTAATCGATCTTCCTTTAATCGATAACTGTCTATTATCAAACCTGTTTAATATCGAAAAGTGAGTGAGGTGTTATGCGATGAAATGCCAAGAATGTGATGAAAGAGAGGCGACATTGCATTTTACGAAAATTGTTAACGGGAAAAAAGCAGAATTTCATATATGTGAACATTGTGCAAGAGAAAAAGGAGAGCACATCCCAGGCTCTAACAGCTTCTCTATTCACCAATTACTATCTGGGCTGCTTCATTTAGATAAACCTATAAATACAAGTCAAGATAAGGTTAATAGACCTAAAGAGCTGATTTGTCAAAATTGCGGAATGAAGTATGAACAGTTCACCCGTACCGGAAGATTTGGCTGTGCGGCCTGCTATAAGAGTTTCGAAGATAAATTGGACCCTATTCTAAAAAGGGTACATAGTGGAAACCACACTCACTCTGGAAAGATTCCCGTAAGAGTAGGCGGAGGAATTCAGCTTCAACGAGAAATTGACTCATTGAAAGCTCAAATGAAGCAGTACATTGAACGTGAAGAATTTGAGCAGGCAGCAGAGACCCGTGACCAAATTCGAGCGCTTGAAGAACAAAAAAAGAATCAAGGAGAGGGGTGAGAGGATGTCACTCCAGAAATTTATCTCAGAAGCAATTAGTCCTTGGATGAAAAAAGATGGTGCAGATTCGGATATTGTCTTGAGCAGCCGAATAAGATTAGCAAGAAACCTAAAAGAATATAAGTTCCCTTTGTTAGCTACCATGGAAGAATCAAGCGCAGTAGTAAAGCAGGTTAAAGAGTCATTGCTTACAGAGGACAACCAAGAGACTGGTCCGCTTGAACTTGTTTTAATGGAAGATTTAAAAGCTAACGAAAAAAGAGTTTTAGTAGAGAAGCACTTGATCAGCCCCAACTTAGCGGAGCAATCAAAACACGGTGCTGTGATCCTCAGTGAAGATGAGTCGGTAAGTATTATGATTAATGAAGAAGATCATCTTCGAATTCAATGTCTTTTTCCTGGGTTTCAATTAACGAAAGGTTTAGAGGCAGCTAGTAGATTGGATGATTGGATTGAAGAAAGAGTGACCTATGCTTTTGATGAAAAAAGAGGTTATTTAACCAGCTGTCCGACAAATGTTGGGACAGGGTTAAGAGCTTCAGTGATGATGCACCTTCCAGCGCTTGCGATGACTCGTCAATTAAATAAAATTTTACCGGCAATTAATCAATTAGGATTAGTTGTTAGAGGAATTTACGGGGAAGGTAGCGAAGCTTTAGGTAACCTATTTCAAGTTTCAAACCAATTAACTCTCGGAAAATCTGAACAAGATATCGTTGAAGACCTGCGAGATGTAGTGATGCAGTTGATTCAACAAGAACGTGCAGCACGAGAAGTGTTAATGCAAAGTTCGAAATTACAGCTAGAAGACAGGGTGTACCGCTCTTACGGGATCCTTTCTTATAGTCGAGTAATTGAATCAAAAGAAGCTACTCAGCGATTGTCTGATGTCAGATTAGGTATTGATGTTGGTCTGCTTGAGAATGTTTCTGCAAATATTTTAAATGAGTTAATGATCCTAACTCAGCCGGGCTTTTTGCAGCAGTACGCAGGCGAAGTGTTATCGCCGGATTTACGAGATGAGCGGCGTGCAACTCTCATCCGTGAACGATTAAAACTTGAGAACGATACGAACGAATAAACGTGGAGGTGGCGCCAATGATGTTTGGACGTTTAACAGAACGAGCTCAGAAGGTATTAGCATTAGCACAAGAGGAAGCCATTCGATTAGGTCATAATAATATTGGTACAGAGCATGTACTGCTCGGTCTGATTAGAGAAGGAGAAGGAATTGCTGCTAAAGCGTTGCAAGCCCTTGGATTAGGTTCAGAAAAAATTCAAAAAGAAGTAGAGACTTTAATCGGAAAAGGCCAAGAAGGGTCTAAAACGATTCATTATACACCCCGTGCCAAAAAGGTAATTGAGCTTTCTATGGATGAAGCGAGAAAGCTTGGACACTCTTATGTCGGCACAGAACATATCCTTTTAGGGTTAATTAGAGAAGGAGAGGGTGTTGCAGCAAGAGTATTAAATAATCTTGGTGTAAGCCTCAATAAAGCACGTCAGCAAGTACTGCAGTTACTAGGCAGCAATGAGGTTGGCAGCTCTTCACAACAAGGAGGAAGTGCTACTCATGCTAACACGCCGACACTTGACAGCTTAGCAAGAGACTTAACTGCTATTGCCCGTGAAGAGTCACTTGACCCTGTTATTGGACGAAGTAAAGAGATTGAGCGTGTAATCCAAGTACTCAGCCGTCGTACAAAAAACAACCCTGTTTTAATCGGGGAGCCTGGTGTTGGTAAAACGGCGATTGCTGAAGGATTAGCACAAGCTATTGTTGCAAATGAAGTTCCTGAAACACTTCGCAACAAACGTGTGATGACACTCGATATGGGTACGGTAGTAGCTGGTACAAAATATCGTGGTGAATTCGAAGACCGTTTAAAGAAAGTGATGGATGAGATTCGTCAAGCGGGTAATGTCATTTTATTCATTGATGAGCTGCACACATTAATTGGTGCAGGTGGAGCAGAAGGTGCCATTGACGCTTCTAATATCTTAAAGCCTTCACTAGCACGTGGAGAACTTCAATGTATCGGTGCGACAACTCTTGATGAATACCGTAAGTATATTGAAAAAGATGCAGCGCTTGAGCGTCGTTTCCAGCCAATTCAAGTAAATGAGCCGACGCTAGAGGAGTCGATCTTAATCTTAAAAGGTCTCCGTGATCGTTACGAAGCACATCACCGTGTAACAATTACAGATGAGGCGATTGAAGAGTCTGTTAAAATGTCAGATCGCTACATTTCAGATCGTTTCTTACCTGACAAAGCCATTGATTTAATTGACGAGGCTGCTTCAAAAGTGAGACTGCGTTCTTACACAGCACCTCCAAACTTAAAAGAGCTTGAAGGTCGTCTTGAAGAAACGCGTAAAGAAAAAGATGCTGCCGTTCAAAGCCAAGAATTTGAAAAAGCAGCTTCTCTTCGTGACACTGAACAGCGTCTGCGTGAAGAACTTGAAGAGATGAAGAACGAGTGGAAGAAAAAGCAAGGGCAAGAGGATACCGAAGTTGTCGTTGAAGATATTGCCCAAGTCGTTGCTAGCTGGACTGGAATTCCTGTATCAAAGCTAGCTGAGGAAGAAACAGAAAGATTGCTTAAGATGGAGAAAATTCTTCATGAGCGTGTAGTAGGCCAAGAAGAAGCTGTTATATCTATTTCTAAAGCAGTAAGGCGTGCTCGTGCAGGCTTAAAGGACCCTAAACGTCCAATTGGTTCATTTATATTCCTAGGGCCGACTGGTGTTGGTAAAACAGAATTGGCACGTGCAGTAGCCGAGACATTATTTGGAGATGAAGATGCAGTGATTCGTATCGACATGTCTGAGTATATGGAAAAGCACGCAACGAGCCGTTTAGTAGGTTCTCCTCCGGGATATGTAGGACATGAAGACGGTGGACAGTTAACAGAGAAAGTTCGTCGCAAGCCATACTCTGTAATTCTTTTAGATGAAATTGAAAAAGCTCACCCGGAAGTATTTAATATTTTATTGCAAGTGCTTGAGGATGGACGATTAACAGATTCTAAAGGCCGTACGGTAGACTTCCGCAATACAGCAATCATCATGACATCCAACGTTGGTGCTAGTACGTTAAAACGTAATAAGTATCTTGGGTTTACAACGGAAAGTGAAGGGCAAGAGTATAAAGATATGAAAGGAAAGGTGATGGCTGAGCTTAAACGAAGCTTCCGCCCTGAATTCCTTAACCGTATCGATGAAATTATTGTCTTCCATTCACTAGAGAAAAAGCATGTGCGTGAAATCATCACATTAATGGCAGATCAATTAAAGCAGCGCTTGAAAGAGCAGGGCATTGATTTTGAACTTACTGAGGCTGCAAAAGATAAGATTACTGACCTTGGTTATGATCCGGAGTACGGTGCGCGTCCATTACGCCGTGCGCTTCAAAAGCAAGTAGAAGACCGCCTCTCAGAAGAACTTCTTAAAGGAACGATCTTCAAAGGACAGAAGGCGATCATTGATGTGAAAGATGATGAGCTTGTTGTAGAAACGCGTGAAAGTGCGCAAGTATAAATAATCGACTAAATTCGGGAAAGAAAAGCCGAGGGACAGACATAATCCCTCGGCTTTTCACCATAGAGATAGTAGTACCTCCTCTTTCACGTTTGTCTCCTATCTCTGTTACAATAAGAGTAGAAGAAGTAAGGAAGTGAGGAAGGGTAATGGCAAAGAAAAAAACAAAGTTCGTTTGTCAGGAATGCGGCTATGAATCAGCCAAGTGGATGGGGAAATGTCCTGGTTGTCAAGGCTGGAACACCATGGTCGAAGAGTTTGAGCCAAGTGCCAAACAATCTAGCCGGAGTTATGTCACTTCAGGGGCAGCCCAAGGGACGAAACCGCAAGCGATCACAACCATTGTTAGTGAAACAGAAGCTAGAATGAGCACGACGATGGTCGAGTTAAATCGTGTACTCGGCGGAGGGATTGTACCTGGCTCGCTTGTATTAGTAGGCGGTGACCCCGGAATAGGCAAGTCTACTCTATTACTCCAATTATCAGCGAAGCTCGCTGCTACAAATGAGAAAGTCCTCTATATCTCTGGTGAGGAATCTGTAAAGCAGACCAAACTGCGGGCTGATCGATTAAATGTATCATCATCTAACCTTTATGTATTAGCTGAGACAGATCTAAGCTTTATTGAACGAGCTATTGATCAAGTCGAACCAGCCCTCGTCATTATCGATTCCATTCAAACCGTTTACCAAGATGAGATTGCCTCTGCACCAGGAAGTGTGGCACAAGTAAGAGAGTGTACTGCAGCCTTTATGAAAATAGCAAAGACACGCGGGATTGCGATCTTTATCGTAGGTCATGTGACCAAACAGGGTTCGATAGCTGGGCCGAAGCTTCTTGAACATATGGTCGATTCGGTTTTATATTTCGAAGGAGAGCGTCATCATACATATCGAATTCTTCGTGCTGTGAAAAATCGTTTCGGTTCGACGAATGAGATGGGGATCTTTGAAATGAAGGAATTAGGATTAGAAGAAGTGTTGAATCCTTCTGAGATATTCTTAGAGGAACGCTCAAAAGGAGCAGCAGGATCGATCGTTGTCGCATCAATGGAAGGTACGAGGCCTGTATTAGTCGAACTGCAAGCACTTATTTCTCCAACCAGTTTTGGGAATCCTAGAAGAATGGCAACAGGAATTGATCATAACCGTGTATCACTGTTAATGGCTGTTTTAGAAAAGCGTGTAGGTCTCTTGCTACAGAATCAAGATGCCTACCTTAATGTAGCAGGCGGTGTTCGCTTAGACGAACCTGCTATTGATTTAGCGATTGCATTAAGTATCGCATCTAGCTTCCGTAACCAAGTGACAAGCCCAACAGATGTGGCGATCGGAGAGATTGGATTGACCGGCGAAATACGTAGGGTGTCACGGATTGAACAGCGTGTGAATGAGGCAGCTAAATTAGGGTTTAAGCGTGCTATTATACCTGAGAAGAATCTTGGAGGCTGGAGTGTTCCAAAAGAGATTCAAGTAGTAGGCGTACCAACGTTAGAGCGTGCGCTTGAGGTAGCTTTAGGGAGGTAAGTCGTATGGATGAAAGGAAAAAAGAGGGCTTTATTCAGAGTGTATTAAAACTGGTAGCCCCTGGTACTGCTCTACGTGCAGGAATCGATAATGTACTTCGAGCTAAAACAGGGGGCTTAATTGTTCTTGGTTATAATAATGAGATGATGAATATTGTAGATGGGGGCTTCTTTATAAATTGTGATTTCTCCCCTGCTTACTTATATGAGCTGGCTAAAATGGACGGTGCCATCATTTTAAGCGAGGATGGAAAACGTATTTTGTATGCGAACACTCAGCTTGTTCCTAATAACGGGATTGAATCAAATGAAACAGGAATCCGCCATAGAACAGCAGAACGTGTAGCAAAACAAACGGGAAACCTTGTTATTTCGATCTCTCAGCGCCGTAATGTTATCACTCTATATCAAGGAGAAAATCGCTATTCTCTAAAAGATATTGGGGTTATCTTAACGAAGGCAAACCAAGCGATTCAAACACTTGAAAAGTATAAAGTGGTTCTTGACCAAGGGATAACAAACTTAGGAGCATTAGAATTTGAACAGCTGGTTACATTCCATGAGGTAACTCAAGTAATTCACCGAGTGCAGATGGTGCTGCGGATTAAAAGAGAAATCTTGAATTACGTCAATGAACTTGGTGATGAGGGCAGATTGATTACTATGCAGTTGAATGAACTGGTATCAAATATCGAAAAAGAAGCGATTTACCTGCTGAAAGATTATGTGAAGGATAGAAAGCAAGATGAGTTCGATACGTTGCGAGAACTGACAAAGTCTCAGACAGAAGATCTGCTTGATGAACATGAAATTGTGAAGGTACTCGGATACGGGAAAAATGTGAATGTTCAAGAACAAGCCGTGTCACCAAGAGGGTACCGGATCCTGCACAGAATCCCAAGACTCCCGCCAGCAATTATTAATAACCTGATTGATAAATACGGCAATTTATCGAGCATCATGTTTGCGAGTATCGAGGAACTTGATGAAGTCGAAGGGATCGGAGAAGCACGTGCTAAAATGATAAAAGATGGTCTTCAAAGGATTCAAGAACAGTTGTTTGTAGACCGTCATATCTAAGGGTAGTTAAGTTATCTGAATTGACAGAATTTTATTCGTTTGTTACGTTTTAAGTAACATTTTATCATGGAATTTTATGTGAAATTAAGTTTGCTAGGTTTCAATTATGGAAACTTGTCTATAATAATTGAAGGAGGTGAAGCTGAATGCTGAGATGGATTGTGCAATTGTTTTTCATTTTAATGGGTGGGACCTTAGGGTTTTTATTTGTTCCTGAACTGATTCAGGTGATCAACTTTGGTGAAACGCCAGCTTGGTTAATGAGTCCTTATGCAGGTGCTGTAATTGGAGCCGTTATTCTGTTTGTTACGACTTTCTGGTTAGCTGACTATATCGTAAATCTTATGAAACTTGTAGAAGAAGCGATTGTCAAAGCTCCTGTTACAGATGTTTTATTTGGCTCGATGGGATTGATTATTGGACTAATTGTTGCGTATTTAATAGGTATTCCTCTAAATGTTATTCAAATCCCTGTCGTAAGTACGATTGTTCCTATCTTTGTAACGATATTCTTAGGGTATTTCGGTTTCCAGATTGGTTTTAAGAAGCGTGATGAATTAATTAATCTGTTCACGCGAAACATAGGAAAAGATAAAAAGAAAGAAGAGGAAGAGCGTGCTAGCGGCAGTCAGCTGAAAATTCTTGATACGAGTGTCATTATTGATGGCCGCATTGCTGATATTTGCAAGACAGGTTTTCTAGAAGGGACTTTAGTGATCCCGGAATTTGTCTTAGAAGAGCTCCAGCATATTGCTGATTCCTCAGATGTATTAAAGCGCAATAGAGGCCGCCGAGGATTAGATATTTTAAATAAAATCCAAAAAGAATTACCGATAAATGTTGAGATCTATGAAGGTGACTTTGAAGAGATTCAAGAGGTTGACAGTAAGCTTGTGAAATTAGCTAAACTTTCTTCAGGTATAGTTGTAACAAATGATTTCAATTTGAATAAAGTTTGTGAACTGCAAGGTGTGTCGGTCTTAAATATTAATGACCTGGCGAATGCTGTTAAACCAGTTGTTCTTCCAGGTGAAGAACTGAATGTTCAAGTGATTAAAGATGGAAAAGAACAGCATCAAGGCGTCGCTTATTTAGATGACGGCACAATGATTGTCGTAGAAGGCGGACGTGATCATATAGGAAAGAATCTTGATGTAGTGGTTACAAGTGTTCTGCAAACCAGCGCAGGGCGTATGATTTTCGCAAAACCTAAACTGTTAGAAAAAGCTTTGTAAATAAATGGATGAAGCACCTGCCTCTAAGCGTTGATTCAGATGGAAGGTGCTTTTCTTTTTTAGGTTAACTTACTCTTTTGCTTCATTACGGGTAGGGTGGCTGATTAATCATGGCAAATTTTATGCGTGTATTCCAAAAATCATGATAAAATAAAAGGCAATAAAATGATGCCGCGGCAGTAGTTTTGTCTTTTATTGCATCGAGGAGAAGTAGAGGTATACAAACATGAACTATAGTGTAGTCATTCCTGCTGCAGGACAAGGGAAAAGAATGCGGGCAGGAAAGAATAAACAATTTATCTTTCTTAAGAATGAGCCGATTATTGGCCATACGCTTCGTGTTTTTATAGAAGACTCATGGTGCAGACGCATTATTCTTGTAGTTAATAAAGATGATCGCCGCGAAATGGAGAAGTTAATCTCTACTTTTAAGGGAGAGAAGCCGATTGAATTGGTTGACGGAGGTACAGAGCGCCAGCAAAGTGTAAAATGCGGAATTGATACTATTTTTGACATGAAGGATGAGGAAAAAGAAGAAATCGTATTAGTTCACGACGGGGCCAGACCTTTTATCAAGCAGGAAGTCATTCACCGGCTTGTGCAAGCAGCGGCAATTGATAAGGCTGCAACCGTAGCTGTACCTATGAAAGACACGGTAAAAAGAGTAAGAGATATGACAGTGGTGGAGACGATGGACCGCTCTGAACTATGGTCGATTCAAACACCGCAAGCTTTTCAGCTAGTTACAATAAAAGAAGCACATGATAAGGCAGAGGATGCGAATCAATTAGGTACAGATGATGCGAGCCTTATTGAATGGGCAGGCAGGTCAGTGACGATTGTTGAAGGCGATTATACAAATATAAAGCTTACCACCCCTGAAGATCTGCTTTTTGCAGAAGCGATATTGGCACATAAGGAGAGAGTATAGGATGATTCGAATAGGACAAGGATATGATGTGCATCAATTAGTAGAAGGAAGACCTCTCATTATCGGCGGAATCACAATCCCGTATGAGAAAGGTTTGCTTGGTCACTCTGATGCAGATGTGCTGCTTCACACCATTGCGGATGCTGTTCTTGGAGCAGTGGCTGAAGGTGATATCGGCAAACATTTTCCAGATACTGACCCTGAGTTTAAAGATGCAGATTCAGCGAAACTTTTAACTGATGTATGGGGAATTGTAAAGGAGAAGGGGTATGAATTAGGCAATATTGATTGCACGATCATTGCCCAAAAACCCAAAATGGCTCCTCATATAAATGACATGAGACAGCGCATTGCGGAGCTCCTTGAAGCAGATATCAGCCAAGTTAACGTGAAAGCCACAACTACCGAGAAGCTTGGTTTCACAGGTCGCGGTGAAGGGATTGCTTCACTAGCAACGGTGCTTTTGACAAAGTCATCTTAATTCTTTTAGGTAAGTCTAAAAAGAGTAACGCAGGATTATAGGAACAATGCTACAATAAAAAGCATACTATTTTAGAAATGGAAGGTGCATGAAATGGGTAGTGAAGTGAGAGTACGTTTTGCTCCTAGTCCGACGGGGCATTTACATATTGGTGGTGCCCGCTCGGCATTATTTAATTATTTATTTGCAAAAAGCCAAGGCGGAAAGTTTATTCTTCGCATTGAGGATACAGATCAAGCTCGCAATGTAGAGACTGCGACAGAAAAATTAATGGACAGTTTGAAGTGGCTTGGAATTGAGTGGGATGAGAGTGTTGACGTAGGAGGCGAATATGGTCCTTACAGCTGTATGGAGCGTATTGACCTATACAAAGAATATATTCAAAAGCTTATTGATGAAGGCAAAGCGTATTACTGCTATATGACGGAAAGCGAGTTAGAAGCAGAGCGTGAAGAGCAGCTTGCACGTGGCGAAACGCCTAAATACAGCGGTCGTGATCGTAACTTGACTGAAAGTGAGCGTAAAGCATACGAAGAAAAGGGCCTCAAGCCTGTTGTTCGTTTCCGCGTGCCTGAGGGTCAGGATATTGTGATTGATGATGCGGTAAGAGGGAAAGTAACATTTGAGTCTGACGGCATTGGTGATTTCGTTATTGCAAGAAAAGACGGCGTGCCGATGTATAACTTTGCTGTAACAGTTGATGATCATTTAATGAAGATCACACATGTCATTCGTGGTGAGGAGCATTTATCTAATACACCACGCCAAGTAATGCTTTATCAAGCATTTGGCTGGGAAACTCCTCGTTTTGCTCATGCATCATTAATTTTAAATCCTAATCGTCAGAAGATGAGTAAGCGTGATGAGTCAATTATTCAATTTGTGGAACAATATAAAGAGCTTGGTTACATGCCGGAAGCCATTGTGAACTTTCTATCATTACTTGGCTGGTCACCAGTCGGAGAAGAAGAGATCTTCTCTATGAAAGAGCTAGGAGAGCAATTTTCGCTTGACCGTGTAGCAAAGGCTCCTGCTGTATTTGACACAGATAAGCTGACGTGGATGAATAACCAGTACATTAAAGAAGCAGAGCTAGAGAGAGTTCTTGAGCTGACCATTCCTCATCTAGAGAAAGCAGGAAGACTGCCTGAAGATATGAACGAAGAGCGTCTTGAGTGGACGAAACGCTTAGTAAGCCTGCATCAAGAAAAACTCCATTACGGTGCAGAAATTGTTGAGTTAACAGAGTTGTTCTTTAAGGCAGAAATTGATTATAATGAAGAAGCACAAAAAGTACTTGATGAAGAGCAAGTACCTGAAGTGATGAAGCATTTCTTAAGTGAACTTGAAGAGCTTGACATATTTGAAGCTGCAGAGATTAAGGCTGCTATTAAGTCGACTCAAAAAGCGACAGGCCAAAAAGGCAAGAATCTTTTCATGCCAATCCGTGTAGCAACAACCGGCCAGACGCATGGTCCAGATCTTTTAGTTTCAATTGAACTTCTAGGCAAAGCAGTCGTTACAGCTCGCCTTAAAAGTCTTTTATAAATAGTGTTATCGTGTTGAGAGGGAAAAGTAAGGAATATAATTGCTTTTTAGAGAGAACCATCATCGGCTGAAAGTGGTTTAAGCAATGATTTCTGAACATGCACCCTTGAGCCTTTCTCTGAATCACTCCGGTTTAGTAGGGGAAAGCGAGTGGCGTCGTTATATGCCATAGAGATAGTGTGAGGGATACTCCCTTTTACTAAAACAGAGTGGAACCGCGCTAGGCGCCTCTGTGCATATACTGCACAGGGGCGTTTTTATTTTTATAAAAAGAGATAATTTTCAAAGGGGGAGGAGAAGCGATGAGAAAAATCATACGAACGCTCATGAATGATGTAGATGTGGTGTTTAGTCAGGACCCTGCTGCTAGAAGTCGGGTAGAAGTGATTTTTACCTACTCAGGAGTTCATGCGATCTGGTCACACCGGCTCGCTCATTGGATGTGGAAAAAGAAGTTTTACTTCTTAGCAAGATTGCAATCACAAATCAGTCGCTTTTTCACCGGAATTGAAATTCATCCTGGAGCAGTCATTGGCCAAAGGTTATTTATTGACCACGGCATGGGTGTTGTCATTGGGGAGACTTGTGAGATCGGGGATAATGTGACGATTTACCAAGGTGTAACATTAGGTGGAACAGGGAAGGAAAAAGGCAAGCGCCACCCGACTATAGCAGATGGTGTATTGATTGCCTCTGGTGCTAAAGTGTTAGGATCATTTTTAATTGGAGAGAATGCTCGTATAGGAGCAGGTTCGGTTGTATTAAAGCCTGTACCTCCTAATTCAACCGTAGTAGGGATACCAGGAAAGATTGTTATTCAAGATGGAGTAAAAGTAGAACACGGCTTAAATCATCATCTATTACCAGATCCTATAGCCGATAAATTAAAAGAGTTAGAAGATGAGGTTCGCGATCTGCGTAAGCAGCTAGAAGAACAAAGACAATCAAAATAGTAATTAACGATTAATAAAACTAATGAATGATTAACAGTTGAAGGAGTCGATCATATGGCGATTCAGCTATATAACAGCTTAACAAAGAAAAAAGAAACATTTGTACCGATGGAAGAGGGGAAAGTTAAGATGTATGTGTGCGGGCCTACCGTGTATAACTACATCCATATTGGTAATGCAAGACCGCCGATTGTCTATGATATGGTCAGACGTTATTTAGAATATCGCGGGTATGAGGTAGAATTTATCTCTAATTTCACAGATGTAGATGATAAAATCATCCGTGCTGCTCACGAACTTGGAGAAGACGTATTCGCTGTGGCGAATCGTTTCATTGAAGAATATCACAATGATACGTGCGCACTCGGAGTCAAAAAGGCTAATAAACACCCTCGTGTAACAGAGACGATTCCAGAAATTATTGACTTTGTGGCTAAATTAATTGAAAAAGAATACGCTTATGAGTCGGGGGGAGATGTTTATTTCCGTACCAAGAAATTTGAAGGCTACGGCAAGCTATCTTCTCAATCGATAGATGACCTTCGCTCTGGTGCGAGAATTGAAGTAGATGAGCGAAAGGAAGACCCGCTTGATTTTGTATTGTGGAAAGCGGCTAAAGAAGGAGAAGTTTCTTGGGAGAGTCCGTGGGGAGATGGCCGTCCAGGCTGGCATATTGAATGCTCTGCGATGGTGAAGAAATATTTAGGCGATACGATCGATATTCATGCCGGCGGAAAAGATTTATCTTTCCCCCATCATGAAAATGAAATCGCCCAATCGGAAGCTTTAACTGGAAAAACGATGGCAAATTACTGGATGCACAATGGATTTATTAATATAAATAACGAAAAAATGTCGAAATCACTCGGTAATTTTGTTTTAGCACATGATATTATTCGACAGCATTCTGCAGAAGTCGTACGTTTCTTCATGCTGACTGCTCACTATCGCAGCCCGATTAATTTCAGCGACGAGCTGCTAGATGGAGCTAAGAATGGATTAGAGCGTCTTCGCACGGCTGTTTCAAGCTTAGAGCACCGCTTAGGGGAATCGGCTGATTACGGAGAGAAAGCAGAATGGTTAACGAAAATTTCGCAGCTGAAAGAAACGTTTATCAATGAAATGGACGATGATTTTAATAGCGCAAACGGCATTTCAGTCATGTTTGACCTTGCTAAAGAGGCGAATCGTTACTTGCGTGAAGAACAAACATCTAAAGAAGTCTTGCAGGCATTCATCGCTTTATTTGATGAGTTAGCAGGTGTTCTAGGGATTGTGGTGCGTACCCAAGCAGAACTTTTAGATACAGAAATAGAAGCCTTGATTGAAGAGCGTAATGAAGCTCGTAAATCGCGTAACTTTAAGCGTGCAGATGAGATTCGCGATCAGCTGAAGGATCAAGGTATTTTGCTTGAAGACACTGCGCAAGGTGTTAGGTGGAAACGAGGTTAAGATGAAATTAATAGAACCGAATACAGATTTAACACAGCTTAATGCATTAGCGCTTGCTTATATGGGCGACTCGGTATTAGATATGTATATTCGTTACTATCTTATTGCGCAAGGTAAAGTAAGACCGCATCGGCTGCACGTAGAAGCAACGCGCTTTGTATCAGCTAAAGCACAAGCCAAAGTGGTTTACTCCTTATTAGATGAAGAATTTTTTACAACGGAAGAAGAGGCCGTGCTAAAGCGCGGCCGCAATGCAAAGTCAGGCTCGATCCCAAAGAATACCGATGCTAATACGTATCGCTATTCTACCGGGTTTGAGGCTGTGCTTGGCTATCTTTATTTACAAGGTGAAAATGCACGATTAGATCAAGTGATGGAAAAGGTCGTTGCTATATTGGATGAAAAATAAATAATAAAAGTAAATGGAAGGAGGCGTGAGAGTATGAAACAGGAGTTTATTTTAGGGAAAAATCCGGTCATTGAGGCTCTTCGCGCAGGACATGCTATTAATAAAATTTGGATTGCAGAGGGGTCCAATAAAGGACAAATGACTAAGGTTGTGCAGCTGGCAAAAGAGCAAGGCGTCCTAATCCAAAATGCTCCAAAGAAAAAGCTTGAGCAGTTAGTAGACAGCTCAAATCACCAAGGGGTTGTTGCTTCGATTGCTGCCTATGAATATGCTGAGATGGATGATTTGTTTGCACTTGCTGAAAAACGCGGGGAAGAGCCTTTCTTTCTTATTCTAGATGAAATAGAAGATCCTCATAATTTAGGCTCTATCATGCGGACAGCTGATGCTGCAGGTGCACACGGAATTATTATCCCAAAACGTCGTGCAGTCGGCCTCACGCAGACAGTTGCCAAAGCTTCAACCGGGGCGATTGAGTATATCCCGGTGGTACGCGTCACTAATATTGCAAGAACGATGGATGATTTGAAGAAGAGAGGCTTATGGTTTGCCGGCACAGATGCAAAAGGGAGTGCGGATTACCGTCAAGCTTCATTTGATATGCCGATTGGGTTAGTGATTGGCAGTGAGGGGAAAGGAATCAGCCGCTTAATTAAAGAGAAATGTGATTTTCTGATTCAGATTCCAATGGTCGGACAAGTTACTTCCCTTAATGCATCGGTTGCAGCGAGCCTTTTGATGTATGAAGTGTATAGAAGACGTCATCCATTAGGAAGCAAGTAAAATGAAAGATATTCTCCTTGTAGATGGTTACAACATGATTGGAGCATGGCCGGAGCTGAGAGCATTAAAGGATCGTGATCTCGCTCTGGCGCGTGATCGTCTCGTTGAGCGGATGGCTGAGTATCAAGCTTTTACTGGGTATGAGGTGAAGGTCATCTTTGATGCTCATATGGTTGCAGGAATTGGGAAGCAGTATCTTAACTATCGTGTGGATGTGATCTATACGAAAGAAAATGAAACTGCAGATGAACGAATCGAGAGACTTGTGCTTGATCTGAAACAAATTGATACAAGAATTCATGTAGCTACTTCTGACTTTACAGAGCAATCACTAATCTTTGGAAGTGGTGCATTAAGGAAGTCAGCCAGAGAGTTATTAATTGAACTTGAAGTGGCAGATAAGGGGATTGAAGAAAGTGTCGAAACTACACGAAAAAAGCGAGATTCGACAAAACTGCCGCTAAATGAAGAAATAATTGAAATTTTTGAAAGATGGCGTCGAGGCGGCAGATGAGTGGTTGACCGGCTGGAAATCTGTGCTATATAATTATCGTATAATTTGGACAACATCCAAGGTCGGGGGGATTGTCGTGCACATGGACCTTCAAGAAACGGTAACAAAGCTCAATTATGATCAAGTTGATGATGATGTGTTAGTGGAACAAGTGCGTATGGGGGATAGTGGTGCTCTAGAGTTTCTGATCAACAAGTACAAGAATTTTGTACGAGCAAAAGCTCGGTCGTACTTTTTGATAGGGGCAGATCATGAGGACATTGTCCAAGAAGGTATGATAGGCCTTTACAAAGCTGTCCGAGATTTTAAAGGGGACAAGCTTGCATCATTCAAGGCATTTGCAGAACTATGTATTACCCGTCAAATCATTACCGCAATCAAGACAGCTACGAGACAAAAGCATATTCCGCTTAACTCGTATGTTTCACTTGATAAGCCGCTTTATGATGAAGAGTCAGACCGTACATTATTGGATGTAATCTGTGGAAGTCGAGTAACCAATCCAGAAGATCTATTAATCAACCAAGAAGAGTTTGAAGATATCGAGCTTAAAATGGGGGAGATCTTGAGTGAACTCGAGCGACAAGTGTTAATGCACTACCTCGATGGAAGGTCCTATCAAGAAATTTCTGAGGATCTAAATCGTCATGTAAAATCAATAGATAATGCCTTGCAGCGTGTAAAGCGTAAGCTAGAGCGTTACGTAGAGTTAAAAGGTATTACGCTATAAGGAGCACTAGAGCCTGGTTCTATGTCAACCAGGTTCTTTTTCTTGTAGTACTTGAAGTGGTGAATCTATCAGCCAATCAGTTGGTATCACTAGAAGCAATTGACACTTAATAGCTGCTATGCTACAGTTAAAGAGTGTGTATACAGCTGTACGGAGGTGCCTGATGCGTAATAAAGTAATACTAGCCTGTGAGATTTGTCATTCAAGAAATTATACAACTCAAAAGAATAAACTAACTCACGTTAACCGCATTGAGGTGAAGAAGTTCTGTAAGTTGTGCAATGAGCACACTCTTCATCGTGAAACCAAGTAATACAGATGGAGCGGTTCTTTTTTTGGCTTTTTTTACACCTTGACTTGGATGAAACTTAAGCAGATATATTAACTCTATATAAAAACTTGAGCGGATATAGAAATAAAAAGACAAAGGTGAAAAGTTTTGCTTCACGGTAAAGCCTCTAAAATAAGACAAGCTTTGCCTATGGATGGGACGTTGGTTTGGTCTTGTTTATGTGCTCACATAAACAATTTCGGAATAGATACGCATTTATTTGTCTATATTGATTGGTGCTGGAGGTGTCTGCCATGGCTGGCGGCGAAAAGAACATTGGTAAGTTTTTTAAAGATGTCGTACTTGAGATGAAACGTGTATCGTGGCCTACGCGTAAAGAATTAACTCGCTACACTTGGGTGGTTCTTGGTACGGTTGCGTTTATTACTGTTTTCTTTGCAATTGTAGACTACGGAATCTCTTCTGCTGTTCGTTTATTACTCGGATAAACCAGCGGGATAGCTTTCAGTCTTGGTTAAGTATGGTTTGAGAGAAGGAGGGAAGGACAAAACCGTCCTATTAAACATGGAGAAAAATTGGTATGTGGTTCATACGTATTCAGGCTATGAAAATAAAGTAAAAGCAAACTTGGAAAAACGTGTTGAGTCAATGGATATGACTGACAAAATTTTCCGAGTGCTTGTTCCTGTTGAAGAAGAAACGGAAGTGAAAAACGGGAAAACAAAGCAAGTGACAAAAAAGGTATTTCCTGGTTATGTTATTGTTGAGATGGTCATGACAGACGATTCATGGTATGTTGTACGTAACACACCTGGAGTAACTGGCTTTGTCGGCTCTTCGGGTGCGGGTTCAAAACCTACAGCGTTATTACCTGAAGAAGCAGAAGCGATCTTGAAACAAATGGGTGTAAGTGAGCCTAAAGCTGATCTTGATTTTGAATTAAAAGAATCAGTTAAGGTGAAGGAAGGTCCATTTGCTAACTTTATCGGATCGATTGAAGAAATTTATTTGGACAAACAAAAGATTAAAGTGCATGTAAATATGTTCGGTCGTGAAACCCCGGTAGAGCTTGAATTTGATCAAGTTGAAAAGATTTAATTCAAAAAAACTTGAAAGTTATCTCTGAAGGTGATAAAATCTTCATGTTTGATAATGGTTTTACTACATGAACCATCGGGTGCATGATTGCATCCGTTTTTTGAGTGGGAGGGTGTAGACACCCGGATAACCACATCACGGACTAAGGAGGTGTGTCACGTGGCTAAAAAGGTAATTAAAATGGTTAAATTACAAATTCCTGCTGGTAAAGCTAATCCAGCGCCGCCGGTTGGTCCTGCATTAGGTCAAGCAGGTGTTAATATCATGGGATTCTGTAAAGAATTTAACGCTCGTACTTCAGATCAAGCGGGTCTTATCATCCCGGTAGAAATTACGGTATTTGAAGACCGTTCGTTTACATTCATCACTAAAACTCCACCTGCTGCTGTTCTTCTTAAGAAGGCTGCTGGTATCGAGTCAGGTTCTGGTGAGCCTCACATTAAGAAAGTTGCAACAGTTAAGCGTGATAAAGTACGCGAGATTGCTGAAACGAAGATGCCAGACCTAAACGCAGCTGATGTTGAAGCAGCTATGCGTATGGTTGAAGGTACTGCACGTAGCATGGGTATCGTGATTGAAGACTAATTTGTAACATTGTTTTTTTATGGAGGTTGCGATGAGGAAACCCCTCTTTACCTAAGTTTTAGGTTCGCAACCTTTAATAGTGGGAGGTACTACCGCTAAAACCACATTCGAGGAGGAAATTAGCATGGCTAAAAAAGGTAAAAAATATCAAGATGCTGTAAAGCTAGTAGACCGCGATGCGGCTTATCTTGCTGACGAAGCAATTGAATTAGTAAAGAAAACTGCTACAGCTAAATTCGATGAAACAGTTGAAGTTGCTGTACGTCTAGGTGTTGACCCTAAGAAAGCAGATCAACAAATCCGTGGAGCTGTTGTTCTTCCAAACGGAACAGGTAAAACTCAACGCGTTCTTGTATTTGCTAAAGGTGAAAAAGCGAAAGAAGCTGAAGCTGCTGGCGCTGATTATGTAGGTGATGAGGATTTCATCAACAAGATCAACCAAGGTTGGTTCGAGTTTGATGTAATCGTAGCAACTCCTGACATGATGGCACAAGTTGGTAAGCTTGGTCGTGTTCTTGGACCAAAAGGCTTAATGCCAAACCCTAAGACTGGTACAGTAACATTTGATGTACAAAAAGCTGTTAATGAAATCAAGGCTGGTAAAGTAGAATACCGTGTTGATAAAGCTGGTAACATCCACGTACCAATCGGTAAAGTATCGTTCGAAACAGAAAAACTTGTTGAGAACTTCACAACTATTATTGAAACATTAGTGAAAGCAAAACCTTCTGCTGCTAAAGGAACATACATGAAGAATGTTGCTGTAGCATCAACTATGGGACCTGGTGTACGCGTTAACGCTTCATCAATTGCAAAGTAATTATTGACTTTCAATAATTAGTAAAGTATACTCTTAAGAGTGCTTTGGCACGACTAAGATAAAAATGAACATCATACCGTAGACAGTAGGTGCATCGATTGCTTAATTTCCTACCGAGGTAAGCTTATAGATTCAGTGTAACTGACATCAATAATGCCCTCATGTCTACATGGGGGCTTTTTATATTCGCTTCTTGACGGTATGGTATAAAAACCATGGGAGGTGTAAGGATGAGCGTACTAGAACAAAAGAAACAAATCGTATCTGATATCGCTGATAAGCTACGTGATAATAAAGCAACTATTGTTGTTGACTACCGTGGTCTTAACGTAGCTGAAGTAACTGAACTTCGTAAGCAGCTTCGTGAAGCAGGCGTTGAGTTCAAAGTTTACAAAAACTCTTTAACTCGTCGTGCAGCTGATGCAGCTGAGCTTTCTGAGCTTAACGAACAGCTTGTTGGACCGAACGCTGTTGCTTTCAGTGCAGAGGATGTAATTGCTCCTGCAAAGGTGCTAAACGAATTTGCTAAGAAGCATGATGCTCTTGAGATCAAAGCTGGTGTTATTGAAGGACGCGTTGCTTCGGTTGAAGAAATCAAAGCTCTTGCTGAACTTCCATCACGCGAAGGTCTACTTTCTATGCTTGCGAACGTACTTCAAGCTCCAATGCGTGGTTTCGCATTAGTTACGAAGGCTGTTGCAGAGCAAAAAGAAGAAAAAGGCGCGTAAGCTGACGCTTGTTCGCTAATGTTTTACAAAAACTAAAAAACTTATTTATATAGGAGGATTTCAAAATGACTAAAGAACAAATCATTGAAGCAGTTAAAGAAATGACTGTTTTAGAACTTAACGACCTTGTTAAAGCAATCGAAGAAGAATTTGGTGTAACTGCAGCTGCTCCTGTAGCTGTAGCAGGTGGAGCTGCTGACGGTGGCGCTGCTGAGCAAACTGAATTTGACCTAATCCTAACTTCTGCTGGTGGTTCAAAAATCGGCGTAATCAAAGTTGTTCGTGAAATCACTGGTCTTGGTCTTAAAGAAGCTAAAGCTTTAGTTGATGGTGCTCCATCTCCAGTTAAAGAAGGTATCGCTAAAGAAGAAGCTGAAGAAATGAAAGCTAAACTTGAAGATGCTGGCGCTTCTGTAGAAGTTAAGTAATAAATCTTCAAAAAAGACTCGCATCTATGCGGGTCTTTTTTTCTTCTAAATAACAGGTTTTGATTTTAGTAAATGAGATCAAAATAGGTGATAGAAGTGTTGATGAAAGTGAGGGATTCATAAGTGTCTGGTCATTATTATTCAAATGATCCTAAAGTGGAAAGTGATGAAAAAACATGGTCATTTGAACTGAAAGGGAAGACGTACAGATTCACATCTGATAGAGGGGTCTTTTCAAAGAAGGAAGTGGATTTTGGGAGTCGTCTTTTAATCGATGCATTTACAATGCCTGAAGTGAGCGGGGCGCTATTAGACGTCGGTTGTGGATATGGGCCGATTGGTCTAGCAGTTGCCTCTATCGATAAAGAGCGCGAAGTTCATATGGTAGATGTAAATGTGAGAGCATTAGATCTTGCTCGAAAAAATGCTATGAATAACGGTATATCGAACGTGGACATTTATGAAAGTGACACGCTCGGCCAAGTGAAAGGCAACCAGTATGCTGCAATCTTAACTAATCCTCCTATTCGTGCCGGTAAGAAAGTGGTTCACGAGATTTTTGAACAGGCACATGGGCGTCTTAAAGATGGAGGCTGTCTGTGGGTCGTTATTCAAAAGAAGCAAGGTGCTCCTTCTGCAATGGAGAAGATTGAAGGGTTATTTGGAAATGTAGAAGTAGTAGAAAAGAAAAAGGGATACTTCATTTTATCTGCAAAAAAAATTGACTGAGTATCTACTTTGTGATATTGTTATTTAATGCGTATAACTACCTATTTTTCGTAAAGTCTATCTTTTTTTATTCTGTATAGCATTGGAGAAATATGGTTATACTAGTATAATCGAACGAATGGATGGAAAATGTGGTTTTATTAAACGAAGCCATTTTTTCTTTTTGTGCGTGAAGACTATGTCAGGTAATACAAGCTTTAAGCTTATATGAGTCGTGTGAAAATACGGCAGTATAAGTATGTACGCAATCTATAAAAATGTTTAATCTGCAATCTTTTCTTATTGATCTATAGGGAGAGAGTAGATGAAGCCATTTTTAGATACTATAACGCGAGATTTGAGGGGTGAATCAGTTGACAGGTCAACTTGTTCAGTATGGACGCCACCGCCAACGTAGAAGCTATGCAAGAATTAACGAAGTGTTGGAGTTGCCAAACTTAATTGAGATTCAAACAGCTTCTTATCAATGGTTTCTTGATGAGGGATTAAGAGAAATGTTCCAAGACATTTCCCCGATTCAAGACTTCACAGGAAATTTAGTTTTAGAGTTTATTGATTACAGTCTAGGGGAGCCCAAATACCCGGTAGATGAATCAAAAGAGCGTGATGTGACGTTCGCTGCTCCTTTACGAGTTAAAGTCCGTCTTATTAATAAAGAGACTGGTGAAGTAAAGGAACAAGAAGTATTCATGGGTGACTTCCCATTAATGACAGAGACTGGCACATTCGTCATTAACGGGGCAGAGCGTGTTATCGTTTCTCAGTTAGTACGTTCTCCAAGTGTGTACTACAGTCAAAAGACTGACAAGAATGGGAAGAAAGGTTTCACCGCTACTGTTATTCCAAACCGCGGAGCATGGTTAGAGCTTGAAACCGATGCGAAGGACATTGTGTATGTCCGTATTGACCGCACAAGAAAGATTCCAGTGACGGTTCTTTTGCGTGCCTTAGGGTTTGGGTCTGATCAAGAGATCATTGATCTATTAGGTGAAGATGAGTATCTTCGTAATTCCCTAGAGAAAGATAATACAGATAGCACGGAAAAGGCATTGCTTGAAATCTATGAGCGTCTTCGTCCGGGTGAACCGCCAACAGTAGAAAATGCAAAGAGCTTGCTTGATTCTCGCTTCTTTGATCCTAAGCGCTATGATCTAGCGAATGTTGGTCGTTACAAGATTAACAAAAAGCTTCATATTAAAAACCGTTTATTCAACCAGCGTTTAGCAGAAACGTTAGTGGATCCTGAAACGGGTGAAGTAATTGCTGAGGAAGGCACGCTTCTAGACCGTCGTACGCTAGACCGTATTCTGCCTAACTTAGAAAATAACATTGGTTTCCGTACAGCTCGTGCATCAGGCGGAGTAGTAGAAGACAGCGAAATTGATCTCCAATCTATTAAGATCTATGCTCCAGATGACCAAGAGGGTGAGCAAGTCATCCGTATTATCGGTAATGGCTTAGTAGAGCGTGAAGTGAAACATATCACTCCAGCTGATATTATCGCATCTATTAACTACTTCTTTAACTTACTGCATGGTGTTGGTGATACAGATGATATCGACCACCTAGGTAACCGTCGTCTTCGTTCAGTAGGGGAATTACTGCAAAATCAATTCCGTATCGGTTTATCTCGTATGGAGCGTGTTGTTCGTGAGCGTATGTCTATTCAAGATCCGAATATGATTACGCCTCAAGCTCTTATCAATATCCGTCCGGTTATTGCCTCTATTAAAGAGTTCTTCGGAAGCTCTCAGCTTTCTCAATTTATGGACCAAACGAACCCGTTAGCTGAGTTGACACATAAGCGACGTCTATCCGCATTAGGGCCTGGTGGTTTAACACGTGAGCGTGCTGGATTTGAAGTACGTGACGTTTACTACTCTCACTATGGTCGTATGTGTCCAATTGAAACTCCAGAGGGACCGAACATTGGATTGATTAACTCATTATCTTCTTATGCGAAGGTAAATGAATTTGGGTTTATGGAAACACCGTACCGTCGTGTGGATCCTGAGACTGGAAAAGTTACAGCGCAAATTGATTATCTAACAGCAGATGAAGAGGATAACTATGTTGTCGCTCAGGCAAATGCTCGTCTATCTGATGATGGATCATTTGTAGATGATAATATCATTGCTCGTTTCCGTGGGGAGAACACTGTTGTTCCACGTGAGCGTTTAGATTATATGGATGTATCTCCTAAGCAGGTAGTTTCAGCGGCGACGTCATGTATTCCGTTCTTAGAAAATGATGACTCCAACCGTGCACTTATGGGAGCGAACATGCAACGTCAAGCTGTTCCTCTTCTTATTCCTGAGGCACCGCTTGTTGGTACAGGTATGGAGCATGTATCTGCTAAAGATTCAGGTGCTGCGATTGTATCGAAGCATCCTGGGGTAGTAGAGCGTGTAACAGCTAAAGAAATCTGGGTTCGCAGAACTGAAGAAGTAGATGGTAAACAAGTGAAGGGTGACCTTGACAAATACCGTCTTCAAAAGTTCATTCGCTCGAACCAAGGTACAAGCTACAACCAACGTCCGATCGTTCGAGAAGGCGATGTGATTGAAAAGCGTGAGATCCTTGCTGATGGTCCATCAATGGAAAGCGGAGAAATGGCATTAGGCCGTAACGTACTTGTTGGATTCATGACATGGGATGGTTATAACTATGAGGATGCGATCATTTTAAGTGAGCGCCTTGTAAAAGATGACGTATATACATCGGTTCATATTGAAGAGTATGAGTCAGAAGCTCGTGATACGAAGCTTGGACCTGAAGAAATTACTCGCGATATTCCAAACGTCGGTGAAGACGCGCTTAAGAATTTAGATGAGCGAGGAATAATCCGTGTAGGTGCTGAAGTAAAAGACGGCGACATTCTTGTTGGTAAAGTTACACCAAAAGGGGTTACTGAACTAACAGCTGAAGAGCGTCTATTACATGCCATTTTCGGTGAAAAAGCTCGTGAGGTACGTGATACGTCACTACGTGCACCGCATGGCGGGGACGGAATTGTACTAGATGTGAAGATCTTTAACCGTGAAGACGGCGATGAGCTTCCTCCTGGTGTGAATCAGCTTGTACGTGTATACATCGTACAAAAGCGTAAGATTAACCAAGGGGATAAGATGGCCGGACGACATGGTAACAAAGGGGTTATCTCTCGTATCTTACCAGAAGAGGATATGCCTTTCCTTCCAGATGGAACACCAATCGATATCATGTTAAACCCACTAGGGGTACCGTCTCGTATGAACATCGGACAGGTGCTTGAGCTTCATTTAGGTATGGCAGCTCGTAAACTTGGCATCCATGTTGCTTCTCCTGTATTTGACGGAGCGAATGAGGAAGATGTTTGGGGTACACTAGAGGAAGCTGGTATGGCACGTGATGGTAAGACAGTCCTTTATGATGGACGTACAGGGGAGCCGTTTGATAACCGTGTGTCAGTAGGGATCATGTACATGATCAAGCTTGCCCACATGGTAGATGATAAGCTTCACGCTCGTTCAACTGGACCATACTCACTCGTTACACAACAGCCGCTTGGTGGTAAAGCACAATTTGGTGGACAGCGTTTCGGTGAGATGGAGGTTTGGGCACTTGAGGCCTATGGAGCTGCTTACACTTTACAAGAAATCTTAACTGTTAAGTCTGATGACGTTGTCGGACGTGTTAAGACGTATGAAGCAATTGTTAAAGGTGAAAATGTTCCTGAGCCAGGTGTACCTGAATCATTTAAAGTTCTTATCAAAGAGCTTCAATCACTCGGTATGGACGTGAAGATGCTCTCAAGTAACGAGGAAGAGATTGAGATGAGAGAGCTTGATGATGAAGATGAACAGACTTCAGAGAAGCTTAACTTGAATCTTGAATCAAGTGAATCAAACGTATAACGAATAAAAGTATAGAAAAAAGCGATGCGGGGGCTAGATGTACTAGTTCCCATGTTGCTGTCTTACCCTCTTTAACATATTAAAAAGAGAATATAGATACTTTCATTTGCGTGTTCTATAAGACATGGAAATCAAAAGGGAGGTTGGCCCCTTGATAGATGTAAATAACTTCGAATATATGAAAATTGGTCTTGCTTCACCGAACAAGATTCGTTCTTGGTCACGTGGGGAAGTAAAGAAACCAGAAACGATTAACTATCGTACACTTAAACCTGAGAAAGACGGCTTATTCTGTGAGCGTATTTTCGGACCTCAAAAGGACTGGGAATGTCACTGTGGTAAATATAAGCGTGTCCGTTATAAAGGTGTTGTCTGTGATCGTTGTGGTGTAGAGGTTACACGTGCAAAAGTTCGTCGTGAACGTATGGGTCATATTGAGCTTGCTGCACCTGTTTCTCACATTTGGTACTTCAAAGGAATTCCGAGCCGTATGGGCCTAGTGCTGGATATGTCTCCTCGTTCTCTTGAAGAAGTCATTTACTTTGCTTCATACGTAGTAACTGACCCAGGTGAGACGCCGCTTGAGAAAAAGCAGCTCCTATCTGAGAAAGAATTCCGCACGTACCGTGATAAATACGGCCGCTCATTCACTGCTGCTATGGGAGCAGAAGCGATCCGTAAGCTTTTAGCTGATATCGATCTTGAAAAAGAAGTTGATGGGCTGAAAGAAGAGCTGTTAACTGCTCAAGGTCAACGTCGTACGCGTGCGATTAAACGTTTAGAAGTATTAGAAGCATTCCGTAATTCAGGAAACGAACCTTCTTGGATGATTTTAGATGTACTTCCGGTTATTCCGCCAGAATTACGTCCAATGGTTCAGCTTGATGGTGGTCGTTTTGCTACTTCTGACTTAAATGACCTTTATCGTCGTGTAATTAACCGTAACAATCGTTTGAAGCGCCTTCTAGATTTAGGAGCTCCAAATATTATTGTTCAAAATGAAAAGCGTATGCTTCAAGAAGCAGTAGATGCATTGATTGATAATGGCCGCCGCGGACGTCCGGTAACAGGACCAGGTAACCGTCCATTAAAATCTTTATCTCATATGCTTAAAGGGAAACAAGGACGTTTCCGTCAAAACTTACTAGGAAAACGTGTTGACTACTCTGGTCGTTCGGTTATCGTAGTAGGTCCGAACTTAAAGATGTATCAGTGCGGACTTCCAAAAGAGATGGCACTAGAGCTATTTAAGCCATTTGTTATGAAGGAGCTTGTAAGTAAAGGTCTTGCTCATAACATTAAGAGTGCTAAGCGTAAGGTAGAGCGCGTTCAACCTGAGGTGTGGGATGTACTAGAAGAAGTAATTCGTGAGCACCCAGTTTTATTAAACCGTGCCCCTACTCTTCACCGTCTTGGTATCCAAGCATTTGAGCCAACTTTAGTTGAAGGTCGTGCAATTAAGCTTCACCCGCTCGTATGTACAGCTTATAACGCTGACTTTGATGGTGACCAAATGGCTGTACACGTACCATTATCAGCAGAAGCACAAGCAGAAGCGCGTCTTCTAATGCTTGCAGCTCAAAATATTTTGAACCCGAAAGATGGTAAGCCGGTTGTTACTCCGTCTCAGGATATGGTATTAGGTAACTACTACCTGACTATGGAGCGTGAGGAAGCAAAAGGTACAGGTTCTATCTTTAAAGATACAAATGAAGCATTGATTGCGTATCAAAATGGATATGTGCATCTTCATACACGTGTAGCAATTCCGGTTGCTTCGCTTGGAAAAACAACATTTACAGAAGACCAAGAAGATAAGTTGTTATTAACGACTGTAGGGAAGTTAATCTTCAATGAAATTCTTCCTCCGTCATTCCCATACATCAATGAGCCGACTGCAGTGAATTTAGAGGTGGAAACACCAGCTAAATACATCGTTCCAAGCACAACAGATGTAGCGAAGTTGTTTGAAGAGCGCGAAGTTGTAGCGCCATTTAAGAAAGGCTTCCTAGGAAATATCATTGCTGAAGTATTTAAGAAGTTTAAGATCACTGAGACTTCTAAGATGCTTGACCGAATGAAAGACTTAGGATTTAAGTACTCAACGAAAGCCGGTATTACTGTTGGGGTAGCCGATATCGTTGTACTTGCAGAGAAAAAAGAAATCCTTGCTGAAGCTGAAATTAAAGTTGAGAAGGTATTAAAGCAATTCCGCCGTGGTCTTATCACAGAGGAAGAGCGTTATGACCGTGTTATCTCAGTCTGGAGTGAAGCGAAGGATGTTATCCAGAATAAGTTAATGGGAACTCTTGATAAACGCAACCCAATCTTTATGATGAGTGACTCAGGTGCCCGTGGTAACGCATCAAACTTTACGCAGCTTGCAGGTATGCGTGGTCTGATGGCTAACCCGTCTGGTCGAATCATTGAGCTTCCGATCAAATCAAGTTTCCGTGAAGGTTTAACGGTACTCGAGTACTTCATCTCTACTCACGGTGCGCGTAAAGGTCTTGCCGATACAGCCTTAAAGACTGCCGATTCAGGTTACCTGACTCGTCGTCTAGTAGATGTTGCGCAAGATGTAATCGTACGTGAAAAAGACTGTGGTACAGATCGTGGACTATTAGTCGGTGCGATAAAAGAAGGAAACGAAATTATTGAAGGATTGTATGACCGTTTACTCGGCCGTGTAGCATTCAAGACTGTTCGTCATCCTAAAACAAATGAAGTTCTTGTTAAAAAGAATGAACTTATTACAGAGGATGTCGCTAAAATAATTCTAGATGCTGGAATTGAAGAAATGACAATCCGTTCTGTCTTCACATGTAATACACGCCACGGTGTGTGTAAGCAATGTTACGGCCGCAACCTTGCCACTGGAAGCGACGTCGAAGTTGGGGAAGCAGTTGGAATTATCGCTGCTCAATCAATCGGTGAGCCGGGAACTCAGCTTACAATGCGTACGTTCCATACAGGCGGGGTAGCAGGAGACGATATCACTCAAGGTCTTCCGCGTATCCAAGAGATTTTCGAAGCTCGTAATCCTAAAGGTCAAGCAGTTATCTCTGAAATTGAAGGAGAAGTTGTTGACTTTAAAGAAGGCGACAAACGTGAAGTTACCGTTCGCAGCGAAATGGAGAGCATTAACTATGCGATCCCTTACGGTGCAAGAATAAAAGTGGCTGTCGGTGATCATGTAAAAGCCGGCGAAAGCTTAACAGAAGGTTCGATCGATCCGAAAGAACTTCTAAAAGTTCGTGGTATGGACGGTGTTCAAGAGTATCTCTTACGCGAAGTTCAAAAAGTATACCGTATGCAAGGGGTAGAAATTGGCGATAAGCACGTTGAGGTTATGGTTCGTCAAATGCTTCGTAAAATTCGTGTGGTGGATGCAGGGGAAACAAATGTACTTCCAGGTTCCCTTATTGAAATCCAACACTTCAACGATGAGAACGCAAAAGTGTTACTTGAAGGCAAACGCCCTGCTACAGGTCGTCCAGTACTTCTTGGTATCACAAAAGCTTCTCTTGAAACGGATTCCTTCTTATCAGCTGCTTCGTTCCAAGAAACGACTCGTGTCTTAACTGATGCAGCAATTAAAGGAAAACGTGATGAGTTGCTAGGTCTTAAAGAAAATGTTATTATCGGTAAGTTGGTTCCAGCGGGAACTGGTATGGACCGCTACCGCCACTTGAATATCTTATCTACTCATGATGATAATCAAGAAGAAGCGGAAGCTCCTGTACTAGAAGAAGTAGGAACTCACGAATAAAAACTATTAATAAGTGGTTGACACACATATATCAGGGTGATAAGATATCAAAGTGTGCCTCAGAACCTGTTGCTTTGGAGGATGAACAATGTCTTATGAAAAAGTAAAGCAGGCTAGTAACCTTATTATAGGTACTAAGCAAACATTAAAGGCGCTAGAGATCGGTGAGGTTTGTGAACTGGTTGTAGCAGAAGATGCTGATACTCGTGTAGTATACAAAGTTGAAGCATTAGCGAAGTCAAAGCAAATCCCGGTTTATTATGTTGACTCAATGAAAAAGCTTGGTAAAGCTTGTGGCATTGAAGTCGGTGCAGCCACTGTTGCTTTAAGGAAGTAATCGTGTTTTTGCCATTCGGGGCGATCCGCATGGCAAAAACTTTACTTTTGCCTAAATATGAACCACCAGGATCAGTGGTCTTATCTTTTTAAAAGAGAGGAGGAAAAATAATGCCTACTATTAACCAATTAATCCGTAAAGGACGCGTTGCTAAAGTTAAGAATTCTGATTCACCAGCACTTAACAAAGGGTACAACAGCTTCAAGAAGAATCAAACAAACCTTTCTTCTCCTCAAAAGCGTGGTGTTTGTACTCGTGTTGGTACAATGACTCCGAAGAAACCGAACTCGGCTCTTCGTAAGTATGCACGTGTTCGTTTAACGAACCAAATTGAGGTAACGGCATACATCCCAGGTATCGGTCACAACCTACAAGAGCACAGTGTTGTTCTTATCCGTGGCGGCCGTGTAAAAGATTTACCAGGGGTACGTTACCACATTGTACGTGGTGCGCTTGATACAGCAGGTGTACAAAATCGTATGCAAGGACGTTCTAAGTACGGTACAAAGCGTCCAAAAGATAAAAAGTAATAAAAATAATTGTTTAAATGTTGAAAGGAGGGGAAACAATGCCTCGTAAAGGTCCAGTTACTCGTCGCGATGTATTACCAGATCCTATTTATAATTCAAAACTAGTTACACGTCTAATCAACCGTATTATGGTTGATGGAAAGCGTGGGGTTGCTCAAACTATCCTATATAATGCTTTTGAATTAGTGAAGGAACGTAGCGGAAAAGACCCTATGGAAGTATTTGATCAAGCGCTTAAGAACATTATGCCTGTTCTTGAAGTTAAAGCTCGTCGTGTTGGTGGTGCTAACTACCAAGTGCCGATCGAAGTTAAGCCTGAGCGTCGTACAACTTTAGGTCTTCGTTGGTTAGTAAACTATTCACGTCTTCGTGGAGAAAAAACGATGGAAGAGCGTTTAGCTTATGAAATCTTAGATGCTGCTAACAACGCTGGTGCTTCTGTTAAGAAGCGTGAAGATACTCATAAGATGGCTGAAGCGAACAAAGCGTTTGCTCACTATCGTTGGTAAGATTTTATTCTTATTAAATAAATCGTATGAAATAGGAAGGAGAAATACCCCATGGCAAGAGAGTTCTCCTTAAAAGATACGCGTAATATCGGCATCATGGCTCACATCGATGCCGGTAAAACAACTACTACAGAGCGCGTACTTTTTTACACAGGTCGTATTCATAAAATTGGTGAAACGCACGAAGGTGCTTCACAAATGGACTGGATGGCACAGGAGCAAGAACGTGGTATCACGATCACTTCTGCTGCTACAACGGCTGCTTGGAAAGACCATCGTATTAACATCATTGATACACCAGGACACGTAGACTTCACAGTTGAAGTTGAACGTTCACTACGTGTATTAGATGGTGCTGTAGCGGTACTAGATGCTCAATCGGGTGTTGAACCACAAACAGAAACAGTATGGCGTCAAGCAACAACTTATGGTGTACCACGTGTCGTTTTCGTTAACAAAATGGACAAGACTGGTGCAGACTTCTTGTACTCTGTTGGAACGATTCATGATCGTCTTCAAGCTAATGCACACCCTATCCAATTACCAATTGGTGCTGAGGATGATTTCAATGGTATCATTGATCTTATCGAAATGGTTGCATACTTCTATGAAGATGACCTAGGTACTCGTACTGAAGCGAAAGAAATTCCTGAAGAGTATAAAGAACAAGCTCAAGAATATCGTGAGAAACTAGTTGAAGCAGCTGCTGAGCTAGACGAAGAACTCATGATGAAATACTTAGAGGGTGAAGAGTTAACGAATGATGAAATCAAGGCTGCAATCCGTAAAGGTACTTGTAACGTTGAATTCTACCCAGTTATCTGTGGTTCTGCATTCAAAAACAAAGGTGTTCAATTAATGCTTGATGCAGTACTTGATTACCTTCCTTCACCACTTGATGTACCTGCAATTAAAGGTACAGTACCTGACTCTGAAGAAGAAGTAACTCGTGAACCTGGTGATGACAACCCGTTTTCAGCACTTGCGTTTAAAGTTATGACTGACCCATTTGTAGGTAAGTTAACATTCTTCCGTGTTTACTCTGGTACACTAGATTCAGGTTCTTATGTTAAGAACTCAACTAAGGATAAGCGCGAGCGTGTTGGTCGTATCCTTCAAATGCATGCAAACTCACGTGAGGAAATCTCTACGGTTTACTCTGGTGACATCGCTGCTGCTGTTGGTCTAAAAGATACAACAACTGGTGACACTCTATGTGATGAAAAGAATCTTGTTATTCTTGAGTCAATGGAATTCCCAGAGCCGGTTATCTCATTATCAGTAGAGCCAAAGTCTAAAGCTGACCAAGATAAGATGGGTATGGCATTAGCTAAGCTCGCTGAGGAAGATCCAACTTTCCGTACTGAAACAAACGAAGAAACTGGTCAAACAATTATCTCTGGTATGGGTGAACTTCACCTTGATATCATTGTTGACCGTATGAAGCGTGAGTTTAAAGTAGAGGCTAACGTTGGTGCTCCACAAGTATCTTACCGTGAAACGATCCGTCAAACGGCTCAAGTTGAAGGTAAGTTCGTTCGTCAATCTGGTGGTCGTGGACAATTTGGTCACGTTTGGGTAGAATTCTCTCCAAACGAAGAGGGTGCAGGTTTCGAATTCGAAAATGCAATCGTCGGTGGATCAGTTCCTCGTGAATACATTGGATCTGTAGAACAAGGTATTGAAGAAGCTCTTGGCAACGGTATGGTTGCTGGATACCCTGTAATCGATATTAAAGCGAAGCTTTATGATGGTTCTTACCATGATGTCGATTCAAGTGAGATGGCGTTTAAAATTGCTGCATCTATGGCACTTAAAAACGCTAAAACTAAGTGTAAGCCAGTATTACTTGAGCCATTAATGAAAGTTGAAGTTGTTATTCCTGAAGAGTACATGGGTGATGTAATGGGTGACGTTACAGCACGTCGTGGACGCGTTGAGGGTATGGAAGCACGCGGTAACGCACAAACAGTTAAAGCGTTCGTTCCATTAGCTGAAATGTTCGGGTATGCAACATCATTACGTTCACGTACGCAAGGACGCGGAACGTATTCAATGTTCTTTGACCACTACGAAGAAGTTCCTAAGAGCGTAGCGGAAGAGATCATTAAAAAGCAAAACGGTCAGTAATAACGTTTTGTAATTGTTTCATACAACGTTTTGTTGTAAGCTAAGAAAGGTGATATTCGTATGGGTATGGCACCTTTCTTATTCATAAAAAACTTACTATTGTTCATTTAAGGGAGGAAATTAATCATGGGTAAAGAAAAATTCGACCGCTCGAAAACGCATGCCAATATCGGTACTATTGGACACGTTGACCATGGTAAAACAACTTTAACAGCTGCAATCACAACTGTACTTGCTAAGCGTTCTGGTAAAGGTGCTGCAATGGCGTATGACGCTATCGATGGTGCTCCAGAAGAGCGTGAGCGCGGTATCACAATCTCAACTGCACACGTTGAGTACGAAACTGATAACCGTCACTATGCACACGTTGACTGCCCAGGACATGCTGACTATGTTAAAAACATGATCACTGGTGCTGCACAAATGGACGGCGGTATCTTAGTAGTATCTGCTGCTGATGGCCCAATGCCACAAACTCGTGAGCACATCCTTCTTTCTCGTCAAGTAGGTGTACCTTACCTTGTTGTATTCTTAAACAAATGTGACATGGTAGATGACGAAGAGCTACTTGAATTAGTAGAAATGGAAGTACGTGACCTTCTTTCTGAGTATGACTTCCCTGGTGACGATGTACCTGTTATCCAAGGTTCTGCTCTTAAAGCACTTGAAGGTGACGAAGCATACGAAGAAAAAATTATCGAACTTATGGCTGCTGTAGATGATTACATCCCTACTCCAGAGCGCGATAAAGAAAAGCCATTCATGATGCCAGTTGAGGATGTATTCTCAATCACTGGTCGTGGTACGGTTGCTACTGGTCGTGTAGAGCGTGGACAACTTAATGTTGGTGACGTAATTGACATCATCGGTTTAGCAGATGAGCCATCTTCTACTACTTGCACAGGAGTAGAAATGTTCCGCAAGCTTCTTGACTATGCTGAAGCTGGTGACAACATTGGTGCACTACTTCGTGGGGTTTCACGTGACCAAGTTCAACGTGGACAAGTACTTGCTAAGCCAGGTACTATTACTCCACACACAAACTTCAAAGCTGAAGTTTATGTTCTTTCAAAAGAAGAGGGTGGACGTCATACTCCATTCTTCTCAAACTACCGTCCTCAGTTCTACTTCCGTACAACTGATGTAACTGGAATCATCAACCTTCCAGAAGGCGTTGAGATGGTAATGCCTGGTGACAACATCGAAATGACTGTTGAACTAATTTCACCAATCGCAATCGAAGAAGGTACTAAGTTCTCTATCCGTGAGGGTGGACGTACTGTAGGTGCTGGTGTTGTAGCTACAATCACTAAGTAATTTTATTACTTTTTGATAGAAAGCATCTTGGTTTTCCAAGGTGCTTTCTTTTTTTATGCATTTAATTTCGATAAAACCTTGCAATTACTCATAGGTATCGTTATAATAGTAGGAGTGTGCCCAACATAAAAACTTTTACTTGATTTAGGTCTTGTACCTATGTATAATGTTGAATGTTGGTCATTGGCAGCGATGATGTGGAAGGTTGCTGATACACCCGGCCCCTTTGCCATGGCAGGGTGTAGGAAATTTTCACGGAGTATGTCTGTTTATAAAATGGACGATAAAGGAGGGGCTATAATGGCAAAGCAAAAGATTCGTATTCGTTTAAAGGCGTATGATCATCGTGTTCTTGATCAATCAGCAGAGAAGATTGTAGACACTGCAAAGCGTTCAGGTGCTAATGTATCTGGTCCGATTCCACTTCCAACTGAGAAGTCGGTTTACACAGTTCTTCGTGCGGTTCACAAGTACAAAGATTCTCGTGAGCAATTCGAGATGCGTACGCACAAACGTTTGATTGATATCGTGAATCCAACTCCACAAACTGTGGATGCTCTTATGCGTTTGGATTTACCGTCTGGCGTAGACATCGAAATCAAACTATAAATCTGTATGATCAATTAGTGAATATAGACTTTTATATGTAAGTATATAAAAATGGCAAACAAAAAATTCGAGTTATATTAGGAGGTGTAACGGATGACCAAAGGAATCTTAGGTAGAAAAATCGGTATGACACAAGTGTTTGCTGAAAATGGTGAAGTCATCCCAGTAACAGTTATCGAAGCTGAGCCAAACGTGGTTCTTCAAAAGAAAACTGTTGAGTCTGATGGATACGAAGCAATCCAAATCGGATTTGCTGACCAAAAGAAATCAAATACTAACAAGCCTCAAGAAGGACATGCTGCAAAAGCTAACACAGCTCCTAAGCGCTTCATGAAGGAAATCCGTAACTTCGACGCTTCTCTTGAAGTGGGTAACGAAGTTAAAGTTGACACATTTACAGCTGGAGACGTAGTAGACGTAACAGGAACATCTAAGGGGAAAGGTTTCCAAGGTGCTATCAAGCGTCATAACCAATCTCGCGGACCGATGTCTCATGGTTCACGTTACCACCGTCGCCCAGGTTCAATGGGTCCTGTAGCTCCAAACCGTGTATTCAAAGGTAAACTATTACCTGGACGTATGGGTGGAGAAACAGTAACAGTACAAAACCTTGAAATCGTAAAAGTTGATACAGACCGTAATCTTCTATTAGTTAAAGGTAACGTACCTGGAGCTAAAAAGAGCTACGTATCTGTACAAAGTGCGGTTAAAGCAAAATAAAGATTGAAAGAAAGGAGGACACATCATGCCGAAAGTAGCAGTATTTAACCAAGCTGGTTCACAAGTAGGAGATATCGAATTATCTGATTCGATTTTTGGCATTGAGCCAAACGCAAGTGTACTTCATGATGCAGTAGTAATGCAGCAAGCATCTCTACGTCAAGGTACACACAAAACAAAAGGACGTTCAGAAGTACGCGGCGGCGGTCGTAAACCATGGCGTCAAAAAGGAACAGGTCGTGCTCGTCAAGGTTCGATCCGTTCACCACAATGGGTAGGCGGTGGAGTTGTTTTTGGACCAACACCACGTAGCTATAGCTACAAGCTACCTAAAAAAGTTCGTCGTCTTGCAATCAAATCTGCTCTATCAAGCAAATTGAAAGCAGCAGAAATCGTTGTTTTAGACAACCTACAACTAGATGCTCCAAAAACAAAAGATATGGCTAACGTATTAAATGGCCTTTCTGTTGACAGCAAAGCTCTTGTTGTGACAGCTGATTATAATGAAACAGTTGCATTATCTACACGTAACCTTCCTGGTGTAACATTTGTTACTGCAGAAGGAGTAAACGTTCTTGATGTGCTGAAGCATGATAAGCTTGTCATCACTAAAGACGCAGTTGCAAAAGTAGAGGAGGTGCTTGCGTAATGTCAAACGCTCGTGATATCATTAAGCGCCCCGTAATTACTGAACGTTCAACTGACCTTATGGGTGAGAAAAAATACACGTTCGAAGTAGACGTTCGTGCTAATAAAACTCAAATCAAAGATGCTCTTGAAGAGATCTTCGAAGTTAAGGTTGCTAAAGTTAACACAATGAACTACAAAGGTAAGTCTAAGAGATTTGGACGTTACACGGGTTACACAGCTCGTCGTAAAAAAGCCATTGTTACATTAACACCTGAGAGCAAAGAACTCGAATTCTTCGAAGGTGTATAAGTTTAAAAGCGAAGGAGGGAACTGAACATGGCGATTAAAAAGTATAAACCGACCAGTGCCGGTCGTCGTGGTATGTCCGTATCAGATTTCGCGGAAATCACAACTGACAAACCGGAAAAGTCGTTACTTGCTCCTTTACACAAAAAAGGCGGCCGTAACAACCAAGGTAAATTAACTGTACGTCACCAAGGTGGCGGACACAAACGTCAATACCGTGTGATTGACTTCAAACGTACTAAAGATGGAATTCCAGGGCGCGTTGCTACGATCGAATACGATCCAAACCGTTCTGCTAACATCGCACTAATCAACTATGTTGATGGTGAAAAGCGTTACATCTTAGCGCCAAAAGGTCTTAAAGTTGACATGATGATTGAATCAGGTGCAGAAGCGGATATCAAAGTAGGTAACGCATTACCTCTTAAAAACATCCCAGTTGGTACTGTAATTCACAACATCGAACTTAAGCCTGGTAAAGGTGGACAATTAGTTCGTTCTGCTGGTACAGAAGCTCAACTTCTTGGTAAAGAAGGAGATTATGTATTAGTACGTTTAAACTCAGGTGAGACTCGTTACATCCTTGCTACTTGTCGTGCGACAATTGGTCAAGTTGGTAACGTTGAACATGAACTTATCAACATTGGTAAAGCAGGTCGTTCACGTTGGTTAGGCAAACGTCCAACTGTTCGTGGATCTGTTATGAACCCTAACGATCACCCACACGGTGGTGGTGAAGGTAAAGCACCAATCGGACGTAAGTCTCCAATGTCTCCTTGGGGTAAACCAACACTTGGATTCAAAACTCGTAAGAAGAACAAAGGATCTGACAAGTACATCGTACGTCGTCGTAAAAAATAACGGGGTTTGGCTGCGGTTCTCGCGTAGAACCGTGGGCGAATCACGAAGGGAGGTTTTCTCATGGGTCGTAGTTTGAAAAAAGGACCTTTCGTTGATGATCATTTAATGAAAAAGGTCGAAGCTCATAACGAAGCTAATGACAAGAAAGTGATCAAAACTTGGTCTCGTCGTTCAACAATTTTCCCTGAGTTCATCGGGCACACTATCGCAGTATATGATGGCCGTAAGCATGTTCCAGTTTACATTTCTGAAGACATGGTAGGACACAAACTTGGTGAGTTTGCACCTACGCGTACGTATAAAGGTCATGCTGCTGATGATAAGAAAACAAGACGTTAAGGTTAGTTAGAGAGGAGGTCCTATCCATGCAAGCTAAAGCTGTAGCAAAACAAGTGCGTATTGCTCCTCGTAAAGTGCGTTTAGTTGTTGACTTGATTCGTGGAAAGCAAGTAGGTGAGGCGATCGCTATTCTTCGTCACACACCAAAAGCTGGTTCACCTGTTGTAGAAAAGCTTCTAAACTCTGCAATTGCGAATGCTGAGCATAACTATGAAATGGAGCCAAACAACCTTGTAATTAGTGAAGCGTATGTAGACGAAGGTGTTACTTTAAAACGTTTCCGTCCACGTGCGATGGGACGTGCGAGCCGTATTAACAAGCGCACTAGCCACATTACACTGGTTGTAACTGAAAAGAAGGAGGGATAAAGCGTGGGTCAAAAGATTAATCCTACTGGACTTCGAGTTGGCGTTATCAAAGACTGGGAGTCAAAATGGTACGCTGAGAAAGATTATGCTGATCTACTACACGAAGATATCAAAATTCGTGAGTATATTGAAAAACGCTTAAAAGACGCTTCTGTGTCTAAAGTAGAAATCGAACGTGCTGCAAATCGCGTAAATGTTACAGTTTCTACTGCTAAACCAGGAATGGTGATCGGAAAAGGCGGTTCTGAAGTTGAAGCTTTACGTAAAGCACTTAACGAATTAACTGGCAAACGCGTTCACATCAACATTTTTGAAGTTAAGCAAGCTGATTTAGATGCTAAATTAGTAGCTGAAAACATTGCTCGTCAATTAGAAAATCGTATTTCGTTCCGTCGTGCTATGAAACAAGCGATCCAACGTACAATGCGTTCAGGTGCAAAAGGTATTAAAACTCAAGTATCTGGTCGTCTTGGTGGCGCTGATATTGCACGTGCAGAACACTATAGCGAAGGAACAGTTCCACTTCACACACTTCGTGCTGATATCGACTATGGTACAGCTGAAGCTGATACAACTTACGGTAAGCTAGGCATCAAGATCTGGATTTATCGTGGTGAAGTCCTTCCAACGAAAGGAACGAACAAAGAGGAAGGAGGCAACTAATCATGTTAATGCCAAAACGTGTGAAATATCGTCGTGAACATCGCGGAAAAATGCGCGGTCGTGCAAAAGGCGGTACAGAAGTACACTTCGGTGAGTATGGTCTTCAAGCGCTTGAAGCTTCTTGGATCACTAACCGTCAAATCGAAGCAGCGCGTATTGCTATGACACGTTATATGAAACGTGGTGGTAAAGTTTGGATCAAGATCTTCCCATCTAAGCCTTACACTGCTAAGCCGCTTGAAGTTCGAATGGGTTCTGGTAAAGGTGCTCCTGAGGGCTGGGTTGCTGTAGTTAAGCCTGGAAAGATTATGTTTGAAATCTCTGGTGTTTCTGAGGAAGTTGCTCGTGAAGCTTTACGTCTAGCTTCTCATAAATTACCGGTAAAATGTAAATTCGTAAAACGCGAAGAAGTGGGTGGTGACGCAAATGAAAGCTAATGATATTCGTAACTTAACCACTGCTGAAATTGAGCAAAAGACGAAATCACTTAAAGAAGAGTTGTTCAACCTTCGCTTTCAACTAGCGACTGGTCAATTGGATAATCCAGCCCGCATTCGTGAAGTTCGTAAAGCAATTGCTCGTGCGAAGACAGTATTGCGTGAACGTGAGCTTGGAATTAACAACGGCTAAAAAGGAGGTTTGCTAAATGGAACGCAACCAACGTAAGGTATATACAGGGCGCGTTGTTTCTGACAAAATGGATAAAACAATTTCTGTTCTTGTTGAAACATACAAAAAAGACCGCCTTTATGGAAAGCGCGTAAAATACTCTAAGAAGTTAAAAGCGCATGATGAAGAAAACGCTGCTAAAATTGGCGACGTTGTTCGTATCATGGAAACTCGTCCGCTTTCAAAAGATAAACGTTTCCGCTTAGTTGAAATCGTAGAAGAAGCGGTAATCATTTAATAGAAGTTCTCGATTGAAGGGAGGTAAGATCGCATGATTCAACAAGAATCCCGTTTAAAAGTTGCTGATAACTCTGGTGCTCGTGAAGTACTATGTATTAAAGTATTAGGTGGTTCTGGCCGTAAGACAGCTAATGTTGGTGATGTTATCGTTTGTTCTGTGAAACAAGCAACACCAGGTGGCGTTGTCAAGAAAGGTGAAGTTGTGAGAGCAGTAATCGTTCGTTCTAAGAGCGGCGTACGTCGTAACGATGGTTCATACATCAAGTTTGATGAGAACGCAGCAGTTATCGTACGTGACGATAAGAGCCCACGCGGAACTCGTATTTTCGGACCAGTAGCACGTGAACTTCGTGACAACCAATTCATGAAGATTGTGTCTCTTGCTCCAGAAGTTCTTTAATAGATATTAACGGAAGGCCCTGTCAAGGAGGTGCGAACATGGCGAAGATGCATGTCAAAAAAGGTGACACAGTTAAGGTCATCTCTGGTAAAGACAAAGGGAAACAAGGTGTAATCTTAGAAGCTTTTCCTAAGAAGAATCGTGTTCTTGTAGAGGGCGTAAACATTGTGAAGAAACACGCAAAGCCATCTCAAGATAATCCACAAGGTGGAATCTTGAATCAAGAAGCGCCAATTCATTCTTCAAACGTTATGCCTGTAGATCCTAAGTCTGGTGAACCTACTCGTGTAGGACACAAAATTGAGAACGGCAAAAAAGTACGTATTGCTAAGAAGTCTGGCGAAGCATTAGATAAGTAGTCAGTGTGTGAAAGGAGGTCAATCGTATGAATCGTTTAAAAGAGAAGTATTCAACTGAAATCGTTCCTTCTCTAGTAGAGAAGTTCAACTACTCATCTGTTATGGCGGTGCCAAAACTTGAGAAAATCGTTGTAAACATGGGTGTTGGTGATGCTGTATCTAACGCAAAAGCTTTAGATAAAGCTGTAGAAGAATTAGCTGAGATCACTGGTCAAAAGCCATTAATCACAAAAGCTAAAAAATCAATCGCTGGTTTTAAACTTCGTGAAGGTATGCCTATCGGTGCGAAAGTAACTCTTCGTGGTGAGCGCATGTACCAATTTCTTGATAAGTTAGTTTCTGTTTCACTTCCACGTGTACGTGACTTCCGCGGTGTTTCTAAAAAAGCATTCGACGGTCGCGGTAACTACACACTAGGTGTGAAAGAGCAATTAATCTTCCCTGAAATTGATTATGATAAAGTTGATAAAGTTCGCGGTATGGACGTTGTTATCGTAACAACTGCGAATACAGACGAAGAAGCTCGTGAATTATTAACACAAATGGGAATGCCATTTCAAAAATAATTAAAGTCGTTTCGAAAGAGGAGGGAAAACTTTGGCAAAGAAATCAATGATTGCAAAGCAAAAACGTACACAAAAGTACAAAGTACAAGAGTACACTCGCTGTGAACGTTGCGGTCGTCCTCATTCAGTATTGCGTAAGTTTAAACTTTGCCGGATTTGCTTCAGAGAGCTTGCTCACAAAGGGCAAATTCCTGGTGTGAAGAAAGCTAGTTGGTAAGCCCAAGAACGGGAAGGAGGTAAATAACTATGGTCATGACAGATCCAATTGCAGATATGCTGACTCGTATTCGTAATGCGAACACAGTTCGTCACGAGAAGCTTGAATTACCTGCTTCAAAGGTAAAGAAAGAAATCGCTGATATCCTTAAGCGTGAAGGCTTTATTCGTGACTATGAATATATCGAAGACAATAAGCAAGGTGTAATCCGCATCTTCTTAAAATATGGTGCTACAAATGAGCGTGTAATTACTGGTCTTAAACGTATCAGTAAGCCTGGACTACGTGTATATGCGAAAGCTGGAGAGCTTCCTCGTGTATTAGGCGGCCTAGGAATCGCGTTAGTTTCTACATCAAACGGTGTAATGACAGACAAGGAAGCACGTCAACAACAAGTAGGCGGAGAAGTATTAGCATACGTTTGGTAATACATTCCTTGAAATGAATGGAGGTGTACAAGAATGTCTCGTATTGGTAATAAACCAGTAGAGGTTCCAGCTGGTGTAACAATCACGCTTGATGGAACACTACTTACGGTTAAAGGTCCTAAAGGTGAACTTAGTCGTAATCTTCACCCGGACATGAAAGTCAATGTAGAAGAAAACCAAGTTACAGTAGAGCGTCCGTCTGAGCACAAGGAGCACAAAGCTCTTCACGGAACTACTCGCAGCTTAATCAATAACATGGTTGAGGGCGTAACGAAAGGCTACGAGCGTGCGCTTGAGCTTATCGGGGTAGGTTATCGTGCAACAAAGTCAGGACAAAAGCTTGTACTTAACGTTGGTTACTCTCACCCAGTTGAAATCACTCCTGAAGCGGGTATCGAAATCGAAGTACCTGCTAACACGAAAGTTATCGTTAAAGGTATCGATAAAGAGCGTGTAGGAGCAGTTGCATCTAATATTCGTTCAGTACGTCTTCCTGAGCCTTACAAAGGTAAAGGTATTCGTTACGAAGGCGAATATGTGCGTCGTAAAGAAGGTAAGACTGGTAAATAATTAATTACGGAAAGGAATGACGTTCAATGATTACGAAGCCTAGCAAAAATTTGGCGCGTAAGAAAAGACACGCTCACGTACGTCGTGCGATCACAGGAACACCTGAACGTCCACGTCTTAATGTTTTCCGTTCATCAAAACACATTTACGCACAGCTTATCGATGACGTAAATGGTGTAACTCTTGCTTCTGCATCTAGCTTAGATAAAGAGCTTGCACTTGAGAACGGTGGAAATAAAGAAGCAGCTAAAGCTGTAGGTGAGCTTGTTGCTAAACGTGCGGTAGAAAACGGTCATAAAGTAGTAGTGTTTGATCGCGGTGGTTATGTATACCACGGTCGTGTACAAACATTAGCAGATGCAGCTCGTGAAGCTGGCCTGCAATTCTAAAGAACAAAGGAGGGAAAACGAATGCGTCGTATTGACCCTAATACGTTGGAACTTGAAGAGAAAGTAGTAGCTGTCAATCGTGTAGCGAAAGTAGTTAAAGGTGGACGTCGTTTCCGCTTTGCTGCATTGGTTGTAGTAGGCGATAAGAACGGCCATGTCGGCTTCGGTATGGGTAAAGCTCAGGAAGTTCCTGAGGCAATCCGTAAAGCGGTAGAAGATGCAAAGAAAAACCTCATTGAAGTACCAGTTGTTGGTACATCAATTCCACACGAGATCATCGGTCACTTTGGTGCAGGGCGCGTATTATTAAAGCCTGCTTCTGAAGGTACTGGAGTAATCGCTGGAGGTCCTGTACGTGCGGTATTAGAACTTGCTGGTGTAGGTGACATCCTTTCTAAATCACTAGGTTCTAACAACCCAATCAACATGGTTCGTGCAACTATGCAAGGACTTAAAGAACTGAAGCGTGCTGAGGAAGTTGCAAAACTTCGCGGTAAATCAGTGGAAGAACTGTTAGGATAAGGAGGGAACGTCAATGGCTAAGAAATTAGAAATTACCCTCACTCGTAGTCTTATCGGTCGTCCGGAAGACCAACGCGTTACAGTGAACACACTTGGATTACGCAAAATGCACCAAACTGTTGTTCAAGAAGATAACGCTGCGATTCGCGGTATGGTAAATAAGGTATCTCACCTTTTAACAGTAAAAGAAATCGAAGCTTAATAGCTTAATTTATACATGAGGAGGTGTCGACATGAAACTTCATGAGTTGAAGCCCGCAGAAGGATCACGTAAAGTACGTAATCGTGTAGGACGTGGTATCGGTTCTGGTAACGGTAAGACATCAGGTAAAGGTCACAAAGGTCAAAACGCTCGTTCTGGCGGTGGCGTACGTCCTGGTTTCGAGGGTGGTCAAAACCCATTATACCGTCGTCTACCAAAACGCGGCTTTACTAACCCGACTCGTAAGGAGTTTACAGTGATTAACCTTGAGACGCTCAATCGTTTTGATGCAGGTACTGAGGTAACACCAGAACTACTTATCGAATCAGGTACAGTAAAGAACGTAAGAAACGGAATTAAGATCCTTGGAAACGGAAAGCTTGAAAAGAACTTAACAGTTAAAGCACATAAGTTTTCTGCATCTGCAGTTGAGGCAATCGAAGCTGCTGGCGGAAAAACTGAGGTGATTTAATGTTCGGGACGATCTCCAACATTATTCGAGTGGGTGACATACGACGTAAGGTTGTTTTCACCCTACTCATGCTCGTTGTCTTTCGGATCGGTAGCTTTATCCCTGTACCAGGGGCAAACAGTGATGTTCTGAACTTCCATGACCAATTGAATGCCTTCGGGTTTTTAAATACTTTTGGTGGTGGAGCACTTGGCAACTTCTCGATTTTCGCAATGGGTATTATGCCATACATCACTGCATCGATTGTGGTTCAGTTGTTGCAAATGGATGTTGTACCTAAGTTTGCCGAGTGGGCTAAAGAGGGGGAAGCTGGCCGACGTAAGCTGGCACAGTTCACCCGATATGGAACGATCGTTTTAGGTTTTGTTCAAGCAATTGGAATGTCTATTGGATTTAACTCCTTTTTCCCAGGATTAATTCCAAATCCAAGTGTTCCAACTTATTTGTTTATTGCACTTGTTCTTACAGCGGGAACAGCATTTCTTATGTGGCTTGGTGAACAAATTACCGCTAAGGGTGTTGGTAATGGTATTTCGATCATTATCTTTGCAGGTATCGCAGCTGGTATTCCTAACGGACTTAACCAATTGTATGCTACACAGATTCAAGGTGCTGGCGAACAGCTATTCTTGAGTATTGTTTCATTATTACTACTTGCTTTAGCAATACTAGCTATTATTGTTGGTGTTATCTTTGTTCAACAAGCATTACGCAAGATTCCTGTTCAATACGCAAAACGCTTAGTTGGTCGTAGTCCTGTAGGTGGTCAATCTACACACTTACCATTAAAAGTGAACGGCGCAGGGGTAATTCCGGTTATCTTCGCACTTTCACTATTCATCTTCCCTCCAACAGTTGCCGGGTTCTTCGGAACGGATAATGCAATTGCTGCATGGGTAACAAGAGTATTTGATTATACTCAGCCGGTGGGTATGGTAGTGTATGCATTGCTTATCATTGGATTTACGTACTTCTATACATTTATCCAGGTCAATCCTGAAAAAATGGCCGAGAACCTCAAAAAGCAAGGTGGCTATATTCCAGGAATTCGTCCCGGTAAAACAACTCAAGTGTACTTAACTCGCATTTTATACCGTTTAACGTTTGTCGGAGCATTGTTCCTAGCAACTGTAGCAATTATCCCGGTTTTCTTCACACGATTAATGGGTCTGCCAGCGGCGATTCAAATCGGTGGTACTGGATTATTAATCGTAGTTGGTGTAGCATTAGACACGATGAAACAGATAGAAGGACAGCTTATTAAACGTTCTTATAAAGGCTTTATTAAGTAACAAGGGGAGCAGGGGAGGATCATTTCTTCCCGTTCGCCTTCTGTTGTTAAATCGGAGCGATGGAGGGGATTAGTGATGAATCTTATTTTAATGGGTTTACCAGGAGCAGGTAAAGGTACTCAAGCTGAGCGTATTGTCGAGAAATATGAGGTCCCTCATATCTCTACAGGTGATATGTTTCGAGCTGCCATTAAAGGAGAAACAGAGTTAGGTTTAAAAGCTAAATCGTTTATGGATGCTGGTGAATTAGTGCCGGATGAAGTGACAATTGGCATTGTGAGAGAGCGTCTCTCTAAAGCTGACTGTGAGAAAGGCTTCTTATTAGATGGCTTCCCTCGCACAGTAGCACAAGCAGAAGCATTAGAAGATATGCTTGCTTCAATGGAACGTAAACTTGATTACGTATTAAACATTGATGTACCTGAGCAGCTTTTAATGGATCGTTTAACTGGTAGACGTGTGTCGCCAACTTCAGGTAAGACATACCACATGATCTACAACCCGCCAAAGGTTGAAGGGAAATGTGACGTTGATGGCGGTGAGTTAATCCAACGTGATGACGACAAGCCAGAAACAGTAAAAAAACGTCTTGAAGTAAATCAACAGCAAGCACAGCCACTAATTGACTTCTATACAGAAAAAGGCTATCTTCGTACGATCGATGGAGATCAAGATATCAATAAGGTATTCGAAGACTTAGATGAACTTCTGAAAGGACTCAATGCATGATTATTTGTAAGACAGAACGTGAATTAGAAATCATGCGTGAAGCTGGGAGAATTGTTGCTCTGACTCACCAAGAGTTAAAGCAGCATATCCAACCTGGTATTACTACTAAAGAATTGGATGAGATTGCAGAAAAGTTGATTCGTTCACACGGTGCAACACCCTCATTCAAAGGGTACAATGGATTTACAGGCAGCATCTGTGCTTCAGTAAACGAGGAATTGGTACATGGTATACCCGGTTCTAGAGTGCTTAAGGACGGCGATGTAATTAGTGTTGACATTGGTGCTAAGTTGAATGGGTACCACGGTGACTCCGCTTGGACGTATGCTGTAGGTACAATTTCTGATGAGGATCAACAATTGTTGGACGTCACAGAAAACGCATTATATAAAGGATTGGAACAGGCTAAGCCTGGTGAGAGATTATCAGACATTTCTCATGCAATCCAAACTTATGCTGAGCCGCTCGGTTATTCAATTGTTCGGGAGTATGTAGGCCATGGAGTAGGGCAAGACTTACATGAAGACCCGCAAATCCCACACTATGGACCACCTGGTAAAGGACCTCGTCTAAAGCCTGGAATGGTACTAGCAATTGAACCAATGATTAATGCAGGTTCTCGTTATGTGCGTACACTTGCTGATAACTGGACTGTGGTTACAGTTGACGGCAAAAACTGTGCACACTTTGAGCATACGATTGCAATTACAGAAACAGGGTATGAAATTTTAACAAAACTTTAGATGTAGGTGATGGATGTAATGAACGACTCTGGTCCGAGTCCCGGTATCGGTCAAATTGCTATCGGACAGATAGTGCAAGTCAAAAAAGGTAGAGACGAAGGCAGCTATGCTGTGGTCATTGAGGTCCAAAATGATCGTTATGTCTTGATTGCTGATGGAGATAAGCGTAAAATTGATCGAGCTAAGAAGAAAAACATCAACCATCTAGAATTGTTGAACTACATTGCTCCTGAAATACGTATGAGCGTTGAAGAAACGGGACGTGTTACTAACGGAAAGCTCCGCTATGCACTTAGCGGTTTCCTAGAACAACAACTTGATTTGCTGAAGGAAGGAGAGTAAATTCATGGCCAAAGAGGATGTAATTGAAGTGGAAGGTACGGTCATCGAGCCGCTGCCAAACGCAATGTTTCGTGTAGAGTTAGAGAATGGTCACAAGATCCTTGCTCATGTTTCTGGTAAGATTCGTATGCACTTTATCCGAATCCTTCCTGGAGATAAAGTAACGGTTGAACTATCACCGTATGACTTGACTCGTGGACGAATCACATATCGATACAAATAAACGTTGCGATTTGCTAGCGAGATCTATCCGATAGACTTGCTAGATGTGAATTGAACGATTACAATTAAATGCACTCCGTACCATAAGGAGGTAAACGATAATGAAGGTAAGACCATCAGTCAAGCCAATTTGTGAAAAGTGTAAAGTTATCCGTCGTAAAGGGACGGTTATGGTTATTTGTGAAAACCCTAAACACAAACAAAAACAAGGTTAATATTTAAGGAGGTGCACAGCACATGGCACGTGTCGCAGGTGTAGATATTCCTCGTGATAAGCGAGTGGTTGTATCACTCACTTATATCTATGGAGTTGGAAAAACAAAGTCATCTGAAATTTTAGCGGAAGCTGGCGTATCTGAGGATACTCGCGTTCGTGATTTAACAGAAGAAGAATTAGGTCGTATTCGTGAAGCAGTTGAAGCTCACACAGTTGAGGGTGACCTTCGTCGTGAAGTATCACTTAACATCAAACGACTAATCGAAATCGGTTCATACCGTGGTATCCGCCACCGTCGTGGTTTACCAGTTCGTGGTCAAAACTCTAAAAACAATGCTCGTACGCGTAAAGGTCCTCGTCGTACAGTAGCAAACAAGAAGAAATAGTAAAGGAGGTCGCATAAAAAATGGCTAAGAAAACGAATACTCGTCCAAAGCGTCGTCAACGTAAAAATGTTGAGGCTGGTGTTGCGCACATCCGTTCAACATTCAACAACACTATTGTGACGATCACTGACACGCACGGCAATGCTATTTCTTGGGCAAGTGCAGGTGCATTAGGATTTAAAGGTTCTCGTAAGTCTACTCCATTCGCAGCGCAAATGGCAGCTGAAACAGCAGCTAAAACAGCAATGGAGCATGGCATGAAAACAATCGAAGTTTCTGTAAAAGGCCCTGGTGCTGGTCGTGAAGCTGCGATTCGTTCACTACAAGCTGTTGGACTTGAAGTTAACATGATCAAAGATGTTACTCCAGTTCCTCATAACGGTTGCCGTCCGCCAAAACGTCGTAGAGTGTAACGAAATCAATCATTGTATAGATTTCCTGAAAGTGTCAATAATGGATGAGACGAATACATCCGATTGACAAAAAGGTGAAACGGTTGGGAACTGCCTAATGGGGATTTCCGGTTAGGCTTTCCTGGCAGTCTACCGGAGTTCGACGTTTTGAAGGAGGGTTTGTTTTAATGATTGAAATCGAAAAGCCAAATATTGAAACGGTTGAAGTTAGTGAAGACGCAAAGTACGGTAAATTTGTCGTTGAGCCACTAGAGCGTGGGTATGGAACGACTCTTGGTAACTCCTTACGTCGTATTCTTTTATCTTCTCTTCCTGGTGCTGCTGTTACTTCAGTTCAAATTGATAGTGTTCTGCATGAATTCTCAACAATTGAAGGTGTTGTAGAAGACGTAACGACTATTATCTTGAACCTTAAGAAACTTGCACTTAAGATTTATTCTGATGAAGAGAAGACACTAGAGGTAGATGTTCAAGGTGAAGGTGTAGTAACTGCAGGCGATTTAACACATGATAGTGATATCGAAGTGCTAAATCCAGATCTGCATATTGCAACTTTAGCAAAAGGAGCACACTTCCATATGCGCCTTACAGCAAAGCGTGGTCGCGGTTACGCACTTGCTGAAGGGAATAAGAATGACGATCAACCGATTGGTGTTCTTCCTATTGACTCTATTTACACACCGGTATCTCGTGTCAACTATCAAGTTGAAAACACTCGTGTCGGTCAAGTCACCAACTATGACAAACTAACCCTTGATGTGTGGACTGACGGAAGCATTCGCCCAGAAGAGGCTGTGTCACTTGGCGCAAAAATCTTAACTGAGCATCTTAATATTTTTGTAGGCTTAACGGATCAAGCACAAAATGCTGAAATCATGGTCGAAAAAGAAGAAGATCAAAAGGAAAAAGTTCTTGAAATGACGATTGAAGAACTTGATCTTTCTGTTCGTTCTTACAATTGCCTGAAGCGTGCTGGTATCAATACGGTACAAGAGTTAACGCAGAAGTCAGAAGAAGACATGATGAAAGTACGTAACCTTGGACGTAAGTCACTAGAAGAAGTTCAAGAGAAACTTGGCGAACTAGGTTTAGGCCTTCGTAAAGAAGACTAATCCCAGCCTGCTCTTAACTCTTTTAAGGTTTGAAAGTTCTTTTATATCTCTGGCTTAACAGCTAGAGAAGGTAACAAAGGAGGGAAACGAACATGGCATACGCAAAATTAGGTCGTGATAGTGCTGGTCGTAAGGCTCTTTTCCGTGACTTAGCAACTGACCTTATCATTAATGAGCGCATCGAAACGACTGAAGCGAAAGCGAAAGAGCTACGTTCTATCGTTGAGAAAATGATCACTTTAGGGAAGCGTGGAGATCTTCATGCTCGTCGTCAAGCTGCAGCTTTCATTCGTCGTGAAGTAGCTAACGAAGAGACTAACGAAGATGCAATCCAAAAGCTATTCTCTGAAATCGCAACTCGTTACGAGGATCGTCAAGGCGGTTACACTCGTATTCTTAAAGTTGGTCCTCGTCGTGGAGACGGTGCACCAATGGCGATTATTGAACTTGTATAATTAGAGTCTTTAAAGAGTCATTATATGAGGCGACAAAGGGCTGTACAGGATCTGAGCAAGTAACGCTCTGACTCTGGGGGCCCTTTTTTGTTGCTCTTATATTGGTCATAGCGAATGAGACCACTCCTATATATTATGATTTCATTCGGTTTCATTCGAGTAAAAGACCTTTTGAGGAGGGTTTTATTTGTCTGCTTTTATTGAGCTTAAGGAAGTATCGTTTCAATACGAAGAATCGATGGATCTAGCGCTTCACGACTTGACGATCTCTTTTAACCGAAAAGAATGGGTGTCCATTCTAGGACGGAATGGATCAGGTAAGTCCACGTTTGGCAGGTTAATCAATGGCTTGTTGACACCGCAGCAAGGCAGGGTGATAGTAGATGGCTTCCATACATCTTCTGAAGAGGAGTTATGGCAAGTGAGAAAGCGTGTCGGTATGATTTTTCAAAATCCAGATCATCAATTCGTTGCGACGACTGTTCGCGATGATATTGCTTTTGGGTTAGAAAATCAGGGGATTCCTCGTGATGAGATGATCTCTCGAATCGAAAAGTACTCTCAATTAATCGGTATCAGTCATCTCTTAGATGCAGAGCCTCACCGCCTATCTGGAGGACAGAAGCAGCGTGTAGCGATTGCTGGCATTATTGCCCTAGAGCCTGATTTAATTATATTTGATGAAGCAACGTCGATGCTTGATCCCTCAGGCCGTAAAGATGTCATGAAAACGATGAAGATGCTTCATGACCGCGGTATGGCTATTATGACGATTACTCATGACATGGAAGAAGCAGTCATAGCTGAACGTGTACTTATCTTTGAAAATGGTCAAATAAAAGCAGACGGTCCACCAAAAGAAGTATTTCAATCGAGTGAACAGTTAGAAGCTGCTGGTTTAAAGGTGCCTTTTTCTGTGCGTCTTGCTCATGAGCTAGAACAAAAGGGGATCTGCTTCGAGCTGTTACCTCTGACGGAAGGAGAGTTGGTTCAGGCGTTATGGACATATCATTCAAAGGCGTAGAACATCGGTATATGATTGGGACACCATTTGAAAAAACGGCCTTACATCCTGTAGACCTCTTTATTCCTTCCGGTTCATTTACTGCCATAATTGGTCATACAGGTTCAGGAAAGTCCACACTTATTCAGCATATTAATGGACTCCTAAAGCCAAGTGCAGGGGAGATTGTAATCGGTAAATTTAAACTGAATGCTGATAAAAAGAATAAGCAGCCGTTACGAGATTTAAGGCAGCAGGTTGGTCTTGTTTTTCAATACCCTGAGCATCAGTTGTTTGAAGAAACAGTGGCTAAGGATATTTGTTTTGGGCCGATGAATTACGGAGTAACTGAAGAAGCGGCTATGCGCCGGGTGCGTGAGCTTCTGCCTCTTGTAGGGCTAAATGAAGATGTACTTGAGTCGTCTCCATTTCAATTAAGCGGCGGACAGATGCGGCGGGTAGCGATAGCTGGAGTCCTTGCCATACGACCCTCTGTGCTTGTATTAGATGAGCCGACAGCTGGCCTTGACCCAGAAGGAAGAGACCAGATGCTTGAGCTCTTTAATAATTATCATAAGGAATATGGCACGACAACGATTCTTGTTACTCACAGCATGGAGGATGCAGCGAAATATGCTGATCATTTAGTAGTAATGAATAACGGGAAGATTGAGATGTCTGGCAGCCGTGATGAAGTGTTTAAGGAGTCTGAGCGTCTAAGTGAGATAGGGCTTGATTTGCCTGACACTGTTCGACTGCTGGCCCAAGTGAAAAAGAAGTTTAACCTTACTGAGGTTCCTCTGCTTTTTGAAAAAGAAGAAGTGGCTGCATTTCTAGCAGACCTTCTTCACGAGAAAGGAGAGGGCTGATCATGTTTCAAAATGTGATTATCGGCCAGTATGTGCAGGGTAATTCCTTTTTGCATAAACTTGATCCTCGTTCAAAGCTGATTAGTGTCTTTATTTTATTAATCATCATTTTCTTTGCTGATAATTGGTTTTCAAGCTTATTGCTAGTAGGCTTAACTGTCATGTTAATGGCTATCTCGAAGGTTCCGCTTTTATTCTTATATCGAGGGCTCAGGCCGATTTTATGGTTAGTGTTGTTCACTCTCATTCTCCATATCCTCTTAACAAAAGAGGGCCCTGTCCTGATGACGCTCGGTCCGATCGCCATTCATGAGGGCGGCGTGCTGAACGGGTTATTTATTGCTACGAGACTGTTAACGCTTGTCATGCTGACATCATTAATCACATTAACAACGAGTCCGATTGATTTAACAGACGGGCTAGAGTCATTGTTTACCCCGCTTAAAAAAGTAGGGCTGCCGGCACATGAGCTTGCTTTAATGATGTCGATTGCTCTCCGGTTTATCCCAACCTTTATGCAAGAGACGGAAAAGATCTTAAAAGCGCAGATGGCCCGCGGGGTGGATTTTAGTTCTGGTCCGATTTCAAAGCGGGTAAAAGCACTGCTTCCGCTCCTCGTACCGTTGTTTATCAGTGCGTTTAAGAGAGCAGAGGATTTAGCTCTTGCAATGGAAGCGCGCGGCTACAGGGGCGGTGAAGGCCGTACGAAGCTAAGAGTGTTGATGTGGAATGGCAAGGACTCTTTTGTCGTTGTGGCGGCAGTGGTGATTGGCGTTGGAATTATATTGTTACGAAACGGGTAGGTGAAGTGAATTGAACCGTATAGCATGTATCATCTCGTATGATGGAACGAACTTTTCAGGCTATCAAGTCCAGCCGAATAAACGAACCGTTCAATTAGAGATCGAGCAAGCCTTAAAACGTGTGCATAAAGGACAAGAGGTAAGTGTCACCGCCTCTGGCCGTACCGATGCAGGTGTTCATGCCAAAGGCCAAGTCATTCATTTTGACAGCCCGTTTCGTATTCCTGCAGCCCAATGGCCTAAAGCTTTAAATGCATGTCTGCCTGATGATATTCGAGTGCTTTCTGCTCGCTATGCAGAGAAGGATTTTCATGCGAGATATCATACAACAGGCAAGGAGTATCGCTATCGTGTGCTGAACGCAGAAGATCCTGATGTATTCAGACGGCATCATTCAGCACATGTCTCGTACGCGCTTGATATTGATAAAATGAGACAGGCAGCGGCTTATTTAATTGGCACTCATGACTTCAGCGCGTTTTGTGCAGCAAATACAAGTGTCATAGATAAAGTGCGCACTCTTTACGCAGTCGACATTAACGTACACGAAGATGAACTGCATTTTATTTTGCGCGGGAATGGCTTTCTGTACAATATGGTGCGGATTATTGTCGGCACGCTGCTTGAGGTTGGCTACGGCAAGAGAACAGCACAGAGTGTGGATACAGCACTTCGTACGTGCAAGCGGGATGATGCTGGAAAAACAGCTCCTCCACAGGGACTTTATCTATGGTCCGTACAATATAATGACTGAAATAAGTTTTCCAGAAAAAAACTTTCTAAAACAACGAACCCTAGTGTAACAAAATGTTGACATTGGGTTTTGATTATTATATGATGTTAGATGGTAATTCTAACACCCACTAGCCCCGGGTAGTAGAATGTTACAAGAGACTTTGGATTTAACACACTTGATTTTAAATTTGAAAGTGAACGTATTTAGGAGGGAAATTCATGCGTACAACATATATGGCAAAGCCAAACGAAGTTGAGCGTAAGTGGTTTGTAGTAGACGCTGAAGGCCAAACTCTTGGTCGTCTAGCTTCTGAAGTTGCTTCTATCCTTCGTGGTAAGCACAAACCAACTTACACTCCGCACGTTGACACTGGTGACCACGTGATCATCATCAACGCAGAGAAAATTGAACTAACAGGTAACAAATTAAACGACAAGATTTACTACCGTCACACAAATCACCCAGGTGGTTTAAAGATGACTAAAGCTGCTGATATGCGTGCTAACAAGCCTGAGCGTATGCTTGAGCTTGCTATCAAAGGAATGCTTCCTAAGAACACGCTTGGACGTAAGCAAGGTATGAAACTTCATGTTTATGCTGGAAGTGAACACAAACAACAAGCTCAAAAACCAGAAGTTTACGAACTTCGCGGTTAATCGATAGGGAGGTTATTATCTTGGCACAAGTACAATACTACGGTACAGGTCGCCGTAAGCACTCTGTTGCGCGCGTACGTTTAGTACCAGGTGATGGTCGTATGATCATCAACGGTCGTGAATTAGATGAATATTTCGGTCTTGATACTCTTAAGCTTATCGCTAAGCAACCACTAGTTGAAACTGGCGTTGAAGGTCAATATGACGTTCACGTTAACGTTGACGGTGGTGGATACACAGGACAAGCAGGCGCTATCCGTCATGGTGTAGCACGTGCACTACTTGAAGTAGATCCTGAAAACCGCACATCTCTTAAGCGTGCTGGCTTCTTGACTCGTGATGCTCGTATGAAAGAGCGTAAGAAATACGGTCTTAAAGCAGCTCGTCGTGCACCTCAGTTCTCAAAACGTTAATAATATCGTTTTCAAAAACTCTCATCCATTTTGGATGGGGGTTTTTTGTTTGCTTAAATCCTTCATCTCCTGACAATTTTTCCACTGCATAGTGACATTTACATTCCTCATACTAATGGCAACATGATATATGGGAGTGAGGAGAATGGCAGTTGTATCGACCTTTTCAGAAAAAAGGCGCGAAAAGCAGTGGAAATTTGAACGAGGGGTATTAAGGCAGCTCTCGTTAAAGCAGTTAAAAGAAGATGTGCATGAGCATTTTAAGCCGGTTGTTCCATTTTATTTCTTATCTCATCCTTTTTTACTCGACCCTTGTATGGACATGGCTATTGATGCTTACTTAGTGGGAGCAGAATACGGGAGGTTTGGCTACTTAGGAGAGTCCGTTTCAGAAGTCAAAGCAAGATGTGAAGATGAATTAACCGATATTTCCTTTTCCTTGTTTAACCTATTACAAGGGTGGAACGGGGATTCAGATTATTTATTAGATTCGATTAAAATCTCATCTGATGTCTTTATAGACCGCTGGTGGGAAAAAGGATTTAAAGAAGCAGAAAAACGCCACAGACTTAGACTTCATTAAACCATTCATATTTTCCTCCTTGTCCCAATATATATGGGTAGGGATATAAAGGGGGAAGGCTGATGATCAGGTGGATGAGAGGCGTAGCGTTTGCGCTCAGTATAGTGGGACTGCTTTTTTTAATACAATATCAATTTATCAGTAAAGATTCGGCGACATGGCATCTGCCTTTATCAGGCAAGATTATAGTCGTTGACCCAGGCCATGGCGGGATTGACGGAGGTGCCGTGTCAAAACAAGGTCTGCTTGAAAAAGAAGTTACATTAGCAATAAGCGAACACCTAAGAGACTATCTTCAAGAAGCAGGTGCACTTGTATTAATGACAAGAGAGGAAGACCGTGATTTAGCAGGTGAGGGAACAAAGAAAATCAGGCATCGTAAAATTGAGGATTTGAAAAGACGGGTTGAGATCGTCAATGAGTCAGATGCCGATATGTTTGTGACCATCCACCTTAATGCGATACCTTCACCTAAATGGAGCGGGGCACAAACGTTCTATCATCGAGCAATTCCTGAAAATGAAGGACTGGCCAAATTTGTGCAAGATCAAATTCGGACGAATTTAGAGAATACAGAAAGAATAGCTAAGCCTATTGATAATATCTTCTTATTAAAGAAAGCAGAAATCCCAGGGGTGTTGGTAGAGGCAGGGTTCTTATCTCATCCAACAGAAGCGTCAATGCTGCAGACCGAGGCGTATCAAGATAAGGTCGCAGCTTCAATTTACCAAGGGATCATGAGATATTATACGAATGAAGAAGAACCTGTCTCATAATTCTAACGAGGTGGAAACGGATTCACGGTCCTTATGCAGAATATGCTATACTAGGCATATAACTGGTTAAAGGATGGTGTTCATATTGGTAACAGAAACGACAATTGTCGAAGCCTTAAAACGAGTCAAAGATCGTGATTTAAATAAAAGCATCGTCGAAACTGGTGGTGTACGTGAAGTAAAGATTAAAGGCGGAAATGTCAGCGTCAAGATTGCTCTTGCCAAAACAGGCACAGCAGAACAAATGGAAGTGCAGCAGGAAGTAGTTAATGTATTAAAAGGAGAAGGGGCAGAGTCTGTAGGCCTGCGCTTTGAAGAGTTGACAGAACAAGAGTTGAAGTCGGCTGGCGGGTTAAAAGAAGCGGCATTTGAAGGCCCTTCTATTCTTGCTCCTGACAGCCCAACCACGTTTATTGCGGTAACAAGCGGCAAGGGCGGCGTTGGAAAGTCAACTGTATCTGTTAATGTGGCGACAACACTAGCTCGTCTTGGAAAGCGTGTCGGGATTATTGATGCAGATATCTATGGCTTTAGTGTGCCGGATATGATGGGAATTGAAGAGCGTCCCAAAGTCATTGCAGACCGTATTTATCCTGTAGAACGCTTTGGTGTAAAAGTCATTTCTATGGGCTTCTTCGTTGAAGATAATGCACCCGTGATCTGGCGTGGACCAATGCTAGGTAAAATGCTTAATCAGTTCTTTAGTGACATTGAGTGGGGCGAGCTTGATTACTTAATCCTTGATTTGCCGCCGGGTACAGGTGATGTTGCCCTTGATTTACATACAATGCTTCCTCATTCAAAAGAAATTTTGGTGACAACGCCTCATGCTACAGCAGCATTTGTAGCTGCACGTGCAGGTACAATGGCTATTAAAACACATCATGAAATTCTTGGTGTCGTTGAGAACATGGCATACTTTGAAAGCAAGACAACAGGAGAGAAAGAATATGTGTTTGGCCGCGGAGGCGGAGAACGTTTAGCAGAAGAATTGAAAACCGATATTCTTGGCCAAATTCCTCTTGGACAACCTGACATCGATGAAAATGACTTTGCGCCTTCTATTTATGCTGAGGATCATCCGAATGGTCTGATTTATAAAGAAATTGCCGAGAAAATTATTGCAAAAATCGAAAAGTAAAAAAAGAAGCCGCTTTGGCTTCTTTTTTTTATCCACCTGAAGATTGGCCGCCGCTTCCACTTCCACCTCCACCGCCGCCTTCTTCTTGTTGCTGTTCCTCTTGCTGTTTCTTCTCTTCTTCTGCTTTGGCTGGATCTTGTTTCTTCATTTGCTCCTCAGCAACACTGCCTAAGATCTCACTAATTTTTGCAACGAAATAAGGACTCTCAAAGGCCTCAGACATAACAGTCATCACTTGCTGGCGGTATTCCTTTGACTTCATAACCTCAAGCACCGTTTCTTCCATTTCGGGATTTTGCAGAACGGTGATCATCATGCCTTGGTATTCAGGGTCTTTCATTAAACCTTTTAGCATCTTTTCATTTTCTGTCTGCATACTTTCTGCAAAGGTTTTTGCAAACTCAGGATCACGCATCACTTCTTGCCAAAAAGCTCTCCCCTTTTCAGAGGTTAAGGTTTCTTGGATTGTTTCTTTCACATACGCATTGTCCATTACCAGCTCATGACGCATTTCTTCTTCGTTCATAATTTCTTGAATCGCTTGCTTGCCCTCATCGGTCTTAAGCATATCGACCATCATCTTTTTAGTACCTTCATAATCTGTATTATTGCCACCGCTTCCTTCAGCAGTTGCGCAGCTTATTAGTGTAAGTATAGCTGAGCACACAATCAACCCATGAAGAAATTTTTTCATGACAGCTGCTCACCTCCTTCGCTTTGTCATTAATTTGAGATATTTATTAAAAAAATATGCATGAGTAACGGTGAACAACTAGCATTTTTTAATCCTGATTGATACAATCATGACAGTATGTTTAACGATTTTGGAGGAAATGCCAGTGAATAGTCGGAAAGTGGTATATTTATTTTTTTCTACATTGCTTGTAGGAAGTTTAAGTGGAGCAATTGTTGGCTTTATTATTGATTTTGATGTGTATACAGGCGGGGACATTACAAATATGGTAGTCGGGGTCATTTGGCTGCTTGGGATCAGTGCGGCATTTAGCTTAGTAAGTCAAATGGGCTTCTTTGCCTACTTGACGCTGCACCGGTTTGGACTCGGTTTATTTAAATCGGCTAGGCTTTGGAACAGAATACAAGTGGTTCTGATTGCGTTTGTCATTTTTGATTTAATTTATCTGCGGTATATTGCCTTTGCAACAGAAGGTGAGACGATTCTGAACTATACCATTATGCCGGTTTTACTGTTAGCATATGGGTTAGTCATTGCTTACCTTAAAGCAAAAGACACAAATCAAGGAGCATTTATTCCAGCTTTGTTTTTCATCGTGGTTGTTACGACGATTGAATGGGTGCCAGCTCTAACGGTAAATGACCCTAAATGGTTATGGATGTATTTTGCACCGCTTATCTCAGCAAATACATGGCAGCTGCTTACTCTTCATAAGCTGACAAATCAACCAAATACGAAAGCTCGAGCATAGTCGCTCGAGCTTTTTTTATTTCTATTTAATTTCTTCGCTTTCAGCTTCAGTGCTTGCCATCAGTTCTTCAACTGATATAAAAGTAAAACCTTTTTCTTTTAATTGATCAATAACGATAGGAAGGGCTTTATCAGTCTGCTTTACAGAATCTGATGCATGGAACAAAAGAACGTCTCCGGATGTCGTGTTGTTTACGACATTATCTACAATGACATCGACTCCTGGATTTTGATAGTCGAGAGAATCCACGCTCCAATGTACAACACTGTAATCTTGTTTTTCAGCAAGGGTCAGGATTCGTTTATCAAAAGCCCCATTTGGAGGTCTAAGCAACGTTGGCTTTTCTCCAGCTAATTCAGTAAGAACTTGTTTACTCCTCACTAGATCTTTCCTCACCTTTTCATCTTCCCATGACGTATAGCTCTTATATTGATAGCCATGGCTTCCGATTAAATGACCGGCCTCTTTAATTTGCTTTACTAAATCAGGATACCGCTCGGCCCAGGATGCAGAGACAAAGAACGTTGCTTGATCAACACCCTTTTGAGTTAACACATCAAGGATCGGGCCAACCTGTTTATCTCCCCAGCTTAAATTAAAAGTGAGTGCGATACGGTTATCATCTGTCTCCGCTTTGTAAAACGCCTGTGGTCCTTCTGATGTTGAAAAAACAGGAAGCTGGGCTCGTTCGATATATAAGAACCCTGCAGCAAAAAGTGCCATAACAATAATTAAAGATAATTGCTTCATACGTTTCGCATGAATGACCCAAATAAACTTCATTAATGATCCCCCTCGTCCACCTTTTAGGATAAATTTATGCAAAGTATTAGAACATATGAATAAAAACATTAGGTTTAGAAAACAATTTAGTTAGATGACACTTGTAAGATATAACCAATTAAAGAAAACGAGTATATAAAGCTGTTGAGTCTCTAAAGGTTGAGGTGTTGCTTGTGTTAGGTTTTTTGTTAAATAGTAAAGAAGTAATTGAAGTGGAATACATGTTGAAAAGAGAGATGGAAGAACTCTTATTAGATTTATCCGACCCTAGAATAGATGAGGTCGTAAAAAAAGCCATGGAAGAAAAGTATCAAATTGTGTACGGCATCTACAAACGGTTTGTCCCCCCAAATGAGCGAATGAAATATATGCTTCAAAAAAATAAGAAACATACTCAGTGAAAGGGGGAGGCATTGCCTTCCTTTTTCTTTTGCCTTAATCCACTACAATGAATGAATAAAAAAATCATTAAAAAATCGTTGACTTCAAAAAATGGACATGCTATATTAGTACATACCGCAAGGGAACAACAAACAACATTGAAAAATATTTCAAAAAAGATTGTTGACTTCCACATGAAGATGCGGTAAGATAACTAAGTCGCCAACGAGCGACGGACAAGTTCTTTGAAAACTGAACAAAAGCCAAGCGAAATAGAGATACATGATATCTCGTC